>CAZGEJ010000012.1:0-115903 GCA_964524885.1 uncultured Binatia bacterium (SeqCode)
GGCAAGTAGGCTCTACCTGGCGCGCTCCGCCTAGCCGAAGTCTCCGCTGCCGGCCTGGGTCGTCGATCGGGCCGTGTCGCAAACAGATCAAGGCCCGTCGCTACATCACGTTGATCGAGGGACGATAATGCCGGAATGCTCGCATGCCACGACGAGCCGGCGTTCGTCGGGAACATGTGGGCCATAAACGGGGAAGCGCTGGATGCCGAGGCATAGGCGCAATTAGAGTGGGTGTCTTTCTCTCGTGATTCCCTTGCTCCTGTTCGTAGTCGCCGCGCGGTGGGTGTCCTGTTTCGTTCTGTTTCGTTTGCTCGGTGCCCGTGCCCGGGATCGCGGCACAGGGGTGGGTGTCCCGTGTTGCTTGATAACCCTCGGTAACCTCGGCGAGGGTGGTGTCCCGTGGGGACGCTCTGTGGGGATGCTGGATGCTGCGGATGCTGCGGGATGGTCCCGCGGGATGGGGGATCGGGTGGGTGTCCCGCGATAACCCCGCGACAACCGTTTCGCTCGCGTCGGGCAGTGGCTGTCCCGTGTCTCTTCCCGCTTGGTGGGTGTCCCGTGTCGTTTGCCCCTCGGTGGGGTGGGTGTCTCGCGAGATCCCTCGCGAGAACGCGACTAGCCGATGCGGGCGAGGATCTGGCGCTCCAGGCCGTCGGCGTCGAGGCCGGCGGCGGTGAGTTGTTCGATGCGCTCGCCGTGGTCGATGAATCGGTCGGGCAGGCCGAAGATGGCCAGGCGGTTGAGGTCGACCCGGCCGAGCTTGCCGCTGAGACCGAGTTCCGCCACCGCTGCGCCGAAACCGCCCGCAACGACATGATCCTCGAGCGTCACCACCAACGGTTGCTCGCGCCAATGGCGCCCGATCAGCTCCGCGTCGAGCGGCTTGGCGCAACGGGCGTTGATCACCGCCAGCCGCTTGCCCGTCTTGTCTTCGATCCGCCGCCGCAGTTCCAGCGCGAGATAGGCCATCGTGCCGTAGCCGACGAGGACGCCGGCATCGCCGTCGGCCAACTCTTCGCCCTTGCCTACCGGTAGGTCGCGCACCGGCAGCTGCGCTTCCGGCCGCGGCCCGGCGCCGCGCGGAAAACGGATCGCCAGCGGACCGTCCCAGGTCCCGAACAGCTGCATCATTTGCCGCAGCTCGGTCGTGTCGCGCGGCGCCAGCAGGGCGAAGTTCGGCAGTACGCGCAGATAGGCGATGTCGAAGATGCCGTGGTGCGTCGCCCCGTCCGAGCCAACCAAGCCGCCGCGGTCCATGCAGAACAGCACCTTCGCCTTCTGCAACGCGACCTCTTGGAACATCTGATCGTAGGCGCGCTGCAGGAAGGTCGAGTAGATGGCGCAGATCGGCTTGTCGCCGGCCAACGCCATCGCCGCGGCCAAGCCCACCGCGTGTTGTTCGGCCATGCCGGCGTCGTGGCAGCGATCAGGGAAACGCTCCTGGAATGGTACCAGGCCCGTGCCTTCGAGCATCGCCGCGGTGATCACATGCACCTTGGGGTCGACCTCCGCCATGCTGATGGCCTGCTCGGTAAAGGCCTGCGAAAACGTCTCGCCACCCTGCTGCGGAAACTCCGGCGGCACCACTTTCTTCGGTCCGTTGCCGCCGTGCGCGTGGTAACCCGTGCGCTCGGGCACGTCGTCGCGGTAGCCCTTGCCCTTCTTGGTCACTACATGCACGAGTACAGGACGCCGCCAGTGACGCACGGTGCGGAAGGTCATGCGCAGGCGCTCGATGTCGTGTCCGTCGATTGGGCCGAAGTAGGAGAAGCCGAGTTCGGCGAAGAAGTCGCGCATGCGGATGTCGTCGCGATCGCGTGCGCCGTTGCGGAACTGCGCCAGGATGCGATCCAACGCCCCGACGCTCGGGCTGATCGAGATGCCGTTGTCGTTGAGCACGACCACCAGCGGCAGCTTGTCGAAGGTGCCGGCGTGGTTGAGCGCTTCGTATGCCTGCCCCTCCTGCAGCGAGCCGTCGCCGATCACGGCGATGGCGTGCCGGCGCTCGTCACGTGCCTGGTGGGCCCAGCTCAGGGCGTAGCCCATGGCCGTCGAAATGCTGGTGCCGCCGTGGCCCGTCTTGACGGTGTCGAACGGCGACTCCGCCGGGTCGGGGAAGCCGGACATGCCGTGCCACTGGCGCAGCGTCGGGAACTGGCGGGCGCGGCCGGTGAGGACCTTGTGCGGGTAAACTTGGTGGCCGACGTCCCAGACCAATTTGTCGCGGTCGTTGAAGTCGAATTCGGCGAACAGCGCGAGAGTGAGCTCGACTACACCGAGGCCGGCACCGAGATGGCCGCCGGTGCGGCTGACCGTGTCGATCAAGAAGGAGCGGATCTCGTGCGCCAGATCGACGAACTGGCGTTGGTGCAGCCGCTCGAGGTCGGCCGGCCCGCGCAGGCTCGCAAGCAGGGGCCAGTCGGCGGCGAGATCATCGGCGTCGCTGGCGGGGAGCACATCGGCCGTGGCGGGGAGGCTGCGGCTGCTCTTCATAGGAGACTCCGTTTCCTTTGAACCATTAACACCAGATCGATAGCAGGGCTCAACGCCGAGCCCAGCGTCAATGTCGGCAAAAAGATGTGCAAAACTGGTGCAACGACGCCTGGTGGGTTCGGGAACAATCGAGCTTCGGCTATATTCCACGCCGACGAGAGGCGCAACGCATGGCTACGATCTTGGTCGCCGACGACGACGGACACATTCGCGAGGTCGTGCGCTTCGCCCTCGAAAGCGCCGGCCACCGCGTCGTCGAATGCGCCGACGGTCGCTCCGCCATCGAAGCCTGCGAACGCGAAGCCCCCGACGTCGCCGTGCTCGACATCGTCATGCCCGAACTCGACGGCCTCGACGTCTGCCGCCATCTGCGCCAGAGCAGCAGCATCCCCATCGTCTTCCTCAGTAGCCGCGACGACGAGCTCGACCGCATCCTCGGCCTCGAGATCGGCGCCGACGACTACATCATCAAGCCCTTCAGCCCGCGCGAACTCGTCGCCCGCGTCAAAGCGCTGTTGCGCCGCTCCGGCGCCTTGCCCGTCGCCGGCGAGCCGCGCGGCCCGTTGACGCGCGGGCGTCTGACGCTCGACGTCGAGCGCTACCGCTGCTTCTGGGACGGCCAGGAGATCGTCTTGACGGTCACCGAGTTCGCCCTGCTGCAAACCCTCATGGGTGGCCACGACCGCGTCTACTCGCGCGCCGACTTGGTCGAGCAGGTGTGGGGTGCCGGACACGCCATCACCGATCGCACCATCGACAGCCACATCCGGCGCTTGCGCAAGAAGTTCACCCAAGCGGGTGTCGACTTGATCGAAACGGTCTACGGCGTCGGTTACCGGTTGCTCGAATGAAGCGGGCCCTCAGCATCAAGTACTGGCTGCTCATCGCCAATGCCTTCTTGTTGTTGGTGCCGCTGTTCGGGCTCATCTTCCTGCGCCTGTGGGATCGCCACTTGGTGCGGGTCACCGAGGAGCGTCTCATCGCCGAGTCGACGCTGGTGGCGGAGGCTTGGCTGCAGGAGTTGCGGCGCGAACTCGATCTCGGCTCGCCGCCGCCGGAACGCGTGCGTCGCGCGCCCGTCGAGCCGCGCCTGGTCGGGCGCTACGACGTCTTGCCCGCGCCGGTGGCCTCCTCGAAGCGGGTCGAACCGCAGGACACGCCGGCTTGGCGAGCGGCGGCGCGCATGGACGTCTTGCTGTACCGGGTGCGGTCGCGCGGTGCCACGGCGATGTATGTGCTCGACCCGGCAGGCTGCATCCTGGCGACGGCCGGCCCTCGGGTCGGCACCTGCCTCGACCATCTCGAAGAGGTGCGCGAGGCGCTGGCCGGAAGGTATGCGGCGCGAGCGCGCGAGCGCGCCATCCCGCGGTCCTTCACAGCGTCCGACATCGGACGCTCCGGTGCCGTACGGGTGTCGACGGCATTCCCCGTGCATCTCGACGGCGCGATCGTCGGTGTCGTGCACGCCTCACAACGTAGCGGCGGGCCTCTCGAAGCCGTCCTCGAGCACCGCCGCATCGTCCTCTTCGCCGCCTTTGCCTGCATCGCGTTGATGCTGGCGATCACCGGCTTTCTGACGTGGGCGATCTCGCGGCCGGTGCGCAAGGTGACGCAAGCGGCGCAGGCCGTGGCGCGCGGTGAGCCGCCGCCGGTGATCCCCGTCGCCTTGTTGGCGCCGTCCGAGTTGGGGGCCCTCAGCGCCTCGGTGAACCGCATGACCGAGCTGCTGACCGATCGCGCCGAGTACATCGCCAACTTCGCCGCTGCGGTCAGTCACGAACTGAAGAGCCCGATCACCAGTATTCGCGGCGCGGTCGAGCTGCTGCAGGACGAAGGTGAGACGATGTCGGCCGAGCAGCGGCGGCGCTTCTACGCCAACATCGCCGCGGCGACCCAGCGCATGCATCGCTTGGTGAATCGCCTGCTCGAGTTGGCGCGCATCCAGAGCGCGCCCGAACAAGCCGAGGAGGTCGACGTCCGGCGCTTCTTCGAGGCGCTCGCCGCTTCCTGCGGCGAGCGCGTGCGCTTGCAGCTGGAGGGCCAGCTCGGGGCGCTGGTGATTCCTCCCGATCACCTCGACAGTGCGGTGCGCAACCTCGTCGACAACGGCCTGCGCCACGGTGGCGGTGAGCCGATCGACGTGCGTGTGTGGCGCGCCGGCGAGGGGCTAGGCATCGAAGTGCGCGACTACGGGCCGGGTATCAGCGAGGGCAATCGCCGCCGGATCTTCGAGCGGTTCTTCACCACCGAGCGCGATCGCGGCGGCACGGGGTTGGGTTTGGCCATCGTCCAAGCGGTGGCCGAGACCCGCGGTGGAAGGGTGGAGTTCGAGACCGGCGAGCGCGGTAGCGTCTTTCGCGTCTTTCTCTGAAGCTAGCCGGATCACCGATTCCAGAGGTCGAGCCAGGCCGTCATGCCGAGGCTTCGCGCCAGTTCGGCGGCCTGTTGATGCAGGCGCGCGGCCTTCGCCTTGGCGCCGCGACCGCGCTCTTGCTCCAAGAAGCCGGCGTAGTCGTGGGCGGTCAAGGCGACCCAAGGCAGCGCCCCCAACTCTTGGTTGCGTTGCAGCGCCATGTCGAAATGGTGCGTCGCGGCTTCTCGGTCGTCGAGCGTCGCCGCCAACAGGGCACGGTAACGCCCGATGTGCCCGGCGCAGATGAGACACCCGCTGAAGCCGTTGAAGCCGCCGTCACACGAGCCCAGGATCGCTTGGATCTTCGCGGCCGCTGGGCGATCGCCGAGTCGGTGGCACGCGACGCAGACGAAGCTCATCATGACGAACCACGCCGTGTCGTGCGGCAGTCGTTCGAGGTCGGCGACGATCGGTGCGAAATGCCGGCGCGCTTCGTCGAGTTGGCCGAGTTCGGCGGCCAGGAACGCCAGCACGGCGCGCCAGGTGTGGACGTTGGGGTTGTCGTCGAGGCCGGCGCGCACCACCGGTTCGAGTTCGTGCAGGCGTCCCTGCATGACGATGCGCAGGGCCGTCTGGCCGGCGAACAGCACGTTGACGTTGGGATGCTCGGTGGCCCGGCCGGCGTCGAGGGTCACCTGCGCCAACCTCTCGGCGGCGTCGAAATCGCCGCGCAGCAGAGTGAGCTTGTGGTCGAAGCCGGCCGCGAGCCAAACGAACCAGGGCAGGCGCGCCTCGTCGGTGGCGAGGATGAAGTCGTCGAGCGCGGCGCGCGCCGCCTCGGCGTCGCCGAGTTCCAGCAGGGCATCGATCTTCAAGCAGCGCATGACGAGGACCTGCTCCATCGAATGGGTGCGCGCGAGGACTCGGTCGATGGTGGCGACGTCTTCACTCCATCCGGAGCGATCGCGCGGGCCGCGAAAGACCCAGCGTAGGTGCATCATCACTTCGGGGGTGACGTCGATGTCGTCGAGTCGGCGCGCCATCGCCTCGGCATCGGTGGCCATCGTCGGGTGTCGTCGTAGGTGCTCCGGGTCGCCGGCGACGCAATACTCGAGGTGCGACATCGCGAGAGCACGCAGCGGGTGGTCGCCTTCGGGTAGGCGCTGGAGAGACTCCTCCAGCAGGCGGCGCAACTGCTGTTCCTGGCGACCGAGGCGTTGGTACCCGTAGCCGACGCCCATCGCCGCGCGGGCGAACGACGCGGGGTCGTCGCAGGCGCGAGCGATGTCGACCGCCGCGAGGAAGCTCGCCTCGGCGGTGACGACACGGCCGGCGCGCTGTTGCGCGGTGCCGAGCTCGACGAGCAGTTCGGCCCGCAGCCGAGGCTGCGGTGGGTGTACCTTGTCCGCCGCGGCGAGGGCGGCTTCGTAGTGATGCGCCGCCTCGTCGTAGGCGAAGACGGCCCGCGCGCGTTGCGCCGCCTGGCGCGCGAAGGCGATGGCTTTGTGCGCCATCTCACCCGGTCCGGCTTGCGCATAGTGGTGCGCCAACTCGCCGACGCCGGCGCCGTTCGCTTCGCCCCAAACGGCCAGGCGACGATGCATGTCGACGCGGCGGGCCGGAGCGATGCGTTGGTAGAGGACGTTCTGGATCAGCGCGTGGACGAAGGCATAGACGCCGGAGACGCGGGCATCGTCCGCGAAGCGTGTGCCCGCTTGCCGCAGCAAGTCGCCGCGCCGCGCCAGTCGTTCGCAGATGTCGGCGACGTCGGCGGCCGTCGCCGCGCCGCCCGCGGCGGCGGCATCGGTGGCGAACTCGAAGCCGGCGACGCTGGCGGCCTCGAGGACCTGGAGTTCCTCCGGAGCCAAGCGTTCGAGGCCGTGCTCGATCACCTGCCGGAGGCCGGCGGGAACCTGGTCGCGCACGACGTCGGGCGGGGCGTGCCAAAGGCCGTCGCGCCGTTGCAGCAGCTGAAACTCGCTGAGGTGGTCGAGCAGGTTGTGCAGAAAGAGCGGGTTGCCGTTGCTGTGACGCAGGAGCAGGTCGACCGTCTCGTCGTCCGCGCCTCCATCCAGCCGTTGCCGCACGATCTCGCCGACGGCGCCGACGTCGAGATGGTCGAGGGCGATCTCGGTGCACTGCCGTGCCACTTGGAGCCGCTGCTTGGCTTCCTTGAGTGGGTGTCCACCGACGATGAGGTCGACCGGCCGATAGGTGGCGATGACGAGCAGGCGCGCCGGTTGCCGCCGCTGGGCGAGAAAGGTCAACAGGCTCACCGTCGACGGGTCGCACCAATGCAGGTCTTCGAGTACGAGCACGATGGGGGTACGTGCGGCGACGAGTTCGAGGGTCGTCGCCAGTTCGCGCAGCATGCGCTCGCGGGTCGCGCCCTGCAGCTCGCGTTGCATGCGTGCCGCATCGTCGTCGGTGAGCAGCCACGGAAACTGGGCGAACCAGGTCGGGGCGCTGCGGCGCAGTTGTTGGGTGAAGACGCCCTGGGCATCCGCTCGCAGGATCTCTTCCAATGCCTCGAGGACCGGTAGGTACGCTTCCGCCGTGCCGTATTCCTCCAGGCATTGGCCGCGCCCGATGACGGCACCCGACGCGATGGCGTGCATCTGCTCGGTGAAGGCATCGGCGACGGCGGTCTTGCCGATGCCGGGTTCGCCGGAGACGAATACGAGCTGTCGTCGCGCCTCGTTCGCCAAGAGCCAATGGCGATGCAGCAGGGCGAGCGCGTCGTGGCGACCGGCGAGCCGCGCCGGGGCGGGCTCGACGAGGGCGGGCGCCGCGGGCGCTTGCCGTACCGGTTCGTCGAGCAGGGGGAGTTCGGCGATGAGTCGGTAGCCGCGTCGGTGCACGGTCTCGATGACGCGCGGGTGGCGGGCATCGTCGCCGAGCAGGTCGCGCAATTGCTTGATGGTCACGGTGAGCACGGCATCGCCGACGAAGGTGTCCGGCCAGACGGACTCGAGCAGTTCGTTCTTCATCACCAAGCGGCCGGCGGATTTGCGCAACTCTTCGAGCACGGCGAAGGCCTTGGGCGTGAGCGGAATACGCGCGCCGGCCCGTAGCAGGCATTGGTTGTCGCGATCGAGTCGCAGGTCGGAACGGCTCATGGCTGGGCTCCGGGTAGCATAGTGCCGCGCGTCTTTCGCCTGTTGTTTGCGCGCTCGGGTCGCGCTAGGGACCAACGCCATGCAACGTTTCAACGGCAAGATGGCGATGGTGACGGGTGCGGGTTCCGGGCTCGGGCGGGCGACGGCGACGCGCCTGGCCGCCGAGGGGGCACGGGTGGCGTGCATCGATCTGGCGATCGCGGCAGCCGAGGAAACCGTCGCGCAGATCGCCCAAGCGGGTGGTGTCGCCAAGGCCTACGCCGCCGACGTGGCGCAGCCGGTTTCCGTCGAAGACGCGGTCGCGGCGGCCACCGCCGAACTCGGCCGTCCCGAGGTCTTGGTCAATTCCGCCGGACTCGGGCGCTTCGCCCATGCGCACGAGATGGCCTTCGAGGATTGGTCGCGCATCATCGCCGTCAACCTCACGGGCACGTTCCTCATGTGCCAAGCCGCGCTCAAGCGCATGCTCGACGGCGGCGGCAACATCGTCAACATCGCGTCCAACGCCGGCCTGATGGGCTTGCCGTACAGTGCGGCCTATTGCGCGTCGAAGGGCGGCGTGGTGCAGCTGACCAAGGCGTTGGCCGACGAATACCTCGGCCGCGGCATTCGCGTGAACGCGGTCGCGCCGGGCGGCATGATGACACCGCTGCTATCGTCGTTTCAGAACATGCCGCAGGGGGTCGAGCCGGCGAAGTTCGCCAAGATGCGCACGCCGCTGGGCATGAGCGACCCCGCCGAAGTCGCTGCACTGGTCGCTTTCGTCGCCTCGGACGAGGGTCGTTACATGACCGGCTCGATCGTCGCCATCGACGGCGGCCTCACCGTCTGAGGTTGCCGCTCCTGCGCCGTCCTGGAGTGTCGTGCGACCTTCGACGCAGCTCTCATGGGGCGGCTCGCAACCCCGTTGTGGCGCCGGCGGGATGCATGGGGGTGCGAGGCTCTGTGATGTGCCCTGAGTCCCACGGGGCGAACGTCGGCCAAGGGAACCGAGGGCTGCGGGTCGGCAGGTAGGCAGGTGGCCGTTCTCCTGTTCTGCTTTCCTGGCTGCACCATCATGCGTTGTTCCCTGCTTCGGCCTGCTGGCTTCCCTCCAGCGTGAAGACTTTGTTGTGGTCTCCGGCCTCTCCGCGCACTTGTCCGCCGACAAGTCCCTGCCCGGAGTAGCGTTTGGCGAACTCGCTCAGGTACTGGTCCGTGCCCGCGTGCATCTCCAGCAATTCCTCTTTGCCGCTTTACCCACGACGTTCGCGATGACGTAACGTTGCGGCTCGTCATCCGCTGCGCCGCCGCGCCTCGACGCTAGAGTTCACTGTACGAAGTTGTGAACAGTGGTGTCGCGTGCATCGAACACTTGCAACACGGCACGAGGCTCCCAGCACGCGGCGGCTCGCCGCGACCGACTTGGCACCGAGCTTGCGTTCATTCTGAAGAGCAGGCGGGAAATCCGACGACGATGGATCAAGCAGCGCCGGCAGGCGCTTGGAAAACGAGGGAAGGGTTTCGATGACACGCGTGAACGGTGCCAAGACATGGATGCTGGTGGCGAGCGCTTTGGTGGTCGCTTGGGTAATGCCTAGCGGGGTTGGCGCGGTGATTTACGACTCCTCCCTCGACGGGAGCTTTGCCTGTGCCGATCCAGCCCCCGGTGAGCAGAAGGTCATCATCGTCCACGCCCGACTGCCCTACTCCAGCCCCATCGCCTCCCCCTACGTGCCGAGCGAAGATCTTGTTGAAGCGCTTGATCCGCTCGACCCAAACTCCCTCGCCAGCCTGACGACAGCGGCCACCGGGGGCACCTACTCGGTGGCCCGCGGGCACGCGGATCCCCGCGATTCCACAGCCGCCGGGTGGTACGAGATGCCGAACAACACAGGCCTAGAGGCTAAGTATCGCGGCTACAACATAGACGAGGACGGCTCTGTGATCTATTGGGACGAAGAGGGAAATCTCCTCGGGATCCCAGCCATGGGAAGGTCTGGGCTGATGTCCAGCTACTGCCCCGAACTGGACGCCGAGGGCCGCCTCGGCAAGCGCTGCGAGATTTTCCGGATCGTCGCTGACATCTCCGCTTCGGTCATCGATAGCCTAGCATCGCCTGAACCTCTGGGTTCGGCTGATCTTCTGCAGACCGCGGCGGACCGCAAGGTGAAGCAGGTGATCCTCGTGGTGGACGGCCTCGCTGACGACGGGGTGTTCTTCTCGCGGACGCATCCCACCGGAGCGGATCACTGGAGTTCCGACGGGGCCGAACGAATGTTTGCGCACTTAGACGTCGGATTCACCAACCAGGATGACCTCACGTACAGATTCCTTTGGGTAAACGGGCTTATCCCGATCCTTCCATTCGTTGCCAGCAATTGCATCTCTTGGGCGGTTGTATCGCGGCAGAAGTACGTGTCGAACCCGACGTTGGTCTACCGCGAGCTGGTTCGATCGACCTATCCCTTCTGCGGTAACGGCAGGATCGATGCCGGCAGCGGCGAGAGCTGCGATGACGGCAACCTCACGGGGGCTGACGGCTGCTCCGCGGGGTGTCAGCTCGAAACGGTGCTCGATGCGAATGGTCAGAAATGCGTCAACGGGCTGAACAAGCGTGGAATCGGGGTCGCGAAGGCGCAAGGCAAGCGGAATGCCGCTTGCCTCAAGGCCGCGGCGGACGGTTCCGAACCAGACGCACTCGCCTGCCTCACGGCTGACTCGCTCGGCAAGGTAAACAAAGCAAAGGAGAAAACCGTCGCTACCGCCGACAAATTCTGCACTGCGACTCCGGCGTTCGGCTTTGCCGCGACCACGGCGATCAACGATGCGGCGGTGGGTGAGACTATCGGTTTGACGTCCGACCTCTTCGGCGGCTTCCTCAGTTCAGCGATCATCCGCAGGGAGACGAACTCGCAGGGGGCAAGGTGCCAAGCGGCGGTTCTCAAGACCGCGCAGGGAGTTCTGGAAGCGAATGCGCGAACGTTCCTTGCCTGCAAGCGCGATGGATTGAAAGACTCGGTACGTCCTTTCCTGTCTGCCGTGGATCTCGCCGGTTGCTTCGATGCCATCGAAAGCGATCCGAAAGAAAAGATCGCGAAAGCTCAAGAAAAGCTCGCCGCCGCGGTGTCGGAAGACTGTGCGGGGATGGCGCTTGCCACGACGTTCCCTGGAGAATGTTTCGGAGCACCCGATCTCGCTTCATGCATCGTCCAACGGGTCGACTGCCGAACATGCCGCATGTTCAACGCAATGGACAGCCTCAGTCGAGACTGCGATCTGTTCGACGACGGGGACGACAACGACAGTTGCCAATAACCGAGTCCGTGAGCCTCGACGCCACCGCGATGATCCGGTTGTGCTTGGACGCTGGCACCGTCAGCGCTCGGGAGTGGATGCGGGCCACAGCACTCCTGGCGCCAGCTTGTCGCTCGGGTCGAGCGCTCGCTTCAGCGAGCGCATCGACTCGATGCCGGCGTCGCCGTACAAACAGTGTAGAAGCTGCTGTTTGACCGGATTGCGGCCGACACCGTGCTCGGCCATCGGCGCCCCGCCGAGCTCGATGGCCGTCTGGCCCATCGCGAGCAAGACTGCGCCGGCCCGTCGTGCCTCGTCTGCCGTGCGCGGCAGGAGGTTGACGTGTACGTTGCCGTCCGACACGTGCCCCCAAATCGCCACATCCAACCGCGCCTCGATGGCCAATCGTCGGAAGCGCGCGAGCGATTCCGCGAGCCGCGCCGACGGCACGATGAGGTCGGCCGCGGCTTTGCTGATGCTCGGGGCGACGGTGCGTTGTGCCACGGCAATGCGCCGGTTGACGCCTTCGGGCACCGACTCGCGCAAGCCGAACCAGGCGGCACGCCGGCGTGGGTCGTCGGCGGGTATCAGCAGGGTCGTGTCCTGCAAACCGTGTCGCTCCAACAGCCGCGCCAGTGCGTCGAGTGCGGCCTCGCCGTTCGCAGCTTCCGCCCACTCCAGTTGCAGCAGCAGCGCGGTGCGTGCCGTATCCGGCATCGGCATGCCCAGGCGGGCAGCGACGGCGTCTTGGCGCACGATGTCCATGCTCCGTTCGTCGAGGTACTCGATGGCGGCGACGTCGAGTCCGCCGCCGTCCCCCGATGAGCGCGTTCGCAGCGCCGCCTCCCGCAGTTCATCGACGACGGTCAGGGCACGCGCTTCGTCTTCCGGAAAGACGCAGGCGAGGCATCCTCCGCCGGTAGTGGCGACCAAGCCTAGTTCGATGGCACTGATCACTCCCAGGGTTCCTTCCGACCCGATGAATAGGTCGATGAGATCCATGCCCGGCGCCGAGAAGTATCCCGCCGACAGCTTGGCGACGTCCGGCATGCGAATGGCCGGTCGGACGAGGCGTGTCGTGGTGCCGTCGATGCGGTGCAGGACGAAGGTGTCGTCGGCACCGAAGAAATGTCTGCCGCGCCGCAAGTCGAGGACGTCCCCGTCGGCCAAGACGATGGACAGTCCACGCACCCAGGGGCGGGTCGATCCATACTTGAAGGTCGCGGCGCCGGCGGCGTTGGTGGTGACCATGCCGCCGATGGTGGCGCCGTCGTGGGTCGGCGCGGCTGGAAAGCGCAAGCTGCGCGTTGCGGCCTGATGCTGCAGGTCACGCAAGACGACACCCGGTTGCAGGGTGACCGAATCGACGCCCCAGGCCACGATCTGGTGCATGGCGTCGGTCGACAGGACCAGCTCTCCACGCGGCGTCGCGCCGCCGGTCAGCGACGAACGCGCGCCGCTACATAGGATGCGTGAGTGCTGGCGAAGCAGAGCGGCGATCTGGGCCTCGTCGGCGGGGAAGGCGACGGCAGGGCAATGTCCGCCCGGGAACCGTGCCGCGTCGACGAGATACGGAGCCACGGCATCGTCGCCGCTTCGCATCCGGCACGGGGCACCCGAACCCCGCGCGGCGCGTGTCGATGCCGTGCCGCCGTCGGCGTGGGTCATCGTCCGAACCTAGGGCCACGATGATGGCGAAACAAGTGGCTTGAGGCAGGGCCGAGGATGCCGCTATGGGGAGGCATGTCGCATTCCGAAATTCGTGTCCAAATCGATGCCGTGGCCGATCTCATGTCCGCCGCCGGCGCCTTGGCGCTGCGCTGGTTCCGCACGCCGCTCGACGTCATCAACAAGGCCGGCGGGGCGCTCTTCGATCCGGTCACGCGCGCCGATCGCGAGGTCGAGGCATTCCTGCTGGAAGAGTTGGCGCAACGATTCCCCGAGCACCGTGTCTTCGGTGAAGAGACGGGCCACGGCGGCGGCAACGGACCCTTGCGCTGGGTGATCGATCCGATCGACGGTACGCGGGCCTTCGTCAGCGGCAGTCCATTGTGGGGCATCATGGTCGGACTCGACGACGGCGAGCGGGCACTCGGAGGCGTCGTGCACGTGCCGTATCTGGGAGAAACCTTCGCTGGCGATCGCAGCGCCGCGTGGTTGCGGCGCGACGGCCAAGATCTGGCGCTGCGGGCGCGGTCGACCACCCGACTCGAAGAAGCGATCCTCTATTGCACCCATCCCGACACGCTGGCGCCCGGGACCGAGCGCCAGGCGTTTCTTGCGGTGGCCGACGCCTCTCGCATGCTGCGCTACGGCGGCGACTGCTACTCGTATTGTTTGCTGGCGATGGGCCACGTCGATCTGGTGGTGGAAGGCTGTCTGCAGCCGTACGACGTCGTGCCGGTGATCCCGATCGTCGAAGGCGCGGGCGGGGTGATGACGGATTGGCGCGGCGGCCCGGCCGAACCGGGCGGCAAAGTGATCGCCGCCGCGACGCCGGAGTTGCACGCGCAAGTGGTGCGACTGTTGGCCGCCGCCGCGTGATGCCGGTGTACGCGGCGGCGCTGCGTCCCTTTGCACCACGGAGACACGCAGAAACGGAGAGCTTGGACTGGACAGAAGCAGGTTCGTGGCCTCGTGGCGACTCCGTGCCTGCGTGGTGAAGATTTGCAACAAGCAGATTCGAGTCACTCTTGGGGAAAGCCCGTCAGGCCTGGGTCGAGCGGCACGCGCAAGCTGCGCAGAGCCATCGATACCAGCGTGTACTGCCCGACGGCGAAGATCAGGTCGATGCGTTGTTGGAGGTCGAAGTGTTGCTCGAGTGCGGCCCACGTCGCGTCGCCGATGTACTTGTCGGTGTGCAATTCGTCGGTGGCCTGCAGCAGCGCCGCTTCGGCCGGCGACCAGCCCTCGGCCTCCGGGCCGCGCCGGACGCGCTCGATGTCGTCGTCGTTCAGCCCGACGAGTTTGCCGATGACCACGTGTTGGGCCCACTCGTACTCGGAGCGACAGAGCCAACCGACGCGGAGAATCGCGAGTTCGCGCTCACGCGCCGGCAGTGTCGACTTCGACAAGACATGGTCGCCGAAGAGCAACCAGCGCTTGAGGAGCTTGGGATGATGCGCCAGCGTGGCGAAGATGTTGAAGACGCGGCCGCCGCTGAGGGCGGTCGTCGGTGCGAGGATGGCGCGCACCTCGTCCGTCCACTGATCTTCGGTGAGGGCCGGGACTCGCGGTTGAGTGGCTTCCATGCAGTCGTCCTCCTGCCTCGCGCTATAGGCCGGAACGGAGGTGAATTGCGACCATGACTTCGACCCGCATGGATGTCCCGCCCGGCTGTATCGCCGCGGTGGTGACCCATCTCGAGATGATGCAGCCGCCGTCGGCACCGTCGCCGCTGCCCGCCGGCTGTGGGCTACAGCGAGCGCAGCGTCCATCGCTGGCTTGGTACCGCGATCTATATCGCAAGGTGGGCGAGGAGTGGTTGTGGTTCAGTCGCCTCGTCATGGACGACGCGGCATTGCGACGGATCGTCGAGGATCCTGCGGTCGAGATCTATGTGGCGCGCGAGCAGGGGCGCGACATCGGCATGGTCGAACTCGATTTCCGTGTCGATGGCGCCTGCGAGCTGGTTTTCTTTGGTGTCGTCGCCGAGCGCATCGGCCGCGGCTCGGCGGCATGGATGATCGCCGCAGCGCTGCGCCTCGCGTGGCGCCCGGGAGTCGGGCGGGTCTGGCTGCACACCTGCACGTTGGACCATCCGGCGGCGGTGCCGTTTTACGAGAAACACGGGTTCCGCGCCTACCGGCGTGAGATCGAAATCGATCCCGACCCGCGCCTCGACGGCACCGTGCCGCGCACCGCCGCAGCGTATCATCCCGTTTTGGGATGAAGGCGAAAAGCGAAGGGCGAAAGGCAAAAGGCGAAAGGCGGAAGGCACAAGGCTCCACTCGCTTTATGCTTTAAGCCTTAAGCCTTAAGCCTTAAGCTTTAAGCCCCGAGCCCCGAGCCCTCGCCGTGCGCTTTCCCGACGGCGGCACTTTGCTAGAGTCGCGCAATGCAAATGCTTCGCTTCGCCTTGTTCCTGCTCGTGCTCGCTTCGTCGGCGGCTGCCGGCGATGCGGTCGGCGTCGGTTCGACCCTGGCGCCGCTGACGCTCCACGACCAACACGAGGTGCCCGGCAGCGTCGACGCCTCGACCCAGCTGGTGCTCTATGCCCGCGACATGGACGGCGCCGAATTGGTCGAAGAGGCTCTGGCCGTCGACGGGGCGGCCAAGCTGGCCGATGCCGGTGCCGTCGTCGTCGCCGAGATCTCCGGCATGCCGAGTCTGATCGCGCGCTGGTTCGCGATTCCGAAACTGCAGAAGCGGCCGTATCGCATGTTGCTCGACCGCGACGGCGTCGCCACGGCGCACCTGCCGGCCGAGGCGGGCAAGGTCACTCTTCTGCGCCTCGAAGCGTTGCAGGTCGTCGCCGTGGAAATGGCGACCACGTCGGATGCCGTCGTTGCCGCGCTCCGACCCACGGATGCGAAAGAGTGAACCCGATGAACGTTTCCGAGGCCATCCTGTCGCGCTTCAGTGCGCGTGCCTTCCTCCCGACGCCCGTGCCGGGCGCGTTGATCCGTTCGATTCTCGAAGTCGCGCGGCGCAGTCCGTCGGGAGGTAATCTGCAGCCGTGGCGCGTATGGGTGCTCGGCGGCGAGGAGATGGCGCGTTTCAAGGCGAGCATGCGCCAGAAGCTCGAGACCAACCCTTTCGGTGAGGGCAGCGAGTACGAGATCTATCCGCCGAAGCTGAAGGAGCCCTATCGCTCGCGTCGCTTCAAGTGCGGCGAGGACCTCTACGCCACGATCGGCGTCGGGCGAGAGGACAAGGCCGGGCGGCTACAGCAGTTCGCCCGTAACTTCGAATTTTTCGGCGCTCCGGCGGCGTTGTTCTTCGCCATCGACCGCGACATGCAGCAGGGGCAGTGGGCCGATCTGGGCATGTTCATGCAGTCGATCATGCTGTTGGCGCGGGAGCACGGTTTGCACACCTGCTCTCAGGAGGCCTGGTCGATTTGGTACAAGACTCTCGGCGAGTTGCTGGAGATACCGCCCGAGCTGATGCTCTTTTGCGGCATGGCCATCGGCTATCTCGACGAGACACACCCGATCAACACGCTGCGCACCGAGCGTGCCCCGCTCGACGAGATCGTCAGCTTCGTTGGAATTTGAGGGCCAAGGGCCAAGGGCCAAGGAGCAAGGGCCAAGTAGGGTCACGCTGCAGAAGGGGCTGGGCGCAACAGGCTGCGGACGATGAGGTAGGCGAGTAGGCCGACGGCGATGCCCTGCAGGGCGCCGACGCAGATGTCGAGCGGCGCGTGCACGCGTAGGATGACGCGCGAGTAACAGACCGCCACGGCCCACGGCAGCAAGAGCAGGAAGGGCAGGAGGCGACGCCGCGGCAACATCGTCAGGCCCATGGCGAGGAAGAAGGTGGTCGCCAGCATCGACGAAAACGAGTGCCCCGATGGGAACGAGTAGCCCGTCATGTGGCCCCAATGTTGGCGCACGCGTGCATCCATCGGCGGCAACGCGGCGTCGGGAGCGGCGAGAACCTTCTCCAGGTAGGCCGTACGCGCGGGTTTGTCGCCGAGAGCGTAAAACTCGGGCGCTTGCATGCGCAGCGTCCCGGCCTTCGCCAGGGCGACGATGTTGGGACGCGGCACCGAGAACCATGGCTTGATGCCGTTTTCATTGATGTAGGCGCCGCCCGCGAGGTGGAGCGTGCCGACGGCGAGCATGAGACCCAACTCGCGCAGCCGCCGATCCGCCGAAATGCCCGGTCGCCCGACGAGCAAGCCGAGCAGCATGATGGCGAGAATCGGTAGGCCGTAGGTGTCGCCCGACTCGGCAATCCAATAGGCGACGACGGCGACCATACCATCCAACGGGACTGGCGGGAGCGTGAACGACAGGAGCAATACGGCGAAGACGGCACCCAGGCCCACCGCCAAGCGTAGCATCACGTAGCGCAGGCTATGCATGCCGTCTTGTAATGAGCCCCGCCACCGTGACGCAAGCCTTGCGAATCACGGTGGCGAGGGCTCGAACGGTCCGACGCAACACGCCGGGGCGCAACGACGGCCTCGAGCGCATGCGGACGGCCGTGTACGGTCGGGTTCAGTAGCCGCCGCGGACCGGGAGAATGATCGATTCGCTTGCCGGATCGCCATGTCCCGCAAGACCGTCCACGGTGTCGATGTTCAATTGCCGGAACCACGCAGGTTCCACCCAGCGGGTTGCCGAGCACGAGGAGAAGCCCGTCGGCATGTAGGGCCCGAAAGCGGGGTCGACGCAAGCGATCGTGGGTGGGGGGCGACTACATGGGTACGCATCGGCGATGATCGAGTTCAACTCGATGAAGGTCGGTACACGCCACCCCTGAGAGCCGTCGAATCCAGGTGCGGTGTTGAGCGTTGCCAGAAGTGTGGTGAAGGCACTGCCGTCTTCCCGGTCGGTATTGATCAGTGCGTACGATGTCTCCCAGTAAAGAACCGAATCATCATCATCGTTGAACTTGGCCCACGTCAACCCGGTGAGGTGATCGGTGACACTGAGCCCGTTGTCGGCGAAGCGCGCCTTGCCGCCGCAGGTCGGACTATTGCCTAGTGCTGCCAGCTTGGGCCATACGGCGTTGAAGCGTTCCCGGCATTTCGACAACCGTTTCTGGACATCGTCTGCCGTCGATACGGACCCCGCGACATATTGCTTCGCAGCCCACTTGTAGACGCATTCCTCCAACTTGATCTTCGCCTTGACGATGCCGTTGATACACTTTGCCTCGTCCGTCGCCGCCGGCGTCGGACTCGCGGCGAGGAGGAGCAACACAACCAGTAGTGCAAGACGTTTCATCCCTCGGACTCCCTTCCGACTCGCGCCTTTACGGCGCAGTCGCTGGTCTTTAGATGCAGCAATCAGGGTGCCAGCGTGCGGACGTGGCCCCGTCGCGTGCGTACGCGCCGGCTGCGGCTCTTGCGGGAACGAGGGAGCGAAGCTCACCCCACCGTGGAATCCGTCGAGGGTGAGGATGAAGCACGAGTTCGGTCGAGGAGGCGAGGGATCCTCCGGCGGGGGTGGGTGGTTGATGGGTTCGACGAGGGGCGCGGGGGGCTTCGTGGTGAACCAATTCTGCGAACGGGGCATGGCCCCCAGCGCCGCAGGCTTGCGACGTGCGCCGGCCCGCTTTCCGCGGCGTTACGGATGGGCGACGGGGCGCGGCGGCGGCTTGGGCATGCCGGCGCGGATGCGCTGCGAGAAGTCGGCTGCCGTGTCGGCGGCCTGCGCCTTGGGGTTGATGTGCGCCGCCCGCTTGATCTCTTCGAACGGCCGGTCGTTGCCGAGTCCGCCGCGTTCGTAGGTGTACAGCGGCGCATAGCCGCTCAGCAGGATCTTCCACGAGTAGCGATGATCGCCCGGGTTGACGCGCGTGTGACGCAACACGTTGGTCGTGCAGTTCGTCGTCAGCGTGTTGTAGAAGTCGGGCTGTTCGTGCAGCGAGTTGATCTCTTCCAGATAGCTCAGGAACAGACGGCGCACGTTCTCCGGCGGAGCATTGGTGCGGAAGAGATAGGCCTCCTCGGGCGGGTCCTTGCGGTAGTTGGTGCGCAGCCGAATCAGGTCGCGTTCGTCGCCGACGATGTAGGCGATCTCGTAATTGCGGAAGAAGCCGGCGAGCGTATCGTACGACTCGCCCTGTTCCATGCGTGTCTCGATCGAGACGGTGAGGTAGTCTTTGCCGCTGAAGCCGAAGCTCACCATGATGTGGGCGATGGCGTCGCCCATCCAGTACACCGCGATGAGGTCCGCCTCGTCCAACTCCCGTAGATCGTACGTCTTGTCGTAGTAGCGCACGGTGAAGTCGGTTTCGCTGCGGTAGTCGAAGTTGCGGATGTTGTAGATCGTGACCCGGTCACCGTCGATCGTGGCGTGTGCCGTGCGGGCGACGCTCGGTTGCCAGTTGCGCTGGTTGGAGGGCCGGACGGTTTGCCAGAAGGCGAGGACGGTGAGCCAAGCCAGGGCGAAGACGACGAGCGGTCCGCCGTGCAGACGTGGGCGCAAGCTGGTGCCGATCGCCACGAGGCCGACGAGCCCGATGGCGACGGCGGCGCCGGTGGCGTGTGGCGGGCCCAGGTGCAGAGCGCCGACGGCCCAGCCGGTGCAGCCGAGGAGTAGCAAGACCAGGGCGGCGCGACCCACGAACTTGGCGATGCGGTGCATCAAGGTTCCCCGAGGTGCTCGAACAGGATGCGACGCACCTCTTCGATCGTTGCGGGCTGGCCCTGGGCCGAGTGGCTCGAGCGCACGACGATTTGTGAGGTGACGCCTCCGATGTGGGCACTGGTGTATTCGACGACGCCGTCGTCGCCTTCCTCGGGAGGGCCATCGCCGTCGACGGCGATGATCGAATGGGCCTTCACCCCGGGCGCGATCGGTAGCGACGCCAGCGTGCGCAGGAACGGGTTCGACCAATCCATGTTGTCGATGGCGGTCGGCATGCGCCAAGCGTTTCGTGCCGCGAGCCGCGGATTGAGCTTGACCAACTCCAGGCTGGCCTTCGTGAGACCGGCGGGCAACGTCACCAGGCGGCGCGCGATCTTGCCGAGGAAGTTCTCGGCCAAGAAGCTGCCACGGTGCGGCGTGCAGACGAACACCAGGCGTTTCACGAACGGCAGCGGCTGGACGAACATGCTGCTGCCGAGGAGATCGCGCATCGCCGGACTGAGCGGCGTCTCGTCGAACGGGGTGTCGAAGACGTTGTCCCAGAAGCGGGTGCCGCTATCCACCGAGGTCATCTTGGTAAGGAGGCCACCCTGGCTGTGGCCGATCACGACCAGCTGGTCGAGGGCCGGGTCGGTGCCGTCCGGATCAAGGTCGCGGCGTACGTCGACCAGGGCCTTGCGCAGTCCCATCGCCGAGTACGCCACCGGGTTGCCGGTGTTGTAGGTGTAGAACCAGAATTGGTAGCGCGCCCCGAGCACCGGGTCGTTCATCAACTCGTTGACCATCTCGGCCCAGCGCGCCGGGCTCGAGGCCGTGCCGTGCACGAAGACCACCGGAATGCGGCCCGGGTGGTATGGGTGCAGCATGAAGAGGTTGTCGGAGGTCGACGCGAGGCTGAAGTCACCGCGGCGAAAGCCGGCGATCTCGAAGTCCCACACGGGCGCGCCCTCGAGCTGGTAGGCGAGGGTGGTCGTGGTCTCGGCTTCGAGAGGGACCGTGGTGTCGCCGATGCGCACCGACGTTTCGACGGCGGGGTCGTGCAACTCGAGGGTTGCCTGCAGCGCCCCCTCGTCCATGCCGCGCCGCGGGTCGTCGAAGCGGAGCAGGGCCGAGACGGGAATCTTCGATCGGGGCGCCACCCAATGCTCGATGGAGACCGAGTGGCGCGCCACCGATGCTGCCAGGGGAGCGCCGATGCCGCGCTTGCGATAGCGATTGCGCAGGCCGCGCACGTCGTAGTCTGCCAGCGAGACGAAATGCTCGAGCCCGAGTTGGCCGATGCGGAAGCCGGCGGGGTCGACACTCACAGCGAGAGTGCCGAAGGGCAGGGGGATCTGGCGCGCCCGGAGGTCGACCTCGTTGCCCTCCGCCGCGGCGAGGCCGGCGGTGACGCCGCGGTTGTAGAGGTCCAGCGCCGTACGCACGCGCGGATCGAACTCGTTCGGGCGGGCACCCTCGCTCGGGAACAGGAAGGCCCAGGCGTAGGCGGCGGCGGCGAGGAAGTAGCCTTGCTCGTCCTCGCGTTCGGCGTAGTCGAAGGTGAGTTCGGCCAGGGCGTAGAGCCGATCAGCATCGTCGACGCCACCCAGACCGGCGTGCAACTCCTGGATGACGGCTGCCGGTTCTTCAGCATAGCGCTCGGACAACCCGAGTCGATACAGGAACTCCTGCGCCGGCGCTCCCGGTGCACCGGTGGTGAGTACGCTCGCGGTCAGCAGCTGATTGGCGGTTTGCGGCCGCAGGCGGTTGACGCCGATCGGGGTCGCGCAACCACTGGCAAGGGCGCCGAGCGCCAGGACTGCGATGAGGCGTGGCGCGAAGCCGCGGCTTGAGGGTCGAGTCGGATGATGTGTCACGGGGATCCCCCCAACAGGGCGAGCGGCGCGCCGCACGGCGGGCCGCTCGGCGTCATTTCACGGTGTAGCCGCGCGCTTCCATGCAGGCGGCGAAGGCGCGGTTGTAGCTGTCCTTCGACTGCGCCTGCTGCGCCGCCTGCTGGTGTTTCGAGCCTTGCCGACCGCCGACTCCACCCATCACTGCGCCGACGCCGGCGCCCTTGCCGGCATCGCCGGCGATCGCGCCCACTGCGGCGCCGATCGCAGCCCCGCGCGCCGCGCCGCGCACCGTGCCGCCGGCGTTGGCACCGACGCCTCCCTTGGCTTGCGCGTTGGGGTCGACGCCACTTTGCGACTGAGCCCATCGGTCGCATTCGGCGTTGTCGACGTCTTGTTGCTGCTGGGTTTGTCCCTTCGCCGGGTAGGCGTAGGGCTTCTGCGCGTGGGCGGACGTGGTTAGCCCTAGGCCCAAGGCCAGGGCGAGGCAGCCGCGGACGACGGATTTCATGCTTCCTCCTCGATGGCGGCGAGGCGCCAATACTCAAGTATCCCATGCCACGTCGGAGGCAGCGGCGCCAGCCGCAACGGCGCGGTCATGCACTCCCCCAGGCCCTCTCGGAGGTTGGGGAGCCAGCCGTCGCGAGCGGACCTCGGCGGGCGGTCAGCGGCGGTCGAGGACGACGACGGGAATGGGGCGCTGGGTGCGGCTTTGGTAGACGGTGTACTGCCCCTCGTTGACTTCATCGGCGCGCGCCCACAGGCGGGTCCGTTCGTCGCCCTCGGCGAGGCGGGCGCGCACGGGGATGCGTTCGCGGCCCACTTGGATTTCGACGTCGGGTTGAGCGCGCAAGTTGTGGAACCAGCCCGGATGGTTCGGGGCGCCGCCTTTCGAGGCGATGACGACGAACGCGTCGCCGTCGCGCACGTACAGCAGGGCGGCGGTCCGCGGTTGGCCCGTGCGCCGGCCAACGGTGCGCAATAGCAACATCGGCCGCTGCCCGATGTTGGCGCCGATCCGCCCGTCACTGACTTCGTAGAGCCATTGATGGACCGTGAGGAAGAGGCCGAAGAACGGCTCGAGGTATTGCAGCATGCGCCGAAACTAGGTCGCACGTCGGCGAAACTCAAAGGTCGGCCACTGCGCGGGCGAGGGTGGGGTTCGGCTGCTGGATGCCGCGCGAATGCGGTCGTCGGTTCAGCGGGATCGAGCCTTGCGCTTGCTGGCTGGCGTCGCCGGGCGCGTGTGGGCGCGGGCGATGCGGGTGGCGAGAGCTTCGCCGGCGCAAATCTCGACGAGCGCCGCGCCGTCGATCAAGGCGAGGATCGAGCCGGCGGTGGCGGCGCGGTCGTGTGTCGCATCGACCTCCAGCCGGGCATCGATCCACGCGAGAAAGCCGGTCGTGATGACGTGCGCCACGTCGGCGAAGGGTGCCTCGTCACGCGCTGCCGCGGCGACCACTTGGATCCACAGGCGCATGTACGGGCGCATCGCCTTGCCCGTCGTCAGGCGCAGGGCGCGAGCGATCAGTTCGGCCGGGGGCAGGCGCTCCTCCGCCGGAAGGGCGGCGGCGAGGCGCTCCGCCAGTTCGCCGGCGACCCGTTGCATGGCCGACGCCAGGACCTCGGACTTGTCGCGGAAGTAGTAGAGCAGCATGCGATCGCTGACGCCGGCGGCGTCGGCGAGTTGGCGCAGGCTCGACTGTGCCAGGCCGGTGGCGAGGAGATGCGCCGCCAGGCGTTCGATGACGCGTTGTCGCTGCTCGTCACGCACGACCATGGCGGCTCCTCTTGTAGCAACTGCTACGAAGGGCTAGCGTGTAGCGAATGCTACAAGGTGCGCCGGGGAAAACGAAAGCAACGCCGGCCGGGTCACGCGCCATCGACGCCTTGCTTTCATTCCGGGCGCTGGCGCGCAAGAGGAGGGTTCGATGATGCAGTTCCGTTGCTTCCTGGCTGCTTGCCTGCTGGCGATCCTCGCCTACACCGCGGTCACCATCTCCGCTCACGGTTGGAACCTGCTGCCCATCTTCTTCGGCGACATGGCGGCCATGACCTGGCCCGGTCAGTTCAATTTCGACTTCATGACCTTCTTGCTGCTGTCCGGTCTGTGGACCGCGTGGCGCAACGAATTCAGCCCCGGCGGCCTGCTGCTCGGCTTGGTCGCCGTATTCGGCGGCATGTTGTTTCTGTCGGCCTACCTGCTGATCCTCAGCTTCCAGACGAACGGAGATCTCCAGGCGATGGTCTTCGGTCGCCGCCGCGTCGGCGGCTGAGGGCGGACGCGCCCGCGGACGAGTCCGTCGTCGGTTCAGAAGCACACGCCGCGATCGACGCCGGCGTAGGGGGTGGCGACCCACGAGAACTCGACGGCGAGCGGTTCGTGGTCGCTCAGGGGTTGGCCGTCGGGGGTGACGAACTTGTCCGTCTCGAACACGCACGACAGGGGGGTGATGGCGACGGTGTCGCTCGAGCGGAAGAAGAACTTGTCGATTTCCTGTTCGTCGTAGAAGCCCACCGCGATGCAGGCGTCGGTCATCCCGGCTTCGGCGACGAGCCGTCCGAGGTTGGCGGCGTCACGCTCGCGCACCAGGCGCATGTTGAAGTCACCGCCGATGATCACCGCACGACCGGTGGAGAGCTCGTCGATGGCGGCGAGCAGCGCTTCGGTGTTGTCGTCCTTCAGGTCGAGGTCGTTGTCGGTGCTGCCAGCCTCGCCGTGCAGGTTGTACACGTCGACGCAGACTCCCGGCGCGAGCTCGGTGCGGGCGAAGCTGAAGCCCTTGAGCGACAGGCAGTCGGCCGCCGAGTTGTCGCAGCCTTGCCAGCGCTGCCGATAGACGTCGCCGAACGGGAAGTCGGAGAAATGATTCAGTCCGTCGCTGACGATCGCCGTCGGGCGTTCGGGGTCTCCGTTGAGCGGCAGCGGCAGAGGCTCGGATCGATAGGGGTGGAGGGAAGCCGCCTCGAGAATCTCGTGGTAGACGCGCAGCGGTCGAAGTGGGTTGGGATCGGGAGTGCGCCAACTCTCTTGCAGCAGCACGAGGTCGTAGTCGTTGAGCAGCGGGCCGATGAACGGCATGTTCCGCGCGGGGTTCGAACCCGAAAGCCCCTGCGGCAGGCCGGCGACGTTGTAGGTGAGGGCGTGGAAGCGGCCTTGCACCGAGCCGGTGCCGCCGTCGTCGTCGCCGCAGCCGGCGGCTACGAGAGCACCCAGGCCCAGTGCCGTCAACAGATGGTATGTTCGTCGCCGCACCAGGCGTGCAGCTCGCCGCAGGGGGGTCGCATGCATGGCCGGTTCACTGCTGGAAGCAATAGAGCGGGAAGGTGAAGTGGCAGCCGGCTTGCGCCCCTTCGGTCCAGAGATACGTCTTGATCTGCGGCGAGCCCGTCCAGGCGAAGGTGGTCCCGGCGGTATTGCTCGTCCAGTTGTCGCACGTGTCGAAGGCGGCGTTGGCAAAGACGGACCGCGCCGCACCGGTGTAGGTGGTGGCGGTCCAAGCGTTGGTCGCGCTGGAGACGGTGCCCGTCTCGTCGACGTTGATGAGCGTATCGAGGATCTCGCCGAGGATGGAGGCGGTCAAGTCTGCATAACTGTCGGCGATCTTGGTGCCGGAGACGGTGACATACGGAACGGTGGCCTTGGTGAAGGTGTTGTCACTGCTCGGCGAGCCGCTGGCGTCGGAGATCCAGGCGCGGAAGGTGCCGGGGAGGTTCGCGGCGGTGGCGGCGGCTTGGCACTTGGCGTCGGCGCCGGTGCGGCCGCCGAGATTGCCATTGAAGGTTGCCTTGGTGATGAAGGCGATCTTTTGCGCCGGCGCGGAGGTCGGGGTGCTCGTGGGGACGGGCGTGGGCGTATCGGTCGGCGTATCCGTGGGCGTCAACGTAGGGGTGTCGGTGGGTGTGCTGGTGGGTGTTTCTGTGGGTGTTTCGGTCGGCGTAGTCGTTGGGGTGGACGTCGGAGTGGACGTTGGGGTGGACGTCGGAGTGGACGTCGGGGTGGACGTTGGAGTGGACGTTGGGGTGGACGTCGGAGTGGACGTCGGGGTGGACGTCGGGGTGGACGTTGGGGTGGACGTTGGAGTGGACGTCGGGGTGGACGTTGGGGTGGATGTCGGGGTGGACGTTGGGGTGGACGTTGGGGTCGATGTCTGGGTCGACGTCGGGGTGGACGTCACGGTCGGCGGCGCTAATACGGCGCACTGGGGGTGGCTACACAACAGTACCAGCTGGCGCGCATCGAGCACGGTGATGCTGCCGTCGCCGTCGAGATCGCGTCGGTCGTCGGGGCCATCGGCCGATGCATTGCGCACGACGAGAACAAGCGCCAGATCGTCGCGATCCACATCGCCGTCGCCGTCGATGTCCCCCGGTATCGACGCGGTTGCGTTGGCCGGGCGCGCCACGGCAAGGGCACCGATCAAGAGCACGATCCGCGCGGCTGAGTGCCGATCGCAGCCGCCAAGGTAGGCGACGACCAGCAGCATCCCGACGAGGAGGAGAAGCCCGATGTTGCCCGCTGTCGGTGCGGGAATGGCGCTGACGGTGATGCTGCCGTCGACCACGGTCGGCGCCAGCGGATCCCCATCCTCGTCGCCGAGGGCGACGACGCTGACGTCGAGCGGCGAGGTGCCGAGCGACACTGCCGTGAAGGTGATGCGGAACAATTCGAAGCTGGCGGGCTGGGATGCCTCGAGCGTCGCCGACGGCAGCAACGATACTTCGAAGGCGTTGACACTGGCGGCGAGCAAGCTCGAGCCGACGTTGGCCTGCGCCAAGGACGGGTCGCCGAGGTGAGGGCCGAAGACCACCGACTGCGCATCGAGTCGGGCGGGGTCGAAGGCGACGTTGACGTCGAAGCTGCCGATCGAAGGAGAACTCCCGGCGCCCAGACCCGACACCACGACCGCCGCGGTCACGCTGCTTCCCTGAAAGGCGGACTGGGATAGCGGAACCACCGAGATTTGGACTTGCGCTGCGGCTGTCGCCGTCCATCCGAGAACGAACAGGACCCCTATCAATCGTCGTATCATGCGCCGCGGTCTCCTTCGCGGGCGGACCATACCCGTTTTTTGTGAAGGATTCACGGGGGAAACACGCCGCGGTGCGGAATTTCTCGGGCGGCCGATTCTTTAGTGCGAGCCGGCTTCATCGGCGCGAGCGGATGCCGTGGGAGTGGTCGCGGCCGTCGGTTCGACATCGCCGCTGAGCACCGCCAGCGCCCGGTCGAGACTGGCGTGGTCGCCGAACAAGACGAGCGTGTCGCCGGCGTGGATGACGCAGTCGGCGTCGGGGTTGGCGGTCGCCAGGCCGTCTTGGATCACGGCCAGAATGGTCACGCCGGTGGCGCGGCGCAGGTTCAATTCACGGATCGACCGGCCGCAAGCGGGCGACTCGCCGCCGACGAGAAACGACTCGGTCAACGTGCGGGCGAGGATCTCTTCCAACTGGCCGAGAGGCTGGTCGGCCAAGCGCACGCCGCGCAACATGCCGTAGCTCTGGTTGCGGATCATCTCGATCTGCAGCTGGATCACGTTGCGCGGCACGCGCAGGCGGCGCAGGACGCGAGCGAAGATTTCGACCGAAGTCTCGAACTCCTCGGGGATGACCTCGGTGGCGCCGAGGCGTTCGAGGCGATCGACCTCGGAGACGTAGCGCGTGCGGACGATGATCGGCAGATCGCGGCAGCGATCGCGCGCGATGGCGACGATGCGTCGTGTCGCTTGCGGATCGGAGATGGCGATGACCAACACCGCCGCACCGGCGAGGCCCGCGTGTTCGAGCATCGCGGCGTGGGTCGCGTCGCCGTACAGAATCGGCACGCCTGCCAGCCGCGACGCAGCCACCCGCTCCGGATCCAATTCGAGCACGACGTAGGGAATGCCGGTTTCGGAGAGGACCTTGGTCAGGTTCTCGCCGTTCAGACCGAAGCCGACGATCAGCACGTGATCACGCAGCGGGGTGCGCTCTTCCACCGGCGGTTCGCGCAGACCGAAGCGCTGCTGGATCCACTGGCCGGCGGGAGCGGCGGCGACCATCAGGAACGGGCTGGCGACCATGGTGACGATGGCGACGGCGATGAAGACGTCGTAGTGCGCCGCTTGGATCAGTCCGGACGTCAATCCGATGCCGCCGAGGACGAAGGCGAGTTCGCCCATGCTGGCGAGCGGAAAGGCGGCCTGCGTCGCGATACGCGGCGAGCCGTGAAACGGAACGATGGCGAGGAACAGGATCGCCAGCTTGAGGGCGATGATGCCGCAGCTCAGCCCCAGCACCAACGCCGGGTGTTCGAGGAAAAACGACGGCTGCAGCAGCATCCCGATCGAAATGAAGAAGATGCTGTTCAGCACGTCGCGGAACGGCAGTAGGTCGGCGACGATCTGATGACTGTACTCGGATTCCGAGATCACCAGCCCGGCGAGCAGCGCCCCGAGCGCCAGCGACAAGTCGAACTGCGCCGCGAGTCCGGCCGTCCCGAAGCACAGCAGGACGATGGTCGCGGCGAACAGCTCGGGAATTCGTTGGCGCACGACGAATTCGAGCAGGCGTGGCATGAGGAATCGCGAGCCGAGGATGATCGCCGCCACCGCCAGGCCGGCCTTGCCGAGGGCCAGGCCGATGTCGCCCCAGTCCGCGGCGCCAGGTGTGCTCATCACCCGTGTCAGCAGCACCATCGGCACCAAGCTGAGGTCCTGCACCAGGAGGATGGCGACGGCGACCCTACCGTGCGGCGCGTCGAGTTCGCCGCGGTCGTTGAGCAACTTGAGCACGATGGCGGTGCTCGAGTGGGTGACGAGAAAGCCGACGAGCGCTGCCGGTGCCGGGTCGAGCCCGGCGAGGCGGGCGAGGCCGAAGACGGCGGCGCAGGTGCCGAGGATTTGGATGGTGCACGACCAGACCGCGGCCTGACCGAGCCGCGCCAGCTGGTGCAGCGACAGCTCCATGCCGACGACGAACAGCAACAGCACGATGCCGATCTCGGCGAGCGCGGCGACGGACTCGGTCTCGTCGATCAGTCGGAGACCGTGCGGCCCGATGAGGACGCCGGTGATCAGGAAGCCGACGATCGAGGGCAGGCGCGCCTTCTGGAAGAGGAGGACGATTGGTAAGGCCGCGGCGAGGACGACGACCAGATCGGAGAGGATGTCTTGGACCGCGTGCATCGAACGCCCAAGATGCCACCCGCCGCCACGAATGCGAAGCCGCCCGCCGTCGTCGCCTGGGTCACGTCCCAGGCACAGGCTCGGGGCGAAACTGCGGTCGCATGCCCCGAGAAAGCAAGCCGCTCAGCTCGTCGCTTCGCGAAGGCGGCGGGCGTAGTCGTCGGCGAGGTCGAGCAGGGCTTGGCGGCAGTTGCCGCGGAACGACGAGCCGTGCATCACCGCGAGCGTCGTCGGCTCGAGTTCGGCAAGAGCGCGCAGAGTCGGTGCCGTCGCCGGCGTCAACGCGGTGGAATGGAACACGTCCTCGGCCGCCTTGGCTGGACCGACGATGTCGTCGGTGGTCAGCGGCGGTCGGTCGCCGGTGTGGGTGAAGAGATCGCCGCAAAAGAGCGTGCGCGTCGATTCCTCGAAGAGTACGCGCGACTCCCATGCGTGCGGCACGTGCGGCGTGTCGATATGGCGCACCACCTTGCCGCCGAGGTCGATCGTTTCTCCATCTTGCAGCGCTCGCGGCGGCCGGTCGGCCAGATCGTTGAGCGAGACCTCGACGCCGAGCACCCCGTGCGCCACGTGGGCCCGCGGTGCGGCGGCCAGCCACTGGTTCATCGAACCGCATTCGTCCGACTCGACGTGCCCGAAGGCGATCCAGCGCAGGCTGGCGGCGGGTACGATCCGCCCGACGGCTTCGTGTACGGCGGGGAAGAGGAAGCGCATGCCAGTGTGGAAGAGCAACGGCTCGTCGGCGCGCACGAGAAACTGGTTGAAGGTGAAGCCGTCCGGCGTGACCTGGGGCACGAACGTCGAGATACGGAAGATGCCGTCGGCGATCTCGTCGATCCGGGGTTGCATGGTTGCAGCGTAGCGCAGATCCATCACCACGGCGAAGCGGAGAAACGGAGGTGGTTCGAGGTCGTGCGGATCGCGGGCTGCATCCGAGGGTCGATCGCTTGGGCAGACGGTTGCGGAAGGCCCTGGTATGGGCCGATTTCTCGGCGGTAGGTTCGGCTTCTCCGTTTCTGCGACTTTTCGGTTGCCGCCGCCGGTGCGATCTCCGATACTCGCGGCCATGATGCAATTCCCTCCGTTCCTGCGCCGTCGCCACCTTCGCCGCGACATCGCTCGGTGTGCCTTCGTGTCGTGCTTTGTGATGATGCTGGCGCTCGCGCTCGGCGGCTGCGGCGACGACGATGGATCGGCCTCGGCGAGCGGGTTTACCGTCGTCGACGTCGACCCTGCGACGCCCGCGCCATTGCAGCTGGCGGTGCAGGCCTGTGCCGGACTGCACAATCGCCAGCGCGGCGGCTCGGTGTTCGTGCGTTTCAGCGCGAGCGACACCCAGTGGCTGCAGGAACTCGATCTGACGCCCGACGCCACTGTCGGCGCTGCCGACTTTCTCGCCTCCTGCGCCAGCGAATTTCCGGCCTGCGTTCGTTACTCGTACGCCGACCAGCAGGAGTTGCTGCCGGCCATCCTCACGGCGGCTGCGGCCCTCGATGCCCTGCCGCTGGACACCTCCCTGGCCGCAAGCTGCGGCGAGGTCGCGCTCGATGCCGTCGTCGAACTCGCCGACAAGCGCACGCGCTACCTCGCCACCCAGTACGCCTTCGAGAACTACCTCGACGAGACGACGGGCTTGGCCATGCTCAATCCGGGCTACGAGCAAGACACGACCGACCACGCCAACCCGCGCATCGTGCGCGACATGTCTCCCGCCCTCGTCGACTACGTCTTCACCCGCAAGCTGTTCGTCACCTTCCTCGTCAACGGCTGCATCGACGGCAACCCCGAGAAGCAGCTGCTCTCCGACATCGTCAACAGCGGCCAGTGGCCGACGCCGCTCGGCGTCTACGGCTACAACAACTCGTGGCTCATCGGCGGCTATCTCTACGAAGCGCAGACCCGCTGCCTCGATTCCCGCAACATGGGCGCGATCCCGACCGAAACCGGCAACCTGTCGTTCTTCTCGACGCGCCGCGATCCGATCGACACGCCCGGCCAGCTCGAGCGTAACGAGCCGGAAGACATCGACTACGATCCCACCAAGACCTATGTCGCCTTCGTCGTCGGCGACGGCGACAACGTACAGTTCATCATGACCACGCGCCGCGCCTGGCTGCGCCAGCGTCTCGCCGACTGCGAGCGACCGGAAAGTCCGTGCTCGCCGCTCACCTGGACGATTTCGCCGCACTTGCCCGAACTCGCTCCGGACGTGCTCGAGTGGTACTACGCCGCCGGCCGTGAAACCGGCCGCGACTACTTCGCGCTGCCGCCGAGCGGACACCTCTACGCCTACCCGACTTCCTTGCGTGCGGAGGACGGCGACCGCTTCGTCGCCGCGACCGAACGTGACGCGCGCATCCTCGGCGTTCAATCGGTGATCCACTGGGATTGGTTCACGACCTGGACCGATGCCGAGCAGCGGCTGTTGCCGAAGTACGCCAAGCTCGATGGCGCGATTCGCGGCATCTTCCCGATCAACGTGCCGTATGCGATCCCGGCGTTTCCGCGTTGGGCGCCGACCGAATTCTACCGCGTCCTCTCCGGCGCCGACGGCGGCAAGGCGGTCGTGTTCAAGCCGCGTCAGTGGCGTGGTGTCGATGGCCGCGATGCCGAGTTCTTCCCGAGCCCTGCGACCATGGCTGCGGAGTTGGAGGGTTACCCGCCCGGAACCGTGACGTGGGTGTACATGACGAGCGACGGCGGCCTGTCCTTGGAGAACTCGTTCATGGCGCTGGAGCGGCTACTGCCCGAGCGCGTCCAACTCGTCGGTGCCGACACCGCCGCCCGACTGGCCCTGGAGGCCGCCTCCGATTAGGGATTGCGGCCCGTCCGTCAACGGTGAAAGTTGGCGGAATGCTCTCGGTCAGCTATCCGCCCGTGGCCGGTACCAGATCGGCGATGTGTAAGCGCGCTCCTGAATCGCCGCGGGGTGCCCCGTCGCGGCGGCGTCGAGGCCGAGCGCTATGGCGTCGTACAGCGAGTGACGCGGCGTCGGAATCTCGAGGGTGCGGGTGTAGTAGAAGCTGCTGAGGTTGGGGTCGAAGTCGGGGTCGCGCCAGGCGGCGGCGAGTTCCGGTGCGCCGATGCTGTTGTCGTAGGTCGCCGTCTCGACATCGACCGTGTCGCCGACGGGGCCGACTTGGCCGGCGGCATCCGGCTTACGATCGCCCGACCAGGCCACGTCGTAGACCCGCTCATGTGTCTGGCCGGCGGCATCGATCCAGCCCTTGATCACTTGGATGCGGTCGAGGTGGGCGCCGCGAGGATCCATCACCGCGTGCACGAGAAGGGTAGGTGCCGCCCCGTGCGGCCCACGTTCGAGGCGCGCGCCCATCGGCACGCCGCGCGTGTAACCGGCATCGGCGATCGAGGCTGCATGGAGGTCGGCTTGGCTGAAGTTCCAGCCGGCGAAGGCGCGGACTTCGATGCGCGGGCCGGTCGTGGCGTAGACCTCGCGGCGGCGGAAGGCGTCCAGGATGGCGTCGCGTGTGTTCTCCTCGGCCCAGACCGCAGCCAGCCCGGAGGCCGACATCGACCAACCGTTCTGGCCACCCTTGCCACGGAACGACTTGCGCTTGTTCTCGGGGATGGAGTCGCGCGCCAGCTTGCCCCAGAAGTTCGGCTCCTCGGCCGACGAGAGGCCCGTGTGCGCATCGGTCGAGCCGATCATGCCGAATTGGTAGGGGTTGAAGCCGATCTTCTCTTCGATGGCGAGGCCGCGCAGTAAGGCCGAGCGCGCATAGTCGCCGGGCTGGACTTCGTAGGAAGAGGCATCGTTTTGGATGTAGTACCCGTAGGTTTCGAAGTCGGCGAACGGGTCGTCGGGAGACAGTTCGGGATGGGTCTCCGAGTCACCCTTGATTTGGGTCACCTCGGCGACGGGCTCCCAGCGGGCGCGGATCCTCGCCATTTCCGCCGTGTAGTCTTGGCCGCCGAGAAGCGTTTCGCCGAACATGTAGCCTTTCGACAGATTCGAGTTGTGCGGGATGGCGACGAAGTCGGCACCGGTTCGGCGTGAGGTGTCGTCGAGCCAGCGCCAGAGGTCCTGCGGGTACATGCTGTCGGCGGCACTCCAGGGTTGGATGGTACCGGCCGTCTTGGCATCGGCGTTGGTGAAGACGACGCGGTGCAGATTGGCGCCGGCCGGGGTCGAACTCCACTCCCAGCCGATCAAAGCGGTGAACTTGCCCGGTTCGTTGTGGACGTCGGCGGTGGCGACGGCTTCCTGCCAGAGGGTCTTCGACATGACGGCCGCGGCGGGAATCTTCTGCTTGGGCGGATGTTTCGCGGCCTCTTCGACCGAGCTGGGTTTGGGCAGGAAGGAGCGGAAGGCACTCATACCCTCGTCCTTTTCGACGACGCCGCGCAGCCAGCGCTCGGCGTACCAGGCGCGGAGCCGGTCGAAGAAACCGAGATCGTCGCGAGGGATGCCACGGTCGACGATGTGGCGGATCACGCCGAGGTACTCGGCATGATCGGAGACGACGAGGAAGTCGAGGGGGGTGTCGATTTGGACACGCGCGCGATGGAAGGGGTGGACCACCGGCAATCCCTTGGCGAAGCGAAAGGCCGTGTCCGGGTCGGAGCTCATGTTGCGATTCAGGTAGGCATCGAAGGAGTTGCTGGTATGGAGATGGGTGTCTCCCCAGAGCAACTGCCTACGGGGTGGAGCCGTCGCGTCGCCGGCACCCGGCATCGGCGCGAGCATGACGAGCACGACTGCTTCGAGGGCCACCCACCAGCGCTTGGAGCATGACATGACCCGACGCTACCACGCCGCACGAAAGCCAGGAACGGCGCGGCGTGGTTCCGTTTTGGTCACGAACGGTACATAGGTCGCGCGAGAAGGATTGCACATGACCCTAGCCCGCCCCGCCGTCGTTCCCCGTCGTCTCACCCACGCCGATGTAGGGCTGCCGTCGCACACGCACCGGCGCGGCTTCGAAGCGCTCGAGGAAGAACTCGACTACTGGGTCGACTTCCGTGTCGGCGGACTGCCGGAAGACTTCGCCGCCACCGTCTTTCGGAACGGGCCGGGGCGCAACCGCATTGGCGGTCAGAAATTCGCTCACTGGTTCGACGGTGACGGCATGCTGTCGCGCATCACCTTTCGCGGCGGGCGGGTCCATTTCCGCAACCGTTACGTGCGCACGCCGAAGTACGTCGCCGAGACCGCGGCCCAGCGCATCCTGTACCGCGGCTTCGGCACCCAACGCCCCGGCGGCGTGCTCGCCAACATCGGCCGTCTGCCGGCCAATGCCGCCAATACCAGCGTTGTCATCCACGCCGGCCGCCTGCTGACGCTCTGGGAGGGCGGGCACCCTTGGCAACTCGATCCGCGAACGCTGGCGACGATCGGCGAGTACGACTACCAGGGTGCCCTCGGCTTCCTCTGGCCGTTCTCCGCCCACGGCAAGATCCAGGCGGCTACCGGCGAGTACGTCAACTTCGGGTTACAGCCGGGGCTGACGTCACGCATCAACCTTTATCGCATCACGCCCGCGGGCCGGGTCTTCGCGACCGGCCACGTTCCGCTCGAGGCACCGGTCTTCTTGCACGACTTCGCCCTGACGCAGAATCATGCGGTCTTCCTCGTCGGCCCGGTCGAGTTTCGCGACTGGTGGCGTTTCGTTGCCGGCCTGAACTCCCTGGACGAATGTCTGACCTTCGATCCGTCGCGGCCGACGCGCGTCATCGTCGTCGAGCTCGACACGATGCGTGTGGTGGTCGATGGCGCGCTGCCGCCCGGCGTCTTCATCCACTACGGCAACGCCTTCGAGGAGGACGGCTGCATCGTGTTCGAGGTTACCCGCTATCCGGACTTCGCCGTCGACGGTGCTCTGCGCGACATCTTCAACGCGGAAGTTCCGGACGCCGGCGACCTCTACCGCTACAGCATCGACCTCGCCTCCGGACGGATCGCGGAGAGCGCGGTCGCCGGTCTGCTGCAGGGCGAGTTCCCGGTGTGGGATCCGCGCCGCACCGGACTGCGCCATCGCTATCTTTGGATGGCGACGATGGCCGACAACGGCACGCAGATCTTCTTCAACTCGCTACAGAAGCTCGACCGCGACAGCGGCGCGGTGCAGACACACGACTTCGGCCCGGGGCGCTTCACCATGGAGCCGCTGTTCTTGCCGCAGCACGCGGCGGCAGCCGAGGACGAGGGCTATCTGGTGACGCTCGTCTACGATTACCGCAAAGATTGCAGCGAGGTCGTCGTGCTCGACGCCGCCGACATCACCCGTACGGTCGGCGTCGCGACGCTGCCGCACCACGTGCCGTTCGGCTTCCACGGCTTCGCGATGGCGCAGACCTTCCTCTGACGGCGGGCGCCGCGGCTTCGCTCCCGTGGCGAAGGCGCCGATCGGCCGTGCGGATCCCACGCATCCGCGGGACGGCCGAACGCGTTCGCCCCGAACACCATTGAGATCAGGTGCTGGTGCGCTTCTTGCGTCGATTCCAGGCGTCCGTCGCACGCCCGGCGACGGCCAAGGAGGGCTGCCATGCCACACGGGACCCGCCTCCGGACGATCGCTGGTCGTGCCGGCCGCGGCGCGATCCTGATGCTTCTCGTATTCGCCTTGCTGTGCACCGGCGGATGCGGCGCCGATTCCGAAACGGAAGACGGCATCGCCTTCCCCTCCGGCTTCCTTTGGGGCACAGCGATCAGCGGCTTTCAGGCCGACATGGGTTGCCCGACCCTCGACCATGACGTCTGCGAGGACCGGCTTTCGGACTGGTACGATTTCGTCAACGCCCCCGCCATCGTCGCCGAGCCCGCGGCTCATCTCGCCGGCGATCCGGTATCGAGCGGACCCGGATTCTGGGAACTGTATGCCGACGACTTCGCTCGAGCCCGCAACGAACTGCACAACGACGCCTTTCGGTTGGGGATCGAGTGGAGCCGCATCTTCCCCGCGCCGACCGACGCGATCGACGGCTACGAAGCGCTGCACGCCGTCGCCGATGCCGATGCCATCGCCCGCTACCACGACATCTTCCGCGCGGCCCGCGCCAACGGACTGACGCTGCTGGTCACGCTCAACCACTACAGTCTGCCGTCGTGGCTGCATGACGCGGTCGGTTGTCACGACGACCTCGAGGCCTGCACGCGCCGCGGTTGGCTCGACGGTGAGAGGGCAGTGCGTGAGATCGCCAAGTATGCCGGCTTCTGCGCGCGTGAGTTCGGCGCCGACGTCGACCTGTGGGCGACGCTCAACGAGCCGTTGGCCCCGGCACTTGCCGGCTACGTCTTTCCGAGCGCCAGCCGCAGCCAGCCGCCGGCCGTGGCCCTGCGCTTCCGTGAGGCGAAGCGGATCATCCTCGCCGAGATCGAAGCGCACGCCCGCATGTACGATGCCGTGCACGCCAACGATGCGGCCGACGCCGACGGCGACGGGGTGGCGGCGGAAGTCGGACTCGTCATGCCGGTCGCGCCGTTCCGTCCGCTCGATCCGAACGACGCCCTCGATCGTCGCGGCGCGGAGAACGCCTCTTATCTCTGGAATGACATCTTCCTCGACGCCACCATCAAGGGGGAACTGGACGCCGCGTTCGACGGCAGCAAGACCTACCGCGCCGACCTCGCCGGACGCATGGACTATCTGGGCGTCAACTACTACTTCCGCCAAGTCATCGACGGCATCGCCACCTCGCTGGTGCCGGCGTTTTCGCCGTTGCTGACCTTCTCGCCGACGAGCCTCTCCATGATCGAAGACGATCCGCGCGGGTTGCACGAGATGCTGCTGCGCGTGACCCGTGACTACCAGGTGCCGATCTACATCACCGAGAACGGCACGGACTGGGGCCGTGTCGATGCCGGTGCCTTTCTGGTGCGACACCTGACGTGGGTGGCGCGTGCGATCCGTGATGGGGCCGACGTGCGCGGCTACTTCTGGTGGACGTTCATGGACAACTACGAGTGGAACCACGGCATGAACGAGGTGCGCATGGGCATGTACCGGGTCGACGCGGACGATCCACAGAAGACGCGCCGACTCCTGCCGCACGGCGAAGTCTACGCTGAAATCGCGCGGCGCAACCGTATCGGCACCGCCCAGCTCGCGGCCTGGCCCGAGCCCGAATAGAGCGGAGCGCCCGAGATGGAACAGACCAGCGCGCAGGTGCGAGGCATGTGTCGCCGGCGGTTCGTACGCTGTGCCGCCTTGCTCGTCGTCGCCACGCTCAGCGCCTGCGGCGGGGGCGAACCGGTCCCGTCGCCGCCGCACTTCGTCGCCGGCGCCGAGGGGGCTCTCGAACTTCGCCTCGGCGAGCGCGTGCTGTTTGCGCTGGCTCCGGGCGGACCGGTGGCGCGCAACTTCGCCGAAACCCCGACGGGCATCGGGACCATTTCTTTCGTCCGCAGTGACGAGCAGGTCGATCCGCTGCAATTCGCCGGCAGCGAGGAAAGCGCCGGCGAGACGCGGATCGAGTACCGCAGCGCCGACGGCAGGCGCACGGCTAGCCTCGTGGCGAGCGTCGATACGGATGAGACGAGTAGCTTCACCCTGACCCTACATGGCCCGCCGGCCGATTCGCTCGCCTTCGCCGCCCGCTGCGACCAGGACGGCACGTTCCACGGCTTCGGCGAGCAGTACAACGCCACCGACCAGCGCGGCGAGGGATTTTCGCTGCTCGTCAACGAACAGGGCAACGGCCGCGACGGCGGGCCCGGCGTCTCGGTGGGCGACGCGCACACGACGTATTTCCCCATGCCCTGGTACATCGACGCGCGCGGCTTCGGCGTACTGATCGATACCGCTCGTAGGGTCGACGTCGACCTCTGCGGGAGCGATGCGCAGCGTGCGTGGATCGAGGTCGTCGGCGGTTCGACGCTGCGCTGGCGGGTCTTTCATGGGCCGACGGTGCGTGACGTGATCCGCCAGCTTGGCGACGTCGTCGGCCGCCCGGCGCTGCCGCCCGACTGGGCTTGGACGTTGTGGATCGGCGCCCAGGGCGGGCGCGACGCCGTGCTTGCCGAGGCCGCCGCCTTGGAGGAAGACGGCATTCCGGCCGGGGCGTTGTGGGTGCAGGACTGGACCGGCCGGCGCATCAATCTCGACGGCGGCTTCGGCGTGCAATACGGCTGGCGGCCGCAGGAGGACTGCGCCGGTGCGATCGGCGGCGTCTGCTACCCCGACTTCGCCGGGCTGGTGCGCGACCTGCGCCGGCGCGGCTACCGCTTCCTCGTCTACGTCAACCCGTTCATCGTCGTCACCGCCGCCGACCCGCCCGCGGGTGGCGCGCAACGTTACCGTCGGATGGAAGAGGCCGGCCTGCTCGTGGCCGACGCCAGCGGACGAACGATTCGCAGCGGCGCCGTGCCGAACTTCGGCCAGCGCGACGCGCACCCGGACTTCTCGAAGCCCGCGACCTTGACGTTCCTTCGCGAGGAACTCGCGGCGATCGTGCGCGACTACGGCGTCGACGGCTGGATGGCGGACTTCGGCGAGTGGCTGCCGCTCGAAGCACGGTTCGCCGACGGCAGCACGGCGATCGAGCGCCGCAACACCTTCCCGGTGGATTGGCAGCGAGCCTCGCGCGAAGCGATGGAAGCGGAGCGCCCCGAAGGTGATTGGGCGGTCTTTGGACGTTCGGGTTGGACCGGGGTGCAGGGGGCGTCGATGATCCACTGGACCGGCGACCAAGAGACGAACTGGAGCCGGCTCGACGGCTTGCCGACGGTGGTACCGGCGCTGCTGAACCTCGGCCTCGCCGGACAGCCCTACGTCACGCACGACATCGCGGGCTTCGCCAAGGGCACGCCGAGTACGAAGGAACTGTTCCAGCGCTGGACAGAGCTCGGTGCGTTCACGCCGATCATGCGCACCCACGAGGGTGCCGACCGCGACAACAACTGGAGTTGGGAAAGCGACGCCGAGACGACAGCGCATTTCCGGCGATTCGTCTTCGTGCACTGCGCCCTGCGCGACGACTTCGCGACCTTGGCCGCGGCGGCGCAAGTCGATGGCGCACCGATCCTCCGCCACCTGATGCTCGAGTTCCCGGACGATCGCGAAACCTGGCCTATCCACGACCAGTTCATGCTCGGTGACGCGTTGTTGGTGGCGCCGGTCGTCGAGGCAGGCGCCACGACGCGAAGGTTGTACTTGCCGCGCGGCGATTGGTTCGACGTCTGGAGCGGCGAGCGCCGCGCCGGTGGCGCCTGGGTTACGGTGGCGGCGCCGATCGGCCGACCGCCTGTGTTCGCGTTTGGCCGCGACCGCACCGACCTGCGCGACGCGGAGGCGCGTCTGCGCGTCGAAGACTGCCGCTAGGCGCCCGGCCGAGGTGGCGATGGTCCGTCGAGCCTATGGTTCTGTCGGCTAGGCGATCGACGAGGTCGTGTGCCGACGAGCGCGACGCCGGTCGCGACTTCACTTGGTAGCGAGAGCTTCGCTGTAAGAGGGCATCGTCAGGCGGCGGGCTTCCATGTGCGGGCCACGTCGACGTGCTCGCCATCGAACGTGATGCGGTAGACGTCCGGGTTCGAAAGTCCTTCCCAGGTCTCGAACCCGAACCGCGGATGGAACGAACGCAGGATCAGCGCCATCAGATTGCCATGCGTGACGACGACCGGAGCGCGTGCTGGTCGGGTCAGCAGCGCATCGAGAGCCGCACGACCACGTTCCATGGCGGTTCGGCTCGATTCCCCACCGGGCCACACCAGGTCGGGATCGCTGAACGTCTGACGGAGTGCCTCCCGCCAATGCCCCAGCGGCGCGGCCGACAGGACCCGTTCCGCCAGGCGCGCATCCGTCTCGACGGGGAGGCCGATGCGCTGGGCGAGTGGCGCGACGGACTGCCGCGCGCGGGTGAAGGGACTCGTCACCAGCAGATCGATTCCCGCCGTTTCCAGATGAGCGGCCAACGAGTCGGCCTGTACATGGCCAAGCGAAGTGAGCGGCGCGCCAGCGTCCTGCCCCGTAGCCTCGCAATGCCGCACTAAGAAGATGCGCTTCATCGTGTACGGATCTTCCGCGGGCATGACCAAATCGCAGCGTAACGCCGGCGGTCAGCCGCGCGGGCCTGACTGCGGCGGCTTCCTTTCGGGCCAATCGCAATCTTAGAGTTCGGCGTCGTACTTCGAGCTAATCGACACGACGATCGTGAGATCGCTGAATCGGTTGCCGACATCATTCTGGATGACGACCGCCGGCCGCGTCTTGGCGATCTCGACCCCTTCGGTTGAATCAAGTCGGACCACGTAGACGTCGCCCCGCTTTGGAACTATCGGCGTTCGTCGCGTTGCCATGCTTCGTCAGCCAGTGGGTCCCACTCGGCGGCGACCTCTCGGTCGGGCTCGGCGCGTTTGAGGTAGCCCTCTTGGAGGCGGGCACGAAGGGCCGCACGATCGCGGGCTGTTTTCTTCACGAGGTCGTCGAGAAACCGGCTTCAGTCGCCTATTGGTGCCAGCTGATCGAGGAGCCGGAGGCCCTCCTCGGACAGCGAGACGTTGATTCGTCTTTGCATGATTGTGGCACCTCCCATGGGGCTCCATGCATGCACACGAGCGTGTGTAGCCGTCAAACGGCTCGGACATCGACGGGGTACGCCGCGGCCCGCTGTGGGCAAGCCAAAACGCCTCCGACAGTTGCTCGGTCGGGACAAAAGGCTGCTTCATGCGCTACGGTCGGCGAGTAACGCTGTGGCGGGCAGCCTCGCGTGTCGAGAGGGGCGCGAAGCTCATTCGACTTCGCCTAGACCTCGTCAATGGTTTGCCCCCAGTTCTTCTCCATGCCGAGAGGGGGCTCGGGGCCGAACCACACGTTCAATCGTCGGCGTCAGCTGTACCGGCTCCGTTAGGGCTTTACCTGCCGTACATCCTCGAGTTCCTGGAGGCGAAGATCTCGCTCGAGTGGCATGAAGCGGGCAGCGGAGCGTCGGAAGTCGGCGATCACGTCTTCCGAGAGCGCGCCATTGCGTAACAGTCCGTGAAGAATCTCCAGGCGGTTCGAATGGTCGGTTTCGGCGAACCAATGCTCGACCAGGATTCCGTTTGCGACGGAATCACCTTTGTAGAGCACCAGTCGGCCGATCCCCTGATGACGAATCTCGGACTTCGCTGATCGCAGGTCGTCGAATGCGAAGGCCAGGTGATCGAGATGGGTCACGCATCCCTCTTCCGAGTCGCGCGGGGATTCGGCGGCTGCCCATGCTGGGAAAAGGCAGGCTGTGAGAAGGATCAACGCATGCAGACGCATTTCGTCCCTAAATGGCGATCGCTTCGCGGCGGCCGCTGGCGGCGGCGCGGTAGATGCCGTCGACGGCCGCCAGTACCGGCAACGTGCTCGCCGCCGGGATGAGGTAGGGCTCGCCTTCCAAAACCCAGCGGGCGAAGCCGGCCAGACTCTTCTGCAAGGCGTGCACGCCGCGTCCGGGCGAGCGCTCGCGCTGCGGCCGGACGCCGGCGAAGATCACTCTGGGCCAGGGTAGGTTGGTGTAGGTCGCCGTGCCGGCGTCTCCGTAGACCTCGATGGTCACGGCGCGTTCGCGTGCCGCCGCCATCGTCGCGGTGATGGTCACCAGCGTGCCGCCACGGGTCTCGACCGTGCCGTGCGCCAGGGTGTCGACCTCGACGTCGAATCCGGGCGTGGCGACGTAACCCATCGCCGATACCGGCATCTCGCCGAGGGCCCAGAGGGCGACATCGAGAAAGTGACTGCCCTGGGTGATGAGGGTGCCGCCTCCGGCGTGGGCGATGGAGCGGTGCCACGGCGCGGCATCGAAGTAGGCGGCAGTGCGGTGCCAGGGCACGTTGATGCGCACCGAGTGCACGCGTCCGAGCTCGCCTCGCTGCACGGCACGCGCCAGGGCGTAACAGCCGCGGTCGTAGCGGTATTGGTAGTTGACGCCGATCTTGGCGTCGCCGGCGGCGCCGACCAGGGCGACTGCTTCGGCCAAGGTGCGGGTGAGCGGCTTCTCGACGAGCACGCTCTTGCCGGCCTGCACCGCGGCGCGGATCATTTCCGCGTGCAGGAAATGCGGCACGGCGAGGTAGACCGCGTCGCAGTTCGACTCGGCCAGGAGGCGTGCATAGTCGTCGTAGGCTCGCGGGATGCGGTGTTTGCGGGCGAAGGTCGCGGCGCGCTCGCTCTGAATGTCGCAGCACGCGGCGAGCGCGACCTGCGGCACGAGCCGCGAGAGCAGGGCGGTGAAGCGGGCGATGTCGCCGCAACCGACGATCGCAAGCTGGATCGGATGCATGCTCGACGTCCTATATGGAATGTCTCACCTGGGCGAAACGGCGCTTGCGCCCTCGGCTTCGAGCCACAGGGCGAAATCGTGCGGGAGACCTCGGGAGGGAACCGAGAAGAAGAGTGCGAGGAGGGGGACTTGAACCCCCACGGGTGTTACCCCACTAGGCCCTCAACCTAGCGCGTCTGCCATTCCGCCATCCTCGCATGGGTGGCTCGCGGGCAGGGAAGCCCGCGTCGTGTCACTGTCCCGCGGCGGGTGCCGCTGGGGCGGCGGGTGCTTCGGCTGCCGGGGCTGCCGCTGCTTCCGCCTGGGGAGCCTCCTGCGCTGCCGCGCCGGAGGGTGGGGCGTCGCCGCCCATCTGAACGCCGCCGGTGGCCGGCTGCATTTGCACGCCGCCTTCGGCAACCGCTGCCGCCTGCGGGGCTGCGGCTGGGGCCGCGGCTTCCGGTTGCGGGGCCGCCGCCGGTGCGGGTTCGCCGTTCACCGCCGGGGCCGACTCGACTGCCGCGCCTGCCGGCGCTTCCGCCGGAATCGACAGCGGCGCGTCGTCGAAGACCGTCGCCGTCGTGCTGCGCGCCGACGTATACGCCAACGTCAGCGAAGTCAACATGAAGATCACCGCGGTCGCCGTGGTCAGGCGCGTCAGGAAGTTGCCGGCGCCGCTGCTGCCGAACACCGTCTGGCTGCTGCCGCCGAACACCGCGCCCATGTCGGCGCCTTTGCCCTGCTGCAGCAGGACGACGCCGATCAGGAACAGGCAGGCGAGAATGTGGATGACCGTGACCGCGATGTACATAAGTATCCGTGAACCGAAGGGATTGGCGCGCGCGCCTCAGACGAACCGCACGATGCGTAGGAACGATTCCACGTTCAAGCTGGCGCCTCCAACGAGGGCGCCGTCGATATCCGGTTGCTTCATGAGTTCGTCGATGTTGTCGGGCTTGACGCTCCCGCCGTAGAGAATTCGACACCGGTCTGCCGCCGTCGCGCCGGCCATGTCTGCCAGCGTGCGACGCAGGAAAGCGTGCACCTCCTGCGCTTGCTCGGGGGTGGCCACCTTACCGGTGCCGATTGCCCACACGGGTTCGTAAGCAACGACGACGGCGGCTATAGCATCCGCGTCCAACCCCGGCAAACCCCCGCGCAACTGGCGCTCGACCACGGCCAGCGTCGTGCCGGCTTCGCGTTCGGCGAGGGTCTCGCCGACGCAGACGATCGGCACCAGGCCGGCGGCGCGCGCCGCGGCGACCTTACGCGCCACGCCGTCGTCGGTTTCGCCGAAGAGCTGGCGCCGTTCGGAGTGGCCGAGGATGACGTGGGTACAGCCGGCGTCGCGCAGCATGTCCGCCGCGACCTCGCCGGTGAAGGCGCCTTTGGCCTCGAAATGGAGATTTTGGCCGGCGACGCCGATGCCGCTGCCGGCGACGGCGCGGGCCACCACGTCCAAGGCGGTGAACGCCGGCCCGAGCACGACTTCGCGGTCCGCCAGGTCGCCGCAGCCGGCGGCGATGCCGCGGGCCAGGGCCTCGGCCTCGGCCCGCAGGCAGTGCATCTTCCAGTTGCCGGCGAGGATCGGCTTGCGCGCAGCGCTCATGCATTCTCCAGGGCGGCGACACCGGGCAGCACTCGGCCTTCGATGAACTCGAGCGCCGCGCCGCCGCCGGTTGAGATGTGGGTGATGCGTTCGGAGAGGCCGCTGTCGGAGAGAGCGGCGATCGAGTCGCCGCCGCCGACGACGGTCAGGGCGCCGCTGTCGGCGAGCGCCTGGGCGACGCCGTCGGTGCCGTGGCGGAAGGCGGCGATTTCGAAGCGGCCCATCGGGCCGTTCCAGAAGATCGTGTGCGCCGCGAGGATTTCGGTGCGGAAGCGGGACACCGTCTGCGGCCCGATGTCGAGGCCCATCAGCCCCTCGGGGATGTCGCCTTCGACGGTGGCGGTGGCGTGTTCGGAGATCGAGGACGGGGCGACGACGTGGTCACTCGGCAGTAGCAGGCGCACGCCGCGCAGCTTGGCCTTCTTGATCGCCTCGCCGGCGACGCCGAGCATGTCGCGCTCGACGAGCGAGGCGCCGATGCGCTGACCGGCGGCCTGCAGGAACGTGTAGGCCATGGCGCCGCCGATGAGCAGCGTGTCGACCTTTTCGAGCAAGTGGTCGACGACCTTGCTTTTGTCCGAGACCTTGGCGCCGCCGAGGATGGCGACGACGGGGCGCTGCGGGTCTTGCAGGACGCGGCCGAGGTAATCGACCTCGCGCTGCAGCAGGAAGCCGGCGGCGCGTTCGGCGACGAGCGGCACCATGCCGGCGGTCGAGGCATGGGCCCGGTGGGCGGTGCCGAAGGCGTCGTTGACGTAGACGTCGGCGAGGCGCGCCAGGGATTGGCAGAAGTTCGGGTCGTTGGCCTCTTCTTCGGCGTGGAAGCGCAGGTTCTCGAGCAACAGGGCGCGGCCGGGGGCGAGGTTGGCGACCTGGGCCTCGACCTCGGCGCCGATGCAGTCGGCGGCGAGCGGGACGTCGCTGCCGAGGATCTGCGCCAGGTGGCGTGCGACCGGGGCCAGGCTGAATTCCGGGTTCGGCTTGCCCTTCGGCCGGCCGAGGTGAGAGGCGAGCACCACCCTCGCCCCTTGGGCGAGGGCGTGCTGCACCGTAGGCAGGGACGCGGTGATGCGGGTATCGTCGGCGACCTCGCCGTCCCGCAAGGGGACGTTGAAGTCGACGCGGATGAAGACCCGCTTGCCGGAGAGGTCGAGCTGATCGATCGATTTCATGGGGCCGCCGAGGCCGCCCGCCTCAGAGGCGGGCGCCGATGTAAGCGGCAACGTCACCCATGCGGTTCGAGAAGCCCATTTCGTTGTCGTACCAGGAGAGGATCTTGGCGAAGTTGCCGTCCATCACCTTGGTCGAGGGGGCGTCGAAAATCGACGAGTGCGGGTTGCCGTTGAAGTCGATGGAGACCAACGGCTCATCGCAATAGGCGAGCACTCCCTTGAGCGGACCGGCGGCGGCGGCCTGCACGGCGGCGTTGATCGACGCGTCGGTGGCCGTCTTCTCGAGTTCGACGACGAGGTCGACGACCGAGACGTTGGCGGTCGGGACGCGCACCGCCATGCCGTCGAGCTTGCCCTTGAGGGCGGGCAGCACCTCGCCGACGGCGCGGGCGGCGCCGGTGGTCGTCGGGATCATCGACAAGGCGGCGGCGCGGGCGCGGCGCAGGTCCTCGTGCGGGAGGTCGAGGATGCGTTGGTCGTTGGTGTACGAATGAATGGTGGTCATCAAGCCGCGCTTGATGCCGAAAGACTCATGCAACACCTTGGCGACCGGGGCGAGGCAGTTGGTCGTGCAGGAGGCGTTCGACAGGACGTGGTGCTTGGCGGGATCGTAGCTGGTGTGGTTGACGCCGAAGCACAGCGTCGCGTCGGCCCCTTTGGCCGGAGCCGAGATGATCACCTTTTTGGCGCCGCCGTCGAGGTGCAACGCTGCCTTGGCCCGGTCGGTGAAGTGGCCGCTGCACTCGAGGACGATGTCGACGCCGAGATCTTTCCACGGCAACTTGGCGGGATCGCGTTCGCTGAAGACGCGAATGGGCTTGCCGTCGACGACGAGTCCGTCGGCGCCGGTGGAGACGGCGTGGCCGAAGCGGCCGTGCACCGAATCGTACTTCAGAAGATGCGCGAGGGTCTCGGCATTGGTGATGTCGTTGACGGCGACGAACTCGAGGGCACTGTTGCCGAAGTTCGCGCGCAGGACGTTACGACCGATTCGACCGAACCCGTTGATCCCAACCTTGATTGCCATATACGTTCGTTCCTCCACGAGGCTGGCGAAAGCAAATTCCCAACCACATTTGACGAGGGCCAGTCAATAGGGAGAACTGTCCCGGCGTTTCGCTGCGTTGACTGCCCGCGATGCGTGTAATACACGCCGATGGGAATCCAGAAGTGAGTGTGTTTACGGTTTCTTTCGCCCTCATCGCCGCCGCCCACGCGGCCGAGTCCGCCACCGCGGCGACGCCGCCGACGCTGGCGCACCAGAGCTTGCTCAGTCTGGTCACCGGCTCGGGGCCGGTCGTGCAGGCCGTACTGTACATGCTGGTGCTGTCGTCGGTGGGGTGCTGGGGCGTGGTGTTGTTCAAGTACCGGCAGATCCGCGCCGCCCGGCGCGAGTCGGCCGAGTTCGTGCGCATCTTCTGGGAAACCAAGAACCTGACGACGATCTACGAGGTGGTCGACCAGCTGCCGCGCAGCTCGGTGGCCATGGTCTTTCGCGCCGGCTACCGCGAACTGGTGCGGCTGACGCGCGACCGCCAGGAAGAAGGCAGTAGCAGCCCGCCCGTGGCGAGCGCCGTCAGCACCGTCGAACGCGCCATGAAGCGCTCGGTGAACCAGCAGGTCACCGACCTCGAGCGGCATCTGACCTTCCTCGCGACCACGGCCAGTGCCGCGCCGTTCATCGGCCTCTTCGGCACGGTGTGGGGCATCATGAACGCTTTCCGTGGCCTCAGCGTCACCCACTCGTCGAGCATTCAGGCCGTGGCGCCGGGCATCGCCGAGGCGCTCATCGCGACGGCGACCGGCCTGGCCGCGGCGATTCCCGCAGTCGTCGCCTACAACCACTTCGCCCGCGAGATCCGGGTGCTCAACGCGGACATGCAGAATTTCTCTTCCGAATTCCTCAACATCGCCGAGCGTCACTTTTTGCGCTGAGCCGACGGGAACGGCGCCGTAAGGCGGTGCCGGGAGTGGAGTGGAGATGGCTTTCGACGACCAGGGAGATGGGGGCGCGATTTCGCAGATCAACGTGACGCCGCTGGTCGACGTCATGCTGGTGCTGCTGGTCATCTTCATGGTCACGGCGCCGATCCTGCAGCAGGGCGTGCAGGTGAACCTGCCCAAGGTCGAGGCCACGACCCTCACCGGCGAGGGCGACGAGTTGATGGTCACGGTTTCGCCCGGCGCTGCCGTGTTTTTGAACGATACCGAGATGCAGCTCGATGAACTGGCGAGCAAGCTGGCGGCGATCGCGGTCGAACAGCCGGACAAGCAGATCTTCCTGCGCGCCGACGAAAAGGTGCCCTACGGCGAGGTCATGCAGGTCATCTCCGCCCTCAAGACGGCGGGGGTGCGCAAGCTCGGGATGGTGACCGAGCCGCCGTCCGACTCTTGAGCGTCGCCGCCGGCGCGACGCCTGGCCATGGCCCCACGATTCGATTCATCCTCCAGCAGCGGCAGCCTGGCGCGGATGCTGGCGCTGTCGTTCGTGCTGCACCTGCTGATCTTCGGTGCGGCGATGATCGGACCGTTCTGGCGCAGCGCGCCGCCGCCGATGGTGGCCTATTCGGTCGACCTCGTCGCCGGCGACCCGATGGGCGGCGGCGGGCCGCGTCCGGGCAGCGGCGGCAAGGCGCTGCAGCCGCCGGCGGCGCAGGCTGAGGCGAAGGCCAAGGCGGCGGCGGAAGCGAAGATCAAGGCCGCGGCGGCGCAGAAGGCCGCGGCGGAGGCGCGGCAGAAGGCGCAGGCCGAGGCGGCCAAGAAGGCGGCCGTCCAGAAGGAAGCGGAGGCCAAGGCCAAGGCGGAGGCCGAGACGAAGGCCAAGGCCGAGGCGGCCAAGAAGGCTGAAGCGGCCAAGAAGGCCGAGGCCGAGAACAAGGCCAAGGCGGAGGCGGCCAAGCAGGCGGAGGCCAAGGCGCAGGCCGAGGCCGAGGCCAAGAAGCTGGCGTTGGCCAAAGAGGCAAAGGCCAAGGCGGAAAAAGAAGCCAAGGCCAAGGCCGAAGCCGAAGCGAAAGCCAAGGCCGAGAACGAAGCCAAGGCCAAGGCCGAGAAAGAGGCCAAAGCCAAGGCGGAAGCCGAAAAGGCTGCCAAGGAGAAGGCCGCCCAGGAAGCCAAGGCCAAGGCCGAGAAGGAAGCCAAGGCGAAAGCCGAGGCGGAGGCCAAGGCCGAGGCCGAAAAGGCGGCCAAGGAAAAGGCCGCGAAGGAGAAGGCGGAGAAGGAAGCCAAGGCCAAGGCTGAGAAAGAGGCGGAAGAGAAGGCAAAGGCAAAGGCAAAGGCAAAGGCTGAGGCTGAGGCTGAGGCTGAGGCGGCGAAGGAAAAATTGCGGCGCGCCATGCTCGAAGAGCACCTTGCCGGCGCCATTGCTCGGGCGCAGGAACGCCTCAACGCCAAGAACGCCGCCCAAGGCCAGCCCGGCGGCTCCGGCCTCGGCGGCACCGGCTCCGGTGCCGGCACCGGCGGCCCCAACCCCGGTGGCGGCACCATGCAAGGCCTCGACTTCTTCGTCTATAAAGGTCTCGTCGAAAACGTCATCCGCCAAAACTGGGCCTGGGCCGGCCAGAACCGCGGCTTGCGCGCGCTCGTTCGCTTTGGCATCGCCTCGGACGGAAATATCCTCAATGTCGAAATTGCCGAGTCCAGTGGCGACGCCACCTACGACGCCCTCGCCCTGCGCGCCGTCGAAAGCGCCAGCCCGCTGCCGGCGCCACCCGAGATGTACCAGAACGAATTTGCCCGCTACGAGCTTGAACTACGCGCCGATGATGCCATCGAGTAGGAACCCATGAGCCAACTGACCCTGCGATCCCGCCACCTCCGCCGCTTCCTCGCCGCGGCCCTGTGTAGCCTCTGCTGCCTCGCCCTGCCTGCCTCAGCCCAGGTGCGCGGCACCATCTTCGGACCCGGCGTCAAACAATTCCCCGTCGCCGTCTCGCCGCTCAAGAACCTCGCCGGCGGACCCGGCTCGGCCGACATCGCCGACCGCTTCGCCGACATCGTCATGCGCGACCTCGAACTCTCCGGCATGTTCCGCGTGCTGCCGCGCAGCACCTACATCGAAAAGCCGGAAGCCTCGGGCATCACCGCCGCCACCATCAACTTCGGCGATTGGTCCGTCATCGGCGCCCTCGCCCTGGTCAAAGGCGCTTACCAGCTCGAAGGCGACAAGCTGCGCGTCGAAGCCCGCCTGTTCGACGTCTTCCAGCGCCGCCTCCTCGTCGGCCGCAACTACCACGGCAAGCCCGCCAACGTGCGCCGCATGGCGCACCGCTTCGCCGACGAAATCCTGCGCACCCTCACCGGCGAGCGCGGCCCCTTCGACACCCGCATCGCCTTCATCTCGACGCGCGCCGGCCGCTTCAAGGAACTCTACGTCATGAGCCTCGACGGCCAGGACGCGCGCCAGCTCACCTTCAACCAGACCATCAACCTTTCCCCCGCCTGGGGGCCTGCCGGCAGCCTCTTCTTCACCTCCTACAAGCGCGGCAACCCCGACCTCTACCGCATCAACCTCGCCACCGGCGGCGAAACCCGCATCGCCTTCACCCGCGGCCTCAACGTCGGTGCCGAATTGTCGCCCGACGGCCGCAGCGTCGCTCTCTCCTCCGAACAACGCGGCAACCCGGACATCGTCCTCATGAACCCCGACGGCGGCGTGCAACGCTGGCTCACCGACAGCTACGCCATCGACGTCTCGCCCACCTGGTCGCCCGACGGCAGCCAGGTCGCCTTCTGCTCGAACCGCGCCGGCGGCCCGCAGATCTACGTCACCAGCGCCAGCGGCGGCGGCGCCCGCCGCGTCACCTTCGACGGCACCTACAACACCTCGCCCGCCTGGTCGCCCAAGGGCGACCGCATCGCCTACGTCAGCCGCGTCGACGGCAAGTTCCACGTCTACACCGTCCGCCCCGACGGCTCCGACGTGCGCCGCATCAGCCGCGGCGGCGGCGACAACGAGGACCCCAGCTGGTCGCCGGACGGGCGTTACCTCGTCTACAGCTCGAGTCGCGGCGGCTCGAAAAAGCTCTTCGTCGCCGACGCCAATGGCGCGTCGGAGGTTCAATTGACTCGCGGAAATGGAGATGATAGCTCGCCGGCTTGGTCGCGTTGGCTCGACTGAGCGGACGGCACGGCCGTCCGGCGGAGGTGGATTCATGGAAATGGGGCGACTGAAAGCTCTAGCCGTCGGTGCGGTCTTGGCGACCTTCCTCGCCGGCTGCTCCGCTTCACAAGATGAGACCGATCCCGACATGGGCGTCGGTGCTGGCGAGTCGGACGTCTTCGCCGAGGACGGCATCGCGCCGGGCGGCAGCCTGGATCGGTTCCAGCGCGGCCAGGAGGTCGGCAGCGAGTTCGGCGGCGGTTCCGGCAGCGGCGGCCCGCTGCGCGACGTCTATTATGCTTACGATTCGTTCGACCTCTCCGAGGAGGCGCGTGATGCCTTGCGCACCAATGCCGATTGGCTGCGCGAGAATCCCGGCACCAAGGCCGAGATCGAGGGCCACTGCGACGACCGCGGCACCGACGAATACAACTTGGCGCTGGGCGGCAAGCGGGCCGGTTCGGCACGCGACTATCTCGTCGCCCTCGGCATCTCGCCGTCGCGCCTGACCACGATCAGCTATGGCGAAGAGTTGCCTGCTTGTTACGAACCCACCGAGGCGTGCTGGAGCAAGAACCGGCGCGTCCACTTCGTTGTCCGCGGTGAATAAGGCCGTGACCCGGCCCGTCGCCGCGAGCCTGGCGCTCGCCGGCATGACCCTGGCGTCGCTCTCCGGCTGCGCCACGCGCGCCGACATGGATCAGCTGCGCAAGTCGCAGCGCCAGGTGCGCCAAGTCGTCGCCGACCAGACCCTGGCGCTCGACGATGTGCGTCGGCGCATCGACCGTCTCCAAGCCTCCATCGATGAAGGTGGTGCACCGCGACCGACCGCGTCGGGAGCGTCGCTGGCCACCATCGAGGCGCGCCTGAGTGCCCTCGAGCGACGCGTCGCCGAAGCCGCCGTGCCCCCGCCCGTCGATCCCAACGCGGTGCCCGCGGCGGCGATGCCGCCCGGTGCGGCCGTGCCGCCACCCTCGGGGGTAGCCCCGGGGGCAACAGGTCCCGGCAGCGTCGTGCCGATCCCGCCGCCTCCGCCCGCCGCGCCAGCGGGTTCGCCGCTTGGCGAGCTCCAGGCCGCCGCCACGCGTGAAAACACCACGGCCGGCGAGCCCGCGTTCCAGGCCGCCATGGCGCAAGTGCGTCAGGGTCGTTGTAAGGAAGCGGTGCCGGCGCTGCGCGAGTTCGTGCGCACCAACATCAAGTCGCCGCAGGCCGACGATGCCCAGTACTGGATCGGCCGCTGCTTCTATGCCCAGGGCGACCAGAACACGGCGATGAAGGAGCTGTACGACGTGCTCCTCAAGTTCCCCAAGAGCGAAAAGGTGCCGGCGGCGTTGCTCGTGCTCGCCGACGTATTCGCCGCTTCGGGGGACGACATCGACGCCCGTCTGACCCTCAATAAACTGATCTCGGACCACCCGAACGCTCCCGAGGTGCAGGCCGCCAAACAGAAGCTGCAGGCCCTGGGCGACTGAGCGCGCCCGGCGCGCTTCCATCATGTTGCTGCTCCGCCATGTCGAGCGGATCGGCCGGCGCTTGCGCCGTCCCGTGCTCACCCTGGGAAACTTCGATGGCGTCCATTGCGGCCATCAGGCCATCTTCCGCCGCGTCGTCGAAACGGCTGCCGCGGTCGACGGCACCCCGGTCGCGCTGACGTTCCACCCTCATCCCGCGGCGGTGCTCAAGCCCGGCAGTGAGCCGCCGCGGCTCACCGACCTGCGCCAGCGCGCCGAGCGCATCGCCGCCGCCGGCATCGAAACCATCCTCTTCCAGCGCTTCACCCGACGCTTCTCGCAGATCCATGCGGTCGACTTCGTCGAACGCCTGCTCGTCGACGGCCTCGGCGTGGTCGGCATCGTCGTCGGCCATCGGGTCAGTTTCGGTCACCGGCGCTCGGGCGGCGCCGACACCCTGCGCGAACTCGGCGCCAAGCACGGTTTTTCGGTGGAAGTCGTCGGGCCGGTGCGCGTCGATGGGGCCGAGGTCAGCAGTAGCGCCATCCGCGCCGCCATTCAGGGCGGCGACCTCGGCACGGCCCGAGCGTTTCTCGGGGTCGACCCGGTGTTGCGTGGCCGCGTGATCGCCGGCGACCGGCGCGGACGGCAACTGGGGTTTCCCACCGCCAACCTGCGCGTCGGCGGCTGGGTCGTGCCGCCCAACGGCGTGTACGCCGTGCGGGCGCTGGTCGACGGCGCGTGGGTCGACGGGGTCGCGAACCTCGGTGTGAAGCCGACCTTCGGCGACAACGCGCGCGGTCTCGAGGTGCACCTGCTCGATTGGCAAGGGGATCTCTACGACGCCCGCATCGAGGTGCGCTTCGTCGCCTCGTTGCGCCCCGAGCAGCGCTTCGCCGGCCTCGAGGCGCTGGTGACGCAGATCGGGCGCGACGTCGAAGCGGCACGGCGCTGCCTCGCTCAGCTGCCGCGATGAGACGCGACGACAGCGTCACCGTCGACGCGGCGGTGCGCCGGCGGCGGCTCGACCGCTACCTCGCCGATCGCGGCGAGTGGGGTTCACGCGCCCAAGTGCAACGATTGATCGCCGAGGGGGCGGTGACGCTCGACGGCGAGGTCGCCGAAGCCGCGGCGGTGGTGCGCCCGGGGCAGGTCATCCGCATCCGCTACGACGAGCAGCTCGACCCCGACGGCACCATCGAACCCGAGGCCATGGAGCTGGTGGTGCTGTTCGAAGACAACTGGCTGCTGGTGCTCGACAAGCCGGCGGGACTCGTCGTCCACCCAGCGGCCGGCAACTGGACGGGCACGCTGGTCGCGGGCTTGCTGCACCGCTGGCAAGGGCCGCGAGAAGGTCTCGACCCGCGCCGGCCGGGGCTGGTGCATCGGCTCGACAAGGACACTTCGGGGGTGCTGCTGGTGGCCAAGGACGCGGCGACGCTGGCCGACTTGGCGGCGCAGTTCGAAGCGCGCGAGGTGGCGAAAGAGTACCTGGCGATCGTCTGGGGGCGGCCGCGTGAAGTCGCCGGGCGCATCGACGCACCGATCGGCCGCAACCCGGCGCAGCGCCAGCAGATGGCCGTCCGCCCCGAGGGACGGGCGGCGGTGACCGACTATCAGGTGCTGGGCAGCAACGGCGTGGTGTCGCTGGTGCGCTTGCGGCCGAAGACGGGCCGGACGCACCAGATTCGGGTGCACTTGAAGTCGTTGGGCCACCCGATCGTCGGCGACGCGACCTACGGGCCGCGCACGGCGCCGGCGCCACTGCCGGCAATGCCGCGGCGCCAAGCGCTGCACGCTGCGGCGCTGACGGTGCGGCACCCGCACACGGGCGAGCGCCTGCGCTTCGAGGCCCCACTGCCCCCCGACCTGCGCGACCTAGTGGATAGTCTGACAAGTCCGACGAGTCCGACAAGTCCGACAGGTCGGACAGGTCGGACAGCTTGACTTCACCCAGGGCATTCACTAGCTAGCGCTGGTCTTTCGCTGGTGGCGCAATCGACGCCGCCCCATCCCCCTCAACTTCCCCCATCCGAGGACTTCTCCCATGGCCGAAGAGATTGGCGACAAGCCGAAACCAACCCCTACCCGCCGCCGTCGTCCCAAGACGGAAGACGTGCAGCCCGAGCTCGTGGCGGAAAGCCAGGACGAGGGGCGGGTGGAAGAGGTCCGGGCCGAGCGCCCGCCGATGGCCGCGCCGTCGGCCGCGCCTGCGCCGGCAGCGGCTTCGTCCGCTCCTTCGAGTCCGCCGCCCTCGGCGCTGGTGGAGCTGGGCGATCTCGACCTGACGGTGCTGAAGGAAAAGAAGATCGGCGAATTGGCGGCGATCGCGCGTAACCTCAACGTCGAGGGCGCGTCGAACATGCGCAAGCAGGAGCTGATCTTCGCCATTCTCGGGGCGCAGACGGTGCGCAGCGGCAACGTCTACGGCGAAGGCGTGCTGGAGATTCTGCCCGACGGCTTCGGCTTCCTGCGGGCTCCCGACTACAACTACCTGCCCGGCCCGGACGACATTTACGTCTCGCCGAGCCAGATCCGGCGCTTCAACCTGCGCACGGGCGACGTCGTCGCCGGCCACGTGCGACCGCCGAAAGAGGGCGAGCGCTATTTCGCCCTGCTCAAGGTCGAGGCGATCAACTACGAAGAGCCGGAGCGGGCCAAGGACAAGATCCTCTTCGACAACCTGACGCCGCTGTACCCGAACGAGCAGCTCAAGCTGGAGCACGACCCGGAAGAGTACACGACGCGCCTGATCGACCTGTTCACGCCGATCGGCAAGGGCACGCGCGGCCTGATCGTCGCGCCGCCGCGCACCGGCAAGACGGTGATGCTGCAGAACATCGCCCGCGGCATCACCCAGAACCACAAGGAAGTCGTCCTCATCGTGCTGCTGATCGACGAGCGGCCGGAGGAAGTGACCGACATGCAGCGTTCGGTGGACGGCGAAGTGATCAGCTCGACCTTCGACGAACCGCCGACGCGTCACGTGCAAGTAACCGAAATGGTTATCGAAAAGGCCAAGCGCCTGGTCGAGCACGGACGCGACGTGGTGATCCTGCTCGACTCGATCACGCGTCTGGCGCGCGCCTACAACACGGTCGTGCCGCCGAGCGGCAAGATCCTGTCGGGTGGTGTCGATTCGAACGCCCTGCACAAGCCGAAGAAGTTCCTCGGCGCCGCCCGTAACATCGAAGACGGCGGCAGCTTGACGATCATGGGCACCGCCCTGATCGACACCGGCAGCCGCATGGACGAGGTCATCTTCGAAGAGTTCAAGGCCACCGGCAACATGGAAATCCATCTCGACCGGCGGCTGATCGACAAGCGCATTTTCCCGGCGATCGACATCAACCGCTCCGGTACCCGCAAGGAAGAGCTGTTGCTCGGTCGCGACGTCATCGCCCGCATCTGGATCCTGCGCAAACTGCTGTCGCAGTTGAACCCGGTCGAGGCGATGGAATTCATCATGGACAAGATCACCGATACGCGCGACAACCAGGAGTTCATGGCGTCGATGAACCAATAGGCCTCGCCTGGGTTGCCAGGGGTTCGGCCTTTCTGGTAGTAGGTCGCGTTTCGCACGTTTAGCGCAGAGGAGTCCTTATGCCGGAAGTCAGCATGAAACAGCTACTGGAAGCGGGGGTCCACTTCGGCCACCAGACCAGTCGCTGGAACCCGAAGATGAAGCCCTACATCTTCGGTGCTCGCAACGGGATCTACATCATCGACCTGCAGCGTACGGTGAAGCTGTTCGAAGACGCTTATCGTTTCGTCAGCGACCTCGCCGGCCGCGGCGGCCAGGTGCTCTTCGTCGGGACGAAGAAGCAGGCCCAGGAGGCGGTGCAGGAAGAAGCCGACCGTTGCGGCGGATTCTACGTCAATACGCGCTGGCTCGGCGGCACCCTCACCAACTTCCAGACGATCAAGCAGAGCATCGATCGCCTGAAGAAGTGCGAAGAGACGCTCGACGACCCCACCATGGCGGCGGCGCTCACGAAGAAGGAAATGCTCAACATCCGCCGCGAGCGCGACAAGCTGCTGGCGTCGTTGGGCGGCATCAAGGCGATGCGCAAGCTGCCGGATGCCCTCTTCGTCATCGACCCGAGCAAGGAAGAGATCGCCGTGCGCGAGGCCAACAAGCTGCGCATCCCGGTGGTCGCTGTGGTCGACACCAACTGCGACCCCGACCTGATCGATTACAAGATCCCCGGCAACGATGACGCCATCCGCGCCATCCGCCTGTTCTGCGCCGCCATCGCCGACGCCATCATCGAGGGCAAGGCCCGCATCGACGACCGCGGTCGCGGCGAGGGCGAAGCCGCCGAGACCGGCGAGGTCAACCCGATCGACATGAACGAATTCGCCCCGGCCGCCGAGAGCCCGGGTGGGGAAGAGACGCAGGGAGAGCTCGGATGAGCGAAGTCAGTGCGAGCGCAGTGCGTGAGCTGCGCGACAAGACCAACGCCGGTTTCATGGACTGCAAGAAGGCCCTCGCCGAAAGCGGCGGGGACATGGAGAAGGCAGTCGTCTACCTGCGCGAGAAGGGTCTCGCTGCCGCCGCCAAGAAGGCGGCGCGCGCCGCGAGCCAGGGCTTGGTCTCGTCTTACATCCACGGCGGCGGCAAGATCGGCGTGCTGATCGAGGTCAACTGCGAAACCGACTTCGTCGCCCGCACCCCCGAGTTCCAGGAACTGGTGAAGGACCTCGCCATGCAGGTCGCTGCCAGCAATCCCGGCTACGTCCGCCGCGAGGAAGTGCCCGAGTCGGTGCTCGAAACCGAGCGCCAGATCGCCCGCACCCAGGCCGAAGAGAGCGGCAAGCCCGCCAACGTCGTCGAGCGCATGGTCGAGGGCAAGGTGGCGAAGTATTACGCCGACGTCTGCCTCCTCGAACAGCCGTTCGTGAAGGACCCGAACCGCACCATCTCGCAGCTGGTCACGGACGCCATCGCCAAGATCGGCGAAAACATCGTCGTCCGCCGCTTCGCGCGTTTCCAACTCGGCGACGGCGCCGAGTAACCAGGGCGAAGACCCTTCGGCCATGGACGCGAGCGACGGCAGCCCACTGCGTTACCGGAGGGTTCTCCTCAAACTGAGCGGCGAGGCGTTGGCCCCCGAGGGGGGCTACGGCATCGACCCCGCGATCCTGGCGGTTCTCACCGACGAGATCCGCCAGGTTCACGAACTCGGCTGCGAGCTGGCCGTGGTCATCGGCGGCGGCAACATCTTCCGCGGCGTCGCCGGCAGCGCCCGCGGCATGGAGCGGGCGCACGCCGATTACATGGGCATGCTCGCCACCGTCATCAACGCCCTGGCCCTGCAAGACTCGCTCGAGCGCGCCGGGGTGATGACCCGGGTGATGTCGGCGATCACCATGCAGCAGATCGCCGAGCCCTACATCCGCCGCCGCGCCCGCCGTCACCTCGAAAAGAGACGCGTCGTCCTCTTCGCCGCCGGCACCGGCAACCCCTTCTTCACCACCGACACCGCGGCCAGCCTGCGCGCCGTCGAAACCGGCGCCGAAGTGTTGCTCAAGGCCACCAACGTCGACGGCATCTACACCGACGACCCGCGCACCAACCCCGAGGCCCAACGCTTCGAGGAGCTGAGCTACATCGAATTCCTCAACCGCCACCTGCGGGTGATGGACTCGACCGCCATCTCTCTCTGCATGGACAACAAATTGCCGATCATCGTCTTCAGCGTCGGGACGCGCGGTAACATCGAGCGCGCCGTGCGTGGCGAAACGATCGGTACCGTCGTGCACTAAGCCCCCGCGAGACCATGACTGAATCGGTGATCCAAGACTTTCGCCGCGAGTGCGACGAGACCATCGCCGCGCTCCGCAAAGACCTGTCCCGCACCCGCACCGGCCGCGCTTCCGCCGCCCTGCTCGACGGCATCGTCGTCGACTACTACGGCTCGCGCACGGCGCTGAACCAGCTCGCCGGCGTCTCCGCTCCCGAACCACGCCTGCTCGTCGTCACGCCCTACGACCGCTCCGCCCTCGGCGCCATCGAAAAGGCACTGCAGACGTCGGACCTCGGCATCAACCCGATGAACGACGGCAAGCTGCTGCGCGTGCCGCTGCCGCCGATGACCGAGGAACGCCGGCGCGAGGTGGTCAAACACGTGCGCAAGATCGGCGAGGACTACCGCGTCTCGATCCGCGGCCACCGGCGCGACGCCATCGACCTGCTCAAGGCGATGGAAAAGGACAAGGAGATCTCCGCCGACGACCTGCACAAGGCGCAGGAGAAGGTGCAGAAGGGGACCGACGAGGCGATCAAGGTCGTCGACGAGATCCTGGTGAAGAAAGAAGCCGAAATCATGGAGGTGTGATCGGCCGTGGCCGCGCGCCCCGAACATCGCCTCGACCCGCAGCGTCTGCCGCGGCACGTCGCCATCATCATGGACGGCAACGGCCGCTGGGCCGAGCGCCGGGGCATGAGCCGCCTCGAAGGTCACCGGCACGGCAAGGATTCGGTGCGCGCCATCGTCGAGGCCGCCCGCCGCATCGGCATCGAGTACCTCAGCCTCTACGCCTTCTCGAGTGAAAATTGGGACCGCCCGCCGCGCGAAGTGCGCGGCCTGATGGCCTTGTTGCGCCGCTACCTGCGCGCCGAACTCGGCCGCATGATGAAGAACGGCGTGCGCATGCGCGCCGTCGGCGACCTCAGCCGCCTGCCCAAGACTCTGCAGGAAGAACTGCAGGCCACCATCGAGCAGACGCGCGACAATCGCGACATGACCGTCGTCCTCGCCGTCAGCTACGGCGGCCGCGAGGAGATCGTGCGCGCCGCCCGCCAACTCGCCGAGTCGGTGCGCGACGGCCGTCTGGCCGTCGAGGACATCGACGCCGACCGCTTGGCGGCACACCTCGGCACCGCCGGCATCCCCGATCCCGACCTGCTCATCCGCACCAGCGGCGAGATGCGCGTCTCCAACTTTTACCTCTGGCAGATCGCCTACAGCGAGATCTACGTCACCGAAACCCTGTGGCCCGATTTCCGCGAGCCCGAACTGATCCAGGCGCTGGAGGATTATCAGGGACGCGAACGCCGCTTCGGCCGCACGGCCGAACAAGTGCGGAAGGAGCAAGCCCGTGCTGCGCGCTAGACTCGCCACCGCCGCCGTCGCCATCCCCCTTCTCCTTCTCCTGTTTCTCTACGGGCCGACGTGGCTGTTCGCCGCCTTCGTCGCCAGCATCGCCATGCTCGGCATCGCCGAATTGGCGACGATGATGCACGCCGACCGGCCGGGGGAACGTTTCGCCTCGGTCGCCAGCGGGTTGGTGCTCGTCGCCGGCGTCGCCAGCGGGCGCGCCGAACTCACCCTCTTGGCCCTGATGACCTTGGTCGTCGGGGCCTTCGTCTGGATCCTGCTGCTCGTCGAAGACTTCCAGCGCGGCCTGCGCGACTTCGGCATCTTCCTCGTCGGCCTGCTCTACGTCGGCCTCTTCCTGCCGCACTTCATCCTGCTGCACGGGCTCGAGCCTTACGGCCGCTACCTGACGGTTCTCGTCGTCGCCGTCGGCATGGCCGGCGACTCGGCCGGCTACTTCGTCGGCCGCTCGCTCGGGCGCCACAAGCTGATCCCGTCGGTCAGCCCAGGCAAGACGGTCGAAGGTGCGGTCGGCATTCTCGCCGGCTCCCTCGCCGGCGCGGCGCTGATCAAGGCCCTCTGCCTCCCGGACCACGGATGGGGCGAGATGATCGGGCTGGCGCTGGTGATGTCGGTGCTCGGCCAACTCGGCGACCTGAGCGAGTCGGCGATCAAGCGCACCTTCGGCACCAAGGAGTCGGGCTGGCTGTTTCCGGGGCACGGCGGGGTCTTGGACCGCATCGACAGTCTGCTTTTCCCGGTGGCCTTTCTGTATTACTACGAAACCGTGTTGCGCTGAGGCGCGAGCAGGGGCGCGTCCGGAGTTTGCATGGTCACGAGTATCGTCGTTGCGATCATCGTCCTCGGTTTTCTCATCGTTTTTCACGAATTCGGCCACTTCTGGGTTGCGCGGCGCTGCGGCGTCGGCGTGTTGAAGTTCTCCATCGGCTTCGGCCCGAAACTGGTGGGCACGCAGGTCGGCCCGACCGAGTACGTCATCAGCGCCATCCCCCTCGGCGGCTTCGTCAAGATGATCGGCGAAGACCCGGACGAGGAGGTCGCCGAGGCGGAGCGCTCGCTGGCGTTCAACCTCAAGCCGCTGTGGAAGCGGTCGGCGATCGTGCTTGCCGGGCCGCTCGCCAACCTCGTGCTCGCCTTTTTCGCCTTCGTCGGCGTCTTCGCCCTTTACGGCGCGCAAGTGCCGAGCGATGCCGCGCTCGTCGGCGGCCTGCGGAGCGACATGCCCGCGGCCGTCGCCGGCATGAAGCCGGGCGACAAGGTGGTGGCCCTCGACGGGCAGGCGATCGCGACCTGGGACCAGCTGGCGGAGGGCATCCGCGGCAGCGGCGGCAAATCGCTGCGCCTGACCGTGGTCCGCGACGGCGCCGAACAGGTGCTGGAGATCACCCCCAAGTCGGAGGAGGAAAAGAACATCTTCGGCGAGGTCGTCGGCACCGCCTACCTCATCGGCATCGAGCGCGGCTTCGAACAGCGGGACGTCGGCGTCGTCGAGGCCGTCGGCTTGGGCGCGAGCCAGACGTGGTGGTGGATGCAGACCATCACCATGAGTCTGGTGAAGATGGTGCAGGGCAGCATCCCGGCGGATCAGATCGGCGGCCCGATCATGATCGTGCAGGCGGCGGGACAACAGGCTGAACGCGGCCTCGAAAGCCTGCTGCACTTCCTCGCCATCGTCAGCATCAACCTCGGCATCCTCAACCTGCTGCCGATCCCCATTCTCGACGGCGGGCACCTCTTCTTCTTCGCCATCGAGGGCATCTTGCGGCGGCCGCTCAACGTGCGCCACCGCGAAATCGCCCAGCAGGTCGGCCTCGCGGTATTGATCACGCTGATGGCCTTCGCCTTCTACAACGACATCGTGCGTAACCTCGAGGGTTGGTGGGGCTGAGCCGTGCGTTTGCTCGGTCTCGACACCGCCACCTGGTACGCCAGCGTCGGTGTCCTCGTCGATGGCCTCGGCCGTGCCGAAGGTACCGAGCGTACCTCGTCGAGCCACGCCGCCTCGCTGCTGCCGCTGATCGAGCGGACCCTGGCGCAGGCTGGGGTGCGCCTGGCCGACCTCGACGCCATCGCCGTCACCCGCGGGCCGGGGGCGTTCACCGGGTTGCGGGTCGGCCTGAGCACGGCCAAGGGGCTCGCCTACGCCACCGGCGCGCGCCTGGTGACGGTGCCGACGCTGCAGGCGCTGGCGGCGACGGTGGGCGAGGCCGATTGCGACGTGGTGGTGCTGCTCGACGCGCGCAAGGGCGAGTTCTACACCGGGCGCTACCGGGTGCACGGCGGCGCGGCCGAAGCGTTGGAGGAGGACCGGCTGGTGCGACTGGAGGATCGCTTGGGCGAGCTGCCGAGCCGCTGCATCATCGTCGGCGATCCGGACGTGGCGCATGCCGACCTGCTGGGGCGACGGCTGCCGGCGGCGGCGACGCTGCGGCGCTTGAGCGAGTTCGGGCCGAGCGGCGTGGTCGTGGCGCGTCTCGGAGCGGCGCGCCTGGCGGCGCACGGGGCGGAGTCCGAATTCGCCGCCGAGCCGGAGTACTTGCGGCCGTCGGAGGCCGAGTTCAAAGCGGCGTCCGCCTGAGGCGGTGCACGCTCGTGCAATCGTGTCCTTTGACCGGCGGTCGGCGTTGCGATAGACGACCTCGCCGCCCACGTTCTGGGAGGTTCCTGCATGGAGAAACACGAAATCGAGCTGCTCGAGCGGCTGATCGCCCATGACGTGGAGCTGCGCGAGCGATATCTCGAGCATCGTGAACTGGAAAAGCGTCTCGGCCTCCTGGCCGGCCGCCTGCATCTGTCGGTCGAAGAGGATTTGGAGCGCAAGGAGTTGCAGAAACGCAAACTCGCGGGCAAGGATCGCATGATGCAGATTCTGAACCGCCATCGCGCCCAGGCCAGTGTCGCCTGAGCCCTGGACGCAGCGGATCGAGGTCGCACGCATGAGGCATACACTCTCCATCTTGGTCGAGAACGAGTTCGGCGTCCTGTCGCGTGTGGCGCAGCTCTTCAGCGCCCGCGGCTACAACATCGAGAGCCTCACGGTGGCCGAAACCCTCGACCCGACGATCTCGCGCATCACCCTGGTGACGCGCGGCGACGACCGCGTCGTCGAGCAGATCGAAAAGCAGCTGAACAAGTTGATCCCGGTGATCCGCGTCACGGACTTCGCCGGCAGCGCGCACGTCGAGCGCGAGATGGTGTTGATCAAGGTGCGGGCCGACGCCCAGACCCGCTCGGAGATCATGAACATCGTCGAAATCTTCCGCGGCAAGATCATCGACGCCGGGAAGGAAACCTTCATCATCGAGATCACCGGCGACGAAGGGAAGATCACGGCCATCATCGACCTCCTCGAGCCCCTCGGGGTCAAGGAAATCGTGCGCACCGGCAAGGTCGCCCTCCACCGCGGTACCCGCGTCTTCGGCCCGCGAGCCGACGACGAGAAAGACGAGCAGGCAGCATGAACGTTCTCACCCAGAAAGACGCCAACCCCCAGGCCCTCGCCGGCAAGAAAGTCGCCGTCATCGGCTACGGCAGCCAGGGTCACGCCCACGCCAACAACCTGCGCGACAGCGGGGTCGACGTCGTCGTCGGCCTGCGCCGCGGTGGTACCTCTTGGCCCAAGGCCGAAGCCGCCGGCCTGACGGTGCTCGAGACGGCCGAGGCCGCGCGCGTCGCCGACGTGATGATGGTCGTCGTGCCGGACGAACTCGCCGCCGAGCTGTACGAGTCGGACATCGCCGCCGGCCTGAAGGACGGCAAGTACCTGGCCTTCGCCCACGGCTTCAACATCCACTTCAAGAAGATCGTGCCGCCGGCCGGCGTCAACGTCTTCATGGTCGCGCCCAAGGGCCCGGGCCATCTCGTGCGCAGCGAGTACCAGAACGGCCGCGGCGTGCCGTGCCTGCTGGCAGTGCACCAGGACCCGAGCGGCAACACCAAGGACGTCGGCCTCGCCTACGCCCATGCCATCGGCGGCACCCGCGCCGGCGTGCTCGAAACCAACTTCCGCGAAGAGACCGAAACCGACCTCTTCGGCGAACAGGCCGTCCTCTGCGGCGGTCTCACCGAGCTGATCCGCGCCGGTTACGAGACGCTGGTCGACGCCGGGTACTCGCCGGAAATGGCCTACTTCGAGTGCCTGCACGAGGTGAAGCTCATCGTCGACCTCATCTACGAGGGCGGCATCACCAACATGCGCTACTCGGTCAGCAACACCGCCGAATACGGCGACATGACCCGCGGCAAGCGCGTCGTCGGCCAGGCCACGCGCGACGCCATGAAGGAAGTGCTGGCGGAGATCCAAACCGGCAAGTTCGCCGACGAGTGGCTCACCGAGTACCGCTGCGGCATGCCGCACTTCAACGAGCTCCGCAAAGAGGGCGCCAACCACCCGATCGAAGCGGTCGGCGAACGGCTGCGCTCGCTCATGCCGTGGCTCAAGAGCGGCCGCCTGGTCGACAAGTCCAAGAACTGATCGTTCGGTGCGGCTCCCCTTCGCCCGCGAGGGCTATCCGCATATCGCGATCGCGCTGGCCGTGACGGCCGTCTCCTTCGCCCTGCACGTGCCGGTCCTGCCTTGGATCGGCCTCGCGGCCAGCGCCTTTTGTCTCAACTTCTTCCGCGACCCCGAGCGCAGCTCCGACGCCGGTGACGACTGCCTGATCTCACCCGCCGACGGTCGCGTCATCAAGGTCTGCGACATCCAGGACGACCGCTTCCTGCAGGGTCCGGCCAAGCTCGTCTGCATCTTCATGTCGCCGCTCGACGTGCACGTGAATCGCGTGCCCGCCGACGCCAAGGTCGTCGACGTGCGCTACACGCCGGGCAGCTTCCTGCGCGCCTACGCCGACGAGGCGTCGCTCGAAAACGAACAGACCGCCGTGCTCGCCGAACGCGCCGACGGCCGCCGCTTCTGCTTCGTGCAGATCTCGGGCTTCGTCGCCCGCCGCATCGTCAATCACCTGAAGCCCGGCCAGGCGATCCGCCGCGGCGAACGCTACGGCATGATCAAGTTCGGCTCGCGCGTCGACCTCTACTTCCCGCCCTCGACCGAGATTCTGGTGCAGGTCGGTGATCGCCCTCGCGCCGGTGTCACGCCCTTGGCTCGTTGGACATGAGCGTCTCCCCTCTTCGCCCTCGTGAGGACGGCGCGCCGCAGCGTGGCGTCTTCTTGCTACCGAGCATCCTCACCACGTGTGGCCTGTTCGCCGGCTTTTATTCGGTGATCGCCAGCGTACGCGGTGACTTCTGGGTCGCTGCCGTCGCCATCCTGGTCGCCAACGTCTTCGACATCCTCGACGGCCGCGTCGCGCGCATGACGCGCACGACGACGCGTTTCGGCTTCGAGTACGATTCGCTCTCCGACGTCATCGCCTTCGGCGTCGCGCCGGGTATCCTGGTCTACGCCTGGAGCCTCGGTCAGTGGGGCACCTGGGGCTGGCTGGCGGCATCGAGTTACGTCGCCTGCGGCGCCCTGCGCCTGGCGCGTTTCAACGTGCAGACCGAGACCACCGAGAAGCGCAACTTCCAAGGCCTGCCGATCCCGGCTGCCGCCGAGGTCATCGCTTCGACGGTGCTGCTCTACTTCTACGTCGGTGCCGAGGGCGAGCGTTATTTCCGGCCGTTGTCGCTGCTGCTGACGACGTTCGTGCTTGCCGGGCTGATGGTCAGCAACTTCAAGTTCTTCAGCTTCAAGGAGAACGACCTGCTGCAGCGCAAGCCGTTCGCCAGCTTGGTCGGCATCGTCTTCGTGCTGACGCTGCTCATCGCTTTCCCGCAGCCGATGCTCTTTCTCGGCTTCGTCGGCTACGCCCTTTCGGGGCCGTCGCGCTGGCTCTGGGTCCGCATCAAGCAATCGCGCCGGCGCCGCCGCGGCACGCCTGGCGTCGCCTGAGGCCGCGTCGCGACTCGCACCTGGCGCGCGCCGCGTGCTACTGCTCGCGGGCATGAGTGCAGAAAAGCCCTTCCAGCCGGCATGGCGCGAGGACGTTCCCGGGGAACGATCCTACCGCTCGATCCTCAAGTACGATCCGCGCAAGTTCAAACACCCGAGCCCCGCTTGGTACGAGATGTTCAAGCAGGAGTTCGGGCTGAGTGACGAGGACTTTCGCCAGCGCCAGCCGGGCGGCGACGAAACCGTCGTCGCCGCGCACCCCTCGCGTCTCGATCCGGTCCACGCCAAGGCATTGGCCGACATCGTCGGGCCCGACAACGTCTCCAGCGACGACTACCAACGCGTCCGTTTCGGCCACGGTAAGTCCGTCGACGAGAACTTGGCATTGCGCCGCGGTATCGCCGCGGATCTGCCGGATCTGGTCGTCCATCCGCGCGACAAACACGAGGTGGCGCGCATCGTCGCCTACTGCGACGCCCACGCCATCGCCATCGTTCCCTATGGGGCGGGCTCGGGTGTCGTGCTGGGCAATCGTTCGACGCGCGGCGGCATCGCGCTCGTGCTGCGCACGCACATGAACAAGCTGCTCGCGGTCAACGAACGCAATCAGACGGCGGTGGTGCAGCCGGGGATGCTCGGGCCCGACTACGAGACGGCGCTCAACGACGCGCCGCGGCTCTTCGGCACGCGCCGGGGCTATACCTGTGGTCACTTCCCGCAGTCGTTCGAACTCGCCTCCGTCGGCGGGTGGATCCTCGCCGCCGGCTCGGGCCAGGCCTCGACCTACTACGGCGATGCGTGTGACTTGTTGGTCGCCTCGGAGTGGGTGACGCCGGCGGGCATCATCACGACGCTCGACATTCCCGGCACCGCCACCGGGCCGCGCGTCAACGACATGCTCAAGGGCAGCGAAGGTGCCTTCGGCATCCTCGTCGAGGCGACGCTGAAGGTGTTTCGGCATCAGCCGCGTCATACGCAACGCTTCGCGTTCATGTTCCCGAACTGGGATGCCGCGGTCGAAGCCAGTCGCGAGATCGTGCAAGGCGAATTCGGCCGGCCCGCGGTGTTCCGTATCTCCGACCCCGAGGAGACGGAGATCGGCCTCAAGCTCAAGGGCTTTCACGACACCGTGTTCGATCGTTTTCTGCAGTGGCGCGGCTTCGCGCCGATGAGCCGCAGTCTGTGCATCGGCACCGCCGAGGGTGAGGCGGGATACGCGCGCCACGTGCGGCGCACGGCGACGAACATCGCCCGCCGCTTCGGGGCCATGTCGCTCACCGGCTACGCCACCAAGCAATGGGAGCATGGGCGCTATTCCGACGTGCACATGCGCGACGATCTCCTCGACTACGGCATCATGATCGATACCCTCGAGACCGGCGTCACCTGGGAGAATTTGGGGCGCGTCTACGAAGGGGTGCGGGCTTTCGTGAAGAGCCGGCCGCGCACGTTGTGCATGACCCATTGCTCGCACTTCTATCCTCAGGGCACCAACCTCTACTTCATCTTCATCCTGCGGCCGCGTGACGAGGCGGAGTTCTTCGACTTCCGCCGTCAAATCGTCGACCGCATCGTCGCCCACGGCGGCTCGATCAGTCACCATCATGGCGTCGGTCGGCTCTTCGCCGGCTGGATGGAGCCCCATCTCGGCGGCGCGCAACTGGCCGTGCTGCGGGCACTCAAGCGCCACTTCGATCCGCGCGACATCATGAATCCAGGCGGCCTGCTCGGTCTCGACGACTGACTGCGAGAGGCGCGCAACGATGGAACGGCCATCGAACCACGGCGGCGAGCGCATTCTCGCCATCGACGTCGGCACCCAGTCGATTCGCGTCGCCTTGGTCGCGCTCGACGGTTCCATCCAGCGGTTGGTGAAGACCGCGATCGAGCCTTACTTCTCGGAACGGCCCGGCTGGGCCGAGCAACGCCCCGAGTATTACTGGCAAGTCCTGTGTGACAGCTGCCAGCAGCTCATGCAGGAGAGCGATGTCGACCCTGGTGGTATCGTCGCCGTCGCTCTGACCACGCAACGCGGCACCTACGTCAATGTCGACGAGGCGGGCGTACCGTTGCGTCCGGCGATCGTCTGGCTCGACCAGCGCAAGGCGAGTCCCGACGGCATCGTGCCGAGCTGGTCGGTGCCGTTGATGAAGCTCGGCGGCGTGCACGAGCTGGTCGAGTTCGCCGTGCAGTATTGTCGCTCGAATTGGATCCGCCAACACCAGCCGGAGATCTGGGCGCGCACCCACAAGTTCCTCGGCCTGTCGGGCTATCTGACCTACCAGATGACCGGCGAGTTTCGCGATTCGGTCGGCAACATCATCGGGACCATGCCGTTCGACGTGCGCCAGTTCCGCTGGGCCAGTCGCTGGGATCCGAAGCGCCGGCTGTTCGCGGTCGAGGACGACAAGCTGCCGCAGTTGGCGCGGCCGGGAGAGCTGCTCGGCCACGTGACGCACACCGCCGCGGCCGCGATGGGTATCCGCCCCGGATTACCGATGATCGCCGCGTCGAACGACAAGGGGTGTGAGATCCTCGGCGCCGGCTGCCTCTCGCCGGAGACGGCTTGCATTTCCTTCGGCACGATCGCGACGATCAACACGCAGAACCGGCGCTACGTCGAGCTGCGCCGCATGATGCCGCCGTACCCCTCGGCCATCCCCGGCGAGTATTACTCGGAGGTCGGTGTGTTTCGCGGCCTGTGGATGGTGTCGTGGTTCAAGCAGGAGTTCGGTCTGCACGAGCAACTGCTCGCCAAGGGAGGCGGCGTGCCGCCGGAAGCGCTCTTTGACGAACTCATTCGCGACGTGCCGCCGGGTTCGATGGGCCTGGTGCTGCAGCCCTATTGGACCCCGGGGCCCGAACAAGCGGCGTGCGCCAAGGGGTCGATCATCGGCTTCGGCGACATCCACACGCGGGCCCACCTCTACCGCGCCATCATCGAAGGGCTGGCGTATGCGCTGAAGGAAGGGGCCGAGCTGACGGAGAAGAAGAACGGCGTCAAGCTGCAACGCATCCGCGCCGCGGGCGGTGGGTCGCAGAGCGATGGGCTCATGCAGGTGACGGCCGACGTGTTCGGCATGCCCGTCGAGCGCCCGCATACGCACGAGACTTCGGTCGTCGGTGCCGCCATCGATGCCGCCGTCGGGCTGCGCTACTTCGGCGACTTCCCCGAAGCCGTCGCCGCGATGACGCGCGTGCAGCAGGTGTTCGAGCCGATTGCCGTCAACGTGGCGTTGTATCGTCAACTCTACGAGCGGGTATACAAGCGCATGTTCGATCGACTGTTGCCGCTGTTCGAGGAGATTCAGCGCATCACCGGTTATCCGGAATGAACATGGGGAGGTAGGACATGGCTGGACGATGGGCCTTGGTGACCGGAGCGTCGGATGGAATCGGCGTCGAATTTTGCAAGGTGCTGGCGGCGCGCGGCTACGACATCGTGCTGGTGGCACGTCGCGAAGCGCAGCTGCGTGAGGTCGCCGCGCGCCTAGAGGCAGAGCACGGCGTCGCCACCCAAGTCGTCGTATGTGATCTGTCCCGGCCCGAGGCGGCGCGCGAACTGCACGCCTGCACGCACGAGTTGGGTTTGGAGATCGACTTCTTGGTCAACAACGCCGGCATCCTCTACAACGGCCGCTTCGACGTTCTCGAGCTCGCCAAGCAAGAAGCGCTGCTGGCGGTCAACGTCGTCGCGTTGACGTCGCTGACGCACCTGTTCTTGCACGACATGCTCGCGCGCGGTCGCGGCCACGTGCTCAATGTCGCTTCGACGGCCGCTTGGATCGGCATCCCGCTGCAGAACGTTTACGCCGCATCGAAGGCCTACGTGCTGTCCTTCACGCTGGCGCTCGCCGACGAAGTGCAGGCGCATACGCCGAGTGTCGTGGTGTCGGTGGTCTGTCCGAGCTACACGCGCACCAAGATGCTCGACAATGCCGAGCAGGGAGCGAAGTTGACGGTGCCGTCGTTGATGGTGCTCGAGCCCGACGTCGTCGCGCGCGAGGGCATCGATGCCTGTTTGAGGGGACGACCGATTTCGATCCCGGGGGTCAGCAATCGCTTGGCGATGGCGTTCGTGCAGTGTCTGCCGCGTACCTGGGTGACGCGGATCTTTGGCGGGCTGTACCGTCGCTACCAATCGTAGCCGAACCGAGAAGGGGACAGTCCCCTTTTCCGTGCCCGTTACTTCTTCTGGCTCTCGAGGATCGCTTCGACGAAGGCAGGTGGGATGCGTTCCGCCGAGTAAATGGTGGCTCGCGGCGACTTCGGGTCGTGCGGGTCGCGGGCGGGGTTGAGGAACTCCCAGACGATTTCCTTCTGCGGCGTCAGCTCGAAGAGTCGTCCCTTGCGGGTTTCGGCGACGAGGGTGTTGCCGTTGGCCAGTCGACGCGCCGCGCCGCCGCCTTCGGTGAAGAAGGAGCGCGGTTCGTCGGCTTGGTATTCCCAGACGATTTCGTTGCGCAGCGGATCGACTTCGATGACCCGCGACCAGTTGCGACGTCGGCCGTTGTCGAAAACCAAGACGTTGCCGTTGTCGAGCATGCGCGCCGAGTGAGGGCCGTCGAGGACACCTTCGCCCCAACTCCAGACGAACTGCTTGGTGGCGCGGTCGAACACGCCGACGAAATCGCGGTTGCGCATGCTGACGACGATGTTGCCGGGCGCGTAGAGGGGGTGCTGGCCGGTGCGCGGACCCTGCTTCACCCAGTCGGCGGCATTGGTGTGGAAGGGATCGTGCACCATTCGTCCGTGCCGCTTGGCGCCATCGTGCTTGCGCAGGGTGATCGTCATCCCTGGGGTGGCTTCGATGAGATCGAAGATCGAATGGTCCTCGACCAGCGTGCCCTCGAGGGTGACGATGCGGACGCGATCGTCTTGGATCGTGTTGCCGCGGCTGTCTTTGCGTTCGACATGCGCCAGCACGAGGATGCGACCATCGTCGAGGCGACTGACTTCGTGGTGTGCCGGGAAGTCGCTGCGCCAAAGGGGCTTCGAATCCCAGGCGTAACGTTGCAGGAAGCGCGTTTCCATGTGGCCATGAAAGCTGTCGCCGGTGGCACCGACCACGAGCAGCGAGCCATCGTCGAGCAGTTCGATGTCTTCCCAGAATCCGCATGGCTCGCCGCGCCACTGGTGGATGCGCCGGCCCTCGGCGTCGATGAGGATGGCCTCACAAGCGCCGCGGCTGGCGAAGAGCGTGTATCCCGGCGCCATCCGCTCCGTATCCCGCACGAGCACGCTCGTCCGCTGCGGCGCTTCGGCCTTGTCCTCGACCCAAGGCTCGTAGCCGAGCATCTGTAGGCGCTCTAGGTCGGCGTCCGACAGGTCGGACTTGTCGGACACGTCGGACTTGTCGGACACGTCGGACTTGTCGGACACGTCGGACTTGTCGGACGGGTCGGACAGGTCGGAAGGGCAGCCGTTCAGGGTGCTGGCGAGCAGCAATGCCAGCGGCGTGCGCAGCCACCGCCGGCGAACCGGCGGGATCATCGTCGGTTGGCGAAGCATCGTCTGCTCCTGCCATATCGCCGCGGCCGCTGCCAAGGATCGGCTCGCGCTGCTTGTATCTCCGTTGCCGTCGTTGCTGAGCGCCGAAGCAGGCGCGTCGGCGTCCTCTTCAACCACTACGCCACCCAGCCGGTGGCCCATGCCGCGCCCTATGCCTTCGAGCTGTCGCGCCGGCAGCCTGAGGTCGAGGTCATCATCGCTTACGCCTCGCGCGCCGAAGAGGAGGCCGTCCGGCGCATCGAAGGGCTCTACCTGCGCACGGGTGCGGCATCGACGGTTGCGCGTGCCATGGTTCCATCGCGCCTTCGCCGCGTTCCTGCGCAACTCTCAGTGACGCCGTACTTCCGGCCGCAGGATGTCCTCGCCGACGTCGCGCAGGCGGAAGCGGCCGGGCTCGGCCGACTCTTCGTACATCGGGTTGCCGTCGACCTCGAAGCCGGCGTCGCGGATCATCTGGTAGGTGTCGTTCACGGCGTCGCCGCGGGTCGTGAGGTAGCCCTCGACGAAGAGCGAATTGGCCGGCCACAGCGCCAGCACGCCGAGCGAGCGCAGGTGGCCTTCGCGGCCGCCGGCGAGGCGGATCTCGGCGCGCGGGTTGATCAGACGCATCAGGCATACCGCGCGCAAGCAGCGTTCCGGCGTCAGCGAGCCGTCGGTCTGCACCTGGTTGCCGTCGATCGGGATGAGAAAGTTCATCGGGATCGACGGCACGTCGAGCGCGCGCAGCTGACGCGCCACCGCGACCACGTCGGCGCTGCCTTCACCCATGCCGACGATCATGCCGCTGCAGGCTTCGATGCCGTGGCGCTTGAGCGCGTGCAGCGTGTCGAGTCGGTCCTGGTAGGTGTGGGTCGAGCAGATCTTGTCGTAGTGCTCGGCGCTGGTGTTGAGGTTGTGGTTGAAGCGATCGAGACCTGCCTCCGCCAGCAACCGCGCCTGCTCGTCGCCGAGCAGGCCGGCGGAGATGCACAGTTCGATCGGGTATTGGTCCTTGATCTTGCGCACGATGCGGGCGAGCGCCTTGGCTCGTTCCACCGTCGGACCACGACCCGACAGCGCCATGCAGTAGCGGGTGGCGCCGGCCCGCGCCGCCGCTTCGGCCCCGGCGAGCAACTCCTCGTCGCTCTTGAGCACGTACTTGCGCAGTTCCGCTTTCGAGTCCTTGTTCTGCGAGCAGTAGCCGCAGTCCTCCGGGCACAGCCCGTTCTGCGCGTTGTTGAGCACGTGCACCATGACCTTGCGGCCGAAATAGGCGACGCGCGGCACCGAGGCGGCGTGGACCAGCGGGAGCAGCTCGACCGCGGGGTCGTCGAGGATACGCAACGCCTCGGCGTCGGTGGGCGCCTCGTCGCGCATCGCGCGCTCGGCCAAGTCTCGGTACCAATCGCTCATGGGAATCCTTTCGCCGCCGCGAGGATGCCGGTCGGAGCCCGCCCTGTCAAAACGGGGTGCTTTGCCCGCTGCGCCGCACCTATCCTATGGTGCCACCGACGGAGGAGTGCGATGCATTGGCTCGACACGCCCGAGCAGGAAGCACGGTGCCCGACGGCGCCGGCCGGAGGGCACACGGCGGCCCCGCGCGGCTGCGATCGCAGCCGTTCGAGCGGAGTCCCGCCGTGCTGATCCGCGATCCGATCCATGGCGACATCTCGCTGACGGCGCGCGAGACCGCCGTGCTCGACTTGCCCGAGGTGCAGCGCCTGCGTGGCGTCAAGCAACTCGGCACGGCACATCTGGTCTATCCGGGTTGCCTGCATACCCGGTTCGACCATTCCCTCGGTGCCTGTGCCGTCGCCAAGCGCATGCTGCGCGAGCTGGCGCAGCGCGGGCTGCGGAGCGACGCCGACCTCAACGAAGCGATCGTCGTCGCGGCCTTGTTGCACGACGTCACCCACGTGCCGTTCGGGCATACGCTCGAAGACGAGAGGCGACTCTTCCCGCGCCACGATAAGGGCAGACGTCTGGGCATGGTGCTGGCGGGAGGCTTGGGAGAGTCGCTGGAACGCCTCGATCTGTACGAGCCCGTCGCCGCGATTCTCGGGCATGCACCGTCGTCGTCGGTGCCGGAGTGGGCGGGGCAGATCGTGTCGAGCACGATCGACGCCGATCTGCTCGATTACCTGCGGCGCGACTCCTACTTCGCCGGCCTGGCGCAGAGTTACGACGACCGCATCTTTCACCAGTTCGTCGTCGCCGACGGGCAGCTGGCGATCCAGCTCGCCAAACACGGCATGGAGAGGCCGGACGCGCGCTCGGAGACGATCCAGCTATTGCGCATGCGCTACTTCCTCACCGAGCGCGTCTACTACCACCACACCAAGGTGGCGGCCGGGGCGATGATCTCGAAGGCGGTCGAGCTGGCGCATGCGCATGGCGCGATGGGCGAAGAGGAGTTGCTCGCCCTGAGCGACGGTGCCTTGTTCGAACGACTGAAGAACATTCCCGCAGGGAAAGCCGATGAGCGTATCGTCGCCTTGGTGCAGCGCCTCGAACGACGGCAGCTGTTCAAACGCGGCTTCGTCGTGTCGGCACGCGCGGTCGGGGCCGACACCAGTCGGGCGCTGGTGGCGCGTTTCCACGAATCGATCGCCGAACGGCAGCGCGTCGAGGCGGAGCTGGCGCAGGCGATCGGCTGCGCCGCGAGCGAGGTCATCGTCTACTGTCCGGCGCTGACGGTGATGAAGGAGGCGGCGGCGACGGTGTGCACGCCGCGCGGCGTGCTGCCGCTGAACCGCTACGACGAGCCGCACGACTCGGAGATCCGCGCCCTCGAACGCGCTTACGAAAGGCTATGGCGCTTCTACGTCTTCGTGCCGGCGCCGTTCGCCGTGCGCGCCGGCGAAGTCTGCCGCGAGGTCTTCGGCCTCGCCAACGAACACCAGCCCCGCATCGCCTGAAGGCGACGCAACGATCGCGACATCGTTCGGCGATGCGGCACCGTATCCGGCTGCGCGTTCGCGTGCGGTGGGAACGCGCCTCCGGCGTTTTCACGGAAATCTCAGGGTTCTTTCACGACATTCACCAACCCACACCTTACTCATGGGCCATGGCGGTCACGCGAGGGTGGAGCACCAAGCCCCCACGGGATTCGGTGCAGCGCCACGATCGGCCGAGCCAAGCGAACGCAAGCTCCTCTCGTCGAACTGCGCTCGCTGACCGGCGACCGACCGCGAAAGGAAAGGATAGGTCCATGACGGAACCATCGATGAATCCGAATCAGGCGCTCTGGGAGAAGGGAGACTTCACCCGAATTGCCGCGACCATGCGCGGGAGTGGCGCGGCCTTGGTCGAACGCATCGGCGTTGGCGGCGGACTCCGCGTGCTCGATGTCGGCTGCGGCGACGGCACGACGGCACTGCCGGCGGCACAAGCCGGCGCCGCCGTGCTCGGCGTCGACATCGCGCGCAACCTCGTCGAAGCAGGCAGGCAGCGGGCCGCCGCCTTGGGACTCGATCATTGCCGGTTCGAGCAGGGCGACGCATCCGACTTGAAGTCGTTGTCGGACGATTCTTTCGACCTCGTCGTCAGCATCTTCGGCGCGATGTTCGCGCCGAAGCCGTTCGACGTGGCCCGGGAAATGGTGCGCGTGACGCGGCCCGGCGGACGTATCGTCATGGGCAACTGGATCCCCAACGACCCGACCCTGGTGGCGCAGATCCTGCGGATCAGCTCCGCCTATACCCCGCCTCCGCCGGACGGCTTCATCAGCCCGATGACGTGGGGCGTGGAGAGCCACGTGGTCGAGCGTTTCGCCGCCGCGGGGGTCGCGCCGGAGCGGATCTCGTTCGTTCGCGACACCTTCACCTTCGAGTTCGATGGCACCCCCGGTGCGTTCGTCGAGGAGTTCAAGCGCTACTACGGTCCGACGATGAACGCATTCGAAGCCGCATCGATGACGGGGCGCGCCGCCGAGTTGCAAGCGCAACTCGAGGATCTTTTCGTCAGCCAAAACACCAGCGACGACGCCACCTCCATTGCGGCGAATTTCCTGCGCATCGAGGTGGCGTGCTGAGGGTCTGGGCTCGGCCAGGGCATGGCCGAGCCCAGGGGCCCACGTCCGTCGCGCGGTCGTTACGCGTGGTCTCGCCGCTCGCAACGACCGACTGGCACGCACTCCGCCAGACGATCAAGGGAACCAAGCCCGCTGTGACGTCTTCTCTCGAAGGGGCGTCACAGCGGTCATTCCCCCGAAAGCGGCACGAGGTCGGCGAGCGTCATCTCCAGCTCGTCGTCGACGGCGCCGCGGAGGTAGTCGATCTCGATGCGAATCGGGTGGCCGTACGTCGGGTCGTAGTCGACCACGATGGTGTTCGTCTCGCCGTTCAAGGCAGCGTCGATGCGCTCGAAGGCCGCTTCGACGGTGTCGAAGCCCCACAGGTCGTCGACCGGCTCGAGGGTCGTCGCATCGACGCTGGCGACGACGACGCCGTCGCGCACGTCGAGGCGCACCGCATCGGGCGGCGGACAAAAGCAGCCGCGCCGGGCAGTGATGCGGTAGTGGCGCGGGCCGTTCGCCTGCCACAGGGCACGGTTGGCGTCGAGTTCGCGGCGCAGCACCTCGCGCGGGTCGACCAGCGGCGCGGGCTGGTAGTCGAGATCACGCCAGAAGCGACACGCGTCGGCCTTGGGTTGGCTGGCCGCCTGCGACGGGCTGTCGAGGCGCAGGTAGGACTGCTCCGGTCCATACGCCGGCCACGTCGTTTGCCCCTCGCTGTTGGGATTGCCGGTAGCGGCGAAGGTCGTCCAGCGTCGCAGCAGATCGGCACTGAGGGCTTGCTCGGTGGCGTTGAAGGGCCCGCCGGTGCGCCGGCTGAAGATGTATTGGATCTCGGCGGAGTGGTAGGCACCCAGCTCCACCGGCATCGGGAAGACGAACGGCGCGTCGGAGTAGGTGAACAGATAGGTGAACGTCGGCACGTGGGCGGCGAAGTGTTCGGCGGCCCACAAGGTCGGGCAGGCGAGCATGCCGTCGCCGAAGAGTTCCGCCATCGCCGCGCCGGGTGTGGCGTAGTTGCTGAGGGGATAGCGCGCCAGCACCTCGGCGCGTTTGTCGGCGTCGGGGATCAGGCTGGCGACACGCTCGGGATACTGTTGCGCCGTCATCGGCCGGCCCAAGTAGTCGTGACCCATGGCGACGAACAGGGTGCCCTCGTCCTGGGTCGCGCCGATGAGCACCGGCACGCGGTGGAATTCGCCGGCGGCCAACGCCTCGCGTGGTTGTTTCGGCACGACCTCGCCATCGACGACCGGGAACCACGTGCCCCAAGTGCCGGGGGTGAAGGCGAAGTTCGGGTCGCCGGGCAGGGTGGCGCGGACTTCGGCCATCGACTTTCGCCGCAGGCAATCGATTTCGAAGGGTCCGCCGTATTCGCACCGCAGATCGGTGGCGAAACGCAGGCCCTGTCGTTCGGCGGCGGCGAGGGTCGGCAGGGTCTGCTCGCAGATGCCGCTTTGCACGATGGCCCGTTGGAACAAGCCTTCTCCGAGAGGTGAGGTCAGCAGCAGGCAGACGCTCCAGCCGCCGGCCGACTCGCCGAAGATGGTGACGTTGTTCGCGTCGCCGCCGAACTCTTCGATGTTGTCCTGCACCCATTCGAGTGCGGCGACCTGATCGAGCAGGCCGTAATTACCCGAGGTGCCGCTATCGCGGGTGAGCTCGGGATGCGCCAGGAAGCCGAATTGGCCGACGCGGTAGTTGAGGCTGACGACGACGACGTCCCCCTGGCGGGCGAGGTCGCTGCCGTCCGTGCCGCCGAATTGCAGCCCATCGCCACTGGTGAAGCCGCCTCCGTGGATCCACACCATCACCGGCAGCTTCTCGGAGCCTTGGGCCGGGGTGTGGACGTTGACGAAGAGGCAATCCTCATTGCCGGTATCGCTGTTGAGGAAAGGGATGCGTTGCGGGCAGACCGGTCCGGGGCGAGTGGCGTCGCGGGTGCCCTCCCAGCCGTCGTGCGCTTCGGGGCGACGCCAGCGTCGTTCGCCCGTCGGTGGTGCGGCGTAGGGGATGCCCAAGAACGAGCGCACACCATTGGCCCGGCTGCCGCGGACACTGCCGGCCGTGGTATCGACGACCAGCGGCGTCGAACCGGGGCAGCCAAGTAGAGCGTGTTGCACGATGACGAGGATGTCGGCGACGTCGACGATTCCGCCGGCCGCTGCGGCAAGGCACGCGCTCGGGGGGGTACTGCCCAAGGCGATGTCGACGGCGGTGACGATTTCGTCGACGGTGACGCTACCGTCCTCGTTACAGTCGCCGCGGCAGAACTGGGCCGAGGCCGCGATCGGCAGGGCGAGGGTGACGAGGAAGCATGACAGGGCAGGCAGACGTCGCATGCGGTCACCGCTAGCACGTCACCGTGGCAAGCGGGAGCGCAAATGCGTCGCCTATGACTGCGGGTCGGGGCTGCGTCGGATGACGTCGTCCGCCGCGGCACGGAAGACCGGGCTCGGACGGGCGGCTTCCTCGCGCAGACAGGCCTCGGTCATCTTGATCGCGTGTTCGTCGCCGTTGGCAATGGCGCGATCGAGCAGGTCCTCGGCGCTCGCCGGCGGCGTCGTGAGGCTCGGCGCGCGTGTCGTCGTGGCGAACACGGTGAATAGGGCGCAGCCGGCCTGCCAGGCGTGGGCGACGAGAAGGCGCGCCGTCGCCGTGTCGACATGCGGCAGCAGCAGCCGGATCGCGCTTGGACCGGTCACCATGTGAATCAAGGCGATGAGATTCGTCGGCGTCACGTTGACCAGGTAGGCCGAGGCGAAGGTCTCGGTCATGTCGCTCAGCACTTCATCCGGCGGCCGCGAAGTGTCGTCGAGAAGGCCGCCGGCCGCTTCGAAGGGGGGGAAGGTGGCGAGCTTGCCGAGGGCGACGGTGATGAGTCCGAAGCCGGGTCGGTCCGCTTCGGGCAGCAGTTGCAGGCGCGCCAGAGCTGCTTCGGGTGAAAGCGAGCCGCCGCCGACGCGTTCGCCCGGCAGGCTGTAGTAACAGGTTGCCCAGTAGGCCAAACCCTGCGCCAACTCGCGGCGGCGCGGCAGCGTATCGGCATTCTGCACGGCACGCACGGCATGGCAGGCACGCAGCAATCCGTGCAGCGCGCCGCCGGAGAGGCCCGGTGCCAGTCGTTCGCTCCATGTGCGCACGACCGCGCGCCAGTCGCCGTGACGCAGCTCTTCCTCGAAATAGGCGGTCCAGTCGGCATGCCGCTCGGCATGGCCCAGTGCTTCTTGCCAGCGTGAAGGGATGGCTTGCGTCGCCTGGGTCCTCGGATGGAGACGCTTCGCGTAACGCTCCAGCCAAGGGAGGATCGACTCGTCGCGGCCGGCCGCGGCGAGTGCCTCGACGACCATCGGGCCATGGTTCGAAAGACCGAGCGGACCGTACTCCGGCGCCGTCGCGCCGAGGATCTCGTAGGCTGCATCCAAGGGTGTCGTCATTTCCCTACATCCCTACACCAGTACGGGCGAATCCTCACCCCGGCGATTTCTTTCTTCGTGGAACGATGTGAACGAGGGCCGTCGGAGGGCGCCATCGACGATCGAAAAAATCGCTCCATGTGCGAGATCGCCCTACCGCCATGGGGTAGGAGGCGCTCTGGTTGCTTCGACGGGCGGGCTCGTTCGGGAGCCGCTTAAAGCGGTGCGGGGTTTCGGGTACTAGGGCTCGCATGAAGGCCATCATCGTCGAAACTCCTGGTCCTGAGGATGTCATGCAGCTGGGCGAGGCGCCGGATCCCGTCGCCGGGCCGCAGGATCTGCTGCTGCGGGTGCGTGCTACGTCGGTCAACCGCGCTGACCTGTTGCAACGGCAGGGGCTTTATCCGCCGCCGCCCGGAGCGTCGCCCTTGCTCGGCCTGGAATGTGCCGGCGAGGTCGTCGCCGTCGGCAGCGAGGTTGCCGGTTGGCAGGTCGGCGACCGCGCCATGGCGCTGCTGCCGGGTGGCGGGTATGCCGAACTCGCGACCGTGCACCATGGCTCGGCGCTGCGGGTGCCCGCCAGGTGGTCGTGGGAAAAGGCCGGCTCGCTGCCGGAGGTATTCCTGACCGCCTATCTCAATCTCTTCGAACTCGGCGGCCTGCGCGACGGTGGACGGGCGCTGGTGCACGGCGGCGGCAGCGGCGTCGGCACCGCCGCGATCCAGCTCTGCAAGGAGGCGGGAGTCGACTTGATCGTCACCGCCGGTAGTCAGGACAAGCTCGACAAGTGCATCGAACTCGGCGCCAAGGTCGGTATCAACTACAACGACGGCCCCTTTGCTCCGAAGGTACAGGAGGCGACGGGTAAGCGTGGCGTCGACGTCGTGCTCGACTGCATCGGCGGCAAGTACCTCGAACAGAACGTCGACTGCCTCGCGCTCGACGGCCGCTTGGTGATCATCGGCCTGATGGGTGGTGCCAAGGCGGAGATCAACCTCGCCAAGATGCTGACACGCCGGTTGCAGGTGATCGGCTCGACGCTACGCACGCGCTCGGTCGAGCAGAAGCAACAACTGGTGCAATCGTTCGTGCGCCGCTTCGGTGCAGCGATCGAGGCGGGTCGTCTGGAGCCGATCGTCGAGCGGGTGTTCCCGTTGGCGGAGGCGCCGGCGGCGCATCGGCTGATGCAGTCGAGCGCCCACTTCGGGAAGATCGTCTTGTCCGTTTAGGGCCAAGGGCCAAGGTGCAAGGGCCAAGAGGGCTCAATGCTTAAGGCTAAAGGCTGAAGGCTCAAGGCTCAAGGCTCGAGCCTTCAGCCTTTCGCCTTCTGCCTTAAGCCTCCCGCCTCATGAGTTGGGCTGAAGGCGGGATTGGAGCCAGGTTAGGGCTTGTTCCTTGGTGGTCAGCTCGCCTTCGAGTTGGGCATCGAGGGCGGCTTGCAGCAGTTCCTTGAAGTGCGGGCCGGGGCTTAGGCCGGCGGCGATCAGGTCGCTTCCCTTGAGCCAGGGCTCGGGGCGCAGTTCTTCGTCGCCCAGCTCCTCCAGCTTGCGCTTGCAGAACTCGTAGTGGGTCAGGTTGCCGCTGGCGGCCAAGGCGTCGAGGCGCGCCAGTTCGAGCAACTCCTCGATGCCGTCCTCGCGCAAAAAGCGCTTGAGGGTGCTGGTGCGCATCTCCATGGCGCTGACCAGGCGCAGGTGATGGCGCACGAGATACTCCACTCGTTCCCAGGTCTGCCGGCTGCGTTTGAGCCGCTGGCAGATGCGCACCGCCACTTCGGCGCCGATCTCGCAATGGCCGTAAAAGGTGATGCGCTCGCCTTTGCGTTCGGCGCATTGCGGCTTGGCGACGTCGTGCAAAAGTGCCGCCAGCGCCAGTGTTTCGCTCGGCCGATCCAGGCGCGCCAGCAGGCCCATGGTGTGGATGAACACGTCGCCCTCGGGGTGGTAGTCGGGGGATTGTTCGACGCCGTGCAGCGCGTCGATCTCCGGCAAGATCACTCGCAGGAGGCCACAGCCGTCGAGCAGTTCGAAGCCGCGCCGCGCGCCGCCGGGAGGGCTGTCGACGAGGATTTTGACGATTTCGTCGCCGATGCGCTCCCACGAGATGTCGACGATCTGCGGCGCGTGGGCGCGGATGCCGTTCCACGTGTCCTCTTCGATGGCGAAGCCGAAGCGCGCCGCGAAGCGCACGGCGCGCAACATGCGCAAGCGGTCTTCGCTGATGCGGTCGCTCGGGCTGCCGATGGCGCGGATCAGGCCACGCGCCAGATCGGCGCGGCCGCCGACGAAGTCGATGATCTCGTCGGTGCGTGGATCGAGGAACATGCCGTTGATGGTGAAGTCGCGCCGCTGCGCGTCCTCTTCCGGTGTACTGAAGCGCACGCTGGTCGGATGGCGGCCGTCGGCGTATTCGGCGTCGGCGCGGAAGGTGGCGACCTCGAAGGGGTCGCCGTCGATCATCACCAGTACGACGCCGAACTGAGCCCCCACCGGCACGGTGCGAGGAAAGAGGTTCTGCACCACCTCGGCGGTGGCGTCGGTGGCGATGTCGAAGTCTTGCGGTTCACGTCCGAGCAGGCGATCGCGCACGCAGCCGCCAGCGAGGTAGGCGACGTGCCCCGCCTGCTGCAGGCGGGCGGCGATGCCGCGGGCGTGCGCTTCCTTCGACGTCATGCGGTGATGGTCTCAGCCGGCACGAAGGCGGTCAAGGTCTGCCGGCGCAGGCGCGCGCCTCGCGGTTCGCCTTGGTGTGCCGCACTTGACAGACGAGCTTGGACGTATTGAGTGCCGGGCGTGAACGATACCGACCCCAACCTCCGTCGTAGCCGTCGCTTCCTGCTCGCCGCGCGCATGGTCGCCGGCATCTACATCGGCTACAAGCGCATCCAGCTTCTCGAGAAGTTCCGCGGCACCGAAGCGGTTCTCGACCGCTATCGGCAACACCACCGCCGTTCGGCCGAACTCGCCTACGAGACGGCGGCCATGCTGCAAGGGTTGCTGATCAAGGCCTGCCAGTTCCTGGGCACGCGCGCCGACATTCTGCCGAGGGCCTACATCGAGGTGCTGTCGCAGTTGCACGACCGCGTGCCGGCTCGTCCCTATGCGGTCATCGCCGCCGCCGTCGAAGGCCAGCTCGGGCGTCCGTTGCGCGAGGTCTTCGCCGAGTTCGACGAGCAGCCGCTCGCCTCGGCTTCGCTGGCGCAGGTGCACCGGGCGCGCTTGCACGACGGACGCGAAGTGGCGGTCAAGGTGCAGTACCCCGAGATCGAGCGCATCGTCGCCATCGACCTCGCCAACTTCAGTTTCTTCGTCCGCATCCTCGCCCGCGTCGAACGCAACTTCGACCTGCGCATGGTGATCCGTGAGGTGTCGAAGTACGTGCAGCTCGAACTCGACTTCGAGAACGAGGCGCGCAACTCCGCCACCATCCGCCGCAACCTGGCGCATCGCAGCGACGTCGTCGTTCCCGAGATCATCGCTGAGCTGAGTACGCGCAAGTTGCTGGTGATGGAGTACGTGCCGGGGATCAAGATCACCGACGTCGAAGCGCTCGAGGCGGCCGGTATCGACAAGCAAGACGTCGCCCGGGTGCTGAGTGAGGTGTTTTGTCAGCAGATCCTGGTCGACGGCTTCTTCCACGCCGACCCGCACCCAGGCAATCTCCTGGTACGCCCGGGGCCGCAGTTGGTGTTGCTCGACTTCGGCTTGGCGAAGGACTTCCCGCCCGGCTTCGCGGTGTCGATGGCGGCGCTGACGGCGGCGATCATCCAAGAGGACCGCGACGCCATGGTGAAGGCTTTCGCCGACCTTGGCTTCAAGACCAAGAACGACGACCCCGAGAGTCTGATCGCCTTGGGCGACGCCTTCCTCGGCCAGGCCGTGCGCGGCGGCAAGGCCTATGCCGATCAGGAGCTGATCGACACCTTCAACGAGGACCTGCCGGAGGTGCTGCGCACCAACCCGATCGTCGAGGCGCCGAGCCACCTGCTGTTGGTGGTGCGGGTGATGGGCCTGCTCAGCGGCATCGGCAAGCAGTTGCGCTCCGAGGTCAACCCGCTGTCGGTGATCATGCCCTTCCTGGCCGGCAACTTCACGCCGCGCCAGGACTCGCCGCCGGCTTGAGCGACCGCTTACTTCTCCAACTCCTCGCGCAGCGAGTACATGCGCTGGCGCGCTTCGCCGATGTAGACGGCGAGGTTGCGCCGGTGGTTGGCGAACAGACCCGACGGGCTGCCGTTGACCACCACCAGCGGCTTCATCGTCGCTGCCTTGCCGAGCGCCGCGATGGTTTCCTTGAACAAGGTTTGCAGCACCTCGCGTGAGGCGATCGCGTCGCCGTAGTCCTTCTGCACCGCGAGCGTCAGGTGGTGCATGACGTGCGCGAACCCCTGCGCTTCGTAGAAGGCGTCGTCGATCTGCATCCAGCTGACCTTGTCGCTGTAGAGCCGGCCGTGCGCCCCGCCGAGGAGGTCGGTCCACGCCTGAAACAGTCGGATCAGTTCGACGTTGCGCTGGTTGATCGGGCGCGAGGTCGGCGGGTCCTTCTGCAATCCGTCGAGGTACCGCTTCAGGTGACGGGCGCCCTTGCGGAAGGCCGATTCGGCGGACGGCAGCCAGAACTTGGTCTCGTCGTTGCGAAAGGCGGTGTCGGCGGCGACGAGGTTTTCGTCGAACTCGTCGCTCGAGATCTTGGTGAGGTGGTCTTTGGCGACGCGCACGCTCTCGCGCAGGGTTTGGATGATGCCGAGCTGGCGGTGCGCGTTGTTGTCGGCCCACAGGTCCGGGCTCCAGAGGATGAAGTCGTTCGGCCGCCATCCGGTGACGCTGTCGAGTTCGTGCTCGATGAGCGCCTTGGCCGTCGCCGCGAAGGCCATGCCGGGGACCAACGGCTCGTCCTGCGGCAGGCGGGTTTCGAGCGGCGGCAGTTCGTTGTGGGCGATCTGGCGGAAGTGCAGCAGGATCGGCGCTGCCAGCAGCAGCACGAGGGCGATCAGGCCGCCGGCGAGACGGAGCCAGCCGCGGTCGTTGGCGGAAACGCTTGGAGTCGGTCGTGCCGAAGGTCGCATGCGCAGGCTCTTACGTCCGCGCGCCGCCGAATTCCAGCCGGGGAGTCATTCCGTCTGCCGCTTGGGTCGGGCCGCCAGGCGGGCGCGAATGCGTGCCTCGGCGCCGTTGTCGGTCGGCTGGTAGTAGGTACGGTCGACGAGCGCGTCCGGCAGGTGCTGCTGATCGACGACGTTGCCGGGATGGTCGTGGGCGTACTGGTAGCCGCGCCCGTGGCCCATTTCCTTCATTAGGGCCGTCGGCGCGTTGCGCAGATGCAGCGGCACCGGCAGCGGACCGCTGCGCCGCACTTCCTCAGCCGCCGCGTTGAGGGCGGCGTACGCGGCATTCGATTTGGGGGCGGTGGCGAGATGGGCGGTGGCATGGGCCAGGGCGATGCGCCCCTCCGGCATGCCGACGAACGCGACGGCATCCCTGGCGGCGACGGCCAACGGCAAGGCCAACGGGTCGGCGGTGCCGATGTCCTCGGAGGCGAAGATCACCAGGCGCCGGGCGATGAACAGCGGGTCCTCGCCGGCCTCGACCATGCGGGCCAGCCAGTAGATGGCCGCGTCCGGGTCGCTGCCGCGCAGGCTCTTGATGAAGGCGGAAATGACGTCGTAGTGCTCGTCGCCACCTTTATCGTAGCGCAGGGCGCGTTGCTGCAGCGCCTCCTCGGCGTGTGCCAGTTGGATGACCGTAGCGCCGGCGGTGCGGGCCAAATGGGCCGCCGATTCGAGCAGGTTGAGGGCGGCGCGGCCGTCGCCGTGGGCCCGTTCGGCCATCCAGGCGCGCGCCTCCGGGTCGAGTGTCAGTTCCATGTCGCCCAGGCCGCGCTCGCGGTCGGCCAAGGCCCGGTCGAGCATCGCCGCCAGATCCTCCGGCGCCAGCGGTTCGAGGCGCAACACCGACGAGCGCGACAGCAGCGGCGCGATCACCTCGAACGAGGGGTTTTCGGTGGTGGCGCCGATCAGAGTGACGGTGCCGCTTTCGACGTGCGGCAGAAAGGCGTCTTGCTGGGCCTTGTTGAAGCGGTGGATCTCGTCGACGAACAGCACCGTGCGCCGCCCGCGCTGACCCAAGCGGGCGGCTGCCGCGTCGATGATCTCGCGCAGCTCGCGCACTCCCGATAGCACCGCCGAGAATTTGACGAAGTCGGCCTCGATTGCCCCGGCGATGAGGTGGGCCAGCGTCGTCTTGCCGGTGCCGGGTGGTCCCCACAGGATCATCGAGCCGAGACGGCCGCTGGCGATGAGCTGACGCACCAACCGACCGGGGCCGACCAGATGCTGCTGCCCCGCGACGTCGTCGAGATGGCGCGGCCGCATGCGCTCCGCCAGCGGCGCTTGCGCCAGGCGGTGGCGCTCGCCGGCGGCGGCGAACAGGTCGGGGGCGTGGGGGTCGGGGTGCTTCTTGGTCATGCGCGCACGCTACCAGAAATGACGCCGAGTGACGCGTTCGCCGCAGGGGTCGACGAGAATCTGACGCTCGACGGGTGGGTCGTCCGGATTTCTCGAGGTGGCGATGCCGGTCGGCGCCGCGCCGCATGCTGGCATGGGGTATGCAAGTGCATCGCTGTGATGATACCGTCCAAGCGATATGAGCCGAGGCACACCGCCTCCGCGGTGCGCGAACTCCATCCCGTCCGCGATCTCGTCGCGCCTCCCGACGACGACGATCCGGTGGTCTTGCGCCAAGAGATCGAGCGGCTGCAGGCGTTGTTGGCCGATGCCAATGCCTTTCGCCTCGACGCCTTGTCCCTGGTGTCGCACGAGTTGCGCAGCCCGCTCAACATCATCCTCGGCTACAACGAAATGCTGGTCGACGAGGCGTTCGGGCCGCTGACCGAAGAGCAGCGCGACACCCTCAAGCGGGTCGAGATGCAGGCGTTGTTGCTGCTCGGGCAGATCGACGAGACGCTCGACTTCAGTCGCTTGGAGTCGGGGCGCACGGTGGTCGAGCCGGCCGATGTCGTCGTCGAGGAGTTGTTGTTGGAGGTCGAGTCGGAAGCTCGCCCGTTCATCGAGCAACGCATCAGTGACGTCGAGGTCAGCGTCCACTCACCGCCGGTGGCGCCAGTTCTCTACACGGATCGGGAGAAGCTCAAGGTCGTGCTCAAGAATCTGCTCAGCAACGCGCTGAAGTTCACGCCCAAGGGGCAGATCGACGTCAGCGCCGCAGCCTGCGTCAACGGCGTCGAGTTCGCCGTGCGCGACACGGGCATCGGCATTCCGCGCGACGAGTTGCTGCGCATCTTCGAACCGTTCCGTCAGGTGAAGGGCACCTTGGCGAGTGGCTGCCGCGGCGTCGGCTTGGGCTTGCACATCGCGCAGCGTTTCCTCGGCCTGCTCGGCGGCCGCATCGAGGTCGAGAGCGCGGTCGGCGAGGGGTCGACGTTCCGGGTATGGATGCCTTTGCGCACCACGAGTGCGCCGGTCGTCTTGGTCTGAGCGGCGCCGTCCGGCCTCAGGGCTGCCGCGGCGTCGCCCCGCGGTCGGCGAGTTGCGCACCGAGCCGCGTCGCGTCGTGCGTCGGTAGGGAACATTCGTAATCGCGGCAAACGTAGGCCGTCGGTCGCGCGCCGCGGGCCATCTGCTTTTCGACGAACGGAGCGAGCCGCGCCACGCGTCGGTCGGTGGGGCCATGCCGCAGCAGGGCGGCGCGCGGCAGGTACAAACTCTGGGCGACGCGGGTCAGCCCTGCCGTCGCCGCGGCGTCGTCCGTGCCGGCGATGACCACTTCCCAGCGTGGCCCCAATCCGTAGTCGGCGGCGACCATCAACCCCGCATAGGCCGTCGGATGGCGTACGATTTCGTTCGCCCGACGTGCAATTTCGTCCCGCGCCCGGCGCGCGAGCGCATCATTCCCCGTCAGGTGGCCGAGACGGGCCAGCACCCAGGTCGCGGTCGCTAAGGGGGCCGGCAGCGAGGCGTCGCGGCTGATGTCGACGCGGGTGACCAGGGCGCGATGCTCGGGGCCGAGGTAACCGAGTTGGTCCTGCGCGCCGAAGCGTCGCATCATTTCGTCCGTCAGTTCGATGCCACGCGCCAGCCAGCGATCGTCGAAGGTCGTCTCGTAGAGTTCCAGTACACCCAGGGCCATGGCGGCATAGTCGTCGAGAAATGCGGGCCCGCTGGCGACTTCCTCCGGCGCCCCCGGCGGACGGCGGTAGGCCCGGGCCAGCGGCCGGGTGTCGCTCACCCGCGCCAGCAAAGCGTCGGCGCCGCGTGCCGCCATGACCGCCCATTGCGGCTCATCCAGGACGCGTGCCCCGTAGGCGAGCGCGGCGATCATCAAGCCGTTCCAGGCCGGTAGGATCTTGTCGTCGCGACGCGGCCGCGGTCGCTGTTCGCGCGCGCGCCGCAGGTCGTCGCGCAGGTCGGCGATGCGGCGCGCGACCTCGGCCGGCGGCAGCACGAGGTCGGCCGCGATGGACCCCGGCGTGGCGGCGAGCCGGGGCGGGCGTGGCTCCGTCCCTTGCCCGATGCCGAAGGCGCGTACTGCCAGGTCGATCCGCTCGGGCCCCACGGCTTGGTGCACCTGGGCCGCATCCCAAAGGTAAAAGCCGCCCTCGACGCCGCCGCTGACGGCGTCTTCCGCGGCCAAGAAGGTTCCGTCGGGGGCGGTCAGGTCGCGTTGGACGTAGTGGAAGATGGCGCGGGCGACGGCGGCGTGCCGCGGCGCGCGGGTGTACTGGAAGGCTTCGAGGTAGACGCGCGCCAGCAAGGCCTGGTCGTAGAGCATCTTCTCGAAATGCGGCCGGCGCCAGGCGGCGTCGACGGTATAGCGATGAAAGCCGCCGCCGAGCGGGTCGTGCAGGGCGCCCGCCGCCATGTGGTCGAGGGTGAGTTCGACCACATGGCGCGCGTCGGCGTCGCCGGCGAGATCGGCTTGGCGCAAGAGCACGAGCAGGCTCTGGGTCGGGGGAAACTTGGGCGCGCCGCGGAGGCCGCCGTGCTCCCGATCGAAGCTCGCGCGCAGACGGGCGACGGCGGCATGCCACCGTTCGCGGTCGAGGGTGCCGTCCGTCGCCGGCGGCGGGGCCAGGCGCGCCAGCAGGTCGGTGGCGGCGCTGCGCGCCGTGTCGCGCTCGTCGCGCCAGACCTCGGCCATGCGGCTCAGCAAGCGGGGCATGCCGACACGACCGTCGCGGTCGGCCGGCGGGAAGTAGGTGCCGCCGAAAAACGGCTGCCCGTCGGGGGTCAGAAACACCGTCAGCGGCCAGCCGGCCGAGCCGGTGAGCTGCTGCACGGCGTCGATATACACTGCGTCGAGGTCGGGTCGTTCCTCGCGATCGACCTTGATGGCGACGAAGTCGCGGTTGATCTGGGCGGCGATGGTCGGGTCGGCGAACGACTCGGCCGCCATGACATGGCACCAGTGGCAGGTCGAGTAGCCAATGGAGAGGAGGATCGGTTTGTCCTCGGCGCGGGCGCGCGCCAGGGCCTCGTCGCCCCAGGGGTACCAATCGACCGGCTGCAGGGCGTGCAACTCGAGGTAGGGGCTGGCGCTGTCGACGAGGCGATTGACGTAACGCGGCGAGGTGTCGGCCGAAGGCGCCAGCCGGCCTGCCGCGTGTCCGCGGCGGGCGCGTTCGGCGGCGCTGAGCGGCGGCGCGCCCGGCAGGTCGAGCGGCAAGTCGGCGGCGACCGCCACCAGCGGCAGCAGTAGCCCAATCAGGAGCAGCGTCTGGCGCACACGCGCCGGCATAGCAGGTCGGAGGGGAGGCAGGTAGGAATGGGGTAGGGGAGGCGGGTCGCTCGGAACACCGCCGGCCCAGCGGTTCCGTCGGGACCAACCCCATGCGTCAATCGACCGCAGGCAATGGCGGTTGACTCGACTCCGTCCGCAAGCGACCCTTGGAGGGTGATGCGCTTGCTTCGCCCCTTGGCCTTGGGGTCGTTCGTGATGTGGTGCGGCTGGATGGGACTGCCGGCGCCGGCCGCGGCGCAACAGGCCCGTCCCTTCACCTGGAACCTGCCGGAGAGCTTCCCGCTGCCGCGCGTGCCGGAGGACAATCCGATGTCGTGGGAAAAGGTCGAACTCGGCCGCTTCCTGTTCTACGACAAGCGCCTCTCCGGCAACCAAACCCAGTCCTGCGCCAGTTGTCACGACCAAGCACTCGCCTTCACCGACGGACGCCCTCTCGGCATCGGCTCGACCGGGGAGGTGCACCCGCGCAACTCGATGAGCCTGGCGAACGTCGCTTATGCCTCGACGCTGACGTGGGCCAACCCGTTGCTCGGCGATCTGGCGGAGCAGGCGTTGGTGCCGATGTTCGGCGAGTCGCCGGTCGAACTCGGCCTCGCCGGCATGGAGGACGACCTCATCGCCCGCCTCGAGGCCGACCCGCGCTACCGCCGTCTGTTCAAGGAGGCTTACCCGGAGAAGGGCGGCGAGGTCGATCTGGTGTCGATCGTCAACGCCATCGCCAGCTTCCAGCGAACGCTCATCTCGGGCAACTCACCGCTCGACCGGTGGGCGCTCGGGCTCGACGACAATGCCATCTCGAACTCGGCCATCCGCGGCATCGACCTGTTCTTCGGCGAGCGGCTCGAGTGTTTCCATTGCCATGGCGGCTTCAACTTCTCCGATTCGGTGATGCACGACGGCTCGGTGTTCATCGAAGCCGCCTTCCACAACAACCAGCTCTACAATCTCGACGGCAACGGCGCTTACCCGCCGAACAACCAAGGCGTGTTCGAAATCTCGAACCTCCCCGACGACATGGGCCGCTTCAAGGCGCCGACGCTGCGCAACATCGCGCTGACCGCGCCGTACATGCACGACGGCAGCAAGGCGACCCTCGCCGACGTGCTCGACCACTACGCCTCCGGCGGCGCGCCCGACATTCCGGTCCGGCTGAAGAGCGGCTTCGTGCGCGGTTTCACCATGACCCCGCAAGAAAAGGCCGACGTGCTCGCGTTTCTCGAAAGCCTGACCGACGACGAGTTCGTCTCCACGCCGCGTTTCGCCGACCCGTTCCTGCGCCAGGCGTGCTCCGGCGACTGCGACTTCAACGGCACGGTGACGGTCGACGAGCTGGTCGCCGGCATCAACGTCGCCCTCGGCACCGCGACCTACGCCCACTGCGTCGGCATGGACAGCAGCGGCGAAGGCGAGGTCAGCGTCGACGAACTGGTCACCGTGATCAGCCAGGCGCTGACGGGGTGTCCTTGAGGAAAGGGCCAAGGGCCAAGGTTCAAGGGCCAAGAAGGGAACGGGTGACTTGGGCTGTACCGCGCCCGGGAATCCCGCTACCTTCCGCGCCAGCATGCATCTTTCGTCGATCCCGGCCCCAAGCGCACCTCTTGGCCCTTGGCCCTTGGCCCTTGGCCCTCGTCTCTGATGATGAAAACCCGCATCGGCATGATCAGCCTCGGTTGCGCCAAGAACTTGGTCGACACCGAGGTGATGTTGGGGCATCTCGACCGCGCCGGTTGCGACTTGGTCGACGACCCCGAGCAGGCCGACGTCATCATCGTCAATACGTGCGCCTTCATCGGCCCGGCGCGTGAGGAGTCGATCCGCACCATCCTCGACGCCGCCGAGTACAAGAAGAGCGGCAGCGCCCGCCGCCTCGTCGTCGCCGGCTGCATGGTGCAGCGTTACGCCGACGAAATGCGCGAGAGTCTGCCGGAGGTCGACGCCTTCATCGGCCTCGACGAACTGGCCAAGATCACCGTCGCCGCCCTCGACCCGAACCCGCCCGAAGCGTCGACGCTGGTGCGGCCGTCGAACCTGGACGTCATCGGCTCGACCTATCTTTACGACGCCGAAGCGCCGCGCCGCCTGTCGACGCCGTGGTGGACGGCCTTCGTCAAGATCGCCGAGGGCTGCGACCACACCTGCTCCTTCTGCCCGATCCCGATGTTCCGCGGCCAGTTCCGCTCGCGTCCGGCCGACGACATCGTCGACGAAGCCCGCCGCCTGGTGGCCGGCGGTGCCGTCGAGCTGAACCTGGTGGCGCAGGACTCGAGCCACTACGGCCGCGATCGCGGCGACCAGCGCGGCCTCGCCGGATTGCTGCAGCGTCTCGACGAAGTCGACGGCCTGCATTGGCTGCGGGTGCATTACCTCTATCCCAACACCGTCAGCGAAGGTTTGATCGAAGCGATGGCGCGCCTGCCGAAAGTCGTGCCCTACGTCGACATGCCGCTGCAGCACGCGCACCCGGAGATGCTCAAGCGCATGCGCCGCGGCGGCTCGGGCGAGGGTCATCTGCGCCTGCTCGAACGCTTCCGCCGCGCCATGCCCGAGGCTGCCTTGCGCACGACGCTCATCGTCGGCTTCCCGGGCGAGACGGAGGAAGAGTTCGAGGCGCTGCTGGAGTTCGTCGCGGCGGCGCGTTTCGACCACCTCGGCGTCTTCACCTACTCGCACGAGGAGGGCACCGGCGCCTTCGCGCTGGCCGACGACGTGCCGGAGGAAACCAAGCAGGAGCGCCGCGAGCGGGTCATGCAGCTACAGCAGGAGTTGCTGCTCGACAAGCTCGAAGCCCAGGTCGGCCGCGAGGTCGAGGTGTTGGTCGAGGGCGTGCACCCGGAGACGGAGTTGCTGCTGGTCGGCCGCATGGCGACGCAGGCGCAGGAGGTCGACGGCCAAGTGCTGATCAACGAGGGTTGGGCGACTCCGGGCAGTCTGGTGCGGGTCGAGCTGACGGAGGTCGCCGGCTACGACCTGGTCGGTGGTATTCGCCCGAGCGCGCCGGAATGAAGCATTCGGCATCGCGGGCTTGCACTGTGCCGCGCAGATCGGTACACACCCGTTTCCCCGTCTCACGCGAAAGTGGCGGAATGGCAGACGCGCAGGACTCAGGATCCTGTGGGGTAACACCCGTGGGGGTTCAAGTCCCCCCTTTCGCACTCCCTCAGCCTCAGCCTCAGCCTTTGCCTATGACTTAGCCTATGACGGCTGAGGCCGAGGTAGGCTTAGGCTGAGGCTTAGGCAGAGGCAAAGGTTCTCAGGCTCAGCCTCAGCCTTAGCCTGAGACTCAGCCTTCCCCCCCCTGGTTCTAGCGTCGGTTGGCTTCAGCTTCGCACTCCCTCAGCCTCAGCCTTTGCCTATGACTTAGCCTATGACGGCTGAGGCCGAGGTAGGCTTAGGCTGAGGCTTAGGCAGAGGCAAAGGTTCTCAGGCTCAGCCTCAGCCTTAGCCTGAGACTCAGCCTTGCCCCCCTGGCTTTCACTTCGACTTCCGGCTGGCCTCTTCTTCCATTTTTTTCCCTAGGCCGATGAGTTGCGCGACGATCGAGCGGAGTAGGTTGCGTGCGTCGATGACGGCTTCGCGGTCGGCGAGGTCGAGTTCGCGAACGATATCGAGAATCGCGGCACATTCTGTCGCCGATCGCCGGGCCATGCGGTAGAAGCGGCCCTTTTCGCGGTGGGCGAATTCGCCGGCGCCCTCGGCGATGTTGAGCGGTATCGAAATGCTCGCACGCTCGAGCTGGTCCGCCAGTACCGGTCGACCGGGGCGAAAGGCTCGTCGCAGGGAATCGGCGCAGTGTACGAAGTCGAGAGCTTGCCGATAGACATCCATGCGGTCGTGGTCGAAGTCTCGCATGTTGCTGTTATGTGTTTTTGAAAGTTCTCGCGCAACGCCGGGTTGTCGGTGCCGTTCCCTTCCGAGGTCCGCATTGCTTCTCCCGTCGGGTTACTTCGGGCGGTCGGATGTCCTGAGGCGGTTCAGGGAAGCCGAACTTCGCTATCGCTCGCCATACCGAGGCGGCGCGCCGTTTCAGCCGTGCGCTCGTGCAGCGCGTGCGCACCCTGGAGCTTGGCCAGATCGAACGAGCGACGCAGACCTTGTGCGACATGCTCGGCGCTTCGCGGGCCGTCGAGGTGATGGCCGACGATGGCTCGCCAGCGATGCAACTCGGGCTCCCACCAGCGTGCCTCCCCGGCTTCGATTGAAGCGGTCGCCTCGTCCAATAGTTCTGCGGCGCGGGCGTATTGCTGCTGCTCGACCAGCACCTCCACGGCGACGGTGAGAAGGTAGGCCGTCTGCATCATCGAACCGTGCCGCGCCAAGGCGTCGACGCCGCTCGTGACCTTGGCCGCCGCGAGGGTCGACTCGCCGCGCTGCTGCCGCGCCCAGGCCTCGATCAATTCGGCGCAGGCGCGCGCTTGGTCGATTCCTTGCCGTTCCACCTCCAGCGTCAGTGCGCTTGCCAGTTCCAAGGCCGCGGCCGCGTCGCCGCGCCATTGGTGGATGGCCAGCAGCGGTTGGAGGCTGAGCACGACATTGAACGGGTCGACGTCCGCGCCGCGCGCATGGAGCAGGGCTGCTTGCGCGCGTTCCAGGCCGCGTTCCGACTGGCCCACTTGCCACAGGGCGGCACCGCTCATCACCAACGCCGTGCAGCGGTGTTCGATCGGGCCCAGACGAAGTTCGGGAGGGGCGACGGCGAGCGAGCGTTCGGCATGTTCGATGGTGCCGTCGATGTCGCCGTGGTGGTACAGCACCGCCCCCATGAGCAACTCGGCGTAGGCGCGGCTGGTCGGGTCGGCGTCATCGTCCGCCATGGCGAGAATCTCGTGGGCCAGTTCCTCCGCCGGCTGCGGCCGGCGTTGCATGAGGTTGGCGAGCAGGAGGCCGGCCATCGCCGTCCGCTCGGAGGCGGCATCGGCACCGCTCGAGCGCAAGCCGCGGACGCGCACGTAAAGGTCGATGAGGTCGGTGCTGCCGAAACCTTGCAGCGCCGGGAGGATGCGCCCGAGGTCGCTGAGGAGCTTCCATTCCCAGGCGGCGCGCTCGTCGACGTTCGGCAGCAGGGCGAGAGCGCGCCGCAGATGGGTCACCGCCTCGCGCGCGGCGTGCTGGCGCGTCGCCTCCTGGGCCGCCAAGTGATGGTAGAACACGGCCCGTTCGGATTCGCCGCCGCGTTCGAAGTGGCTGGCGAGGACTCCGGCGACCTCACCGGCCTGCGCGCCGAAGCCGCGGGCCATGCCGCGGCCGATGCGGCGATGGGCTTCGCGCCGCAAGGCCGGCGGCTGATCGTCGTACAGCACCTTCTGGTACAGCGCGTGGCGGAAGTCGTAACGGCCACTGGCGGTGCCATCGGGCCACACCACGTCGCCGCCGCGGATCAGAATCGTCGTGCGGCGCGCTAGTTCGTGGCAAACGGCATCGACGTGTTCGACCGGCGCCGCCACGGCGCCGGCGATGGCGGCACCGTCGGTCGTCAGGCCGACGATGCTCGCGGCCTGCACGATGCGCCGCTCGTCGTCGGTGAGAGCGGCGATTTCGTCTCGCACCAGTTCGCGCAAGGTCGACGGTACGGCGTCGACGGCCTGCGTCAGTCGTAGCTCGTCGTGGTTCGCGCCGACGGCGCCGTCGACCAACACGCTGGCGGCGACGAGGTGGTCGACGGTGTGTTCGAGGAAAAACGGATTGCCGCCGGTGCGTTCGAGGAGACGCGCCGGCAACCACGCCGGCACTCGCAGCTGCGGCAGGCGCAGACCGAGGTAGGCGGCCACGTCGGCTTCACCCAGACCGGCGAGGTTGATCTCGCGACAGCGACCGCGGCGGCGCGATTCGCGGCGCATGCGTGCAATGCCGTGGGCCCGCGCCATCGCGTCCGCCAGGCGCACCGTGCCGATGGTGCAAACGCCGTCGAGGCCGCGGTTGTCGGCGACCCAGGCGAGCAGGTCGAGCGTGGCGGTGTCGGCCCAGTGCAGGTCTTCGAAGACCCAGACCAACGGCGCCAGCGCCCGCAGGAGGGCGAACATCTCGTCGACGACGCGGCCGGGGTCGGTCGATTCGGTGCGCCGGCGCAGGGCGTCGGCCTCGCCGGCTTGGAGGAGGGTCGGCAGCCGCAAGAGCCAACTCGGCGCGTGCGTGCGCAGCGCGTCGACGACTTCGCGATGCGCCGACGCCATGTCCTGTAAGGCACCGAGAATGGGCCAGTACGGGTAGCCCTCGCAGGAATGGGCCAGGCATTGGCCTTGGCCGACGATGATGGCGCGCGCCTGAGGGTTCGCCAGCGACGTCGCGGCCGAGGGCCGGGCGTGGCGCAGGCGTTGGAGGAACTGCGCCACCAGGGTGGTCTTGCCGATGCCGGCCTCGCCGGCGACGAGCACTAGGCGGCAGTCGGCCGATTCGGGGGCCAGGATGCCGTCGAGCATCGCCAACTCTTGCGTGCGGCCGACGAACGGATGCCGTGTCGGCAGCGGCTCGACCGTCGGCACGGCGGGCTCGCTTGCTGGCGCGGCGAGCGGCGCGATGAAGCGAAAGCCGCGCCCGTGGACGGTTTCGACGTAGCGCGGCTGCTGCGTGTCATCCCCGAGGGCGCGACGAATCTCGGCCACCGAGATGCTGGGAATGGTGTCGCTGATCGCCGCGCCGCCCCAAACGGCACCGAGCAGGTCGTCCTTGGTCAGCAGGCGACCGGGATTGGCGACGAGCACACAGAGCACGTCCCACGTCTTGGGGCGCAGATGGACGATGCCGCCGTCGCGCCACAGGCGCCCGGCCGACGCATCGAGGCGGAAGGGCCCGAAGGCGGTGACGCCGGTCGGCATGCGTTCGAGTCGGGGCGCGGGGGTGACCACCTTGATCCTGGACGCCCCGGCCTCGCCATGGCGCGACCGGAACCTTGCAGGCAGCGGCAGGCGGGAGAAGGCGGGTCGGCGACGTGTTTTCCCGCCTTATACGAAAGTCGCATGATTCTTTCGAGGCGGATCGTTCGATTCTCGCGTCGTCCCGGCTCCGCTGGCGTTGGCGGCATTCAGGGGGGCCGGCTCCTTGCCGCAGGCGGCGGTGCCGCGCAGGATTCCCAGGGCCTCGTCGAAGCGCAGCCGCCGAGGCGCCTAGGGCGTTGCCCTTGGCGGGTATCACCTCGGGCCGTTGGCCCTCCCCCTGGGGTAACGCCAGTCGCGCGGCATCATCGCAGCCCAGGGGCGTCTGCGCGGGTCTACCTTCTCCAGCGCCAACGGCGCGACACCATACCAGCCGGGCATCGCCCCAGGTACTTGGACCCAACTCCCATGGAGGGCTGACGGCCCGACCGATCCCACCCGTATCGGTTGTACGGTCCGGGGGCGGGGTCGGACCGTTGCAACCGCTTGAATAGGAAGAGCAAAGAGCCGTTTTGGGCGCAGCAATTGGTCCTGAGCGCCCGTTTTCAGGCTCCGAACCACGCCGCAGGCCCAGAGCGAGGCCCTCCCCGGTCGCGATTTGGGTGGCAGAATAGTGCGTCTAGCGTCGAAATCCGTTCACTAGGAGAAGGTTTCCTGCGCAATCTCGGCAACTTGGGCTGGTCCGACCCCATTCGACCCTTTCGGAGGGTGGCTTGTGAAAACTGCCAATATTTGCAGCATCACTGATCTGCGGCTCGCTTCGCCGCCTCCACATTCTGCTCCGTCCGCACCTCGAGCAGCCGAATGCCCGCCCGCGCGAAATACAGCAGCACCAGGATCGGCGAGAGCACCATCGAGAGGAACGTGATCAGATACAGGATGCCGTAAGCCCAGTCGTTGCCGGACTGCTGCTCGGGCGTATTGCCAGCCATGATGTTGAACACCACGTGCTCGAGGTTCAGCGCTGTCAGCGCCACCACGATCAGCGTGAGCGGCAGCAGGCAGGCTACCAGCGTATCCAGCCGGCCCAGCTGCGCCACGCGGCGGATGAAGAACCACAACAGCAGCACGCGCCACGTCGCCACGATGCCGAGGAACCACGCATTCGCCGCCTGCGCCTGCGCGAGGGGCATGAAGCGCTCCACGGGAATCGCGTACAGCACCGCCGGCAGCGAGGTCAGCGAGAGGAAGATGAGGATGCTTGAAGATTATCGCCAAGGCACCCCGCGCCTTCACTCCCGTTCCCGTTCCGGGGACGTAGGGGCAATTCGGACAACTTGTTCTGGCGAACGGACGTTGCACGGAGATTTGTCCGAATTGTCGCTACGTCCCCATGGTGACCGCGCTCGCAGGGAACCGCATCACGCTTTCGGATGCCGGGGACCCACTCAAGCGGAGGAACTACGTCAAGCTGCTGGGTGCGCAGGTCAATTTGACGGGCATCGATCCTCGATTGACGGGGGCGACGGCACTCGTCGGCCGCCCGGGTGCCGGCAGTCCGCTGGCGCTTGCGATGCCGGCGGAAGGCTGGACGAAGCGGCTCTCGAAGGTGACGGACTACCGTTTCTCCAGTCGGACCGGCCCGGTCAGGTCGGCGCGGCTGATCGAGGGGAAGCTGGTGCTTGTGTCGGCGAAGGGCTTGGGTGCCTATTCCCTCGGTACGCCCCAGGGGACAGTCGGAGTCGTCGTCGACGTTGGCATGGCCCGGTTCTGTGGGCTCTTCGGCGGAACGATCTCGACGGACAACGGGCAGCGCTTTCAGGCGCGGGAGGCGCCGGCACCGCCGACATGCCCCGAGCTAGGTGCCCCGTGAGCGACGACAGCCATCGCGTGACTTCGGGCGAATGCCCACGGGACTTTGGGGTCGGACCTTCGCGACCGCTTGGATAGGAAAAGCGAAGAACCGTTTTGAGTGCCTCAATTGGTCCTAAACGCGCGTTTTCAGGCAGCGAGTTACGCCGCCGGCCCAGAGCGAGGACCTCCCCGGTCGCGATTGAGGTGGCAAAATCGTGCGCTTCGCGGCGAAGTCCGTTCACGAGGAGAAGACTTCTTAGGCGTCGGGATGGTTTCCATCCCCCCTCAACCGGCGTCGGCGGCGTTCATGGCGACCAGCACCTTGCCGCAGGCCGCCGTGCCGCGCAGGATTTTCAGCGTCTCGTCGAAGCGGGACAGCGGCACACGGACGCCTAGGACGCCATCGTACACTCTGCTAGGAACTGCCACCATGACGCGGCGTGGGGGACGAAGGACCGATCGGGAAGATTGGCGCGAGGTTCTCGACGACCGGCTGCAGATCTTCACCGATCATTGGCGCGGCTACGCGGGAACGGAACAGGCCGGCGCCCAGTCGTTCCTGCAACAGCTTCTCGACATCTACGCGGTGTCCTACCGACCCGGCACCATCTTCGAACAACACCCGGTTCGCATCCCCGTCCGCAATGCCGGGCAGGGAAGCCTGTTCTCCAATGAAGCGGCATCGTTCACCACCGAACGCATGGACATGTACCTCCCGCGCGTCTGCGTCTGGGAGATGAAGTCGCCCTCGGAGCGCGACCTAGCGAAGCACCACGGCCAGCTCCTCGGCTACTGGTCGCGTATGCGCCCGCGCTACATGGTTCTGTGCAATTTTCACGAATTCTGGATCTACGACACCAAGGACGAAGACGGGCAACTCGAGCCGAAACTGCGGCTCCCCCTGTCCGAACTGCCGGCACGCAGCGAAGCCTTGCTCTTCCTGCGTGGCGAGCAGCCCGACCTCGAAGCCCGCGCGGAACGCATCACCTCCGATGCGGCCAGGCGGCTCGGGCGGCTCGTGCGCGACATGATCGAGGCGTCGGCGGAGCCCGACCGCGATCGCGACCGGATCGCCAAATTGATCCTCCAGTGTGTGTTCGCGATGTTCGCCGAAGACACCGAGCTGATCCCCGCTGGGATGTTCACCAACGTCCTCAAGGATGCCGGAAGCTTGGCCCGTCCTGATCCGATCTTCGCGCTGTTCGATGACCTCGGAACCCGGGCGATGGACGACAAGGCCCACCGATTTGCGCCTTACGTCAACGGCCCGCTGTTCGATCGCGGGCGCAGCGGACTGGGGCTCGACGCCGAGCAAATCGGTTACCTGTACGCGGTGGCGCGCGACTTCGACTGGCAGGACGTCCACCCGGAAATCTTCGGCTCGATCTTCGAACAGGCTCTCGACCCGGTCCAACGCCACGAACTCGGCGCCCACTTCACCCGCGAGTCCGACATTGCGCGGGTCGTCCAGCCGACCATCGTGGAGCCGTGGCGCCAGCGCGTCGAGCAGTTGCGACACCCGAAGGAAGCCGAGGCGCTGATCGAGGCAATGAAGGCGTTTCACATCCTCGATCCCGCCTGCGGCTGTGGCAATTTTCTCTACGTTGCCTTCCGCGAGATGAAGCGCATCGAGGCGGCACTGCGGACCAAATGGACGGTCTTGCAGCACAAGGTGGCGAAACGCCGAGCCGATATTAAGCCGCCGCCGCCCGGTCCGTGGTTCACCGTGCAGCAGTTGCACGGGATCGAGATCGAGGGCTTCGCCGCCTTCCTCGCGCGGGTGGTTCTGTGGATCGGTGATCATCTGGCGAACCGGGAACTCGGCTTGGACGAGAGCGCCATCCCCTTGAAGAGCCTGGAGTCGAACATCCTGCACCAAGACGCGCTGACGACGGACTGGGTCCGTCCGGAAGGGGAACTGGCGATCGTCGGCAATCCGCCGTACCTCGGGGTACGCAAGCTCCGGCGTGAACTGGGCGATGCCTATGTCGACGAACTTTTTGCGCGTTTTCCGAAGAACCGAGCCGCCGACTTCGTGACCTACTGGTTCACCCAAGCCCTGAAGACGCTGCGCCCCGGGGAGCGGGCGGGATTCGTGTGTACGAACTCGGTGGCACAGAACGAGAGTCGGGAGGCGAGTATCGACGCCCTGGTGGCGCGCGGCGGGACGATTACCGACGCCTGGAAGAGCTACCCCTGGCCGGGCGAAGCGGCGGTGCACATCGGCATCGTCAATTGGGTGATGGGGCCGTACGAGGGTATCAAGACCTTGGACGGGCGCGAGGTCGACACGATCGCGCCGTCGTTGACGACCGACAGCGACGTGACGACCGCCCGCGCGATCGCCGCCAACGAAGACCTTTGCTTCATGGGAGTTACGCCGGGGAACAACGGCTTCGTTCTCGACCAGGAACAGCGCGACGCGATCTTGAGCGAAGACCCAACATCGTCGGCAGTCGTCAGGCCGTATCTGATTGGGAAAGATGTTAATCGTGAGATCAATCAGCGTCCCTCCAGATGGATCGTCGACTTTGGAATCATGTCTAAAGACGAAGCAGAGAAGTTCCCTGGGGCGATGCGTCATGTACGCCGAGAGGTCTATCCAACCCAGTCGAAGAATCGCAGAGAGGCATACGCGCGCCATTGGTGGAGATTCTCGGAAGCTCGGCCTGGTCTGCGTCGCGCGACAAGCGCTCATCGCAATGTCTTGGTCATTCCGCGAGTCTCTCCGCGTCTCATCGTCGCTCGTCAATCCAATTCCAACTGCTTCGACTGCCAGCTCATGGTCGTGGCGCTCGAGGGGTGGTACCACTTCGGCATTCTGCAGTCGGCGATCCATTCGGCCTGGGCTCGGGCGCGCGGGTCTACGTTAGAGGAACGACTACGGTATACGAACACGACGATCTTCGAAACCTTTCCGTTCCCGCGGCAGCCGGACGGTCGCTATGCGCCGCGCGAGCTACCGGCCAGCGAAGCGGCGGCACGCCTGGCGCAAGCGGCGGAGCACTTCGACGCACAACGCCGCGCCGCATGCCGCCAGTACAAGCTAGGGCTGACGAAGATCCATAACCTATTGGAAGAGCACCGCCTCCCCGACCTCGAAGCCGCCTGGGACGCGATGAACGACGCCGCCAACGCCTGCTACGACTGGCCCCCCGACACCTGGCGCAACAAACCCGAAGTCCTGCGCCGGTTACTCGAGATGAATCAGGTCCTGGCGGCGGAGCAGGGGTAAATCTCGGCCGTGAGATGCAGGAATCCCCGAGCTGATGATGCCCTCATGCCCTATCAATTGAACAGCCCAGATCGCCGGACTGCGGTTCCGATCTCAGAGGCAGAGTTCAACCGCTACCGAACCGCGAGAACCAAGCTGCTTGCGGCGCTCGCGCTCGAAGAAAAGTTCGACATCCTTCTGGAAAACTTCGCGGAGCTGGAGAAAACGCTTCTCGATCTTTCCCTTCGAAGTGCGCTCTTTCGCCACGGAGATGGTAGTAGCCGGCACTACGGTGAGTTCCGACGATTAGGGAATCGTCGGATTGCCAACTTCTTGAGTACCGCGCGGCTTTACCGGGACCAAAGCAATTGCGAGCTGAAGCGCAGCTTCGGGCGAAAGAAGGGGATCGTTGAGCAAATCGAAACAGCGGTGCGTGAAATCATTCGAAATGCGCCTCACTATTCGGCCATTGAGGAATTGAGAAATCACGTTCAGCATCGGGATCTTCCCGTCAAGAACATCAGGATGAGTGCGAAGGTGGATCTTCGATTCTCGCCTCCACGCCGGCAGGTCATGATTCGCGTACTCGTCGACTACTCTGAGCTGGTGAGGGAGAGCAAGAAACCACAGGCGTACGCTGCGCTAGGGTCCCGTCTTGAAAACGACAAGTTCGCCGACGTAATGCCGTCTATCCGGGAGTACGTCGTCTGTGTCGGCAAGTTACAGGAGCTCACCCGGAAGCTGCTGGCGCAGGAGCTCGCCGATGCAGAGCGAGACGTACAGGAGGCCTACGCGAAATTGCCGACGATCGGCGAGCGCAAGCCGGCGGGGCTTTACGTCGTCGAGGTCGATGACCAAGGTGCCCCTGATTGTTTAGAGTGGATCAGCAGAGACTATGCCGATCGCCGTCGAGAATTGATGGCTAAGAATCGGAGCTTCGACGGGGTCGCGGGGATCTACGTCGCATCCATGGATGTCGTGGGAGCGAAACCTCTAACTGCGGACTAGGAAGAACGTCAGTTCCGACGATTGGCGGGCAGCACCGGAGCACGACGGGAGTTTTCGCATCACCTCCACCGTCGAGGCTTGCTGGTTTCTCTCCGAATTCCGTCACCAGACGGCGTCTCGACCGCGTCCGGGAATTACTGGAGGTACCCCAGGGTTTTGCCGGTTGCGTACCCCGCTGCAGACTCTGCAATGGAGTTTCGTCACGGGATGGAGGCCGCTGCAGAGTCTGCGAGGTGGCCCATCCCTGGGTAGGATGCCGATACAGAGTCCGCAACGCGGTGCATGCACGTCGTGCGGGCCTTTGCAGACTCGGCAACGGGGCTCCTGCGTGTGCGACACCCCGTTGCAGAGTCTGCAAAGGGGCTCCTGCGCGTTCTGCACCCCGTTGCAGACCCTGCAGAGGGGGGCATGCACGTGCGACGCCCCCTTGCAGACCCTGCAACGGGGGCCACATCGCCGATCACCGCGCCGCCCCAGACGGCGCCGAGCAGGTCGTCCTTGGTCAGCAAGCGGCCGGAGTTGGCGACCAGCACACAGAGCGCTCCCCCAAAGACTTCGTCGAGGCTTGCGGCGTCGACGAAGCGTTCGGCCCAGTGGTCGAGCTGGTCTGGGGATGCCGCACCGAGGCGATCGCGAACGGTGGCAGGGGGTCGACTGAAACGGCCCGTCAACGAGCGCAGATGGATTTCTCCCGGCGGAAATGCTGTTCATGCGGCCTAGGCGCGTACGCGTTCCGACTCTAGGTTTCCAAGGTTCGGTGACCCACGTTGAAGGAATACACGGACTCGTTCTATCGCGACCGGAATGAGGCTACCCGCCACTCCGCAAGGGTAATCCTCTCGATGGTGCTGACGTGGTTCCCGGGTATCCGCTCCGCGGCGGATTTCGGGTGTGGCGTCGGAGCGTGGCTAGCCGCGGCAAGAGAGCTCGGTATCCAGGACGTGCTGGGAGTGGATGGCAGCTGGGTGAATCAACAGTTGCTCGTGATCCCGAACGAATCTTTCCGGGTTGCGGATCTCAATGCCCCCATTTCGCTGCCCCAAAGATATGATCTGGCGATTTCGCTCGAAGTGGCGGAACATCTTCCGGCCGATTGCTCCGCGGGTTTCGTTGCTTCCCTCGTGAAGGCGGCTGACGTGGTGCTTTTCTCCGCGGCGATTCCGAAGCAGGGCGGTCGGAACCACTTCAACGAGCAATGGCCGGCCTATTGGGCCGAGCTGTTTCAGGCCCATCGGTACGTGGAGGCGGACGTGATCCGCGCCAGGATTTGGAGCGACGATTCGATCCCCTTTTGGTATCGGCAAAATGCAATGCTGTTCGTCCGAAAGGAGATTCTGACGGAGGAGCAGCGGACCCAGTTCTGCCTTCCCGACGACGCCCCTGATCCCGTCCCGTTATCGCTGGTTCACCCCAAATTTTACTCCAGGAAAACAGCGGAGACGCTGAAGGCGGGGTGGAAGCACTTCCATCGCTCCGTCAGGTCTGTGATCCGGAGGTCGCTGTATGGCTTCGGGGGCAGCTAGCCAGGCGCCTCGACGATCGCCGACCCCAATCGCCCCGTCGGCCCTCCTCCCTGTGTAGCGCCAACGGCGCCGTACCATGCCAGCCTGGGGCATCGCGGACGTACCGTCGCGATGATCTCCATCCCCCTCAGTCGCCGTCGGCGGCATTCATGGTGACCAGCACCTTGCCGCAGGCGGCGGTGCCGCGCAGGATTCCCAGGGCGTCGTCGAAGCGCGGCAGCGGCACGCGGTGGGTGATCACGCCGGCGAGGTCGCGGCGCGCCAGCAGTTCGATCGCGTCCTCGAAACGCGGTGGGTACTCCATCGAGCCGTGGATCGAGAACTGTTTCATCATGACGAGGAGGAAACTGGTCGGGATCGGCGCGTAGTGCAGGGCGACGACGGAGAGGCGTCCACCGACGCGGCCGCGTTCGATGACGTCGGTGATCACCTTGGCGGCGCCGGAGGCCTCGATGAAGGCGTCGGTGGCGGGGGTCGGCCCGTAGAGGAACGGCGCGCTGCCGTGCATCTGGGCGAGTTCCTGCCAGACGTCGCAAGCCGCCGGGTCGAGTGCCGCTTGCGCGCCGAGGTCGAGGGCGAGCTGGCGGCGGTGCGGGTTGAGCTCGATGGCGACCACTTGCTCGATGCCGCGATCGAGCAGGGCGGCGATGGCGAGCAGGCCGATCGGCCCGCAGCCGAAGACGGCGACCTTATCACCCGGTCGAACCTCGGCGCGCGCCACGGCTTGCATGGCGACGGCGAGTGGTTCGGACAGGGCGGCGACGTCGAGCGTCAGACAGTCGGGGACGCGCAACAGGCGGCCTGGGCGCGCGGCTTCGCGCACCAGCAATTCCGGGGTGAGGCCGCCCTCGGGGGCGCCGGTGCCGATGCGGCCGAGTTCGTCGTTGCCGGGGTGGACGACGACACGCTCGCCGACCGCAGTGTGACGCACCTCGCTGCCGACCCAGCCGACGACGCCGGCGATTTCATGGCCGAGGCAGAGTGGCGCGGCGCCGGCGCCGCCGCGGCCGCCGAGCTTGATGAAGGAGAGGTCGGTGCCGCAGATGCCGCAGGCGGTGACGTGCACCACCGCATCGCGCGGCCCCGGGGTGGGCAAGGGGATGTCGTCGAGTCGCACGTCGTCGGGGCCGTGTACGCGTACCTGAAGCATGGCGCGACCCCTACGACCCCCCGCCCCGTGGCGTCAACTCCTCGCAGCCCTGGCCTCGCCGCGCACCTTTCCATTCTCCCGCCACCCCCGACTCCCAACTCGCCGCGTCTCGTTCGTTCGACCAGCGACTTCGACATTTCGGCGTGTCAGGGTGGCGCCTCGTGCATAATCGGCTTGCCCCGCGCGATCGCTCATGGAAAGCGCCATGGAGCGCACTGTCCGCCGCACCATCGAGGGGGGCGCCGGTCTGCCATGGAGCAAACGGAGCGATGAACGTCACCCGTCACCATACGGCGCAAGCGCGTCCGGGCCGACTGCGCCGTCTGTGGGATGCGGAGGTCGACGCCGAACGCGCCGCCGCCGCGCGCTGGTTGCCGTGGGTGGCGTCGCTCGTGCTCGTCCTCTACGTGCTCACCGAACTCTTGGTCCTCGAGCCCGTCGGTGATCTGCTGACGTTGGCGGAGTTGCCGGCCGCGGGTCCCCTCGCGCCGTGGCAGTGGGGGGTGTGGTTGGGTTTGCTGCTGTTGACCTTCGTCACGCGTGTGACGGTCGGCACGGTCGGTTATTTCGTCGCCAACGAGGGGCTCGACCGGGTCCGCTTTCGCGGCAACTTGATGGTGTACCTGCCGGCGGGTGCGATTCAGGTGGTCGCCTTGTTCTTGGCGGCAGCCGTCGCGGGCACCGCGACGGCGCGAGGGTTGGCGGCGCCGTTGACGGACCTGGTCGGTTGGATCGAGGCGAACGTCCCGACGCTGATCGAACTACCGGCGCTGCCTTGGGCGCTGTTGTTGAGTTGGACGGTGTATTCGTTCACCGGCTACTTCTTGCATTGGCTCGGGCACGTGTCGCGCTTTCTCTGGCACGTGTGTCATGCGCCGCACCACATGCCGGAGTTCTTGCATCCGTTGGGCGCGCCGTTGGCGTTCGGCTTCGACTTCTTCCTGTGGCTGCCGAAGCTGGTGTGCACGCTGGTGCTGACGCGGCTGTTCGCCAGCGAGCCGTTGTGGTTCGAGGCGGGGGCGGTGGCGTTGGTGGCGTACAATTTGGAGATCTTCAACCACGCAACGGTGCACTACGACTTTTGCCGTCGTCATCGCGCGGTGCATTTCTTGGCGGCCCTATTCGGCGGGCACGGTGCGTACCACTACGTGCACCACTCGTCGGCGCGCGAGCACCAGACCGCCAACCTCGGTGGCGGGTTGTTCTTGTTGTGGGATCGCGTCTTTGGCACCTTCGTCGAGCCGCCGCTGGCGTGTCCGGCGGTGGGCCTCACCGGGCAGCCGCCGCTGTACCGCAACCCGTTGCGGGTGGTGTTCGGCGGTGTGGCGCGCATCGTTTACGAATGGCGGGCCAACCCGGACTGGCGGACGAGGTGGCTCATTCTGTTCGGCCCGATCGACTACATGCCACCGCGGACGATCGACTACGTGAAGAAAGCGCCGACCGAGTCGTAGGGTGGCGATTCAGCCGTGGCACTGGCGCAACCAGAGGGTGCGGCGGGGATCGGTGACGGCAAGGATCGACACTCGGTCGATGGGGAAACCCTTCCGGAGCGAGGCGCGTCGACCACGTTCTCCGTATCCTCCGCGCTTCCGTTTCGTCCACGCTCGGGCGACGGCAGGTTCTGGGCACCCCGTTCTCGTCAGCCCGATTCCGGCGTTGCGTCAGGCCCGACGGTTCGTCACCTGCAGGTCCGTTGCCGTCTCAGCCCTTGCTGTTGGGTGGTTCGGGGGCGTTGAGGGTGCCCTCGCCGGGGGTGATGAACAGCAGCGTCGTCGGGCGGTGCGGGCGGGCGGTGTGCCAGACCCCGCGGGGGACGACGACGTAGCTTCCCGGGCGGTTCACCCGCAGGATCTCATCTCCGTCGGCGCGCCGCAGCACGAAGTCGGTGTCGCCCTCCAGCAGGTAGACGAACTCGTCGCCGGATGGATGCATCTCCCACGTCGGCCACGCTTCGGCGAAGGTGTAACGCTGCACCAGAGCGCAGCCGCGGAAGGCGTCGAACTCGGCGTCGAGTTCCTCATAGAACCGCGGCCCGACGGCCTTCGTCGTACCGGTGCCGCCAGGCCCGATGATGAACCGGACGGTGTCGATGTCGTGCGGACCGGTTTCGATGGGCATGTTCTTCCTCCGTCGTGTCGCGGCGCGTGCGGTGGTCTGTAGCATGGCTTTCGCCCGTGTCCCATTCCGTGTTCTCCCCAGAAAATGGGGGTGCGGGGAGGTCGGTTCCCTCTCCCTAGCCCTCTTCCCAGGGGTAAGGCGGGAGCGTGAAGGCGGAGACGGGGCCGTCCCGTTTTCATCGTCCTTCGGGCGGCGGACGGCCATGACCACTCCGTGGTGAGGAGCCTTGGTGAAGCGTCCGGGCTAGGCAGGGGCTCCTGTAATCGGCTACGAAGACGCCGATGGGGCTGACGTGCCAACCAAGGAGTCGCCGCTCGGCGGGTGCGGCGAACACGCCCGCGACGTGGGTCGGCCTGTTGTCGTTGTTGCTCGTGGGCGCCGGCTGTGGTGACGGCTCCTCGTCCGACACGCTCGATTGCCGCGCTCCCGGCGTGGATTGTTCCCTGGCGGAACTCGCTACCGCCTCCGGTCTCTTCCTCGGCGCGGCCGTCAACGACCCCAACGCCGCGGCCGAGCGCCTCACCGTCGGCAGCGACTTCAACTCCATCACCGCCGAGAACTCCATGAAGTGGGGCGAGCTCGCTCCCGCCGTCGGCCAGTACGACTTCCGTCGCGCCGACGCCCTCGCCGCCTTCGCCCAGCAGCGCGGGGTGCGCCTGCGCGGCCACACCCTCGTCTGGCGCGATCAGCAGCCGGCCGATCTGCGGGCCCAGGCCATGGCCGCAGCCGACCCCGCGGCGCAGATGCGTCTGCTCCTGGAGGAGCACATCGGCACCGTCGTCGGGCGCTACCGCGGCCAGGTCGAATCATGGGACGTCGTCAACGAACCGCTGACGGCGCTCGGCAGCAATCTCGACCGCAACCTCTTCGTCCGCACCCTGGGCGACACCTACATCGACGAGGCGTTCGCCATGGCGCACGCCGCCGACCCGCAGGCGCTCTTGTTCCTCAACGAGTTCTTCCTCGTGCACGATGCCGCCGACAGCCGCGTGGGCGCCTTTCGCGACTTGGTCGTGCGCTTGCTCGAACGAGGTGTGCCGATCGACGGTGTCGGCATCCAGGGGCACTTTTACGGCTTGCTGGCGGAACGGCCGGCGCGTGCCGCGCTCGAAGGGATGCTGCGGTCGTTCGCCGATCTCGGGTTGCTGGTCGAGATCACCGAGCTCGACATCTCGCTCAACTACTTTCTCGGCGAGGCCGACCCGTTGCTGAGCCAGGCGCGGGCCTATGCCGACGTCTTCGCCGCATGCCTCGCCGTCGAGGGGTGCCGCGGCATCACCACCTGGGGCGTGCACGACGGCGATACGTGGCTCGACACGTTCGCTCCGTTCCATACGGCGGCACCTCATTTCCCGCTGCTCTTCGATGCCGCCCTGCAGCCCAAGCCGGCGCACGTCGCCGTGCGCCAAATCCTCCGACAGACTCGGACCAGCGGCTCCTGAGCCGCAACGAAGCGTCCACCAAGCAGCGTCCACCCCACGCCTCCTTCCCCCGGCCCGAAGCCTGCGGCGGACGGACGGTTCTGCGGGGTGAGACCGCGGGTTCCATTCCTCGGGGGACGGCGAGGCGCTACGGCCGCGCCTCGCCGTTGCGACGGTCGATCGCTCGGAGTTCCGCTGGGGCGGTCGCTGCCGAGGCTGTGGAAGAGCGTCGCCACCCTCGTCGAAGGTGCCGTCGACCCGATTGGTTGAATTCAGCCTGGGGCATCCGCGGTAGAACCACTCAGGAGCCAGTGACCGCCCTATTTCAACCAGAAAGTGTCCGAATATGGTCGCTAGGTTCGGCTGATCTCGCACATTTTTGACCATTCCCGCAGGCAGGCTCCGGTGTTTCACCGGTTGGCCACCGTGGTTGCGCTAGGCACAGGACTTGCTCTCCGTAGGGCTGTTGGTCGTGCTGTTACGTGGTTCACGGGCGTCGTTTGTTCGGCGCCAAGCGTGGGCCTGGAGGAGAGAAGGATGTCGAAGCCCTTGGTAGCCATGAATCTTCCCGAGACCGTCCGCCGCGGTGGCCGTCGTCGCCCGGCGGCGATGCGCGCTTGGTTGGCGCTACTGCTGCTCTGTTCCCCGGCAATGGCCCTGGCGCAGAACATCGTACAGACGTTCTTGAACCCTCTGCCCGACGATCAAGTACGCCTGCACCTGTTCCGGCTGCAGTCCGGCACCGGGCAGGTGATGGACAGCGTCACCTCGATCGTCGTCACCGGCAACGGCACGCGCGTCTATTACGACCACTGGGAGGACGGCTACGAGGTCGACCTCGAGCACCCCGTACAGCCCACCAGCCAGATCTGGGGTGACGGCAACCTGGCCAACGGCGTCGCTCCGGGCAATCCGACCGACATCCTCGATGCGGGCGACGTCATCGCCCTGCGTAACCTCGTGAATTTGCCCCGCAATCCTTCGACCATCCTGTACGATGGCCGCGACCGGTTCGGCGCCACGCGGGCCCTCGCCGTGTCGCGTGCCGCCTGGGCCACGACCCCCGGCCCGGTGCTTTCCGACGCCGCCAGCGTCTCCTCGACGCGCGATTACGGCACCTCCTTCGAAGTGCCGATCGGCCAGAACGTCGCCGCCGCCTCCATGTTCGAGCACGTCTCGCTCGCCATCATGGCCGGCCAGAACGGCACCGTCGTCAACGTCGACAAGGACGGCAACGGCAGCGTCGACCAGACGCAGACGATCAACCTCGGCGAGAGCATGTACGTCGACGGCGGCGTCATGGCCGGCGCCACCATCACCGCCTCCAAGCCGGTGCAAGCCCACGTGCTGACGGGCGACATCGGCGCCAACTACGAATCGCGTTGGTACAACCTGTACCCGACCACCGATTGGTCCTCCAGCTACTACACGCCCGTCGGCACCGCCTCCGACGGCGACCCGACCTACGTCTTCTTCTACAACCCGGGCGGCACGGCGCTGACCGTCCACTACGAGACGCGCACCGGCAGCGGCAGTGTCTCGGTGCCCGCCGGCGGCACCTACCAGTACCAGGTGCCGCAGGACTCGGGCGGCCACTTCTACAGCAGCGGTGCACCGTTTTTCGCCGTCGCCACCGTCGGCGCCAACCCGACCGCCAACAACGTCCATGACTGGGGCTTCACCCTCGTCCCCGAATCGATGCTGACGACGCGCGCCGTCGTCGGCTGGGGCCCGGGCAGCAGCGACCTCACCGCCAACGGTAGCCCCGTGTGGGTCACCGGCGTCGGCGCCACCACGGTATTCGTCGACTACGACGGCGACCCCGGCACTGGCGCCCTCGGCCCGGACCTCAACGGCGATCGCTACGACCTGACCGTCGATTTGGACCCGTTCGAGTCGGCCCGCATCTACGATCCCGACCGCGATCAGACGGGCATGAAGCTCTACACGCTGGACGGCACCAAGATCACCGCCGCCTACGGCCAAGACCCGGCAGTCGCCGGCGCCGGCAACCCGTTCCTCGACCTCGGCACGACGGTGCTGCCGCTGCCGGTCCCGATCGTCACCAAGACCTCGCGTCTAGTGCTCGACGACGGCAACCCGGTGCCGCCCGGGGGCAACGGCCTCGTCGATCCGGTCACCGACGTCCTCGAGTACACCATCACCGTCAGCAACGAAGGCGTCATCGTCCTCGGCAACGTCATCGTCGTCGACACACCGCCGGTGCCGCTCATCTACGTGCCGAATTCGACCACCGTCGACGGTGTGCCGGTGCCCGACGACGTCGCGCCGCCGGCGGCCACCGCCTTCCCTCTCGACGAAGGCGGCTACACCATCCCGGTGCTCGACGCCGGCGAGTTCACCGCGTTCTCATACCAGGCCACCGTGCTGCCCGGGGCGACCAGCATTCACAACGGGGTCGCGGTCGATGGCGGCGGTGACGTCATCAGCGACGACAATACCGTGCCGGTCAACTCGCCGGGCGTCACCACCTGCACTCTCGCCTTCACCGATGCCTCCGGCGTCAGCGTCGCCGGCTACGTGCCGGGCGACAGCCTCTACGTGACCGTGACCGATGGCGACAAGAACGCCAACGTCGCGGTGGCCGAGACCATCGACGTGCTCGTCATCAACCCGACGACCGGCGATGCCGAAACCGTGACCCTCACCGAAACCGGCGTCAACACCGGCATCTTCCGCAACGCCGCGGGCTTCCCGTTCTCCGACACCACCGGCCAGGCGACGCAGGACGGTACGCTGCACTCGCATCCCGGCAACACCCTGTCGGCCGAGTTCGAGGACGCCGTCTACGGCGACCAGTGCTCCGATACCGCCGGCGTGTCGCCGGAGACCGAAACCAAGCACCTCTACCTGAGCACGGACGGCAGTGACGGTGACGCCACGGGCGGCCTCGACCGAGTCGACCCGGTCAACGTCGTGCCCGCCGACGGGACCACCTCGCAGACCACGGTCCTCGGCGCCGGCGGCACCATCGCCGTCGACGCTACCAGTTCCAATTCCGGCAGCGGTGCTCTCGCCAACCTCGACGTCAGCCATACGACCGGCAGCGGCTCGAATCGCCTGATGCTCGTCGGCGTCTCCGTCGAGGACGACAGTACCGCCAGTCTCGACGTCACCTCCGTCACCTGGACCGTCGGCGCCACGGTGCAGAACCTCACCCAGGTCGGCACCACCTCGACCAGCGGCGAAGCAGAAGTCCGCGTGTATCGGATGATCGCGCCCACCAGCGGCGCGGGCACGTTGCGTGTCAACTTCACCGGTGCCGATGCCAGCGACGCGATGGTCGTTGGCGTCATGACCTTCACCGGCGTCGATCAGACGACGCCTCTCGGCACTCCCGCGTCGAACACCGGCTCGAGCAACACGGCTACGGTCAACGTCACCTCCGCCTCCGGGCAGCTGGTCTTCGATACGATGGCGCTCGACGATGCCCGTTCCGCCTCTGCCGGCGCCGGCCAGACGTCACGCTGGGATATCGAGAACGGCGGCGGCAACGACGGCATCACCGGTACCGGCAGCACCGAAGCCGGCGCGGCCTCGGTGACGATGTCGTGGTCGGTCGGTACCGACAACTGGGCCATCACCGCCGTGCCGATCCGTCCGGCCCCCGCCACCACCACCGCCACCTTCACCCAGTCGCCGGTGATGGCTGCCAACCTGACGTTGCCCGCCCTCACCAGCGTCGGCGTCACCACCTGCATCGAAGTCATCAGCGGCGTCATGCCCGTGTCGCCGAACATCACCGCCACCGTCCGCCGCGACGCGACGACCATCGTGACCATGAACCCCGCGAGCTACACGGCGTCCAGTGCCGCCTGTAACTCCGGCCCGGCACTGACCTGGACGTCCTCCGCGTTGGCCTCCGACGTCACCGTCACGACCGGACAGGCGATCAATCTCGTCGTCACCACCGCCCAGGCCGGTGTCAGCTTCGAGATCGAATACGACAGCACCACCCGCTCGTCGTTCATCGCCTTGCCGACGAATACCGTCATCTCGGTCGACTCCGTCGCCGTCTACGACGCCGCCTATCCGGCCGGCAGCACCATCAGCACCGGCTTCAACGGCCAGACGGTTTACGTGCGTGCCACCGTCAGCGACCCGTTCGGCGCTGCCGACATCACCAGCCTCGCCCTCGAAATCGACGATCCGCTCGGCGGCAACGTCGTCACCACGACGCTGACCGACACCTCCGTGGTCGCCTCGACCAGTACGAGCAAGACCTACCAATACACGTGGAACACGCCCGGCATCGACGGTGTCTACCCGATCGTCGTCACGGCGCGCGAGGGCTACGAGGGCACCATCACCGACAGCGGTGCGGCGCAAATCGTCTTGTCGCCGCTCGACCTCGGCACGCCGAGCCAGACCGAGTTCACCACCGGCCTCAACGGGCCGCACACCCTGACCTACGCCGCCAACGAACAGGTCTGCATCCGCGTCACCGACCTCGACGAAAACACCGACCCGCTGACGCTGCAGGCGATTTCCGTCGTCATCACCAGCTCCAGCGGCGACAGTGAAACGGTGACGCCGGTCACCGAAACCGGCGTCAATACCGGCATCTTCGCCCGCTGCATCCCGGCCAGCAGCACCGTGCCCGGTACCTCGAACAACGGCACGCTGTACGCGCCGACGGGCAGCGTCCTCACCGTCACCTACGTCGACGACGACGACGCTACCGACACCTCGAACGACACCGCCACCGTCCCCGGCGGCGGCACCTCGGTGTCGATCAACAAGACCCTCGTCAACCCGGCCGACGGCACCGCCAACGTCGGCGACCCGGTGCAGTTCCAAATCCAGGTCACCAACAATGGCGCCGCCGCGCTACCGACGGTGACCGTCACCGATACCTTCCCGCTCAGCTGCTTGACCTTCAGCAGCGCCAGTCCGACGCAAACGAGCGTCGCCGGCAACACCATCACGTGGGCCAACGTCGGCCCGCTGGCGGTCGGCGCCAGCACCACGGTCACGGTCAACTTCGCCAGTACCGGCAGCTGCGCCCCGGGCATCAACTCGGCCAGCGTCTCGGGCACGGCCAGCGCCGGCCCCGACACCGCCAACGTCACGGTCACCGGTCCGTCGCTCGACCTGACCAAGACCCTGACGACGGCCGATCCGGCGAACATCGGCGACACCGTCACCTTCACCATCGACATCCTCAACGACGGTGACACCGCCATCAACGTGTTGCCGCTCACCGACAACTACAGCACCTGCCTCGAGTTCCAGTCGTCGGTTCCGCCGGCCGACGGCGCCGGCGGCGGTACCGCGGTGTGGAACGATCTGCTCCCCGGCGCCGCGACCTTGGCGCCGGCGGCGACCACCAGCGTCACCGTCAACTTCACCGTCGTCGGCGCCTGCAACCCGGCGCTCAACGTCGGCGACGTCTCCTTCGCCGTCGACAGCAACGGCGACCCGGTGGCGCCCGACAGCGCGTCGGATACCGTCGTCACCCTGGCCGCCAGCATCAGCGGTCAGGTGCGCAACGACACCGACGGCGACGGCGACCTCACCGACGCCGACGCCGGCGTCGCCAACAGCGTCGTGCGCCTTTACACCGACCCCAACGGCGACGGCGACCCGAGCGACGGCACTCTCGTCGCGGTCACGCTGACCGACAGCAACGGCGACTACGAGTTCACCGGTCTCGACACCGGCGACTACGTCGTCGTCAACGACCAGCCCAACTCGTACTTCGCCACCGCCGACACCCACGGCTCCAACGATCGTCGCGTGCCGGTTGCGGTCGTCGCCATCACCGACTACCCGAGCAACGACTTCCTCGTCTCCAATTACCAGGCGGCCTTCGTCGTCGGCACGATCTACGAAGACGTCGACGGCGACGGCAACTACGACTCGAACATCGATACGCCGCAGGCCGGCGTCGATGTATACGTCACGGATTGGACCGGCGTCGTGCACGTCGTCACCACCGACGCGCAGGGCTTCTTCAGCCAAGCCGTGCCGCCGGGTATGGTGACCATCGACGTCGACGCGGGCACCATCCTCGACATCGTCAACCCGACCCTGACCACCAATACGTTGGGCGACGGCAATGACGCGACGGTCGTCTACGCCCCGGCCGGCGGCATCGCGCTCGACAATACCGGCTATGTCTCGTCCCCTGCCGTTGGAACCGTCGAAGGCACCGTCTACATCGATACCGATCTCGATGGTGTCTACACGGGCGGCGTCGACCTGCCGCTGCACGGCGAACGGGTTACCATCACCGACGTCAACGGCGGCGTCTACTACGTCACCACCGACGCCAACGGCTACTTCAGCCAGACGGTGGCCGCCGGCGCCGCGAGCGTCGACGTCGACGACACCCTGCTCCCCGACGGCGTATCGTTGACCGTCGGTAACACCGATCCGACGGCCGTCGTCGTTCCCAGCGGTGGCACCGTCACCGATGACACGGGCTACGTGCTGCCGCCGACGGCGAGTTACGTCGACGGCACCATCTACATCGACAACGACGCCAACGGCATCTTCAACGTCGGCGATACGCCGCTGCCTGGCGTCGCGGTCGACATCACCTGTAGCCTCGGCCACATCCACACCGTCGTCACCGACTCCAACGGATACTTCATCCGCCCGGTGCCCGCCGGTACGACCACGGTCAAAGTCGTCGATACGACCTTGCCGTCGGACCTGACGCTGACCAGCAACGCCTTCGGCCAGGGTTCGGACGCCACCGTGGTCGTCGTGCCACCCGCGGGGACCGCCACCGACAACACCGGCTACATCCAGCCGACGACTCTCGGCGTGGTCGAAGGCACGATTTACCACGACGTCGATGCCGACGGCTCCTACACCGCTGGAGTGGACGTGCCGCTCTCCGGCGTCGAGGTCGAGGTCACCGACTCGAACGGCGGCGTGCATCTCGAAACCACGGACAGCAACGGCTTCTTCCGCCACGTCGTTCCTGCCGGCGCGACCACGGTCGACGTCGTCGACGCGACGCTGCCGGTCGGCGCGCTCCTCGGCCCGGGCAGTAGCGATCCCGATGTCGTCGTCGTTCCCGACGGCGGCAGGGCGGTCGACGACACCGGCTACGTCCTGTCACCGCTCCTCGGTCTCATCGAGGGCACCATCTACCTCGATGCCGGCGGTGTCAGCGGCCAGTATGACGCCGGCGACTACCCGATGCCGAACGTCGAGGTGTTGATCACGGACAGCCTCGGCAATCAGCACTCGGTATTCACCAATGCGCTGGGCTACTTCTCCTGGCCGGTGCCGGCGGGAGCGACGATCGTCGACGTCCAGAACCGCTCGCTGCCGCCGAACGCGACGCTCACCGACAACGCCTTCGGCGAGGGCGAGGACGCCACCTCCGTCAATGTACCGAGCGGCGGCACGGCCACCGATGTCACGGGCTATGTCCTGTCGACCTCGATCGGCTGGGTCGACGGCACCATCTTCGTCGACCTCAACGGCAACGGTACCTACGACTTCGGCACCGACACCCCGCTGCCCGGCGTCGACGTGCAGATCACCGATGCGAACGGCGGCTCCTACGTCGTCACCACCAACGCTTCCGGTTACTTCATCCATCCGGTGCCCGCCGGCGCGGCGACCGTCGACGTGCTCGACGCGACCCTGCCCGGCACGGTCACCGGTCTCGCCACTGGCAACACCGATCCGACGCCGGTCACCGTCGTCGGCGGCGCCACCGTCACCGACGATACCGGTTACGTCGCCAGCGGCACCGTCGACGGCATCGTCTACGGCGATGTCGACAACGACGGCATCTACACCCTCGGCGTCGACGTGCCGTTCCCGGGGGTCGACGTGCAGGTGACCGACTCGCTCGGCACCGTCTACAACCTCACGACCGGACCGGACGGCAGCTTCAGCCAGGCGGTCGCCGCCGGCAGCACGACGGTCAACGTCGTCGATGCGACACTGCCCGCAGGGGCAACGCTCGGCTTCGGCAGCACCGATCCGACCGTGGTCAATGTCCCGGTCGGCGGTACCGGCTCTGACGATACCGGCTACATCGGATACGAAACCTCGGCCGTCGCCGGTCGCGTCTACGAGGACGTCAACGCCAATGGTACCTTCGACCTCGGCACCGACGTGCCGCAGGCGGGGGTCGACGTGGTCATCACCGATGTCGACGGCTTCGTCTACACGGTGACCACCGACGCCGACGGTCTGTTCAGCCAAGTCGTGCCGGCAGGCAACACCAGCATCGATGTCGCCGAAGGCACCATGGCCGGCATCGTCAATCCGACTCTGACCACCGACGCTCTCGGTGAGGGCAACGACGCGACGATCGTCTACGCCCCGGCCGGCGGCGTCGCCTATGACAACACGGGCTACGTCTCGTCGCCGACGGCGGGCACGGTGGACGGCACCGTTTACGTCGACGTCGACCTCGACGGAAACTACACCCCAGGCACCGATACGCCGCTCTCCGGCGTGACCGTGACCATCACCGACGTCAACGGCGGCGTGTACAACGTCGTCACCAACGCCCAAGGCTACTTCAGCCAGACGGTGCCGGCGGGCGCGACCACGGTCGACGTCGTCGACGCCGACTTGCCAGCGGGTGTGACGCTTGATTCGGGCAGCACCGATCCGACGGTGGTCAACGTGCCGAACGGCGGCACGGCGACCGACGATACCGGCTACTTGTTGCCGGCGGGTTTTGGCCTCGTCGAAGGCACGATCTACCTCGACGTCGACCTGAGCGGCACCTTCAACCTCGGCGATACGCCGCTGGCAGGGGTCGACGTCGTCGTCACCGATAGCAACGGCGCCAGCTACACGGTCACCACCGACGTCAACGGCTACTTCCAGCAGCCGGTGCCGGCCGGCAGCACCGACGTCGACGTCGTCGACGCGACGCTGCCCGCGGGGGTGACGCTGACCAACGACGCCAGCAACGAAGGTTCGGACGCGACCACGGTCAACGTGCCGAACGGCGGCACCGCCACCGACAACACCGGCTACCTCACGCCGGGCGCCGTGGGCACGGTCGACGGCACGATCTACGTCGACGTCGATCTCGACGGCAACTACACGCCGGGTACCGACACGCCGCTCTCCGGTGTCGAGGTGACGGTGACCGACATCAATGGTGGCGTGTACAACTTGACCACCGATGGCGCCGGTTACTTCAGCCAGACCGTGCCGGCGGGCAACGCGACCGTCGACGTCGTCGACGCCACCTTGCCCAGCGGCGTCATCCTCGACAGCGGCAGCACCGACTCGACCGTGGTCAACGTGCCGAACGGCGGCACGGCGACGGACGACACGGGTTACCTACTGCCGGCGGGTACGGGGACGGTCAACGGTACGGTCTATCTCGACAACGACAACGATGGCCTCTACGGCGCCGGCGACACCCCGTTGCCGAACGTCGAGGTGGTCATCACCGATAGCCTCGGCGGCACGCACACGGCGCTCACCGACGCCGACGGCTACTTCGCGTGGCCGGTGCCGGCGGGCAACACGACGGTCGACATCAACGAGGCCACGCTTCCGGCCGGCGCTTCGCTGACGTCCGACGCCAGCGGCGAGGGTTCGGATGCGACGGTCGTGAACGTGCCGAACGGCGGCAGCGCCACCGACAACACGGGCTACGTCGTCAGCACGGCCTTCGGCACCGTCGACGGCACGGTGTTCATCGATCTCAACGGCAACGGCAACTACGACCTCGGCATCGACACGCCGCTCGCCGGCGTCGACGTCGAGATCACCGACGTCAACGGCGGCGTCTACACCGTCACCACCGACGTGACCGGCTACTTCAGCCAGACCGTGCCGGCGGGTAGCACCACGGTCAACGTCGTCGACGCGACCCTCCCCCCGGGGGCGTTGCTCGACAGCGGCAGCAGCGACCCGACCGTGGTCAACGTGCCGGCTGCCGGCACCGCCACCGACAACACCGGCTACCTCTTCAACGGCACCGTCCAGGGCACGGTGTTCCAAGACCTCAACAACGACGGCATCTACACCCTGGGTGTCGACACCCCGCTCGCGGGCGTCGATGTCCAGATCACCGACGTCAACGGCACCGTCTACACCCGCACGACGTCGGCCGCGGGCTT
>CAZGEJ010000012.1:116003-126514 GCA_964524885.1 uncultured Binatia bacterium (SeqCode)
AGATCACCGACGTCAACGGCACCGTCTACACCCGCACGACGTCGGCCGCGGGCTTCTTCAGCCAGGTCGTGCCGGCCGGCAACACGACGGTCAACGTCGTCGATGGCACGGTGCCTCCGGGCCTGGCGCTATCGCCGACGAGCAGCGACCCGACCGTGGTCAACGTGCCCTCCGGCGCTACGGCGACCGATGACAACGCCTTCTACGCGTTGCCGACGCCCACCCCGACGCCGACCAACACACCAACCCGGACCCCGACGTTCACGCCGACGTCGACGCCGACCCACACGCCGACCCGGACCCCGACGTCCACGCCGACATCGACGCCGACCCAAACACCGACGTCGACGCCGACGGCGACCCCGACGTCCACCCCGACATCGACACCGACGTCCACGCCGACGTCGACGCCGACTCGGACACCGACCAACACCCCGACGTCGACGCCGACCCAGACACCGACGCCGACCGCCACGCCGACCCCGCTACCGCCGGACCTGTGGCTGCAGCTCGGTCACGTCGGCGCGATGACCATCGGCGAGAACGGGCTCTACACCATCGACGTGTCGAACGTCGGCGGCGGACCGACGACCGGCGTGGTCACGGTGGTCGATACGTTGCCCGACGGGCTGACCTTCGTCAGCGGCAGTGGCAGCGGCTGGACCTGCAGCGCCGTCGGCCAGACGGTCACCTGCACGACCGATACGGTGTTCACGCCAGGATTCGAGTCGTCGATCGAACTGACCGTCGCCGTTGGCGAGGGCGCCTACCCGACGGTCACCAACGTCGCGGTGGTCTCGACCGCCGGCGACGTGGCGTCGGCCAATAACCCCGACTCCGACCCGACGACGATCCGCCGCCCGGCGCAGACGGCCACCCCGACCGCGACCCCGACGGGCCCGGCCGGCACGCCGACGCCGAGCGCCACGGTGGGCGCCGGTACGCCGACGCCTCCGGCGCCGGGAACCCCGACCGCGACCCCCACCGCACCAGCGGGAACCCCGACGGCGACGCCGGTCCTCGACATCGCCATGGTGAAGTACAACATCGGGAACTTCTTCACCTGCCAGACGGGGGTGTTCGATTACCAAGTGACCAACATGGGGGCGAGCGCACACCAGGTCACCGTCGGACCGATCACCATCACCGAGACGCTGCCGGACGGCCTGATCTACGTTGGCTACTCCGGCGACGGCTGGACGTGCTCGGCCGTGGGCCAGGACATGACGTGCATCTACGCGCCGCCCCTGGAGCCGCGAGCCATCACGATGCTGCACGTGACGGTGTACGTCGGCGACGAGGCGTACCCGACGATCAACAGCTTCGCGACGGCGACGACGCCTTTCGACGACAACCCGCAGAACAACTACGAGCAGGAGAACACGACGGTGCGGCGTGGCCCGGGCGACTGCTCGGACCGGCCGAACCCGCCGGGCATGACGCCGACGCCGACGCCGAGCGCGACGCCGACGGGGCCGCGACCGAGCCAGACCCCGGGCGGCGAAGCGACGGCGACGCCGGCCCCCGGCTGCGAGGTCGACGTCAGCACCCGCTACAGCGGCGTGCCGCGTCCGGGTGCGACCATCGACTACCGCCTGACCTGGTCGCATGCCTGCCGCGAAGCGCTCGACGTCTTCCTGACGCAGACCCTGCCGGACGGCATGGAAGTGGTCGGGGTCGACGTGCTCGATGCCGAGGTCGGCATCAGCGGCAACACCGTCAGCATCGACGTGCCCGATCAGGGCAAGGGTGCGACCTCGGCGGTCATCCGGGCCCGGGTGCTGCCGGATACGGAAGTGGGCGAGACGCTGTGCAGCACGGCGGTCGCGCTCGACCCGTACGGCCGTACGAGCGAATCGGAGGCGTGCCTGATCGTCGCCGGCAGCGGCGAACAGATGCGCACCAGCCTGCACGCACACCTGCTGTCGAAGCCGGGCCGCGAGCTGAGCTACACGGCGCGCTACTTCGGGGTCGACGCGGACAACAGCCTGGTGCTGGAGTTGCCGGAGAACACCAGCATTCTGAACATCCAGGAGCCGCAGCCGACGTCGATCGAGGGTCGGGTGCTGGTGTGGGAAGACCTGCCGGCGCCGTCGGGCAAGGTCCGCGTCACCGTGCAGGTCGCCTACGGCCTGGCGCAGGGCACGGTGCTGCGGGCGCAGATGGATTTCGAGGACGCGGTGGGGCGCGAGATCCTGCAGCACGAGACGATGGTGGTCGAGGAGTCGTCGCCGAGTGGTGAATCGACGATCGGCGACCTGAGCCTGACGGGGGCGAGGCAACTGGCCGCCGGCCTCGAGACCAAGCTGGCGCTGCGCTACAGCAAGGTGGCGGAGGTCGGGGATCTGATCCTCGATCTGGGGCCGGAGATCGAATACGTCGACTCGAACCCGCCGGCGCGGGTGGGCAGTGACGGGTCGCTGCAGTGGACGATCGACGGCTCGCCGACGGTGCCGGCCTCGGGCGGCATGAAGCTGAAGGTGCGGCTGAAGGCCGGGTCGCCGGCGGGCACGCTGATCCGCTCGATCGCGGCGCTGTCGACGTCGAACTCGACGGCGGTGGCGGAGCACCTGCTGGTGGTGAAGAACACGACCAACCGGCGCAGCACGTCGACGGCGACGCTGAAGACGCCGAAGACGGTGGTGCCGGGACTGCAGACGCAGATCGGAGTCAGCGTCAAGAAGATGCCGGCACCGGTGACGATCGACCTGACGCTGCCGCCGGACGTGACGCCGACGCTGTCGATCCCGGGGTCGGTGGTGACGGAGACGGGCAAGCTGCGGTGGACGTTCGCCGGCGAGCCGGGGAAGCTGATCTCGGCGAGCGTCAAGGTGAAGGTGCTGATCGACGCGGGAGTGGCGCCGGGGGCGTTGCTGAGCACGACGGCGACGATCAGCTCGCCGCTGGGGACGACGTCGAGCAGCGGGGTGATGACGGCGAAGGGCGGGGTGTCGAGCGGCGGCGGGCCGATCTCGACGACGCGCGACCTGACGCTGGACCTGACGGGTGCGACCAACGTCGAGGCGGGGCTGGGGACGACGCTGAAGCTGTCGTACAAGTACCTCAGCGACAACGGCCGTCTGGAAGTGGAACTGCCGCCGGGGATCTCGCTGGTGGAGTCGACGGTACCGAAGGCGAACGACATCGCCGACGGCCGTTTGGCGTGGATCGGGCTGCCGGCGCCGTCGGGGTCGGTGCAGATCAAGGCGCTGGTGCACCCGTCGGTGACGGTGGGACAGGTGCTGACGACCCGCGCCACCCTGACCGACCCCAACGGCACGGTGGCCACCGACACCCTCAGCGCCTCGGTGCGCTGAGTCCGCAGCCTATACCTGCCCGGGAGCGAGAGGACCTGCGGGTCCCTCGCTCCCGGCGCGTCTCTCCCGGCATCGGAATCCGATCCCCAGCGCCTCGCACTTGCGCTATACCCAGCGCGTGTCCAGCCCGTTGCCTTTCCCGCGCCGCATCAACGTCGAGCTGACCAATCACTGCAACCAGCGCTGCCGGCTCTGCCCGCGGCAAGGGCTGACGCGCCCACTCGGATTCATGGACGCGGCGCTGTTCGAGCGCATCGCCCGCGAATGCGCCGGCCGGCCGACGCGCCTCTGGCTTCATTTCTTGGGCGAGCCGCTGCTGCACCGCGATGTGGTGTCGTTCGTCCGCCGCGCTAAACAACTCGGCGTGCGCGAGGTGGGCCTGTCGACCAATGCTGTGGCCCTCGGCACCTGGACCGACGCCTTGCTCGACAGCGGCCTCGACCGCCTCGAGTGCTCGCTCGACGCCGGCGACCGCGACGGCTACCGCGACATGCGCGGGCGCGACCATTTCGACCGGGTCGTCGGCAACGTCCGCCACTTCTTGGCGCGTAAGCGGCAGCTCGGGCGCGTGGCACCGCGGACATCCCTGCAGTTCATGCGGACCGCGGCGCTGACCGATCGTTTGCCACGGCTCGTCGAAGAGTGGCGCCCATGGCTCGGAGCGGACGACTTTCTCATGACCATCGAGCCCGCCGCCTTTCTCGGCGCCGTCGACGTCCCCCGGCGCGCGTCGGCGAGCGCCGAGGCAGCGCGCCGCCCCTGCCGTTGGCTGTTCGAGTCGTTGATGATTCTGCAGGACGGCAGCGTGACCATGTGCGGGGCCGACTGGGACGCCAGCGCGCCGATCGGGCATTTGGCGACGGCGACGATCGCGAGCCTGTGGCAGGGGGCTGAACTCGAACGGCGACGGCGGGCGCACCGGGACGGCGACTTCGCCGCCGTGGCGCCCTGCGCGACGTGCGACGATTGGCGCTTGGCCGAAGGTGGCAGTTATGTGAACGTCAGCGATAGCCGCGCCGACGCGGCAAGCGCGCTGGAGTAATCATGCATCGAAGCCCGTCCTCCCTCCCATCCCTACTGTCCCTCCTGTCCCTGCTGTCGCTCGCACCGATCCCCGCCGCCGCCTGTGACGGCGACTGCTCCGGCGACGACGTGGTGACGGTGGACGAGATCGTCCGCGGCGTCTCGATCGCCCTGGGGCAGGCCGAGGTCGACACCTGCCCGCCGTTCGATCGAGGGGGCGATGGGCAAGTCACGGTCGACGAGATCATCGCTGCCGTCGCGGCGGCGCTCAATGGCTGTCCGGACGATCCGCCGCCCGGGCTCCGATTCACCGACGTTACCGCCGCGGCAGGGCTGCGGCACGAACACGTCGCGGTCGAGCTGTTCGACCACTTCACCGGCGGCGCCGCGGCGGGCGACTACGACGGTGACGGTTGGGTCGACTTGTTCGTCACCCGCCTGGCGGCGCCGGACATCCTCTATCGCAACCAGGGGAACGGGACCTTCGTCGACGTGACGGCGGCGGCGGGCCTGGATGTCCCGGCGCGCCGCTCGAACGGCGCCGCCTGGGGCGACATCGACAACGACGGCGACCTCGATCTTTACGTGACGACGCATGGTGCCGATCAGCGGCGGTTCATGCTGTTCATCAACGACGGGAGAGGTCGCTTCACGGAAGAGGGGCAGACCCGCGGTGCGGCGGTGGCGACGGACGTCGCGCACTACGGATTCAGCGTTGCCCTTGGGGACTACGACCTCGACGGCTACCTGGACCTTCACACCACCGAGTTTCGCGACCAGCCTGCCGATGCCGCGCCGCCGGCGCATGCCCGGCTGCTGCGCAATCGAGGCGCCGTGGCACCGGGGACGTTCGTCGACGTCACGCAGGAAGCCGGTGTCTCGGTCGACGGCATCAGCGCCAACACCGAGAAGGTGAAAGGTACCTACTCGCTGGCCTCGGCCTTCGCTCGCGTGAACGACGACGACCTGCCGGACCTGGTCGTTGCGGGCTGGTACGGCACGAGCCGGATCTTTCTCAATCAGGGGGACGGCACCTTTCGGAGTGCTGATGAAACTCTGCTGCAGACCCTCGCGGGAATGGACGTGAGCGGCCTGGTGCTGGCGGATTTCGACGGCGATCTCGACGTCGACGCATTCTTGTCCGGCGTCTACGACCCGCGCCGCGTCTGTGACCTGCCGACTGCCGGCTGCTCTTGGGGCAGCAGCGGCAACCGCCTGCTTCTCAATCGCGGTGACGGAACTTTCGACGAAGTCACCGACGGCTACGGCGTGCGCGATGGCGGTATGGGTATGGGCGCCGCGGCCATCGATTTCGACAACGACGGCGACTTGGATGTGGTCCAGACGAACGGCTTGCGACTGCCGATCCCTGCATTCGATCCGCTGCAGCGCCCATTCCTCGACGACCCGTTGCGCCTGTGGCGCAACGACGGCGACCGGATGGTCGAGGTGTCGGCCGAGGTCGGCCTGCGCGCCACGGATTCGGGGAAAGGGTTGCTGACCTTCGACTACGACCGCGACGGTGACGTCGACCTCTTCATCGTCAACAGCGACGGCCCGCCGTCGCTGTTCCGCAACGATGGGGGCAACGCCAAGGGCTGGCTGCGCGTCGAAGTCGAAGGCACGGGATCCAACCGCCAGGCCATCGGCAGCGCCGTCGGAATCCGCCTCGACGGTATGGAACTTCCGATCGCCCGCGAGGTGAGCGTGAGCCAATTCCTCGGGCAGAGCGAGGCGACGTTGCACTTCGGTCTGGGCGAGGGAACGGCGCCCGTGGCCGAGGTGCTGGTGTACTGGAATCGCACCGGATCGACGGAAGTGGTGCGCGACGTGGCTCGCAACACGACCTTGCGCGTCGTCGAAGCGGAACCGTGAGGGATCGTCATTCGGGCCAAGTTGGCCGCCAAAAGGGCGACGTCCAACGGTAGCTCTCCCAACGCGTGGTGCTTGGATCGATGCGGGCCAATACGAGGGTCTGCGTCGAATGACTCAACGGAAAGTCGATGCGCGTCCGTCCGACCGGGAGGGTGACGCCCCAGCGCGTGGGCCCATTCTGATGGAACCACGTGAGACTGAGTCGACCGTCGGCGACCACGCTGGGGTCGAGTCGTATGTGCATGCGCCCTGCAGCGTCGGCCCAAAGACGCGAGCCGCGGAGGTCGAGCGGTAGCAATTCGGGCGTCGCCCACTCGGATAGGATGCGCAGTCGGGTTGCTTCGGCTGGTGCGACGAAGCCCAAGGCGCGATCGATTTGGTAGGTCGGTACCGTCTGATACGCCGTCAGCGAAGCGCGGTTCGGTCCACGCAACTGATGCTCGAAGGTGAGCGCCATGCTGTGGTCGGACGCCGCGACCATCGCTCCAGTGGCGGGTAGGCGGTCGTGTGGGGTGAGGATCGACAGACCGCGTTCGGCCGCGGGTGCCTGCCGCAGTTGCAGCCCGAGTAGGACCGCGGCGGCGAGCGCGGCGAGCGGCAGCGTCGTCCGCCAGCGTCGAACCGGCGCGGCGAGAGCCGCCGCTGCGAGCCCCAGCCAGACACCGCCGAGGACGACCAAACGTACTGCACCGTAGGGATGAAGCGCGCCAGCGGTGAAGTCGCCGGCGAGCGCCAGCGGGGCAGCGAAGGCGACGTGGGCCACCAAGGCCATCGCCACTAGCCTCGGCCGGAACGCCAGCGCCCCGCCGACCAACACGGCGGGCCAGGGGGTCGACCACTGGAGTTCGGCGAAGACGCCCGGGGCGACGAGGAGGTTGCTCCAGCGCACCGGCGTTTCCATCCAGTAGCCGCCCAAGCCGCCGAGGATGTGCCAGCGCCAGGCGAGCATCAGCGCGAGCGCCACGGCGTGCGGGATCACCGTCGCCACGGCGCGCCCAAGCCGCCGGTCGGTCCACCACGCCAGCACGAACACGAGCAGCGGCACGCCGGCCATCGCTTCCTTGCTGGCGATCGCCAGGGCGTAGGCCAGCGCCGACGCGGCCACGACGCGGCCGCCGACGAAGGGTCCGCCATGCCACGCCCGCCAGAAGGGCAGCACCGCGAGCAGGGCGAACACCCCGCCGACCAGGTAGTTGCGGGCCGTTGCCAGTCCGACACAAATCCAAGCCGCCGGCGATGCCAGGAAGACGCATGCGGCACCGGTCGCCAGCGCCGGCGTCGCTCCGGCGATGACGGCAAAGCGCCGCACCAGTCCCGCGAGGACAGCCACCGCGACGAGGTTGACGACATGGTGGCCCAGCAGCCCGAGCCAGGGAGCCAAGGCGGCGTCGACGTAGTACGACAGCGTCCACAGGGGCTCGAAGTAGAAGTGATAGACGTAACCCGCCGCCAGCGGGTCGCTGAAGTATTGCCACGGCGCGGCGTTCGCGATCAGCCACAGGTTCTTCCAACTGTCGGAATCGGGCCAGTAGGTCGCGTACGCGAGGCTGGTGGCGAGGGCCAGCGCCAGGCAGAGCCAGCCTGCGGCAGAGGGGCGCGTCATCCATCGCCTTGCTAGCACCACCCCTCGCGTCGCCCAACCGCAGCGGCGGTGCCGTGTCTCCTTGACTCGCTCGGACGGCTGGCTGATGAAGTGCCGGCCGATGTCTTCGCCGCAGTGCTCGCTGGTCATCCCCGTGTTCAACGGCGCCCACACCATCGGCGCCGTGGTAGCGGAGCTGCGCGAGACCTTTCAGGCGGAACGCTTCGAGATCGTGCTCGTCGACGACGGCTCGGGGGATGCCAGCGCCGCGGTGTGCCGCGAACTGGCCGAGCGCTTTCCCGAGACGGTGCGGTTCGTCGGCCTGGCGCGCAACTTCGGCGAACACAGCGCCGTGCTCGCCGGTCTGCGTCACTGTCGCGGCGACTACGCCGTCATTCTCGACGACGACGGGCAACAGCCGGCGCGCGAGGCGTTGCGCCTGTTCGAGGCGATTCGTTCCGGCTCGGCGGATGTCGTGTACGGCCGCTATGCGGAGAAACACCACGACTCGTGGCGCAATCTGGGCAGCCGCGTCAACGGCTGGTTGGCGGTGCTGCTGCTCGACAAGCCGCCCGACCTGTACCTGTCGAGCTTCAAGGCGATCAACCGACTGCTCATCGACGAGATCTGTGCCTATCGCGGCCAATGGCCGTACGTCGACGCGCTGGTGCTGTGGGCGACACGGCGCATCGAACAACTCGACGTCGAGCACCGCTGGGGCGTGCGCTCGAGCTACACGACCCTGTCGCTGGTGCGGGCGTGGTCGCGGGCCGTGCTCAGCTTCTCGATTCTGCCGTTGCGCGCGGCGGCCGTCCTCGGCTTCGTCTCGGCGTTGATGAGCGGCGCCTTCCTGGTGTGGGTCATCATCCAACGCCTGTGGTTCAACCCGCACATCGCCGTCGGCCTGCCGACGCTCGGGGTGGTGATGGCCTTCTTTACGGGGGTGCAGATGCTGATGCTCGGCGCCATCGGCGAATACGTCGGACGACTCTTTCTCAGCTACGCCGGCGTGCCGCAGTACGTCGTACGCGAGGTGTGCGGTGCACCGGAACCGTCCCGCAACGATCATTGACGCCGCGGCGAGTTCTCTTTTAGGATCGCCGCTGGATTCGTTCGCCTGACTCCACAGGCTTGAAGTCGTCGATGGACTGGAACCGGCGTATCGCCAACCCGCGTTTCCTGCTGGCCTTCCCGCCGCAGCAATACGCCACCGAAGAGGCCATCCGGCCGGATGGCACGCTGGCGTTGCCGTATCTCGACGCGGCGCTGACGGAGGCCGGTTTCGAGTCGACCATCCTCGACATGAGCATCGGCACCGCCGCCGATCGCCTCGAAGATACGTTCTACGACAAGCAGCCGCTCGCCAACGGCTACGTGCGCGTCGGCATGTCGCCCGAACGCATCTTGGAAGAGGTGCGCCACTACGACGTCATCGGGCTGACGTCGATCTTCACCCAGCAGACGTCGCGCTGCTTCGAGGTGGCGCAGTTGGTCAAGCGCGCCTATCCGGAGAAGATTCTGATCGCCGGCGGCGTCAATGCCCGCTCGCTCAAGCGTCACTTCTTCGACCACGGCTTCGACGTGGTGTTCACCTCGGAGAGCGAACGCAGCCTGGTCGCCTTCGCGCGTTGGCTGGCCAGCGGCAAGCCGGACCCGCGCGAGCTGACGGGCCTGTCGTTTCGTGGCGACGGCGGCGACATCGTGCTGCCGCCGCCGCCCTTGCAACTCGACCTCGACGCCTACCCCATGCCCTCGTGGCACAAGTTGCCGAACGAGAAGTACTGGGAGATCGGCCGCGTCTGGGGCGGCCGCGAGGGTTGGATCGAGGGCGACGCCGTCCCGCGCTATGCGGCGCTGTTCACCTCGCGCGGTTGCCCGTTCCGCTGCCTGTACTGCCACATCTCGACGGAACGCGGCGGCGAAGCCGGCGACATCGGCGGCTTGCGCTTGCATTCGGTCGAGCGTGTCGAGCGCGAACTGCATCACCTGCGCGACCTGGGCGTGCAGTACCTCTACATCAACGACGACTCGTTCTTGGCCAAGCGCGAACGAGTGTTGCGCATCCTCGGCATTTTGCGCGACTTCGACTTCCGCCTCGCCGACGTCAACGGCGTCAACATCATCCACTTCTTCAAGCGCGAACACGGCCGCCTGGTCGTCGATCGGCAATTGGTGGAATCGCTGCGCGCCGCCGGCTTCCGCAAGATCTCGCTGCCGTTCGAGTCGGGCACGCAGCGCCTGCTCGACCGCTACTCGACGGGCAAGTGGCGCATCGAGGATTGCGACTTCGAGGCGCTGATTCGCGTCTTCAACGAGGTGGGCTTGGTGGCCGACGCCAACTTCATGATCGGCTACCCCGACGAGACCCTCGAGGAGCTGACCAACACGTTCCTGCTGGCGCGCCGGGTGATGGACGCCGGCCTGGTGGCGGTGCAGTTCTTCATGGTGCAGCCGTTCCCCGGCTCGAAGCTGTTCGAGGAGTGCATCGCCAACGGCCAATTGCCGGCCGACTGGCACTGGGATCAACTCGGCTGGTCGAAGGGCTGCCCGTTCACCCACCCGCAGATCGACAAGGCGACGCTCAAGTACACGTGGAGTCTGGTCTGGAAGCTACTCAACCGCGAGACCCGGATCGAGGAGATCCATCGGTTGATGCCGTAGCCAAGGGCCAAGGGCCAAGGGCCAAGGGCCAAGGGCCAAGGGCCAAGGGCCAA
>CAZGEJ010000013.1:0-29822 GCA_964524885.1 uncultured Binatia bacterium (SeqCode)
CCTCCGCACTCCGCCGCATGCCTCTGTGTGTTTCGACGCGACCGGAGCGCGCCCGGACGATGCACGCACGCGCCGTGGTGGCGCGATGGAGAGCGACAGTAATCGTGAACATCCAGGACGCCCGGAAGGCACGGGTCGCGACGAGGATGGGCGCTGAGCGGGCGGAGGCAAGGCGCCTCCACGGGCGCTGGAAGCAGTGGAGCAACGGCGAGGTCGCCTACATGCTGGAGCAGATCGGCGAAGTCGGCTCGGCGACCACCGACTGCACCTGCGACGCGATGACGAATTGGTCGAGCGCGTCGACGTCGCAGGCGGCACCCTGCCCCATGACGATACCGGCCAGTCGCAGCAGGGTCTGCCATTCGGTCGGTCGATCACTCGGGGGCGTGAACACCGGCGGCGAGAAGCGCGCCGCGTTGCGATAGCCCAACTGCGGGAAGGCGATGTCGAAATGCGGCACGTGCAACGGCGCCAGACCGGGAAGGATGACGTCGGCATGGCGCGTCGTCTCGTTCAAATAGAGGTCGAGGCTCACCATGAAGTCGAGACGTTCGAGTGCGCGCGCCAGCCGCGCGCCGTTGGGCGTGCTCAACACCGGGTTGCCGGCGACGGTGATCAGTGCCCGCACCTGCCCTTCGCCCGGCGTCTCGATCTCCTCGGCCAGGCAGGCGCAGGGGAACTCGCCCATGACCTCGGCGGCACCACGCACGCGGCTGCGCCGCCGGCCGATGCGGATGCCGCGACCTTGGCCGCCGGGTCCGCGCGTGTTCACGGCAAAGGCCGCGGCCTTGGGGAACATGACGCCCCCGGGCCGGTCCAGGTTGCCGGTGAGAGTGTTGCAGACGTCGACGAGCCAGCTGGCGAGCGTGCCGAACTCCTGGGTGCAGGTGCCGATGCGGGCGTAGATCGCGGCGCTCGGGGCGGCTGCGAGTTCGGCCGCGAGCCGGCGGATGCACTCGGCGTCGATGCCACAATGCGCCGCGACCCGTTCGGGGGTGAAAGGCGCAACCGCGGCTTCGACCTCGGCCAGGCCGTTGCAGCGCTTGCCGAGCGCGACCCGGTCGACGCGCCCGTCGGCGAACAGGGTATGAGCCAGTGCCGCGAGGAAATGCGCGTCGGTGCCGGGCCGGATGAACCAATGCTCGCCGGCGGCACGCGCCGTGCGCGTCCGCCGCGGATCGATGACGAGACAGCGGCCGCCGCGTTGGCGCAGAGCCCGCAGGCGCCCGGGAAAATCGGGCACCGTCCACATGCTGCCGTTCGACTCGAAGGGGTTGGCGCCCATGACGACGAGGAAATCGGTGCGATCGATGTCGGGCACGGCGACGCTGAGGAAAGTTCCGAACATGGCGCCGGAGGCGATCTGCTTCGGCACCTGGTCGACGGTGCTGGCGCTGAAGATGTTGGGCGAGCGCAAGCCGCGCAGCAGCACTTGACCGTAGGCCGACAGCGACACGTGGTGCGCGCTGGGGTTGCCGAGGTAGGCGGCGACCGCGGCATTGCCGTGTTGCGCGATGATCGGCAGCAGCCGGCGTTCGACTTCGGCGAAGGCCTCGTCCCAGCTCACCTCGACGTGGACCCCGTCGCGTCGCACCAGCGGCAGCCGCAAGCGGTCCGGGTCGTCCTGCAGATCGGCGATGGCGGCACCCTTGGGGCAGACGAAGCCGCGACTGAAGACGTCGTCGTCGTCGCCGCGCACGGCCCGGACCTCGTCGCCGGCGACATCGATGGCGAGGCCGCAGGTGGCTTCGCAGAATGGACAAATACGCAGGCGCGTCGTGGTCTCCGACATCCCAATTCTTCCTTTCATGATTGCATGCCACGTCCGCCGCCCTGGAAACAATGGAGGCCATCGACGGCGACAGCATCGACCGATGCGACAGTCCCCGCAGCTTTGCTACAGTGGCGCCATGCTCTGGCTCATCGTCCTCGCCTTCGTCCCCCTCTTCGCCAAGTCCGCCCACGCCGCCGACCCGGCACGCGGGCAGCAGTTGTTCGCCATGGCCGGGGGCTGCGGCTGCCATACCGCCGAGGACGGACCGATGGGCGCCGGCGGCGGCGATGTGCCGACGCCGTTCGGAACCTTTTTCGGCACCAACCTGACGGCGGATCCGACGCACGGCCTCGGTGCCTGGAGCGACGCCGAAATCGAGTCCGCCATCCGCCGCGGCGTGCGGCGCGACGGCAGCATCGAGTCGCCAGCCATGCCGTATTACCGCTACGCCGGCATGTCCGACGCCGACGTCGCCGACTTGATCGCCTACCTGCGGACGCTGCCGGCCTCCGCGAAACCCAATCGCGAGCACGAGGTGTCCCTGCCCTTCGCGCGCCTCGGCTATCGCTTGTGGCGCGCCGTCTTCGTCGACACGACCGAGCCGCCGGCCAAGGCTCCCACTGCGGAACGCGAGCGCGGCCGCTACCTGACCGACCACGTCGCCATCTGCGGTGACTGCCACACCCCGCGTAACGTCTTTGGCGTCGAACGCAGTGACCTCTACCTCGCCGGTACCCCCGACGGCCCAGGTGGCGCTGACGCTCCCAATCTGACGCCCCACGCCACCGGACTCGCCGACTGGAGCGCCGACGACATGGTGACCCTGCTGCAAACCGGCATGCTGCCCAACTTCGACAACGTGCAAGGATGGATGGCGCACGTCATCGACGGTCGCGGCGGCGGACCGGGCTACGCGCAGGCACCCGAAGCCGACTTGCGCGCCATCGCGGCACACCTGCGCGCCATCCCGGCGATCGACCACGCGGTCGACGACTGAGACGCGTTTCGCGGTGGCATAAGCCGGCCGGTGGTGCTAGCCCCCAAGCAATGGCTCGAGCAATCTTGCGGGTGTTCGTCTTCGTCCTCGCCAGCCTCGCCGCGAGCTGCGGCGGCGGTGGGGGCGGCGGTTCGGAACCAATCACGCTCTACGTCCGCACCAGCGGCAACGACGGCAACGACGGCGAATCGCCCGAGCGGGCCCTGCGCAGCATCCGCGCCGCAGTGATCCGCGCTCGCGGTGGGGATACCATCCTCGTCGGGCCCGGCACCTACTTCCCGCCTGCCGAAACCCCCGGCATCGTCGTCGACATCACCGCCGAGTCCGCTTCCGCCAACCGGCCGCTGCTGTTGCAGGCCGATCCGTCCGGTCTCTCCACCGGCGACGCCCCCGGCGACGTCGTGCTCGACGCCGACAACGGCGCCTTCGGGGTGCGCGTCACCGGATCGTCCGGCATCATTCTCGACAGCTTCAGCGTCACCGGCACCCGCGGCGCCAATGCCGCCGCCATCCAGATCCGCAGTTCGTCGAGCGACATCGTGGTGCGTCATTGCATCGTCGCCAACAACGTCGGTGACGGCATCCGCATCGAATCGTCCGACCGCTCCCTCATCTTCAACAACCTCATCTACGACAACAGCAACCGGGGCATCCAAGTCTCCGGCAGCGATTCGGCCGACAGCCTCGGCAACCGTCTGATCAACAACACCGTCGCCGACAACGGCAACGACGGCATCTCCATCGGCGGCGGTCAGATCGAGGACTGCGAACTGCGCAACAACATCCTCTACAACAACGGCCAACGCGGCATCGACGTCGACGCCGACGCCACCCGGGGGTACGACGCCGACTACAACCTCCTCTATCCGGTCCAACGCGACGGTATCTCCGTCGACTACGGCATCTTCACCCCCAAGGGACTCAACGACATCAGCCAGGATCCCCTCTTCGTCGGCTTCTTTCGCCTGGCGCAGGAGAGCGCCGGCGATCCGCTCACCAGCGCCGCGGTCGACGCCGGCGACGACGACATCGGTGGCGACCTACGCCAAGCCCTGCGCGCCCGCACGACGTCGTCCTCCGACGAGCTCGACGTCGGCGCCCTCGACGTCGGCTTCCATTTCGAATCGTCCCTGACCCCGCAACCGACGGCATCGCCGACGCCGACGTCGCCCGATGTGACGCCGCCTCCGCCCCCGACGGCGACGCGCCCGCCGGTCACGGCTCGCCTCTTCGTCCGCCAGAGCGGCAACGACGCCAACACCGGCGCCACCGCCACGACGGCCTTGCGCACCATCCAGAAAGCAGTCGATCTCGCCGCCGTCGGCGTCGAGATCATCGTCGGTCCCGGCACCTATGCGGAGAGCGTGCAGATGACCACGAGCGGCACCGCCGAGCGACCCATCGCCTTGCGCGCCGATCCGAACGGCACTCTCACCGGCGATCCCGCCGGCCCCGTCGTGGTCACGGGCAACGGCGCGCGCGGCTTCTTCGTCGATGGCGGCAAGTACTGGGTCATCGACGGCTTCCACGTCACCGGTGCCAGCATCGGCATCCACGTGCGGCGCGAGGCTACCGGCGCGGTGCTGCGCCACAATGAAATCTACGGCAACGCCGACGACGCCATCCGGGTGCAAGACACCAATTCGGTCACCGTGTTCAACAACCTGATCTTCTGCAACCGCGGCGCCGGCGTGCTCATCGCCGGTAGCGCCGGCTCGCCCAACGCGCGCGTCGTCAACAACACCGTCGTCGACAACGCCGACCGCGGCTTGTTCTTCGGCAGCAGCGGCGGACCCTCGCCCGGCGCCTTCCTGCGCAACAACCTGGTGCAGGACAATTGCCGCAACAACCTGCAGGTCACCGCCAACTCCGTCACCGGCTACGACGGACGCTACAACCTGGTTTCGCCGCCGACCTACTCCGGCGTCGACGCGCATCCGACCGATACGGCTTACGATCCGGACACCGAAGGCGTCGTCGACCGGCCCGCCGGCTTCGTCACGCAAGCCGCCTGCGGCGAGGTGTGCGGCTCCACCGGCCGCCCGGTAGTCACCCGCAGAGCCACCGATTTTCGTCTGTCGCAGACCATCGCCGGCCAAGACCCGCCCGATGGTCTGGGTGTCGACGGCGGCGATCCGACCCTGGCGGCCGAGTTCCGCACGCCCCTGACACAACGCTCGACGGCAACCAACAACGAGCAAGACGGCGGCCGGGTCGATCTCGGCTATCACTTTCCCCGCTGACGCCTCCCTTCGCGGCACGGCCGACGGCCATGACTCACATCTGGTTCGCCATGGTCGTCGGCGCCGTGCTGACCGCCGCCTTCCGCGGCACCATGCCGGCGGTCGCCACCGCCTCGGTCGAATCGGCCCGCAGCGCCGTCGAACTCGCGCTCGGGCTCGTCGGCGTCATGACCTTCTGGCTGGGCATGATGCGCATTCTGCAGGAGGGCGGTCTGCTGCGCAGCATCGCGGCCGGCTTGCGCCCGGTGCTGCGGCGCCTCTTCCCCGAGGTGCCGCCGGAGCACCCGGCGATGAGCGCCATGGTGATGAACCTCGCCAGCAACGTCCTCGGCCTCGGCAACGCCGCCACACCCTTCGGCATCCGCGCCATGCAGGCGCTCGAATCGATCAACCCGATGCGCGGCGTCGCCAGCAATGCGCAAGTCCTGTTCCTCGCCATCAACACCTCCGGCGTCGCCGTCGCGCCGCTCGGCGTCATCGCCCTGCGCGCCTCGCTCGGCTCGGAGAACGCCGGCGCGATCTGGGTGCCGACCCTGATCGCCACGAGCTGTTCGACCGCCGTGGCCATCGTCGCCGCCAAACTGTTGCAGCGCTGGGCGCCGGCGAAGCCGCTCGCCGACGCTGGAGCCAACGCCATCGCCATCGACCCGGAACCGGAAATCGAAGCGGCGGCGAGCGATACCTCACCCGGCGGGTGCCTCGTGGCCCTCGGCCTGGTCGCGGCCCTCATCGCGGCAATCGGACTCGAGGTGTACCGCGGCGTCACCACCGGCGATGGACTCGGCGGCGTGGTGCGCGCGCTGCTGCAGAGTTGGGTGCTGCCGATTCTGATCGTCGCGACCCTCGCCTACGGCATGGCGCGGCGCGTCGACGTCTACGCCGCCGCCGTGCGCGGCGGGCGCGACGGCTTCGACGCCGCCCTGCGCATCATTCCATTCCTCGTCGCCATCTTGGTCGCCGTCGGCATGCTGCGCGCGTCGGGGGCCCTCGACGTGATCATCGCCGCCCTGCGACCGATCACCGAACCGTTGGGCTTTCCGGCGGAAGCGCTGCCGATGGCGCTGCTGCGCCCGCTGTCGGGGTCGGGTGCCTATGCCGTGCTGGCCGAGACCCTGAAGACCCACGGTCCGGACAGCCATGTCGGCTACCTGGTGTCGGTGTTGCAGGGAAGCACCGAGACGACCTTTTACGTCATCGCCGTGTACTTCGGCGCCGCCGGCGTCACCCGCCTGCGGCATGCGGTCGCGGCGGGCCTGCTCGCCGATCTCGCCGGAGCGATCGGCGCGACCCTGGCGGTGCGCTGGCTGTTGGTGTGAGGCCGCCGGGCGAACCTGGCGTCACGTCGTGCCCTGACGAATCGAACAGCACTCGACCTCGTGCGGCGCCTCGATCTGCACGGTGATGTGCCGTACGCCGACCCCCTCGCGGATCTCCTGCTCCACTGCCTGCCGCACCTGCCAGCGATCGACCTCGGCCGCCAGACGCACGTGCACGCTGGCACTGTCGACGCCCGAGGTCAGGGTCCAGCAATGGAAATCGTGGATCTCCGCCACGCCGGGAACCTCGGCCAAGCGGCGGCGCAACTCCGGCAAGTCGACGTGCCCGGGCGTTCCTTCGAGCAACACGTGCCCGGCCCGGCGCAGCAGCGACACGGCGCGCGGCACGATGAAACAGGCGATCGCCACGGAAACGGCGGGATCGACCCAAAGCCATCCCCAAAAGCGCAGCGCCAGCGCCGCCACGATGACCCCCACCGAGCCGATGGCGTCGGTGACGACCTCCAGGTAGGCGGCTTGCACGTTGAGGCTGCCGTGCTGGTGCCCGTGCAGGTAGCGGGCGGCGACCAGGTTGGCGAAGAGCCCCGCCAGCGCCACGCCGAGCATCACGTCCGCGTCCACCGGCACCGGCGTGTGCCAACGATCGTAGGCCTCGACGAAGAGGAAAAGGCCGATGACCAGCAGCACTTGGGCATTGATGAAAGCGGCGAGGATTTCGGCCCGGTACAGGCCGAAGGAGTAACGCGCCGTCGGCCCGCGCTGCGCCAAGGTCATGGCCGCATAGGCGAGCAACAGCGCCGCGACGTCGGTGAACATGTGGCCGGCGTCGGCCAACAGCGCCAGACTGCCCGACCACCAACCGCCGATCACCTCGATGACGAGAAACGTGCCTGTGATGAGCAGCGCGCCGCGCAGGCGATGGCGTGGGGTGGATCGGTTGTCGTGCGCGTCGTGCATCGCAGGCTCGGGCGCGCCCGGCGGCGCGAGCCGGGAGAATAGATGCCGCCGCGGTCGTGCCGCAACCCATCCCCCCGGGCGGGCAAACGAGGTCCCCGGCCGGCGTCCCCAGGGTAAGGACGACCGGCCGGGGTGGGCGGCGACTTGGGGACGAACACCACCCGGCGCCGAGCCTAGCGGCGGTGCGTGACCGTGCGGTGACGCGCGGATGAAAGATCGGCGTGCGGAGGCCTAGGCTGAGGCTGAGGCTGAGGCTCAGGCTGAGGCTTGGGCGGGATTGGCTCACACTTGCCCTCGTCGGGAGCCACGGCATAAGAGAGCATATGGCTTCGACCAGCCCGACCAAGACGCGCAAGCAGCCCAAGAAGACGCCCCGCAAAGCCTCCGCCGACGAGCCCCGCACGGGCACCGCCTCGGGAGTGGGCGGCGTGCCGCTGTATTTCGAGACGCGCGGCAGCGGCGAACCCGCCATCGTCTGTTGCAACGGCGTCGGCGTATCGACCTTCTTCTGGAAATACGTCGTCGACTACTTCGCCCCGAGCCGCACCGTCGTCACCTGGGACTACCGCGGCCACAACCGCAGCGGCATGCCCGATCGACTCGAGCCGTCGAACTTCACCATGGAGATCAACGCCCAAGACTGCATCGCCGTGCTCGACGAAGCGGGCGTCGACAAGGCGGTGTTCCTCGGGCACTCGATGGGCTGTCAGGTCATCTTCGAGATTTGGCGCCAATTCCCCGAGCGCGTCGCCGGGCTGGTGCCGGTATGTGGACCCTACGGCCGTCCGCTCGACACCTTCTTCGGGTTTCCGGCGTTGGCGCATGGCGTCTTCGGGGCCTTTTACTCCGCCGTCAACACCTACCCCGACGCCGTGCAGGGCGTGCTCAAGCCGCTGCTGCGCACACCCCTGCCGATGCAGATCGCCCGCCTCGGGGTCATCAACGCCCAGCTGGCGTCGGCCCAAGACATGCAACCCTACTTCGACCATCTGTCGCAGATGGAGTTGCGCGTGTTCTTCTTGATGGCGGCCGAGATGCAGAACCACGACGCCGAACCCTGGCTCGGCGCCATCGACGTGCCGACCCTCGTCGTCGCCGGTGAAAACGACCTGATGACGCCGATGGAACTGTCGCACCGCATGCAGGACAGCATCCCCGGCGCCGAGATGCTGGTGCTGCCCAAGGGCAGCCATGCCGGACTGATCGAACATCCCGAACTCCTCAACCTGCGCCTGCACAAGTTCCTGTGCGAACGTGTCCTCCCGGCCGCCGACGCCAAGCCGAAAGCGCGCAAGGCGAAGGCGCGGCGCCGCGATTGAAACGAGCCGATCGCATGAGTGACGACAACAGCACCGCTCCGGGCGGCACGGTCGAGCTGTCGGGGTGGGGTCGCTATCCGGTGTGTCCGGGCATCGAGACCGAAGGCGAGGATCTCGAACGCATCACCCGCGCCGCCAACCTGTCGCGCGGCCTCGGCCGATCGTACGGCGACGCCTCGTTGCCGAGCGCGCCGCAGCGGCGCGTCGCCAACACGACGCTGGGCGACCGGATCCTCTCGTTCGATCCTGAGACGGGCCTCGTGCGCGCGGAAGCCGGTGTGCCTCTGTGGCGGCTCAACCGACTCTTTCTCCAACGTTGTTGGTTCGTGCCGGTATCGCCGGGTACACACTTCGTCACCCTCGGTGGCATGGTCGCCTCCGACGTGCACGGCAAGATGCACCACGTCGCCGGCTGCTTCGGCGAACACGTCACCCGCCTGCGTCTGCGTCTCGCCGACGACCGCATCCTCGAGTGCTCCGATGACGAAGAGCCGGAGTTGTTCCGCGCCACCATCGGCGGCATGGGCCTGACCGGGCACATCCTCGAGGTCGAGTTCCGCATGCAGCGGATCCCGTCGCCGTGGATCATGCAGGAAAACGTCGTCTGCGACACCTTCGAGGAGTTGTTGGAGAAGCTGCGTGACGCCGGCGGCAAGTGGCCGTTCACCGTGACGTGGGCCGACTTCCTCAATCGCGGGCCGGGCATGGGGCGCGGCATCCTGATGAGCGGCCGCTGGGCCGAACCGGGCGAGGCGCCGGCGGAGCCGCCGAAGTTCCGCGCCCCCATCGCCGTGCCGCCGATCTTCCCCAGCTGGCTGTTGCAGCCGTGGATGGTGGCGCTGTTCAATCGCCTCAACTTCGCCGTCGCCCAGCATCGACCGGCGCGCGGCATCATCCATCCCGAGACCTTCTTCTATCCGCTCGACACGCTGCGCGATTGGAACAACATCTACGGCCGCCGCGGCTTCACCCAATACCAATGTGTGCTGCCGACCGACCGTGGCTGGGCGCCGCACCATCGCTTCGTCGAGGTGCTGCGCCAGCAGCGCGCGCCGGTGATCCTGTGTGTCGTCAAGGACTGCGGCGCCGAGGGCAAGGGCATGCTGTCGTTCCCCAAGCCGGGGATTTCGTATGCCCTCGACTTCCCGGTGGACCGGCGGACCCAAGGGCTCGTCGATGCGCTCAACGAGGTGGTGGTCGCCGAGGGCGGGCGCATCTATCTCGCCAAGGACGCCTTCACCCGTGCCGATCATTTTCGCGCCATGGAGCCGCGCCTGGGGGCGTGGCTCGCGGTGCGCCGGAAGTGGGACCCGCAAGGGCGCTTACGCAGCGCGCAATCGGTGCGCCTGCTGGGAGACCAACCGTGAACGTCGTCTTTCTCGGAGCTACCAAGGGCATGGGCCGCGCCCTCGCCCGTGCCATGGCGGCGCGCGGCGCCCGCTTTTTCCTCCTCGGGCGTGACCTCGAGGATTTGCGCCGCAGTGCCGACGACCTGAAGGTGCATGGCGCGGCGCAGGCGGAGGTTGGGTCCTGCGATCTACTCGCCCCGGAGGGATTCGTCGCTGCTTTCGACGCGGCGATGGAGGCCTTGGGCGACATCGACACGGTCGTCGTCACCGCCGGCTTGTTCGGCACGCAGGAAGAGTTGGAGGTGGATCTGGCGCGCACGCGGCGCATGCTCGAAGCCAACTTCACCAATACAATCCTGTTCTGCGAAGAGGCCAAGCATCGCCTGTTGGCGCGCGGCGGCGGCACGTTGTGTGTCTTCAGTTCGGTTGCCGGGGATCGAGCACGCAAGCCGGTGGTGCTGTACGGCGCCAGCAAAGCGGGCTTGTCCTATTATCTGAACGGCCTCGACCATCGGTACCACGCGGCGGGCCTGCGGACGGTGCTGGTGAAGCCCGGTTTCGTGAAGACGGGCATGACCGCTGGCCTCAAGCCGCCCCCGTTCGCCGGTGAACCGGACCAAGTCGCAGAGCTGGTGCTACGCGCCATCGACAAGGGCCGCCCCGTGGTCTACGCCCCATCGATCTGGGGCTTGGTGATGCTGGTGATCCGCGCCCTGCCCCGCTTCATCATGCGCCGCATCGGCTTCTGAGGCACCCCAAAAGGGGATGTCGAGCGTTCTCGAAACGGGGACGCCCGCATCGAGATGGCGCCTGCCCTGGAAGGGCGTGTCGCGCCGCTCCCATTCTTCACGCGGAATCCACCGCGTACAGTCGGAACGAACGACGTCCACGGTCGCCCGTGGAAGGTCCGCAGCGACGACCTACGCGTACACGGCCAACGGCGAACTCACGAGCAACTCCGCATCCAGCCGATGGCCACCAGCGGAGCAGGCGACAGGCTCGAGCTGATTGCTCTACTCACATACGAGCCGGGGCAACGGAGACCGTCGCCCGCATGCCCGCAGCGAAGCGAAGGAGGTGCACAGCACCCGCCTCTACTAACCAGTTGACACCTCGCATCAAGTTAGCCTATCCCCACGGTCACATGATGCCGGTGAAGTCGTCGGCGTCACAACGCTGCGCACGCGCCCAGGTCGCCCCCCAGAGGTCACAGCATGACAAGCTCAGAAGGCAATGTTGAGTCGGCGGCCCAAGCCGAGAGATATCGTCGAAACGCTACGCCTCTACGGAAGTGGCGACGATGGGCCGCCGGTGGCCTCGCCGCCGTACTTCTGACATGGGCACAAACAGCAGCCGCGACTCGTCTCTGGTCTTCGGGATTCGAACTCCGCTCAGATAGCGAGTTCCACTCGCGCACCGGGACTGTCACCTACGACACAAGCGATCCGCTGTCGGGACTGGCCTCGTTGATCCCAGATGCGACGAGCAGCTACATCACCAAGCTCGACATCTATTCCACTACGACCTATGCGCGCCTGCGAATTCGCTTCGACACCGTCATTCCCGCCGAGGACGAGGACGCCGGCTTTGATTTCTTCGAGATCGGCACGAGCACGATCGGCACGACGGTCATCGTCGGTTTTCGCCTGACGAACACCGGCGAAGGAAATCGCGTCCAGTGCTTTCGACGCCTTTCCGGCGTGACGACGATCTTGGGCGAAAGCGATCCGATAGCAGCAGACGTCGAGTATGTTCTCGAGGCGAAAGCCGTTTCCGGGAGCGAACTCCGCTGTCGCCTGAACGGCAGCGACTTCGCCAGTCTCACGTCAGGGGTCCCGAGCGCATTGGCGGCGTGGTTGCGTGCCGGCTACCTGAGCGGCGGTTCGAGCCGCCTAGCCATCCCGATCCTCGACGACCTCGCGGTCAATGATGCCGGCGGCGACTCCCAGAACACCTGGGCTGGCGACGGTCGCATCGTCCACCTCACTCCCAACGCCACGGGCACGTCAGCGGAAGGTCGAAGCGGCCCGACCACTGGGGCTAATGCCTGGTCCGTACTGGATGATGTGCCCCCGAACGATGGTACGGACTACTGGGAACTGCGAACCAACGGCGACGCCGTCAGTGTAAACGTTGCAAGTCCAAGTGACAGCGGCGTCCCAAGCGGCAGCAGCATTGCTCTCCTGAGCGTCGGCAGCCGTATGACGAATCTGACGACGGCGACGAGCATCTACGAACTCACGCTCACGTCCGAGGGCGAACACGTCGTCGAATCGGACCCGGCGGACATCTACTTGAACAATATATGGAAGACGAATGTCCAAGGAAATTTCGGGTGGAACTATGCGCTTACGAGCTACATCAACCCGGACGATTCGGCGGCGTGGCAGCTTGCCGACCTCGACGACGTTGAAATTGGTGTCATAGCACCCGACGCCGCCCCCGACATTCGGGTGACGACACTGTGGATGCTGGTGGACTATCAAGAGCCTACCCCCACGCCGACAGCGACCGCAACGAACACGCCAACCCATACTCCGACTCCCAGTGAGACCCCGACCAACACACCAACGCGCACCGATACGCGGACGGTAACGCCAACGGATACGCCTACTTACACCAACACACCAACGTACACGCCAACTTCGACTCCGACCGATACCCCCACGGACACCCCAACCAACACCGCAACGCCAACCGACACCCCAACATCGACTCCAACCGACACCAACACGCCCACGCAAACCCCCACCGTCACGCCAACTCCAACCGATACCCCGACGCTCACGCCGACCGTGACGCCGACGGATACCCCAACCGAAACACCCACGGCGACCAGCACGCCAACTCAAACGCCAACGGACACGCCAACACAGACCCCCACGTTCACGCCAACTCCAACCGATACCCCGACGAGCACGCCGACCGTGGCGCCCACGGATACTCCGACCGAAACACCCACCGCCACCAACACCGACACGCCTACCGATACGCCGACACCCACGCATACCCCCACCGCCACGCACACTTTCACCCGCACTTTCACGCCGACTCAAACTCGCACCCCCACGCCCGAAGCACCTTCCAACTGCCGATGGATCGTCCTGCCGACCGAGCATGAGGCGACCGTTTTGCATGCCAGAGGTCCGGATCTCGCATCATTCGGGACCTGCATGCCCCCCGATACGGACTGGCTGATTTCCGCAAGCTGGGACACGCCGACAACCGGCGCCTTCGCTCATTCGATGGATCCAAACGAGGTTCCCGAGGGATTGCGCTACTTCAACATGTCGACGCTCCTCAGTTGGGACACGCAAGGCATCCTGGATTCGAACGACCCGAATTCCCCGACGGAACACATTGCGGGAGCATGGCTACGTGCGTGGGTTGGTGGTTGGGGACACAACAAGGGCGACAAACACCTAGAGGCCGACTGGTACGACTGGACCGGGCCCGTCCCGACGCCCGGGGATCCAAATGCCCTGTGCGACCCAAGCGATCACGACCACAGCGCGCCTGCCGACGCGCTATCCATCGACGGCAAGTGCGGCGGACGATGCGTCCTCGAAAACCTCGAGGTGTGGGACCACCCCCACTACTTCGGGTTTGACTACGACTTCGAACTCGACGGGATCGGTGAAGGGATCAACCTCGGTGGAAAAACCCACCTGCGCCTGCACATCGACGACCACCCGCTCGGCAGTACCGACCCGAACGATCTTCGGCAGTCCGTGGTCACGGATATACTCCCGCTCGCAGCGAGCTCGAATGAGATCTCCAACAGGTCGAACCAAGATCCGGACGGCCCTCGCCTCGTCCTCCTCGTTTGCAGCGATACGGCAACCTGTGGCGACGGAATCGTCGAGGGGGCAGAGACGTGTGATCCAAGCCCGACACCTACCGGGACTCCGAACACGACGCCAACGGACACCCCGAGTTCGGCCCCAGGAAGTTGTAATGCGGAGTGTCGCAGCAGCTTCGCCACACCCACCCCGACCCCGTCGCTGGTGCCCACTCCGACCATCAACCCGGGTTGCATCATCGAAGAGCTGGTTGCCACAGAGTCATGGCAGGTCATCGCGTCATCGGAAGCGCTGCCCTTCGAGTTCAGATTCTGCCGTGAGAATGCCGGTGAAGTGGCCGCTGACCCAAACGCAGTCCCACCGCAGTTGCCTATCGAGTATCAACATTTGGCACGCGCCTATTATCAGAGCAATGTAAGATCCTACATGGAATGGCAGATGCTTCTCGGGTGGGACACATCGACCCTCACGCCTCCGCCAGGGTGGGAAATTTCCCGCGCTTGGGTGCGTCTGAGCGTATTCCACTCGATGAGCCGTGTCGGCAAAAGTCTGGGCGCCGACTGGTACGACTGGACCCAGCCGACGCCGACACCCGCGCCTGGCGACCCCACACCAACACCGACGGCAACATTGGCGCCAGGCGACCCGACACCGACCCCGGTTCTGCACGAATGCGAAGCGAGCGACTACACCACGGAGGCGACACCGAACGCGCTGTCGATGGCCGGAGCCTGCGGGCGACAATGCGGCTTCAAGTACATTCAGCCGGGCTCTAGTGGCATCGGAGACAACAATGCCACGGCTGAGAATGTTGATTTCGAGCTCGACGCTCCGGCCAGCCACATCAACCTAGAAGGGGAGACACGGCTGAGATTGTTCGTGTACGACGGCGTACACGATGGCCAGAACTGGATCTTGGACGAAACGATCAATCGCGATGGCATCGAAATGAACGTCGCTACGACAGACCCAAACGAGCCGCGGCAAGCCCGACTGCGCTTGCTTCTTTGCCCGAGCGAGTGATTGCTTGATCCAACATCTAGCGACCGAAGCGGTCGCCAGGAGACCTTGGCTCTGCCCGGGCGGGCTTCTCGGGAGCCCGCCCGGGCTATCCGCCTGACGAAGCAACGGTCCCCTAGTGTCCTCGGTCTACGCCAACGACCGCTCCGGTTCTCGGCGCGCCGAGTTGCACTCGGCGCGCTCGGGTCGGGTTGCCGCACGGCACCACGCGACGATCACCGAAGCAGCTTGCGCCCGGCGGCGCCGGTTCAACCGAGCAGCGTCACCGCTGATGGCTTCCGTATCGATGCGCCAATGCAAAAAAGTCGCATCGAGAATGACACCCCGCCGGGAAGCCAAGTGGTCCCACGCCCGTCCATACATCGTCGCGTAGGTACGGGCGCTGAAGGCCGCGCCGTAGATGCCGCCTTCGTCGCCGGCGCCGCTACGACCGGTGGCCGCCAGACCGACCAGCTCTTTGCGAATGACGCCGGAAGCCAAGTGCACGAAGCCCGGGCGCGCCGCGAGACGTCGCGCCAACGTCGACTTGCCGCTGCCGCTGAGCCCGGCCACCACCACCATTGCAGGCGCCTAGGCCCAACTTTAGCGCAGCGCTGAGGCGCCGATGCCCATCGCCTTTCCTGCTGCGCTGGCCCGATCACAGTGGGTTGAGCCGGTTCCGTCGCCAAAGACGGCATGTGGATCCACATCGTGCGAATCGCGGCTACGTCCCGAGACCCGCGTCTTCGCGATTGACCCATCCTCGGCGTGCCGCTAGGACCGGAGGCGTGCCAGCCCACGGATCGCCCACCGAATACGCTGGCAAGGACGTGAGCGCCGGTCGAAAGCGCCGCCTTGCCAGAGCGTCCCCCCTCGGCATCCTGCTGGCCATCGCCATCGGCACGAGCGCGGCGGTCGCCGAGCCGCTACCCGTCGGATATCAGGCGCGCGCGTGTGGATTCGATCTGAACGACGACGGGGTCATCGGCGATCCAGCGGCCGATTGCGACGTATGCGACGGCGTCACCGTGGATCCCGACCACGACGGTGTCGCCGAGGACCTGATCTACATCGACAGCCAGGGCGGCAGTGACCTTACCGGTGATGGGAGCCCGCAGTCGCCCTACGCAACCATCCAGTACGCCTGGAACCAGGCCGACGGTCCCGGCGACGGCGCCGAAGACATTCTGTGCTTCACGGGCACGGCTGCCGAGGAAGAGATCGTCGCGGCAACCGCGGGCGTGCCCGGCGTGCGCACCGTGCCCCGCTCGGGCAACGAAGCCGTCGCGTGGGAGTTCCCCACGGACCCCACCATGCTCGTCGGCTGGGACACGGACAACGACGGCGCGTATCCTCCGGTCGATCCTGACGACGTGGCCGTACTCGACGGCGGGGGCAACCACGTGGACACGGGCCTGTCGCGAGCGCTGCGCGTGGGCGCCGGCAACAGCTACCTCGAGATCGCGCATTTCACCGCACGCGACTACGGCCGCTACTACCCGGTGGTCCTCGACGGGAACGGTCACGTCGTCGACGCGCGCGAGGCCGGCTTCGTGCGCTTCACCAACGGTCAAGCCGGGGTCGCCAGCCACATCGTCATGCATGACCTTTGGCTCGAAAACATCAACCGGGACACGGTGGGGGGAAGCCACCGCATCACCTTCGACTTCTTCGTCGGCCGAACCGTTCTTCATCACCTGGCCTTCCTCAACCTCAAGATCACGGACACGTCGAGCTTCCTGGCCCGCGGCGCTGCGCCCGACCTGCCCGGCCAGGGCCAGGGCGGCCGCGACTTCGGGCCCGTGCGCTGGCAGAATCTGAGCGTTACCGTCCGCGGCAAGGACGAGGCGCCGGGTACCCTCGGGGGCTTCTTCCAGGGATGGAAGCTGTGGGGCTACATGACGGGGCTCGAGATCCTCGACTCCATGGTCGACGCCCGTCACGACCAGTGGAATGCCGGCAGTGCGAGCGTGGACTTCGTGAACGCCACGCAGTGCTCGCGCAACTGGACCATCCGCAACAACCTGCTGCTCGGGGTGCGCGAGGCGCTGACGGCCCAGGGCGGCAATGGGGCGTTCTGCGCCCACGATACCGTCAACGTTCCGCCGACGAGCATCCCCCGCACCACCGACAACGTGGTGTTCGCCGACAACATCTACCTGAACGACCACGAGCACGAGTCCGATCCCGTGCTCATCAAGGGTGGCGACGACCCCCAGCGCAGCGTCGAAAACGTCGTCATCTCCAACAATCTCTTCGTCACGACGGCAGCCGCGGGCTTCGGCTGGTGCATCAAGGCCGCGGCGGCCAACGACACGGGACCCGGCAATCCCGGCCGGACGGTGGTCGCGAACAATACCTGCTACGGCCGCGTCGTCGACGCGGCCGACCGCGGCGGCATCGTCATCGGCGACGTCAGCCGCCCTGCGACCGGCCAGCAGGCCGACGTGCTCGTGAAGAACAACATCATCTCCGGCTTCGGCGAGAGATCGGGGCTCAACGTGGAGATGCATTTCCTGCCGGCATCCCTGCAGATGGACGCCAACGTCTACGACAGCGCGGGTTCGTTCGCCGGCCCCGGCTTCGCCGCAAGCACGCTCGCGGCATGGCGCTCCGGCAGCGGGTTCGATGCGCTGTCCGCCACGTGTAGCCCGGCATTCGTCGACGCGGCTGCCGGTGATCTGCGACTCCAGCCCTGGGACGTGTGCGCGAAGAACGCCGGTGAGGATCTCTCGGCGTGGATCCCGGCCGCCGATCTCCACGGGACGTTGCGTCCCCAGCAACTGGTGTGGGACGTGGGCGCCTACGAAGCGCTGGAGCCCGATGTCGATGCACCACCGCTCCGATACGGCGGCGCACCCTCCGGTTCCCTTCCCCACGGCAGCGCCCAGGCCACCATTTCGCTCGCCACCTACCGGCCGGCGACGTGTCGGTATGCGACGACCGCCGGCACTCCCTACGCCGCCATGCCCGGCAGCTTCTCGACCGGCGACGGCACCAGCCACCAGACCGTGCTCGGCGGCCTGGCCGACGGCGGCAGCTACGAGGTTTTCGTGCGTTGCATCGACGGGGACAACGGCAACGACGACGACTACCGCATCTCGTTCTCGGTGGATTCGGCCCCCGTCACCACGCTCGTCGCGCACTGGGCCATGAACGAGAACGTCGGGGTGGTCGCCGGCGACAGCAGCGCCGGCGGCAACCACGCATCGCTGTGGAACGGCGGCACCTGGATCGACGGCCGTGTCGGGGCAGCACTGCAGCTCGACGGCACGAACGATTTCCTCACAGTCCCGCGCCTAGCCGGCTCGTGGCCGGCGAGCGTCGGCCGTTCGCTCACCATAGCTGCCTGGGTGCGGCCGACATCGAGTGGTGGCCAGAAGAAGATCTTCTCGAAGGACAACGTCGTCGAGTTGCAGGTGGGGAGGACCGGCAGCGGGCGCTACGGCCTGCGCCTGAACAACACGAGCGGGGGCGCCGGCGCGACGCCGATCGTCGCGGGGACCTGGCAGCACGTGGCGGCAACCTGGGACGGGACGACGGTGCGTTACTACTACAATGGCCAGGCGGACGGCAGCTTCGCGTACGGCGGTACCCTGGCGACCAACACGAACACCGTCGGCATCGGCGCACGTCCGCCCGGGAGCGACTACTTCGACGGCGCCCTCGACGAGGTGCGGCTCTACGATGGCGCGCTCAGCGCCGGTGAGATCCTCGCCCTCGCCGAGGACACCATGGCGCCGGCGGACAACCTTCCTCCGCGTCGCGGCGACGCCTTCCCCACCGGTGCGCTGGCGATCGGGACCACCAGCAGCCTGGTTGGGCTCCGCACCGGCAAATCGGCCACTTGTCGCCATGCGCTGTCTCCGGGCGTGCCGTACGCGTCGATGACCGAAGGCTTCGCGACGAGCGACGGATTGACGCACACCACGACACTCCTCGGGCTCGCCGACGGTGAGAGCCGGACGCTGCACGTCCGCTGCATCGACCTGTCCGGCAATGCCAACGACGATGACTTTCTTCTGCCGGTGACCGTACTGGCTCCGACTCCCGCCGTGTTTCGCCCCGAGGATCTGCCCGACCTTCGCTTCTTCCTACTGTCGACGAGTTTCGAGGATCCTTCCACCTACGCCCGCTCCATCGCGCGCTGCGCCACGGAAGCCTGTCTGGCGGCGGGGCCGCTTGCCGCGATCGAGCAGCAGTATTGCGACCTCGGGCGCTTCCCCGACGGCTGCATCCGGCGCTGGGACGACCTGTCGGGCTACCTGCCCGCCGGGGGTTTTCGGCCGCCCGAGTGGATCCGGGGTCGCAATTTCGGCCAGGACGACGCGGAGAAACCCGGGTTCGTGCCGGACTGCATCCACGGCCATCCCTGCGCACGCGGCGGTGGCGGCGCCCAGCGACCCGACGGCAGCACGCTGCCGCAGAACTTCTCGTTCGAGGTGGAGATCGGGCAAACCGTGTCGCTGCCAGGCGAGTTCTCGATCTTCCTGCTCGCAAGACCGGTGGTCCAAGCCAGTGACTACCAGTATTTCGGCCTGAACGGCCTCATCCACCGCGTTGCGGATGACAGCCTCGCGTATCGCACGAGCGCGGGCACGCAGCGCATCACGGCTGCCGGTGCGATCACCAACGGCGCCTGGCAGCTCATCGAGATCCACAGGGCCGCTTCCGGCGCCTTCCGCGTCTTCGTCAACGGCGTCGACGTCACGCTGAACACGCCGGTACTCGGCGGTGGCGCGGCCGGCTCCAACTACCTTTCGGCCTTCAAGGGGTCGCTGCCCATGTTCGGGGACATGGCAGCCACCCTCACGTTCGCCCGGGCCCTCGGCGACCAGGAGAGGCTCGACGTCCGCACTTACCTCGACCGTCTCTATGCGTTCCTTCCGTTGCCGGAGGTTCCCGGTTGTCCGCTCGTGCCGTCCACGACCTGCCGCAGACCCGTCGAGGCGAAGAAGTCGTCCCTGAAGATCGTCAGCAACGGCGGTGATCGCGACAAACTCATGTGGAAATGGACGGCCGCAACGGGCACCAGCCGCGAAGACATCGGCTCCCCCGCCTCCGGTGACGACTTTCACTTCTGCCTCTACGACAGCGTTGCCGATACCGAACGACCGCGCCTGGACCGGGCGATACCGGGGGCTTCAACCTGCAGCGGCGGTCGGGCCTGCTGGAAGGAGACCGCGGGTGGTGCGTCCTACCGCGACTCGCGCCTCGTGCAGGGAGGGATTCGCAAGCTGTCTCTTGCAGCCGGCGCCGAGGGTCGCGCTCGGATTACCCTGTCCGGCAAGGGGCCGCGGCTCGGGCTTCCGCCGCTCCCCCTGTCGGTGGAACCGCGGCTGCGCGTACAGCTCCACAACGTCACGAGCGGCCAGTGCTGGGAGGCGTCCTATTCGGCGGTCGAGGTGCGCGGCACGGAGCGCCTGCGGGCGGTGTCGGACTGAGGGCGGCGTCGGTAGGCCGACTCTCGCCACGGCGAGGGTGCCGGGATGCTCGAACACCCATCTTAGACTCTAAGTTGGGGTGTCGAGCTGCTCGAACACCCGTCCTAGACTCTAAGTCGGGGTGTCGAGCTGCTCGAACACCCGTCTTAGACTCTAAGTTGGGGTGCCGAGCTGCTCGAGCACCCGTCCTAGACTCTAAATTGGGGTGTCGAGCTGCTCGAACACCCGTCCTAGACTCTAAGTTGGGGTGTCGAGCTGCTCGAACACCCGTCCTAGACTCTAAGTTGGGGTGTCGAGCTGCTCGGACACCCATCCTAGACTCTAAGTTGGGGTGTCGAGCTGCTCGAACACCCATCCTAGACTCTAAGTTGGGGTGTCGAGCTGCTCGCATCGCCGTCTTGGAATCCAAGTAGCCGTTCCTCCGCGGCAATGTGCACTGCTCCAATCCTGCATCGACCCCGATTCGTGCTCGAAGCTACGCAAGGAACCTCTCCGGGTGTGCAAATTGTCCGAATTGTCGCTACGTCCCCGTCCGGTGTAGCGTCGCCTCGATGGTGGCGAGCGCTGCGGCGCCGGTCATAGCTTCCGTATCGATGCGCAGATGCTGCAGGCCTTCGTCAGGTGAGTATGCCTCGTAGACGTCGCGCTGCTTGCGGTACACCTCGACGCCGGCGTCGGAAACGTCGTCGTTCGCCTCAGCGCGCCGTTGCAAGCGACGCAACGACTCCTCCTCCGAACATACACACTCGACGAACCAACACGGCACGCCGGTATCGTCCGCTACCTTGCGGGCGGCGGCACGGTGTTGGCGTCGCTGGAACGTCGCATCGAGAATGACGCCACGCCCGGCGGCCAAGTGGTCCCACGCCCTTCCATACATCGTCGCGTAGGTACGGGCGCTGAAGGCCGCGCCGTAGATGCCGCCTTCGTCGCCGGCGCCGCTACGATCGGTGGCCGCCAAACCGGCCAGCTCTTTGCGAATGACGTCGGAAGCCAAGTGCACGAAGCCCGTGCGCTCGGCGAGACGTCGTGCCAACGTCGACTTGCCGCTGCCGCTGAGGCCGGCCACCACGACCAAGGCCGGCGCATAGGCCCAGCTGTAACGCAGCGCCAAGGCGAAGTAGCGGCGCGCCTCACACCGGGCGCGCTCCTGTGCCGCCGCGCCGACCTCGGGTTCGCGACTCTTGAGGCTGGCGACCTTGCCGCGGATGTAGGCGCGATGACAGGCGTAGAACGGCACCAACTGCGGCAGCTCCGGGTCCCCCGCTCGGGCGGCATAGGTGCGCACGAGATGTGACGCCCAGTCGGCATGGCCGCGAAACTCGAGATCCATCGACAGAAAGGCGATCTCGCCCGCGACATCGCGCTGCCGGAACTCCGGCCGGAACTCGATGCAGTCGAAGATGACGATCGGCTGCGTCGCATCGACCGGAATGCAGATGTGCTCGGCGTGCAGGTCGCCGTGCCCGTCGCGAATGCGGCCCTCGTCCTGACGCCCCCGCAACGTCTCGACGTGGGTCGCGATCCAATCGCGCAAGAAGCGACGCAGCCGCGCGTCGTCCGCCGCCGCCAGGGTATCGCCGTGAAAGGCGTCCATCTCGCTGAAGTCGAGTTCGAGTTGGCGGCCCAACGCCTCGGGCGACGCGGCGGCCCGCACCTCCGGTCCGCCGTCGGCGTGGCGATGGAACTCGACCAAGCGATCGACGATGGCTTCGATCATCGCCGCGTCGCACACGCCGGCTTCGAGAAGGCGTGGCAAAAGGCGGTCGTCCGGCAAGCGACGCATGTGCACGGCGACCTCGACGACGCGTGGGTCATCCGCCGCGGCAAAGACGAGCCGGCTTCCCTCGAGAAAGAGACCGACCACGCCGAGATACACCGACGGCGCCAGGCGCCGGTTGAGGCGCACCTCCTCGGCGCAGAAGTGACGGCGCGCTTCTAATGTCGAGAAGTCGAGGAACGAGAAACGAACCGGCTTCTTCAGCTTGTAGACGTCGTCACCGGCTAGGAAGACCCACGAGATATGGGTCTGCACCAGCTCGACCGTCGCCGGTGGCGACGGGTACTGCGCCGGGTCGGCCAGGCGGCGCAGGATCGCGGCGAGCGCCTCGTGATCCATGCGCCGCGCCGGCCTTACGGCAAGAGAAACGTCGCCGCGTCGGGGCGCACGGTCAACACACAACACTCGACCTGACGCGTCACCGCCTCGGCGACGCTGCCGAGCAGAGCATGCGGCAAGGCGGAACGGCCGTGGGTGCCGATGACGACGAGGTCGGCGGCGTGCAGGCGGACGATGTCGGACAAGACGTGGGCCGCGTAGCCACGCCGGGTGCACTGCTCCCAGCGCACGTTGGCGAGGTCGAGCTGTGCCACCAACTCGCGCCATTCGGGGTCGAGCGCCTCGGGTTCGAGGAGGAAGACCTCGCCGCCGGCGAGTTCGGCGCCCCAGCCGTAGACCTCGGCGGCCGGCTCGATGGCGTGCGCCAGGATCAGGCGGGCGCCCCATTGCCGGGCCAGCGCCGCGGCTTGACGCACCCCTGGGAGAGACGCGGCGGAGAAGTCGGTCGGCGCGACGATGGTTTGCGGCGTCGCGGGCAGCGGGCGTTTGGCGACGAGCACCGGCACGGTCGATTTGCGCAGCACCCGTTCGGCCGTACCGCCGAGCAGCAGCGATTCGAGTTCGCCGCGCGGGCGGCTACCGACGACGATGAGGTCGTCGTCGTTGGCGGCGGCGAACGCCAGGATCTCGGCGTAGGGGACGCCGAGGCGCGCCTCGGTTTCCACCGATAGGCCGGCACACTCGGGCGTTTGGCCGAGCCCGGCGAGGCGCTCGCGCACCAGGGCCACCGCTTCGTCGGTGGAGAGAGGCAGCGACTGCAGCTGGGCGAGAATGCGGGCGTAGGTCGGCGGCGGGATGACGACGCTGACCACGTCGAGTTGGGCACGGTAGCCGCGGGCGAGGCGTGCGGCCGAGGCCAACGCCACGGCGGCGGCGTCGCTGAAGTCGGTGGCGAGGCAGATTCGGCGGAGGCTCTTGCTCGTCATGATGGCATCCTTTCGGCTTTGACGAAGTTAGCGAGCCGAGCGCCATCCGACAAACCGGCGCGTTGCCCCGGCGGCGCGGCGACGGTAAATAGGCCGGCGTACATGGCGAAACGTGGGGGAATGAAGACCGTCGGGAACGGACCGCACGATGCTGCCCGGTGGCAGGCGGTGCTGGCCAAGGCACGCGACGCCATCGTCAGCATCGATGCCAGCGGCCACATCACGCTCTTCAACCCGGCGGCGGAAGAAATGTTCGGCTACACCGCCGACGACGTCCTCGGCCGGAACGTCTCACTGCTGATGCCCAACCCGTATCGCGACGACCACGATCGCTACATCCGCGCCTACCAAGACACGCGCGAGCCCAAGGCGATCGGCCGCATCCGCGACGTCTTCGGGCGGCGCCGCAACGGCGACGTCTTCCCGATCGAATTGTCGGTGTCGGAGTCGATGGTCGACGGCGAGCCGCTGTACACGGCGATCATCCGCGACGTCACGGCCCAACGACGCATGCAGTTGGATCTGCAGCGCGAGCGCGACTTCGCCCGCTCGGTGATCGACACGGCGCAGGTCATTCTGGTGTTGCTCGACCCGACGGGCCGCATCACCTTGTTCAATCCATATATGGAGCAACTGTCCGGTTACCGGCTCGACGAGGTCGTGGGCCGCTGCTGGTTCGCCACGTTCTTGCCGGCGGACGAGGTCGAACGGGCGCGACTGGTGTTCGACCGCACCCTGAAGTCGGGCAAGCCCTGCGGCCACATCGGCACCATCCGCACGCGACACTTCGGCGAGCGCTCGATCGAGTGGTACGAGGACCTCTTGCGTGACCCCGAGGGCGCGGTATTGGGCGTGTTGTGTTCGGGGTTGGACATCACCGAGCACCTGCGCACGCAACAGGAGATCCGCACGCGCGAGCGCCAGCAAGCGGCGGTGGCGCGCCTCGGGCGCACGGCGTTGCTGGCGCAGCGCGTGAGCGAGTTCATCGACGAGGCCGTCTTGATCGTGCGCGACACGCTCGAGGTCGAGTTCGCCAAGATCCTCGAGTTCCTGCCCGAACGCGGCGCCCTGCGGGTCATCTCGGGCGCGGGCTGGGAGAAGCCGGTGATCGGCGCGGTGACGGGAGCCGAAGAGCCGACGTCGCACGTCGCCGAGGTACTGAAGACGAATCGACCGGCGATCCTCGACGACCTGCGGCAGCAGCTGCAGTACCAAGGATCGTTGTTCCTGTCGGAGCACGGGGTGGTGAGCGGCGTCGGCGTGTCGATCGCCGGGCGGGCGCGGCCGTTCGGGGTGTTGGCGGCGTACACCCGCACGCGCCGGGCGTTTTCCGAGGACGACGTCACGTTCATGCAATCGATCGCCAACGTCGTCGCCGAGGCCATCGCCCGCGATCGGGCCGAGAAGGACCTGCTCGAGTTCCGCCGCGAAGCCCAGCAACGCGACCGCCTCGCCGACATCGGCGCCATCACCGCCAAGGTCGTGCACGATCTCGGCAACCCTCTCGCCGCCATCTCGATGCAGGCGCAGCTGCTGCTACGCCGCGCCAAACGCGGCGAGTTCGAACCCATGGAGCCGGTGATCGGTCCGGTCGAACACTGCCTCACGACCGTGCGGCGCCTGCAAGACCTGATCAAGGAGTTCAACGACTTCGCCCGCGACCAACGCGTGCGCGTCGTCGACATTCGCGTCGGCAGCCTGCTCAACAGCCTCGCCGATCTCTGGCGTCCTCTGGCCGATGCCCGCGGCATCCACATCGAGGTACGCCTCGACGAGCCGCTGCCCGCCCTCAGTGCCGACGAGGACAAGCTGCGCCGCGTCCTCGACAACTTGGTGAAGAACGCCATCGAGGCGATCGACGACGGCGGCGACATCCTGATCACGGCGTCGGTTCTCGATCCCGAGAAGATTCGCATCACCGTCGAGGATTCCGGTTCCGGAGTTCCAGAAGGATTTGACGTGTTTCGCCTCTTCGAAACGACGAAACGGGACGGAACCGGGATTGGCCTTGCCGTTGCTAAGCAAGTCGTGCTCGCTCATGGAGGAAAAATCGAACACCGGCCGAGGAACCCTCATGGAACAGTATTCGAGATCGACCTGCCGCGGTCCGGCCCGCCCCAAGGAACCGTCCAACCTCTTACTCCTTGATGATGACGACGACTTTCGCACCGCCCTGGCCGACAATCTGCGCGACGACGGCTACGTGGTGCACGAATACCGCACCCCCCGCCAACTTCCCTCGGTGCAACACCTCGCCCCGATCGACGCCGTCATCGTCGACGACCAGATGCCCGGCGAGGACGGATTGACTTTTACCGACCGCTTCCACGCTGCCCACCCCGACGTGCCCGTGGTCATGGTCACCGCCTACCTGACGCACTATCTCGAAGCGCAAGTGGCGCATCGCGACTTCATGCAGATTTTGCGCAAGCCCCTCGATTACGAAGACTTGCAACATCTGCTACAAGCCCTGCGATGCCCGCCCTAGCCAGTGCGCACGCCACCAAGATCGCCGTCCTCACCAGCGGCGGCGATGCCCCGGGAATGAATGCAGCAGTCCGCGCCGTGGCGCGGCGCGGTGCCAGCCTCGGCATCGAGGTCTTCGGCATCTATGACGGCTACCGCGGCCTGATGTACGGCCAGCTGAAGCCGCTGACGCGCGCCGACGTCGGCAACATCATCCACCGTGGCGGCACCGTGCTCGGCACCTCGCGCTGCCCCGAAATGCACGAAGCCGAGGGGCGCGCCCGCGCCGCCGCCATGCTGACGCAACACGGCATCCACGCTCTCGTCGTCGTCGGCGGCGACGGCAGCTTTCGCGGCGCCGAGGCCCTCGCCAAGGAACACGGCATCCTCGTCATCGGCCTGCCCGGCACCATCGACAACGACATACCCGGCACCGACTACACCATCGGCTTCGACACCGCGGTCAACACCGCGATGGACGCCATCGACCGGCTGCGCGACACCGCCGAGTCGCACCAGCGCCTCTTCTTCGTCGAGGTCATGGGCCGTACCAGCGGCCATCTCGCGGCCAGCGTCGCCATCGCCGGCGGCGCCGAGCACGTGCTCGTGCCGGAGATCGACACCCACCCCGATGAACTCGCCGAAAGTCTGCGCCGCGGCCTCGAAGATGGCCGCCGTAGCACCATCGTCATCGTCGCCGAGGGCGACGACGCCGGCGGCGCCGTGGCCATCGCCAAGCAGGTGCAGAGCCGCACCGGTATCGACGCACGCGTCACCATTCTCGGCCACCTGCAACGCGGCGGCAGCCCGACCGCTTTCGACCGCATCCTCGCCACCCGCCTCGGCGCCCACGCCGTCGAAGCCCTCGTCTCCGGGCAGTCCGGCTTCGCCCTCGGCGAACAACAAGGCCGCATCGTCGCCACCCCCTTCCATCAGGTATGTGGCGCCCACAAGGGACTCGACCTGACCCTCACCGAGCTGGCGCGCGACGTCGCCGGCTGACCCAATCTCGCCCCCAGGAGGAGATCGCCATGGCGTCGATTTTCACCCGTATCATCAACGGCGACCTGCCGGCGCGTTTCGTGTGGAAGGACGACCAATGCGTCGCCTTCCTGTCGATTCAGCCGCTGCGCCCCGGCCACACCTTGGTGGTGCCGCGGCTCGAGGTGGACCACTGGCTCGAACTCGACCCGCGCCTCAACCGCCACCTCATCGACACCGCCCAGACAGTGGGACGCGCCATCCACCGCGCCTTTCCCTGCCGCAAGGTCGGCCTCATGCTGGCCGGCCTCGAGGTGCCGCACGTGCACTACCATCTGGTGCCGATCGACGACCTCGGCGACATGAACTTCGCCAAGGCCGATGCCAACGCCAACCCCGACGACCTCGACGCCGCGGCGCACCGCATCCGCCAGGCGCTGACCGAACTCGGCCACCCTTCCCTCGCCCTCGGCTGAACCAGTCGGCGGGCGAGACCATTCACCCCCATCGGAGCACACGACCATGAAGACGCGCATCACCGAAATGTTCGGCATCGAGCACCCCATCATCCAAGGCGGCATGCACTACGTCGGCTTCGCCGAAATGGCCGCCGCCGTCTCCAATGCCGGCGGCCTGGGCATCATCACCGGCCTGACCCAGCGCACGCCGGACGACCTGGCCACCGAGATCGCTCGCTGCCACGCCATGACCGACAAGCCGTTCGGGGTGAACCTGACCTTCCTGCCGGCGCTGACGCCGCCGGACTACCCCGGCTACGTCAAGGCCATCATCGAAGGCGGCGTCAAAATCGTCGAGACGGCCGGCAACAACCCGCAACAGTGGCTGCCGATCCTCAAGGAGAACGGCATCAAGGTCATCCACAAATGCACCTCGGTGCGGCACGCCCTCAAGGCCGAGAAGATCGGCTGCGACGCGGTCAGCGTCGACGGCTTCGAGTGCGGCGGCCATCCCGGCGAGGACGACATCCCCAACATGATCCTGCTGCCGCGCGCCGCCGACGAACTGAAGATCCCCTTCGTCGCCTCCGGCGGCATGGCCGACGGCCGCTCGCTGGTGGCCGCCCTCGCCATGGGCGCCGACGGCATGAACATGGGCACCCGCTTCATCGCCACCCAAGAGGCGCCGGTGCACGACAACGTCAAGCAGGCCATCCTCGCCGCCACCGAACTCGATACCCGCCTGATCATGCGGCCGCTGCGCAACACCGAACGCGTCCTCAGCAACGAGGCCGTCGAGCGCCTGCTCGAGAAGGAACGCACCCTCGGCACGGACATCAAGTTCGAGGACATCTTCGGCGAGGTCGCCGGCGTCTACCCGCGCATCATGAAGCAGGGCGACATGCAGGCCGGCGCCTGGTCGTGCGGCATGGTCGTCGGGCTCATCCACGACATCCCGACCTGCCAGGAACTGATCGACCGCATCATGGCGCAGGCCGAGTCGATCATCCGCGAACGGCTCGCTCGCCTGCTCTGAGGCGCTCGTTTCTCACCTTTTCAATTCGGGCCCTTGGTGTTAGAGCACCGGGCCAAAGCGACAAGCGGCGATCAGACGTCCGCAGAAGGCGAGGATCCGTCATGAGACTTTCGAGAGTGCTGACCGCGTCGGCCACCGTCTGGGCCCTCGGCTCGTGCTTCGGCGCGGCCACGGCCTCGGCCGAGTGGAACATCGACGCCTACGTCGGCTCCACGTATTCCGACGACGAAGACGGCGAAACCGGCGAGATCACCTTCGGCGCGCGCGCCGGCTACTTCTTCTCGCTCGGCGAGAGCAAGTTCGACCTGGGACCGTTCATCGACGCCTCCGGCGTGATCGACGACGACGACGACACGCCGCGCGACTTCACCTTCGTGCCGGTGAGCGCCCTGGGCATGCTGCGCTACCGACTGATCGAGGCCGAGGGCTTCGCGCTGCATCCGTACGCCGCGGTCGGCCCGAGCGCCGTGTGGAACCAACTCGAGATCGGTTCGGCCGACGACGACGACGTCGACGTCGGGCTCGATGCCCGCGGCGGCCTGCGCGCGATCATCTACGATCGCTTCGCCGTGTTCACCGAGTACCGCTACAATCAGTTCGACTCGAACTACGACTTGAGTGACGTCGGACCCGACATCGAGGTGGACGACAACTACCACTCGATCCTCTTCGGCCTCGGCTACCGCTTCGTGTCGGCCGCTGAACCGCCGCCGCCCCCGCCGCCCGCACCGGAACCGGCCCCGGCGGCCGAGCCAGAGCCGCTGCCGCCGCCGACCAAGCAGCGCCTGGTGCTGCGCGGCGTCACCTTCGCCTTCGACAAGTCCGACCTGAGCCCGGAAGCGACCGGCATCCTCGATTCGGCCGCCACTGCCCTCAAGGGCACGCCCGAGGCCGAGGTGGTCGTCGAGGGCCATACCGACGCGATCGGCAGCGACGACTACAACATGAAGCTGTCGCAGCGCCGCGCCACCAGCGTGCGCGACTACCTGGTCGGCCAAGGCGTCGCCTCCGAGCGTCTGTCGGTCGAAGCCTTCGGCGAGTCGCAACCGGTCGCCGACAATGACACCGAGGAAGGACGCGCCCAGAACCGTCGCGTCGAACTCGAGGTCAACGACTGATCCGCGATAGCGGTTCGATACCGATACCGATACCGACCCCGAAGTAGTTCACCAGGACGACTTCGGGGTCGGAATCGCTGTCGACGCGCCTGCTCCTATCTTCCCTGCGCCGCGGCATCCTTCCCGCCGCGTCGATCCCTTCGATCCCGATTCAGCTACCGACGCCGAGGGGTTCAACAGGCTGGCTGCGGGGGCGGCTTGCCGCCCGGAGTGTCGAGTTGTACTCGACACCGCCCGGCGCCCTCCGCCGGGCGTCGCCCGCCACCAGGCTCCCCGCGATCCGCGCAGGATCCCCGCCGGCCGCGCCGCGAGGCACCTGGCGATTCGTCACATCTACCGGCAGCGGGCCCGCCGAGTGCAACTCGGCGCTCCGGGGCGCTCCGCGCCCGTCTCCATCCAGTGCACGCGACTGCTGCGCGTGACCACGCCGCAATCTGCGCTCCCCCAACGCCGCGTCCTTCGATCCCGATTCCGCTCCCGACTCCGACCCCGAGGGGTTCAACAGGCTGGCTGCGGGGGCGGCTTGCCGCCCGGAGTGTCGAGTTGTACTCGACAC
>CAZGEJ010000013.1:29922-123416 GCA_964524885.1 uncultured Binatia bacterium (SeqCode)
GCCCGTCTCCATCCAGTGCACGCGACTGCTGCGCGTGACCACGCCGCAATCTGCGTTTCCCCCAACGCCGCGTCCTTCGATCCCGATTCCCATCCCGATACCGAGGGGTTCGACAGGCTGGCTGCGGGGGCGGCTTGCCGCCCGGAGTGTCGAGTTGTACTCGACACCGCCCGGCGCCCTCCGCCGGGCGTCGCCCGCCACCAGGCTCCCCGCGATCCGCGCAGGATCCCCGCCGGCCGCGCCGCGAGGCACCTGGCGATTCGTCACATCTACCGGCAGCGGGCCCGCCGAGTGCAACTCGGCGCTCCGGGGCGCTCCGCGCCCGTCTCCATCCAGTGCACGCGACTGCTGCGCGTGACCACGCCGCAATCTGCGTTTCCCCCAACGCCGCTTCCATCGATCCCGATTCCGCTCCCGACTCCGACTCGAAGGTGGTGCACTAAGCCGAAGCCATGGTGTCCACGCATTGACTGGCGGCTCGGGGCGCCTATATGAGCCAGAGGGGAGTCGTCGATGAGTGATCGCCAGCCGAAACAAGTCATCCGTTCCGTGCCGCCGACAGGCGACGGCGATGCGCTCGAAGCGCGCCGCGAGTCCAGCCCGAGCGGCACCGTCTCGGAGCGCATCCGTCAACGCATCCAGCGCGCCGGCGCCCGCTTCCGTGCCAACGATTGCATCGCCGACTTCATCGAAGACGGCGAGCTCGAGCAGTTGCAACGCGAGGTCGAGGCCAAGGTCCAAGCCGTCCTCGAGTCGCTGGTCATCGACACCGACAACGACCACAACACGCAAGACACCGCCCGCCGCGTGGCCAAGATGTACCTGCGCGAGGTCTTCGCCGGGCGTTATGCCGCGGCGCCGCCGGTCACCGAGTTCCCCAACGTCGCGCGCCTCAACGAGCTGATGATCGTCGGCCCGATCACCGTGCGCAGCGCCTGTTCGCACCACCTCTGCCCGATCATCGGCCGCGTCTGGGTCGGCGTCATGCCGAACGAAAACTCGGCCCTCATCGGCTTGTCGAAATACGCCCGTCTGGTCGAGTGGGTGATGACCCGGCCGCAGATCCAAGAGGAGGCGATCGCCTACCTCGCCAACCTGCTGCAGGAGCGCATGCAGCCGGACGGACTGGCGATCGTCATGGAGGCGGACCACTACTGCATGGCGTGGCGCGGCGTGAAGGACATGAATTCGAAGATGACCAACAGCGTCATGCGCGGCGCGTTCCTGAAGAATGCCGACCTGCGGCGCGAGTTCCTGTCGCTGATGGCGCGACGTGACGGTTGAGGAGGCAGCGGTGCTGGTACGACTCGTTTACGCAAGCCGGGCAGCCGGCAACATCGACGCCGACCTGGTGACCTCGATTCTCGAGAGTTCGCGCCAGGCCAACCCGGAGCATGGCATCACCGGTCTACTCTGCTACCAGCCGGGGCACGACGTCTTCTTGCAGGTGATCGAGGGATCGCGCGAGGAAGTGAACCGGCTGTATTGCAACATCGTGCGCGACCCGCGCCACGGTGAGGTGGTATTGCTCGGCTACAGCGAGATCCTCGAGCGGCGCTTCGCCAGTTGGAAGATGGGCAGCGTCGACCTCAAGCGCGTGAACCTGAGCACGATCCTGCGTTACTCCGAGCGGCCGGTGTTGTCGCCGTTCACCATGACCGGCCAAGCCGCCCTAGCGTTGCTCGAAGAATTGGCCGAGACGGCCGCCATCGTCAGCCACGAAGGCGCCTGAGCCCCAGGCGACGGCGGCGTGCGGCTGAAGGTCCGCACGAGCCGGCCACGATGACCGCGTCCCAAGATCGCCCGCTATCGCGCCCCAGCGACGCCGAGAAAATCGGCAAAGCCCTGGCGGCACCCGAGTTCAACGCAATGGGCGCGGTACGCTACGGCGACGAAACATTGGACCTCGGATACGTGCGTGGCTCGGCGCGCAAGGGCGACGCCAAAGAATTGCACAAGAATCTGCGTACCATCATCGACGAGGCGAAAAAGCACGGCACCAAGGTCGTCCTGCTGACGTACCCATCCAATAGCCATCTTTACTTCCTCGCGAATCGAACGATTCGCAGCGTGGCGCAGGCAACGAACACTTCCCTCATCGATATCAGCCTGGCGTTCTCGCTCCGCTGCGCCAAGGCGGAAGAGTGTCCAGACTTGTTCTTTCCGGACGAGCATGCCCGCAAGCCGGGCTATGCCATCGTCGCCCGCAAGCTGCTCGACTACTTTCGCACGGCACGGATCCTGGACCGCGCCTCCTGAACAAAGGCGAACCGCAACGCCCCGCACCGACGGAACCGGTGACGGGTCGTCGCCTTTCTACGAGCGCGACTTTGACGCCCGCCGCGCGACGGCGGCGACCAGGCGAACGAGTTCAGGCGAGGATGGGAATCTGCTCGGCAGGAAAGCGCGATGGCGCAAAGAACCACCACTCGATGGCCAGGCGTTCTTGGGTCATCCCCGGACGCACGCCGGTGCGATGGAGGTTCATGTGGTCGAAGAAGATGACGTCGCCCGGCGCAAAGTCCAAGTGGAGGATTTCCACGCCGGCGTTGCGCGCCGTGCGCTCCGCCACCGAATCGGCCACTGTCCAATAGAGCGGCGCGCCTTCGGTGCCAGTCTCCACGATATGGTCGAGACGCTTCGGAACGATGTCGAGCGACGGAGCCGACTCGCCACACTCGCTGAGCGCGATCCACATGTTGGCCGAACGCACGTAGTCGCCCAAGAACCTGCCGTCTTGATGCCAACTCGTGCCGGTGGTCGGCGGCACGATACGCGCCGTGGTTTTGCGGACCGAGATCGCCGGTGGTTCGCCCAAGAACGACTCGACCGCGGCGAGAATCCCGTGCGCTTGGGCGAACTTCAAGACCTCGTGCACGGTGGCGGGAGAATCGGCCCCGAGCACTCCGGCGGCGACCTCGGCGAATTCTCGCGCTTGCTCGAGATCGCGACGTCCGCTTCTCGGCTGGAACGGGTAGTACCACAGGAAGTCGGCCTGGGACGCCGTACCCTCGCGAAAGCGGGTGTAGGAAGCGAAGGCGTTGCGTACGCATGCGGCGCAGCGTTCGACTTCCTCCGGCTGCATGAAGCTCCGCACGATGAGTCCACCATGGTGCAGGATGCCCGAGGCGAGCGCTTCGGGTGAAAACTCGTCCGCACGGATCTCCGGAATGCGATCGTTTCCGGGGAACAGATCCGGGACATCAGGCGGCCAAGCTTGCGCCGGGGCCGCGAAGTTCCCTTGCAGAGCGGCATCGTGACGCAGCTGAACGAGTTCCTGCGCCACCTCGGGATCCGATCGTTCCTCGACGACCTTCGCCAGGAGCGCGATGGCGTCGCGCGGACGCCCGGATCGCAACAAGCGCCGCGCCTCGCCAATCGGGTGCGAGGGCATGCGACGGAGGATCTCTCGCCGGGCAGAGCGGATCAGCTTTTGGAACATCGACGGCTCCTCTTCGTACGACGGGTCATGGCATCGCTTCGCGCCGCGGGCGCGCCACGCCAGGAACACCGGTGACCACGGAGTCCGCCGGGACGTCTTTCGTCACCACGGCATTGGCGCCGATGATGACGTTGTCGCCGATGTGGATCGGTCCGATCAACTTCGCTCCCGTGCCTACGTGCACGTTGTCGCCAAGGGTGGGACCCTGGAAGATCCCGGCGCGCAGACCGATCGTCGTCCAAGGAAACAACACGGCATTGCGTCCGATCGTGACGACTCCGTCGACGACCACTTGGCCATGAGGCAAGTACAGTCCGGGTCCGATCACCACCGGATCGCCGATGCACACCTGTGAAGTCGCCATGGCGAGGCGATGGAAGATGCGCGGCAGAATGGGGACACGGTACTTCTGCAAGGTAGCCTTGCTGCGGTAACAAACCTGCGCGAAGAGCGCATCGGAGGCCCACAATGCGTAGAGAAAGGCGAACAGAGATCGCCAAATGCCGCCGATGAAACGACCGTCGCCGCGGAGGCGGAGCGTCGCCAGTCCGTCGGCACCAACGGCCTCGAAGAACCCAGGATGACGCTCCCGAATGAATCGAGGGATGGGCATGGATGCGGCATAGCGGAGGCTCCGGGCAAATCCAAGTCTTCGGCCGGGCGCTCGCACGACCGCAGGCGCTTCGTGGCCAGAGGTACGAGCACGATCGCTTGGCCCGCTGCGCGCTCGCGCCGACATGGCACCGACGTCGGCCCGTACACCGCGAATGCTTGGATTCGACCGGCCGCTCAGCTATGCCCACCGCAGCGCGATGCCGCTCGCTGCGCATCCCATGGCCAAGATAGGGGCGCTGGGCTGGGATGCGGCAAGGCGCGTCTCGGCCACGCGCACGACCGGAAGGAATTCCCCCATGGCTCCGAAGCTGAGCGAACGACTGAGCAGTTGGAAGCATCGACTTTGGGGCTGTTCCAGTGGTTCCCCGGTACTGCGTGAGGCGCGCCGTCTCGAACGCGCCAGCCGTCACCGCGACGCGATCGAACTGCTGTCTCGGGAATTCGATCGTACGGGAGAAGCTGCCCTAGCCTGCCAACTGCTGCGTATACGATGTGATGCCGCAAAAAACCTTGCCGCCGTCACCGGGTCGAACCCTTGGCCTCGACCTGCCGCACGTCGCTTTTCCGACCCCGCGCGCATCCCCGAGATCGCGCCCGCCGAGTTGGACGATGCGACCCTGGCGGCCGGAATCGTGCATCACGGCGCCCTGATCGTTCGCGGCCTCTTCGCTCCCGCCGAGGTCGAGCGACTGCGCGCCTGTATCCGTGCGGCCTTCGATGCCCGCGACCGCTACGTCGCCGGCGAGGCCGGCGCAGACGATACCAAGTGGTACCACCGCTTCGACGGTGGACGACACTACCGCACCCTGGAAAACGACCGCCGCTTCGTCGAAATCGCTGGTGGCGTGCTCGGCGCCGACTCCCCCGCTGCGGTGCACGAGGTCCTCAAGTTGGCGGAAGCGCACGGCATCGTCGCGCTCGCCCAGAACTACCTCGAGGAGCGTCCGGCGGTCTCGGTGATGAAAACGACCCTCCGCATCGTCCCGCCCACCACCAATACGGGCTGGCATCAAGACGGGGCATTCCTCGGGAGGGAGATTCGCGCCCTCAACATGTGGATCGCGCTCAGCGCATGCGGGGAGGACGCACCCTCGCTCGACATGATTCCGAAACGCTTCGACGCCATCCTCCCGACCGGGGTCGAGGGCGCCGCCTTTCCCTGGTCGGTCAGCGAAACGGTCGCCGAGCGCGCCGCGTGCGAGGCCGGCGTGCCGGTGCAGCACCTACCTTTCGCGCCGGGTGACGTCGTCTTCTTCGACCACATGAATCTCCACCGCACCGGCGTCCGTCCGGGAATGACGCACGAACGGTGGGCCATCGAGTGGTGGTTCTTCGCGCCGTCGCGTTTTCCGCAACAGCAGATTCAAGTTCTGGCGTGAGCGCGGCGCGGGCGGCTGCCTTCACGCCTCGCCGTCGCGCAACGACTCCGGTTCGAGCCGTTGGACCGACCCATCGCGTCGAACGCCGAGGATGACGTCGCAGCCTCGCAGGGAGCGTTTGCGGTGGGCCACGGTAACGACCGTGTAGGAGCGACCCAGCCCCTCGAGGCAACGCACGAGCGCATCCTCGGTCTCATCGTCGAGTGCGCTGGTCGCCTCATCGAGCACCAACACATCCGCATCGAGGTACAACGCACGAGCGATGCCCAGCCTTTGCCGCTGCCCGCCGGAGAGCTGGACCCCGCGCTCGCCGACGCGCGTGGCGAAGCCGTCCTGCCATTCGAGGATCGTATCCCCCAGTTGGGCCAACCGGGCGGCTCGTTCGACACGACTTCGATCGATCGCGCCGCTGGCTGCGCCGAAGGCGATGTTTTCCGCTACCGATGCGTCCGCCAAAAAGACGTGCTGAGGGACGTGGGCGATGCGCTTCTGCCAGGCGCGCACGTTCGTCGTTCCGAGTGCCACCCCATCGACCTTGATGACTCCGTCGGTCGGCGGCAACAACCCCATGAGGAGATCGAGCAACGTGCTCTTGCCGCTGCCGGTCTCACCGACGATGCCGACACGGCTTCCCTTGGCGATCGTGCAACGGACGCCCTCGATGACGAGCGGGGCGTCCGCGGAGTAGCGAAACGATACGTCCTGAAGCTCGATGGCGCGCTCGAAGGCGAGAGGCGGCACCGCCTCCCGCGGCTCGCTCGGCAGCGGTTGCTCCAACAGCGCCAGCACATCCGTCAACGATTCGTGGCTGCCACGGATGGAAGTTACGGAGTAGTACACTTGCTGCGCCAAGGGCATCAGGCGTTGAATCGCAAGCGCGAGTGCCCCAAGCCTAGGCAACGCCGCATCGAGTCCACCCGGTTCGCCCGCCACGTGGAACACGACCAACCCACCCACGATCAGTGCGAGCGCCTCGACGACATAACGGGGAGCATTGCTGAAAATCGCAATGGTCCCGACCGCATGTCGAAGCGTGCGACTCGCGTCTCGGTACTTGCTGACGAAGTAGCCTTGCAGGCCTCCGACGAGAACGTCGCGAATGCCCCCCAACCCCTCTTGGACGACTTGCACGAGTTCGGTCTGCGCCTCGGTAACGCGCCGACTATCCTCGACCAAACGTTTACGGTGCGCGGCGACCACCCAACCGTAGGCACCGGCGAGAAGCGCCGTTGCCCCGGTCGTCAGCACCGGCGACGACCAGAACATGAACGCGAAGATTGCCAACCCGGTGATGGCACAGCCGACGAGCATCAACGCTGGCACCAAGACGAAGTTGACCACCGTATCGGTCTTGCTCATCAGCGCGGCAACGACCTCGCTACTGTTGCGCCGGACGTGAACGAGGTAGGGCTGGTAGAGCGTGCGGCGAAAACAATCCTCACCCAGGTCGTTGCCGACACGAGCCCCGAGTCGCACTTGCGCCCACACCAGAGCGTAACGAATCGCCGCGGATAGTCCGGCCATGACGCAGAAAGACGCCGCAAGCGGCACCATCAAGTCGCGCGCATCGTCGAAACCCATCCATTTCAGCCACGGGGACAGTAAGGGATGTTCCCATACTCCAGCCGGATCCGAGAGAGCCGACAGAAAGGGAATGACCGTGCCGAGCGAAACGATCTCGGCGAGGGCACTCGCCAGGATCAGCGATAGAACACCGAGCAACTCGACGCGACGGCGCCGATGGACGTGGCTCCACAGGCGGGCCACGAGGGCGCGCGTATTGCCGGGGGACTTCATGCGTCGAGGGCGTGCTTCGCGCGACTCACCACGGCGGCGGCAGGGTCGGACCCTGTGGATGGCGGCCGCGGCGCAGCTTCCCCAGGAGCCGCTTCCAACGATAGCGCAGGTACTCGTAGTGCATGCGCCGAACCAGCGGCGACCACCAGCCGCCGAGCATCTCACTGCGCGGCGGCTGGAAGTGAAACGCCCCCCAGAACCGCAACAGGACCGGCGGAATCTGGTACGGCATCCCCCGCAGTTGTCGGTACTCCTCGGCCAGCAGCGACCCGCGCTCCAACGGCTCGGGATGGTTGGTCGAGCTGCCGCCGTGAAGCTGATGGAAGGTGGCTTCGCCGAGAAGCAGGATCGCTACCGCCCCCGGCAGCAAGAGAGCCCGACGCCAGGCGTCGAGATTGGCCATGCCGCCGCCGGCGCGCGCGAAGCAAGGATCGTAGCCGCCGAGCTCGTCCCACATCGCACGCGGCAAAAAAAGACTGTTGCTCTCCGCCACCGGCTGGAACCAGGTGGCAAAGGACGACTCGTCGAACACCGAAATGGAGAACAGCTTGTAGCCGTCGTCACGCCAGCCGACTTCGTCGAGCAGCCGATCCTCGCGTTCACGCGTGTAGCCGCGGCGCATCGCCGCGGACTGGAAGTCCGGTCCGAGATATCGGCCCCGGGATCCAACGACGGCCCGCGGCGACAGTCGCAGAGCCTGCATCGCCGTCGCCAGTAAGCCGGGTGAAGCGAGCCTCGCCCCATCGATGTAGACGCAGACGTACTTCCCCTGCGATTGCGCCACGCCAAAGTTCACCGCCGCTACCGGGCTCGGGTGGGGCGGTTGCATGCGAAAGAACCGCAGATGGACGTCGAGGTCGGCGTAGTCCGCCGCCTCCGGAGGCACCGGTGAGCCATTGTCGACCACGAGCACTTCGTAGCTCTCGCGCTCGATACCCCGCTGGTAGGCGGCGGAAAGTGAAAACAGCGTTCGGGGCAACTCGCGCGCGATGTTGTAGGAAATGACGATGATCGAAAGCTCGGGCGACATTGGCGGCGGCACTCTCCCCTCGCGCGACCGCCGCTGGCGCACCGGCACGGCAGTTGCTCCATCGGCTTGGCGCCCAACGTTCGCGGCACCCGCCACGATTGGCCGCGCCGCTGCGATCGAGCGCGCCCTTAGCCGAATCGCGCCGTCGGTTCAAACTCCGCCTCCGCTCGAGGCGCGCACGAGGTTGACAGCCCGGACGCTTCCTGTGAATAACTTCGCCCACGCCAAGGGCTCGAAAGCCCGCCCGCCAGCCCACGACCTCTGAGGAAATTCACGGTGCCGAACCCTTCGAACGATCCTTCTTCAGCGCATCCCGCAGGCCACCTCCCGCAGGCCAGCTGGCTGAGGCAGTTCGCCGGGAAGCTGTACTTCCTCACCTGGTGGGAAGGCGTCATGCCGGCCGTCTACTCCCTCCGGCGTCTCCGCTACTCGCTCGCCGGTGCATTCTCCCCGGCCCGCATCGACCTGACCTGGCCGACTTCGCCGTTGCGCATCGACCTGCTCAACGAAATCGTCGAGCGCAACGGCGTGCAATCCTACCTGGAAATCGGTTGCCGCGACGACGAGTGCTTTTCGCGCATCCGCGCGCCGCACAAGGTCGGTGTCGACCCGGTTTCCGGCGGCACCGTGCGCGCCACCAGCGACGAGTTCTTCGCCCGCAATCAGGAGCGCTTCGACCTGATTTTCATCGACGGACTGCACCTCCACGAGCAGGTGGTGCGCGACATTCGCAACTCGGTCGCCGCCCTCAACCCCAATGGCGTCATCCTCCTGCACGACTGCCTGCCGCTCGATTGCGTCGCGCAGTATCGCCAACAGTCGTCGCGCATCTGGAACGGCGACGTGTGGAAGGCCATCGTCGAGGCGCGCACGTGGCCGGACGTCGACACCGTGACCTGCCTCATCGACCAGGGCGTCAGCATCATTCGCGCCCGCCCCAACGGCGATCGCCTCGACCTGCCCGCCGCATCGGTCGCCGACCTCCCCTACGCCACCCTCGCCGCCGACTACCAACGCCTGCTGCGCACCGTCGACTACGACGGCGGCGTCCGCTTCGCCTGCGGCGACGCGGCGGCCTGAGTAGCATTGCTCGATCCACGAATCCGCAGGAACTTGAGCCTCGCGTCTTTCTCCCAGCCCACGGTAGCGACCGGCTCGCCTGCCGCTACCGCGGGCCTACGACCATCACGTCGTCGGAGGCCGTAGCAGATCGACTCGGTCCGTCGCCCCAGAGTCCGGCCGGACACGGGGAACGAACGTCCGCGACGAGTTCGAGCGCATCCGCGCCACGAGCGTCAGCGTCGCGCGTACATGCGCTCGAAGGAATAGCCCGCCAGGTTGGCCAGGTGCGTCTCCAGCATCAGGCTGGCCATCGCCAAGCCTCGGGTCACGCCAGATTCAGTCCACGGATAGCGGAACACGCTGGCCAGCACCCAGCCGACGTCACGCGGGAGCGGCGGTAAGCCCTGTTGCCGGCGCGCCTGCTGCATCCGGTAGGCGCCTTGCCCGTAGCGGAAGTGTTGTCGCCAGAAGCGCCCGGCATCGAGCGCGTGGAAATGTCGGATCAGCGCCTCCCGCACATAGATCAGCTCGCCCCCTGCCGCCATCCAGCGCCCGCACAGCTCCCTATCTTCGCCGCCCGCATACGGGAGATTGATGGCATCGAAGCCACCGAGATCGAGAAACAACCGTCTCGGCAGGCAGAGGTTGTTGGATGCGAAAAACCGCTGCGGCGAGCGACGGCTTTCCCAATAGTCGTACAACCATTCCTGCAAGGTCTGGGTGGCCGTCGAATAGATGTTGTCGGGGAGACCGTTGACCGTGTGGCCACCCAGCAGTGCGTTGGGACTCGCTGCGAATCGCGCCGCAAAAGCGCGAAGCCAGCCGGGTTGCGGGCAGCAATCGTCGTCCGTGAGAGCGAGGTACTCGCCACTTGCCGCCGCCGCACCAGCGTTGCGCGCCGCTCCGGGGCCGGCGTTGGCTTGGCGGAGCAGGCAGATGGACATCCCGTCGCGGAATGCATCGACGACTTCATCCAGTGGTTCGTCGCCGCCGTCGTCCACTACGATCACCTCGTAGCGGGAGGTCGGATAGTCGAGCTCCGCCAGGGCGGCCAAGCAGTTTCGGAGCTGCACCCGCCGGTTGTACGTGGGGATGACGATCGAAAAATGGGCAAGGTCGTCGGTCATGGCAAGGTCCTGGGACGGAGGGCGGTCGTTCGCCACAAGGCCACCGTTTCGCCGAGAGTCCAGGCGACCACGGCCATCCACGTGAACGGCAGGCTCTGCAAGAACCTTCGGCGGTATCGCCCGGCATGGAACACCGCACGTGCGATTCGGTAGATCAAGACCACTGGCACCACGGGCGCCGCCAGCGCCCGAATGCGCCTGCGGGTCAAACTCCAACCGCGAGTTTCCGCCCGCATGACGGCAAAGGCGCCGCCGTGCGAGAACTTGCGGCGCAGCATGGGCCCCAGTGCCTCGAGGCCGGAGTGGCGTACCCGATGGCCCGGGTCGAGCAACACCTCGTGGCCGGCGGCACGCACCTGCCAGCACAGCCGCGTATCCTCGCAATAGCGGTCCTCCGCGAACGGACCATATTGCTCGAAGGCCCAACGCTTGATGGAGCAACACGGGGTCGCCAAGTCGAGAACGGGGACGGGTTCATCGCCAGGCGGGGCCAGCCAGCGAGCGAAGCTGGCGAAGTAGTACCCCCAGCCCACACCGGTGGCGGTGTCTCCTGGGTCGATGCACCCGCCGATCAGAGGCGCGGCGTAGCGTGCGTGGATGTCCACCACCCGGCCAAGGCCACCGGGAGCCAACTCGCAGTCCGCGTCGAGAAACAGGAGGAGTTCGCCGCGCGCCGCGGCGGCCCCGAGGTTGCGGGCGACACCCGGGAACTTTCGTTCGCGGCACAACAAGAAGCGCACGTCGGGAAACCTCGCGGCGAGAGGTGATTCGCCGGAATCGACACCGCTCGCGACCACGATCGTCTCGAAGGAAACGTCCCCCACCTGTTGCCGCAGAGCTTCCAAGCAGCCCGGCAGCACATCCCAAGCTCGATAGGCAGGGATGATGACCGAGACGGTAGGCGGCGAATCGCTCATCCGGCCGTCCAAGGGTGAGCTTCGCCCGAATTGCTCTCCAGGGCGTCGTCGTTGGGGGAAAATGCACCAAGCAACCCATGGATCGAGGCTCGCCCGGCTGCGACGATGCGCATCGCCTTGGCCCTCACCCCGCCGCGGGGAAGTCTGTCCCTGGTCGTCGCTTTGAACATGAGCGCACCGTTACGAATGACCTTCGTGGATTCACGTACCGAGGCTTAGCTGCCACGCGCCGATCCGACGCTGCCGCGACGATACGTCCACTGCCTCCGCAGCGCCATGGCGCCTAGTCCCTTCCACAAGGGATAGGCCAAGGCAACCCGACATGGCCGCATCCGCTGCGCCTGGCGCTCGTCATCGCACACACGCCCCATCGCCTCCTGCTATCGCCGATCTCGCGCTGCAGCCATGCGGAACACGCTTCTGGCGCGGCGTGTTGACAAGTACCGAAGCCATCTGAAATGCGCAGCGGATGAAGCAACCTTGCGGAGATGCTTGTGGGACGGTCCCCAGCGCTTCTGCGGGCAAGCCGTGAACTCCAACGCCGCGGCATCCGCAAGCGGAGACAGGCCCCGTGTTTCCGTGGTGATTCCGGCCCACGAGGGCGGCGCGGACCTATTGGTTTGCCTGGAGTCGGTCGCCGCCAGCACCATGCAACCGGAAGCGGTGATCGTGGTCGATAATGCATCGACCGACGACTCCGTCGATGCGGTGCGGCGCCGATTTCCAGACGTTGAAGTCGTCCGCAACAACTCGAACCGCGGCTTTGGCGCCGCCTGCAACCAGGGCATCGAACGGGCGCTCGCTCGAGGCGACGACTACGTATTCCTGCTGAATCAGGACGCTACGCTCGAACCGGAGACGCTTGGATCTCTCGTCGAGTTGGCCGCCGGACAGCCGCGCGCCGGAATCGTCGGCGTCAAGACCCTAGCGCCGCGCGTCGCCGCGGATGGGGCCCCCGTCCTCTTGTACGGGGGGGCTTGGCGCTCGACCCTGCCCCTGTGGCAGCGAATCCCCAACATCGGAGAAAGCAGTCGCAAGGCCTCCTCCGTGCCGTGCCGTGTCGACTACGTCTGGGGCCACGCCATGCTCGTGCGCCGTCAGGCGATCGAGGACATCGGCACCTTCGACCCTGGCTTCTTCATGTACTGCGAGGATCTCGACCTGTGCCGCCGCGCCACGGAACATGGTTGGGAGGTTTGGTGCGACAATCGCGTGGTGGCCTGGCACGCCATCGAGGATGCATCACGTGCACAAGGCTCAACTCTCTCGCGATGGCGATGGAAACAAGCGAGTGCGCGCTACTTCCACCGCAAGCACTACCGGCGCTGGACGGCTGAACTACTCTGGACCTTGACCATGGTGCGCGAAGCTCTCTCGCTCGTACGCCATCGCCATCTACTCGCCACGGCGCATCTCGTGCGCGCCTGGTTCGAAGTTGCCCTGCGTTAGCCCAGGTCTTTCACCCGAATCGTTGACCATTACCGCAGGTAGACGCCGAGAAAACGAATCTGCATGGAAATCGTGATCTCCATGAGTTTCGGCACGACTTCGTGCCTCTGTTGAGAGATTCGGGTCAGACGCAACAGCTCGGCGCCGAAGAAGGGGCCAGCTATCCCTCTTTACCGACGCGCGCTCTCGCCTCCGCCGAGCCGCTGCGCCGCGATGGCGGCGAAGTTGTAGAGCCAGCCGCAGGCGGCGCCGATCGCCGCACCGACCATCGCGCCATAGAAGAGCCCAAGCAACGAGCCGCCCCAGGTCACCGCGTAGCCTGGGAGATACTCACCCAGCAGATTGAGGTGGTAGCCAGGAGCTTCTCCGCCCCGCAGCAGCAGCCATGCCGTGGCGAGAAAGAGCCCCACGCCGCCGACGACGCCGCCGGTGAAGGCGAGCACGCCGGCCTGCATGCGAGCCACCGGGCGGCGGAGCCGCATCATCGCCGCATCGTCTCGACTCATGGCACCCGTGCCTCCGTCTTCCTCCGCTTCGCGCCTGGCCGCATCGGAACCGCGCCGCGGCTCGCCCGCATAGAAGCCGAGATGCCGCGCCGGAGCAAGCCGCAGCCGGGCCTCCGGCGACGACTCCGGAACGTCTCACCCGCTACGGCTCCCTGCCTGAGCCGAGGCCCCCGCCTGAGCCTATCGCCGGGAGGAAACGACCTCCCCGCGCCGGGGAGCGATGCCGGCACAGCGAGGCGTCACCCGTTGCTGCAGCTCAGAGGATCTCCGACTGCGTCATGCCGTAGCCGTGTTCGCCGTGCAGCGCGTAGTCGAGCCCGCGCAGCTCGGCTTCGCGATCGACGCGGAAGCCGATGCTGCGCTCGATGACGACACAGAGAATCAGCGTCACCGTCGCCGCCAACGCGATCGTCGCCGCCATACCGATCAGTTGGATTCCGAGTTGGTCGAAGGCGCCCCAGGGACGGCCGGCGGCCTCGCTGGCGGCGGCGAGCCAGCTGTCGCGGATGAAGAAGCTCAGCAGAAGCACTCCGAGACCGCTGCCGACCCCATGGATGCCGAAGCAATCGAGGCTGTCGTCGTAGCCGAAGCGATGCTTGAGGGTCAGAGCGTAGTAACAGGCCACCGAAGAGATGGCGCCGAGCGAAATCGCGCCGAGGGGCTGGACCACCGCCGCCGCCGGGGTGATGACGACGAGCCCGGCCAGGATCCCCGAAGCGAATCCCAAGGCCGTGGCCTTACCGAGCTTCCACGCCTCGAGCAGCATCCAGGCGAGCGCGCCGGAAGCCGCCGAAATCTGGGTCATCGCCAGGGCGCGGGCCGTGTCGAGGCCGCTGTGCACCGTCGAGCCGGCGTTGAATCCGTACCAGCCGACCCACAGGAGCCCCGCGCCCATCATGGTCATGACCAAGTTGCTCGGCGGCATCGGCGCCTGCGGGTAGCCGATGCGCGGTCCGAGGAACAGCGCCACGACGAGGGCACTGACCCCCGCCGAGACGTGAATCACCAAACCGCCCGCAAGGTCGATCACCCCGCTCGCCCCCGACGTCAGCAACCAACCCTCCGGCCCCCACACCCAATGGCACAGCGGGCAATAGATCAGCAGGAACCACAAGGTGATGAATAGACAATAGCCGCGGAAGGTGACGCGCTCGGCCAGTGCCCCACTGATCAGGGCCGGCGTGATGATGGCGAACTTGCCCTGGAACATGGCGATCACGTACTCGGGCACGCCGTTGACGACGCTGTCGTCGATGCCGCGCAGCATGAAGTAGCGGCTGTCCCAGCCGACCCACCCGCCGGCGATGCTCGGCCCGAAGCAGAGCGCGTAACCGCACACCACCCACAACACACCGATGATCGCCATGGCGACGAAGCTGTGCATCATCGTGCCGAGGACGTTCTTGGTGCGCACCAGCCCGCCGTAGAACATCGCCAGACCGGGGACCATGAGCAGCACGAGGCCGGTGGCGATGAGCATCCATGCCGTGGTGCCGGTATCGATCGCCGCCTCGGCGGCGTCGGCGGCGTAAGCGCTGGACGCGACCATGAAGCAAGCGAGGGTCATCGCCGACGCGGGGCCGGCCATGAGCCGTCGCCGCCGGACCGGTGTCGAAGTCATACTCGAACCTCCGCGGACGCTGTGTTGTCAGAACGGGTGTTGGCTGGCGGCGCTTGTACGCAACCCGGCCGTCCCTGTCCAGGGTCGGCCCAGGCGCACGCGCGACCGATCAGCAGCCGCCGAGTGCGTGCACCACGGCGCGGATGATCAGGGTCACGTCGACCGTCGTGCCGGGAGGGACTCCGCCGGTGCACGCTTCGAGCGCTTGATTCCCCAGTGCGATGTTGACGAGGGTGACGATCTCGTCGACGGTGACCGCGCCCGCGCCGTCGCAATCGCCGTCACACCGGGGGGCCGGCTCGCCGTCGGCCTCGTACGCACCGATGGAACACCCGCTATGGCCGACGCCCGGCCGCAGGTAGCCGCGTTGATCGAGCCCCTGCACGGAATCGCCGGCGCAGACCTCGGCGTTGCCGGCGTCGATCGCCGGGCTTTGCGCTTGCAAGGCGATGGTCTGCGTCGGGCCGCCGTTGTCGGCCAAGCCCGCCGGGTCGAGCAACGGATCGATGCCGACGAGATTACCGTTGACGCCGGCGACGAGGAGACAGGATTCGTCGCCCAGGAGGTTGTGGCCACCATCGAAGAAGGTTCCGCCTGTCTGGATGGAGCAGTCGCTACGCCCTCGGTTGTTGAAGAAGAAGAGACTGTTTGCCAACGTCACACCGAAGCTGCCGGCCTGATAGAGACCACCGCCCCAGGCATTGCCGGCCGTCGCGGTGTTGAACGCCAAAGTGCAATTTTCGATCAACGCCTCGCCGAGGTTGGCGATGGCGCCGCCGATGGTGGCCGAATTCTCGTGGAACGTGCAGTTGGCGACTCGCGCTCCCCCTCGCAGCGGCGCGCTGCCCTGGTTGAAGAGGCCGCCGCCGTTGCGTGCGGTGTTGCCGGCCAGGGTGCTGCGCGTCATCCGCAACACGCCCCTGGGTGAATTGTAGACGGCACCACCGAAGGATGCCGCCGCGTTGTCGCGCAGGGTGCACGCATCGACGATGAGTGTGCCACCGTTGCTGAGGGCGCCACCGTTTTCGGCGCTCCGATTGGCCATGAAGGTGCTGTCGCGCACCGTCGCGCTGCCGCCGTGCACGCCGCCGTTGACGATCGCCGAGGCGACGTTGGCCTCGAACGAACAGGCTTCGACGGTCAGGGTGCCGTCGAAATTGCGGATGCCGAAATCGCCGTTGCCGGAAAACGTACTGCGGCGGACGACCAGGGTGCCCGCCTGGCTATAGAGCGCTCCGGCGCTGTTGGCTCGAAAGGTGGACGCTTCGACGACGACGCTGGCGCGGCTCCCGAAACTGCTGATCGCCGCCGAGCGACCGCCGCCATCCGTGAACTCGCTGGTGGTGACCACGAGCGTGCCGTCGAAATTGGCGATGGCGCCGCTCATGTCGCCGCCCGTGTTCTCGCTGAAGGTCGATGCGGTGACGGTCGTTTCTCCGTCATTGATGATGGCCGTGTTGTTGCCGCGCCAAGCGCACTGCTCGAGCGACAGCCGTCCTTGGTTGTAGACCGCCCCACCGGCCTCGCCGCCGGCGTCGCTCAGGGTCAGTCGCGTCAACCCGAGCCGCGCCGCCGCTTCGACGGTAAAGATCCGCGTCGTGCCGCCTCCGTCCAAGGTGATACGCCCGTCCCCGTCGATCGTCGTAGCGGTGGCGATGAGCTTCGGACGCGTGATCGGAATGGTGGCCGCGGCACCGCAGGAAAACGTCACCGCGCCGCCGCCGTTCAACGCCGCCTCGAGGGCCGCCTCGGTACAACTGCCGGCGGTGCCGTCACCGACCACGCCGGCCGCGGATCCGCGCGTCGGCCAGCCGAGGAGCAGGAGGGCGAGGAAAATCGGAGCCAGAGGTAGGTGCATCACCCGGCGCAGACTACGACGGCGCGCCGCGATTGGCCAGAACGATCGACGTGGATGGGCGGGCGACCGGACCCAGGCGCCGCGACGCCGCCCCTTCACACGTCGGCGAGGGATTGGAAGAAGCCGCTCGTGGGCGACAGGCCGGTCAGGGTGTCGGCCGCGAGCAACACCGTCGCCGCCGTCCACGACGGACGTTCCGGCGGCCAGCGCAGTTCGTTGGGGTAGCTGATGCCCATCCAGTAGCCGCCGTCCTTGCACCGCAGTCGCTGGACCCAGGTGAACAGAGCACGCGCCCGATCGACGAGTCCGGCGCTCTCCAGGGCCATCACCAGTTCGCAGCTCTCGGCCACGGTGTACCAGGCGCGGTCGGCGACACAGCGGCAGCCGACGCCCTCGCCGATGAACTTGGCGTGGCCGCCTTCGAGACGGGCCCGCGCCGCGTCGCCCCGCAGGGCGCCGCCGAGGACGGGATAGTACCAGTCCATCGAATACCTTCCAGGAGGTTCCGGCACCGAGGCCTTGAGGAAGATCTCCTCGTGCTCGCGCAACACGCTGCCGAGCCGCTGCCGCGTCAGCCCCCATTCCGGCCGTTCGTGGCCGAGACGGCGGGCGATGCGCACGGCGCAGACGAGGCTGCCGTGAATCGACGCACAGCCGGTGATGAGCGGCGCATGCCAAACGTTGCCGTTGCCGTCGGTGGCCCAGTTGACGGTACCGTCGGGCGCCCGCATGCGCAGCACGAAGGCAAGGGCTCGTTCGAGCACCGGCCACATCTCGTCGAGGAACGCGTCGTCGCCGCTGGCGAGGAAGAAATGCCACAGCCCCGTCGCCAGGTAAGCGGCGTGATTGGTTTCACGCGTACCGTCGAGAATGCAGCTTTCGTTGCTCGAGGCGGGCCAAGCGCCGTTGTCGTCCTGGGTGTTGGCGAGATAGCGGAACGCCTTGCGGGCGGCGTCGAATCGGCCGGTCGCCGACAACCCCATGGCACTGTGGATGTGGTCCCACGGGTCCATGCGGCGGCCGCGGAACCAGGGAATGGCGCCGTCGGCGCGCTGGTGCGATGCGACCCAGTCGGCGGTGCGCTCGATCTCGATGTCGCTCAAGATCGGCCCGGGGGTACGGACGATTGCGGTAGTGGTGGTGCCGGCACTCATCATCGATCAGGCCTTCCGCGCATAAAACACCTCACTCTTGCCGGCGAGCGGGTCGAGGACCGACGCGGCCAGGCGGAGGGCCAGGGGCTTGTCGAACATCTCCCAGACCAACAGTTTGTGGTAGGCGGAGACGATCCAATTGGGCTCGGCGTCGACGCCGAACCAACACTTCAGCCACCAGTAAGGAGAATGCAGTCCATGGGCGAAGTGCGAGTCGAACACCCGGAAACCGGCACGCGCCAGCTTCACCGGCAACTCGCCCGGAGCGTAAATGCGCACGTGCCCGCCGGGCGAGTCGCGATACTGCTCGGACAGGGTCCAGCACACCGCTTCGGGCCAGAAGCGTGGCACCGACACCGCCAACACACCATCGGGCTTGAGCACGCGCTCGATCTCGGCCAGCGCTTCGTCGTCGCGGTGCAGATGTTCGAGGACCTCGGCGGCGATGATGCAGTCGAACGAGGCGTCGGGAAACGGCAGATGGTAGCTGTTGCCGCGCACCACCAGCCATTCGCCGGCATCGTCGGCGGCGCCGTAAACGGGATCGTCGCTCTCGTCCATCGCCTGCAGGGACGCTGCCGTCTTGTCGACCTCCTGCTGCCCGAGGTCCAGCGCGACCCCGTGGATGCGCGGCATGCCGCGCAGCGGGCGACTGTGCCGGCCCTCGCCGCAGGCGAGGTCGAGCAACACGTCGCCGGCTTCGAGTCCGAGCCGGTCGTAGTCGATGGTCAGCATGCCACTTTCAACTGCGGCGCTTCGGCGGCATCCAGAAGTTCACGGTAGACGTCGACGCACAATTCGGCGGCGCGGCGCCAGGTGAAACGTTCGGCGACGCGTTGGCGACCCGCATGCCCCATCGTGCGACGCCGCTCGGGCGAGGCCAGCAAGTCGAGGATCTTGGCCCCCAAGGCGGCACCGTCCGCCGGCGGCACGAGCAGGCCGGCGCGGCCGTCTTCACCGACGACCTCGGCGAGGGCGCCGGCATGGGTGCTGACGACCGGCACTTCGCAGGCCATGGCCTCGATCGCCGGCAGGCCGAAGCCTTCGTACAAAGAAGGCACCACCGCCACCGACGCTTGGGCGTATTCGTGGATCATCTCCTCGGTGCTCAAGCGCCCGGTGAAACGCACGGCGTCGGCGAGCCCGAGTTCGCGCACCCGGCGCTCGCTTTCCTCGTGGCCCTGTTTGCCGATCACGGTCAGGTGCGCCGTGGGCACCTGACGCCGCACGGCGACCAGTGCGTCGAGCAAGTAGACGAAGCCTTTCAGAGGCCCGTGCGCCGAGATGGTGCTGATCAAGCGCACGGGATTGCGTTCGATGTCGGGCAATGGGCGGAACAAGGTCAGGTCGACACCATTGGGCACGATGCGCACGCGCTCGGGGCGGATGTGCAGGTCCTTGATGATCCCCTGGCTGGCGGCCTGCGACACGGTCAGGACGCGGTCGAGTTGGCCGGCGACGGCGATCTGCTTGTCGAGAAAGCTGTACCAGCGCCGCAGCGTCAGCCGCTTGAGCCAATCGCTGGCAGCAGCGAGGGCGATTTGGCGGTCGACGGTGACCGGGTGATGGATGGTCGCCACCACCGGCACCATGCGGCGCAGCTCCAGCAGCCCCTCCCCCAGGCATTGATTGTCGTGGACGATGTCGAAGCGGCGCTCGGGCGGCAGATCGGCATACGCCCGCGCCACCCGTTGGCTGAAGGTGTGCATCTCCGGAAAGCGGCCGGAGAGGGTTTGCAACCATTCGGAGCGGTGGATCGGGTCGCGCAGTTCGGCCAGGCTCGGGCGGCGGAAGGGATTGGTCTCGTTCCAAAGATCGAGGCTCGGGATCTGGCGCAGCGTCACGCCCGGGTCGAGTTCGGGGTACGGCGGGCCGCTCCACACCTCGACCTGGTGGCCGAGTTCGTGCAAGGCGCGGCAGAGATGACGCGTATAGATGCCCTGCCCTCCGGAATGCGGATTGCCGCGGTAGGTCAGGAAGCAGATGCGCAACGGCCGATTCGTCATACGCTCCAGTGTCGTTCCGGTTGCGGCACCCGGCCGAATGCCGATCGGCGGGGCCAAACCACGTGGGGATACACTGGCGACCGCGCAGGCGCAACCTCGCGGGGCCGGGTCAAGCCACGACGCGCACGCGCAGTTCTTCGATGCCGCTGATGAAGTTCGAGGGCCGCAGGCGCGGGGGGCCGCTGTCGAGGCGCTCGATCGCCGGCATGCGGCGCAGCCACTCCTCCAAGAAGACCCGCGCCTCCAGGCGCGCCAGGCTGGCGCCGAGACAGAAATGCGAGCCGTAGCCGAAGGCGATGTGCTCGTTCGGGCTGCGCCCGACATCGAAGCGGAACGGCGCGACGAAGACGTCCTCGTCGCGGTTGCCCGAGGGATACAGTAGCAACAGCTTGTCGCCGGCGCGTATCGTCTGGCCGCGCAGCTCGACGTCGCGCGTCGCCGTGCGCGCCATGTTTTGGATCGGCGTGACCCAGCGGATCATCTCTTCGACGGCCGAGGGGATGAGGCCCGGCTCGGCGCGCAGGCGCGCCAGCTGATCCGGATTCTCCAGCAGCTGATGCATGCCGCCGCTGAGCACGTGCCGCGTCGTCTCGTCGCCGCCGACCAAGATCAGCAACGACTCCCAGAGGATGTCGTCGTCGCTCAGTCGTTCCCCGTCGACTTCGGCGTGCACCAGGATGCTGACGAGATCGTCCTCGGGACCGCGCGCCCGCCGGTCGGCGATCACCGCGGTCTGGTAGGCGTGGTACTCGAGGAACGCGTCGTTGCCGTGGTTGAGCCGCTCCTCGGTGGTGGCGCCGGTGGCGAGTACCATGTCGTCCGACCAGCGCAACAGGTTCGGATATTGTTCGGGTACGACGCCGAGCATGTCGCCGATGACGATGAGCGGCAGCCAGGCGGCGACGTCCATGACGAAGTCGAAGCTGCCCAGCGCCAGCGCCTTGTCGATCAGGTCGTTACAGATGGCGCGGATGCGCGGTTCGCGCTCGCTGACGCGGCGCGGGGTGAAGCCTTTGTTGACGATGGCGCGTCGCTTGCGGTGCAGCGGATCGTCGAGATTGATCATGAAGGGCATCGACGGCGCGTCGGCGCGCATGCCCTGGGCGTTGCAGAACGTGGCCGGGTCACGCGACACGGCGAGGATGTCCGCATGCCGCGTGATACCCCAGACCTTGCCGTCCCAGTACACCGGAGCATGTTGCCGCATCCAGGTCAGCGGCGGATGCGGGTCGTTGCCGTAGAAGTCGCCGTCGAGCAGTTGGATGTCGTCACGCGTCGGATGGCTGGCCATGTTCGTCTCTATCCTCGCGTCTCACTCGGGCTTGCGCAGCACGAATTCGCGCCCGGTGCTACCCATGTCGAAGCCCGTCAAGCCGGCGAACATGCTGCCGTCCGACGGGCCGATGGGTTTCTGGGCACTCGGCCCGGCGGCCTCGAGGCCGCCGTCGACGACCAGGGCTTCACCGGTGATGAAACGGGCCTCGTCGCTGGCGAGGAACAGCGCCGCGTTGGCGATGTCTTGCCCGGTGCCGTGCTCTGGCCACGGCTGCAGCTTGCACAGGGCCTCGGCCATGGCGCCTTCGTTGCCGCGGTGCAGCAGGGGCGTGAGGATGCCGCCGGGACAGATGGCGTTGACCCGAATGCGTTGCGACGCGAGTTCGCGCGACGCGGCCCGCGTCAGATTGATCACGGCAGCCTTGGCGGCCGAGTAGGCCAGCGGCCCGGCACCGCCCGAGAGGCCGGCCACCGAGGCGGTGTTGATGATCGAGCCGTGCGTGCCGGCGGCGATCATGGCGCGCGCCGCGTGCTTCACGCCGAGGAACACGCCGCGCACGAGGATGGCGAAGGTCTGGTCCCAGTCGTCGACGTCGATGTCGGTGATGGCCCCGAAGGCGCCGCCGACGCCGGCGTTGTTGAAGACACAGTCGACCCTGCCGAACTCGTCGACGGCCAGCTGGATCATGCCGCGGACGTCGTCTTCGCGCGCCACATCGGTCAAGGCGAAGCGCACGGCATCCCCCCAACCCTTACGCCCGGCCTCGTGGATGACCGCCGCGGCGTTGCCTTCGTTGAGATCGGCCAACACGACACGCGCCCCCTCGGCCAAGAAGCGCAGCACCGTGTCCCGCCCCATGCCACTGGCGCCGCCGGTGACGACCGCAACTTTGTTCTCCAGACGTCGGCTCATAGGCTTCCTTCCCCCGCTGCTCGTCGAAAAATTTGCCTACTACTTGCTTGGCCCCACCGGCGCAACGCACCCCCTCCCAGCCGAACGAGGCGACGCAGGTATACCGCCGGAACCAGCGCGAGCCGTGATCCGGCACAGGTCGATGACTTGACGTAGGATTCCGGGTAAGTCGCGCTCATGAGCCGTTTCCGATTCGACCTGTTCACCCTTCCGCCTGAGGCCGAGGCCCTGCGGCGCGAGGTGCGCGCCTTCCTCGCCGCCGAACTCGCCGGTTACCCGCCCGCCAAACGTGCCTTCACTTGGACCGGCTGGGACCCGGACTTCACCCGCAAGGTCGCCGCCTGCGGCTGGATCGGCATGACTTGGCCGAAACGTTATGGCGGCGGCGAACGCAGCGCCCTCGAACGCTACGTCGTGCTCGAGGAAATGCTCTCCGCCGGCGCGCCCGTCGCCGCCCACTGGGTCGGTGATCGACAAAGCGGCCCGCTGCTCCTGCGTTACGGCACCGAGGAACAACGGCAACGCATCCTACCCGCCGTGTGCCGCGGCGAGGCTTACTTCTGCATCGGCATGAGCGAGCCCGACTCGGGCTCCGATCTCGCCTCGATCCGCAGCCGCGCCCACAAGACCGACGGCGGCTGGATCCTCTCGGGAACCAAGGTCTGGACCACCGGCGCCTTCGGCTGCACCTACATGATCGCGCTGTTCCGCAGCACCGTCGTGCCCGACAAGAAACACGCCGGCCTGACGCAGTTCCTCGTGCCGCTCGACAACCCGAAGATTCACGTGCGCCCCATCCGCGACCTCGCCGGCAACGAACACTTCTGCGAGGTCACCTTCGACGAAGCCTTCATCCCCGACTCGGCTCTCGTCGGCAGCGAAGGCAGCGGCTGGAACCAAGTCATGGCCGAACTCGCCTACGAACGCAGCGGCCCCGAACGCTATCTGTCGTCGTATCCTCTCTTGGTCGAGCTGATCCGCGCCAGCGCCGCCCACGCCGACCGCGCCGATCATCTCGCCATCGGCCGCCAAGTCGCCCACGTGGCGTCACTGCGCACCATGGCCACCAGCCTCGCCGGTTTGCTCCAGGCCGGACACGACCCGGCCCTCGAGGCGTCGGTGTCGAAGGATCTCGGCGCCGTCTTCGAACAAGACCTGCCCGGCGTGGCGCAAGCCATGCTCGACACTGAACCGCGCGCCGATGCCGGCGCCAACGACGTGCAACGGGTCCTCGCCCATCTGACCCAGAACGCGCCGTCGTTCTCGCTGCGCGGCGGCACGCGCGAGATCCTGCGCGGCATCATCGCCCGCGGCCTGGGCCTGCGTTGAGGAGAAGCGTGATGTCGAACGAAGCTCTGCAGTTGCTGCAAGACACGACCGACCGACTCTTCGGCGAACGGGTCGACAAGGATCTGTTGCTCGTCGCCGAAGGCGGCACCTTCGCCGCGTCGCTGTGGCACGCGGTGGAAGCCGCCGGTCTGACCCAGCCCCATCGCTTGAGCGACGACGGCGCCGCGTGGCTCGAGACCCATGTGCTGGCGCGCGCCATCGGACGCTTCAACGTGCCGTTGCCCTTGGCGGAAACGATGCTCGCCGGCTGGTTGCTCGAAAGCGCCGGGCTGGAGGCACCCGACGGCCCACTCACACTCGCCGTTCCCAGGGTGACGGCGGACGCCAACGATCGCCTCGACGCGGCGGCAGCACGCGTGCCGTGGGCGCGCCATGTCCGCCATGCCGTCGTCGTGCTCGGTGAGGGAGTCACGGCGGAACTGGCGCTGGTGGGCATGCAGGATGCGGCGATCGAGGCCGGCGAGAACTTGGCACGCGAGCCGCGCGACGAGGTTCGTTGGCAAGGTGCGCCGATCCTGGCGCGTGCCGTCGTGCCGCACGCCGGCGAGCGCGTCGAACTCTACGGCGCGTTGCTGCGCGCCGGACAGCTCGCCGGTGCTCTCGAAACCTTGCTCGATCTATCGGTACGCTATGCCGGCGAACGCATCCAGTTCGGCAAGCCGTTGGCCCAGTTCCAAGCGATCCAACAGGAGTTGGCGCGCTTGGCGGGGCACGTCGCCGAGGCGGGTGTCGCCACCCATGCCGCCTTCGCCGCGGCGCAACGCGGCCAAGGCTCGACCGCGCTCGCCGATGCCACCGGTCCGGCCTTCGAAATCGCCGCGGCCAAGGTCGTGTGCGGCGAGGCCGCCGAGATGGGTCCGCGTATCGCGCATCAGGTGCACGGCGCCATCGGCTTCACCTATGAACACGCCCTGCACTTCACCACACGCCGCCTGTGGTCGTGGCGCGCCGAGTTCGGCACGGCCTCGACCTGGGCCGAACGCCTCGGTCGTTTGGCCTACGAGGTCGGTGCCGACGGCTTGTGGCCGTTCGTCACCGGGCGCGGCGTGACCGCATGATGGGCATCGCTCGGCCGCGGCTCAACCGTAGTACGGGCGTAGCATCAGGTAGCAGAGGGGTCCGGTGACGGCGACGTACAGCCACAGCGGGAAGACCCACTTGGCCAGCCGGCGGTGATCGTCGAAGCGGTTCGTCCAGGCGGCGATGAAGGTGAAGAGGATGAAAGGGAAGCTGACCGCGGCCGAGACGATGTGGGTGATGAGCAAAAGGAAGTAAGCGGTGCGCCACGCCCCTTCGCCGCCGTAGCGCGTCGGGTCGTTGGTCATGTGGTAGGCGACGTACGACAGCAGAAACAACACCGACAGGCCCATGGCGACGAGCATGAACTGTCGATGTAAGGCGATGCGGCCCTGCCGGATGCTGACGTAGGCGGCGACCAGGACGACGGCGCCGAGGCCGTTCACCGCCGCGTGAAACGGCGGCAGGAACGAGGTCGACCAGCCGTCCGGTAGCGGCAGGCGGATCGACTGCATTGCCGCGACCAGCAGCAGCACCAGCGCCGACACCACCCACGCCACCGCCTTGAGCCGCCGCGAAAGCTCTTCGTTCGGCCGCCTCGCCAACCATTCTCGCCGCTCGTCGTGCATCTTCATGGCTTGCCGCATGGGCGTCGTCGGATCAAGCTCCCGCGATGCCAATGCCGCCGGATTGCAGAGGGCCCCGGCCACGAATCGCTTGACAGGCCGGCGGCTCCGTATATTGCTCCAACATACGGAGCCGAGATGCGGATCGACTGGACGGAAATCGTCGGTTTCGAGTGGGATGCGGGCAATGCTCGCAAGAGCGAAGACAAACACGGTGTACGCACCGATGAGGCCGAGTCGATCTTTTCGAACCAACCCCTCCTCGTCGTAGCCGACCCGCCTCATTCATCGCCGCGCGAGCAGCGTTGGCGCGCGCTGGGACGGACTCATGACGGGCGCTTGTTGCAGGTGGTATTCACGATTCGCGCTCGGAGGCTTCGGGTCATCTCCGGGCGTCCGATGAGCCGAAGAGAAAGGCGCATTTATGAAAACGAAGCCGAAGCGAGCTGACGCGAAGATGATTCCCGTCGATTCCAGCGACTCGTCGACAGTCGACTGGCACGCGGCCGAACGGGTTCTTCTGCCGAACCTCAAACCAACGACGACGACGATTTCCCTACGCCTTCCCGATTCGCTTCTGACACGCATCAAGATCGAGGCGAATCGACGTGACGTTCCCTACCAGAGCTACATGAAGATGCTCCTCGCCGAAGCCATCGAAGGCGATTGATCCAGCGCCGCGCGACTTGGTCACCTGCCCGCGATCCGGGCACGAACACTTCACGAACCCGTGCTCGCTTGAGATCCTATCGGCTGGACCCGACACGGATGGGAGGAAGCCTTGATCCACTTCGATGACTCGACGCGCGTTTTCGAGTTGCGCGGTCGGCGCAGCTTCTACGCCTTTCAGGCCGACGGCGATGGACGGGTGGTCCACCTCGGCTGGGGCGCGGTGGCGCCCGGGTTCGATGGGCCGGTCGCCAGCGGCACCCTGCCCGTCAACGTCTTGCCCGCCTTCGGCCTCGACCGGCAGGGACGGCGCGACGAGGTTCTCACCTTCGGCGACACGACCTACCAGGAGGTCACGCTCAAGGTCGCCTTCGCCTCGCTGCCGGGCGAACTCGACACCGGCGAGGCGTGGCACGGACCGATGCGCGACGTTCGCCTGCGCTACCTCGGCCACTCGATCGATACCGATGCCCGTCCCGGCCAATCGCCCAACCACGGCCAACCGACGCGCGTCACAAGCCCGCGCTCGACGCTACGACTGCACCTTGCCGACCCGCTGCAGCCGCTGCGCGTCGATGCCTGTTATCGCCTGACGCCGGAGCACGACATCGTCGAACGCTGGCTCGAACTGGAGAACACCGGCAGCGAACCCATCGTCATCGAACAGCTCTTCTTCGCCAGCGTGCATATACACGCCGGACGTTGGGAGCTGACGCATGCCGCCGGTGCCTGGGCCGCCGAGACGCACGCCGAGCGCCACCCGCTGCCGGCGGGGCAGACCGTGCTCGAGAGCCGCAGCGTGCACACCGGTTTCGTCCACAGCCCGCAGTTCCTGCTGAACGAAGTCGGCCGTGCCGGCGACGATGCCGGCCTCGTCTACTTCGGCCAACTCGCCTGGAGCGGTGCTTGGCGGCTGGCCTTCGAGCAGCGCCCGAACGGCGCGCTCATCGCACACGGCGGCTACAATCCGTTCGACTTCGCCCTGCGGCTCGATGCGGGCGCACGCCACGTCACGCCGTCGTTCATCCTCGGTTGCGCCGACGACGGCTGGAACGGCGCCAGCCGCCGGCAGCATGCCCTGCTGCGCGAGCGCGTCCTGCCCTTGGCCGAGGCGAGTGACGGCCTGCGCCCGGTCCTCTACAACAGCTGGGAGGCGACCTACTTCAACCTCAGCCACGACGGCCAACTCGAACTGGCGCGGCGCGCCGCCGCCATCGGAGTCGAGTTGTTCTGCGTCGACGACGGCTGGTTCGGCGGCCGTCGCGGCGAAACCGCCGGCCTCGGCGACTGGCACGTCAGCCCCGACGTCTTCCCCAACGGCCTCACGCCGCTCATCGCCGCCGTGCACGACCTCGGCATGCGTTTCGGGCTGTGGGTCGAGCCCGAGATGGTCAACCGCGACTCCGATCTGTACCGCGCCCATCCCGATTGGGTGCTGCACTTCCCGCGCCGGCCACGCACCGAGGAGCGACACCAGCTCATCCTCGACTTCGGCCGCAGTGAAGTCGTAGCCCACATCGAGAGCCAACTACACGAACTATTACGGGAACATGCGATCGACTTCCTCAAGTGGGACATGAATCGCTCGTCGACCGAACCGGGCTCGGGTGCCGGGCGCGAGATCTGGCTGCGCCATGCCGAGGCGGTCTACGGCATCCTGGATCGCCTGCGCCGGCGCCACCCGCGTCTGCACATCGAAAGCTGCTCGAGCGGCGGCGGACGCATCGACGCCGGCATCCTGGCACGTACCGAGCAGGTGTGGACCAGCGACAACACCGACGCCCTGACGCGGGTCGCCATCCAGGAGGGCTACAGCCTGGCCTACCCGGCCCTGGCCATGGCCTGCTGGGTGACGCACGAGCGCAATCACCAGACGCAACGCCGTTTGCCGCTGGATCTGCGCTTTCACGTGGCCATGCGCGGCGCCCTCGGCATCGGCTCGAACCTGGCGGAGCTGAGCGACGACGAACTCGCCGACTACGGCCGCTGGATCGCCTTTTACAAGACCATCCGCCCGGTGGTGCAGCTGGGTGAGTGCCATCGACTGCAGCGGCTGGCGGAGCATGGCACGTCGATCGTGCAGTACGTCACGCCGGACGGCACGCAGGCAGTCGTTTCGTGTGTCGCCGTCGAACGGCGGGTCGCCCAACTGGTGCCGCCGGCGCGCCTGCGCGGACTACGGTCCGAGGCCGTCTACGTCGCCCGCGACCGCGACGGCAACGTGCACAGCCGCGCCCGCGGTGTAGAGCTGATGAGCCTCGGCTTCGAACCCAACCTCGGCATCGGCTGGTACGGTCCGGGATACGCCGCGACCTTGCATTTGGTCGCGGAATGAGGTGACGCAGAACGGACGTCGCGCGGCAGACGTCGCCTGACGATGAGACACGCACGAAGGAGTGAGCGATGGCTGGTGGAATTCGCAGCGAGACGGTGACCTACAAGGCGGGCGAGACGAACCTCCAGGGCTACATGGCGATGCCGGCCGCGATGGGCGGAACGCGGCCCGGGGTCATCGTCGTCCACGAGTGGTGGGGACTGAACGATTACATCCGGCGGCGCGCCGACATGCTCGCCGAGCTGGGCTACATCGCGCTGGCGGCCGACATGTACGGCGACGGCAAGGTGGCCGACTCCCCCGACCAGGCAAGTGCCCTGATGGGCGGCGTGTTGAAGGATCCGGCGAGTGCCTCGGCGCGGCTACATGCGGCTTTCGAATTGATCAAGGCGACGCCGAAGATCGACAAGCGCCGGCTCGCCGCCATCGGCTACTGTTTCGGCGGTGCGATGGTGTTGCACGCGGCGCGCATCGGCATGCCGCTGTCGGGTGTGGTCAGCTTCCACGGCGCCCTCGGCGGCTTGCACAAGCCGGCGCCCGGATCGGTGCGAGCCAAGATCCTCGTCTGCCACGGCGCCGCCGACGCGCTCGTGCCGGCGGCCGACATCGAGAACTTCAAGGCCGAGATGGACCAGGCGCGCGCCGACTACAAGTTCATCGAGTATCCCAACGCGCTGCACGGCTTCACCAACCCCGACGCCACCGCCAAGGGCCAGAAGTACGGCTTGCCGCTCGCCTACGACGAAGAGACCGATCGCCAGTCGTGGGAGGACATGCAGCTCTTCTTCCGCACCGCGTTCGCCTGAGAGCACGACACCGCAAAAATGAAGGGGCTCGCCGCGCGTGCGGCGAGCCCCTTCATCTACGTGGTGATGCCGACCGTCAGCGGACGATCGTGTAGGTCCAGGTTTCCGTCAAAGCCGCCGAACCGCGCCGCAGGAAGGCGCGCAGATCGATCGGCCCCTCCCCCTTCGGTTTCAGCTGGAAGGCCAAGCGCCAACCGCGCGTGTCGGGGTTACGCACGACGTGATAGTCGAGCACCTCGACGATGCCCGGCGGGTTGGCGCTGAGCACGGCCTCGGGCATTTCGTCGTCGCCCAGGCCCTCGATACCGCCGCCGCCGAAGTCGATGACGAAGCGATGGCCGACGCCTTTGGCGCCGCCATCCTGGCGCGTCGCCACGGCCCGGCCGGCGGGCGGACGCTGCGTGTCCTCGGTGTAGAACTCGACCGAGTAGGCCAAGTCGAGGCGTTTGCCCGGCTGCGCCGGGCGATCCGGCACCCAGTAGGCGACGATGTTGTCGACCAGTTCCGTATCGGTCGGGATCTCGACCAACTCGACACGACCCTTGCCCCACTTGCCCTTGGGCGTGACCCACGAACTGGGACGCAGCTCGGCGCGTGTTTCGATGTCTTGGTGGCTGGCGAAGGCGCGATCGCGTTGGATCAGGCCGAAGCCGCGTGGATCGCGGGTGAAGTAGCTGCTGGCGTTGACGCGCGGCGGATTGTCGAGCGGGCGCCACAGCCACTCGCCCTCGCCTGTCTCGAGCAGCAGGCCGTCGGAGTCGTGCACCTCGGGGCGGAAGTCGTCGAACTTGCGGCGCGTGCCCTCGCCGAAGAAGAACATGCTGGTGAGCGGCGCCAAGCCGAGCTTGCGGATTTCCTTGCGCGCGAACAGCCGCGCCTCGACGTCGACCACCGTCTTGGCGCCGGGGGTGACGACGAAGCGATAGGCACCGGTGACGCTCGGGCCCTCCATGAGCGCCAACAAGGTCAGCTGGGTGGCGCCGGGCTTGGGCTTCTCCAACCAGAAGTCGGTGAAGTGCGGGAACTCCTCGCCGCTCGGCTCGACCGTGTCGACGGCGATGCCGCGCGCCGACAGGCCGTAGACGTTGTCGCGTCCGAGCGCCCGGAAGTAGGTGGCGCCGAGGAAGACGATCAGCTCGTCGTAGTAGTCGGGATTCTTGATCGGGTAATGCACGCGCAGGCCGGCATAGCCGATGTCTTTCGGCACGCGATCGCCGAAGTCGTTCTTGCCGTAGTCGAAGCGATCACTGGAGAACGGCAGTTCCGCGGTGCGGTCGCCGTCGATGACGTGCACCGAGATCGTGCGATCGTAGTAAAGACCGGGGTGGAAGAACTGCACGCGGAAGGGCAACCCTTCGTCGGCCCACAAGGATTCGGCCGGCTTGAAGCGGATGTCGCGCCACTGGTCGTAGCTCATCGAGCCGACGAGCATCCATTGCGGCACGGTGCCGCGGTGGTCGGCATAGGCTTCACGCGCCAGAGCGGCGGCGCGTTGGGTGACGCCGTCGAGATCCATGGCCGCGACTGGGGCGGCGGCAAGGACGAGGGTGACGAGAACTACCGGGATACGTCGGAACATACGAACGACCTCAGACGGTGAGCCACCGCTTACAGTCGGCGGCTTCGAGAATGGCATCGAGTTCTGCGGTGCTGGCGCCGGTTTCGTGGCGCTCGCGCAGCACCTTCAGCGAACGGGCGTGGTACTTCTGCGGCTTCTGCACCCAACGGTGGCCGTCGAGCGTGACCTCGAATTCCTCGCGGTTGTCGGCGATGGCGCGGGCGTTGGCGTCCGACCACGGCAGGAAGAGGCGCCCGACGAAGCGGGTCAGGATGGGCATGAGGGTGGGCTCGAGCGAGGCCCAGCTTTCGAAGTCGCCGGCGGCGCGCGGGTCGAGCATGCGTTCGATCCAAGCGGCGACACGCGGTGCCGTCGACGTGATCAAGGCGCCCGGCGTCGGGTCGCTCCAGGCTTCGTACAATTGCCCCCACAGGCCGAAGTCGCCGAACGCGGGCCGGCCGCCGAAGAGGTACGGGCGGGTCGCCAGATGCGCTTCCAGTTGCTCGATCATCGCGACGAAGGTCGACTCGATGAAGGCGGCGTTCTCGGGACTCGAGCCGACGAACCAGACGCGCCCCGCCATGCGCTGGCGGACCATGTCGCGAATGCCGATCAGTTGCTCGCCCTCGATGCCCGGCATCATGCCTTGGGCGATGCGTTCGGCGGCGGAGATTTGGTCTACCTCGCGCGCCCAGCGGTAGTGGAACATCCACTTGTTGCCCCACTCGTCGCCGAACTCCTCGATGAGCGCCGAGAGGAACGCCAGGGTCGGATCATCGGAGTGGATGGCCGGTTCCGGCACCCGCGCCTCCATGGTTTCGAGGATCGGGGTCGAGTCCTGCAGGCCCTCGCCCGAGGGCGTGACCACCAACGGGATCAGCGGCAGCTTGGCGTACCGCTTGAACTCCTCTTCCGTGGCGGCGCCGCGCACGATCCATTCGTGCGGGATACCCTTGTAGCGGAAATACGACCGCACCTTGACCGAATAAGGCGACAGTTCGGACCCGAAGATCCGGTAAATGTCGGACATGCGTACCTCCCAGGCCGTGGCCGGAGCGCATCTAACGGGATTCCGACAAGTCAGACAAGTCGGACAGGTCGGACTCGTCCGACAGGTCGGACGGGTCGGACTTGTCCGACACGGCGCAAGCCGACATAACCCAGCCAGCCCAGATCGAGGAGGATCCCGTGGATTTCGATTTCAGCAGCAAGACCAAGGACCTGCAGGCGCGTGTGCAAGCCTTCATGGACGAGCACATCTACCCCAACGAAGAGGCCTTCTATCGGCAGCACGACGCTCTGCCCGACCGCTGGGAGATCCCGCCGATGCTGGAGGAGCTCAAGGCCAAGGCGCGCGCCGCCGGCCTGTGGAACCTCTTCCTGCCCGAATCCGAACTTGGCGCCGGCTTGAGCAACACCGAATACGCCCCCCTCTGCGAAATCATGGGCCGCGTCGGCTTCGCCCCCGAGGTCTTCAACTGTAACGCCCCCGACACCGGCAACATGGAAGTGCTGGTGCGCTACGGCACCGAAGAACAGAAGAAGCGCTGGCTGCGCCCGCTCCTCGAAGGCGAGATCCGCTCCGCCTTCGCCATGACCGAACCGGCCGTCGCGTCGTCCGACGCCACCAACATCCAAACCGAAATCCGCCGCGTCGGCGACGAATACGTCATCAACGGCCGCAAGTGGTGGACCTCGGGCATCCTCGACCCGCGCTGCCAGATCCTCATCCTCATGGGCCGCACCAACCCCGACGCGCCACAGCACCAGCAGCAGTCGCAGATCCTCGTGCCGCGCGACACCCCCGGCATCCGCATCGAACGCCACCTGCCCGTCTTCGGCTACGACGACGCGCCGCACGGCCACGGCGAGGTCGTCTTCGAGGACGTACGCGTGCCCGCTTCCAACATCATCCTCGGCGAGGGGCGCGGCTTCGAGATCGCCCAGGGGCGCCTCGGCCCGGGCCGCATCCACCATTGCATGCGCGTCATCGGCGTCGCCGAACGGGCGTTGGAAAAGATGTGCGAACGGCTGCTCACCCGCAAAGCCTTCGGCAAGCGCATCGCCGAGCACTCCGTCTGGGAGGAACGCATCGCCGAGGCACGCATCGACATCGAGTGTGCCCGCCTGCTGACCCTCAAGGCGGCCTACATGATGGACACCGTCGGCAACAAGGTCGCCCGCGCCGAGATCGCCATGATCAAGGTGAAGGCGCCGATCACGGCGCTCAAGGTGATCGACGACGCCATCCAGGCCCACGGCGGCGGCGGCGTCACCACCGACTTCGGCCTCGCCGCGGCTTGGGCCAATGCCCGTACCTTGCGCCTGGCCGACGGCCCGGACGAGGTGCACCGCCGCACCATCGCCCGCATCGAACTGAAGAAGCAGGCGCAGCGGGCCGGCATCGCGCTCTGATTCAGCAACGCCGAGGCGCGGAGACGCCGAGAACCCAGGGGGAACATTCGCCCGTTCGGGCTTCGTCAGTCTCCGCGTCTCGGCGCCTCGGCGTTGAACCTTCTCGCTTGTCCCATCGCCGGCACCGGTGTTATCCGGACTGCATGGTTCGCGCCGCGCTGCTCTGCCTCCTCCTCTGCTTCGCTTCGCCCTGCGTGCCGGCCGCCGCCGAGGTCGCCGCGGAGGTGCCCGGACGCATCGAACGCCTGCAGCTGCCCTTGTCGCCCCACAGCGTCTGGGTGACCGACCTCCTGCTGCAGCGCATCGCCCTGATGGACCTCGACAGCGGCCGCTTCCTCGGCATGGTCAACAGCGGCTACGGCCCGGCGCTGGCGCTCTTCCCCAAGAACCAACGCGAACTCTATCTCCCCGCCACCTACTTCGCCCGCGGCTTTCGCGGCGATCGCACCGACGTGCTCGAGGTCTGGAACACCGCCGAACTGTCCTTCGAGGCCGAAGTGGTGCTGCCGGCACGCCGCGCCATCGACAACATGGCCCTCGGCCACGCCGCGCTCAGCGACGACGATCGCATCGTCGCCATCTTCAACTGGACCCCGGCCACCTCGCTGTCGTTGGTCGACGTACAGCACCGCAGCCTCATCCAAGAGGTGCCCATCGCCGGCTGTAGCTTGGTCTATGCCGCCGGCCCGCGTCGCTTCTTTTCCCTCTGCGGCGACGGTTCGGCCCTGATCGTCGAACTCGACGCCGACGGCAAGCTCGCCGGCACGCGCCGCACGGCGCCGTTCTTCGACCCCAACCGCGACCCGATCATGGAAAAGGGCGTGCGCGTCGCCGACCACTGGCTGTTCCCTTCCTTCGACGGGCAGGTGTACACCGTCGACGTCGGCGGCGACGACCTGCGCTTCCTCGAGCCTTGGTCGCTCTTCGCATCGGCCGACCGCGACGAATCGTGGCGCGTCGGCGGCAGTCAACCCTTCGCGGCACACGCCGCCAATGGCGCACTCTACGCCCTCGTGCACCGCGGTGGCCCAGACACGCACAAGCTCCCCGGCGAGGAGGTATGGGTCTACGACCTCGCCACCCACAAACGCAGCCGCCGCATCCCCTTGCTGCATCCCGGCTTGACCGTCATCGGCGTGCCCATCGACCCGCGCCAAGAACTGCCTTGGCCCGCCGGCGATGCGGTCGGCTGGTTGCTCGACGCCGCCCTACCCGCCGACGTCAGCCACATCGTCGTCACCCAAGACGCCGAACCTCTCCTCGTTACGGCATCACAATTCGTCGGGTCGCTCGGACTCTACGACGCCCGCGACGGAAGCTTTCTGCGACGCGTCGCCGGCAGCGGCGTCAGCAGCGAAACCCTCTACGCCCCGTACTTGCCGCAGTGACCATGCCGACGATCGATCCCGTCGTCAGCGGCTGGGCGCGTCTGTCGCTGGGGCTGTTGTTCACCCTGACCGCGGCGCACAAGCTGCGTTCCTTGGGCCGCTTCGAAGTGAAGCTGGCCGCCTACGATCTGCTACCCGCCGCCGCCGTGCCGTGGGTCGCCATCGCCGTCGCCCTGCTCGAACTGACGGCGGCGTTGCAAGTCGTTGCCGGCTACCGCGTCGGCGCCGTGGTGCTCGGCGGCTTGTCGGTCCTCTATTCGAGCGCCATCGGCCTCAATCTGCGGCGTGGTCGCACCGACATCGCCTGCGGCTGCGGCAGCGCGGAGAACGTGCCGCTGCACCCGGCTCTGCTGCTACGCAATCTCGTGCTGTTCGGCATGACGATGTTGCTGTTGTGCCCGAGTTCGGGGCGGGCGTGGACGCTGGTGGACTCCTTCACCGTCGTCTTGGCATCGGCGGTCGGGGCTACCCTGTTCGCTGGTTTCGACGTGGCCGTCGCTTTGGATGGACGGCGGCGCACGTTGCAGGCGGCGGCATGATCACCGCGTTACTCATTTCCAGCATATTGCTGTGGTTCGCGGTTCTCGGCTTGAGCCTGTTGGTGCTGGCGCTGTTACGGCAAATCGGCGTGCTCCACGAACGCATCGCGCCCGCCGGCGCCTTGACCACCGGACGCGGTCCGGAGATCGGGCAACCCGCACCGCTCGTCGAGGCAATCGACTGGAACGGCGCGACCCGCGCCGTCGGCGCGGCTGACCCGCAGGGAACGGCGACGTTGTTGTTGTTCGTGTCGCCGACGTGTCCCGTGTGCAAGACCCTGCTGCCGATCGCCCAGGCGACGATCGAGGCCGAGGCGACTCCGACGCGCCTCGTGCTCGCCAGCGACGGGCCGCGCGCCGAGCACGAGGCGTTCGTCCGCGAGCATCGCCTCGAGCGCTACGGCTACCTGCTGTCAGGACCACTCGGCATGGCCTATGGCGCCGGCAAACTGCCCTATGCGGTATTGATCGACGCCGCCGGCATCGTACGGGCCCGCGGATTGGTCAACACGCGCGAACATTTGGAAAGTCTCTTCGAAGCGATGCAGCGTGGTGTCGCCTCGATTCAGGAACATCTGCGCCGCGAGCAGTCGCGGCCGCTGCCCCTGGAGGAAAGCGCATGACTTCGATCGACCTCTGGCTGACCGGCCGCGCCCGCCAGGTGGCGCGACGCACGTCCCGTCGCGGGTTCTTGGCGCGTGTCGGCGCTCTCGCCTTCGGCGCAAGCGCGCTGCCGTTGTTGCCGGTGATGCGCGCGGCTCATTCCGCCACCAGTGGTGAACCGAGTCTCGACACCCCCGAAGGCGATCCATCCGCCTGCGACTATTGGCGGCATTGCGCCATCGACGGCTTCTTGTGCAGTTGCTGCGGCGGCACCCAGCGGTCGTGTCCGCCGGGGACCGAGATGTCGCCGGTCACCTGGATTGGCACCTGCCGCAACCCCGCCGACGGCAAGGACTACGTCATTTCGTACAACGACTGCTGCGGCAAGCACGTCTGTGGTCTTTGCTATTGTCATCGCAACGAGGGCGACAAGCCGATCTATTCGCCGGCGCGTAGCAACGACATCAACTGGTGCTGGGGCACGACCAACGTCGTCTACAACTGCTCGACGGCGATCGTGCTCGGACTCGCCGGAGAGGATCCGAAGTAAGGTGGATCGACTTCGCCTCACGCTCGCGTTGGCCCTGAGCGCCGCCCCGGCTCTGGCTCAACCGAGTGCCGATTACGTGCTGCACTGTCGCGGCTGCCACGGGCCCGAGGGCGCGGGCGTGCCGCCCGACGTCCCCGACCTACGGCATCACGTGGCGCGTTACCTGCAAGTCGAAGGCGGTCGCGAATACCTGATTCGAGTGCCTGGCGTGTCCCAATCCGAGCTGTCCGACGCACGCACGGCGGAACTCCTCAACTGGCTCGTCCACACCTTCGACGCCGGACACGTGCCGCCCGATTTCGCTCCATTCACGGAGGCAGAAGTCACCCGCCACCGCCGCCCGCCGCTCACCCACGTCGACGAGGTGCGCGCCGCGCTGCTCGAGTCGATGCACCCATGACCGCACGGGGCCGTGTCGGTAGCCCCCTGCCTTCGCTCGTAACGCCTGTCTCGCCACGCGTCGGGCTTCGCCGAGTACAACTCGGCGCTCGGAGAAGCGCGACGCCGCTCAAGGCACGGGCGCGACGCTGTCGATCATCGTAGGGAGGCAGATCGACTCGACCTTCTTCGTCTCGACGACGCTCGGGCTCGGCACTTGTGCGCCGGGTTGCACGTACAGGGGGTTGCCGTCTTTGGCGCGACGCGTGTCGTGGCGACGCTGCGCGTTCACCGAGCTGTCGACGGCGACGCCGAGCAAAATCGCGGCGTCGGCGCTGCGCACCTTACGCGCCAGCTTCGGCTTGTAACAGAGTAGCGCGTCGTCGGTGAACGGGTCCGACTCATCGATGTCGGCGTCGGTGAGTCGGCCGCCGGTCAAGTTGCGCAGACCCGCCGGCACGCACAGCTCGGTGACGCGACCGAGGGAGAAGAGACATTTGCCCTCGGCGTCGGTGCCGGCGAAGGCGACATTGCCGTTGGCGAAGGTGGCGCAGTCGTCGAAGCGATCGGCGGTGAACACCTGCAGGTCGCGCCGCATTCGTCCACCGGGAGTCTGGGTGCGTTCGGCGCGGACGACCTTGGCCTTGTAACAGAGATACGAAGTCATCGAGCCCGGATCCGGCGCTGGGAAACTGTCGGCGGCGCCCGCCGGAATCCAACTTGCGTTGACCCGCAGCGAATCGACGGCGATCGTGCCGAGGTCATTGCTCAACTCCCAGCGACGACGCACGTGGCGTGCCGGCTTGGCGAAGCGGCCGTCGACCGGCACCGCGATGCTTTGCGATCCCACGCGCGCCATGTAGCGACCGTACGACACCGGCGCCAGATTCGGCGCCGCTCGCTCGTCGAGAGCGGCGGGGTGCGCGATGCCCACTTCACGCTTGAAGCGGAAGGCCTCCGGATCATCGCTGTCGCCGTTGTCGAGAGCTTGGTTGTCGAGTTGCAATTGGAAACGCTTGGGCAACTTCGTACCGCCGTCACTGGCGCGCGCCGAACGCGCCTTGTAGGCGACATACGCGTCTAGCGGCGGGACTAAGGCCTCGTAAGCGCCGGCATCACAACCTGCGCCGCGTGGTCGCAACAGGCCACGCTGATCCATCGGCGTGCAGGTGCCGCCGGCATCGAGCGCGGGGCTCGCGGCGCCACACGTCGCATCAGGCTCGCCGGCGCTCGTACACAGCGCCCGGGTGGGCGTGCGGCCGCCGTAGTTGGCCAACGGCGCCAGACCGGCGTTGCCGACGTTGCTCTGATCCCCCGCCTCGGCGAAGCCGCAGCTGCCGTCGTCGTCGACGTTGAAGTCGAGAGATTGGATGGCGCCACGGCAGGCTTGGACGTTGTCGGCGACGATCGAACCTTCGATGTCGACCGGGTCAAGGCTGAGGTTGTCGATGCCGAGCGACGCGCCGGAAATCGTCACCCGGCGCAAGGCAAGCGATCCGCTGGCAACCCCCATGGCGACGAAGCCGCCGTGCACGGTGGTGTTCTCGATCTCGACGTCGGCGGCATTGGTGATCACCGGCGAACCGCCGCCGGCACCGTCGACGGCGGAGTCGAACACGGTCGACGTCGCGCCGAGGAACAGGCCGACGCTGGCGCTGCCGTAACGCACCGTCGTGCGCTGCAAGGCCAACGGCCCGTTGGCGAAGATGCCGGTACCGTTGTTGACGAACGCGAGATCGCTCGCCGCGACGAAGGTCGAGGCACCGACCGTCAGACCGATCGTGCCGTTGCGGACCGTGAGTCCCTGCAAAGATCCGATGCCGCCGCTGGTATCGAAGTCGAAAACGTCGGTGCCGCCGCCGTCGACGATGGTCGCGTCGACACCCTCTCCTGCGACGGCGAGCGCATCGTTGATTTCGAGAGGTCCGAGGCTGAGCGCATAGGTACCGGCGGGAATGGCGATGGCATCGGCACCGGGGGTGGCATTGGCGGCGGCGATGGCCTCACGCAAGGAACAATGCTCGGCACAGACGCCGTCGTTCGTATCGGCGGTCTGGTTGACCACGAACTCGAGCCCGAACGCGGGCAACGCCGCCAACACGAAAACTACGGCAAACACGCGGCGCATCATGGTCATCTCCCCTCCCGATCGCAGGACGGCGGGATGCTACTCCATACCCCCGGGGGAAAGGAAGGAAAGAATCGCCGCCCTCAGGGCGTGAAGCCCGCCTCGTGTTCGTCGATTTGCAGCAGATACTCGATCAGGTCGGCCTCGTCCTCGGCCGACAATGGGGTCGCGCCGACGTGTTCGGGGGTGCGTAGCGCCTCCGCCAGCGTCGCGGCGCTGCCGTCATGGAGATAAGGCGCGCTGTCCCACACGCCTTTGAGCGTCGGCGTGTCGAAACCCGCCCCCACGAGAGGCAGGCCGATGCCCTGCCCCGAACCCGGACTGGCGGTGCCGACGTCGTGGCGCTGCCGATCGGTGAAGTCGGGCCCGAGGTGGCAGGTCCAACAAGCATACGCAGCGAAGACCTCACGGCCACGCGCCCCGGCCGGCGTCAGCGAGCCGTCGGGTTGACGGTAAGGACTGTCCGGAAAGCGGTCGAGGCTGGCGACGAAGAGCGCGAGGTTGTCGAGATCGACGCTCAAGCGTGCCTTCGGCGGTCCAAGTGGCGTCGAGGCGCGCTGGAAGAGGTTCGGGCGCAGGAAGCCGGTGCCCGAGAATTGGTCGCGGATATCGTGCTCGAAATCCTGGATCTCGTCGAAGTTGGCGGTCCAGTGGACGTTGCCATGAGCCGTTCCGGCTTTGCCGACGAGGTCGATGGTGTTGCGCAGACCCTCGCCCACTTGGGTGAAGTCCCACACCTGCCCGTCGCTGCCGCCGTCGAGGTGACAGCTGGCGCAGCTGAGGTAGCCGTCGCGGCTCATGCGCGGATCGGAGGCGTTGTAGAAAAGTCGCTTGCCGAGCAGCGCCCGGCGCTCCATGGCCTCATTCGCGACGACCTCGATCTCGCGCAGGAACGGCGCCGAGTTGCGCGAACCGTTGCTGATCGACTCGATGTCGTAGACGGTCACCGTGCGCGACAGGAAGTTGTGCACGAAGAGTCGCCGGCTTTGGGGATCGATTGCCAACCCCTGCGGCGCGAGATTGCGTTGGCGCGGGCCGACACCGGGCAGGTCGTCGTCGAACTGGTTGGCGACGATCGAAGCGACGGTCGCGCCGGTCAGCGGATCGAGCACCTCGATGGTGTTGGTTCCCTGGGTGCCGATGAACACCAGATCGCCGCGTGGATTGAAGACCGCCGACTGGGCCATGTCGCGATCGTTGAGGTCGACGCGAGCGGCGGCGATCTCGGTCTCGCTCGCCAGGTCGATTTGCGAGACGATCGTGCGCACGCGCGACTCGAAGGTCAGCTCTTGACCGTCGCGGAACAAGCCGCGCGCGACATTGTCCTTCTTCGACGGCACGACGGCACGCCGTCCATCGGGGCTGATGGCCAGGGCGGTGAGGTAGTTGGGCACGCCCCGGCCGCTCTTCTCGGTGTCCGGGCCGGCATCGAAGTGAAGCGCTACCGTCTTCGGCGCAGCCAACGTAGCGGCATCGAAGATCCACACCTCGCCCTGCTCCGGGCCGGAGACGAAACGGGTCACCAGGATCCGCCGCGAATCGGCGGTGACGGCGACGCCCCGGGGTTTGCCGTCCAACGGCACCTGCGCCAGCAGTTCTCCCGCCGGTGACAGGACGGCCAATTCGCGGCGGGCCTGCAGTGTGACGTAAACGGCGCTGCCGTCGGGGGCAAAGGCGATACCGTAGGGTTGCGAGGCGTAGGGCAACGGCAGGGTCGTGCGGCGGCTGCCATCGTTCGCTTCATGCACCGTGATGGTGGCGTCGTCCTGATTGGCCACCCAGAGCGCGCCATCCGGCGCGACGGCCAGGGTTCGCGGGTGATCGCCGGTCGGCACCTCCCACACTTTCGACAATCGGGTGCCGTCGACGGCGCTGAGAGTGTCGTTGTCGGCGTTGACGTTGAACACGCGTCCGCCGGCATACACGATCGTCGTCGAGGCCGTGGGTGGCAGCGGCGTCGGCGGCAGGGTCACCACCTGCACCGTGGAACAACTCGAACGACCGCCGCGGTCTTGTACGGTCAAGACCAAGGGATGCCGTCCGGGCGTGGCATAGGTGTGGCTCGCCGTCGGTCCATCGGTGGTCACTTCGGTTCCGTCGCCGAAGTTCCACGTATAGCGGATCGGGGCGACGCCGTTGACCTCGACGGCCGTCACGTTGACGACCTCGCCGACGCGCGCCGCCGGCAAGCCCGTGTCGGCGGCGGTGATGCGACAATTCGCCGGCGCCGCGTTGCCGACGCTGAAGCGACTGGTGAAGCGCGGCGCCGGATTGCCGACGAGGTCGCGCACGCCCTCGATGATGACCTCGTATTCGCTGTTGGCGCGCAGCGGCTCGTCCGGATGAAAGTTCACCAGGCCCATCTGCACGCTGTACTTTCCCGGCAGCGGCGCGCCGCCGCGGCGTTGCACGCGGAAGGTCGTGGCATCGACCGAGAGGTGGTCGACTTCGTCGGACATCGACACGCCGATCCGCGACCGGGGCGATTGCTCGAGCGCACCATCGGCGGGGTGAATCCAAGTCACCACGGGAGGCGTCGTATCGGGTTCGGTCTGATGCGGATAGAGCGGCGTGCCTTGGCCGTGGTCATTGCCGGCCCAGATCAGGTTGCCGAGTACGTAGCCGAAGTCCTCGTCGCGATCGTCGATGCCGCTGCTGGCGACACCGAGCGCCGCGCCGGTGGCGATGTCGAACTTGGCCACCGACTCGGAAAAGCCGGAAAAGAACTTGCCGTCCTGTACGCTGCCGTAGCCGCCGGCGTCGAGAGCGCCATGCTCTTCGCCGAAGTACTCGAAGTCGATGCTGCCGTCGTGTCCGATCGTGGTGACGCCCATGGTCATCGGTGCCGGCAGTGGCTCGCCGCCCTGCAGCACCGGCAGCACCGCACCGACTTGGGGGCCGCCGGAGGTGAGGATCTTGCCGCCGGAGAAGAAGTGGGCGTAGCCGAAGGCGCCAAGTTCGGAGGCGAGCAAACGCGGTCGAATCGGGTCGCTGATGTCGAGGGTGACGACACGTGCCCCCTGTTGCTCGGCGAGGATCAGCAAATTGCCGATGGCGAACGACTGCGCCGGGTTCATTCCGGTGAGCTCGCTGGTCGGCATCCAGCCGGCGAGGGTGGGCTGCGTCGGGTCGTGCGCGTCGATGATGTACAGACCTTCGTTGATGCCGGCGGCGTAGACGTACGGCGCTTGGAAGAACAGCCACCAGATGCCGGCGTAGTCGCCGCCGTCGATGTGCGGCAAATCGATCTCGCCGAGCAGGCGCAGTGCGAGTGGCTCGGTCACGTCCCAGAACTGCACGCCCTGCTCCGACTGCACGGCGAGGACGTCGTACGGGTAGCCGGTGGAAAAGCCGAAACCGTGCGGCTCGCGCACGCCGTGGGTGTCGTCGGATTCGATGCGCTTGACCAGGCGCGGGGCGCGCGGGTTGGAGACGTCCCAGAACTCGAAGCCGCCGTCGTTGGAGCGCCCGCCGCCGTCGGAGGAGTAGATCGTCATCAAGTAGCCGCCGACCATGGCGGCATTGCCGTGACCCTCCGGGCTTTCGATGAAGCCGACGGGTTGGAAGAGTTCGCTGGCTTGGTAGGTGAGGTTGCCCAGACCGGGGCCGAGCGTCCGCGGCGCGCGTGTCGGCGTCGGCTCGGGTATTGCCGCACCCGCGCCATCGTCATCACCACAGCCGACGGCGCAGGACAGCGCCGCGACGACCAACCAACATCGCCAACTCGAGGGACGGAGTATCCGTTGCCGCATGCGGCGGTCTATAGAACTCCCGCGGCCTCAGGAAAAGATGGGCGGCGGGGTACGGCTCAGGATCGGCCTCGGCGTCGCGGCTTGACAGGCACGGGGTGCTCGCTACGGTGGCGGCCATTTTGGCTGCCCTTATGCGGAATCTCGTCGCCCTCACCTTCGTCGTCGGCCTGCATGCCCTGCCGGCCTTCGCTCAACTCCCGAAGCTCAATGTCGGCGGTCCGACGCCAACGTCCACGGTCGCCGTCACGGAGGAAGCGATCCAGGCCGCCCAGTCGGCCTTGACCGAGCAGGAAGCCGAGCTCCAAAAGGCGCGCGCCGCCGCCATCGGCGCCGTCGTCGAGATCATCGACGACCAGATCTCCTCGATCGACCGCCTCGAACTCCTCTATGCCCGGCAAATCTCGGCAATCCGCGAGACCCAGCACCAAGCCGACTTGCTCAGCCAGGCACGCAGCGAACTCGATGCGTTGCGCGGCGGCAGCACGGCGGCGGAAGAGCACTTCTCGCTCCTGAAGGTCGACGCCAAACGCGACGAGGTGGACGCCTTGACGCGCACGAAGACGACGGCCGAGGCGGCCTTGTCGGCGGCCCAGTCGGCGCTGTCACAATCGAAACGGCTCTACGAGGAGGCCGAAGCGAAGCGCCGCGAAGCACGCGACAAGATCGTCGAGACGGCCTCCCCCGAGGAGCGCGCCATCGCGGTGCAAAAGGCTTCCTTGTCGGAGATGCGCAGCCGTGTCGCCGCCGAGATCGTCATCATGCGCGAACTCGAGGTGCGGCGAGAACGACTCGTGGTCGACGTGCAGACCGCCAAGCTGGAGCTCGAGCAGGCGCGCCTCCAGGCGATGGAGACGCGGGTTCGCTTCACCGCCGAGGAACACGCCGAGCTGCGCGCGGAGCTCGAAGCGCGCCATGCCGCCCTCGCGTCTCGTATCGAGGCGGCGGCAGCCGACGTCGATGAGGCCGAGAAACAGTGGGTCAAAGATCGCCAGAAGCTCGAACTGAGCACGGTGACCGACATCGTCCTCGGCGAACGGGTCGAAGCCCGCGCCAAGGCCTACGCCGTCGCCCAGGCGGAAGCCGAGATGCTGCGCATGGCGCGCCAGCGCATCGACGACGAAAAGCGCATCTGGGAGCGTCGTTTCGCCCTTGCCGCCGCCCAGTCGACACCCGCGGACGAAATCGCCTGGGCCGATGATGCCCGGGTCGCCATCGAACAATTCGAACGCGAAGAGGAGTTGCTCGTCGCCCGCCTCGCCGACCTGCGTTCGGAGGCCCTCGCGCTCAGCGAGCGGCTCTCGGACATGGAAGACGAGGACCCGCAACTGCGTTGGCTCGAAGCGCAGCGCGACGCCCTGGCCCGCCTCAATGAAGTTCACACCGAACAACTGGCCGAGGTATCGCGCCTGCTGCGCCTGCTGCAGCGCCTCGGCGCGCAGCTCAACATGCGCGCCGACACCCGCTCGCTCGCCGAGCGCCTCGACACCGTGCGCGTCATCCTCGGCGAGGCGTGGAGCTACGAGCTGACGAGTATCGACGACGAGTCGATCACCGTCGGCAAGCTCTTCATCGTGCTGCTGCTGCTGACGCTCGGCCTACGGCTCGCCCGTATCCTCAGCCGCGCCATCGCGCAGCGACTGTTGCCGCGCCTGGGCGTCAACCCGGCCGCCGCAGCAGCGCTCGAATCGGTGATCTTCTACGTCGCCATCGTCGTCGTGGTGTTGTTCGCCCTGCAGGTCGTCAACATCCCGCTGACCGTCTTCACCTTCGTCGGCGGCGCCGTCGCCATCGGCATCGGCTTCGGCAGCCAGAACATCGTCAACAATTTCATCAGCGGCCTCATTCTGCTGGCGGAACGTCCGATCAGCGTCGGCGACATGGTGCAGGTCGACGGCACGCTGGGCACCATCGATCGCATCGGGCCGCGCAGCACGCGCGTGCGGACCTTCGAGAACACGCACGTGCTCATCCCGAACAGCTATTTCCTCGAAAGCCGCTTCGTGAACTGGACGCTCTCCGACGACGTCTACCGCAGCAAAGTCAGCGTCGGCGTCGCCTACGGCTCGAAGCCACGTCAGGTCGCCAAGCTGCTGCTGGAAGCCGCCAAGGGCGTACCGCACATCCAAACGTGGCCGGAACCGTGGGTTCGCTTCAACGACTTCGGCGACAACGCCCTGCTGTTCTCGCTCCAGTACTTCGTCAAGCCGCTTTCGGAAGTATGGGCCGTCGACAGCGAGGTACGCTACCGCATCGAGGAGATCCTCAGCGAAGCGGGCATCGACATCGCCTTCCCGCAGCGTGACCTGCATTTCTCCAACCGCGACCCGCTACGCATCGAAGTCGTCAGCGACAAGCCTGCTGCCAAGTCCTGAAGCACGGGTGGCCTGCATTCCGTTCGCCACGGCGCTGTGCTAAGCGCCCGCGCGTGAAGCCGCACGTCCTCGCCATCGATCTCGGCACCAGTGGCCCCAAGGTGGCGTTGGTCTGCCTCGAGGGCAGCCTCGCCGCGGCTGCCGCGGGTTCGGTCGCCATCCAACGCGCCGGCGCCGCAGCTTGGCAAGACGCCGAAGCGGTGTGGCAGTCGGTCTGCCAGGCCGTGGGAGAAGTCGTCCGCCGTGCAGCCCTGCCGCCCGAAGCCATCGTCGCCGTCACCTGCGACAGCCAGTACTTCTCCGTCGTGCCGGTCGACGCCGACGCACGCCCGGTCGGCGACCTCATCCTGTGGATGGACACGCGCGGCGCGACGTACAACCACCGGCTCTACGAGCGACACCCCGAGGCGTTCGAACGCTGGATCGAGATCCACGGCATGGTGCCGCTTCCCAATGGCGTCGATTCACTCGCCCACACGCTGTTCGTACAAGCGGAACAGCCAGAGGTCTACGCCGCCGCCCACTCCTTCCTCGAGCCGCAAGACTACGTGCTGGCCCGCTTGTGTGCCACCCACGCGGCGTCGCCGTGCAGCGCCTTCGCCCAGTTGCTCACCGACAATCGCGATCCGTTGCACCCGCGTTACGACGACGACCTGATCGCCATGGCCGGGCTCGATCGCGACAAGCTGCCGCCGTTGGTCGGCGTCGACGCCTGGATCGGCACGCTGCGTCCGAGCGTGGCGCGCGAATTGGGCCTGCGGCCCGACCTGCCCGTGCTCGCCGGCATCAACGACACGCAGGCGGCCTCGATCGCGGCGGCGACCTTTCTGCCGGGCGTCGGCGGGTTGAGCGTCGGCACCACCAGTCAGGTGCTGGCGCACGTTGCCGGCAAACGCAGCGACCTCGACAACGAGATCATCAGCATGCCGAGCCCGATTCCGGGGCGGCACTTGGCGATGGCCGAAAACGGCCTCGGCGCCAAGACGCTCGATCACTTCCTGCACCACATCGCCTTTGCCACCGACGCCCTGGCCGATCACTCCTTCGCGACACCGTTCGGCGGCGTCGAAGCAGCCTTGGCGCACACGGCCGGCGACGCCGGTCGGGTCATGTTCTTGCCCTGGCTCAACGGCTCCGGCTCGCCACAGTCGTCGACTCACGCGCGCGGCGGCTTTCTCAATCTGTCGCTCGATACGACCCGCGAACACTTGGTCCGCGCCATCCTCGAAGGCGTCGCCTGCAACCTGCGCTGGCTGCTGCCGGCGGTCGAGTCGTTCGCCGAAACCCGCTTCGAGAGCCTGCGCTTCTCCGGCGGCGGTGCCGTGTCCGACGGCTGGGCGCAGATCATGGCGGACGTCATGGACCGCCCGGTGGCGCAATTGGCCGACGCGCGCCACGCCAACAACCGCGCCTCGGCGCTGCTGGCCTTTCGCAAGTTGGGAATGTGTGAATGGGAGGACGTGCGGCGCTTGTGTCCGGTGCGCCGCACCTACGACCCGCGCCCCGCGTGGCGCGAGCGCTACGACCTACTGTTCGAACAGTTCCGGGCGGCCTTCGACCAGCTGCTGCCGATCTTCCGCGCCCTCAACGCCTGAAGGCGACAGAATCAACGCAGACGCGGAGACGCCGAGAGGATTCTCTTCGAGAGTACCTCCGCGTCTCCGCGGCTCTGCGTTGCCGTCTTCAGACTTGTTCCATCACGGCGTCGTAGAAGGCCACGATGCCCTCGCGCTCGGCGACGGGCTTGTCGAGGTACTCCATCGCGGCGCGCGGATGCTGGTTGAGTAGGCCGGTGACCAGGTACGGCAAGTCGAAGCCCCACGCCATCGTGCTGCGCAGCGGCTCGACCGTCTCCTCGATGCACTGCAGGATCGGGCGCAACCGGTACTTGGGGTTCTTGAGGAAGCCGATCAGCAGCTCGAGCGGGCAGTTGCCGGCGCCGCGGCCGAGGCCGCTGATCGTCGCGTCGAGACGATTGACGCCGCGGACGATCGCTTCGATGGTGTTGGCGTAGGCGAGCTGCTGGTTGTTGTGGGCGTGGATGCCGACTTGCTTGCCGGCGTCCTCACAGATGCGCAGGTACTGCGTGCAGTACTTCTGCACTTCCTCCGAGTAGAAGGCGCCGAAGCTGTCGACGATGTAGATCGTGCTGACGGGAGTCTGGGCCAAGAGCTTGAGGCCCTCTTCCAGATCGTTGTCGTGCACGGTCGAGATCGCCATGATGTTGACGTTGACCTCGTAGCCCTTGTCGTGTGCGTCCTGAATCATGTCGACCGCCACGGGCAACTGGTGGATGTAGGTCGCGACGCGGACGAGGTCGATGACGCTCTCATCGGAACGCAGGATGTCGGTCTTGTAGTCGCACTTCTCGGCGTCGGCCATCACCGAGATCTTCAACTCGGTGTCGTTGTTGCCGACGATGCGCCGCAGGTCCTCTTCGGAACAAAACTTCCACGGGCCGAACTTGTCGCTCGAGAACTGCTTGCGCGAGTTCTTGTAGCCGACCTCCCAGTAATCGACGCCGGCCTCGACGCACGTCTGGTAGACGGCGCGCACGGTTTCGTCGGTAAAGCGGTGGTCGTTCATCAAGCCACCGTCGCGGATGGTGCAATCGAGCACCTTGATCTCCGGACGGTACGTCAACCAAGTGCCTTTGTCGTGTGCCTTGTTCTGCGAATCGCTCATGTGCTGGCGTCGACGCCGCTGCCGGCGCTCGACTCTCTCCTTGGAAAATTTCGACCGACCTTATCGTTTAGACCGGACGGCGCGGGTCGGCAAGCGATCGGAAGGCTTGGACCAAGCGGCCGACCTCCACGCCGATGCGCCCGAACTCCCCCGCCGCCAGCCAGTCGGCGCGAAAGACGCTGCCGCCGAAGGCCACCGCCGCCGCCCCGGCGGCGAAGAACTGGGGCAAGCTCTCCGGCGTGATGCCGCCGCAGGCGAGCAGGTCGACGTCGCCGAACGGCCCCTTCAATTCCTGCACGTAACTCGGGCCGAGCGACTTGGCCGGAAACAGCTTGACCATCGTCGCCCCGGCCTGCCACGCGGCGTAGACCTCGCTCGGGGTCATCGCTCCGGGAAAAAAGGGCAAGCCGAGGTTGCGGCAAGCGTGCGCCACCTCTTCGACCAACACCGGCGAAACGATGAACGTCGCCCCGGCCGCGTGTGCCTGCAGCACTTCGTCGGCGCGCAACACCGTGCCGGCGCCGACCATCAGCCGCTCGCCGGCAACGTCGCGCAGGCGGGCGATCATCTCGTAGGGTTGGTGCGAATTGAGGGTGATCTCGAAACATTCGAGCCCGGCGCCGACCACACACTCGACCAGCGGCGCGACCGCATCGAGGTGCCCCCCCCGCAGGATTCCCATCATCGGCAGCTGCCGAAAGCGCTCGACGTCCATCTCCCATTCCGCCTCGTTCCCATTGCTCGACCACCCGCGGCCGTGGTTGTTACCAACTCCATGAGCGCGATTCTAGCCAACGGACTGAAGCTCGAAGCCGACACCCTCGGCGATCCGCAAGCCCCCGCCGTGCTGTTGATCCGCGGCCTCGGTACGCAGATGTGCCAGTGGCCCGCGCCCTTCTTGCGCCACCTCGTCGATGCCGGCTTGCGCGTCGTCCTCTTCGACAACCGCGACGTCGGCCTTTCCGACAAGCTCGATCACCTCGGTACACCCGACTTCGACGCTCTCGCCACGGCGGCCTTGAGCGGCCAGCCGTATCGCTGGGGTTATTCGCTCGCCGACATGGCCGACGACGCCGTGGGCGTGCTCGACGCCTTCGGCATCAACCAGGCTCACGTCGTCGGCATGTCAATGGGCGGCATGATCGCGCAACACTTCGCCGCCCGACACCCGGCGCGCACTCGCTCGTTGGTCTCGATCATGTCGACCTCGGGCGCCCCCGGCTTACCCGGACCGACCCCCGAGGCCTTACAGGCCCTGCTCGAGTCACCCCCGAGCCAAGAACGCGAAGTCGTCGTGCGCCACGCCATGGCCGCCCGCCGGGTCATCGGCAGCCCGGCCTACCCGAGCGACGACGCGATTTTGTATGAGGAGTTGGCGACCGCCTACGACCGCTGCTTTCATCCGGTCGGCTCGATGCGCCAGTTCGCCGCGATTGCCGCCGACGGCTGCCGCGCCGCGATGTTGCGCACCATCACCGCCCCGACCCTCGTGCTGCACGGCGCCGCCGACCCGCTGGTGCACCCCGACTGCGGCCGCGACACCGCCTCGCACATCCCAGGCGCGACCTACCAAGAATTCCCCGGCATGGGCCACGACCTCCCCCCCGCCCTACTGCAACCCCTCGCCGACGCGATCATCACCCACACCACACCCGCCCCTAAAAAGAAGGCGGAGGCAGAAACCCAAAAGTCTCCAACCTCCGCCTCACCCTGAACCTCAGCCTCAGCCTAAGCCTAAGCCTAAGCCTAAGCCTCCGTACCGGCCCAGCCGGTACGGCTCAGTACCGGTAATGGTCCGGCTTGTACGGACCGTCGAGCGGCACGCCGATGTACTCGGCCTGCGCCGGCGACAGACGCGTCAGCTTGACGCCGAGGTGGTCGAGGTGCAGCCGCGCCACTTCCTCGTCGAGCGCCTTCGGCAGCATGTAGACCTTCTTCTCGTACTTGTCGTTGTTGAGGTGCAGCTCGAGCTGCGCGATCACCTGGTTGGTGAACGACGCCGACATCACGAAGCTCGGGTGGCCGGTGGCGCAGCCGAGGTTGAGCAGACGACCCTCGGCGAGGATCATGACGCTGTGGCCGTCGGCGAAGCGCCACTCGTCGTACTGCGGCTTGATGTTGATGCGCTCGACCCCCGGCACCTTCTTCAGGCCGGCCATGTCGATCTCGTTGTCGAAGTGGCCGATGTTGCCGACGATCGCCTTGTCCTTCATGCGCGCCATGTGGTCGGCGGTGATGATGTCGAAGTTGCCGGTGGCGGTGATGAAGATGTCGGCCTTGTCGACGAAATCCTCGAGCGGCGCCACCTGGTACCCCTCCATCGCCGCCTGCAAGGCGCAGATGGGGTCGATCTCGGTGACGACGACGCGGCAGCCCTGCCCGCGCAGCGCCTGGGCGCAGCCCTTGCCCACTTCACCGAAGCCGCAGACGACGGCGAGCTTGCCGCCCAGCATCACGTCGGTGGCGCGGCAGATGCCGTCGGTGAGCGAGTGGCGGCAGCCGTAGATGTTGTCGAACTTGCTCTTGGTGACCGAGTCGTTGACGTTGATCGCCGGGAAGAGCAGCGTGCCGGCTTCCATCATCTGGTACAGACGATGCACACCGGTGGTGGTCTCCTCGCTGACGCCGCGGATGGCACCGGCGAGCTTGGCCCAGTCGATCTTCATGTCGCGCGCCGTGCGCAAGGTGTCGAGGATGACGCCCCACTCTTCCGGATCCTGCGCCGGATTGAACTCCGGGATCACGCCCGAGCGCTGGTACTCCACGCCCTTGTGCACCAGCAGCGTCGCGTCGCCGCCGTCGTCGACGATCAGGTTCGGACCGCTGCCGTCGGGCCAGACGATCGCCTCGAGCGTGCACCACCAGTACTCCGGCAGGGTCTCGCCCTTCCAGGCGAACACCGGAATGCCCTTCGGCGCCTCCGGCGTACCGCCGGTCTCCGGACGGCCGACGACGACCGCGGCGGCGGCGTGGTCCTGCGTCGAGAAGATGTTGCACGACACCCAGCGCACGTCGGCGCCGAGCAAGTGCAGCGTCTCGATGAGCACCGCCGTCTGCACGGTCATGTGCAGGCTGCCCATGATGCGGGCGCCGGCGAGCGGGTTCTGGCCGGCGTAACGGGCGCGCAACGCCATCAGGCCCGGCATCTCTTGCTCTGCCAGGCGAATTTCCTTGCGGCCGAATTCGGCCAAACCGAGGTCGGCGACCTTGAAGGCCGGCCGCGCCGTCGCCGCCGACGGCTGTGCTGCTGCTTGCGACATTAGTTCTCCTCCTTGGGTGAATCACGATGGGAAACCGCCGCTGGGCGGCGGGCCGAGGCGACGAACAGGCCTGGCCCGTTCGCCTCGGGTTCGGGCGCCAATGCGCGCCAACGACTCGCAACCAAACCGGCGTCCTGCAGGAATGCCAGCGTTTGTTCTTCGGAAAAGCCCAGCCACACGTGGCCCATCTGCGTGCGATAGGCCTCGCGATCGTGCGGCGCCATGTCGAGCAGGACCAAGCGCCCCCCCGGCCGCAGCACCCGCGCCGCCTCGCGCAGCGCCGCCACCGGCTCCGGCACGTGGTGCAGTACGAGCACACAGAAAGCGACGTCCAGCTCGCCGTCGTCGAGCGGCAGACTCTCCAGCCGCCCGCGCCGCAGGTCGACGCCATCATGCCCGCGCAGTCGCCGTTTCGCCGCCTGCAGCATCGCCGCCGAGTCGTCGACACCGACGAGATGACGCACCCGCCCCGCCAGCGCCTCGAGCAGCTGCCCAGAACCGCAGCCGAGATCGCCGACGACCCACTCCTCGTCGACCACGCCGAGCAACGCCTGCGCCCAGACGGAACGGCCGAACAGCTGATCGCGCAGACTGTCCCAGCCCCCGGCACTGCGCTGAAAGAACTCCTGCGAGCGCGAACGCCGCTCCGCCAGCACTCGCTCCAGGCGCCGCGCGTCCTGCGCGGCCGTCGCGGTGGGCGCAACGTCTTGCCGCACGAGCTGCCACAACCGGCGTTCCGCCGGTTCCAGGCTGGCGCGGGCCATGCCGTAGAGGCGGCTGGTGCCCTCGGCACGCGAGACGACCCAGCCAGCGTCGGCCAAGGCCTTCAAGTGCCGGCTGATGGTGGACTGCGGTGCCTGCAGAATGCGGCACAACTCGACGACGGTGATCTCCTGGTGCTCCAGCACCAAGAGAATCCGCGCCCGCGTCGCCTCGCCGAGAACCGCCAGGTCCTCGAGCAGGCCGCCATGGCTCGCCGCGCTCAATCCGTTCATCCGGATGGAGCGTTGCCCAGCGAGCGGCCCGTGTCAAGCCGAACGGCGCAGCGGCGCGGCAAAAAAAGCCTCGACCTCGGCCCGCGCCGCGAGGGCGTCCTCGCGCCCGATCTCGATCAATCGCCCGCAAAAGCTGGCATCGAAGAGCAAATAGCTGGTCAGCTCGGTGATCGCCTCTTCGCTGCCCAAGCCGCGCATCACGTAACGCACCACCGCCGGGATCTGATGCGCCAGCTCGGCCGCGATCGCCGTCAGGTCGCGCGACGGGCGCAACCACAACACGTCGACCATGCGAAACCCCTCGCCGCGGTCGCCCGGACACGCCATGACACTGCGGTTCACCCGTTCGCTGTGTTCGACGTCGACTTCGATGGCGTCGAGCATCACCGCGTCGAGCAGTACACCCGCGATCTGCGCGATGCTCGGCGCCGCGCCACCGTCGATTGCGGCACGAATGCCCGACGGCTCGCGCACGCTGATGGCGATGACCTTGTCGACGCCCAAGTTGATCGCCGGACTGAGAGGTCGCGTGTTGCGGATCGAGCCGTCGCCGAAGTGCCGCCCGTCGATTTCGACCGTGGGGAAGAAGATCGGGATGGCGCTCGAGGCCAACAGGTGCGCGGCCCGCATCTGCGTCGGCTCGATGCGCCAGCGGCGACGCGTCCACCGCGGTAGATCCGCCGCGCCGTGCAGGAACACCGTGCCGTCCGCCGTCTGCAGATCGGTCGCGGTGATCGCCAGCGCCCGTAGCGCGCCGCTGCGCACCTCGCCATCGAGCCGGTGCAGCGGCACCTCGCGTTCCAACAGTTGGCGCAGCGGCGCGGTGTCGAGCAACGACTTCGGGGTACCGCCGCCGAGGGCGCCACCAAAGGTCAGATCCCAGGCCCAACGCACGCCGATGCCGCCGATGGAACGGACGTCGGTACGGAACACGTCCTTGGCTTCGAGATTGCCCCACACCCGCTCGAGTCCGGCGAGTCCAGTTGCGAGATCCCCGGCGTACGCCGCCAGCATGCCGGCGTTGATCGCCCCGGCGCTCGAGCCGACGAAGGTGTCGACGCGTCCGACCGATGGGTCGAGCACGCCGAGTTCGTAGAGCCCGCGCAGCACTCCCACCTGGTAGGCCCCGCGGGCGCCGCCGCCGCACATCACCAGCGCCGTACTGCCCCGCTTCGCCATCGTCGTCTCGTTCATCGCATCACCTCGCGCTTTTGCCCTCGAACGAGCAATCCGCCGACCATGCGACCCATTCCCGCCTGAGGGTCGCCTCTCGGCGGCCACTTCGCAACCCTGGGAATCCCCGTGCGGCGGTCCTCGGACTCGACGCAGCCGACCCCAGGCGCTATGTCGGCGGCGCAATTCGCACTTGGAATCGGAGACACCATGGCCATCGTCGAACCCATCGCCGAACCCGGACCCCGTCGCCTGCGCCTGCGCAGCCCCGTCAACTTCAGCGACATCGGCGAGATCCGCTGCGCCGAGGCCGACGAAGTACGGGCCGCCGTGGCCCGGGCGCGGGTCGCTCAGGCGCAGTGGGCCAAGTGCTCGATCGAGGAACGTTGCGAGCCGATGTGGCGCTTGTTGCAGCAGGTCATCGCCCGCCAGGACGACATCATCGACTTGGTCGTGCGCGAAACCGGCAAGGCGCGTTCCGAGGCGATCTCGATGGAGGTGTTCGCCCCTTGCGACTCGATCACCTACTACACCAAGAACGCCAAGCGTTTTCTCGCCCCGGAGAAACGCCGCATCCATGGCGTCATGGGCTTCGCCAAGAAACTGACCGTCGTCTACAAACCGCTCGGCGTCGTCGGCCTGATCACCCCGTGGAACGGCCCGGTCGCCTTGACCATCAACCCCACCGTGCAGGCGCTGCTCGCCGGCAACGCCGTCGTCCACAAGCCTTCCGAGGTGACGCCGCTTTCCGCCGCCCTGGTGCTCGAGATGTTCGAGGCGGCCGGATTGCCGCGCGACCTCTACCAAGTGGTTCTCGGCGACGGTGCCACCGGCGCCGCGCTCATCGACTCAGGCGTCGACAAGATTTCGTTCACCGGCAGTGTCGCCACCGGGCGCAAGGTCGGCGCCGCCTGCGGCGAACGCCTGATCCCCTGCACCCTGGAACTCGGCGGCAAGGACGCGATGATCGTCTGCGCCGACGCCGACCTCGAACGCGCCGCCGACGGGGCGGTGTTCGGGTCGTGCATGAACACCGGCCACTACTGCTGCGGCACCGAGCGCATCTACGCCGTCGAGCCGATCTACGACGCCTTCCTGGCCAAGGTCGTCGAGAAGACCAAGGCGCTGCGCCAGAGCGACAGCGGCGAGTGTGACGTCGGCGCGGTCTTCTGGGATCGCCAGCTGGACATCATCGAGCGCCACATGGCCGACGCGCGCGACAAGGGCGCCAAGGTGCTCGTCGGCGGCCGTCGCAATCCCAACCTCAAGGGACTCTACTACGAACCCACCGTGGTCACCGACGTCACGCACGACATGGCGCTCATGCGCGAGGAGACCTTCGGGCCGATCGTCGCCGTGATGAAGGTGCGCGACGAGAACGAAGCTCTGCGCCTGGCCAACGATTCGGTCTACGGCCTCAATGGCAACGTTTGGTCGGCCGACACCGACAAGGCGATGCGGCTGGCGCAGGCGATGGAGACCGGAGGCGTCTGCGTCAACGACCCGGCCATCACCTACGGCATTCCCGAAGCGCCCTTCGGCGGCGTCAAGACGAGCGGCATCGGCGCAGTCAACGGCATGAGCGGCATGCGCGGCTACTGCCACGCCATGCCGATCACCCAGGATCGCCGCGGCAAGGGCAAGATCCAGGGCGGCTACCCGTACACGCAGGCCACCGAAACCGGCATGCAGAAGTTCATCAAGTTCTACTTCGGCACGCGGCTCGCCCGCTGGCTCGCCTGACGCCGCACTCGAACGCCGAGACGCCGCGAGGAATACCGTGTCCCATCTGCTGACCGAAGCGCGGGATGGCGTGCTCACGCTCACCCTCAACCGCCCCGACGCGGGCAATGCCCTGAGTCCGGAAATGCTCGTGCGGCTGGCGCAGGCTTGGTACGCGTTTCGCGACACCGACGACCTGCGCGTCGCCATCCTCACCGGCGCCGGCGACGAGCATTTCTGCGTCGGCGGCGACCTCAAGCGCACCATGCCTCTGCTCACCGGGGCTCGTCTGCCGGAGGACGAGTGGGACGAGCGTTTGCTCGGCGACATGCGGCAGTTCACCGATGCCATCCTGCGCGGCTTCGACCTCTACAAGCCGGTCATCGTCGCAGTGAACGGCAGCGCCATCGGCGGCGGCACCGAGCTCACCAACGCCTGCGACCTACGCATCGCCGCCGAGCATGCCATCTTCGGCTTGCCGGAGGCCAAGATCGGTCTGCTGCCCGGCGGCGGATCGATCAGCCGTCTGCCGCGGCAGATCCCCTACGCCAAGGCGCTCGAGATGTTGCTCGTGGGCGACCCCATCGACGCACACGAGGCGCAGCGCTTGGGCCTTCTCAACTACGTCGTCTCCAAGGATCGCCTGCTCGACCAAGCGCGGGAACTCGCTACCAAGATCGCCGCCAACGGCCCTCTCGCCGTACGCAAGATCAAGGAGGCCATCGTTCGCAGCAGCGGAGTCCCTCTGGCCGAAGCACTGCACATCGAGGGCGAGGTTTCGGTCGACGTCCTCAACTCGCAAGATGCACGCGAAGGGCCGCGCGCCTTCAAGGAGAAACGCGCCCCTCGCTTCACCGGACGCTGAAGATCCGCCGATGGAGACACAGAAGTACGACGTCGTCGTTTTGGGTGCCGGCACCGCGGGGGCCGCGGCGGCGTACCAGTTTGCGCGCCGCGGCCGCCGCACCGCCTTGGTCGACGCCAAGCCGTTCGCCGCCAGCGGCGCCCGTTGGGTCAACGGCGTCGCGCCGTGGATGTTCGAGGCCGCCGACATCGCGCCACCCGAAGCGCCCGAGTTGCGCGCCGCGGGTGGGCGCACCGCCATGTACAGCCGCGACTTTCGCCGGCTGCAAACGATCGCACCGAATCCCATGTGGAGTTGCGACATGCGCCACCTGGTGCAGCGGCTGCACCAGCTCGCCGCCGACGCCGGCGTTACACCGCTGCCGCGGCGGCGCGTCGTTGCGGTCGAATGCGACGGCGCCCGGCCACGCGCGATCACCCTCGACGGCGAGCGGGGCTTGCGCCTGAAGGCCGATCTCTTCGTCGACGCCGCCGGTTGGCGCGGCGGCCTGCGGCCGCACGTCCCGGCGCTGCGCGCCATCACGCCGGAGGTGGTCGACGACGATCTGTGTGTCGCCGTGCAACGCGTCCACCGCATCGCCGACGTGTCCGGCTTGCAGCGCTTTCTCGACCGTTGCGGCGCCGAGCCGCACGACACCCTCACCCTCGCCGGACTCGATGGCGGCTTCTCGACGGTCGTGCTCGGCTTCGACTTGGAGGCCGGCGAAGTCGACGTCCTCGCCGGCAACATCGCCGACGGCCGCAGGCGCAACCCGCTGCGCATGGTCGACGACCTGCTCGCGGGCGAACGTTGGCTCGGCGAGGTCGTCTTCGGCGGCGGCGGGCTGATCCCACTCCGACGGCCGTACGATCGATTCGCCCTGCCGGGCATCGCGCTTATCGGCAACGCCGCGTGCCAGGTGTTTCCGGCGCACGGCAGCGGCATCGGTGCCGGCATGATCGCCGCGCGTCAACTGGCCGAGACGACGACAGCTCACGCGGACCTCGGTTCGGCGGCGGCGCTGTGGGACTACCAGCGGACGTTCATGCGTAGCCTGGGCGCGGTTCACGCGGCCTACGACGTATTTCGCCGCATGTCACAATCCTTGACGACCGAAGAGGCCCAAGAACTGCTCGGCTCCGGTATGTTGGTCGAGTCGGGTTCACGCGCTGCCATCGAACACCGCATGCCCGACCTGGCGATCGCCGATCTGCTGCAAATCGGTAGAGCAGCGCTGCGGCGCCCGGCGATCGCCTGGCGTTTCGCACCCGCCGTCGCCCGCATGCGCCTGGTGCATGCCCACTACCGACGCTACCCGGACGACTTCGAAGCGACCCGCTTCGAGCGCTGGGCCCACCACGCCGCCGGCCTGTTCGCTACTCGTCCGGATCACGAACTCGTTCCCTCGAGCTGACGGCGCCGGGATTCGCCGCGCCGGAGTATCATGGAGCGCTGGCGCGGGCCTTGAACGCATCGCCGGTGTTCTGCGCGACGTCATCGCCCTCGAAGGTCGACTGCCAACACGTCGTCGCGTCACTGCGCGTCAACTGCACCGTCACCGGCGTCGTCATCGGCAGCGGCACCGGCGGCAAGGCCACACCTCCGGCGCGCACCCGGATCGCGGCGCGCCCCGCCTCGCCGCTCGCCAGCGTCAGCTTGCTCGCCCCCGTCGCCGAACCGTTGCGGTTGGCGTACTTGAAGCCGCGGCGGAGCACCGACCATTGCTCGGCCGAGGCGGGCGCATCGACCTGCGCCGCCAGATCGCCTCCGGTGTAGATGCAGACGGCATAGTCGCTGGTGTCGTGCGGTGCACCGAAATCTGCGAGCGTCGTCGCCTCGCCCTTGGTCCAATTCCACGCAAGGGCGTCCGCTTCGTCACGCGCGCGGTCGCGGATGCTCAGGGTCGTCCGCGCCGGCACTCGACAATCGACGCGCGGAGTCGCAGCACAGGTCACCTTGTTCTTGTCGATGCGGAACCGATCCCGCACCTGCCCGTCACCGCCGACGAAGGTCGCGTCGAGCCGCGTCCCCTCCACGTCCAGTACCAACGACCCGAGTTCCTCCCAAGCGACGAACATCGCCGCGTGTTGGCCGACCGGATCGAGGCGACCGGAGCTACCGGCGACGACGTAGACAGCTCCTTCATGCGGCACCAGACTGTGCCCCGTCTTGCGGTAGGCGCCGTCGCCGTCGGCGCGGCCGTCGCCGGCGTCGACCAGCATCGCCGAGGTCAGACTCGTCGATAGGCCATAGTGTCCGTCGAGAAGGAACGAACGCTCGTAGGAGTGGCTGTGCCCGGTGAGCACGAGGTCGACCCCATAGGCTTCGAGAATGGGCACGACGTTTTGGCGCATCTGCACCAGCTCCGTCTCGAAGTCGGAATCGTGCGAGCCCTTGCTGTACGGCGGGTGGTGCCAGAAGGCGATCACCCATTGTGCGGAGGTCGCCTCGAGATCGGCTTCCAGCCAGGTGAGCATGGCGCTGCCCGGCGATCGACTGCTGCCGGTCGAATCGAGGCAGATGAAATGGATGTTGCCGTAGTCGAACGAGTAATAGGCTTCGGTACCCGAGGGCTCGCCACCGGCCTGGCCGAGCGTCGGCAGCGTGAAGATGTCGTAATACACACCGGTCTGCGACGCCGAACTCGCCGAACCGGCATCGTGATTGCCGAACGTCGGCCATACCGGCGCGGTGCGCAGTTGATCGGCGTACATGTCGAAGACGCCGGCTTGGTACTCCGAATCGGTGCCGTTGTTGTAGGCGTTGTCGCCCAACATCAACCACAAGTCGGCGGGGCGCGCCCCGGCATAGGTGACGAAAGCATCGCGCACCGCCGCTTGGTTGCCGTCGGCGGTGCCGGCGTCGCCCACCACCCACACGCGCGTCGGCTTCTCGCTGCCGACGACGGGCGGCGTGCGCACCGCCTGCGCCGGCGACGGCGGTAGGACCTCGTCGGTGGCCGAGCCGATGCTGAAGTAGTAGAGCGTGTCCGGAGTCAGTCCGGTCAGCTGGAGTTCGTGTTCCGTCGTCAGGGTCGCATCGGCAACCGAATGGGACAGCGCGTCGAGCGCCGTGCCGTAACGCACGCGGCTATCCGTGGCCACGTCCGTGCGCCAGCGCACCACCAAGCTGGTGGGTGTCGCCATTTGCCAATACGGCCCGCGCCGTACGTCGAATGGCGCATCCGAGGCGATCAGTTCGAGATCGAAGATCAGATCGGAGCTGGTCGCGTTCGCCTGGTGCACCTCGACGGCAATCGAGTTGTTGCCGGCGACGAGCGCCGCAGGACCAATCGTCGTGGCGACGAACTGACCCTCTTCCGCGCCGCCGACGACGGCGTTGGCGAAGGTATTGAACGCAACCGGGCCCGCCGCGAGGTTGGCGCGGTGCACCTCGACGCCGTTCACGTACACGACTGCCCCATCATCGCGGCGTAGGCCGAGTTCCAAGCGTGCGACTTCGTTCGGATCGGTCACCGTGAAGCTCGATCGGAAGTACGTCGTCGCGTACTTGTTCGACGCGTTGGGCCCGAACGACACCGGGGTCGCGACGTCGGGTTCGCCGTAGCCGAGCATGGCCGGGCCGGAACTCCAGCTCGAATCGTCGAAACCTGGGGTACGCCAAGCGGTGCCGGCGTCGCTGCCGTCGTCGAGGAACTTCCACACGCTACCGCGCGCCACCAAGGTCGTGTCGAGCGCCGTCGCCGGCCAAGCCGCGAGGACGAGCAGCAAGAAGGAGCGAAGCAGCATCAATCGTTCTCCCGTGCGGCGGTCGATGCAGACGAACTCGCCATGATCGCCGCGAGTTGCCGGCGTCGGATCTGCCAAGCGCCGTGGCGTGGGTTACGGGCCAACAGCATGTCCAGCCGCGCCAAGGCCGCGTCGAATCGGCGCTCGTCGATTTCGACTTCGATCGCCGCTTGCTGAAACGACGCCAACGGGCCCAACCGCGCCATGGCGTGATCGAGGACGCGCACGGCGTGCCGGGACGCGCCGGCGCGGCGCAGCGCCCGCGCCGCGTCGAGAACGTCGTCGGGATTCGCCGCCGCCGTCGACAGCAAAGACTCGTAGGCTGCCGCCGCATCGGCATGGCGATCGAGTTCGGTGAGCAGCTCGGCGCGGAGGCGCAGCATCTCCGCGTCGGCACCCGTCGTCAAAGCCGCATCACACAGAGCGAGAGCTTGGAGGCGATCACCCGCGGCACGCCGCATGCGAATCTTCAATGGCGCCGTCTGCCGCTGCGTCGCGCCGAGCGTTTCGGCCGTCAGCAAGGCCGCCTCGGCCTCCACCGCACGACCCTGCCGCCACCACGCCTCGGCGCGCCGCAGATGCAACTCCGGATCTGTCGGCGCGAGACGCAGCTGCTGCTCGAGCAACAAGTCGCGCTCGACCTCGGTTCCATGGGCGAATGCCATGCACGCCCAACCGACGAGGATCCCTAGGTAGACCCAGCGAAACATTCCTCGCCGATAACTCCAATGACGCTGAAAACCAACCGAATCCCGCACGACCGCACGCACACCGCGCAGCGTGGGGGAATCGCGGCCATCGCCCTCTTCGTCGCCGTCGATGACGCCGAGCCGTCGCGACTGCGCCCCACTCTCCCGCCGCGGTACGGCTATCGCTCGCCGCCGTCGAGCGTGCTACCTCGCGGCCATGGTGCAACGAGAGAACATCTACAAGGGCCGCATCGTCGACCTCTGGCGCGAGCAAGTCCGCCTACCCAATGGCCACGAACTGACCCTCGAGGTCATTCATCACCCCGGAGCATCGGCGATCGCCGCGGTCGATCACGACCGCCACGTCACGCTGGTGCACCAGTTCCGCCATGCCGTCGGCGGCTACATCTGGGAACTCCCGGCCGGCAAACTCGACGGCGGCGAACCGCCATTGCAATGCGCCGTGCGCGAATTGCGCGAAGAGACCGGGCTCATCGCCGACGAGATGATCCACCTCGGCTCGATCGTCACCACGCCCGGCTTCTGCGACGAGGTCATCCACATGTATCTCGCCCTCGGACTACAGCAGGCCGAGGCCAGCTTGGGAGCCGACGAGGTTCTCAGCGTCGAACGGGTGCCGCTCGAGCGCGCCATGGACATGATTTCGACCGGCGAGATCCGCGATGCCAAGAGCATCGCCGGACTCGTCTTGGCCCATCGCTGGCTGGCGTCCCGATGAATCGCGACTACGAAACCTTTGTATCCTACCTGCGGGAATGTGCCGATCTCGAAGCGGCGCTGCGGCTCCTCGAGTGGGACCAGGAAACGTACATGCCGAGCGGCGCCGCTGCCGCGCGCGCCCGTCAGATCGGCGCCCTCGCGACGCTGGTGCACGAGCGCGTCACTTCGCCCGATTTCCTCGCCCTCGTCGACGACCTGGCCGCGTCGATCGATTCTCTCTCCGCGACGGAGCAGATCGACGTGCGCGAGACCAAGTGGCGTCTCGACCGCGAACGAGCCTTGTCGAGCGCCCTGGTACGGCAGCGTTCCGAGTTGCGTGCCACCGCCCGCGGCGTGTGGATCGAGGCGCGACGCGACGACGACTTCGCCCGGCTGGCGCCGCATCTGGCATCGCTCGTCGCGATCGAACAGCAGGTGGCGCGCTCGATCGATCCGGCACGCGAGCCGTACGAAGTTCTGCTCGAAGCCTACGAACCCGGCCTGCGCCTGAACCATTTGGCCGAGGTCCTCGACGGCGTGCGCCGCGGCCTCGCGCCGTTGGTCGAGCGGGTACGCGCCCGCGCCGAACGTGGCTACCCGGCCTCGCCGCTACACGGTGACTTTCCGATCGCGGCGCAGCGCGACCTCAATGCCGAGGTGCTGCGCTGCATCGGCTTCGATTTCGAACGCGGCCGCATCGATGCGTCGGAACACCCCTTCTCGACGACCATCGGCGACGACGTGCGCTTGACGACGCGCTACGACGAACACGACCTGAGCTACGCGCTCTACTCGACCCTGCACGAAGCGGGGCACGGCATGTACGAACAAGGGCTCGACCGCGCAGCCGCGGGCCTGCCGCGCGGCACCTACTGCTCGCTCGGGGTCCACGAATCGCAGTCCCGCCTGTGGGAAAACCAGATCGGGAGATCACGCGCTTTTTGTGAGTTCCTGCAGCCTCTGGTGCGGCGCTTCTTCCCGACATGGCGCGACGGCGGGGGCGATGCGTTGTACCTGGCGGTCAACGAAGCGCGACCGTCCTACATCCGCACCGAATCCGACGAGATCACCTACAACCTGCACATCCTGCTGCGCTACGAGTTGGAACGCGGGCTCATCGGCGGCAGCTTGCGCGCCGCCGACCTGGCGCCGGTGTGGCGTGAGACGATGCGGCGCCTGCTCGGCATCGAGCCGCCGACCGATCGCGAGGGCGTGTTGCAGGACGTGCACTGGTCGGCCGGCGAGTTCGGCTACTTTCCGACGTACACCCTGGGCAACCTCTACGCGGCCCAACTGTTGGAGGCCGCGACGGCGGAGTTGGGCGACCTCGAGGCGGCGGTGCGGCAGGGAGAGTTCGGGCCGTTGCTGCAGTGGCTGCGGCGCAACGTGCACCGTGTCGGCCAGGGCAAGCGAGCCGCCGCCCTGATCGAGCAGGCTACCGGCAAGCCAGCCTCGGCGGAGCCGTTGCTGCGCCACCTGACCCGCAAAGTCGAGGAACTGGAGAACTAGTCCGACACGTCCGACGTGTCCGACGTGTCTGACGTGTCCGACGTGTCTGACGTGTCCGACTTGTCGGACGTGTCGGACTTTTCACTGACAGAACGATACCGTCGGCGCCTTGCGGCTGCTGCGTTCGAGGCTCCAGCGGCAGGTACCGATGTCGCCCATCTGGTTGCGGAAGATCGATTCGCCCGACAGCCGGCCGCGCTCGTCGACCACCGTGCCGCGCAGGTTGACGACCTCGCTGTAGTTGCTCAGCTCGGGCGTCGATCGACATTCGATCAGCACCGCTTCGACGCGCGAGGTGCGGCCGATTCGCGGTACGACCTCGCCGTTGTACGAGCGCACCCCGCGCGAGTGTTCGACCTGCGCCGCGAAGTAGCGGCCAACCTGCGCCACGCGCAGGGTGGCGTCGCGACTCGGGATGCTGCGGCGGGCACCGTCGAAGGAGCGGCAGTGGACACTACCCGACCAGACGCCAGTGAGGTCGGTCGCCGCCGCTGGAAGCGCCGCGACCACCATCATCCCCGTCATGAGCAGGTTGTATCGAATCCGCCGTCGCATGCTTTCCCTCGCCGCCGATCCCGAGCCATGAACTTCTCGGCTTGACATCCCCCTTACTCGGGTTCCCGATCGGGCTCAAGCACAATCTCGCGCCCAGGCCGTCGGCGCGGCGCGTCATAGCTCGACCCGCCGCAGGCGCAGGGCGTTGCCGATCACCGACACCGAACTCAGGCTCATGGCCGCCGCCGCCAGCATCGGGCTCAGTGAGAGACCGAAGAACGGGTACAACAGACCCGCCGCCACCGGGACACCCAGGCTGTTGTAGACGAAGGCGAAGAAGAGATTCTGGCGGATGTTGGCGACCGTCTGGCGTGACAAACGACGGGCTCGCAGCAGGCCGCGCAGATCGCCCTTCACGAGAGTCACGCCGGCGCTCTGCATGGCCACATCGGTGCCGTTGCCCATGGCGATGCCGACGTGGGCCCGCGCCAGCGCCGGTGCGTCGTTGATGCCGTCGCCCGCCATGGCGACGGTTCGCCCCTCCGCCTGCAGCCGCTGGACGACCTGGAGCTTACCTTCGGGGAGGACACCGGCGATGACCTCGTCGATACCGAGTTGCTGCGCCACCGCCTCGGCCGTAGTGCGGTTGTCGCCGGTGAGCATGACGATGCGCAGCCCCTCGGCATGCAGTGCCTCGATCGCCGCCGCCGCCGACTCCTTGACCGTGTCGGCCACCCCGAGCCACCCGGCGAGCACGCCGTCGACGCCGACGAACAGCACCGTCTGCCCGCCTCGACGCAAGTCTTCGGCCGCGGCTTCCGCGACCGCATCGACGTCCACCTTCTCCGCCCGCAGCAGATCGATGGTGCCGAGGACGACGCGGCAGCCCTCGACCGTGCCCACCACCCCCCGGCCAGCGCGCGCTTCGAAATGCTCGGCCTTGGTGATGGCGATGCCGCGCTCCTGCGCGCCGGCGACGACCGCCGCCGCCAGCGGATGTTCGCTGCCGCGCTCGAGCGTCGCCGCCAGGCGCAACCATCGATCCTCATCGCCATCGGCGACGGCATGCACCGTCACCAGGCGTGGTTTGCCGTGCGTCAGGGTGCCCGTCTTGTCGATCACCAGGGTATCGACTTGGCGCAGTACCTCGATCGCCTCGGCGTTGCGGAAGAGGACACCCATCGCCGCGCCGCGGCCGCTGGCGACCATGATCGACATCGGCGTCGCCAAGCCGAGAGCACAGGGACACGCGATGATGAGCACCGCCACGGCGTGGAGGATGGCCTGCGCCATCGCCGGCGGCGGACCGAAGGCGGCCCAGGCGAGAAAGGTGACAGCGGCGATGGCCAGTACCGCCGGAACGAAGTAGCTGGCGACGACGTCGGCCATGCGTTGGATCGGCGCCCGGCTGCGTTGCGCCTCGGCGACGAGAGCGACGATGCGCGCCAGCAGAGTTTCGGCACCGACCTTCTCCGCCCGGAGGATGAAGCTGCCGCTGCCGTTCAGGGTCGCCGCCGCGACGCGGTCGCCGACCCCCTTGGGGACCGGTAGCGGCTCGCCCGTCAGCATCGACTCGTCGAGTGTGCTGCTCCCCTCGACGACGATCCCGTCCACCGGCACCTTGTCGCCGGGCCGCACCCGCAGACGATCGCCGCGCTGCACTTGATCCAAAGGCACGTCGACTTCACTGCCGTCGGCAGCGACGCGCCGGGCGCTCGTCGGCGCCAGACCGAGAAGCGCCCGAATCGCCGCGCCGGTGCGCGCGCGTGCCCGTAGCTCGAGCACCTGGCCGAGCAGAATCAGCGTGACGATGACCGCCGCCGCTTCGAAGTAGACGCTGACCTCCCCGCCGTGGCCGCGAAAGGCCTCGGGGAAGAGCCCCGGGAAGAGCGTGGCGACGACGCTATAGCCATACGCGACACCCACGCCGATGCCGATCAACGTGAACATGTTCAGGTTGCGGCTGGCGAGCGACCGCGCCGCGCGCACGAAAAACGGCCAAGCGGACCACAAACAGACCGGCGTCGCCAAAGCGAGTTCGATCCAAACGCGCACACCGGTGCCGAGGAACGCGCTGACGGGATGACCGGCGCGCATGTCGGCCATCGACAGAACGACCAGCGGCAGGCTGAGGGTCGCCGCGAACGCGAAGCGCCGCAGCATGTCGCGTTCCTCGGCGGAGGCGGCACTGTCGTCGAGCCTCGGTACCATGGGTTCGAGGGCCATGCCGCACACCGGACAGTCGCCCGGCGCGTCGCGCACGACCTCCGGATCCATCGGGCAAGTGTACTTGGCGCCCGCCGGCGGCGGTGCCGCCGGGGCCGTCGGCTTCGCCGGCGGCCCGTGGCGATACGCTTCGGGATCGGCGGTGAACTTGGCCAGGCACTTGGGGTTGCAGAAGAGAATCTCCCGACCCTCGAAATGGGTCCGGTGCGGCGAAGTGTCGCGGACCTTCATGCCGCACACGGGGTCGACGTGGGTCGGCGGCTGGGCCTCGTTGGTGACGGGGTGATCGTGGTGCATGTCGTTCGCCTGCTCCGAGGCCGTACGCACGAACCATGCCGCGACGAAAATTGTCGTTCGACCCCGCTCCAGCCCCCGCATCCTTGCCGCGGCGTGACTGAACCGGTTACACCGTAGCCCATGCGGTCACATCCCGATCGGGTGGCGCGGCCCCTGGCGCGGCAGTTGGCCGTCGGCTTCGGCACCGTGAGCGTCGTCGCCATCGCCATGTGCGCCTTTTTGCTGAGTATCGTCGGCGACGTCTCCAATCTGGTCTCCGGCATGCGGCACGACGAACACGCCATTCGCCAGGGTTTGGAACTGGCGACGGCGGTGCGCGAGCAATCGCTGCATCTGGCGCATGCCCTCATCGAAGCCGACGCCTCGCACGTCGCCCAGTACGAGGCGTGGCACCAACAGGTGGCGCAGCGCGCCGAAGCCCTCGCCTCGATGATCGACGCCGGCGAACGGTCGCGCCTCGCCATCCTCGAGGAAACGACGGCGCGGCTGCACACGCTCTTTGTCGACCAAGCCCTGCCTGCCTTCCGCGGCGGCGATCTCGAAACGGGCCGCCGCTTGCACCGCGAGATCGAAACCCTAGGCCAGCGTGCCGCCGAGCAGGCGGACGCACTCGCCCGCTCGGTCGAGGCGCGCATGGCGCACGCCCATGTGCTCGCCACCGACTCGACCCGCCGCGGCATGCTCGTCGGCGGCGCCTGCGTTTTGCTCGTCCTGGCCTTGTCCGTCCGCTACACGCTGCGGCTGCGGGCTGCCGTCTTGCGCCCCCTGGTGGTGTTGACCGATGCGGCGCGACGCTTCGGGCGCGGCGACTTCGCCCAGCCGGTCGGACCCGTCGGGGATGGCGAATTCGCCGCTCTGGCGCAAGCCTTCGACCGCATGAGCGAAGAGTTGGCGCGGCGCGAGGCGCAGCTGGTGCAAAGCGAGCGCATGGCGGCCATCGGCCAACTGGCGGCCGGCGTGGCCCACGAACTCAACAATCCGATCGGCATCATCCGGGGTTACCTCAAGACCATGACGCCCGAGGGCGACAGCCAAACCCTGCGGGCCGAGCTGGCGATCCTCGACGAGGAGGCAGCCCATTGTCAGCGTATCGCCGAGGACCTGCTGTCGTACGCGCGCACCAGTGAACTGACCCTGACGCCGGTCGACATGCGCGACTTTCTCGACGGCACGGCACGTCGCTTCGGCGACGGCCCACTCGGCGCCGGTCGATCGATCGAAGTCGACGTCGACCGCGCGCGTCTCGACGTCGACGCGACGCGCCTGCGCCAGGTCGTGCTCAACCTGCTGAGCAACGCCGCCCAAGCCGGGCCGCCGGATACACCCATTCGGCTGCGCGGCCGAGCCCACGACGCGCGCTACGTCATCGAGGTCGAAGACGACGGACCGGGCGTGCCGCCGGAGGATCGGCAACGGGTGTTCGAGCCGTTCTTCTCGCGCCGCCGCGGCGGCAGCGGCCTCGGCTTGTCCGTCGCCGCCGGCATCGTGCGCGCCCACCATGGCACGATCGAAGCCGTCGAAGCGGCGCGTGGCGGTCATTTCCGTGTCGTCTTGCCGCGCCCGACCAGCGCGCCAAGCGAGCTGCAGGCATGAGCGCGCGGCGTGGAACGATCCTCGTCGTCGACGACAAACGCAACATGTTGTCGTTGATGGCCAAGGTGTTGCGCCAAGACGGTGTCGTCCGCACCGCCGACAGCGGCACGGAGGCCTTGCGCCTCCTCAGTGCCGAACCCATCGACGTCGTCCTGTGCGACCTCAAGATGCCGGACATGGACGGGCTCGACGTGTTGCGCGCCTGCCGTCGACTGCAGCCGCAGGCGGAGTTCGTGTTGATGACCGCCTACGCCTCGGTCGGCACCGCCGTCGAGGCGCTCAAGCTGGGGGCCTACGACTACCTCACCAAGCCGTTCGAGCCGGAGGCGGCGCGGGCGGTGATCCAGCGTGCGTTGGCTCGTATGACACTGGTACAACCGAAAGGCATGACCGAAAGGTCCCTGCTACCGGGTATCGTCGGAGAATCGCGGCCGATGGTCGAATTGGCCGAACTCACCCACCGCATTGCTAATAGCGATGCAACGACCCTGATCCTCGGAGAAACAGGTACAGGCAAGGAACGCATCGCTCGTGCGGTGCATGACCTCGGACGGCGCTCCAGTCGGCGTTTCGTGGCGCTCAATTGCGCCGCCATTCCGGCCGAACTGTTGGAGAGCGAATTGTTCGGGCACGCCAAAGGCGCTTATACCGGCGCCGTGGGCGATCGTAAAGGCCTCTTTGAGGAAGCTGATGGCGGTAGCCTCTTTCTCGACGAGATCGGCGATATGCGTCTCTCCTTGCAGGCAAAACTGACCCGCGTACTCGAAGAGCGAACCATCCGCCGCGTCGGTGAGTCCAACGAGCGCCAAGTCAATGTGCGTCTCATAGCCGCTACCCACCGCGACCTCGAGGCGATGGTACGCGACGGTACCTTCCGCGAAGACCTTTGGTACCGATTAAATGTCGCCGTGGTAAGGCTGCCGCCGCTGCGTGAGCGAAAAGACGACATTGGAGCACTCGCCCATTACTTCTTACGGCAGCAAGCAGAACGAAGCACGAGTAAGAGCATCACCGGCTTCACCCACGCCGCCATGGATGCCATGCTCGCCTACGACTGGCCGGGTAACGTGCGCCAACTGCGTTCGGCTGTCGAACGCGCCAGCGTAGTCACGGCCAACGACTGCATCGACGTCGCCGACCTTCCGCCTGAAATCTTGCGCTACGTACCCTCGGTCCCCCAAGACACCGGACTCGCCGACTCGACTTGGGTCGACGCCATCGAGCGCGGACGCACGGAAGCAGGCCGTCGATACCTCGAAGCCATCCTACGCCGTTTTGACGGGCAAGTCTCCGCGGCAGCTGCCCACGCAGGAGTCGAACGCGAGAGCTTCTACCGACTCCTGCGCAAACACGGCGTATTTCCAGCCGCGTTTCGCAAGGATCGTGACCCTGAGTACAAAGGATAACTCAGATGGCCTTCCTGCGAAGGCCATCTGAGGACCACCTATCGAGGTCCACTCGGCCGAATCGCGTTCGACCCGCTATCGCCGAAGGTCACACGCAACCACCATCGACCGAACCTCGTTCGCTCGCATTCATTCCTCGAATTCAGTGTAACCTCACCGGTTACAGCGTAGCCCTCGCGGTCACACTCGTCCGGGGCACAATTGGCGCCGCGCCTCGACAACAAATCACCCAATCCCGCCAATTCCCCCGCGACGCGGTACATTTCCCTGTAACTGCCGCGGACACACGAGCGACGAGAGGGTGCAGAAATCTCGCAAGCCCACGAGGTCGGCCGCTTGGCATGAGTTCTGCTAAACCATCCGGTCAGAATGACCCATCCCTCCTCAGCAAGAAGCTTCCATCCTCCGTAACTGCTGCTGCGCTGCCAAAGTGACGATCTCATCGACCCTGCCCAGACTCAGCACTATCGGGGAACAATAGCCTCTCGACCAAGGAAAGTATCCATGACCCTGCAATCCGTCACTCGAAACGTCGTGCTCACGTTAACAATCGCCGCCGCCACGATTGTAGGCACTAGCCTCAACCGCGCTGAAGCAATGGAAATCTCGGCGGAACAACTCGCCAGCGACATCGCGTCCGCGAACACACCGGCTGAGCACGCAGCGATCGCCGCACACTTCCAAAGTATCGCGGACGAAAATGAACAGCGTGCCGTCTATCATGAGAAAATGATGAACCACATGCAGCATGCTGGCGGAAAGCAGCGCGACACATGGGAACGTCACTGCAGCGCCCTGGTTCGCGCCTACCGCGCCGCCGAGGCGGAAGCACGCGCACTGGCCAGGGAACAGGAAGAACTCGCCAAGCAAGCGCCGAAGTAGACGTTCCAATCGGGCAGCCTCAGCCTCGATCGACGCTTAGGCTGCCCGAAACCGGACCCGAACTCGTCCCGCCTCCGTCTGTATCAAGCGATCCGGAGATACAATGAATCCTCAGAAACCGTTCACCTCGCCCAGACCATTCCCGTCGGCGGCCGCAGCGAAGTTGCTCGCGCTGTTTGGATTCTCAATCCTTCGATGCGGAGATGGCCACGACTGTTGCGGTTCAGACGATTCCTATCAGCCGCAAACGCGCACCTACTTCGGTCGCCGCCGAACACGTCACATGGGACCATGCGCCCTTGGGGCACGACCCGGTCTTTGATGAGGAGATTCCGATGCCCTTCGGAGCACAACTACAATACGACAAGATTCGCTACATCCAGTGTATGACACGACTTTCACAGACAGAGTGCAGCAACCCGAGTGGCAAGGAATCTTGGGACCCACCTTACGCGGCGTCGTCGGCGACACCCTCATCGTTACGTTCTTGAATCGCACCCACCAAGATCTATCCATGCACCCACACGGCCTGAGGCATGACATAGAGCACGAGGGCGCCGCATACGGACCGAGCGGTCTGGGCGCCATAGCCTCGGGCGACCGACGTGTCTACACGTGGGAGGCAGCTCCCGACTCCAGCCCCGCAGCCGGCGAGCTGAGTTCCAAGGTATGGCTGTACCATAGCCACGTCGACGAGGACGCCGACGTGCAAGCGGGAACCGTCGGCACGATCATCATCACCGATTCGAACCGAGCACGGGGTGACGCGACTCCGATCGACGGCGATCGCGACTTCGATACTCTATTCTTGACCTTCGACGAATCCAGGGATTCGGACGGTCAGTTAACCAACGACACGATTGCTGCGGCAAATCCAGACGGCATGAGCGGACACCTCAAAAACTCGATCAACGGCTTGATCTTCGGAAATCTCCATGGACTCGAGATGAACGCGAACGATCGCGTTCGCTGGCATATGGTGGCTCTGGGTTCCGAACGAGACATCCCCACCCCCCACTGGCATGATGAAGTCGGCGTCCCCGACGCTCGCTCGCGCAGGGACGTCGTCGAGCTTTTGCCCGCCAGCATGCACGTCTTCGACATGGTCTCCGACAATCCCGAGACCTGGCTGTTTCACTGCCATGTCGCCGACCACGTCGCAGCTGGTATGTACACCACATCTCAGGTGCACTGAGACAACTCCCCAACTGTCTCTCCTCGACGTCGCGAACCACAAACAATCATCGAGGCATAATGAAGGATACAGCGCTGACCCCAGCACTTCGTTTCCATTGGCTCACGCGCTTCTACGACGCAGTTCTCGCTGCCACGCTCAAGGAGGATGCCTTCAAGCGAATGCTCATCGAGCAGGCTCACATTCAACCAAACCACCAAGTTCTCGATCTCGGATGCGGAACGGCGACCTTGGCGATAATGCTCAAACAGGCTCATCCAACCGCTATCGTCAAAGGGCTCGACGGCGATCCGGCCGTCTTGGAACTAGCACGGGCGAAGATCGACAACGCCGACCTCCAAATCGGCCTGCACGAAGGCATGACCTTCGATCCACCGTTTGCGCCCCGTCAATTTGATCGTATCGTATCCAGCCTCGTCTTCCACCACCTGAGCAGTGACAACAAACGACGGACCTTGCGCCGGGTACGCGAACTATTGCGGACCGGCGGAGAGCTTCATATCGCCGACTGGGGCGAAGCGCAGGATTGGCTGATGCGGCTTGCATTCGTCTCGGTTCAGATGCTCGACGGGTTCGCGACGACCTCGGACAACGTTTACGGCCAGCTCCTGCCGATGATTCGCGATGCGGGGTTCGAGGACGTCCGTGAAACCCACCGCGCACGAACCATTTTCGGAACACTATCCCTTTACCGGGCTGTCGCAGGCTAAGCGGGCAGGTTCAGAGTAGGTTTCAAAAGCCACCTCCGTCCTGTCGCGTGCCCGACCCTTTTGGAAACCATGGACTCATCGGCACCGACCCGGCCAAGGCAACGAAATCTCGTCCGCGTCTCTCGCCAGACGGAAATGGCACGCCATGCAACGAACCTTTGCCTTCATCAATATCGCCGGCTTTACTGCTCTGACGGAAGCCCACGGCGCGGAGGTTGCGGCTGACCTAGTCGTTCGCTTTACCTTACGAATGTACCGCGCCATCGACCGAGGCAAAGGACGCCTCATTGATCGCATTGGCGACGCAGCCTTCGTCGTCACGCCGGCCCCCCGAGGAGGTACGCGCCTTCCTGCAGCGGCTCTTCGCATCCGCGGCCACGGAACCCTATTTCCCGGCCATGCGGGTTGGCCTGCATCACGGCGAAGCAGTCATGCGAGGCGGTTCGTTCTACGGAATCTCCATCAACATCGCCGCACGCGTTGCTGCATACGCACGCAGCTCTCAGATACGGGGCACCGAATTCATCGCCGAGGTCGCCGAGCAGCAAGGAATTGGGACGCAAAGCCCTGGGATACAAGCCCTCCATACCGTGAAGCGGCCGATAGAACTCTTCGCATTGCCCCGATGTTCGTCAGAAGCATTGAAGGTCATCGCCCCCGTTTGTCGAATGAACGTGCACCCCAACACCGATTACTAGTCGATGCAGCACCTGGGTCAGACTTCCTGGTTCTGCTCGCGGCGCTGTCTACGCCAATTCGTCGAGGATCCGGAGAGCTTTTGCCGCCCCTGACCCTATCGTGGTCGCGTCAGCCGAACGAGAAAGGGATCAACGTGTACGCTATCCGAAGATGGCTAGGCCCTACTGCCTTAGCAGCAGTTAAATCGCGGTATCGGCATCAGGTTCAGTACCAACCTGAGGTGTCGGCGGTCATCGAAAGCGAGGCATCTCCGAGTCATCAACAACGCCAGCAGCGCACGCCGAAGGAGGCATGGCACTACCGCCTAGTCCCCCGTTCCATCGGCGCATCCCTCTTGCTCGTCTTGACGTCCGCTACGACACTGGCCCTCGAGCCGGCGCCTCTGCCCGCCGATCCGTCCCTCGCGGCTCTGATCGCCCGCAGCCTGGAGGCGCGGCCCGAACTGGCGCGGGCCGAGGCGCAACGGCAGGCCCAGCATGCCCGGGTGCCCCAGGCCGCCGCCCTGCCCGACCCGACGTTGCAGGTCGGCCTACAGAACGACGGCTTCGAGCGCATGGAGATCGGCTCGATGGAGCAGAGCTGGGTCTCCTTCACTGCAGCGCAGACCTTCCCCTGGCCGGGCAAACGCGGCCTGCGCGGCGACATCGCTGCCAGCGCCGCCGGCCAAAGCGACTCCGTCCTCCAACGCCTGCGCCTCGGCACCGAGGCCGACGTCCGCCGGGCGTATCTCGACCTACAACTGGTGCGCGACCGGCGCGAGCTGCTCGATCAACTCGCCGTGCTCTGGGACAAATCCTTCGCCATCGCCCGGACCCGCTACGAAACCGGCGTCGGCCCGCAGTCCGACGTGTTGCGCGCCCAACTCGAAAGCAACCGCCTTCGCCAACGGCACATCGCCCTGGCCGCCGCCGAACGAATCCAGATCCAGGCCCTCAATCGACTCTGCCAGCAAGCGCTCGATACCGTGGTGGACACGCCGACCCCCATCGCCGCTCTCACGCCGGTCCGTGAATTCAGCGACCGCTTCGACGTCGAGCGCGCCTTGCGCCGCAGCCCCGAGTTGGCTTCTGCGAAGCTGGCACGCAAGCAGGCCCGCGCTGCACTCGAGTTGGCGCGCAAGAGCTACTTTCCCGACCTCACCGTCGGTGCCGGAGTAATGGTGCGCGGCGATCTGCCGCCGATGTGGCTGCTCTCCGTCGGTGGACCCTTGCCCTTGTATGCCGAGTCCTCACAGCGCCACCTCGTTGCCGGCGCCGCCGCGGCCCATACCGCCGCGCGCCGTACCGTCGAGACCATCGAAGCCGACGTACGCCAGCGCAATGCCGACCGACGCGCCGCGTTCGTCGCGGCGCGCGACAGCATCGAACTCTACGAAGGTGGCATGCTCGTACAGTCGGCCGCCACCGCCGAGAGTGTTCTCAAACAATATGAAGTCGGCAAGGTCACCTTCAGCGCCGTGCTCGACAGCAACGCCGGCGTCATCAACGACCGGGAAGGTTATCTGCAAACCATCGCCGCGGCGCATCGACTGTTGATCGCCGAGGAAGCCGTGGAACTGTCGCCCGCCACGGCGCCAAGCGCCGGCACGGCGGACGCGAGCATTCCGGGCGCCGAGGCAGCGGCCACCGAGTCGGGAACCGCCTCCGCTGCCGACACCAATGCGGCCCCGAATGCCGGCAGCGCCGGCATGAGCGGCATGTGAGCGAGGAACACCATGGACGAAACGACGCATCGAACCGCGCGCCGAGGCTTTGGCCTCGGCAGCCTATTCCTCGCCGCCCTGACCAGCGCCGCGCTCGCGACGGGCGTGGTGCTCTACCTCACGGCGTCGCCGACATCGGCACCCGCACCGAAGTCGGCACCCACGCCGGCGGTTTCTCTCTACCACTGTCCGATGCACCCGACGATCGTGCAGGACCACCCGGGCGACTGCCCCATCTGCGGCATGCGCCTGGTCCCCGCGTCTCCAGGGGCCGTCGGCGAACCGGCACGCTCGACCGACGCGGCCCAGGCTGAAACCGCCGCCGGCTTGGCCACCGTCGAGATCGACCCGGCGCGACAGCAACTCATCGGCCTGGAAACCACCGCAGCCGAATTCGGACCGGTCGGCGGTTCGTGGCGCACCGTCGGTCGCGTCGCCATCGACGAGACCCGCGTCCGCCACGTCAACCTCAAGGTGCCCGCCTTCGTCGAACGCATCTTCGTCGACTTCGTCGGCAAGACGGTGCAGCGGGGCGATCCGCTGTTTTCGGTCTATAGCCCCGAACTCCTCGCGGCGCAGGAGGAATTCCTTCTGGCCCGCCGCACGCGGGACGCCATGGCCGCGGCGGGCGCCGCGACCGAGGGCGACGTCCTGGTCGAAGCCGCGCGGCGCAAACTGATGCTGTGGGACGTCCCGGCGCGGGACATCGACGCCATCGCCCGCAGCGGCAAGCCAGGGCGCACCCTCACCCTCTATTCGCCCGTCGCCGGCGTCGTCACCAAGAAGGACGTCGTCGAGGGCATGAAGCTCGACGCCGGCGCCATGCCGTACGAAATCGTCGACCTGTCATCGGTGTGGGTCCTCGCCGACGTCTACGAAACCGAGCTGCGCTACGTGCGCGAGGGAATGACGGCGACGCTCCAGCTCAACGCCTTCCCCAATCGTCCTTTTCCCGGACACGTCGTCTTCATCGACCCCCTGCTCGACCCGACGACGCGCACCGTCAAGGTGCGCCTCACCTTCGCCAACCCGACGGGCGAGTTGCGCCCCGAGATGTACGGCGAGGTGGTGCTGCAGAGTCCGCCGCGCGACGGCTTGCGCATCCCCGCCGACGCGGTCATCGACTCGGGGACGGAGACGATGGTGTTCGTCGCCGTCGGCGCCGGCAAATTCCAGCCGCGCCGGGTCAAGCTCGGCGGCAGCGACGGCACGCACGTCGAAGTGGTGGCCGGACTCGAGCCCGACGAACGGGTGGTGACGCGTGCCAACTTTCTCGTCGACTCGGAATCACGCCTGCGCGCCTCGCTGGCGGCGATGACGGGGAGCAGCCCCGCCGGCAGCGCTCGCGTCTTGCCCCAGGGCGGCACCGAGGATGCGCCCCCGGCGGCGCACGTGCACGGCGGGAGGTGAACCATGGTCGCCCGCATCATCCGCTTCTCGGCCGAGAACAAGTTTCTCGTCCTCGCCACCACCCTCGTCGCCTTGGGCTTCGCCTGGCAGTCGATGCGCACCATCCCGCTCGATGCGCTTCCGGATCTGTCGGACACTCAGGTGATCGTCTACACCCGCTGGGACCGCAGCCCCGACATCATCGAGGACCAGGTCACTTATCCCATCACCACGGCACTGCTCGGCGCGCCGCGGGTGAAGGCGATTCGCGGCTTTTCCGACTTCGGCTTCAGCTACGTCTACGTCATCTTCGAGGATGGCACCGACCTCTATTGGGCACGCACGCGGGTGCTCGAGTACCTGTCGAAGATCACCCAGGATCTTCCGCCGGGCGTGCGGGTCGAACTCGGGCCCGACGCCTCCAGTCTGGGCTGGGTGTACCAGTACGCCTTGGTCGACGAGAGCGGCGCCCATTCCTCCGACGAGCTGCGCTCCTACCAGGACTGGTTCCTGCGTTACGCCATCCAAAGCGTGCCCGGCGTCGCCGAGGTGGCGACGGTGGGCGGCCAGGTGCGGCAGTATCAGGTGACGGTCAATCCCAACCAACTCGTATCGTTCGGCATTCCTCTGGATCGAGTGATCGCCGCGGTGCGCAGCGGCAACGACGACGTCGGCGGCCGCCTCGTCGAGTTGTCCGGGCGCGAGTACATGGTGCGCGGGCGCGGTTACGTGAAGACGATCCGCGACATCGAGAACATCGTCTTGCGCGCCGACGGCGGCACGCCGGTGACCATCAAGGACGTCGCCAAGGTGGCACTCGGGCCGGAGATGCGGCGCGGCGTCGCCGACTACAACGGCCAAGGCGACGTCGTCGGCGGCATCGTCGTCATGCGCGCCGGCGAAAACGCCCTCAACGTCATCCAGCGCATCGAAGCCAAGTTCGAGGAACTGCGACCATCCCTGCCTCCAGGCGTCGAGGTGGTGACCACCTACGACCGTTCCGAGCTGATCGAGCGGGCGATCGACACGGTGACCCACAAGCTGATCGAAGAGATCATCATCGTGTCGCTGGTGATCCTGCTCTTTCTTTGGCACTTCCCGTCGGCGATCGTGCCGATCGTGACGATTCCGGTGTCGGTGGCGCTGGCCTTCTTGCCGATGCAGGCGATGGGGCTCAACGCCAATCTGATGTCGCTCGCCGGCATCGCCATCTCCATCGGCGTGCTCGTCGACGGCGCCATCGTCGAGGTCGAAAACGCCTACAACAAGATCCACCACTGGCAAGCCGCGGGACGCCCGGGCGACTTCCACCAAGTGCGGCTCGAAGCGCTGTTGGAGGTCGGGCCGGGAGTCTTCTTTTCGCTGCTGGTCATCGCCGTCGCCTTCATGCCGGTCTTCACCCTCGTCGACCAGGAGGGGCGGCTGTTCCGGCCGTTGGCCTATTCGAAGAACTTGGCCATGGCGATCTCGGCGCTGTTGGCGATCACCCTCGACCCGGCGATGCGCATGCTGTTCGCGCGCATCGACCCCTTCACCTTTCAGCCGCGCTGGATCGCCCGCTGTGCCACGTCGCTCTTCGTCGGCACGTACCACGCCGAAGAGCGGCATCCGATCAGTCGGCTGCTGCATCGCCTGTACGAGCGACCGTGCCGCTTCACCCTGCGCCATCCCAAGGCGACGATCGCCGCCGCCGCGGCGATCGTCGTCAGCACCGTGCCGGTGTACTGGCAACTCGGCAGCGAATTCATGCCGCCGCTGCGCGAAGGCACGATCCTGTACATGCCGTCGGCGGTCGAACCGGGCATGTCCGTCGCCGAGGCGCAGAAGGCCCTGCAGCTGCAGGACAAGATTCTCATGACCTTTCCCGAGGTCGAACGCGTCTTCGGCAAGGCCGGACGCGCCGACACCTCGACCGATCCGGCCCCCCTGTCGATGATGGAGACGACGGTGCTGCTCAAGCCGGAGAACGAATGGCGCGAGCGACCGCGCTGGTACTCGGAGCACGCACCCGACTGGTTGAAGGGATACCTGCGCGCCTTCTGGCCCGATCGCATCTCGCATGCCGAACTCGAAGACGAGATGAACCAAGCGTTGCAGCTGCCGGGGATTTCGAACGCCTGGACGATGCCGATCAAGGGCCGCCTCGACATGCTCACCACCGGCATCCGCACCCCCGTGGGCATCAAGATCATGGGCGCCGACCTGAACACGATCGAGCGTCTCGCCAAGGAAACCGAAGCGGCGGTGGCGCGCGTGCCGGGCACGCGCAGCGCCTTTGCCGAACGGGTCGCCGGCGGGTTCTTCCTCGACTTCGTGCTCAAGCGCGAACGCCTGGCGCGCTACGGCCTGTCCATCGACGACGCCAACATGATGGTGATGACGGCGGTCGGCGGCGACAACCAAAGCGTCACCGTCGAAGGGCGCGAACGCTACGGCATCAACGTGCGCTACGCCCGCGACTACCGCGAGGACCTACAGGCCTTGCGCCGGGTTCTGCTGCCGTTGCCGAGCGGACGCGGGCAGATCCCGATGGAAGAGATCGCCGACGTCGTGTTGGCCCACGGGCCGTCGATGATTCGCGACGAGAACGGCTTGCTGGCCGGCTACGTCTACGTCGACTTCGACACCACGGCGATCGACATCGGCCACTTCGTCGAGCACGCCAAGCAGGCGGTCGCCGCTGCGGTGCAGTTGCCGCCCGGCTACTCCATGACCTGGAGCGGCCAATACGAGAACATGCTGCGGGTGCGCGAGCGGCTGAAGTTCATCGTGCCGCTGACGATCACGCTCATCTTCGCCCTGCTCTACATGAACACGCGCTCGGCGGTGAAGGCCGGCATCGTGTTGTTGGCGGTGCCGTTCTCGGCGGTGGGGGCCGTGTGGTTGCTGTGGGCCCTCGACTACAACGTCTCGATCGCCGTGTGGGTCGGACTCATCGCGTTGATGGGACTGGATGCCGAAACCGGCGTCTTCATGCTGCTCTTCCTCGACCTTTCGCACGACGCGGCCAAGCAGGAGGGTCGCTTGCGACATACCGCCGACCTGGTCGAGGCGATCGTCCATGGTGCCGTGAAGCGAGTCCGCCCGAAGGCCATGACCGTATGTGCCGCGATGCTGGGACTGTTGCCGATCCTTTGGTCGACCGGCACCGGGGCCGACGTGATGAAGCGCATCGCCGCGCCGATGGTCGGCGGCCTGGCGACGAGCTTCGTGCTCGAGCTGTTGGTGTATCCGGCCGTGTACCTGCTCTGGAAGAAGCGCGAGTTGGTCGAACCTACCCGCGTCTCGGGTAGCCCTGTCGCCGTCTGACGAAGTCGGATACAAACCGCGGATCGATGCATCCGAACGCGCGGCAGCGGCTGACCAGCATCGGCCAATGGATCGGACTCGGGGCGGTCGTGGGCGTCTTGTGCGGTAGCGCTTCGGCGTTGTTCCTATGGCTTCTCGACGAGGCGACACGCTTCCGCGACAGCCATACGAGCATCGTCTACACCCTGCCTCTCGCCGGGTTGGCGATCGGTTGGATCTACGAGCGCTGGGGGAATGGCATCCGCGCCGGCAACAACCTCGTCATCGACACGATCCACGACGGCGGGCCCGAGATTCCGCTGCGCCTGGCGCCGATGGTGCTGGCCGGTACCGTGCTGACCCATCTCTTCGGAGGTAGCGCCGGGCGCGAGGGTACGGCGGTGCAGATGGGCGCCGGCCTGACCGATTGGCTGTCACACCGGCTCGGCCTGCGCGGCGAGCTGCGCACGCAACTGCTCGCGGCAGGGGTGGCCGGCGGCTTCGGCTCGGTGTTCGGCACCCCGGTGGCGGGTGCCATCTTCGGGCTGGAGTTCGTCGTCCTCGGCCGGATCCAGTACCACGCCCTCCTACCTGCGCTGATCGCGGCCCTCGTCGGCGACTGGACGACACGCGCCTGGGGCATCGAACACACGGCTTACCCTGGGCCGCATTACTTGCCGCTGACCCTGGGGTTATCGCTCAAGTGGATTCTGTTTGCGGCGGCGGTAGCGCTGACGACGGTGGCCTTCATCGAACTGACCCATTGGCTCAAACGCCAGGGTGAACGCTACGTGCCGCGCCTGCCCCTGCGCCTGGCGCTCGGCGGCGTTGCCGTGGTCGGCCTGTGGCTTCTATGGGGAACGGACGCCTATCTCGGACTCGGCGTGCCGACGATCGTGCGCGCCTTCGAGGATCCGGCGCTGACGCCGTATGCCTTCGCCGCCAAGCTGCTGTTCACGGCGGTGACCCTCGCGGCCGGATTTCTCGGCGGCGAGGTGACGCCGCTGTTTTTCATCGGAGCGGCCTTGGGCAATGCGCTGGCGCCGGTACTCGGACTGCCGGTGCCGCTCGCGGCGGGAGTGGGCATGGCGGCGGTGTTCGCCGCGGCCGCCAACACGCCGATCGCGCTGTCTCTGATGGCCGTCGAGATGCTCGGCGCGACGGCCTTGCCGCACGTGTTGCTGGTGAGTGTGCTGGCCTACCTCTTCACCGGACACCGCGGCATCTACCCGGCGCAGCGGCTGCGGCGGGCGAAGTCCGGCGAGCGCCTCGACGCAGCGCGCGCGCTGCGCGATCCGCCACGGTGACGAGGCGTAGTGTTGGTAGGGCTCGCGGCACGTTGTCCTTCAATCGAACCGTACCCGCCGCGGGCAACGCGGCGCCCTGGAGCCAGTCGCTGTGGGTGTTCCAACCCTGGCGATTTTGTTGCGCCAGCAGACTCGCTCTGGCGCTTCGCTCCAGCTAGCATCCGGGCAATGACCTCGGAACGGGATTCCTCTCCGCTGATCGCGACGCGGTCGGTGACGCGCCACTACGTCCGCGCCGCCGACGACGTCACCGCTCTGCAGAGCGTCACACTCGACATTCCGCGCGGCCGTTTCATCGCCTTCATGGGTCCGTCCGGCTCGGGCAAGTCGACCCTGATGAACCTGATTTCGGGCATCGACCGCCCCGACAGCGGCGAGGTATTCGTCGCCGGCCAGCGGCTCAACGACCTGAGCGAAGACGAGCTGGCGCGCTGGCGTGCCCGCCACGTCGGCTTGATCTTCCAGTTCTTCAACCTGATTCCGGTGCTCAACGCGCGCGACAACGTCGCCTTGCCCTTGCTGCTCACCGACCTCGATGCGCGCGAGCGCAACCGCCGCGCCGAGATCGCGCTGCGCGTGGTGGGGCTGGACCATCGGCTGACGCATTTCCCCAACACGCTTTCCGGCGGCGAGCAGCAGCGTGTCGCCATCGCCCGCGCCATCGTCACGGACCCCGACCTCATCGTCGCCGACGAGCCGACGGGCGACCTCGACGCCAAGAACGCCGAGGCGATCCTCGGATTACTGCGGCGGCTGAAAAACGACTTCGGCAAGACCGTCATCATGGTGACGCACGACCCGCGCGCGCTGCGCTTCGTCGACTACGCCTTGCACCTCGACAAAGGGGTGCTGCTCGAAGGAGCCGAGGCCGAGCGGGCGACCGAGTCGATTCGCCTCGCCGCCGGGGTGCCGCTCGCCAACGTCGGCGTGCCCGTCTGAAGTGCATGGGAACCTCATGGGAACCTTAGGTTTCATCCTCGCCAACCTGCGCCGCAACAAGCTGCGCACGGCCTTCACCGCCTTGGCCATCACGTTAGCCGTGACGTTGGTCACGCTCCTGATGACGATGCCGACGGGCCTCAACGCGCTCATCGACACGATCACCAGCAACACCCGCATCTCCGTCCACAACAAAGCCGGCGTCGTCTACTCGATGCCGTACTCGTTCACCCGCAAGGTGCGCAACGTGCCGGGCGTCGCCGCCGCGGTGTCGTTCACCTGGTTCGGCGGTGCCTTCGAGGAGGACGGGCGGGTCACCTTCCCCAACTTCGCCGTCGAGGTGGAGCACGTCGAAGCGGTATATCCCGACTACGGCATCGAGAAGCAGCAGCTCGCCGACTTCAAGCGCTACCGCGACGGCGCCATCGTCGGGCGGCAGACGATGCAGAAGTACGGTTGGAAGATCGGCGACCGCATCACCCTGCGCAGCACCGTGTGGCCGGCCGACCTCGATCTGCGCATCGTCGGCGAGGTGCCCAACGACAATGCGCCGATGCTCTGGCTCAACCGCGAGTACCTCGACCAGGCGCTCAAGGCGAAGGGCTATGCCGGCCTCGGCATTTCGGGGGTCATTTGGGTGCGCACCGACGACCCGGATCAGGTCAACGGGATCATGCGCACCGTCGACGAGTTGTCGCGCAACAGCGAAGCGGAGACGGCGAGCGAGACCGAAGCCAGCTTCTTCTCCAACTTCTTCGGATCGCTGCAGGGCTTCGTGACGATCATCTTGATCGTCACCGGCTTGGTGGCGCTGTGCATCGTCTTCATCGCCGCCAACACCGCGTCGATGGCGGTGCGCGAACGCGCCGGCGAAATCGCCGTGCTCAAGGCGATCGGCTTTTCGTCGCGCTTCATCTTCGCCAGCTTGCTGACCGAAGCCCTGGCACTGTCGACCCTCGCCGGCTTCACCGGGGTCGGGCTGGCGTTGGTGTTGACCGAATCGCTGCGCCAATTCGCCGGCTGGAGTCCGGCCCTCGGCCCGCTCGGCAACTTCATCGTCACGCCGCAGATCATCGTCGCCGGCCTCGGCCTGTCGTTCGTCGTCGGCATACTCGCCGGTCTGGCGCCCGCATGGGGTGCCGCACGCAAGCCGGTGGTGCAGGCGTTGCGTGAGGTCTTCTGATGGCGCTGCCGTTGTCCTACAGCCTGCGCAACGTCCGCGGCCGTCCGTTGCGCAGCGTGCTCACCGCCACGGTCATCGCCTTGGTGGTCGTCGCCACGACCCTATTCCTCGGCCTCATCGGCAGCCTCAAGCGCACCTTGGCGACGAGCGGTGATCCGCTGAACCTGGTGGTGCTGCGCAAGGGTTCCGACAACGACGGCGCCAGCCAAGTCACGTTGCAGGGCTTCCAGTCGCTGCGTTTCCTCGACGGCGTGGCGCGCGACGGCAACGGCCAACCGCTCGCCTCGCCGGAGCTGGTGGTACAACCGTTCTTCCTCACCCTCGAGGGAGGGCGGGAGAACGTACTGGTGCGCGGCGTCGAACCGGTGGCGCTGAAGGTGCACGACAGCGTGCGCATCGCCAGCGGCCGCATGTTTCGACCGTCTTCGTCGGAAGCGGTGGTCGGACGCGGCGTGCTCGGACGCTACGTCGGTGCGGAGCTGGGCAGCGAACTCGAGTTCGGCCGCAACAAGTGGCGTGTCGTCGGTATCCTCGAAGCCGACGGCACCTCGTTCGAAAGCGAAGTGTGGGTCGACGTGCGCGAGTTGGCCAACGACGCCAAGCGACCATTCCCCTACTCCGGCATCCGCCTGCGCGCCACCGGCTTCGACGCCATGGCCGAGTTGGAGCGCCGCATCGACGACGACCGGCGCTATGCCCTCGAGGCACAGCCGGAGACGGCCTATTACGCCAAGCAGGCCGAATCGGCGAACAGCCTTTACGTTCTCGTCATCGGCATCGCCGTGCTTTCCGGAATCGGCGCCGGCTTCGGCGCCGCCAACACGATGTACGCCGCGGTGCAGTCGCGCACCACCGAGATCGGCACGCTGCGTGCCCTCGGATTCTCGCGCGGCTCGATCCTGCTGTCGTTCGAGATCGAGGCGATGGCGCTGTCGCTGCTCGGCTTCGGCTTGGGCGCGTTCGCCTCGCTGCTGCTCGCCGAGTTGCTGGGCTGGCTCCTCGGCGGTATCGGCTTCGGCGCCTCCACCTTCACCACCAACGTCATCACCCTCGAAGTGAGCGCCGCGGACCTCGTGGCCGCACTCGCTCTGTCGCTGACGATCGGCATCGCCGGCGGACTCGGGCCTGCCTGGAAGGCCGCCCGCCTGCGTCCCGTCGAAGCCCTCCGCAAGGCCTGACACCGCACAAGGAACACCCATGGCTACTTCCGACGTCTCCACACCCGACGATCGCCTGCGCGACGACCTCGCGGCATTACGCATCGACCGCGGCGGCAGCGCCCCGGGCCGCAGGTGGAAGACGTGGTTGAAGCGATTGGGCATGCTCGCCGCCGTCGCCGCCCTCGTCGGCGGTGGTCTACGTGCCCTCGGCCAGCGAGCGACGGAGGTCGAAGTGGCCGCCGCGCAGCGCACGACCCGCGGCGAAGTCGGGCCCCTGCCGGTTCTCGCCGGCTCGGGATACATCGTCACCGGCGAGCGTTACGTCTCCATCGGCGTGCGCGTCGCCGGCCGCATCGACCGCTACTTCGTCGAGGAGGGCCAGACGGTCAAGGCGGGCGACACGCTCGTGCAGCTCGACGATCGCGACTACAAGGCGGTGGTCGCCCGCACCGAGGCGGCGCTGGAGGTGGCACGCGCCAACCAACGCCTCGCCGAAGCCGAGTTGCGACGCGGCGCCGCCCTGCGCAAGCAGTCGGTGATCTCGGTGCAGGAGGTCGACGTGCTGCGCACGCGCGCCGAAGTCGCCCAGTCGACCGTGGTGCAACTGCAAGCCGAACTCGACCAGGCGCGGGTCAACCTCGACTACACCGTGCTGCGTGCGCCCACCGATGGCGTCGTCTTGGCGAAGCTGAAGGAAGTGGGCGAAATCGCCGTCCCGGGCGGCTTCGAGGGCTCGGGGGATCTCGTGCGCATCGCCAACCTGGGCGACCTGCGCGCCGAACTCGACGTCAACGAGGCCGATCTCAATCGCGTCCGCCTCGGCCAGGCCGCCGAGGTCACCCCCGATGCCTATCCGGACCAACGCTACCGGGCGCGTGTGGTGAAACTGTACCCGCAGGTGGACCGCCAGAAGGGTACCTTGCGCGTCGAGGTGCGGGTGCTCGAGCCCGACGGCAAGCTGTTGCCCGACATGAGCGTGCGCATCGGCTTTCTCGAGGATCTGCCGGCGGAACGCGCCGGAGAATCGGTGGTGCTGGTCCCGGCGGCCGCCGTCCAACGCGACAACAACGGCAGCTTCGTTTGGCTCGTCGACGGTGAAAAGGTGCAGCGGCGCAACGTCAAGACGAGCGGCAGCATCGGCGACCAAGTGCGACTCCAGTCGGGGCTGGAGGGGGGCGAGACCATCGTCGTCGGTGCGGTCGAGCTGAGCGACGGGGCGCGGGTGCGGCGCGCCAGCGATTCTTCCAAGGGCTGACTCGGCGCGCATCGGGGCGCATCCATGGTCGGATTGCTGTTGACCCTGGCGCTGTTGGCTGCCGTCGGCGTGATGGGGTGGCGCCGGTGGCACACGTGGAACAGCGAACGACAACTGCCCGGCGCGACACCGACGACGGCCATCGCGGCGCCCCGCTTCGATGACATCGAGGACGGTATCGCGCGGCTGCGTTGCCCCTGCGGTGGTCGCTACCGCGTCGAAGGCGACGGCCCACTTCAGCTCGGCGAGCGGCGGTTGCGCGTCGTGCAAGTCGAATGCGGACACTGCGAGAAACAACGCCGCATCCACTTCGACGTCACCCTCGCCTTCCACTGACGCACCAACATCGACCCCGGCGCGGGCCTGACCTCACTCCGATCGACGGCGCGCCGATCCTCCCCCATGCCCCGCGGCTTCGCGTTGCCGTGCCGGCGCGATCGGGCTAGCGTGTCCGCCGTGGCAACCATGCGACCCGCGCCCGAGCGCAACCAACGACCCGGCTGGATCCTTGCGATGGCCTACGTGGCGATGGTGGCCGGGACCGTCGTGGCCTTCCTATTGATTCGCCTATTCGGCGAGAGCACCGCTGGACCGACCGGACCGTTGAGCGCCGGCGGCGGACACGGTCCCGCCAACACCCTCATGCACGTCCTGCTGTCGCTGTCGCTGGTGATCATCACCGCGCGTCTGCTCGGCATGGTGTTCACGCGGCTGCACCAACCCGCGGTCATCGGCGAGGTCATCGGCGGCATTCTCCTGGGGCCATCGTTGCTCGGGCGGATCGCGCCGGAGGCGATGCAGTACCTGATGCCGTCTTCGGTCGCCGGTATCCTGGGCATCATCGCGCAGCTCGGCGTGATCCTCTACATGTTCCTGGTCGGCCTGGAGTTGAACCTCAAAGAGCTGGCCAAGAGCGGCCACGCGACCCTGGCCATCAGCCACGCGAGCATCATCGCCCCGTTTCTGCTGGGCAGCCTGCTGGCGCTGCATCTGCACGCCGACATGGCACCGGCCGGCGTGAGCTTCACGGTCTTTGCGCTGTTCCTCGGCGTCTCGATGTCGGTCACCGCCTTCCCCGTGCTGGCTCGCATTCTGACCGACCGCGGCCTGCACCGGACGCAGATGGGCACGGTGGCGCTGACGTGTGCCGCCGTCGACGACGTGACCGCCTGGTGCCTGCTGGCGTTGGTGGTGAGCATCGCCCAGGCGGATCTCGGCGGCGCGCTGTTCACGATCGCCAGCACGTTGATCTTCATCACCGTGGTCTTGCTGCTCGGCCAGCCGCTGGTGCGGCGGATCCTGCCGCGGCTCGAGGGGAACGAATCGCTGTCGCGCACCAGCTTGGCGATCATCTTCGTCGCCTTGTTGCTGTCGGCGCTGGCGACGGAATTCATCGGCATCCACGCCATCTTCGGCGCCTTCCTGCTCGGGGCGATCATCCCCCCCGACAGCAAGATCAGCCGCGAGATGACGCATCGGCTCGAAGACGTGGTTTCGGTGCTCTTCCTGCCGGCTTTTTTCGCCTACACGGGCATGCGCACGCAGATCGACGTCGTCGACGGAGCGGCGGCATGGCTTCTATGCGGCGGCATCATCCTCGTGGCCTGTGCCGGCAAGTTCGGCGGCACGCTCCTGGCGGCGCGTTTCGCCGGCTTCTCGTGGCGGGATGCCGCGGGCCTCGGCATCTTGATGAACACGCGCGGTCTGGTCGAACTCATCGTCCTCAACCTCGGCCTCGACCTGGGTGTCATCAATCGTGAGCTGTTCACCATGCTCGTGATCATGGCCATCGTGACGACGGTGGCGACCTCGCCCGTGCTGCACCTCCTGACACGACACCACCCCTGGAAGCTGCTCGATTCGGTCCGAGCGGAGGCCCACCGCGCCGGCCCGATCACCGAAGCGTCCTGACCGCGCGCCGGCGCCGACCCGGCCGGCACCAACCGCCGTGCGCGATTCACCGACGCGCGGCGCCTCGCTCCGACAGCGTGACGCGCCGCCATGGCCGCCGTGCAGGGGTTGGTTCACGCGCGACGCAAGCTAGAGGGAGAGCATGACGATCCATCCGAATGGCGCCGTACTGGTCGCCTGCCTGCTCAGCGTACTCGTGGCGTGCGGTGACGACGACTCGTCCGCCGCTCCGGCCGCCGCCCCGCCTTGCCCTCCCGGCGTCGCCCAGGTCACCGCCATGGCTCAGGTCACCGACGCTGAGCGCACCAACGGGCGGATCGAGCCCGACTTCGGCAACGTACCCGCGCCGACGAACTTCACCGGCGACCCCGCAGCGCCGGGACCGCACGGCGTCGTGCGCGAAAGCGTCAGCCCACCGCGTCCCCTGGGCGACGCCGGCACCTCGCGCGGCACACTCTACTTGCCGGCGGACAGCGGCTCCTACCCCCTCGTCGTCGTCTTGCCGGGTTACGGCGCCAGCCACACGGGCTTTGCCGCCTACAGCGAATCGTTCGCCTCGCACGGATTCATCGTCCTCGGCTTGGACACCGGTGACGGCGGCTTCGGGGCGCCCTCCGACCACGCCTTGGAAGCGGCGCGCACGCTGGCGGCCATCGAATGGGTGAGCACGGCCGGGCCTCGCGCCGCGGAGGTCGATGCCACACGCATCGCGGTGGCCGGTCACTCGAAAGGCGGCAAACTCGCCTTCTGGGCGGCGGCGCTGGATGCGCGCATCGATCTGGTCGTCGGTTGGGACCCTTCGAACTCCGGCGGCGCACCGTGTTTCATCGACCCGAGCGGCTGCAACTCTCAACCGGCCGCCCCCAACTGCAACACGCCGAATGGCGGCGGCAGCGGTGTGCTGCACCTCATGCAGGCCGAATCCTTGATCCTGGGCGTGCCCCCGGACGCACTCACCAACCCGGACCCGGCGCACAACGCGCTGCACTTTTACCGTGGCGCGCCCGGTCCAACGACTTACCTGTCCTTGCGCGGGCGACACACCGACTTCCTGGTCGGCAATCCGGCATTGCAGACGCTGACCCGGCGCGCCACCACCAGTCTGCTGCTGCAGCGGCTGCAAGGGCGCGTGATCGAGGCGAGCTACCTTCCCGGCGGCGACGACTTCGATCCAAGCGGGCTGCTCAGCGAGCCGCCGAGGAGCAAGTGAGGGGACGCGCAGCGACGCAGCCTTGACCGACCCTCCGGCTTCGCTATTGTCCGCGCGTCTTCATACCCACGGGAGTTCCGATGCCGACGCAGTCGTTCAAAGTTCACGTCACCAAGGACTACCTCAAGTTCAACGCCGCTCACTTCATCGCCTACCCCGGCTTCCGTGAAGCCCTGCACGGCCACAACTACCGCGTCTCGGTCGACATCGAGGGCGAGCTCGGCCCGCAGGGTTATGTCGTCGACTTCGGCGTCGTGAAGAAAGTGGCACGCCGCATCTGCGATCGGCTGAACGAGCGCCTCATCCTGCCGATGCAGAGCGACTGTCTGACCTTCCGTGAGGAAGACGGCAAGCGCATCGTCGTGCGTTACGAAGAGGATGAGTTCAGCTTCCCGCTGAAGGACTGCATCCAGCTGCCGATCATCCACAGCTCGGCGGAGGAACTGGCGCGCTACTTCGCCGGCGAACTGCGACAAGAACTCGCGGCTCTGGGCATCGGCGGCTTGCGCGCCGTCGAGATCGGCGTCGCCGAGACCCCAGGCCAGGCGGCCTACTACCGCGAGACCCTGTGAAGCGGATGCGCCTGCGGGCCGCAGCGGCCCTGGCCCTCGTGCTGAGCGGCTGTACGCCAGAGTTGCCCGAACCGGAATCGCCCGGCGCCCGCCTCTACGCCGAGCGGTGCAACGGCTGTCACCAATTGCAGATCCCGTCGAGCATGACGGCTGCCATGTGGCAGATCCAAGTCGACCGCATGCAAGGCGAGATGGTGCGGCGGGGCATGGCTCCGTTGTCCCCGACGGAGAAGCAAGTCGTGCTCGACTACCTGACGCGCCATGCCGCCGGCGCCGTCGCTCCCTGAAGAAAGCGCCCCATGAAGATTAGTCTCACCCAACAAGCCGTCGAAAACGTCGCCGGCATGGCCGTATGCGCCGCCGGAAGCGACTGGCGCGCCGACCTCGCCCGCATCGATACGGCGACCGGGGGCAAGCTCGTGGCCGAACTCGAGCGCCAGGGCTTTCGCGGCACCCCCGGACAGAGCGCCGTCTTCCAGACCCACGGCACGCTGACCGCGCCTTACGTCGTCGCCGTCGGCCTCGGCGATGGCTCGACCAACAACGTCTGGATGGGGGTGGCGCAAGCTCTCATCAGCCGCGCCCGCGAGCTGAAGACGGACAAAGCGGCGCTGCATTGGCCGGCACGCCACCAAACCGCCGTCGCCGTCGAAGCGATCGTCGAAGGCCTACGCTTGGCCGATTACCGCTTCACCCGCTTCAAGAGCCACGCACCCGAAGCGACGCCGCCGCGCAGCGTCGCCTTGGCCATCGAATCGCGAGCGCCGGAATTGCGCACGGCACTGACCCGCGGCGAACTCTTCGCCGACGCGACGACCTATTGCCGTGACCTGGTCAACACGCCGGCCGCCGACTGTACCCCGACGTTCCTCGCCAAAGAGGCGCGCGCCATCGGCCGCAAGCAGCGGCTCACCGTCAAGATCCACGATGCGGCCGCCCTCGAGCGACTCGGCATGGAGGCGCTGCTCGGCGTCGCCAGCGGCAGCGAGCAGGAGCCCCGCCTCATCGAACTGCACTACAAGCCGGCCAAGGCGAGCAAACGCGCCATCGCCATCGTCGGCAAGGGCGTCACCTTCGATAGCGGCGGCTTGTCGCTGAAGCCGGCGAACTCGATGGAGGAGCAGAAGCGCGACATGGCCGGCGGCGCCGCGGTTCTCGGCGTCATGCGCGTCGTGCGCGACCTCGGCGTGCCGGTGGAAGTGCGCGCCTACGTCCCCGCCACCGAGAACATGCCGAGCGGTACGGCGATCCGCCCCGGCGACGTGGTGCGCGCCTACAACGGCAAGACCATCGAGGTACTCAACACCGATGCCGAAGGGCGCCTGATCCTGGCCGACGCCATGGCCTACGCCGCCGCGTCGAAGCCCGACGCCATCATCGACATCGCCACCCTCACGGGAGCCGTGCGGGCCGCGCTCGGACCGCGTTATGCCGGCATCCTCGGCAGCGACAACGGCGTCATCGCCGACTTGATCGCCGCCGGCCGCGAACGGGGCGAGAACCTCTGGCAGCTGCCGCTGGCGGAGGAGTACCGCGGCGACATCAACAGCTCGATCGCCGACCTCAAGAACATGGGCGACGGTTACGCCGGCACCATCATCGGCGCGCTGTTCCTGCGCGAGTTCACCGGCGGCCTGCCCTGGGCGCACATCGACTGCGCCAGCACCGCCGCCGCCGGCAAGCCCTACCCCGGCCATCCGCGCGGCGCCACCGGCTTCGGCGGGCGCACCCTGCTGCGCTACTTGTTGGCGCAATGAGCGCGCCGACGATTGCCGCCGGCGCCGCGGTTGCGTAGGCTCGATCCATCATGGGATCGACTTTCGGACATCTCTTCCGCATCGCCACCTGGGGCGAGTCGCACGGCGGCGGCGTCGACGACGTCGTCGACGGCTGCCTGTAGGGCGCAGCATGCTGCGCCCCGTCGACCCGTTCGGGCAACACAATCTCGTTGGCGTCACGCGGCGACCTGGGCGAATGAAAACTGCGGCAGGTCGGTGCGTTCCCGGGCATGCTCTACGGTCACCGCGCATAGGTTTCCAGGGGCGTCGAACTCGATAACCGTGTTCTCATCCAGGTCGCGAGATTCGACGATCTCACCCGCCTTGAGTTCGATGTAGAGTGTGTCGGTATCCTGAAAGTAAGTGGTCTTCACCTGCCTCCTCCAAGGTCCAGTGCTCCATGAAACCCCTCGCGCAATGTATCGGCAACTCCCTCGCGCACCAGGTTGCCGCGGACGTTGAGGGTTAAGGTGCCCTTGGTGTCGAAGTCGTTCGAGCGCATGCGGGCGTCGACCAAGCGGAAGCCGATGTGGTCAACTTCAACGGCGTCGATGACGAAGGTGCCGCTGCCGGCCTTCCACGAACGCGAGCGCGAGAACCCTCGTCGCGGAACTCGATCTGCTTGAGCACACCGGAGGCGCCGCTCAACTCGAAACTCGCCCCGGGCGTCAGCGCGGCTACCGTATCTTGGAACGACAGGGTGAAGCGCGGGAACGCCGACGGGCTGGGCCGCGACCGGCCCGCGTGCCGGACGCCGGCTGGTACGGCTCGGCACGGAGCCCGATGCGCCGGGCCTGCGGACCTCGGGGCCACGGCAGGCGCATCTCGAAGGTTTCGACCTGCACGCCGACACTGCGGTGCGAGCGGGGGGACGAGCGCCGGCTGGAACGCCTATGTCGCTACGTGTTGCGGCCGCCGTTGGCGCAACACAGCCTGAGTTGGACGGCGGAGGGAAAGGTGCTGTTGCGCCTGCGGCGTCGCTGGCGGGACGGGACGCAGGCGATTCGCTTCGAGCCGAGCGAACTGCTGGAACGGCTGGCAGCGATGGTGCCGCGACCAAGGACGAATCTGATCCTGTACCACGGGGCCTTCGCGCCAAGGGGATGCCGAAGCACGGCGGCGGAAATAGCAGTGCGCGACGAGGCACGGCAGGACGGGGTGCAAGCCGCAATGGCATCGAAGGAGTGCACGGAGTGTCCTTCTGAGGCAACGCCCGGGTCAGGAGCAGAGACGGTTGCCGCAGCAGCGCCCGAAGCGAGCGAGACAAACTCAGCTTGTCCGGGCTGTCCGCTCATCGGCGCTCCGTGTCGGGGGATTCATGCACCATGCGCAGGAGACCCACAACCGGCGTGCAGCGACCGTGGCGCCGGGCCGTACAGGCTTCGCGCCTCTTCACGCGCCGCTATGCCCACCGCCGTGCTCTGGCATCTCTTCGGCGCCAAGGCTTCGTGGTACCGGAGCGGGATCGTCCGGGGGCGCGGGACCACCGCCGCAGGCCGCTTCGGCCTTCGCCGAGGCTTCGGCCCACACGCCAGCAGTTCACTCGGCTCAACGCGAATCGCGTGCGTCCCGTTCCGCCAGTTAGGCGAGCGATCTCAGCCGCGAGCAGGGACTGAACTTCAACCCATTCTGCGCCGGCGCCGGATCGGGCTCCCCTACGCGGCTCCGGAGAGGGTTTCGAATTCCAGTTCGATCGGCAGCTTCGAACCCGGCACGTAGTTGAGGCGTTCGAAACCGATGACGTGGCCGTTACGGTCCTTCATGAGGACGACCTCATCGCCCGTTTCCTCGCAGATGTACTCGGATTGGGGCGCGCCGAACCAGACGGTCAGCGTCCGGCCAGTGGGATCGTGAAAGATACTCAGGTCGGCCATAGGCGGGTTCCCTCCTTGATCGCATCGGTCGGATAGGCGGTGATGAGAAATCCAGCATCGTCCTGTCGACGGGTCACGGCACATACCCAGCGCCCGATGCGTTGCGTGCGGTAGAAGAGGAGCACATTCGGGTCGCTGCGGCTACGCCGGATTTCCGCCGGGTCGGCGAGCGTGGCCTGCACATCGGCTTCGTGGCCGGCCATGACCGGGTGCTTCACCGTTGTGATGAGGTGCCAATAGCGACGAGACACACGTACCGTGAACCCCAGCGGGGTCGCCACCTCGAAAAGAATGTCCTCGCCTTGACTCACTGAATTCTACCCCGAGGCTGCACGATGATCGCCAGCGACTCCATGCGGGCAATGGTATTCCGAGTCGGCACAATTGAAAAGGCAGCACCAGATCGTCCGACGGCCGCTGCGTCCTCGACCCTTCTGCCGTGGCGACGATCCTCAGGGAGGGACGCTGACACGGATGCTGACGCGGGACGCCCACCCCTTGGATTAAAGGAAGAGAAGCGGCTGTCCATGGAGGCGATGGATGCGCGCCTCATTCCCCTCGGCCGGACACAAAGGAGTGCGTGCGTCCCCAATCGCGGCGAATCTGCCACGATCCCCTGAAATCATGGCGCCAAATTTCGCCAAACAGACACTATCCGCTCAGATAGCGGCGTGAAATTTCGTCAACCAGACACTACATGCGCGAACAATGGCGCGCAATTTCGTTAAACCGCCACTCTATCGGGCAAAACGTCGCTAGCGTACGTCCACTAGCCATAATCCGCATCAACATGGCACGTCATCCACCACCAATGCGCCACGATCGCGGACATAGCGGCGCAAACTCGGCACAACGGCCACAATCCCTCGACTTGGCGGCGACAAATTCGTCGCATCCGCCACAATCGCCGCGGATCATGGCATCGGACGCTTCGTTCAGGACGGATTCGCTGCTGCCGGGGCCGGCTGGGCAGGCTTCGGGGCGCCGTGTGCGCGCAGCAGGGCGAGCGCGCGTTGCTCGCCGGCGACGGTCGGGGCGTAGAACTCACGCTTGCGCGAACCGGACTTGCTGATCCGGCCGGCCTCGAGGTGCCGCTCCACGAACCGGTCGAGCCGCGAGATCTGACACCCAGACGCGGCGAGCGCATCCCTGAATAGAGAAGCGCCGACCGTTGGCGTGTTCGGCAAGAACTGCCGGTAGCCGTAGGAGAGGAACGATGGGGGACACCCATCATATAGTCCTGCGTCCGCATCGCGCCGGCGGAACGCACGCCTTTCGGCAGTGCTGCTGAGCCTACGCGGGCGGGATATCCGTGAGGGTGAAGTCGCCCCCCTTGAAGAGGAGGGGCTCGCCTTCGACGCTAGCGGTGCCGTAGGCGATGCAGTCGCCGAAGTTCATGGCTGCGGGCGCTCGGGTGCGGCCGAAGCGCCACCACGCGTCGAGGGCGGCCTGGCGATGTGCGTCGGTGAAGGGAAACACGGCCACGCCGAGCTTTTGGAACAGCAGTTCGAGGGTGCCGGCCATCGGGCGGCCCTTGCGGTGCGACAGTACGATCCCCGCCTCGACGAAGGTGGCGGCCTAGATCGCGACGTGGTCGGCAGCCGAGATCTTCTCGATGAGGGCGTCCGCTTCGGACTCGCCGAGCACGATGGCAACCACGACCGAGCTGTCGAGAATCATGCCCCCGACTCACCGAAGCCGAGCAGCTCGTCCTCGCCCACCCCGGCTGCGCGGGAAGCGTCGGGAAGGGGCCAGACTTCCTGTTCGAGAAACACGCGGGCGAGCTGCAGACGCCGGGCGCGCTGGGTGCGTCGCTCGAGCAGCGCCTTGCGGTCGCGCAGCGCGTCGATGACGGCGGCGGTGATCGACTGGCCGCTCAAGCGGGCAACGTCGCTCGCGAGTTCCTGCGCCTCGGTATTCTTCATGTTGAGGGCGATGTGGGAGGAGTGGAGGAAAATCAAGACCCGGTCAACCAGGCATCGCCATAGCGGCGGTGGGTGCCAGTACGCCGGCATCCTCGGCAGCGACAACGGCGTCATCGCCGACTTGATCGCCGCCGGCCGCGAACGGGGCGAGAACCTCTGGCAGCTGCCGCTGGCGGAGGAGTACCGCGGCGACATCAACAGCTCGATCGCCGACCTCAAGAACATGGGCGACGGTTACGCCGGCACCATCATCGGCGCGCTGTTCCTGCGCGAGTTCACCGGCGGCCTGCCCTGGGCGCACATCGACTGCGCCAGCACCGCCGCCGCCGGCAAGCCCTACCCCGGCCATCCGCGCGGCGCCACCGGCTTCGGCGGGCGCACCCTGCTGCGCTACTTGTTGGCGCAATGAGCGCGCCGACGATTGCCGCCGGCGCCGCGGTTGCGTAGGCTCGATCCATCATGGGATCGACTTTCGGACATCTCTTCCGCATCGCCACCTGGGGCGAGTCGCACGG
>CAZGEJ010000014.1:0-119007 GCA_964524885.1 uncultured Binatia bacterium (SeqCode)
ACGTGCGAGGCGAAGATGTTGCCGAAGGTCGAGTCCTCGTAGCCGGGCACGACGATCGGCAGGTTCGCCTCGGCGGCCGCCAGCAGCCAGCACTCGGCGGGGTTGCCTTCGTGCTTGGAGGGGTCGATCGCCTGCACCAGCTCGTAGAAGTACTCGTGCCAGAAGCGCCGCTCGCCGGCCGCCGAGGCCTGCGTCCACATCGGCACCAGCTGTCCTTCGACGACGCGGAAGGCCTCGTCCTCGGGGATGCTGGTGTCGGTGACCCGCCGCATGCGGGCTTCGAGGATCTTGGTGTCGTCTTCCTTGGTGAAGTAGCGGTAGTCGGGAAAATCCTTGTAGCTGTGGTGCGCCACCAGGCGGAACAGCGACTCCTCGAGGTTGGCGCCGGTGACGGACAAGCCGTGGATCAGCCCGGCGCGGATGGCCGGGGCCAGGGTGATGCCGAGCTGGGCCGACGACATGGCGCCGGCCACCGCCCAAAACATCTTGCCGCCGCCCTCGATATGCCGCCAGTAGGCGATCAGAGCATCGCGCGTCGCGCGCGAGTTGAAGTTGCGGTAGTTGGACAGGACGAAGTCGAGAATGACCATCGGCGCGAATTAGCACAGGTCCGACAAGTCCGACAGGTCCGACACGTCAGACTTGTCCGACAGGTCCGACCCGTCCGACTTGTCTGACAAGTCGGACGGTGCTACTAACCGCGATTCCGAGCGATCACGACAAGGAGCACGAGCCATGCGCGAAAACATTCATCCCAAGTACGACGTCGTCCAGATCCAATGCGCCTGCGGCCACTCCGTGGAGACCCGCTCGACCGCGGCCGCCATCCACGTCGAAATCTGCTCCAACTGCCACCCGTTCTACACCGGCAAGCAGAAGTTCCTCGACACCGCCGGTCGCGTCGAGCGTTTCCGCCGCAAGTACGGCACGCCGGCCGCCGCCAATTCCAACTGAGCGCCGCGGGCCTCATTCACCCGCTCGCATCGTTGCCGAGGGCGAGGGAGCGCGCTCCCTCGCCCTCTTTTTTTCCGCCCCCCTGAACCATGCTGCCGAAGCTCTACGACGTCGAACGCCGCTTCGAAGACCTCGAGCGTCTGCTCGTCGACCCCGACGTGATCGGCAACCGCGCCGACTACACCCGCCTGTCCAAAGAGCACGCCGAATTGGCGCCCGTCGTGCGCACCTTCCGCGTCTGGAAGGACGTCAACGCCGACGTCGAAGGGCATAAAGAAATCCTCGAAGGCGACGACGACGAGCTGCGCGAACTCGCCAAGGCCGAACTGCCGGCGCTGCGCGCCCGCCAGGCTGAACTCGAACAGGAACTGCGCATCCTGCTGCTGCCGCGCGACCCCAACGACGACAAGAACGTCCTGCTCGAAATTCGCGCCGGCACCGGCGGCGAAGAGGCCGCCCTGTTCGCCGCTGAGTTGTTCCGCGCCTACGGCCGCTTCGCCGAAACCAAGGGTTGGCGCATCGAAATCCTCAGCTCCAACCCGACCGGCATCGGCGGCCTCAAAGAGGTCATCGCCCTCATCAACGGCGACGGCGCCTTCAGCCAGCTCAAGTTCGAGGGCGGCGTGCACCGCGTCCAACGCGTCCCCGCCACCGAAGCCTCCGGCCGCATCCACACCTCCGCCGTCACCGTCGCCGTCTTGCCCGAAGCCGACGAGGTCGACGTCGCCATCGACGAGGTCAAGGACCTGCGCATCGACGTCTACCGCTCGTCCGGTCCGGGCGGGCAGAGCGTCAACACCACCGACTCGGCGGTGCGCGTCACCCACTTGCCGTCGGGGTTGGTAGTCGCCTGCCAGGACGAAAAGTCGCAGCACAAGAACAAGGCCAAGGCGATCAAGATCCTGCGCGCCCGCCTGCTCGAACGGGCCCAGGCCGAACAGCATGCCGAGGTCGCCGAGAACCGGCGCAGCATGGTCGGTTCGGGCGATCGCTCCGAGCGCATCCGCACCTACAACTTCCCCCAGGGCCGCCTCACCGATCACCGCATCAACCTGACCCTCTATTCTCTCGACCGCATCATGGAGGGCGACTTGGCCCCGGTGATCGATGCGCTGATCACGCACCATCAGGCGGAGGCGCTGCAGGCGGCCGAGGCATGAGCATGGCTCAGGCCGGCGAATTGTTGCGCGAGGCCGGATCGGCGCTGCAGGCCGCCGGGATCGACTCGGCTCGCCTCGATGCCGAGCTGCTCTTGGCGGCGGCCTGGAACACCAATCGCACCGGCCTCGTCTTGCGGCGCGACACCGAACCCCCCGCCACGACGGTCGCCGCCTTCACCGCCATGCTGCAGCGCCGCCTGCGGCGCGAGCCGGTTTCCTACATCCTCGGCGAACGCGAGTTCTGGTCGCTGTCGTTCGTGGTCGACCCCTCCGTCTTGGTGCCGCGCCCCGAGACCGAATGTCTGGTCGAGCGCGCGCTGCACCACGCCCGCGCCATGGTCGTCCCGGCCTTGCGCGTCGCCGACGTCGGCACCGGCAGCGGCTGCATCGCCATCGCGCTCGCCAGCGAGTTGCCGCAGGCGACCGTCCGCGCCATCGACATTTCCGCCGCCGCCTTGGCGGTGGCGGCGCGCAACGCCGAGCGGCTCGGGGTCGCGGCACGCGTCGATTGCCGCCGCGGGGACCTACTGGACGGGGCACCGGATGCCTCGTTCGAGTTGATCGTCAGCAATCCGCCTTACGTCACGACCGCCGAACTCGCCGGCCTCGAGCCGGAGTTGGACTACGAACCGCGCCTCGCCCTCGACGGCGGAGCGGACGGCCTCGACCCGGCGCGCTGCCTCGTCGCTCAGGCCGAACGCGCGTTGGTTCCCGGCGGGTGGCTCTTGTTCGAAATCGGCTGTACGCAGGGAGAGGCGGCGCTGGACCTGGTTCGCGGGCCGGCGTGGGAGATGGCGGACTGCCGGCCGGATTGGAGCGGGTTGCCGCGTTTCGTCGAGGCGCGGCGGCGCTGAGTCACGAGGTACGCAGATGGACAAAATCATCGTCCGCGGCGGAGCGCGGCTGCAGGGCAAGGTCGACGTCGATGGCGCCAAGAACGCGGCGCTGCCGGTGTTGTTGGCGGCCTTGTTGACGCCGGAGGAATGCATTTTCCGCAACATCCCCGACGTCGTCGACGTGCGCACGACGTTGCGCCTGCTGCGTGGCCTCGGGGCGCATGCCGAGGCGGAGGGCGATGGCGTGGTGCGGGTGCGCGCCGAACGGCTGTCGCGCCTCGAAGCACCTTACGACTTGGTCAAGACGATGCGCGCCTCGTTCCTCGTGCTTGGGCCGTTGCTGGCGCGCTACGGACGCGCCGCGGTGTCGACCCCAGGGGGGTGTGCCATCGGCGGCCGGCCGGTGAACCTGCACCTCGACGGCATCGAGCGCATGGGCGCCCGCGTCGAACTGGTGCAAGGCTACGTCCGGGCCGAAGCCGAAGAACTGCGCGGCGCCGAGATCTATCTCGACTTCCCCTCCGTCGGTGCCACCGAACATTTGATGATGGCGGCGGCCTTGGCCAAGGGACGCACGGTCATCGAACACGCGGCGCGCGAGCCAGAGGTCGTCGATGTCGCCGAGGCCCTGATCTCGATGGGTGCCCGCATTCGCGGCGCCGGCGAGGACATCATCATCATCGACGGCGTCGAGCGCCTGCACGGCACCGACTACAGCGTCATTCCCGACCGCATCGAGGCCGGCACGTTCTTGATCGCCGCGGCCATGACTCGGGGCGACGTCGAGGTGCGCGGGGCGCGTCGCGACCATCTCGAGCCGGTGATCGTCAAGCTGCGCGAGGCCGGCGCCGAGGTCACGCCCACCGACGACGGCGTGCGCGTGGTCTGCAACCGCCGCTTACAAGCGGTCGACATCAAGACCATGCCGTACCCCGGCTTCCCCACCGACCTGCAGGCGCAGATGATGGCGGCGCTGTGCGTGGCCGAGGGGCGCTCGATCATTTCTGAGACGATCTTCGAAAATCGCTTCATGCACGTGTATGAGCTGAGCAGAATGGGGGCCGACATCAATGTCGAGGGCCACCGCGCCTTCGTCAGCGGCGTCGAGCGGTTGGGCGGCGCGCCGGTGATGGCGACCGACCTGCGCGCCAGCGTCAGCTTGATCCTGGCGGGTCTGGCGGCGGAGGGTGCCACCGAGTTGTCGCGCGTGTACCATCTCGATCGCGGTTATGCCCGCATCGAGAAGAAGTTGTCGGCATTGGGCGCCGACGTCGTTCGAGTTCGGGAGTGAAGATGAGCATTCGCCAGCTTTCGACACAGCAGAAGGATTTCCGCCGCCGCTTCGCGGCCATTCGCGAGCGCGGCGCGCAGACGTCCGCCTCGGTCGACGACGCGGCACGCGAAATCGTCGAGGCGGTGCGCGCCCGCGGCGATCGCGCCGTGCTCGACTACACCGCGCGCTTCGACAAAGTGACCCTCAAGCCGGCGCAGTTGAAGGTCGGTGCCGCCGAGATCGATGCCGCCGTGGCGTCGTTGGCGCCGAGCGCCAAGCGCGCTCTCAAGCTGGCGGCGCGAAGAATCGCATCGTTCCACAAGAAGCAGGTCGAAGCGTCGTGGAGCTACGACGACGGCGAGGGCTTTCAACTGGGCCAGCAGATCACGCCGCTGCGCCGCGTCGGCGTCTACGTGCCGGGCGGGCACGCCTCGTATCCTTCGTCGGTGCTGATGACGGCGATTCCGGCGCGCGTCGCCGGCGTCGAAGAGGTCATCATGCTGTCACCCGCGGGGGCCGACGGCTACAACCCCGCCGTACTCGCTGCCGCCAAGATCGCCGGTGTCGATGCGATTTATCGCGTCGGCGGCGCTCAAGCCGTCGCCGCCGCGGCCTACGGCACGACGATGATCCCGAAGGTCGACAAGATCGTCGGCCCAGGTAATGCCTATGTGCAGGCGGCGAAGAAGCTCGTCTACGGTACGGTCGACATCGACGGCATGGCCGGGCCGAGTGAGGTCTTGGTGATCGCCGACGACACGGCCGATCCGGAGTACGTCGCCGCCGACCTGTTGGCCCAGGCCGAGCATGGCAGCGGTGACGAATGTGCCCTGCTGGTGACGACCTCGACCGCGTTGGCGAGCGCCGTCGAAGCCGCCATCGAGCGCCAACTCGCCCAACTGCCGCGGCGCGACGCCATCGCGTCGGTCTTGCAGCGGCGCGGCGCGATCGTGCTGGTGCGCGACCAAGACGAGGCCATCGCCCTCGCCGAAGAAGTGGCGCCGGAGCACCTCGAGCTGCTGGTCGACAAGCCCGAGCGTTGGGCCAAGCGCATCCGCAATTCAGGGGCGTTGTTCCTTGGGCCGTACGCGCCGGCTCCCTTGGGCGACTACATGGCGGGTCCGAACCACGTATTGCCGACGGGTGGCACGGCGCGCTTCTTCTCGCCGCTCGGCGTCTACGATTTCGTCAAGCGCACCAGTGTCGTGCGCGCGACTCGCGCCGGCTTGCAGAAGCTGGCGCCGTCGATCGCCGATTTGGCGACCCTCGAAGGCTATGGCGCTCACGCTGCCGCCGTACGCCGCCGCTTCACGTGAAGGGAGGAGCGACATGAGTAGTTCGACCGCCGCGCTGCCTCGCCGCGCCGCCACCATCGATCGCAAGACGAAGGAGACCGAGGTGCGTGTCGAGTTGTGCCTCGACGGCAGCGGCACCTCGTCGATCGATACCGGCATCCCGTTCCTCGACCACATGCTCGACGCGCTCGCCCGGCACGGCTTCCTCGACCTGACGGTGAAGGCCCGCGGCGACCTCGAAGTGGACCAGCATCACACGGTGGAGGACGTCGGCCTGACCTTGGGGCAAGCGCTGCGGCAGGCGATCGGCGACAAGAAGGGCATCCGTCGCTTCGGCGACGCCAGCTGCCCGCTCGACGAAGCACTGGTGCACGCGGTCGTCGACCTGAGCGGCCGACCGTTCTTGGCGTACGGCTTGGAGATGACGCAGGACCGAGTCGGGACCTTCGACACCGAACTGGTGCACGACTTCTTCTTAGCGCTGACCAACGAGGCGGCGATGAACCTGCACCTGCGGCAACTCGGTGGGCGCAACGCGCACCACATCATCGAAGCCGCCTTCAAGGCCTTCGCCCGGGCCCTCGACCGGGCCAAGGAAGTGGATGCACGCGTCGTCGGCGTGCCGTCGACCAAGGGCGCGCTGTGAGCTCGGGATGAAGTGCGTCGGAGAGAGCAGCCGATGATCGCCGTCGTCGACTACGGCATGGGCAACCTGCGGTCGGTGCAGAAGGGCCTGGAGAAGGTCGGCGCCGAGGCCCGCATCACGCGCGACGTCGCCGAGATCGGCCGCGCCGCGGGCGTGGTGCTGCCGGGAGTCGGAGCTTTCGGCGCCTGCATGGAGAACCTGCGCTTGTACGGGCTAGAGGACTGCGTGCGCGGCGTCATCCGCGACGGCAAGCCGTTCTTCGGCATCTGCGTCGGCATGCAGTTGCTGTTCGAGGAGAGCGAGGAGTTCGGACGGGTCCCTGGGCTCGGTCTGTTGCCGGGGCGGGTGGTGCGTTTCGACCACCGTGCCGAACTCAAGGTGCCGCACATGGGTTGGAATGCCATCGACAAGCGGCAGCCGGCGCCTCACCTCGCCGGCATCGACGACGGCAGCTTCGTGTACTTCGTGCACTCGTACTACGTCCGCTGCGAGGATCCGCAGTTGATCGCAACGAGCACGACGTACGACGTCGAGTTCACTTCGTCGGTGGTGCGCGGCAACCTCTTCGCGACCCAGTTCCACCCCGAGAAGAGCCAACGCATCGGCCTGAAGATCCTCGAAAACTTCGCCCAACTCGTCTCTCAGCCTCAGCCTCAGCCTCAGCCTTAGCCTCAGCCTCAGCCTCAGCCTAGAGCACCCCATGTTGATTCTCCCCGCGATCGATCTGAAGAACGGCCGTTGCGTGCGTTTGCTGCGCGGCGACCTCGATGCCGAGACCGTCTACGGCGACGACCCGGTGGCCATGGGGCAGCGTTGGGTCGCGGCGGGAGCGCGCTATCTGCACGTCGTCGATCTCGACGGAGCGGTGCAGGGCAAGCCGATGAACCTGGAGGCGATCCGCGGCCTGTGTGCCGGGCTGCCGATTCCACTCGAAGTGGGAGGCGGGATCCGCACGCTGGCGCGCGTCGAGGAGTTCCTCGCCTTGGGGGTCGATCGGGTGATCTTCGGTACTTCGGCATTGCGCGATCCGGCGACGGTGGAGGAAGCGTGCAAGCGCTTCCCGGGACGAGTCGCCGTCGGCATCGACGCGCGCGACGGGCACGTCGCCGTCGAGGGATGGTTGGAGACGAGCAGCACGCGCGCCGTCGACTTGGCGCGCACGGCGGAGCAGTGGGGCGCGGCGCGCATCATCTACACGGACATCAGCCGCGACGGCACGCAGGAGGGCGTCAACGTCGAGGCGACCCGCGCCATCGCCGATGCCTTGAGCATTCCGGTGACGGCGTCGGGAGGCGTCGGTAGCCTCGCCGACATCCTCGCCTTGCGGGCGCATGAAGCCGCCGGCATCGACTCGGTCATCGTCGGTCGCGCCATCTACACCGGCGCCGTCGACCTAGCCGAAGCCATCCGCCAAACCTCCTAGCCTTCAGCCTTGCGCTTGAATCCTCGAGCCTCCGAGACCCGCCCATGCTCGCCAAACGCATCATTCCCTGTCTCGACGTCAAGGACGGCCGCGTTGTCAAAGGCGTCAACTTCGTCGGCCTACGCGACGCTGGTGACCCGGTCGAGGTCGCCCAGCGCTATGACGCGGAGGGTGCCGACGAATTGACCTTCCTCGACATCACCGCCTCGCACGAGCGTCGCAAGATCATCCTCGACGTCGTCGCTCGCACGGCGGAGACCGTGTTCATGCCGCTCACCGTCGGTGGCGGCGTGCGCGAGGTGCAAGACGTGCGCGATCTGCTCAATGCCGGCGCCGATAAGGTGTCGATCAACACGGCGGCGGTACAGAACCCGGACTTCGTGCGTGAAGCGGCGCTGCGCTTCGGCAGCCAGTGCACCGTCGTCGCGATCGATGCCAAGCGGGTGCCGGGCAGCGAACCGGCGCGCTGGGAGGTCTATGTGCATGGCGGCCGCACGCCGACGGGTCTCGACGCGGTCGACTGGGCTGAACGCATGCAGGCCCTCGGGGCGGGCGAGATCCTGCTGACGAGCATGGACCGCGACGGCACCAAGGTCGGCTACGACCTAGAGCTGACGCGGGCGATCGCCGACCGGGTGCAGGTGCCGGTGATCGCTTCGGGGGGTGTCGGCAATCTCGAACACATTTACGAGGGATTGACCGTGGGCGGCGCAACGGCGGCGTTGGCGGCGTCGATCTTCCACTTCCGCCAATACACGGTGCAGGAGTGCAAGGATTACCTCGCCGCCCGCGGTGTGCCGGTGCGTCGCGCCTGAGGCGGTGGGTGATCGTCGAATTCGACGAAAGCGGGAGTTGGTATCGGGGTCGAACCGGAATGCGCTAAGGATCGATACCGATCGACCGTGAAGGAACGTTTCGATCGGAGTGGTCGTGGCGCGCGGGGCAGCGTCTGAAAAGAGGAAAGAACATGAATCATCGTCACCTATGGACTTGGGCCGTTGCCGGATTCGCTTGCCTCCTGGCGAGTGTTGCCACCGCCGAGGAGTTGCCCTTGCGTAAAGCGGGGTTGTGGAAGGTGAGCATGTCGTCCGGGGATGGTGAATCGATCACCTCGGAGGAATGTGTCGACGCCGAGAGCGACCGCGTCATGCAGAAGATGGGACAGGGCATGGCGGGCACGACCTGCAGCAAGAACGAGGTCCAGCGCAGCGGCTCCGGCTACGTCGTCGAGAGCGAGTGCACCTTCGGCAAATCGAAGATGGTCTCGAAGGCGACGTTCACCGGCGACTTCCAGAGTTCCTACGAAGGCAAGATCGAGTCGAGCTTCACGCCGCCATTCATGGGGCAAGGGCAGTCGTCGTCGACGTTGCGCGGCACCTATGCCGGACCTTGCGCCGCCGGTCAGAAGCCCGGCGACATCGTCGTCAACGGGCAGAAGTTGAACGTCCACGATCTGAGCCAGGCCAAGCCGAAGTAACAGCCGCGGGTGCGCCGGATTCACCACGGCGCACCCTTACCGTTCAGGCCGCTTGCGGGAGCATTGAGGCGACGATTTCGCCCATTCAGCTTCCACCCCCCTACCTCTACCGGCGTGCGGCCGCTAGCGATCGCCGGATGTACTTCGTTCGCGCGACGCGCCGCACCGTAGCCTCGCATTTCCTCCGGTTTCTGCTCGTAGGTTGCTTCCTCATCGCATGGGTTGCGGCCGCCGCGGCCGGTGGCCCATCCGCGCCCTGCCGCGTCGTCAGCGCATCCGATGCCGTGGTACCGTGCTGGGGTGACTGTGGATCTGACGGCGCGGTCACCGTCGACGAGGTCATTCGCACCGTCGCCATCATTCTCGGCGACGCCGCGTACGCGCTTTGCGCCGCGGCCGATGCGAGTCGCGACGGCGAGCTCACGGTCGACGAGCTCCTCGCCGGCGTCAACGCGACCCTTGAAGGATGCCGTCAAGCTCCGCTCCTTCCGCGGTTCGACTGCGACGACGGGCAGCGGTTCTGCAACGTCGCCAACGTCGTCGGCATCGACGAACTCTCCTTCGGCAAGGGCGCGGCCATCGTCGACATCGACGGCGACGGCTGGGACGACCTCTGGGCCAGCGACTCCGACGAGCGCCTCGATGAGAACTTCGGCATCTCGCGCCTGTACCGCAACCGCGGCGATGGTACGTTCGAAGCGATCGACACCGGGATCGACCCGGATCACTTACACTACAACTGGACTGCCAGCTTCGCCGATGCCGACAATGACGGCGACCCCGACGTGCTGCTGGTGAACGGCGGCTTCTCCGGCAAGGCGCGCCTGCGCCTGTATCGCAACGACTGGCCGACGCTGGGAAAGCTCGTCGACGTTACGTCGGAGAGCGGCTTGACCGATCTCGAACAGTTCTGGTGGGGTGCCTCGTGGGCCGACTTCGACCTGGACGGCCGACTCGACTTCTTCGTCAACCCGATCGAAGGTCCGGCGTTCCTCTACCGCAATGTCGGCGCGCTGCAGTTCGTCGATGTATCCGCGGCGATGGGAATCGATCCGAGAGAGATTCTCCTGACGCAGCGTAATCCCGTATGGTTCGATTACGACGGCGACGGCGATAGCGATCTCTATCGTTCAGGGCTCGTGCGAGGCGTCCTCTATCGCAACGACCGGAATTCCGGCTTCGCCGATGTCTCCGATCTGCTGCGATTCGCGGGAGGCGAGATCGACCTCGTCTTTGCCGCCGCGGCAGCCGATTTCAACCACGATGGGCGCGACGATCTCTACGTCGGACGCTGGACGCGGCAGGACTACGTTCTGCGCAACGAAGGCGAAGGCCGCTTCACCCCGCTCGGACGCGAGGTGGGCATCGACAAAGTGCTGGGTGATCCGTTCGGCAGCGCCGGGTTGGCCGACCCCAACGGCTTCGAGAACACGATGGGGCTCACGGTCGGTGATTTCAACGACGATGGCAGCCATGACGTACTCATCGGCACCGGCAACCCGGCCTTCCGCTACAACGACATCGTGTACTGCAATGCGTTGACGCCCGAGGGGTCGTTCGCCTTTACCCGTTGCAGTCAATTCGTCATCGACGGGCACGGACCGAGTCAGACGCACGGAATGGCCTTGGGCGACACGGACCAGGATGGCGACACCGATCTCTTCTATTCGATCGGCGGCATGGCGACGGCCGACGGCATGCCGCCGGCCGTAGGCTCGCGCAGCCTCGACGCCTTCTACCGACAATCGAAGCCCCCAGGGGCGACGGCGGTGATTCGCCTCGAAGGCACCGCGAGCAATCGCGACGCCGTCGGCGCGACCTACCGGGTCGACGGCAGTGTGCCGCCGCGATTTTATACGGTGCGATCGACGCAGGGCTTTCAGAGCCAAAACTCGCCTTGGCAAGTCTTGCCGCTCGGACCGTCGGGGCACGCGAGCGTATCGATCCAGTGGCCGAGTGGACGGCGCTGCAGCACCAACATCTTCGCCGGCGAACGCGTGCGCATCATCGAGTGAAGCACCCTCGGTTGCCGGGCGTCGGGGGCTCGCCTGCTTCGCGCGCTCCCTGGTCCTTTGGCGTGGCAGTCGTCGTCGCGCGAGCCTACGTGCGGCTCAGGCGTGTTGGGCTTCGAGCCAGCGCTCGGCGTCGATGGCGGCCATGCAGCCCGAGCCGGCGGCGGTGATCGCTTGGCGGTAGACGTGGTCTTGCACGTCGCCGCAGGCGAATACGCCCTCGACACTCGTGTAGCTCGAACCCGGTCGCGTTACGATGTAGCCGTTGTCGTCGAGCTCGAGCTTGCCGGCGAAGATCTCCGAGTTGGGACGATGACCGATGGCGAGGAAGACGCCGTCACATGCCATCGGCCGCGTGCTGCCGTCGCGTGTGTCGAGCAACGTGACGCCGGTGACGCCGGTCTCGGGCGAGCCGTGGATCTCCGACAACGTCGCATTCCAGACGAAGTCGATCTTGGGGTTCCGCTGCGCCCGCTCCTGCATGATCTTCGAGGCGCGCAGCGTGTCGCGCCGGTGCACCAGCGTGACCTTGTTGGCGAACTTGGTGAGGAAGGTCGCTTCCTCCATGGCGGAGTCGCCGCCGCCGATGACGATGACCTCCTTGCCGCGGAAGAAGAAACCGTCGCACGTCGCGCACGCCGAAACGCCATGCCCCATCAGGCGCGTTTCCGACTCCAAGCCGAGCAGCTTGGCGGTGGCGCCGGTGGCGACGATGAGCGCATCGCACGTGTGGCTGCCGGCGCCGCTGACGACGCGGAAGGGCCGTTGGCTCAAGTCGACCTCGGTGGCCACGGTCGACAGGATCTCGGTGCCGAAACGTTCCACTTGGCGGCGGAAGAGGTTCATCATGTCGGGGCCCATGATGCCATCGGGGAAGCCGGGGTAGTTCTCGACGTCGGTCGTGATGGTGAGCTGTCCGCCCGGCTGAATGCCTTCGAGGAGTAGTGGCTGCAGGTTGGCGCGGGCGGTGTAGAGCGCCGCGGTATAACCAGCCGGACCGGAGCCAACGATGATCACGCGATAATGCGACATAGCCCAGCAGTCTACCGCGCCCGCTTCGCTCAAGGCAAATTATTCGGCGGCTTGCGCCGCGAGGCTCAGGCTGAGGAGTAGGCTGAGGCTTGGGCAGGGCACCCTGTGTTTCGATGGACGCCGGAGCTTCGGCGGCCGGCCGGCTTGCCCCGGCGGGTCGATCGTGCGACTCGGTGCCGCTGGAGGAGACGTCGTCCGGTGCCCCGATCGAAGCAAGTCAGCCCGCTGCCTCTCAGCCACCTCGACGAGAAGGGCCGGGCGCGCATGGTCGATGTCGGCGCCAAGCCGGTGACCGCGCGTGTCGCCGTCGCCGAGGCGTTCGTCCGCATGCAGCCCGCCACGCTCGCGCGCATCGTCGGGGGCAGCATCGACAAGGGCGAGGTGCTGGCGGTCGCGCGGATCGCCGGCATCCAGGCGGCCAAACGCACCGCCGATCTGATTCCGCTCTGCCACCCCCTGCCGATCGATGTGGCGCGTGTCGACTTCGCCCCGGTGGGCGACGATCGCTTGCGCATCGAGGCGCAGGTCGGGGTCGCCGGCAAGACGGGCGTCGAGATGGAGGCGCTCACGGCGGTCAGCGTCGCCGCCCTCACCGTCTACGACATGTGCAAGGCGATCGACCGCGGCATGTGCATCGAGTCGGTCGCGGTCATCGAAAAACGTGGCGGTCGCAGCGGCACCTTCCGCAAGCAACCCTAGCTCGAGCCCCAGCCTCCGCATGCCTCCTCCCTCTCCCTGCCGCCACTATCCCGACTGCGTCGGCTGTCCGCTCGTCGGCACGCCGTACGGCGAGCAACTGCTGCACAAGCGCAGCCTCGTGCAGCGCGCCCTGGCAGCCTATCCCAGCCTCGCCGACGTCGAAGTCCCCGAGGTCGTCGGCGCGCCGCGTCCGTTCGGCTATCGCAATCAGGCCAAGCTCGTGGCTCGGTATGCGCGGCGCGGCATGCTGCTGGGCGTCTACCGTCCCGGCACGCATCAGGTGGTCGACATCCGCGCCTGTGCCGTACATCACCCGCTCATCGAACCGGTGCTGGCGGCGGTTGCCGATGCGGTCGAACGCTTTCGCGTCCAGGTCTACGACGAGCGCGATGCGAGCGGCGACCTGCGCTATGTCATCGTGCGGGTCGGCGTGTGGAACAAGACGGCGCAAGTGATCCTGGTGACGCGCCAGCGTCAGGCCGTCGGGTTGCACGAACTGGTGCGCGCCGTGCGCCGGGTGCGGGGCGTGGTCAGCGTCGCGCAGAACGTCAACGATTCGACCGGCAACACCATCTTCGGGCCGACCTTCGTGTCGCTGACGCCGGAAGATTCGCTGCTCGAGAAGATCGGTGGCTTCAAGCTGCGGACACGGGCTGGTGCGTTTCTGCAAGCCAACCCCAACATCGCCGGGCGCATCTACCGTCAGGCGGTCGAGTGGGCCGCCGCGGAAGGTGGCGTGGCCTTCGATCTGTACTGCGGCGCTGGGGCTTTGGCACTGCACTTGGCGACGGTGGCGCGGCTGGTCGTCGGCGTCGAGGCGTCGCCGATCGCCGTGGCCGATGCCAAGGTGAATGCTCGTCTCAACGGTATCGGCAACACGCGTTTCCACGCCGGCGACGTGGCACAGCTGCTGCCGGAGTTGGCGGTGGGCCTGCGGCCGGCGGTCATCTGCGTCAACCCGCCGCGCAAGGGGCTCGACGCCGCGACGCGCGCGGCGTTGGCGGAGACGAGTGCCACGAGACTGATTTACGTCTCCTGCGACCCGCTGTCGTTGGCGCGGGACCTGGCCGAGTTCGTCGACGCCGGCTTCACGGTGCGGGGGCTACGCGCCTTCGACATGATGCCGCAGACCGAGCACGTCGAGACGGTCGCCTGGTTGCAGCGCGGGGCGGATTCCGGCGCCGGCGACGTGCATGCTACAAACGGCGCCGCATGACCTCGACGCGCGCGAGCGAACGATCCGAATGTGCGGCGGGTTGTGGTCCGCACGTGGTGGATGTCTTCGTCCTGGCGGGTTCGCGCGTGCAGCGTTGTGCTCGTTGCGGGCTCTATCGCCTGCATGCGGCGGCGGCGCTGGAGCGCGAGGCGTACGATCGCAGCAAGTTCGACGAGGCATTTCGCGACCTGCGCCAAAGCGGCTACAGCCGCATCCTCGACGCGTTGGCGCGATTGCGTCCGCTCGACGGAGCGCGCGTGCTCGACGTCGGTAGTTCGGCCGGTTGGTTCTTGCAAGCGGCGCGCGACCGCGGCTGCCGGGTACACGGGATCGAGCCCGATCCTTTCTTTTTCGAGCGCGCCCAGCGCGAACTCGGCGATGCGACGCCTTTGGTATGCGGCTATTTCGACGCCGACGTGCCGCCCGCATGGGGCACCTTCGACATCATCACCTTCCACGACGTGTTCGAGCATTTGGCGGATCCGGCGGCGGTGTTGGCGGCGTGTCGGGCGCGATTGGCGCCGGGCGGTCTGCTGGTGTTGTCGTTGCCGTCGGCGGATGGCTTCGTCTTCCGGCTCGGTCTGATGTTGCGGCGCCTCGGCGTCGCCGGGCCGTTGGAGCGGATGTTCCAGGTGCATTACCCGTTTCCGCATCTCTATTACTTCGGCAACCACAGCTTGCGGCAGTTGGCGCGTCACCATGATTTCAGCATCGCGACGATGACGGAACTGCCCGGCTTCCGGCTGTCGGGATCGTTGCGGCGGGCGCAGATGGATCGAGCGGACGAGGCGCGCGCCGGGCTCGCGGTGTATGCCAACGCGGCGGCGCTGGTGGGGTTCGCGCTCTTGCAACCTTGCGTCGCAGCCGACAACATCGTGGCCATTTTGCGACCCACGGGAGCAGCTTCGGACGCGGCGCCGACGCGGGATAGGTGAGGAGGAACGGCATGTCGGCCACGAGCCCTGCGGCACCCCAGTGGGTGCGATTCGTCCTATTCATCGTCGCCGTGGCCGTGTGCGCGGTCGCGCAGTGGAACATCTATTACCGCACCGAATGGTACGTCTCGACGATCGCGTTGGTGGTGGCGGCCTTCGTCGCGGCGATCGCGGCAGGCCGCCCGCAGCCGATGCGGGCGGAGGAGAAGCCGCCGCTGGCGGTCGAGTTGCCTTCCTGGCGGCGTGGGCTTGGACTCGCGTTGGTGGTGACGGGCGGCAGCGCGGCGGCGTTCGCCGCGTATCTGCTCTCCTACCAGTGGGATGCTCAGTTCGGCACCGGCTTCATTCTGCTGGTCGTCGGCACGACGGGCCTGAGCCTCGGCTTGGCGCAACTCGACGCGCCGTACCGTAAGGCGGTCGATCGGCCTTGGCCGCGTTGGGAAAAGATCGCCTTCCTCGCGGTGCTCGGCCTCGGGCTGTTCCTGCGGTTCTATCGATACGACATCTACCCGCCGTACGACGGCATCTGCGCCATCGAGGAGCCGCAGTCGGGGCAGGGGGCGCTGGCGATTCGCGCCGGGCAGCGACCGTGGGAGTTCCTGCTCGATCGCTGGATCGTCGTGCCGTTCATGATCTACCTGGGCGACTCGTTCACGTCGCTGCGCATTCCGTTCACCATCGTCAGCTGGCTGTCCTTGGTGCCCTTCTACCTGCTGTTGCGTGAGTTGGTGTCGCGCCCGGCGGCGCTGTGCGGCACGGCGCTGTTCGCCATCTCCCGTTGGCACATCATTTACGCGCGGCATGCCCATGCGGTATTCGGGCCGACGCTGCCGCTGATCCTCGTGGCGCTATGGCTCTGCGTGCGGGTGTACAAGCGCGGCGGGTTGGCGCCTTATCCGTGGATCGGCCTGCTCTCGGCCTACACGCTCTACGCTTATGCCGGCTACCGGGCGACGACCGCGTTCGTCGGCCTTTTCCTCGGCGTCAGTCTGTTGCACCACTACCGCGAATACCGCCAAGCAGTGATCCCGAGTGCGCGGCTGGCGATTGCGCGCTCGGCGCGGGTTCAGTTGGCCGGCATGCTGCTCTTCGTCTTCGGCTTCCTCTTGCTCGTGGTGCCGCTGTACCACCGGCTGACGCGCGATCCGGCGTATTTCGTCGAAGCCGCGGTACGCGCCACCGGCGAGTCGCGCTACTACAGCGGCGACATGCAGGCCATGCTGCAGCAACGCATCGAACGGGTGCGCGAAACGGCGGCGATGTTCAGCCACTTCGGCGACGGGTCGTCGACCTTCAACATCCCCGGCACGCCCCAGCTCGACCCCGTTTCGGGAACGCTACTCGTGCTCGGGCTCGCCTATGCCACGGTTTGGTTCGCATACCGGGCGCAGGGCTTCTTCGCGCTGTATTTCCTCGTCATTCTCGGCTTCGGCACCGTGTTCACCCACAACTTCGACATTCGTCGATTGCAGGGGGTCATCCCGCTCATCTTCATCCTGACGACCTTCTTCATCGACCGCTTCGGTGCATTGGTGTGGGCTCGTTTTGGTCGTGCCGCTTGGGTGCCGCTGGCGGCCTTGCTCGTGGGTCTTGGAGGAGTCGCTTTCGCCGACAACTACCGCGTCTATTTCAACGAGATGATGCACAGCGGCGTGGTGCGGTCGGCGTTCCACACCCAGTACACGATCGCCATTCGCTATCTGCACGACATGCCGGACGACGGCTACCTGTTCATGATCAGCGACATGGACAATTTCTTCATGCCGAGCGACTACGAGTGGTGGCGCGGCGACCGCATCCCAGGGACGACGAGCCACGATCTGTGGCCGCTTTTCGCCGGCAAGGAAGGCTCCTGGAAAGACCGCGACCTGCACGTCCTGATTCAAGAGCCGATGTACGAAGGCGCAGAGTTGGCGGAACTGATCGAACGGCGCTTTCCCGAAGCCGAATGCAACCCGTGGCGCCATCCGGATGGGCCGACCTTCATCACCTTCGTCGCTTGTCGGGTTCCGTCGAAACCCGACGGCCTGACCTTCACCGGCGGCGCGCGGGCGACCTACTTCCGCGGCAACAACCCGGTGCCGCTCCTGCAGAGGCGCGAACCGGTCATCAGCTTCGGCTTCCTGCCGGATGCATGCCACTACCCGGATGTGCGTCACGTCGCGCCCTGCCGCGCCGTCTGGGAAGGGCTTTGGCACGTCGCCGAACCTGGGACCTACCAACTACTTGCGACGGTGGGGCAGGGCACGATGCGGCTGTGGGTCGATGGCAAGGAAGTCGAGCCGACGGGCAACGCCGCCGGCGAGTCGGGCGCCATGCAGACCAGTTTGACTCTGGAACAAGGTCCGCACGAAGTGCGCGTCGAGGCGGAATTTACCTCGCTCGAAGGCGCTGGTGTGCGGCTGCGCATGCGCCCCGAAGGGGAGTCGCGCTGGCGCCTGCTCGAGTTCGCCGATGTCGCGGCGCTCGTCCGCCCCGAGCAGGCCGAGGCGATCGCGCCGGTGCACCTGCAGGGTGCCGACAAGGCGGTGGCGCCGGCCGCCGCCCAGCCGCAGTGAGTGGCGGCGATGGCGCATAGCTTCCGGCCGCGCGCCAAGCGTTCCCGTCGCAAGGTCGACCTCGATGCCGTGGTGCGCGAGGCGCGGGCGGCCGCTGCGGCGCGCCAGCAGGGTTACCGGGCTCGTTCGCTTGAACTGTTCGGGTGGATCTGTGCCCGTTGCGCGCGCGAGTTCGACGCCTCCAACCTGCACTTGCTCACCGTGCACCACCGCGACGGCAATCACGACTACAACCCGCCCGACGGCAGCAACTGGGAAAACCTCTGCGTCTACTGCCACGAAGGCGAACACTCCAAGAACCGCTTGGCCGACTACCTCGCCGGCGAGGACGATTGAGGCGCCAACCCATGCAGATCGAACCGATCGAAGACCGCCTCCTGTTCGTCATCGGACCGCCGCGCTCGGGCAGTACGCTGCTCATGCGCATGCTCGCCGCGCACAGCTCCGTCTATAGTCGCCCGGAGCCGCACCTGTTCGGGCCGCTGGCGCATCTGGGCTATTACGACACCGTCGATGCCGCCCCCTTCGATCAACTGCAGGCGGCGCAAGCCTCACGTGAACTGGTCGCCGATCTGCCGCGCGGTGAGGCCGACTACCTCGACGCCTGCCGCGCCTACGTCGACATCCTCTACGGCCGCTTGCTCGCGGCGCACGGCCAGGGCAAGCGCTTCTTCCTCGACAAGACTCCGGCCAACGCCTTGGTCTTGCCCTTCCTCGCCAAACTCTTTCCGCGCGCCCGTTACGTCGTGCTGACGCGCCATCCCGCCGCCGTCTTTTGCTCCTACGCCGAGTCGTTCTTCGATGGCGACTTCGCCGCCGCCGAACGCTTCAACCCGATCCTCGCCCGCTACGTGCCGGCCATGGGCCGCTTCCTGCGGCAACGCGAAGTGCCCTTGGTGCAGGTCGGTTACGAAGCGCTGGTGCAAGACCCCGAGGGACAGCTCCGGCGCGTCTGTGATTTCATCGGCGTGACCTTCGAGCCGGACATGATCGAGTACGGTCGCCACTCGTTCGCCGGCAAAGGACTCGGCGACCCGATCACCGTCAACCGCCAGACACGCCCGGTGACCGAATCGGTCGAGAAATGGGCCGACGAGTTGGTCGCCCGGCCCGCCGACCTGGCGCGCGTGCGACGCATGGTCGATGGCCTCGACGATCGCGATCTGGAGACGTGGGGCTTTCCGCGCGCCAGCCTGTGGCAGCCGCTGGATCGCGCCGCCGAACGCGACGGCCGGCCCAAGCCGCGACCGGCGACGCTCGATCGCTTCCGCCTGGAGCGCAAGCTGCTGGTGTGGCTGCGGCGCGACATTCAGACCAGCCGCTTCGGCCGTCTGGTACGCCAAGTGCGCCTGGTCTGCGACGTCCTACTACGCGGCTGAGTCGTCCGACGAGTCCGACGAGTCTGACGAGTCTGACGTGTCGGACATGTCGGACGTGTCGGACGTGTCGGACTCGTCGGACGATTTCTCGATGACGCGTAATTTGGCACTTGCGGCGCGCGGGTTGGCCTCAATTTCGGCGGCATCGGCCTGCAGCGGGCGCTTGGTCAACAGGCGCGCCTCGCCGGCTTGGCGGCGATCGACGAAGTATCGCTTGACGATACGATCCTCGAGCGAATGGAAGGCGAGCACCGCCAGCCGACCTCCCGGCCGCAGTAGGGCGAATGCCTGCGGCAGGGCGGTGCGGATGGCACCGAGTTCGTCGTTCACCGCGATGCGCAGCGCCTGAAAGATGCGAGCCGCCGAGCGCGCCGCGCGCCAGCGGATGTTGGCGGGAAGGGCACGCGTGATGATCTCCAATAAGGCCGCGGTGCTCTCGATCGGCGCGGCGGCGCGGGCCTGCGTGACGCCATACGCGATGCGCCGCGCGAAGCGCTCCTCGCCGAGGTCGCGAAAGATCTCGGTCAGTTGGTCGAGCGAAAGTTGGTTGACCAGCTCGGCGGCGGTGTAAAGCGTTGCGTCCTCCGGATCGAAGCGCATGTCGAGCGGCTCGTCGGCGGCGAAGCGGAAGCCGCGTCCGCTCAGGTCGAAGTGGTACGAGCTGACGCCGACGTCGAACAGTATGGCGTCGACTTGGTCGAAACCGTGGGCCGCGGCGAGGCTGCCGATGTCGGCAAAGTTGCCGCGGGCCAGGCGCAGGCGTCCGCCGGCGACTTCGGTGGCCAGACGTTCGCCGACGCGGGCGAGCACGCCCGGGTCACGATCGATGCCCAGCACGCAGCCGTTCGGGGCGCTGTGGGCGAGGAACGCGCTGCTGTGGCCGCCGCCGTTGATGGTGGCGTCGATGCAGCGCGATCCGGGGCCGATCGCCAACAGTTCGAGGATGGTGTCGGTGAGGATCGGAATGTGGACCGGCTCGCTCATGATCGGTGGCGCCGGCTGGGCGGCCTTCAGCGCGGGAGGCGCGACTGCACCTCGTCGGCGGTCAACTCGCGGTCGATCGCCTCGAAGTGGCTCATGATGGCGTCGGCGCCGGGAAGGCCTTGGGGGTGGTCGGAACCGATGTAGAGGTCGGTCGCCGGCGGCATGTCGAGCTGACCCTCGTAGGGGTTGGTGCCGACGAGGGTGCCGTCGACGTAGAGGTAGGTCATGCCGTCGGCCCAGGTCGCCGTCACGTGATGTCGTTCGCCGGCGGCCCATGCCTTGATGTTGGTGCCGACGCCGCTTTCGGTGCCGGTGCCGTCGGTGAACAGGAAGCGCAGGTACTCGCCGTTCTTGAAGATCTGGATGCGGTTCTCCCAGCGCTGCGGGTCGCGCAACTGGACGAACGAACGATCGCCTTCGATGGTGCCGTCCCAGGTCGGTTCGACCGTGAACGAGATGGCGCCTTCGCGGCCGACGGCGGCGCCGGCATCGGGGATGGCGAGTTTGCCGTCGACGGGGAACCAGGCGCCGTCGTCGTTGCCGAGTTCGACGCCTTCGACTACGGCGCCGAGGGCGTCGAGGTCGGTTTCGCCGTCGAGCGCGAGCGACAGTTGACCCTCGGTGAGGACCGCATTGCCGCCACTTCCGCCGGCAGCTGGAGCGGCAGGCTCGCCGCGGAAGGAATAGTGTTCTGCCTCGGCCGCCGGCTCGGCCGCCGGTGCGGCCGCAGCGGCCTTCGCCGCGGGTTGGGAGTCCGCGGCGGGCTCGGCCTCGGCGACCGGGCTCGTCGTCGGTTCCGGGGTGGGGCGCACCTTGGGCTGCTCCGGTTGGGCCGCGGGCGTCGGCGCCTTCGGATCGCGGAAGCCGGGCTCGAGCGCCGCTAGCGCCCGTTCCAAGGACAGCTGCTCGAAAGCGACGGTGTCGGTGTAGGCCTTGAGCGCGAACCACGCCTCGGGCCGCCCGTCGGAGGGCAGCACCCGTAGGGTCACGGGCTCGCCAGGGGTGATGTCGTCGGCCGGTACCGCCAGCAGGAAGATGCCGGAGTTGCCGGCCACGGGCGACTTGGGGACGAAGGTCAGGCGGTACGGTCCGCGCTGCCATTGCTGCAGCTCGCGGCGCGGACCCAAGTCGAAGGTGAGGGCGTACTTGCCGTTGACGAAGAGTTCGGCGCGCCCTTCTTCGTTGGAGGTCGAGCCGGTGAAGGCAAAGACGGTCGACTTCTTCTCCGCCACCGGCGCGGTCTGCCAGACCACCTCACTCAGCTGGTCATGCACGTAGGCCCACCATGATTCGACGGCACCGCGGTAGTCGGCGTGGGTTTCCTGGCGGTGTTGGAAGGCCAGCACCTTGCTGAACCCTTCGACGAGCTGCGACTCGCGCAGGGCGCTGAGATCCTGTCCGGGCAGGACGTCGGGAATTTCCGGCGACGTGCGGATGCCCGTGAGGTCACGGCCTTCGGCATCGGTGAGGCGGGCTTTGAACGACCAGCCGCCGACGTTCTCGCAGCTCTTGAGGACCAGCAGATTGTTGCCCTGGGCCAGGGTGATCGGCCGTCGCATGTGGCCTTCGCCGAGAGAGATCGGGAACGGCGTCAAGCTCTGGCCGTTGAGCCAGAGGCGGGCGACGTCGTCGCTGCCCGAGATCTCGAGGAAGGCCTCGCGCGGGCTGTCCGAGTCGACCGTGAGCGCGGCGTAAGCGCAGACCCGCTCGGGGTTGCCCGGGAATCGTGGGTCCGATCGCGAAAAGAAGATGTTGAGGTCGACCAGCACGAACTGCGGGGTGATGCGCCGCCAGTAGACCTCGCCGAATGCGCCTTGGTAGCGGTCGCGCCGCAGGGCGGTGACGTCGATCGGATCGCGTTCGATACCCTTGAGGTCTTCGTTGTCGAACAGGCCGAGCACGAGCCAGTCGGTGAGGAAGCGCTTGCGGGCGCGCACCTCGGCGACGATGAACTCGATCTGGCCACCGGGCGCGACGATTTCTTTCTTGACGTCGAAGTCGCTGAACAGATCGAGGTCGCCCGGGCGCAGCGCGGCGAGGATGCGTTGGTCGGGCGAATAGCGACCGAACTCGGCGGGATTGACGATCAGGTAGCCGAGCGGCGCGCCGCTCGGCAGGGCGTTGTAAAACTGCGGGAACACCTGCGGCTGATTGACCTCGACGGCGGTCATCAGCAGCAAGTCGTAATTCTCCCGCTGGCTCTCCATGTATTGGATCGCGTCGCGGTAGCCGTACTGAAATCCGCCGTACCCCCAGGCCGAGTACTTGGGGTACTCGACGAAGTAGTCGTGCAGGTAGCCGCGTACCTCGGGGACGGCGAAATAAGCGCCGGCCGCGAGCGCCGCGGTCTGGGCCGTCAGGATGAGCGGGCGCCAGCGCAGCAAGAGCGACAAGGCGCGCAAGGCCGCAGCGGCGCCGATGCCGGCGATCAAGGCGAAGGCCGGGGCGCCGATGAATCCGCGCGAGGCGCTCGGAATCTCGGTCATCAGGCTGGCGCCGACCGGGTAGAGCGCCAGCCACCACAACGGCAGCTTCGAGATGCGGTCGGGCTTGAGCAGCGACACCAGCGCGCCGAGCAGCAACAACGGCAAGAAGAAGTCGTGCAATTCGCCATGGCCGCGCACCGCATGGCGTACGATCGGGTCGCCGTTGCGGAAGAGGAACTCGTCGGAGAAGAACTGCTGGTAGTAACCCCAGGTGCGTCGCGCCTGCACTTCGAGCGACTCACCTTCCTGCAGGTGCGTCGTGTTGCGGAAATACTGCGAGCCGGTGCTGCCCAGTCGCTCGTAGTAGAAGGTGCCCACCGGGGCGATGGTCGCCAGCAACACCACCAAGGCGATCAGGCTGTGGCCGAAGCGCCGCAGCAGCGTCGGCAAGAACAGCAAGCAGGCGCCGACGACGAAGACCGGCACGAAGAGGTTGGCGATGGCGTAGGCGTAGAAGCACAAGCCGAAGAAGAACATCGCCGCCGGCAGCGTGCGCGCCCCTTGGGTGTAGCGGACGAAGAAATACAGGCCCCAGACGAAGAAGCAGGGAAAGGCGATCAGCTCGAAGGCGATCCGACTGAAGTGGATGTGCCACGGCATCACCGCCAACAGCAGCGCCGCGAACAGCCCGACCCAGGCGCCCATCAGGGCGCGCCCGAGAAAGAACAAACCTGCCACGGTGGCGGTGCCGAACAGCGCCGAGGTGAGGCGCACGCTGAATTCGCTCGCCCCGAGCAACTTCACCAGCGGCGCGGCGGCGTAGACGAAGGCCGGGTTCTTGTAGCTGACGCCGAAGGACCAGAAGAACAACGGGAACGGATTGCCGTTTTCGTCGGTGCCCTCGCTGGCGATGGTGTGCGCGTTGTAGCCGAGGCCGGCCTCGTCGCAGTAGAAGCCCGCAGGTAGGTCGCCGAGTTGGTAAATGCGGAGGACGGCGGCGAGAACGAGAACGAGGGCCAGACTGGCCCACTGCACGCTACGATGCTGCATCAACGACCTCGGCCGAGCTGGCGCGCCAGGGCGCGGGCGCGGCGGCGAATATCGAGGAGATCGACATAGGCCCAGGCGGCGGCACTCAGGCGCACGCGCGACGAGGGCGAATTGATCCACACGACGGGGACCTCGGCGATCGCCGCGCCGTGGGCGCGCGCCAAGGCGAGAATCTCGACGTCGAAGGCAAAGCCGTCCGTGTGCAAGCGGTCCAGGATCGGCGTCACCGCCGCCCGCCGGAACAGCTTGAAGCCGCATTGGGTGTCGTGCAGGTCGCGCAGCACCAACACCCGCACCAAGAGATTGAAGAGCTTGCCGCCGGCCTCGCGGTAAAACGGCTGGCGTGCGCGGATTTCGGCCTCGGCGTGGGCGCGGCTGCCGATGACGATGTCGGCCCCGCCGGCGATCGCCACCAGCATGCGCTCGAGCTGGTCGATCGGCGTCGACAGGTCCGCATCCGAGAACAACACCAAATCCCCCTCTGCGTGCCGCAACCCGAAGCGCACGGCGTAACCCTTGCCGTGATTCGGTTGGTAGGAGAGGACGCGGACGCGACCGTCGGCGGCGAAGGTTTCCTGGACCAGCTGAGCGGTGCCGTCGCTGCTGCCGTCGTCGACCACGACCACCTCGAAGTCCGGGTGGTGCTGGTCGAGATACTGCACGATCGCTGCGATCGACGGCAGGATCCGCTGCGTCTCATTGTACGCCGGGACGACGACGGAGAGATTCATGGACGGGGGCAGGCGGGTCCGAAGGGCGAGGGCGTCACTGGGGGTCGGTTGACATCAATTCAGGCCGACGATACACGAAACGTCTTTTTGGCAGCCACAACAAAATTTGCGCAGGCGCTCCTATGACAGACCAAGCCAGCGATCGCAACCCGACCTCCGGGCTGGACGCGTCCGAAGCCCTCGACCGCAAGGTGGTCGGCGGCCTCTCCTTCGAGCAATGCGCCTACGTGGTGCTAGCGCTCGTCGCTCTCGTTTCTCGCCTCTACGAGGCCGGCATCCGACCGCTCCACCACGACGAGTCGATCCATGCCGTGTTCTCGTGGAAGATCGTGACCGAGGGCGTCGGGTCGTACATGTACGACCCGGTCTACCACGGTCCCGTCCTCTACTACTGGACGGCGCTGATGTTCCGGCTCTTCGGCGACTCCGACTTCGTCGCCCGTCTGAGCCCGATCCTCTTCGGCTTCGCTTTCCTCGGCTTGGCCTGGCCGCTGCGGCGGTTCATCGGCCGCTGGGGCGCGTTGTTGTTCTTCGCGCTGGTCACCATCTCGCCCAGCTGGATCTACTACACCCGCTTCCTGCGCCACGACATTTACGTCGCCTTCTGCAACTTGGCCTGTGTCGTCTTGGGCTTCCGCTACGGCCAGACGCGCACCCCGAAGTTCCTCTACGGATCGGTGGCGGCGCTGGCGTTGTCCTTCTGCACCAAGGAGGACCTGTACGCCCTGTTGCCGGTGATGCTGGTGTCGCTGGTCTTCGTCTTCGCCTGGGAGGTCGTCTACGCCCGCAATCGGGCCCAGGCTCTGGCCGAGGTGCGTGGCGAAGTAGCGTCGTTCCTGCGCGGCGCGTGGTTGCCTGTGCTCTCCAGCCTGATCCTCTTTGCCCTGATTTGGCTGGTGTTCTACACCTCGTTCTTCAGCCATCCGGAGAAATGGAATGCCGTCTCCGGGGCGTTGAGCTATTGGCTCGGGCAGCACGAGATCCAGCGCATCGGCGGCCCGTGGTGGTATTACTTCCCGCACCTGTTCTTCTATGAGGCGCTGATCTTCATCCCGGCGGTGCTGTTCGCCTTCACGCCGATGTTGCGGCCGCGGCCGCAGGAGCCGCAGTCGACGCTCCAGCTCGTCTATGCCACTTGGCTCGCCTTCGGCGCCTTCGCCCTGTCTCTCGTCGCCTTTCCGCCACAGGCGCCCTACGTGTTGCTGGTGGCGCTGACGCTGGCCGGCTTCGTGCACATGCTGCGCTGGCTGCCCGACCGCTTCACCCGCTTCGCCATCATCTGGTCTCTCGGCAGCATCGTCTTCTACGCCTGGGCCCAAGAAAAAGTGCCCTGGCTGTTGGTGCCGATCCTGACGCCGATGGTGCTGCTCTCGGCCCTGTGGTTCCGGGCCCGCGTCGAGGACGGCAGCCTGGGCCGTCCGCAATTTGCCTTGCTGCTCGGAATTCTCCTCGTGCTCACCGGCTGGACCTCGGTGGCGAGCAACTACTACTACGACGCGCCGCGCCCCAACGAGCCGAAGGATCAGCGCAGCGGCGAGCTGCTCGCCTACGTGCAGTCGACCTACGACATCCACGACAAGGTGATGTCGCGCATCGACGCCACCGCGGCGACGCTCGGTACCGGAACGGCGACGCGCCTGGCGATCTCGGGCGAAGCCACTTGGCCGATGAGCTGGTACGTGCGCCACTACCCGGTGAACTGGGGCGCCGGCCTGCGCAAGATCGACACCCCCATCGTCATCGCCGACATCGACGCGGCGAACGCCCTGCGCGAGCCGCTCAAGGCGACCTACGACGAGATCCGTTTCCAGATCCGCGGTTGGTGGGAGCCTTCGTGGAAGGACATGAACCTCACCAACCTGGCCAAGTGGATCGCCACCCGCCAAGCCTTCTCCGGGGTCGGCTCGAGCGACGCGGTGATGTTTGCGCTCAAGGACGTGCAGCCGGGCATGACGATCGCCGCGATCGAGGTCAACCCGCCGCCGCCGCCGCGCGGCTACCCGGGGCAGCCGCAGGAAGTGCAGCCGGCCGCCGTTTGGGGGCACCAGGGCACGGCCAAGGGTGAGTTCAACGAACCCCGCGGTCTCGCCCTCGACAGCCGCGGCAATCTCTATGTTGCCGACAGCAAGAACCATCGCATCCAGAAGCTCGGCCCCGATGGCACGCCTCTCCTCGAATGGGGCCGCCAGGGCGCCGGTGACGGCGAGTTCAACGATCCCTGCGGCATCACCGTCGCCGCCGACGGCACCGTCTACGTCGCCGACACCTGGAACCACCGCATCCAAAAGTTCGACAGCAACGGCGTGTTCCAACTGCAGATGCAGGCCCCCGGCGGCATGTGGGGACCACGTGGCATCGCCGTATCGCCCGATGGCAATTCGATCTACATCACCGACACCGGCAACAAGCGCGTCGTACGCTTCGACTCGCAGGGCAATCAGGTCGGCGTCTGGGGCAAGGAAGGTTCGAAGGAGGGCGAGTTCATCGAGCCGGTCGGCATCGCCGTCAATGCCCAAGGCGAGGTCATCGTCGCCGATACGGGCAACCGCCGCCTGCAGGTGTTCGACCCCGCCGGTACCTTCGTGCGTGCCTTCCCGGTCTCGGGTTGGGAGGAGTTCTACAGCGAGCCCTACCTCGCGGTGCTCGGCGCGGACGTCCTGGTGACCGACTCCTACAACCACCGCGCGGCGCGCTATGCCGGGGACAAGGTCGTCCTGTCGTGGGGTAAGAGCGGCGAGGACAAGGGCGAGTTCAACCGTCCGATCGGCATCGCCACCGACAATCAGGGTGGCGTCTACGTCGCCGACACCCTGAATCACCGCATCCAGAAGTTCTTCCTGCCGTAGAGCGGCGGCAGGGCCGCAATCGCCGCGGCGAGGGCACCGACCTAGGTGCCCTCGCCGGGCGTGTCACTTGTCGCTGGCGATGATCTTCCGCCGCAGCTGAAACAATTCCTTGAACGTGCGCAGGATCACCGAAAGGTGGGCGCCCGTCTGCACTCCCGCTTCGCGTGGGTAATGGTGCACGCCGACTTCACGGATGCCGAAGCCCTTGCGAATGGCGCGGCCGTAGAGTTCGGCATTGATCAAGGCGACGTTCGACTCCAAGGTGATCGCGTTGAGCACCTTCTTCGGGATCAGCTTGAAGGCGCAGTTCAGGTCGCGCACGTACACGCCCAGCATGATGCGCACGAGGAAGCCGCCGAACAGCATCGCGTTGAGGCGACGGAAGAACGGGTCCTGTCGTTCGATGCGGTAGCCCGTGACGATGTGATCTTCGTCGGTCGCCAGCGGCAGGATGACCGCCAGGTCGTGGATGTCGAACTGCCCGTCGCCGTCGGTGTAGAAGACGAAACGCTTGCGCGAGGCATCGAATCCGGTGCGCAACGCGGCGCCGTAGCCGCGGTTCTTCGGATGATGCTGCGGTCGCAGCCGCGGCAACTCCTGCGCCAGCCGATCGAGAATCTCTCCCGTGCGGTCGGCGCTGCCGTCGTTGGTGACGAGAATCTCGTAGTCGAGGTCCAGCGTGTCGAGATACTCGACGATGCCGCGAACCACGCGCTCGATGTTCGCTTCCTCGTTGTACGCGGGCAGCACGACCGACAGTTCGCGCACGATGCCCCTGCCGTTCGGTTTGCTTTCGTCCTCGTTCGCCATAGAATCTCCGCCGCGGGGTTTTTTCGTGATCGTCGAATGTCCTCAGTGTGAAACGCGTTACCGGTTCAGTCCGGGTCGTATCAAGAGTACCGTCTCTTCCCTGAAGTGCTCACGATGCGGCTTCGTCTTTCTCCTGCCCGGTGCAAAAAAGCAATCTCCCCCCAAGCGCAAACCGCGCGAGGACGAGGCGCCGCGGCAGTCCATGTTGTTCGACGACGAACCACCTCCGCCGGCCCAATCCGAAACCAAGACCCTGGGCGAGGACGACTTCGTCATGGGCGACGACAGTCACGAACTCGGCTTGCCCAAGTGGACGGGAGCACGCACGCCCGCGGCAAGGCCATCGACCCCCAAGGCGCCGCCGCCCGCTCCGCCCGAGCCCGAACCCGATCTCACCTTCGAGGACGATGACGAGACCACGGCACCGCGGCTCGTCGAGTCGCCGGGGGTCGACGAAGAAGACGTGCCGGGCGCCTCGGAACCCGACGAGGCGGAGGACGATGGAATCGACGCCGCTGCGGACGATGAGCCGGACGACGATGCCGAGAGCTTCGACGCGACCGAAGACGAAGAGGCGGCCGAGGTGAGTGCAGCCTCCGCATTCGAGGATGGCGCCGAGGCGGTCGACGAACCGGACGAGCGGGAGGATCTCGAACATGTCTTCGAGCCCCCAGCCCCACCGCCGCCGCCGCCGCGGGCCAAGGCGCCGCGCCGCGCGCGCAAGAGCGAGCCTACCCCGGTGCCGGCCGCTTCCTTGTCGCCCTGGATCGCTTTCGCCGCGATCCTCGTCCTTGCCTACGCTGGTCTGACCTGGTCGCTCTTGGCGCAGCCGGCACGCGCCGACCGTTGGATCGGCCGGCTCCCCGGCTTTGGCCGTTTCGAACCGTCGACCTTGCTGGCGCGTTCGGTCGTCGTCGCCGAGCTCGAGGGCCGCTACGAGCGCCTCGGAGACCGCGAGCCGGCCTTCGTCGCGCGCGGCCAAGTGGTCAGCAATGCCAGCGTGTCGCTCCACGATGTGCAGATCCGCGGCCAACTGCTTGCGGCAGACGGCCGGGTATTGGCGGAAAAGTTGGTGTTTTGCGGTGCCACCGCGTCGTCGGCGGTGCTGAGCGATCTCGACTCGCGCGAGGTGTCGATCCTCCAGCGCATCCAGCCACCGCCGCGTTTCGCCTTGCCCCCAGGGCAGAGCGCGCCGTTCGTGTTGGTGTTCCCCGATCCGCCGGCGGAAGCGGCGGAAGTCGTGGCCTCGATCCAGAGCGCCAGCGAAATCGACCGCTGACGCCGGATTCCCGTCTACGGTTTCTTCTCTTCGTCGTCCCCGCGCGGGGTGATGTCGATTTCGTCCGGGCGACTGACCTCGCGGCGGAAGTTGCGGATCGTCTGGCCGATGCTGCCGCCCAGTTGCGGTAGGCGGCCGGCGCCGAAGATGACGAGTACGATCACCAGAATGACGACGAGTTCCGCGACCCCGAGTCCGAACATGGCTGTCTCCCTTGCTGCGTCCCGGTTATAGGGGCCGGGCGCGTCTCGGCGCAACTCGACTCAGGCGAGCAGCCGCTCCAGCGTGCGGGCGAAATGGCGCGTATCGTCGGAGCCGGCGACGCTGATTCGGTGGATGGCGGCGCCCGCGGCTTGCTGCGCCGCCAGGCGCTCGCGACACTCCTCGACGTCGCCGACCGTGCCCAGGCGGCAGCGCATCGCCTCTGGCACCGCCTCCATCGCCGCGGCGGATCCCGACTCCCAGGCCCGCCGTACCGTAGCGACTTCCTCTTCGAAGCCGAAGCGCTCGAGCTGGCGCGCGTAATAGACGCCCATGCGGCCGATGTAGAAGGCGATCGACGCGGCATGCGCCCGCACCGCTCGTGCGTGCGATGCACCCTCGGCGACGGAGGTGATCCCTGGGGCGTGAATCTCCATCGTGTCGGGATCCCGTCCCGCCTCGCGCACCCGCTGGCGCATGGCGTCGATTTCGTCGGCCAGCCGATCGATCGGGATCATCGTCGGCATCCAACCGTCGGCGTGCGATGCCGTCAGCGCCAGGGCCTTCACGTTGAGCGTCGCCAGGTGCACCGGGACGTGCGGCCGGAACGGTTCGAAGCGCAGGGTGAAGCCGCGATCGAGCTGGAACAGGGTGCCGTCGTAGCGCAATGGTTCGTGGCGCAGGATGGTGTTGAAGATCTCGATCGTCTCGCGCATGCGCGTCAGCGACGGCTCGAAGCGCACGCCGTGGAAGTGTTCGATGACTTGTGCGCCGCTGGTGCCGAATCCGGCGATCATGCGACCCTGGCTGAGCTCGTCGAGAGTCGCGAAATGCTGGGCCAGCGCCGCCGGCGTGCGTGAGTAGACGTTGACGATGCCAGTGCCGAGGCGGATGCGATCGGTCGCCGCGGCGAGCAGCGTGAGCAGAGTGAAGCAGTCACGCCCCCAAGCCTCGGCGACCCACACCGAATCGACCCCGAGCTGGTCGGCGATGCGTACCCGTTCGATGACCTTTTCCCGGTCGATGTTGCCCTGCCAATCGACGGCGAGAGCGAGTTTTGGGCGCATCATGATCTCCTGGTTCGATGCCAAGGGTGGCGTCGGCGGTGTAGGTCTTCGCCCGCCGTTGGGCAAGTGCGGCGCAGGGGGCATGCGCCGGCGCCGCTTCGGGCACGCCGGCGCCGCCGGTTCGTGCACATTCGTTCGCGTGCGGCTAGGATTGGGCGAATGTCCGATCGGTCGCGTATCGGCACGGCGCTCGTCGTGTCCCTGTTGTTGCACCTGGCGCTACTGCTGCGGCTGCAACTCGGCTGGGTATCGACCCCGCCCGCGCCCGATGAATTGCTCGAGGTCGACCTGTTGCCGCCGCCCGCCGCTCCGCCCAAGGCGAAGCCCGCCGCCCCGGCGCCGGTGCCGCCGTCCGCGGCGTTGCCCGAGAGCAAGATCGTGCCGATGCCCGAGGAGGGGATCGAACGACCGTCGGAGGAGGCGCGTTTCCTCAGCGATCGCGACAATGTGGTTCCCGAGGAAAAGGTGAAGCGCGGCGAGGACCTCGAAATCGCCAGGGCCAAGCCGGCGGAGCAACCCGTCGAACCGGCGCCGGCCGCGCCTCCTCCGCCGGCGCCGATCGCGCCGGCACCGCCCAAACCCGAACCGCCGCGCGCCGCGCCACCGAAACCGGGTCCGCCCGCCAAGGTCGCGCCGCCGAGCGCGCCGAAGCAGGATCGCGAAGCAGCTCGCGGAGCGGGCGAGGGCAAGAGCGGCGGCGCGGCCGGGAGTTCCGGGCGCCCAGGACAGGGGCGCCAGCTGGCGCTGGCCGACCTGCTGCCGCGCGTCGGCGATGTCGACCTCGGCGGCAGGTCCGGCGGTGGCGGCGGCACGACCGCAGCGCCGACGCCACGGCGCGACTTGGTCGGCTCGCGCGCCGTGCGCTTCGCCAGCGGCACGGGTATCGCCGCGGCGCTGCCGAGTGTGCGCGACGGCGACGTCACCCTCCTCAATACCCGAGCCCACCAGTTCGCGCCGTTCGTGCGCCGCGTCGCCGGGCGGGTGTTTCAGCATTTGGTCATCGCCCTGCACGAGGCAGCGCGCAAAGGCGTCGCCGGCTCGGGGGACGAGATCGGCGTCGTGCATGCCACGATGAGCGCCGACGGACGCTATCTGCAGGCGGAACTGCGCCAGGCGCACAGCGACACGCGCATGGCGGCGCCGCGGGTTCTGCTCGGCCTCGTCGGGCCGCGCACGTTCTTCGATGAAAACCCGCCGCCCGGCGCGGTCGGTGCCGACGGCGACATCCATTTCGAACTGCAAGTGCGGCTGCGGGTCGCCACCGCCGACGGCAGCGCCACCGGCGTGCGCCGGCCGATGACCATGTTCGAGGGCTACTTCGGCGTCGGCCTGCTCGATTGATCCTGTAGGGCACGGCCCCGCGACCTTGACTCGGCTCGCCGGGGCGGGCTATTCCCCGACGTCGATCCGCGTCCGGTGTGGCCGCTGATTTCGTACCTGAACTGGCTGGCGGCGGAGGATGAAGAAGAAGGCGAAAGACCTCATTCAGCGGGCTCTCGCGGGCGCAGTCGCCGCCGGTAAACTGGCCGGCGACAACCTGCCCGAGGTGGCCTTCGAGGTCCCCAAGGATGCCAACCTCGGCGACTTGGCGACCCCGATTGCGATGGCGATGGCGCGCTCGCAGCGGCGCCCGCCGCGGCAGATCGCCGAGGCGATCGTGGCGCACCTCGACGACAGCGAGGGCTTGCTCGCGTCCGTCGAGGTCGCCGGCGCCGGCTACATCAACCTCCGCTTCAGCGCCCGCTTTTGGCATGCCTGCATCGACGCCTGTCTGAGCGGTAACCTCGGGCCGGACGCGACCGGCCAAGGCCGCAAGGTTTTGGTCGAGTTCGTCAGCGCCAATCCGACCGGGCCGCTCACCGTCGGCCACGGCCGCAACGCCGTGCTGGGCGACGCCATCGCGCGGCTGCTCGAGGCCACCGGCCACGTCGTCACGCGCGAGTACTACTTCAACAACGCCGGCCGCCAGATGACCTTGCTCGGCGCCTCGGTGCGAGCGCGTTACGCCGAACAACTCGGACACGACGTCGAGTTCCCCGAAGGTGGTTACCAAGGCGCCTACATCGCCGACATCGCTCGCGGCTTGCTCGAAGAGAAGGGGCGGGACCTGCTCGACGGCAGTGACGCGAGTGTCTTCAAGCAGGCGGCCGAGGCGGCGATCTTCGCCGACATCCGCGCCACCTTGGCGCGCATGGGCATCGTCTTCGATACCTTCTTCAACGAGGATTCGCTCTACACCGCCGGCACCATCGACGCCGTCCTCGGGCAACTGCGCCAGAGAGACTTGGCCTTCGATCGCGACGGCGCCGTGTGGTTGCGCGGCGAGGCGCTCGGCTTGGAGAAAGATCGCGTGCTGGTGAAGTCGACCGGCGAGCCCGCCTATCGCTTGCCCGACATCGCCTATCACCTCGACAAGCTCGACCGTGGCTACGATCAGAACGTGCTGGTGCTCGGGGCCGATCACATCGCCGAGCACCAAGAGGTATTGGCGGCGCTGCGTGGACTTGGCCGCGATCCGAGCTCGATCCACGGCATCATCTACCAGTTCGTCACGCTCACCCGCGGCGGCGTGCAGGTCAAGATGTCGACGCGGCGCGCCGAGTACGTCACCGTCGACGAGTTGCTCGACGACGTCGGCGCCGACGTCGTGCGCTTCTTCTTCCTGACGCGCAAGGCCGACAGCCATCTCGAGTTCGACCTCGACCTCGCCAAGAAGCAATCCGCCGACAACCCGGTGTTCTACGTCCAGTACGCCTACGCGCGCGTCTGCAGCATCGAACGCCAGGCGGCGACGCAGGGCATCGAACTGGTCGCCGACGCGGCGGCGATCGCTTCGCTCGAGGCGCCGGAGGAGATGGCGTTGGCGCAGTTGCTGGCGCGCTACGGCGACATCGTCGAAGAGGCGGCGGCAGCACTCGAGCCGCATCGCATCGTTTTCTACCTCATCGAACTGGCCGCCGAGTTCCACCGCTTCTACAACCGCCACCGGGTGTTGATCGACGACCGCACGCGTGCCGCCGGCCGCTACGGCTTGGCCCTCGCGACCAAGCGCGTCATCGCCGCCGGCCTCGGACTTCTCGGCGTACAAGCCCCCGAGAGCATGTGAGCTGGAGATGCGTGAACGAAACCCAGCCGAGCCCCCGCGCTCTTCGTCGCCCGGCCTGATGTTGGCCGGCGTTTTCGCCGCGGCCAGCGTGATCATTTTCCTCCTGGGGGTCTGGGTTGGCCAGGACATGGCCCGCCGCCATCCCGACGATGGCGACGTCGTGGTGCGCCGCTCGGCACCACCCGCGCCGACGGCCGGCGCCGCGCCGCGCCCGGTCGAGAAGGCATTTTTCGACGAATTTAGAGAGGGCATGTACGACGACCTCACGGCGGAGGATGCTCCCCCAGCGTCACCCGCCGCGACGACGACCGCCGCGACCAAGGCGGAAACCAAGGTCGCGACGACGCCGACACGGCCGGCGACCAAGGCGCCGACCGCCAAGCCGACGGCGACCCGCAAACTGCCGCCGACGGCGACGCGTCGCGTGCCCGCCACGGCGACACGCACGCCGGTGCGTCGCGCCACGCCGACGGCGCCGCGGGCGCAAGACGTCAAGCGCGGCGCGTGGCTGGTGCAGGTCACCGTGACGCGTTCCGAGAGCGAAGCACTGCGTGCCGCGCTCGAACTGCGTAGCCGCGGATTCCAGGCCGCGACCGACCGCACCACCAGCGGCGGCATCACCTGGTACAAGGTCCGTCTCGGGCCGTTCGCCTCGCGCCAAGAGGCGGTCGCAGCCTACGGACGATTGCAGAGCACGGGTAAGTTCAACGAGGCCTACGTAACCACCCAATGACCGCTTTCCGGGGATTCACCCACGCGCCCACCCCCGACCTCGATGCCTTCTTGGCGTTGGCCGGCCAGGGCAACCTGGTCCCGGTCTATCGTGAGATCCTCGCCGACACGGAAACCCCGGTGTCGGCCTTTCTCAAGATCGACGACGGCGGCGACGCCTTCCTGCTCGAAAGCGTCGTCGAGGCCGAACGCTGGGGCCGCTACAGTTTCCTCGGCGTCGCGCCCCGGCTGGTGCTGTCGAGCAAGGGGCGCGTCTTGCGTGCCGGTCCGCCGGGTGAGGTGCCCGTAGCGCGCCACGTCGACGACCCGTTCGCCGTCATCGAGGAAACTCTCGCACCCTACCGTCCGGTGTCCGTGCCGGGGCTGCCGCGCTTCACCGGGGGCCTGGTCGGCTACCTCGGCTACGACATGGTGCGCTTCTTCGAGGAGCTGCCGGACCGCACCCCGGACGATCTCGGCCTGCCGGATCAGTACTTGATGCTGGTCGACACGTTGCTCATCTTCGACAACACGAGCAAGACGATCAAAGTCGTGTCGCACGCCATGCTCGACGAAGGCGTCGATCCGCGCCACGCCTACCACGAGGCCTGTGCCCGTATCGACGCGCTGATCGACAAGCTACGCCGGCCTCTCGGCGGCGCGGCCTTGCGCGAAGTCGGCGAACCGAGGCCGCTCGAGATTCGCTCCAATCTGGAGCAGGCCGAGTACGAGGCCATGGTGCGCCAGGCGAAGGAGTACATCCACGCCGGCGACATCATCCAGGTCGTGCTGGCACAGCGCTTCGAGGTGCCGCTGCGCACCGACCCGTTCACCATCTACCGCTGTCTGCGCACGGTGAACCCCGCTCCCTACATGTTCTATCTCCGCCTCGGCGAAAGTACCCTCATCGGGTCGTCGCCCGAGGTCATGGTGCGCGTCGAAGACGGTGAGGTGACCGTGCGGCCGATCGCCGGGACGCGGCCCCGCGGCACGGACGAGCGATCCGACGTGCAACTCGAACGCGAACTCGTCGCCGATCCGAAGGAGCTGGCGGAACACGTCATGCTCGTCGATCTCGGCCGCAACGACGTCGGTCGCGTGGCGCGGATCGGCAGCGTCGAGGTGACCGAACGCTTCATCGTCGAGCGCTACTCGCACGTCATGCACTTGGTTTCGAACGTGCGCGGCCAGCTCGCCGACGGCAAGACCGGCTACGACGCTTTTCGCGCCACCTTCCCGGCGGGCACCCTGAGCGGTGCACCCAAGATCCGCGCCATGGAGATCATCGAAGAACTCGAGCCGATGAAGCGCGGCATCTATGGCGGCGCGGTGGGCTACTTCGCCTTCTCCGGCGCGCTCGATACGGGAATCACCATTCGCACCATGCTGGTGCGCGACGGTCGGGTCTACGTGCAAGCAGGGGCCGGCGTCGTCGCCGACTCCGATCCGGAGCGCGAGCACGTCGAGTGTGTCAACAAAGCGCGGGCGATGATGCAGGCGATCCGGCTCGCCGAGAGCTTTGGTCCCGAGGATGGTCAGCCATGCTCGTGATGATCGATAACTACGACTCGTTCACCTACAACATCGTCCAATATCTGGGTGAACTCGGTGCCGACGTGCGCGTCTTTCGCAACGACGAGATCAGCGTCGACGAAGTGCGCGCCCTGCAACCGGAGCAGATCGTCGTCTCGCCCGGGCCGTGCACGCCCAACGAAGCCGGTATCTCGGTCGAACTCATCCGCCGTCTGTCGGGCGACTTCCCCATCCTCGGCGTCTGTCTCGGGCACCAGAGCATCGGCGCGGCGTTCGGCGGCGTCATCGTGCGCGCCGATCGTCTGATGCACGGCAAGACGTCGCCGATCCACCACGACGGACGCACCATCTTCGCCGGTTTGCCGCAGCCCTTCGATGCGACGCGTTATCACTCGTTGGTGATCGAACGCGCCACGCTGCCGGACTGTCTCGAGATCAGCGCCTGGACCGCCGAGGGCGAGATCATGGGCGTGCGTCACCGCAACCTGCCGCTCGAGGGGATCCAGTTCCACCCCGAGTCGATCCTGACGCTCGCCGGCAAGGATCTGCTGCGCAACTTCCTCGAACGCTCGCGCACTTTTCGCCGATGACGATAGCCGCGGCGATCGCTGCCCTCGTCGAGGGGCGTAACTTGACGGCAGCCGAGATCGAGCAGGTCTTCGGCGCCTTGATGGACGGCGAAGCGACCCCGGCGCAGATCGGCGGTTTGCTGATCGCGCTGCGTCTGCGCGGCGAAACCGTCGAAGAACTCGTCGGCGCGGCGCGCGCCATGCGAGCCCATGCACTGCCTCTGTCGGTGCAGGCGGCGCCGTTGCTCGACACCTGCGGCACGGGCGGCGACGGCAGCCATACCTTCAACGTGTCGACGACCGCCGCCATCGTCGCCGCGGCGGCCGGCGCACGCATCGCCAAACACGGCAACCGGGCGATGTCCGGGCGTGTCGGCGGTGCCGACGTGCTCGAAGCCCTCGGCGTGCGCATCGACCTCGATCCGGCCGCGGTCGCCCGCTGCATCGAGGAGGCGGGCATCGGCTTTCTCTTCGCCCAGAAGTTCCATCCCGCGATGAAACACGCCGCCGGCCCGCGCCGGGAACTGGGCGTGCGCACGATCTTCAATCTGCTCGGCCCGCTGAGCAATCCCGCCGGTGCGCGGCGCCAGCTTCTCGGGCTGTTCGCGGCGTCGTGGCTCGAACCGGTGGCGCAGGCGCTGCTGCAACTCGGCAGCGAACGAGCCCTCGTCGTGCACGGCGTCGATGGATTGGACGAGATCTCGCTTTCCGATGCGACCGACGTCGTCGAACTCGCGGAAGGGGGCTTGCGGCGCTATCGCCTCGAACCCGAGGCGTTCGGCTTGGCGCGTTGCCGCAAGGAGCAGCTGCAAGTCGACAGCCTCGAGGCTTCGGTGGCGGCGGTGCGCGGCGTGCTCGCCGGCGAGGCCGGTCCGCACGCCGACATCACGCTGCTCAACGCCGGCGCTGCCTTGTACGTCGCCGAGGTCAGCCGCAGCATCGCCGACGGCATCGAAGCCGCGCGGCGGGCGATCGCGTCGGGCGCCGCCGCCGCCAAGCTCGAAGACTGGAAGAGGGTGAGCCAGGCATGATTCTCGATCAGATCCTCCGCCACCGTCGCGACGACGTCGAGCAAGCGAAGCGCAGCGTGTCGGTCGAGCAATTGCGCGAACAGGAGAGCTATCGCGCGCCGCGCCGCGGCTTCCGTGCCGCTTTGGCGAACAGCCCGCGCGCCATCATTGCCGAGGTGAAGAAAGCGTCGCCGTCGAAGGGCGTCATTCGCGCCGACTTCCACCCGGTCGAGATCGCCCGCAGCTATGCCGGGGCCGGCGCCAGCGCGATCTCGGTGCTCACCGAGGAACGTCACTTCCAGGGGAGCCTGGAGTTCCTGCGCGCGATTCGCGCGGCGGTGTCGCTGCCGCTGTTGCGCAAGGATTTTCTCTTCGACGCTTACCAGGTGCACGAGGCCAAGGCGTGGGGCGCCGACGCCGTGCTGCTGATCGTCGCGGCCCTCGAAGACGGACCGTTGCGCGACCTGATGGGCTTGGCGCGCGAGATCGGACTCGACGTCCTGGTCGAGGTGCACGACGAGCACGAGGTCGAGCGGGCGCGCGCGGTGGGGGCGGACTTGATCGGCATCAACAACCGCGACCTGCGTAGTTTCGTCACGACCTTGGCGACGACGGAACAACTGGCGCCGCTGTGTGGCGACGATGCCTTGGTCGTCTCCGAGAGCGGCATCAACACGCCGGAGGACATTCGACGTCTCGAGCGCATCGGCGTGCACACGTTCCTGATCGGCGAGTCGTTGATGCGGGAGACCGACCCCGGGGTCAAACTGCGTCAGTTGTTGGCCGAGCCATGAGCGTGCGCGTCAAGATCTGCGGCATCACGCAGGCCGACGACGCGGCGATCGCCTGCGACGCCGGCGCCGATGCTCTCGGCTTCAATTTTTTCCGCGGCAGCCGGCGCTACGTCGAACCGGCGACCGCGGCTGCCATCGTGCGCGATCTCGTCGGACGCGCCTGCATGGTGGGGGTTTTCGTCGATGCGGCGCGCGACGAAGTCGAGCGCATCGCCGATTTGGTCGGACTCGACGCGCTGCAGTTCCACGGCGATGAGAATCCGCAATACTGCGAGGGCTGGTCGAGAAAAGTGATCAAAGCCGTACGCATCCAAGACGCAGGCAGCGTCGCCCACGCGCGGCGCTATGCCACCGAGTTCGTCCTCGCCGACGCCTATACGCCCGGCGAACACGGCGGCACGGGGCAGACCTTCGCCTGGGACTTGCTGTCCGACTTCGATCGTTCTCGCCTGGTGCTCGCCGGTGGTCTCACCCCGGACAACGTCGGGCGAGCGATACGCGAGGTCCGGCCCTATGCCGTCGACGTCGCCAGCGGGGTCGAGAGCGCGCCCGGTCGCAAGGACGCGGACAAAGTGAGGAGGTTCATCGCCCATGCCCACGCTGCCTGACCGCAACGGACACTTCGGAATCTTCGGCGGTCGTTACATCGCCGAGCTGTTGATGCCCGCGATCCTCGAACTCGAGGCTGCCTACAAGAAGATCCGCCGCGATGCCGACTTCAAGCGGGAACTCGAAGGGTATTATCGCGATTACGTCGGCCGCGAGACACCGCTCTATCATGCCGCGCGCCTGTCGGAGCGGCTCAAGGGCGCTAAGATCTACCTCAAGCGCGAGGACCTCTGTCACACCGGCTCGCACAAGATCAACAACGCCCTCGGCCAAGTGCTGCTGGCGCAGCGCATGGGCAAACACCGCATCATCGCCGAAACCGGGGCCGGACAGCACGGCGTGGCGACGGCGACGGTGACCGCTCTCTTCGGGCTCGAGTGCCAGGTCTACATGGGCAGCGAGGACGTCCAGCGCCAATCGCTCAACGTCTTCCGCATGAAGCTCTTGGGCGCCGGCGTGCATGCTGTCGAGTCGGGCAGCTGCACCCTGAAGGACGCGATCAACGAAGCGCTACGCGATTGGGTCACCAACGTGCGCACGACGTATTATCTCGTCGGTTCGACGATGTCGGCGCACCCGTACCCGATGATCGTGCGCGACTTCCAGTCGGTGATCGGACGGGAGGCGAAGCGGCAGATTCTGCGGGTGGAAAAGCGATTGCCCGACGTGCTCATCGCCTGCGTCGGTGGCGGCAGCAACGCCATGGGACTGTTCTACCCGTTCGTGCAAGATCCCGTGCGCCTCGTGGGTGTCGAAGCGGGCGGCGGCGGCCTCGAGAGCGGCCGGCATTCGGCCTCCATTTCCGCCGGGCACGTCGGGGTGTTGCACGGCAAGAAGACGTTCGTGTTGCAGGATGAACTCGGGCAAGTGCGCAGCGCCCATTCGATCGCGCCGGGCCTCGACTATCCCGGGGTCGGCCCCGAACACGCGTACCTCCACACCAGCGGCCGCGCGCAATACGTCGCCATCAACGACGAAGAGGCACTGTCGGCCCTGCAGCTGCTTTCCGAGACGGAAGGCATCATCCCGGCTTTGGAAAGCGCCCACGCGATCGCCGAAGCGGTCAAGCTGGCGCCGACGATGGGCCGCGACCAGATCATCCTCATCAACCTTTCCGGCCGCGGCGACAAGGACATGGTCTCGGTCGCCGGCCATCTGGGAGTGACTCTGTAAGCCATGAACCGCATCGACCGCGTCTTCGCCGAGCTGCGCGCCAAGAACGAGGGCGCCCTCATTCCCTTTCTCACGGCCGGGGACCCCGACCTCGAGACCACGCGCACGCTGCTGCGCGTCGCCGAGGACAACGGCGCCGACCTCATCGAGCTCGGCGTGCCGTTTTCCGATCCCACTTCGGATGGTCCGGCAATTCAGAAGTCGGCGGAGATCGCCCTGCGAGCCGGTTCGTCACTGCCGCGGGCGCTCGAGATGGTCGCCGACTTCCGCGCCAAGTCGTCGGTGCCGGTGATTCTCTACGGCTACTACAATCCGATTCTCCGCTACGGCAACGAACGCTTCGCTGCCGACGCGCGGCAGGCCGGCGTCGATGCCACCCTCGTGGTCGACTTGCCGCCGGAAGAGGTCGAGGAACTCTATCCCTTGCTGCGCGCCAACGACCTGCACTTCATCTTCTTGCTGGCGCCGACGAGCGACGACAAGCGCGTGCGCACCGTGCTCAAGCGCGCCACCGGCTTTCTCTACTACGTCTCGGTGACCGGCGTGACCGGCTCGCAGGCGATGCGCCCGCAAGACGTGCAGCCGGCCGTCGAAGCCTTGCGCGCGCGCACCGACCTGCCGGTCGGCGTCGGTTTCGGCATTTCGACTCCGGCGCAGGCGGGCGCCGTGACGCGCTTCGCCGACGCTGCCGTGGTCGGTTCGGCGATCATGCGTCTGATCGACGAGCATCGCGGTACGACCCGCTTGGTCAGTGCCGTCGGCGAGTATTTGCACAGCCTGAAGACCGGCATCCGTGAGGCCGAACGTCACGGCTTCCGGCGCTGAGCTCACACGGAGCGTGGGACCCTGCCCACGACGGCATCCTGCATCCACCGGATTACGCTGCGACCCTCGATTGGCTCTTTCGCCTCGAGGCGGCGCGCGGCATGGATTTCAAACTCGAACGGGTCGAACGGGCGCTGACGGCTCTCGGTGACCCGCAGCGCCGCTACCGCACGATTCACGTCGCCGGCACCAACGGCAAAGGATCGGTGGCGGCGATGTGCCACGCCTTGCTGCAGCGCGCCGGGCTGCGCGTCGGGCTCTACACGTCGCCGCATCTCGTCGATTTCCGCGAGCGGATCCGCGTCGACGATCGTTTCATCGACGCGAACGACGTGGTGACTTGGGCCGAGCGTCTGCGCCCGTGGGCGGCGGAGCTGACGTTCTTCGAACTGACCACGGTCATGGCGTTCGCCTATTTCGCCGCGGCAGCGGTGGACGTCGCGGTGATCGAGGTCGGGCTCGGTGGTCGGCTCGATGCCACCAACGTCATCGACGCCGACGTCGCGGTGATCACCTCCATCGGCTTCGACCACGAAGCATTTCTCGGTTCGACGCTGACCTCCATCGCGCGCGAGAAGGCGGGTATTCTCAAGCCCGGAAGGCCGGCGGTGCTCGGGGCAGTGGCGGACGAGGCGCGGGCGGCGATCGAAGCGGTCGCGGCTCAGGTCGGCGCACCGATGCTGCGCTTCGCGCGCGACATCGTCGTCGGCGCGGCGGCGGACGGCGATTACGAGAGTCCGCAGCGTCGCCTCGCGGCGATGGAGGTATCCTTGCCGGGGGCGCACCAGCGTCACAATGCCGCTCTGGCGCTGGCGGCCGTCGACCTGCTGCTGGCCCCGCGGCTCCTCGACGAGGCCCAAGTGCGCCAAGGGTTGCGGCAGACGTCGTGGCCCGGGCGCCTCGAGGTCGTGCTGCGGCAGCCTTTGGTGCTGTTCGATGCGGCGCACAATCCCGATGGGGCGTGTGCCCTGGCCGCAAGCCTGAAGTCGCTCGTCGGCGATCGTCCGGTCGACCTGCTGTTCGGCGTGTTGCGCGACAAGCGGTGGCAGGAGATGGTCGACGTGCTGGCGCCGCGCGTCGATCGGGTGACCGTGACCCGCGTGCCGAACGACCGCAGCGAGGACGCGGCGATTGTCGCCGCGGCGTTCGCGCGATACTCTCCGGCGCGCGTCGTCGAGGACCCGAGGGATGCTTTCATGAACCTGGTGCAAGCAGCCGGCGCCGAGCGCGCCGTCGTCGTCGCCGGCTCGATCTTCTTGATCGGAGCACTCGAGCCGCTGGCGCGCCGCCTTGCCGTCGAGGCGACGGACGCGTCTGGAACCGACGATGGCCATTCGAGCGCGACGTAGGGCAGGTTCCCTGGCGATCCTCGCGGTGCTGCTGAGCGCCGGCTGGGTGGCGGCGCAGGATCTCTTGGAGAGCGAAGAGTCGGAGATCCAGGTCGATGCCGACGAGATCAGTTACGACCAGGCCAGCAATACGATCGTCGCCGCCGGCAACGTCGTGGTGCAGCGCGGCGGCCTGCAGCTCGAGGCCGACGAGATTCGCATCGCCCGCGGCACCAACGAAGCCGACGCGCGCGGCGAGGTGGTGTTGTCCGGTCCCCAGGGGACGTATCGGGCGGATGAAGTCTACATCAACCTCGACGACGAGACCGGCTTCCTGCGCAATGCCTCGATCGAGTCGGACACGCCGCAGTTCAGCATCAAGGGCAAGTACGTCGAGAAGCGCAGCGGCCAGTGTTACGGCATTCGCGATGGTTCATTCACGACGTGCCGTTGCCGTGAGGGGGCGCCGAGCTGGCAGATCGACACGCGCCGTCTCGACGTCGAGGTCGGGGGCTATGGCACGCTGCGCGGCGGCACCTTCCGCATCCTCGATCGGCCGGTGCTCTATCTTCCCTGGGCCGTAATCCCCATTCTCACCGAACGCCAGAGTGGCTTGCTCGGGCCGCGCTTCGCCGCCTCGGACCGGCGCGGCTTTCAGATCCTGCAGCCCTATTTCTGGGCGATCAACAAGAGTCACGACCTGACGCTGGCGCTCGACGTCGAGACCAGTGCCCGGGTCGGCCTCCTGGCGGAACATCGCTACGCCCTCAGTCGCCATTCGACGGGCCGGCTGGCGGGGACCTACTTCAACGAATCGTTCCGTGGCAACCCGGACGGTCTGTCGCTGCGTTCGCGAATCCCGGAGAACCGCTGGAGCACGCGGGTCGAGCACGCGCAGCGCGAGCTGCTGGGCGGCGAGTTCTACGTCGACGGCTTCATCGTCGGCGACGACGGCTTCTTGCGCGAGATCAACGCCCTCGCCACTGATTATCGGCGCGATGTTTCGCTGCGAACCCTGCAGTTCACCGAGTCGACCGTCGGCTTCTGGCGTGGCTGGGAGCGCGTCGCGCTGCGTGTCGAGGGCAAGTACTACCAGGACATCGACCTGACGGGGATCATCCAGGCGACGCCGACGCCCTCGGACGGGGAATCGCCAACGCCGCCGCCCACGCCGGTCGCGAGCGAGCCCCGTTCGGAGTCACAGACCCTGCAGCGCGCCCCGTCCGTCGATGTGCAGGCGCAGGGCATTCTCGCCGGGCCGCTGATGGGCCATCTCGATGCCGGCGTCGTCGACTACCAGCGGGGCGCGAGCACCGACGGATTCCGCCTCGACTTCGCGCCGTCGATCGGTGTGCCGCTGCCGCTCGGGCGCTACGCCTTCGGCAGCGCTCGGCTCGGCCTGCGCGAAACCGCCTACCACCTGTTGCAGCGGCAAGAGGAGCGCGGCGACCGCCTGCCGCGCAATACGTCGCGCGAGATCTTCGAAGCGCAAGCTCAGGTCGGCACGGCGCTGGCGCGCGTGTACGACAGCCCCTTCGCGGGGTTCGATGCCCTGCAGCACGTCATTCAGCCGGCGGTCGAATATCTGTACGTGCCGACCGTGGGGCAAGACGACATGCCCGTCTTCGATTCGATCGACCGGATGCGCAGCCGCAGCTTGCTCACCTACGGGGTTGCGACCTCGTTGGTCGGTCGTACCTCGGCGGATCGAAAGGCGCGCACCGATACGCGCGAGCTGGCCCGTCTGTGGTTGTTGCAGGGGGTCGACTTCGAGCGTGACGTGCCCAGCCTGGCCGAGGATGCGGTGCGTGATGACGCGGTGACCGATCTCGAGTTGGGCGGCCGGGTGTACCCGGGCGAGAGCCTCACTCTCGAGTTCTCCAATCAGGTGGATGTCGGCGCGCAGGATCTCTCGGCGGCCACCGTAGGCTTTCACATCGTCGATCCGCGACAGCTGTACGACGAACCCGAGGAACTACAGATGCGGTCGAGCGCCGGGGTGACCTATCGGTTCCTGACCGGCAACGAGGTGCAAGGAATCGACGGAGAGATCGCGCTGCGGGTGATGAAGTCGTTCGGCCTCGCCTTCGCGACGCGCTACGACGTGGTGACCAGCCGCTTCCGCGATCGGTTCTTCGGACTACGGTTGTTGTCGCAGTGCAACTGCTGGGCGCTGCAGGTCGGCATCACCGACCGCATCAACCCGAAAGAGATCGAGGCCAGCGTTCGTTTTTCGTTGGTGGGCTTCGGTTCGGGAAGCCCGCTCGATCTCGGCGGTGGCTGAGGCGAACCGAAGCGGGGTAGGGCGCTCCGGCGATCAGAAGGGGTCGGGCAGGACCATCACGTCGGCCTGCAGATTGCCGCCGATGTAGTGGACGTGCACGTCGGCGACGGAGTCGAAGTCGGTGCGTCGTTCCTCGGCGATGGCGATGACGCCACGGCCCGTGTTGGTGCCGGAATCGTTGACCGGACGGATGCGCGTCAAGCCGGCCACCGTTCCCTGGAGAGCGAAATTGAAGATCGACAGCGACGGGGACGATGCGCCGTCGATGTTGCTGAGTTCGATCTGCTCGTAGCAGCTCACCCCGAGGCTGGTGGATAGGCGCTGCTCGAACTCGTTGAACACCTCGAATTGCAGCGTCGCGCTCCCCGGATTGGAGGCCTCGAGGTCCATACTGCAGGGAACGAAGGTGACGCGCGAGCGGATGGGGCTGTCGGTCACCGGATCCGGTGCGTCGTCGAAAAGGTGATTGAGCAGCAGGACGCGCGGGCAGGTGGCGTACTCTTCGCCGTCGAGGAGGAGGGTATTGTCGCCGTCGTTGTCGGGGAAGCCGCGCACGCTGGTGGCGCTGTACTTGCGGCTGGCGCCGGAGGTGCGGTCGACGATGGTCGCCTCGCCGGTGAGGGCATTGACGCCGATGGGCCGTTCGGAGTCATCGACCATCATGCAGCGCAGCGAGCCGTGGAAGCCGTCGCTGACGGGAGGAATGGGGCCGGGATACAGGTCGTCCGGCCGATCGGGTGGCACGGCGGGTAGGCCTTGGCCGACGACCCAGATCATGGGTTGCAACCGGGTGAGGGTCGCCTGGAAGTCGGTGACGAACCAGGTGGGGTTGGGATCTTCGCGGTTGGTGCGTCCGTCGATGTAGAAGCAGCGTAGATGGATGCGCGAGCCGGTGTTGTTGGTGACCTGAACGACCGTATCGTTGTCGCCGTCGCTGACGACGTGAGGAAAGACGAGAATGGCGCCGGGAACGTCGGTGGAGACTTCCGCTTGTGCCGACGCGGTGGAGGGCAGGGTGACGGCGAGGGCGGCGATGAGGGGGACGATCGTTTTGGGCATGGTCGACTCGAGGGCAAAAGAAAAGGGGCAGGAGCGTGTGCTCCTGCCCCTTTTGGCTCAAACGAGTGGGAAGCGATTCCTCAGGGGATGCTGTCCGGGCTGAGGATGATTTGGTCGCTACCCGCGGTTTCGCCGGCGAAGTGGAGGTTCGCCGCGGTGGTGCTGGTGCGTGCGGACGAGTCCCACGTCTCCTCGGCGACGGCGATCACGCCATTGGCGCGGCTGCCGCTGCCGACGGGGCGGATGCGGGTCTGGCCGGTGATGGTACCCTGCACCGAGGCACTGAAGATCGACGACGAGTCGCCGGTCGGGCCGGGGCGGGTGTCGATGTCCGTGAGCGGGATCTCGCGCCAGCAGTCGTAGGTGGTGGCGGCGGAGAAGCGCTGTTCGAACTCGTTGAAGATCAGGAACTGCAGCACGCCGCCGGAACCGTCGGCGTTTTCGGTGAGGAAATCCATGCTGCAAGGCGTGACGGTGAGGTCATTGGCGACCACCGACGAGCCTTGGCCGGCGCCGTAGGTGACCGTCGCATTGTCGAACGTGTGATTGAGGATCAACACGTGCGGGCAAGCTTCGTATTCGGCGTTGGCGCCACCGATCTGCAGCACGTCATTCTGGTCGTTGGTGGTCGTCGACTTGAGAGCCACGGCGTTGACCTTGCGCGCGTCGGGCAGGTCGCCGTCCTCGCTGATGATCGTCGCCTCGCCCTTGAGGTCGCCGGCGCCGCCGTTACCCGGGTTGAAGCCGGCCGACGGTTCGAACGACTCGGGGTCGACCTGCACGCAGGTCAGCTGACCGTAGAACGGGTCTTCGGCGACCAGCGGCACGCTGGAAACCGAGCCGTCGGCGCCGATGTTGCTCTGTCCGAAGGGGCAGAAGCCATCGGGGCTGCCGATGCCGTCGCAGGGGAGGTCGGGCAGGCCCTCGCTGGCGCGCCAAGCCAACGGCTGGCGCTTGGTGAGGGTCAAGCGGAAGTCACGCTTCGTCCACTGCGGTACGCAGCGATTGCCGGTGCCGCAGCGCGCCGCGGCGCTTTCTTCCGTGCACGCGATGTTCTCGTTGTTGCTGCAGTGACCAGTCGCGTTGACATAGAAGCAGCGCGCCGAGATGACCGAGTTCGACGTGTTGGTGATTTGAATCACGGTGTCCGTCGGGTCACCCAGTTCGCCGCTCGTGTCGACGACGATCTTGGGGAACACCAGGATCGCGCCCGACTGATCGGACACGATGTCCGCCGTCGCCGTCGAGGCGACGAGCAGGACGGCCCCGAAGGCTGCCCGCACCATCTTGCTCGCATTCGTCCACATCACAACTTCTCCTTTCACCATGCCGGCAGACGGTTACGGCTGCTCCGGAAGGACCATGCTGTCCAGCACGCCGTTGACGCAGGCGCCGCTGTCGCATTGCGAATTTTGAGTGCACGAGGCGCCCGCGTTGGCGCCGCCAGCGCAGGTGCGGCCGGAGAGCAGAACTCCCGTCACGTTGCGGGCCGCGTCGAAGCGGTTGCCTTCGGTGTGCAGGTTGTAGGCTGCCCACGTCGAGTCGTCGTCGCTATCGGTGCGCAACTCTTCGCCGACACCGATGATGCCGCCGTCGCCCGCGATCGGGTTGAAACGGGCATGCACCGCCAGGGTGTCGCGGTTGAAGACGCCGCCGAAAACCGAGTCGGAGAGGCGAGCGTTGAACCAGCAGTCGACGTTGATCGTGCGGCTGCGGGCGATCTCGAACTCGTCGAAGGTCTCGATCGACACCGTCACCGAACCCTGCTGCAGGCGCTCGAGGTCCTGCGAGCACGGCACCAGCGTCAGCTCCGTCGCGATCGGGCAGTCGCCGCCGGCACAATCACCCAAGTCGTCGATCACCGGGTCGGTGACGTTCGAGCTGAAGGTGTTGATCGTCAGCGTGTCCGGGCAGGCGTCGTACTCGCCCTCGTTCGCATCGGTATTGTCGAACGTGAGGACGCTGTCCGAGTTGCCGATGCCGGCGTCCGGATTTCCCGGAACCGCAATGGCGTTGTACTTGCTCGTATCGCCATCGGCGATGCGAATCAGGGTCGCCGAGCCGATCAGCTTGTTGGCGCGCAGCGGCGCGCCCGACTCGTCGGTCTGCACGCAGCGCAGCTCACCCTGAAAGCCGGTCGGCACCGGGGGTACCAAACCGGGGTCGAAACCGGCGCCGTCGGTGCCGAAAGAGTCGAAAATGTCGACTCGGCGACCGGATCGCGCCAGCCAGTGCGTCGGCTGCTGCTTGGTGAGAACGAGGTTGAAATCGGTCTCGATCCAGCGACCTTCGATCGCGGCATTGATATAGAAGCAGTGCGCGTACGCCGTCGCGTTGCCCGTGTTGGTGATCTGGATCAGCGTGTCCCGCTGAGCCGTGCCCATCACCTTGGGAACGATGACGATCGACCCCGCCTGCTCGGTCGTCAAATCCGCCATCGCCGTGCCTGCCAGGGCAAAGCTACCGAGCGCGGCCGTCGCCGTCGCCACCATCCAATTCCGCATCTTCATACGCATTCGCTTTCTCCTTTCGTTCTCGGAGAAACCACCTTCATCCTCATCTCGTCGATCGAGCGGATCTCTCCACTGAACCTCGTCCTCGAACCGAACCTCCCCACACCAGTCCAGCGCTGGACCGGGCTAGAAAGCTGCAAGGCTACTACTGGAACCCCCCTTGCTTGTCAAGCCGAAAAGCCCTGTATTGACGCGGTCTAGAAGCCTCTCCCGCCCCGCCTCGATCGACCTGTGCACGGTGTCGGATGCCGCCCTCGCTGCCTTGACGCCCCTGGACCCCTCTGGTACTTGCCAGCGTCGTCCTAACGCTGGTGCGCCCGCTCCGCCGGAGTCGGGATCGCGCCCTCGCCCGCAATCTGGGGTTGGCAAAGGGGAGGAGGAGTACTTCCGATGAGGTTTGTGTACCGTACTACCGCCGCGGTCGCCGTGGCGACCTTGGCCACCGCCGGCTGTCAGGCCGCGCAACCGGCGCAGCCGGGCAGTGCCCTGGCGTCCACGTCCAGCGGTCCGGCTCGCGTCAACTATGAGTCCGCCCGCAACGGCCTGCCCTCCGGCAAAATCTGGAAGACCCAGATGGCCGCCGGCGACATCGACAAAGACGGGTTCCCCGATCTCGGCACCATCTCCCGCTTGGCCGACGGCCCGCACATCTGGCGCGGCGACGGCAAGGGCAACTGGCAAGGCGCCTCCGAAGGGCTGCCGCGCGAAAGCTACTGTGGCGGCGGCATGGCCTTCGGCGACGCCAACAACGACGGCCTCACCGACGTTGCCATCGCCGACCACTGTCGCGGCGTCTTCGTCTACCTCGGCGACGGCAAGGGCAATTGGAAGAGCGCCTCGGCCGGCTTGCCGACCATCGGCTGCGAGGACATCGCCGCCGGGGACTTCAATGGTGACGGCTGCCTCGATGTCGCCGTCGTCGCCGCCTCCGAGGAAGGCGTGCGCGCCTTCACCGGCAACTGCAAGGGTATCTGGCAGGAAAGCTCCACCGGCCTCGCCGGCGAGGAGTGGGGCAATGCCGTCGACATCGCCGACATCAACGGCGACGGCAACCTCGACATCGCCGCCGCCTACTCGGCCGGACCGCGCGTCTGGCTCGGCGACGGCACCGGGAAGTGGCGCGATGCCTCCGAAGGCCTGCCGGCTCCCGAAATCCATGGTCTTTACTGGGGTCTCGCCCTGGGCGACATCAACGGCGACGGCAAGCTCGACCTCGCCACCGGCGCCGCCATCCCCGGCCTCGAGGCCTTCATCCAAGAATCCGGTGAAAACGGCCCGCGCTGGCGGCGCGCCGTCGAAGGCCTGATCCCGATGAACGCCCTCGGCGTCGCCTTCGGCGACCTCGATAAGGACGGTCACACCGACTTGGTCGCCGTCGGCAAGGCCAACCTCGAAGAAATCGGCGGCGTTTACGGCGTTTTCCCCTTCTTCGGCGACGGTCAGGGCAACTGGACCTTCGCCGACAATACCGGCCTGCCGGTCACCGGCCGCGAACGGACTTGGGGCGTCACGCTCCCCGACATCGATGGCGACGGCGTCCTCGACATCGCGGTAGCCTTCGGCGACGTCCTCTCGCCCAAGTGGCGCTCCGGCCCCAAGGCCGGCAAGGGCCCGAAGCCGTCGCCCGAGTTCCGCAAGGGTTTCGAGTCGCTGACACAGGGCATGTCCCTGGCCGAAGTTTCCACCGCCCTCGGTGTCGAAATCGAATCGCCCGGCTTCGCTTTGGGCGGCGGTTCCTTCGAGGTCGAGCCGATCGAAGGCTACAAGCTCGCCTTCGACCGCGGCTTCTTCGGCGGCGCGACCCTCGCCTCGAAGCAAGAGCCGCCGTCGCGCAGCGCCCCCGAGCGCGGCATGTTCGGCTCGATCGAAGTCTGGCGCGGCGTCCTGCCCGCTCGCTGAGCCACCCGCGGCTCCGCAGCGCTCCTGTCGACGACGGGGCGGGGATTCCATCCCCGCCCCGTTCGCTTTTCTAAGGCCCCTCGTCGCGCGTTGCACCAAATCTGCCCTGTGGAATAGTGCGCCGAATGTCTCGACTCCTGGCGTACGTCCGGCGCTACCGCATGCGGTACGTCCTCGGCGGCATCTGCCTGCTGGCGACCGCGTCGCTGGCCATGGCCGTCCCGTACCTCCTCAAACGCGCCATCGACGCCATCTCCCTCCCCGACGGCCTGGCACAGGTCGCCACCTTCGCTCTCGTCATCATCGGCGTCGCCGTCGTCCAGGGCATCGTCCGCACTTGGTCGCGCGCCCTCATCTTCAACGTCGGTCGCGACATAGAGTTCGACCTGCGCAACGACTTGTTCGCCCACCTCCAACGTCTCGACGCCTCCTTCTACCAACGCGAGCGCACTGGCGACCTCATGTCGCGCTTGATCAACGACGTCACTGCCGTGCGCATGATGCTCGGGCCCGGCATCCTCAACGTCGTCAACACTCCGATCTATTACGCCTACGGCCTGGCGATCATGTTGACCCTCGACGTGCCGCTGACGCTGGCGTCGCTGCTGCCGTATCCGATCCTGTTGTGGGCCGTGAAGGGGTTCAGCCGGCGAATCATGGAACGTACCTTGCGCGTCCAAGAAGGCCTCGCCACGCTGACCAGTCGGGTGCAGGAGAACCTCTCCGGGCTGCACGTGGTACGCGCTTATGCGGTCGAAGAGCGTGAATCGGCCGCCTTCGATGCGAGCAACGCGGTATTCAAGGAACAGAGCATGGAGCTGGCGCGCGTACGCGGCCAGTTGGTGCCTCTGATGCGCACGGCGTCGACCCTCGGCACGCTCGTCGTGCTGTGGTTCGGCGGCGCGCGCGTGGTGCAGGGCCACCTCACCGTCGGCGATCTCGTCGCCTTCCTCGGCTATCTCAACCTTCTCGCCTGGCCCACCATGGCCCTCGGCTGGATGTTGTCGATCGTCCAGCGCGGGCGCGCCGCCATGTTGCGCCTCGACCACATCCTGCAAACCGTGCCCGCGTTGCAGGACCCGGCCGACGCCATTGCGCTCCACGACGTGCGCGGGGCCATCGAACTCGCAGGGGTCACCTTTCGCTACCCCAACGACGACGCCCGCGCCGCGGCGCTGCAGGATGTGTCGTTGTCCATTCCGGCCGGCTCGACGCTGGCCCTCGTGGGTCGGACCGGCTCGGGCAAGAGCACCATCGCGTCGCTGTTGCCGCGTCTCTACGACGTCGATGCCGGTAGCATTCGTCTCGACGGTGTCGACATCCGCCGGCTGCGGCTCGCCGACTTGCGACGTGCCATCGGCTTCGTGCCGCAGGATCCTTTTCTCTTCTCCGCCACGGTTGCCGACAACATTCGCTTCGCCTCGCCTCGCGCCTCGATGGCCGAGGTCGAACGTGCCGCGCGCCTCGCCGGCGTCGCCGACGACATCGCCTCTTTCCCGCGCGGGTACGACACCGAGGTCGGCGAACGCGGCATCACCCTCTCCGGCGGTCAAAAACAACGCCTCACTCTCGCCCGCGCCATCTTGGCCGATCCGCGCATCCTCATTCTCGACGATGCCCTATCGAGTGTCGACGCACGCACCGAACGGCGCATCCTCGCCTCGCTCGCCGAACTGCGCCAGGGGCGCACCACCGTCGTCATCACCCATCGTGTCGCGACCATCCAGGATGCCGACCGCATCGCCGTCGTCGAGGACGGGCGCATCGTCGAGCAGGGCAGCCACGACGAACTGCTGGCGCGCGACGGTGTCTACGCCGATCTCTTCCGTCAACAGAGCCTCGAAGAGGAATTGGAAGCGTCATGAGTCAGGACGCCGAAGCGAGCCGCGATCGTGAGTCGGGGCGCGCCTATGACGCTCGTCTGCTCCGACGACTGTGGCCGTTCATCTACCCCTATCGCCGCCAGTTCATCTTCGCGTGTGCCCTGTTGCCGCTGACGTCGGCCTTCTCGCTGGCGCAGCCGTACCTGCTCAAGATCACCATCGACGACTACATCAACCGCGGCGATACCGGCGGATTGGCGTGGATGGGGTTACTCTACACCGCCACCGTCGCGCTCGAGTTCGCCTGCCTCTACCTGCAGTACGTGCTGACCATGCGCGTGGCCCAGAACAGCCTGGCCGACCTGCGTTCGGCGTTGTTCCGCCACGTCCAGAAGCTCGATGCGGCCTATTTCGATCGCCATCCGGTGGGCAGCTTGGTGACCCGCATGACGACCGACGTCGACGTCATCAGCGAGATGTTCGCCGCCGGCGGCATGACGATCTTGATGGACGTGGTGACGCTGCTCGGCATCGTCGCGCTGTTGTTCTGGATCGACGTTCATCTCGCTTGGATCAGCCTGGCGCTGTTGCCGGTGATGCTGCTGGCGATGAACTTCTTCCGCCTCAAGGCGCGTCTCAGTTACCGGCAGATCCGCGAACGCTTGGCGCGCCTCAACGGATTCTTGCAGGAATCCCTCTCGGGCATGTCGGTGATCCACCTGTTCGCCCGCGAGAAGGAGCAGTACGAGGCGTTCCGCGCTTCGAACGATTCGTACAAGGAAGCCAATCACGTCTCGAACTTGTACGAAGCGGCGCTCTTCTCGTTCGTCGAGTCGATGAGCAGCATCTCGTTCGCCCTGCTCATCTGGTACGGCGCCTATGAGATCGTCGGCGCGACCTTGGCGCTCGGCACGCTGGTCGCGTTCATCGAGTACATCCAGAAGTTGTTCGTGCCGATCCGCGACTTTTCGTCGAAGTACGCCGTCATGCAGTCGGCCATGACCGCGGCCGAGCGCGTCTTCGCGCTGCTCGACACCGAGCCGACGATCGTCTCGCCGGCGCAACCCAAGGTCTCCGTGGCCGCCTCTCGGCATGCCGGCTCCATCCGCTTCGATGACGTCTCATTCGGCTACCGCGGTCGCGAGTCGGTGCTGCGCAACGTCTCCTTCTCCGTCGAACCCGGACAGACCGTCGCCATCGTCGGGCCGACGGGTTCGGGTAAGTCGACGATCATTCGATTGTTGACGCGCTTCTACGACGTCACCGGCGGCCGTGTGCTCGTCGATGGGGTCGACGTGCGCGACTGGGATCTACACGCGCTGCGCCGGCGCATCGGCCTCGTGTCGCAGGACGTCTTCCTCTTCACCGGCACCATCCGCGACAACATCGCCCTCGCCGGCGACATCGACGAGACGACCCTGCGCCGCGCCGCCAGCACGGTGAATGCCGAGCGCTTCATCGAACAACTGCCGGCGGGCTACGACGAGCCGTTGCGCGAACGCGGCAGCAACCTGTCGGTCGGCCAACGCCAGTTGCTGTCGTTCGCGCGGGCGCTGGCCTACGACCCCGCGATCCTGGTGCTCGACGAAGCGACCTCGAGCGTCGACCCGGAGACCGAGTTGCTGATCCAAGACGGCATGCTCAAGCTGATGCGCAACCGCACCGCCGTGGTCATCGCGCATCGTCTATCGACCATCGAGCACGCCGACCGCATCATCGTGTTGCAGCACGGCACGATCCGGGAGTCGGGGAGTCACCTCGAACTGCTGGCGCGCGGCGGCTTGTACGCCAAGCTGCACCAACTCCAGCACCAGGGCATGATCGCGACCGGCGCCGCCGGCGATGCGTGAGTCATGCGACACATCGTCGTTCTGGGTCTGGCGGCGGCCGTCGGCGCCGCGTCGTTGCTGCCGGGTTGTTCGCCGACGTATGTCCTGAAGGCAGGCCTGCAACAGGCGCAGATTCTTTGGCGCCGCCAATCCATCGCCGACCAACTGGCCGACCCGAACCTCGATGCCGAACGCCGCTCGGCCTTGCGCGACGTGCTGGCCGTACGCGAGTTCGCCGCCACTCTCGGCTTACGCATCGGCGGCAACTACACCTCGACCGTCGTCATCGAACGCGAGCAAGTGGTGCACGTCGTCAGCGCCGCACCGCGCTTCGCCCTGCGCCCTTATACTTGGTGGTTCCCGATCGTCGGTGACGTACCCTACAAGGGATTCTTCTCCGCCGACGAGGCCCGCGCCTTGGCGGCAGATCTCGAAGGGGAGGGCTTCGATACCTACGTCCGTCCGACGGTGGCCTTCAGCACTCTTGGTTGGATGGACGATCCGGTGCCCGACTTCCTGCTGCGCGGCGAACGCACCGACTTGGTCGAGACGTTGCTGCACGAGCTGCTGCACGCGACGATCTACATTCCGGGACAAGCTCGCTTCAACGAGTCGTTCGCCAACTTCGTCGGCTACCATGCCGCCATCGAATGGTATCGCGGCCAAGGCGATCTCGCCTCGGCGACCCGACTCGAAGACGTGTGGCACGACCAGATGCTGGCGTCCGATGGAGTCGGACGCATGGCGGCCGACCTCGAAGCGGCCTATGCCCGTGGTGTCGACTTGGAGCGGCGCAATCGGCGCTTCGCGCTATGGAAGCGACGCTTCGCGGCGGAATCGTGGCGCACCGATCGCTTCGCTTCGTTCGGCACCCGCACCTGGAACAATGCCGTGCTGGTGCACGTGTTGCTGTACCAGAGTGAGTTGCGTGCCTTCGAAGCTTTTCACCTCGCCCGCGGCGGCGACTTGCGCCGGACCATCGCCGACATCATCGCCGCGACGCGCACGGCGCCGGACCCGTTTGCCGCGATTCGTGTGCCGGAGGCAGTTGCCGCGAGCACAGTAAGCAAGATGGGCGTGTCTGCCGAGGACGCCGTGATTCCAGATAGGAGTGAATGAATGTCGAACGAACTGCGCCAACGCCGCTTGGCGTTGCTCGACGTGCACTTCCAGTCGGAAGTCGATCATGACTGGGATGCCTGCGTCGCTACCTTCAACGGCCATCCGCGCTACCAGATCATGCCGACCGGCCAGGTGCACGATGGCGAGGAGGCGGTGCGCGCCTACCATCGGGCGCAGCGAGTGGCCTTCCCGGATCAACGCCACGAGAACGTACGCTTCCACTGTGCCGACGACGATACGATCATCGCCGAGTTCGATCTCCTCGGCACCAACACCGGCGAGTTCCTCGGTCTGCCGCCGACCGGGCAGGCCTTCCGCGTGCCGACCATCGCCGTCTTCTTCTTCGACGGCGACCGCATCACCAACGAACGGGTCTATCTCGATCTCGTCAGTCTTTTGACCCAGATCGGTCGGCTGGATGTCTTGGCCGGCGCCGGCAAGGGCTGATGCGGGAAGCATCACTGGTCCCGGCGCGAGCTCGGTGATGGACGCCGCCGATGCTGCGTGACGCTCGTTCGGCCCGTGCCCTGCTCGCCGGCTGCCTGGTGGTTTCGGGCGCGGCGGCGCTCACCCTCGAACTCGCCTGGTCACGTTCGCTGCGCCTGATCTTCGGTTCGAGCACGCTCGCGGTCAGCACCGTGCTCGTCGCCTACATGCTCGGCCTCGGCCTCGGCGGTCTGGCTGCCGGCGGCGCGACGGCACGCGTGCGGCGACCGGCACGGGCTTACGGACTCGTCGAAATCGGCATCGGAGCTTACGCCCTCGGCGTTTCTTGGCTCTTGGGCGCGCTGCCGAGTGTGGAAGTGCAGCTGGCGGCGATGACGTCGACCGGAGCAGCGCAGCTCGTTCGCTTCGTGCTCGTGCTCGCGGTGCTCTTGCTGCCGACCTTCCTGATGGGGGCGACGCTACCCTTGTTGACCGCCGCGTGGGTCGGCACGTCGGCGCGGGTCGCCGGCGGCGTCGGTCTGCTTTACGGAGTCAACACGCTCGGTGCGGTCATCGGCATCCTGGCAGCGACGTTCCTCTTCTTACCGAACCTTGGTCTCGCGATGACGCAACGGCTCGGTGCCGGATTGGCGATCGCGGTCGGCTTGGTGGCGAGTTTCGTAGTGGCGCCGTCGATCGGTGTGCCGGCTCCCGTGCTTGACTCGAAGGACACGGAGCGCAAACGACCACAGCGCCGCGACGCCGACACTTCAGCGAAGCTCGAACCGACGCACCGATGGAATCGCTGGCTCCTCAGCTATGCGACGGTGGGCTTCACTGCATTGGCTTACGAGGTCTGTTGGTTCCGCGCCTTGTCGATGGTGGTGGGCTCGTCGATCTACGCCTTTGCGACGATGCTGGCCGGATTTCTTCTCGGCATCGCCTTGGGGTCGCTGCTGTCCCGCGATTGGTGGGAGCGTCGTCGCCAACCGGCGGCAGACTATGCCTTGGGGCTGATCGTGCTGGGCGTCGCCGCTTGGGGCACGGCGGCTGCACTCGGTGTGGCGCCGCGCTTCTTCGTCCGTTTCGTCGATCTCGCCGGTCTCTCGCCCACCGCGATTCTGTCCATCAGCGGCGGTATCGCCGTGCTGGCTATGCTCGCGCCGACGCTGGTGCTGGGAGGGTTGTTCCCGGGCGTGTTGCGCTTGGTCGCAGCCGACCGCGCGCCGGCGGCGTCGGCGGGCGATGTCTATTTCGCCAATACGCTCGGTTCGGCGACGGGCGCCTTCGTCGCTGGCTTCATCCTGATTCCGCTGCTCGGTTTGCCGACGAGCATGGCAGCACTGATTGCCGTCAATCTCGCAGTTGCCGCTGCTTTGTTGGCGAAGCTCGACACGTGGCCGAGGGCGCGCCGTCGCAATGGTGCCGGGCTCGCTGCTGTCGCCGCGGTCGGAGTCATGGTCGTGCCGCCGCCCTGGAACCCCGTCGAGCTCAATCGCGGCGTATATCAACTGCTGCTCGATGCCGACGACTGGCGCGTCGACTACGAGGCGATCGCCGGTGTGCCGCCGGACGCGTTGCTGCTGCACCGCGAGGGGATCAACACCACGGTCGCGGTCGAGCGCCGCAACGGCGAACGCATCCTCCGCGTCAACGGCAAGCCCGATGCCGGCACGGGCGGCGACATGTCGACGCAGATCCTCCTGGGACAATTGCCGTTTCTCTTCGGCGCGTCGGCCGAGCGGGTGTTGGTGATCGGATTGGCGTCGGGGGTCACCGTCGGGTCGGCGTCGTTGTTCGAGCCGCGTCGTCTCGACGTGGTCGAACTCGAGCCGTCGATGGTCGAAGCGAGTCGCTTCTTCGACGACCTCAACCATCAGCCCTTGCAGCGCCCCGGCGTGCACCTGCTCGTGGAGGACGGTCGCGTGCATCTGGCGCGGCGGCCCGAGCCTTACGACGTCATCATCTCGGAGCCGTCGAATCCGTGGATCAGCGGCGTCGCCAACTTGTTCACGCAAGAGTTCTTCCGTGCCGCGCGCGAATCACTGCAGCCGGAGGGCGTGTTGTTGCAGTGGGTGCAGCTCTATGGACTGGCGCCATCGGCGTGGACCTCGATGCTGGCGGCGTTGTCGAGCGAGTTCCGCTACGTGTACGTCTTTGGCTACTCGGGCCTGAGCGGCGGCGACTCGCTGGTAATGGCGTCGCAACGGCCGCTGGCGGCGGACGACTTCCCGCGCTGGGAGCAGTTGCCGCCGGCGGTGCGTGCCGACCTCGAGCGGATCGGTCTGTGCGACACGGCGGATCTTTGGTCGTTGTTGCGCTTGGGTCCGGCCGAGGTCGTGCAGCTGGCGGCCGAGGCGCCGGTCATCAACCGTGACGACAACCTCTACGTCGAGCTGAGTGCGCCGCGGACCATGCACGATGCGGCGGCGATCGAGGGGGTGCGGCAGCGATTGCAGGAGTTCCGCGCCGGCGCTCTGCCGCCGCTCACCGATGCCGGCGTGCCATTGGATGACGAAACGTTGGGCGACCTGGCCTTGGCCTATGCGACGGGGCGGCGCGAGGTGGCGTTGGCGCGGGCGTGGCTGGCCGAGCGTCCGGCGCTCGAGGCGTGGCGCCAGACCCTCGAAGCGATGATCCTGGCGCGCGGCGGGGCAGGGACGGAGCCGGAGCGGCGCACGGCGAGGTCGTTGCTCGCGGCGGCGCGGCAGGCGCGTCCGGAGGCGGTTGGCCTGCGCCTGCACCACGCCGCGATCTTGCGCGACCTCGGCGAGGCCGATGCCGCAGTCGCGGAAGTCGATGCCTTCTTGGGCGATCGGCCGGATCACAAGCGGGCGCGAGCGTTGCGCGTGCGCTTGCAGTTGGAGGGCGGGCACTTGGCGGCGGCGCGCCAAGAAGCGGAGGATCTGCTGCGCGGATCGTATGCCCGCTACGACGGTGAGCTGCGGCTGTTGGCGGCGTTGGCGGCTGCTCGCATGGGCGACCTGAGTGGCGCGGTCGTGCACTTGCGTGCGCATGTCGTCGAGCATCCGGATGACACGTATGCCTGGCAGATGATGGGAGAGATGCTGGAGGAAAGCGGCGAGCGCGCCGCATCGCGTGAGGCCTTCGACAACGCCGAGCGAGCCCGCCGCAACCGGGCGCGCCGGAGCTACGTCGAAGCCCTACGCCTGAAGCGCTTCGGCGAAACCGCCGCCGCGGCCGCCCTTCTGCAGCGTGTCGTCGAACAACTCCCCGACTTCGCCCCCGCCCAAGAGGCGCTCGCGTCGATCCCCCCGTCCCGCAACCCGTGAGTCCAGACGCCCCGAAGGAGGGCGGCAATGCACCACGGTCGGGAACCCACGAAGTCGCGTGCTTCGTCGCTTCCGGACGGTTCGGAACCCACGAAGCAGCGTGCTTTGCCACTTCCGAACGGTTTGGAACCCGCGAAGCAGCGTGCTTTGCCACTTCCGAACGGTTCGGAACCCGCAAAGCAGAGTGCTTTGCCACTTCCGAACCGTTCCGTACCCGCAAAGCAGTGTGATTTTCGACTTCCGGGCCGTCCGGAACCGGTGCATCGCGGAGGTTTCGGGGATCGGTGACCCTCGCTGGCTCAGATTTGAGCCAGCGCTGGCTCAAATCTGAGCCAGCCGCACGTGTCTCGACGTGATTTCTTGCCTCTCCGGCGTTTCGCCGCGTGTCGCTGACGTTGGCACGCTTCTGGCGAAGGCCGAGAGTCACGCATCATGACCTCACATCACTATATACCCGTCACCCGAACCCGGCCGCGCGCTCCGCCTCGGCGAGCCCGAAGCGAGCCTCGCGTCGTCTCTCCACCCGCAACCCAACCCCGCAACCACACAGGAGATTTCCATGAACTTGAAGAAACGTAGTCAAGGTAATGCCGGCCGCATCGAAGCCGGCAAGGTCGTTCTCGCCGCCGCCCAGTCGGTCGACACCACCCTCGTCGCCGCTCGTCTCGCGGCGTTCACCCAGGCGCATGCGCAGTTTCTCGAGGCCGTCGAGCGCATCAACGTCGCGCAAGCCGGCATCGACAATGCCGAAGCCCTCGTGCGCGAGCGCAGCGCCCTGCACGACACGGCCCTCGGCAAGCTGATCGCGCAGCTCGTGGTCGATGGCCATCCCCGCATCAACCCGCTCACCAGCTACAGCGCGGAGACGCCGTCCGGCATCGCCGAGATGCCGCCGGCGGCTCGATCGACGGTGGTGCGTGAGTTGCTCGGCAACGTGCTGCGTGATGAGCGCCTCTCCGCCGGCAGCCGCGATGCCGCCAACGCTTGTGCCGACGCCACGGCGGCACTGGACGAGGCGTTGAGCAGCCTCACCCAGGCGGAGACCACCGCGGCCGACTTGCGCCACAGCCGCGACGCCGTCGCCGACCGTTGGGACGACGCCTTCGCCGCCCTCAAGCGCGGTGCTCGCGCGGCGGCCGATGAAGGTGCCGCCGGCCTGTACGGGGCCTTGTTCGATCGGCTCGCCAAACCCGCCACCAGCAAGGGCCGCGGCGTCCGCACCAAGCAAGCGGAAGCCGCTTGATGCGCCGAACCAACGAGTGGTTCGGCGGAGCAATGGTGGCACAGCAAGGGGGACAGTCCCCGCATGGGGACTGTCCCCTTCGCCGATCGCAGCAGCCGCATCAATCTCGGGCATCCGCCGCGCCGGCAGCCATCCCCCCTTCGCCGGCAGGCGGGTGCCCGTTCGTTCGTGTCCGTTCCCTACGGAGACCTCTTTCCCGCTCGTCGCTCCTTCCTGCTCTGGCGCGCCGCTAGGATCGCGCTGACGGTGTTGCGACTCAGCCCCGTGCGCCGCGCCGTCTCGCGCTCGTTCTGGGTTTCGTCGTGCACCATCCATACGTACCGGTCTTGTAACGCCGACGCCGACAACTCGCCGCGCCGGATCTGCGCGGCCAAGGCGTCGGCCGCATCGCTCCTGCGTGTTCCGTTCCTTCCGCGGCGCGGCACATAGGAGCCGCGCAACACCACGCTCCGGACACATTGCTCCAGCTCCCGGATGTTGCCGCGCCAGGCATAGTCCGCCGGCAACGATCGCTGGATCCAGTCGACGACGAATTCGGTCACGCTGGGGGCATACTCCGGGCCCACGACCTTGCGCGCCACGATACCGACCAGGTTGGCCAGGTCCTCCGGTGCGTCGGCCAGTTGATCCCGCAGGCTCGGCGTTGCAATCGAATCGGCGCATAACCGGTAGTAGAGATCCTCGCGAAAGCGACCCTGCTCGATCTCGTCGTCGAGGTCGCGTAGGGTCGCGGCGATGACCTTTCCTTCGAAGTGCCGAGTCGTCGTCTCGCCGACGCGCTGAAACGTGCGGCTCTGCAGGATGCGCAGCAACTTGACCTGAATCTCCGGGTCGAGTTCACCGATTTCGTCGAGAAACACCGTGCCGTAACGCGGACACATTTCGAACCAGCCGCGATGCTCCCGATCGGCGCCGGTGAAGGCGCCGCGCCGGTGGCCGAACAGTTCCGCTTCGACGACGTTCTGACTGAGAGCTGCGATGTGCAGAACGAAGTAAGACTCGTCCGGTGGCACGGCGAAAGTCTGGGTCTTGGCGTCGAACGGGAGAAATTGCGAGTGCGCGATGGCCGAGGCGACGAGTTCCTTGCCCGTGCCCGACTCGCCGGTGATCAGGGTTGGCGTATCGCGCAAGCGCTCGACCAAGTGGGCGCGGTAGGCGACGGGGTCCGTGGTGAACAACGAGCACCAGATGTCGGCACGCAAGCGCGCCGCCGGTAGCGATCCTCCGAAGATGCGGCGGAAGATGTAGTGAAAGGCCCGCCGGGCCTGAAAGCCGACGGCGAATAGACGTTCCGGGTCGGCAGGCGGGCCGGGCAGCACGTCCAGCAGCTGGTGGACGTCGGCGGCGAAGCGTTCGTAGCACGCCACCGGTTCGGCAACCTTGGGTGACGGCACGCCATCGGCGATCTCGATGAGGCTGTAGAGATCGTCTTCGTAGCGCAGCCACAGCAGATACATCGCCAAACCGCGGTAGGTCTGCAGTTCCTCCGGGGTGGCCACCGCTCCCGCGGCCAGGCGTCGGCCGACATCGGCAGCAAGCCGTTCGGCGCGTTCCCGCAGTAGCGGTGTGTTGGGATTGATGGTGTAGAGATCACCCGGTGCGTGCCAGATCGGGCCATGGGGCACGAAGGCCCGTCCGAGAGCCCGCCGTTCGAGCGCGATGCGCTCCGGCAGAAAGGGATTGCCATCGACCATCGCAGCGACTGCCGCAATGGCATCCGCATCGTCGCGTCGAAAGAGTGACATGCCGCCTCCCCGTGGCACGCGATGTACGCCAAGAATCACTCGATTGCGAGAGAAATTTTCGGGCCGGGCCCCGGGCCGCCGGCGACTCGTGGGCGGTTGCACGGAGATGGGGACAGTCCCCGCTGGGGACAGTCCCCGGCGTCGCTTGCGGTCCCTTTTCCCTGGGGCGGCGACTTCGCTATGGCTGCGGCGATGGCTGATGCGCTTCCCGATGCCTTGTTGCAGCAAATCGTCGCCGACACCTCCGGGGCTCGCGGCGTGCGCGACGTGCGCCGCCTCTCCGGCGGGGCGTCGCAGGAAACGTGGTTGCTCACCCTCGATACCGAGGCCGGCCCGGCACGGCGTATTCTGCGGCGGGCTCCCGGCGGCAAGGATCAGGGTTCGACCGCCGCGTCGGTACCGCTGGCGGTCGAGGCCAAACTCATGCGCTGCGCCGCCGCGGTCGGTGTGCCGGTGCCGCGGGTGCATCGAGTGCTGACCCCGGGCGATGGATTCGGCGCGGGGTTCCTCATGGATTTCGTCGACGGCGAGACGATCCCGCGCAAGATCCTGCGCGACGATACCTTCGCCGCGGCGCGGCCCCGCTTGGCGGCGCAATGCGGCGAGATCCTCGCCCGCCTGCACACCATCGCGCCGTCCGACGTGCCCGAACTGCGGCCGCAAGGGGTCGAGGAGCAGCTGGCCCAGTACCGCGCCATCTACGACGCCTTCGACGACCCGCGTCCCGTGTTCGAGTTCGCCTTCCGCTGGCTCGCCGATCACGTGCCCGAGCCGGTGCCGCCGAGCACCGTGCACGGCGACTTCCGCAACGGCAATCTCATTATCAACGCCGACGGCGTGCGCGCCGTGCTCGACTGGGAGCTGGCGCACGTCGGCGACCCCTGCGAGGACCTGGGCTGGATCTGCGTCGCGTCGTGGCGCTTCGGCCACATCGACCGGCCCGTTGGCGGGTTCGGGCAGCGCGAAGAACTGTTCGCCGCCTACGAGCGCGCCGGCGGTCGTAGCGTCGATCCGCGGCGTGTTCACTATTGGGAGGTCTACGGCACCCTCAAGTGGGGCGTCATCTGCATGATGATGTACGGTGCTTACAAGGCCGGGCTCGATCGCTCGGTCGAACGCGCCGCCATCGGCCGTCGTACCTCCGAGACCGAAATCGACCTGCTGACGTTGCTGGCACCGAGGAGTTGACGATGCATCACCACCCGACGGCCCTGGAATTGCTCGAGGCCGTGCGCGACTTCCTCGAACAGCGCGCCATGCCGGCGCTGGAAGGGCGCAACGCCTTCCACGCCCGCGTCGCGGTCAATGCTCTCGACATCGTGCGCCGCGAACTACAGCTCGGCAACGCCGCCGCGACCGGCGAACAACGGCGCTTGGAAAACCTCTTGCAGCAGCAAGGGGAGGTCGCCGCGCTCGACCGCGAGCTGTGCCGCCGCATCCGCGACGGGTCGATCGCCCTCGACGATCCGCGCTTGGTCGATCACCTGTGGCAAACCGTGCTCGACACGCTCGCCATCGATCAACCCAAGTACGCGACTTACGAAAAGGCCCGCCCGTCGGGGCCAAGATGAAGTTTCAACGCAGAGGCGCCGAGACGCGGAGATGTCGGACGGATTGTATGGAAGATCTGCTCTGCGTCTCTGCGTCTCTGCGTTGATTCTTCAGCGCGGCTCAGTCACCACGACCGTGCGTACGCCGCCCGCCGGGATGTCGACTTCGATCGAGCGGCCGGCGTTGGTGGCGCCGGAGAAGCGGACGTCGACCCGATGTTTGCCGGCGGGTAGGCGCAGGCGGGTGGCGAGGACTTGCGCCGGCATCATCGTCCACGAGCGGGTGTCGGGTTTGTCGAGTGCGACCATGGCCGACTCGACCAACAGGCCGAGGATCTCGCCCAAGAGTTGATCTTCCTGTTTACCGGCCTGGCGCACCCCTTCGGCGACGGCGGCGCGGGCGGCGAGGCGGGTCAGCGCCGCGGCGATGATCTTCGGCTGGATGGCGTCGTACTCGCGCCGGACCGCGCCGTCGAGGTCGACCAGCAGGTCGAGTTCGGCAGGCGCACCGTTGATTTCGACACTGGCGCTGCCGAGCTGGCTCGGCGTGGAGACGAGCTTGGGGTAGACGATGACCTTGGCGGCGCCGCGGCTGAGCCAGCGCATGTCGTCGGTGACGTCGGCGCCGATGAGGCCGATGGCGAGGCCGACGGGCATACGTTCGGGAACCTTGTGGGAGACGCGGCCGAGGTTGAGGAGGACGAGCAGTTCGCCGCTGTTTGGGTCGTTCGCTGGCGCCGTGGCGGAGCCGAGAAACTCCTTGAGCCGCGGGCCGCGGTATGGGTTCTGGGCCGCGAGGCGGGCGGCCGGCTGGCGCAGTGACGACAGGTTGCCGGCCTCGAGCGCCTCTTCGTAGTAGCGCAGGGCGCGGTCGCCCTCGCCGAGGGTCTCGAAGACGAAGCCGGCGAGGAACGAACCCATCGGGAAGATGCCCTGGTCGTCGATGCCTTCGCTGTCGAAGAAGTTGCGCGTCACCTGGAAGCGGCGCGCTTCGACGGCGGCGCCGTCGAGGTTTCCCTGGGCGAGATAGTTGAGCAGGTTGAGCGAACTGAGGGTGAGCCGTTCGCTCGGCATGGCGGCGTACGGTTTGGCGCTGTCGCTGTAGAGGTAGCCGGCGAGCGTACCGACGGGATCTTTGGTGAGATCGATCATCTCGATCTCCTTCTCGGCGGCGGAGAAGTCGCGCGCCGAGGCGTCGTAGCGATCCATCGACTGCAGCACGACGGCGCGTTCGAGCACGCCGAGGGCGCGGTCGGCACCCCACTTGGTGGGCAACTCGTCGCTCGAATCGACACCCAAGAATTGATTGAGCGAGGCGACGGCTCCCGGATAGTCGCCGCCGGCTGCCGCCTGCGAGGCGAGCAGCATCTTGTCGCTATAGGTCGCACACCCAGCGCTGAGCGTGCTCGCCAGCAAGGCGAGCACGCCCAGGCGGGCGTACCAACGGCTGCGGCTGGACACGTGAGGCGCCCGGCTCAGCTCTTGATCGCTTTGGTGCGCGTGACTTCGTTCTGGAAACGAATCACGCCGGTCTCGATCTCGACCACCTGCAGGAACAGCGAGTACTGCACGCGGCGCAGGCCGCTCAGCTTCTCGTCGACCGAGGTGATCTTGCCGGTGAAGAAGTACTTGGCGCCGAGCTGCTGGCCGAGCCGTTGCGCCGAGGCGAGGTTGTAGGCGGCGCCGTGCTGGATGCCGATCTCTGCGGCGAGTTCCTGCTGGCGCGACCGGTCGACCACGGTGACGTGGCCGGTATTCACCAGCGCCGTCTCGATCGACGACAGCAACGTCAGCATCTGATCGTCGAGGTGGCGCGAGGTGGCGTTCTGGATCGGCCAGATGGCGACCACCGGCTGAGCGCCGGCGCCGACGACCTGGTTCTGCCAGAAGGCCGAAGGCTCGAGCCGCGCGAGGTAGTCGGCGACCAGGAAATTGATGTCCTCGCGGTCGAGGTCGACGCTCATCGCCGGCAGGTCGATTTCGGTATTGCCGGTGCCCGGGCCGCCGCGCATGGCGCGCGGGGCGCAGCCGGCGACGGCGGCGACGAGGGTGAGAGAAACGAGCAGCGTCAGAGACTTGCGTGGGTTCATGGATCTCATCCGAAGAAACCGCCGATGGCGGCGAAGGGGAAGAAGACGATGTCGAGCGGCACGGTGAGGAGGAACAGCGGTGCCTTGACCGCCGGGTGGATGGCCGACTCGGCGACACCGCGGGTCATGCCGAAGAGGTAGTCGCTATTGTAGATGCCTTCCTCTTCGACCGGAGCGGGCTGGTAGCGCGGTTGTAGCGTGCCCTGTTGCGTCGTGCCGGCCTGGGCGACGACGAGGTTGTCGGCGGGCACGGCTTCGAGCAGCGGCGGCTCGGCCGCCAAGGCGCCGCTGGCCGACGCCACGGCGAGGGTCCAAGTGAACATGACGATGCGTCGTGCGCGTTGGAGTTTCATGGTCGAACCATAACCCTCCGCGCGTCGTTCGCCAACAGAAGAGGGGGGCGGAAGGCGGACGGCGAAAGGCTGAAGGCGAAAAGCGAAAAGCGAAAGGCGAAAAGCGAAAGGCTGAAGGCGGATAGCCTAGGCGCGGGTGGGGCGTAACTTCCTTAAGCCTTCCGCTTTAAGCCTTAAGCCTTGTGCCTTCAGCCTTCCGCCTTTCGCCTTTCGCCCGTGTCCGGCCGTAGGCCGCTGCGTTCGACGCGGCCGCCGGCGACCGCTTCGGCGCCCTCGGTCGGGGCCGGGATGCCGTCGACGTAGGTGATGTGCTGTAGGGAAAAGGGCGACACGCGCGGGCCGGGCGTGAGAATGCCGACCAGGTTCAACGGATCGGCCGCCGCCACCACCACGACCTCGCTGCTCCCCTTTTGGCGGCGCACCGCACGCAGGGTGTCGACCGCTTCGGGCAGGGCGAATTGCTCTCCGACGAAGCCGTCGACGAAACGGCCGCCGCGAATCTCGCCGCGCGCTTCCATGCGGCGCAACACCGGCAGCAGCTCGCGCCAGCGTGGCGCCCGCACCTCGCGCGCCAACAGCTCGCGCAACATCACGCCATACCGGCGCAAGAGCTGCCAGGCATGCCAGGTCACCCAATCCTCGGGCGGCCCGCCTGCCTCGGGGGCACGCAACAACGACCAGCGTCCGGCCGGGATCAAGCGCTTGGCCGCACCGCCCGGCAGGCCGCGCAGTCGCGGCGGCAGGCCGGGGTCGCGGCGCGGTTCCGGACGCAGCAGCGTGCGCAGCCCTGCCATGCCGTCGCCCGTCACCAGGCCGCGCGCCACCAATTCCCACAAGGCTTCCTCCGCCTGCGACGGCAGCATGCTCAGGCCGCGCGCCACGTCGCCGAGAAAGGACGCCCCGTGGCGCTCGAGATATTGGTACACCGCCCGCGCCTCGGGGCCGACGTCCTCACCGCCCGGTCCCGTCGCGGGTTCGAGGAGATAAGGCAGGGCTTCGCGCCGACACAGAGCCAGCGGCGCCGAACGGGTCGGTGCCGTGCGTCGCCGCGGCCCATCGAACGGCAACGTCTCCGGCTCGCTCGACTCACCGCTGGTCGGTCGCCGCAGTCGGCCCCAGGCCACTTCGCCGGCGAGGCACAGCTGCTCGAGGTCGGTTTCGTCGTAGATACCGAGGCGGGCGGGGAAGACGTGTGCCTCCCATGCCGGCGCCGGCAGTTCGAGCCCCTGCAGTTGATGAATCACCTGCAACAGCCCGTCGCGGCCGTGCAGCCGTCCAGCAGTATCGAGATGTTGCCAGCGAAAGAGGAAGCGCAGGAAATCCGCCGGCGACACCGCCTCGATCTCCTTGCGCAACTTGCCGACGGTCAGCCGATGGATGCGCGCCAACAGGCGGCGTTCGCACCACTCCGCGGGGCCGAGAGGCCCCGCGGGGAGGGCCAAGGTGCAAGGGCCAAGGGCCAAGTCGTCGGAGTCGGATGCCAAGTCGGCCGCGACATCGTCCGTCTTGCCCCTTGGCCCTTGGCCCTTGGCCCTTTCCCCAGTGAACCTCCCCTGCATGACGACGCCGTCGTTTTCGAGGCGGAACAGGGCGGCTTCGATCTTGGTGCTTTCGACGCCCAGTAGGGTGGCGAGGTCGCCGGCGGTGATCGGGCCGAGGATCTCCATCCAGCCCTGGGCCATGGCGCGGAAGACGTCCTCCGGTTCGATCGTGTCGGCGCCGGCGAGCGGCGGCGGCGTGGGCGCGAAGGTCAGCGGCGCCAGGGCCGATTTCAGGTGTTCGACCCGTTCGCTGGCGACGAGCGCCTCGCCCGTCGGCCAGCGCGCTACGGTGGCCCGGCGGCCGGCGATCAATTCGTCGGCGAGTGCGGCCAGCGTCGTGGTTGCCGGGCCGCGCAGCTCGGACAGCACCGCCAGCGGGAGCGTGATCAGGTTGAGAAGCAGGTCGTGCAGCTCGTCGGCATCCCGCACGTCGGGCCAAGCCTGTGCCCGCACCGCGGCGATGGCCTCGGGGTCGAGTGCGCCCAGGCCGCCGGCCAACTCCGGGTCGACGCGGCGTAGCGAGACGGCGCGGGCGCGGCGCTCTTCCAGTGGTGCATCGTCGAGGAACGCGTAGGGGTTGGCGTTGAGGATCTCGTGCGACAGCGGCGACGGCGCCGGCGTGTCGACCGCGAGGGTGGTGATGGCGCCCGACTCGATCGCCGCGAGGACCTGGCGCAGTCCGTCCAAGTCCATCGCTTCGTGGAGACAGTTGGCCAGCGTCTCGTTGACGAGCGGGTGATCCGGCGGCTCGATCGGCGCGCCGCCGTGGTTGTCCTGGCAACCGACCTGGGCCGGAAACACCGCGGCCAGCAGGTCCTCGGCGCGCATGCGCTGCAGGTTGAGCGGCACCTTCTTGCCGCCGCTGAAGCGGAGCAGGGCGAGCGAGCGGGTGGCGTTCCAGCGCCAGCGGTTGGCGAACATCGGCGACACCAGGGCCGCCTGCACCAGGGCTTCCTCGACGTTGTGCGAGCGCACCAGCTCGAAGATGTTGGCGAGCGGGAAGCTGTGCTGGTCGCCCAGCGACAAGACCAAGCCGTCGTCGGTCGCCGCCGCCTGCAATTCGAAGTCGAAGGTGCGGCAGAAACGTTTGCGCAGCGCCAAGCCCCAGGCGCGGTTGATGCGGCCGCCGAAGGGAGCGTGCACGACGAGCTGCATGCCGCCGCTTTCGTCGAAGAAGCGTTCGGCGACCACTTGGCTCTGGGTCGGGAGGGTACCGAGCAAGGCGACGCTCTCGGCGAGGTAGGCGACGAGTTGCGCGGCGCACGCTTCGTCGAGCGCACATTCGGTGACGGCCCAGTCGATGGCGGCGCGCGTGTCGGGCAGGCGCCGTTCGATCTCGGCCCGCAGCTCGGCCACCGCTTGCGACAATTCCATGGTGCGCGCCGGCGCTTCGCCGAACCAGAACGGCACCGTCGGCGCCGCGCCCTCGGCGTCGGCGACCCGCACCTTGCCCAGCTCGACCCGGCGGATGCGCCAGGAGTGGTTGCCCAACAAGAAGACGTCCCCGGCGACGCTGTCGATGGCGAAGTCCTCGTTGACCTTGCCGATGAAGACGTCGCCCGGTTCCTCGATGACGTCGTAGTCCGCCGTGTCGGGGATGGCGCCACCGCCGGTGATGGCGCTCAGGCGGGCGCCGCGGCGCGGCCGCAGACGGCCTTGTACTCGATCGTGATGGAGATGCGCCGAGCGCCGCCCGCGGCGCGTCGACACGCCTTCGGCGACCATGGCGAGGACGTCGTCGAACTGCTGGCGGCTCAGTTCGCGGTAGGGATAGGCACGCCGCACCAGAGCCCAGAGGTCGTCGACGGACATCTCTTCGGCGGCGATGGCGGCGACCATCTGCTGCGCCAGGATGTCGAGGGGCATGTCGATGGGGACGATGCGGTCGAGTTCGCCTTTTTGGATGGCGCGTACCGCCGCGGCGCATTGCGCCAGGTCGTCGCGTGTCAGCGGAAAGAGGATGCCCTTGGGCACGGCGCCGAGCCAGTGACCCGAGCGACCGACGCGTTGCAGCAGCGAGGCGATGGCACGCGGCGCGCCGAGGTGACAGACGAGGTCGACGTGGCCGACGTCGATGCCCAGCTCGAGCGAAGCGGTGGCGACGACGACGGGTACGCTGCCGCTCTTCAGTCCCTCTTCGGCGGCGAGGCGGGTCTCGCGCGAGAGGCTGCCGTGATGCGCCGCGACTTGATCGTTGCCGAGCCGTTGCCCGAGCTGGTGCGCCACGCGTTCGACCAAGCGGCGCGTGTTGACGAAGACGATGATGGTTCGGTGCTGGTGGCGCAGCTCGACGATGCGGTCGTAGATGTCGGCCCACATCTCTTGCGGCGCGATCGGTCCGAGTTGGTGGTCGGTGATTTCGACGCGCAGGTCGAGGGTGCGCTGGTGGCCGACGTCGACGATGGCGCAGTCCGGCGGGCCGCCGAGGATGATGCGGTCGTTGCCGACGAGCAGCCGGGCGACGTCCTCGATCGGCTTTTGCGTGGCGCTCAGGCCGATGCGTTGCAGGCGGCGTCCGGCGAGGGCGTCGAGGCGTTCGAGGGAGAGGGCGAGGTGGGCGGCGCGTTTGTCGCCGGCGATGGCGTGGATTTCGTCGACGATGACGGTTTCGGCCTGCGCCAGCATGCGCCGGCTGCCGGCGGCGGTGAGGAGGATGTAGAGCGACTCGGGGGTGGTGATGAGGATGTGCGGCGGGCGCCGGGTCATGGCCTGCCGTTCGGCGGCGGGGGTGTCGCCGCTGCGTACGGCGACGCGGATGTCGGGCAGGGTGATGCCGGCGGCGGCAGCGCGGGCGGCGATTTCGTCGAGCGGGCGGCGCAGGTTCTTCTGGATGTCGTTGCCGAGGGCTTTGAGCGGCGAGACGTAGACGACGCTGGTGTGGTCGTCGAGCGACGCGTCGGCGGCGCGCGCCACCAGGCGATCGAGCGCCCAGAGGAAGGCGGCGAGAGTTTTGCCGGAGCCCGTCGGCGCCGCGATCAGCGTGTCCTGGCCCGAGGCGATGTGGTCCCAGCCGCGCGCCTGCGCCCCGGTCGGGGCGCCGAGGGTTTCCTCGAACCAGGCGCGAACGAGAGGGTGGAAGCGCTGTAGGGTCATGGTTCCGCAAGCGAAGATCGGGCGAAGACTACAGCGTGGCCCGACGACGGTGCAAGCCGCCGTCGCCTGTCGCGGGTCAGGCGTCGCGGTACTGGGGCGGGCGCTTCTGCAGGAAGGCGCGCACGCCTTCGGCGAAGTCGGCGCTCTGCGTGCACAGCACTTGGTTGCGGTCTTCCATGGCGATCACCTGCTCGAGGCTGGAGGCGTCGACGCTGGCGCTGAGGCACTCCTTGGTCAGGCGCAATCCCAGAGGCGACGTCGCCAGCATGTCGTCGACGAGACGGCGCGCCGCCGTCTCCAGGGCATCGTCGGGTACGACCTCGGAGACGAGCCCGGTCGCCAGCGCGCGCGGCGCATAGATGAAGCGACCGGTCAGCAGCAGCTCCGAGGCGACCGAGACGCCGACCAGGCGCGGCAAGAAGTAGCTGACGCCGACGTCACAGGCCGACAGACCGATGCGGATGAAGGCGGCGTTCATCTTGGCGCTCTCGCCGGCCAGGCGGACGTCGGCCGCTAGGGCCAGGGCGAAGCCGCCGCCGCAAGCCGCGCCTTGGATGCAGGCGATGATCGGTTGCGGCGCGCGGCGCATGAGCAGCACCAGCTCGCTGATGTGACGCTGGCGCCGCATCATCTCGGCGACGCCGGCGGGTTTGCCGCCGTTCTCCTTGAGGTCGAGCCCGGCGCAAAAGGCGCGGCCGGCGCCGCGCAGAACGACGACCCGCGTATCGTGGCGACCCGGCAACCCGCCGAGGTAGTCGCGCAGCTCGTCGACCATGGCCGTGTCGAGAGCATTCAGGGCTTGCGGCCGGTTCAGCGTCAGCCAGTCGACGCCGGGTTCACGGGTGATGTGGAGAGTTGCATAGGTCATGCGAAGAGAGTTGCCACGAGAGCCCGGCTCGACGCCACCGCCAAGCGCATGGCGCCAATTTCCGCATTGCCATCGTTGTCGTTGCGCATCATTCTAGTGGCATGAGTTACGCTGGAGTTCGGATCGCATTCGTCGCTTTGCTCGTCTCCGTCCTCTGCTCCGCCTCGGCTGAGTGTGTCTTCGCCCAAGACTTCTCGCTCCGCACCTACGGCCACGGCGTCAGCGCGCCCGACCTCGATCGCGCCAAAATCGAGATCGACGACCCGTCCGATACCAACCCCGGTCCACCGGCCGACATCGGCGCCACCGACTTCACCATCGAATTCTTCGTCAAGGGCAGCGCGGCCGACAACGCCGCCGACGCCGTCACCTGCGGCGCCAACAACGACTGGATCCTCGGCAACATCGTGCTCGACCGCGATCGTTTCAACCAAGACCGCAAGTTCGGCATCTCGCTTGCCGGCGGTGAGGTCGTCTTCGGGGTTTCGGGAGACGGCACCGGTGACCGAACCGTGTGCTCGTCGAGCAACGTACTCGACGACGCGTGGCATCACGTTGCGGTGCAGCGCCGCCGTTCCGACGGACGTCTCTGGCTCTTCGTCGACGGTGTGCTCGAAGCAGAGGTCGACGGCCCCGACGGCGACATCTCCTATCCCGACGACGGCGTGCCCTGCGCCACCTGCTGCAACGGCGGGCCCTGCGACTTCAGTGATCCTTACCTGGTGATCGGAGCCGAAAAGCACGACGCCGGTGCCGCGTATCCATCTTTCTCCGGATTCATCGACGAACTGCGTCTGTCGACGATCTTGCGCTACGCGAACACGTTCACGCCGCCGAGCGATCCGTTCGGCGCCGACGCCGACACCGCCGCCCTGTATCATTTCGATGAAGGTCCCGCCGGGGCGTGTACGGGAACACTCGTCGATGCGAGCCCGGGCGGCGCCAGCCCGGGCCAGTGCCGCTTCGGCGGCGCACCGCCGGCCGGGCCGGTTTACAGCACCGACAACCCGTTCACGCAGGCGCCGACGACACACGACGCCGTGGTGGCGCCGCTGCCGCCGGTCAACGCCAAGATCCAACCGGACAAGAGCGACATCGAAAAGACCATTCGCATTCCTGTGACCAACGGCGATACGCAGCGCGGCACGAGCCACTCCGTGCGCCTCGAGATCACTGCGAGCGATTGTCCGTTCAATCTCGTCGCCGGCGGTCCCGACTTCGACGGGCGCACGCCGGGGGACCAAGACACCGTGACGTTGAGCGCCGGGCGCAGTCGCTCGGCGTTGCTGCGGCTATTCGTCGACGGCACGCAGTTCACGACCTTCAATCGCTTCGCGCCGGCGCGTTGTTCGATCGAGTTCACGGCCTCGTCGACGGCTCCCGACAACACCGACCCGACGCCCGACAACAACGTATCCGTGCTCGAGTTCAATCTCTTCGACTTCGCCGATCCGCCGCAGACGGCGGTGCATGAGAGTGTGATCAAGAGTTTTCGCGCCAGTCATCCGGGAAAGATCGAGATTCGCGCCGGCCAGACGGCGCAGACGAAGCTGGTCAAGGTCGTGGTGACCAATGCCGATGCCGACGAGACGCCGGGGGATACGCTGAGCGTTGCCGTCGATCAGGGCAACTGCCCGCCGGGGACGGTGGGGGTGGTGGATTTCGACCGCGACACGCCGGGGGCACAGAGTTCGGTGGTGGTGCGTGGCCAACGTGACGCCATCGGCACCGTCGAAGTCGGCGTGCAGGCGGCCGATTTCCTCAGCCCGAGCCGCCGTTCACTGGCGCGCTGCACGGCGTTGTTGACGGTGACCGGCCCCGGCGGCGACAGCGACCCATCGAACAACGTCACGCGCATGGTGGTCAACGTCTTCGACCGCAACGACCTTTAGTTCGCGCGGCTCGGACGGAGCCGAGCCCTCCAACGGAGGGATGCGGTGAGGATGGAGGGCCGGGCTCCGTCCCGGCCGGTAGACGACGTTCAGATCGGCTGGCTGGCGAGCTTTTCGAGCAACGCCAGAGATGCCTTACCAGGTGTCAGGCGCATGATGAGATTGCGCACAGCGCAGGCGAACCGGTTCTCCCACTGGCCGATCTGGCCGAGACGCCGCGACTGGTTCTGCACGAACGTGGCGCGTCCGTGCCGGCGTTCTTGCCATGCCGCCAGCGTCCGCGGCACCTCGAGGCCGGCCTCCAACATCTCGGCAAGCACGACCACGTCTTCGATGGCCATCGCCGCACCCTGACCGAGGTTGGGCGTCGACGCGTGCGCCGCGTCGCCGATGAGCACGACCGTCTCGCGGTGCCAGCGCGGAATGCAGACCTCTTCCAGGTCGTTGTGGAGAAGCTGCTCGGGGTGGGTGATCTGCGCCAGAATCGCCGGCGCCGGACCTCCGAAGCCGCCGAAGCGCGAGTGGAAGGCGGCGACCATGGTGTCGCGTGCGTCGCGTCGGCCGGCCGGCGCGTTGGCGACGGCGAAGCCGTAGACCCGACGGTCGCGCAGCGGCACCAGGCCGAGGCGCCGGCCGCGTCCCCACATCTCGAAAGTTTCTTCGAGCGGGTGCTCGACCTCGACGGCAAAACGCCAACAGGTGTAACCGGAATAGATGGGCTCGCCGCCGAGTACCAACTCGCGCACCCGCGAGCGGATGCCGTCGGCGCCGACGACGAGGTCGTACTCGGCGTCGCGTCCGTCGGTCGTGTGCACGTGGCTGACACGAGGGCCGACGTCGATGCTGTCGACGCTGGCGTCGAGTCGCACGTCGAGGTCGCCGCAGGCTTCGAGCAGCGCGGCGTGCAGGTCGGCGCGGTGGAAGGTGTAGGTCGGGCCGTAGCGGCCGCGCAGGGCGGCGAAATCGGCCTGGCTCAAGCGGCGACCGCTTTCGTCGGTGATGGCGCCGCGCCCGAGTTCGTGACCGCGGGCGGCGACGATGCCGTCGATGCCGATGCGCCGCAGGGCGCCCATGGCGTTGATGCCGAGGACGATGCCGGCGCCGACGGGGGCCCACGCCGGCGCGCGTTCGACCAGGGCGACGGAGTGTGAAGAGCGGCGCAGGGCGGCGGCGAGGGTCAAACCGCCGATGCCGCCACCGACGATGAGGATGCGCATGGTCGACCTCCGCTCACGTGCCGCAGCGCTTGTGCTAGGCGGTGCGTAGGTTGGTGTCGGGGGCGAGCAAGCCGCGCCCGGGGACGTGGTTCAGTTCGAGGCGGATACCGTCCGGGTCTTCGAAGAGTACCGAGTAATAGCCAGGAGCCCACGGCCCCTCCTCGGGGGGGTGAACGATCTTGGCGCCGATTTGTTGCAGGAAGTGGTGCAGAGCGTCGACGTCGGCGCGTTCGCGCGCCCGAAAGCAGAGATGATGCAGCCCGACGCGGAATTGCACGAAGCGTTCCTGGCGCTGGGCTTCGTCGGCGCGGGTGATGCCGACTGCGGTGCGGCCGCCGACGCAGTAGAAGTAGCCGTCGGCGTCGAGCACCGGCTTCATGCCGAGAAAGGGTAGGAGCTGGGCGTAGAAGGCGCGGCACGCCTCGAAGTTGCTGACCGTCAGGAACGTATGGGCGACGCCGTTGATCTCCATGCTGTCTCAGGCATTGCGCCCGGCGAGCCATGCGGCGCGACAGCCGCGGTTTTGGCAAAACCAATTGCGGCCGTCGGAGAAGGCGGTCAGGCACTGTTCGCTGCCGCCGAGCATGCGAATGATCGGATGCTTTTCCTGGCAGTGGGTGCACGTGACGAAACGGCCTCCGTCGCCGGCTGGGCGACGACTGCGGCGGTGGCTCTGCAGATCGATGACCTTACCCATGGAAGCCTCGTGAACCTTCGTGCGCCGCTGCCGGCGCCTAGACGAAATAATCGGATTCGCCGCGCCTGCGCAAGACGAGGCCCGGCGGCGGTGGCGATTGTCTTATGCCGCCGCATGTGGTGAATCGGCCCCATGGCGGTCACCTACAAGCAGGCTGGGGTCGACATCGAAGCGGGCGATCGGGTGGTGCTGGCGGCCAAGCGCGCCGCGGCGGCCTCGGTGCGGCCCGAAGTCGTCGGTGGCATCGGCGGCTTCGGTGCGCTGATGCGGCTGCCCAAGGGGTATCGCTCGCCGTTGCTGGTCACCTCGACCGATGGCGTCGGCACCAAGCTGCGCATCGCCTTCCTCGCCGGTAAGCACGACACCATCGGCATCGACTTGGTCGCCATGTGCGTCAACGACATCCTCACGCTCGGCGCCGAGCCGCTCGCCTTTCTCGACTACTACGTCACCGAGAAACTCGAACCCGCGGTCGCCGCCAAGGTCTTGGCCGGCATCGGCAAGGGCTGCGTCGAGGCCGGGTGCAGCCTGATCGGCGGCGAGACCGCCGAGCACCCCGGCTGCTTCCCCAAGGGGGAGTACGACCTCGCCGGCTTCGCCATCGGCGTCGTCGAAGAGAGCAAGGTCATCGACGGCCGCCGCATCGTTCCCGGCGACTTGGTGCTGGCGTTGCCGTCGAGCGGTCTGCACAGCAACGGCTATTCGCTCGTGCGTCACCTGTGCTTCGAACGCGCCAAGCTGGCTCTCGATGCGCGACCCAAGGAGTTGCGCGGCACGCTGGCTCAAGAGTTGCTCAAGCCGACCCGCATCTACGCCCGCGCCGTGCGGGCTCTGCCGCGTGGAGCCGTCAAGGGGATGGCGCACATCACCGGCGGTGGCATCACCGGCAACCTCGACCGCATTCTCCCCGAAGGCTGCCGTGCCGTCGTCGATGCCTCGACGTGGCGCGTGCCCGGCGTCTTCCACATGCTGCAGCGACTGGGCGACGTGGCACGCGAGGAGATGTTCTCCACCTTCAACATGGGCCTCGGCTTCATGCTCGTCGTCGCGCCGCGCCAACTTGAAAAAGTCCAAGCGGCACTGCGACAAGCCGGCGAAAAGCCGATCGTCGTCGGTCGCATCGAACGCCATGCCGGCGGCAGTGAACCCCTGGTGCGCGTCGACTGACGCCGGCGGGCGACGCCCGAGCCGGGAGGCACGCGTCGCATGAAGATCTGTCTCATCGCGCCCAAGAATCCGGAATCCTTCTGGACCTTCGATCGGATCTTGCCGACTCTCGGCAAGGCCTGCCTCTACCCGAATCTGGCTTTGCCGACGCTGGCGGGTCTGACCCCGGCCGAGCACGAAGTCGTCCTCGTCGACGAAAACGTCGAAGCCATCGACTTCGACCTCGAAGCCGACGTGTTCGGCATCACCGGTTACGTCGTGCACCGCCAGCGCCTTCTCGAAATCGCGGCGGAGTTGCGGCGACGGGGTAAGTTCGTGGTCATCGGCGGACCGTTCGCTTCTTTATGTCCGGACGAGGTGCGACCCTTCGTCGACGTCGTGTTCGTCGATGAAGCCGAATACACATGGCCTCGCTTCCTCACCGACTTCGCCGCCGGCCAGTGGCAGCCCGAGTATCGCCAGGTCGACAAGCCCAGCCTGCTCGATTCGCCCTTGCCGCGCTTCGATCTGCTGAAGCACGAGCGCTACCGCTCGATGACCATGCAGTTCGCGCGCGGCTGTCCCTTCAATTGCGAGTTCTGCGACATCATCGTGCTCTACGGGCGACGTCCGCGCACCAAATCGGTCGAACAAGTCCTTGCCGAGATCGAGGCCATCCACGCCCTCGGCATCGGCAACATCTTCGTCGTCGACGATAACTTCATCGGCGACAAACGCCGCGCCAAGCAGTTGCTCGAAGCGATTGCCGACTGGCAACGACGGCACGGTCACGCCATCGAATTGATGACCGAAGTGTCGCTGAACGTGGCGCAGGACGATGACCTGTTGCGCTTGCTGCGCCAAGCCGGCTTCTCGACGGTGTTCATCGGCATCGAATCGCCGCGCGTCGCCAGCCTCCAGGAGACGCACAAGACGCAGAACCTGCGGCGCGACTTGCTCGAATCGGTGCACCACATCCAAGCCGCGGGCATCGAGGTCATGGCCGGCATGATCGTCGGCTTCGACCATGACGACGCGAGCATCTTCGACGAGCAACTACGCTTCATCGAGGCGGCGCGTATTCCCGTGTCGATGACCGGCATGCTCAACGCCATCCCGCAGACGCCGCTGCACGAACGTCTACGTCGTGAGGGGCGCCTGCAGGCCGAGATCGTCGGTGACCAGTTCGCCTTCACCAACATCGTACCGGCGGGCATGACACGCGCCGAGCTATTCGCCGGCTACAAACGCCTCCTCGAACAGCTGTACGCCTTCGGTGCCTTCCGCCGCAGGGCCTTGTCGATGCTGCTGCGGCGCGGCGCGCGCCAGCGCACCGCGGCCTTCGTCGGACGGGACGACGTGGCGCTGTTCGGGCGCATCCTGCGCGACTGCGTCTGGCGCGGCTCACCCCGTCGGGCTTGGATGACCTTGTCGTTGCTCGCCGAGATCGCCGTGCGGCGGCCGTCGGCCTTGCGCGACGCGGTAAGCCTCGTGCTCCTGCACAAACATCTCTACGAGTACATGCGCCATCTCGGCGGCGAACTCGATCGCCTGCTGCGCGAGATGGAGCCGGCAGCGACTTGAGTCGACGCCTGGACTTCTCCGTACCTTTGCGTCTCCACGGTGGAGAATGCCGGCGGCGTCAACCCGCCAGCCGCACCGGGATCGCTTCCGGCGAACGGTCCGAGATGTTCGGCTTCCACGTGACCGATCCGGCGAGCCGCAGTCGCGGGAAACGACGCAACAAGGCGGGCAGGGCGATGCGTGCTTCGAGCCGCGCCAGCCAGGCACCGAGACAGAAGTGGTGCCCGAGCCCGAAGCCTAGATGCGGGTTGGGGTGGCGGTCGAGCCGTAACCGGTCGGGGTCGGCGAACACCCGGGCATCGCGGTTGGCGGCGAGAATGGCGAGAAAGACGGCGTCGCCCTGCCGCATGGAGTGGCCGCCGAATTCGTGGTCCTGGCGCACTTGCCGCATCATCGCCTTCGCCGGCGTCTCGAAGCGCAGGAACTCCTCGACGGCACTGTCGGCACCGACCGTCCCCTCGCGCAGCGCCGCCGCCGCGTCGGGGTGGGCGTCGAGCGCCACGATGGCCGAGCCGAGCAGGCTCGAGGTGGTGTCGTGGCCACCGAACAACAGGAGCGAGCAGGCGCCGAGAATTTCGATCGTCGTCAATCCTCCCGGCTGTCCTTCGCGCGCCAGCAAGGCGCTCAGCAAGTCGTCGCGCGGGTCGCTGCGGCGCCGGTCGAGCAGGTCGCCGACGTGTTGATGGAACTCGGCGCCGGCGGCGCGCGCCACGTCCTCGTAGTCGGCGCGCCCCGTGGCACCGAAGACGACCACGCCGAAGCGCGACGACCAAGTGCGCAGCCAAGGCCCCAACTCCGGCGGCATGCCGAACAAACGGGAAATCACCGCCGCGGGCAGCGGGTGGCTGAAGGCTTCGACGAGGTCGACCGTCTCGCCCGCCGCTGCCATGTCGTCGAGCAGGTCGTCGCAGATTTCCTCGATCGCCGGTGCCAGCGGTTGCACTGCCTTGGGGGTGAACGACGGACGCAGCGGCGTGCGCATGCGGGTGTGCTCGGGTGGCTCGTGGAAGAGCATCCACCCCTCGAGCAATTGCACGGCCTGCTCCAACGCCTCGCGGCGCGAGCCGCTCAGGCGAGCGCGGAAGCTCGCCATGCGTTCGGTCGAGAAGTTCTGATTGCGGAAGGCAGCCTCCAACTCGGGGTGACCCGAGATCACCCAAGCGCGATGGCGGGGGCTCCACTGCACCGGGCCACGTTCGCGAATGGGCCGAAAGTAGGCGTGCGGGTCGGCGATCGCCTGGGGGTCGAGGAAGTCGATGACTGGTGCGTCGGTAGGAGAGGTCATGGGGATCACAGGCGCGACGGCTGCATGCGCTGGCCGCCGTCGAGGCGGAAGACGGTGCCGTTGATCATCGAGTTGCCGACGATGTGCTCGGCGAGCGAAGCGAACTCCTGCGGCTGTCCCAGCCGCCGCGGGAAGGGCGTCGCCGCTGCCATCTGGTCGACGTAGTCGTCCGCCAGGCCAGCGACCATCGGGGTGGCGAAGCTGCCTGGAGCGATCGAGGCGACGCGAATGCCGAAGCGGCCGAGGTCGCGCGCCAGTGGCAGGGTCATGCCGGCGACCGCGGCTTTGCTCGCGGAGTAGGCGACGCCGCCGTCGATGCCGTCGAAAGCGGCGATCGATGCCGTGGTGATGATCACGCCGCGTTCGCCATCGTCGAGGGGAGGCAGGTCGTGCATGGCCCAGGCGGCCAGACGGATGCAGTTGAAGGTGCCGACGAGGTTGACGCGCACGACTTCCTCGAAACTGGCGAGGTCGTGCGGGCCGTTGCGTCGCACCGTCGCACGGCTGCCGGCGATGCCGGCACAGCAGACCAGGACGCGCAGGGCATCGATGGCCCCGATCACTTCGGACATCGAGTCACTGGAAGCGACGTCGACGGCGTGGAAGGTGGCACCGAGTTCTTGGGCCAAGGCCGTGCCGCCGGCGGCGTCGCGATCGACCAAGATCAGGTTGGCGCCGCGGGCGGCGAAGCCGCGCGCCGTCGCGGCGCCGAGCCCGGATGCCGCGCCGGTGATCAAGACGGACTGCTGCTTCAAGTCGCGCATGCCGGCGTCTTATCGCGGTCGCGTCGGGGCGATCAATGCGGGCGAGCAGCGGCTCGATCCTGCGGGCCGCCGCCTTGCATGCCGCCGCGGGGAGGGCGAGGCTGTGGCGGCAGGAGGGTCGGATGGTGGATCTTGCATGGTGCGGCGACGCGATGTGGCTGACGCTATGGCTCGCTGTCGCCGGGGGCATGTGCGGCTGCGCCGAGGCTGCGGAGGACTGGGCGACGCGGCGGGCGGCGCTGGTGAACGCATTGCGCGCCGCGGGGATCGATGACGAGCGTGTGCTGCGGGCCATGGCGGCCGTGCCGCGCCACGAGTTCGTGCGTGCCAGCGAGCGCGATCGCGCCTACGCCGACCACGCATTGCCGATCGACGCCGGCCAGACGATTTCGCAGCCCTACGTCGTGGCGTTCATGAGCCAAGCGCTGGGGCTGCGCGGCGACGAGACGGTGCTCGAGGTCGGCACCGGCTCCGGGTACCAGGCGGCGGTTCTGTCGCACCTGGCGGCGCGCGTGTACTCGATCGAGATCGATGCGGGTTTGGCGGAGACCGCCGCGGCGCGGCTGCAGCGCTTGGGGTATGCCAACGTGCAGACCCGCGCCGGCGACGGTTATTTCGGTTGGCCCGAGGCCGCTCCCTTCGATGCGATCGTGATCACCGCGGCGACGCCACTCGTGCCGCCAATCTTGGCGCGCCAGCTGCGGCCGGGCGGCCGACTCGTCATGCCGCTCGGGACGGGAAGCGAACAGACCGTCGTGGTGGCGACACGGGAAGGCGATGCGTTGAAAGTGCGGGGGTTGTTGCCGGTTCTCTTCGTGCCGATGACCGGTGCGGTGCGCGCGCCGCGGCAGGAATGAAAGGCTCAGCGCGGCGGCTCGGGCTTGCCCGAGGGCAGGGTGTAGACGAACTCGTCGGGGCGGACCAAGCCGAGCCGTTGGCGTGCCAGCCTCTCGATGGTGCGTCGATCGGATTCGATGCGGTGAATCTCGTCGCGCGCGGCTTGGTTGTATTCGAGGAGCGTGAAGACTTCTTCTTCGAGGCCGACGCGTTCGCGTTGAATGCGTTGCAGGCCGAGATACCCGTAATCGTCGGCGAAGGCGAGAATACCACAGAGAACCACCACCCCGGCGGCGACCGCCAGGACGGCTTTGAATTTCTCTGGGGGCGGCGGTAGAAGCCTCATCTTTCGCGTCGGGCGGAATGTAGGGGAGCCGCGCAAGATTCGCAAACCAAAACAGGGGTGAAGCATGGTCCGCATCCGCAGCATTCAGGCATTGGAGATCATCGATTCGCGAGGCAACCCGACCGTCGAGGTCGAGGTGGGTCTGAGCGATGGCGCGAGTGGTCGCGCCGCCGTCCCGTCGGGGGCGTCGACAGGCGCGCACGAGGCACTCGAGCTGCGCGACAAGCAGAAGCGTTACCTCGGCAAGGGCGTGCGCAAGGCCGTGGCGAACGTCAACGACAAGATCGCCCCGGCCCTGCGTGGGCAGGACCCGCGCGACCAAGCCGCCATCGACGGGCGCATGCTCGAACTCGACGGCACGCCCAACAAGCGCCGTCTCGGCGCCAACGCCATCCTCGGCGTGTCGCTCGCCGTGGCGCAGGCGGCTGCTGCCTCGGCGCGCCAGCCGCTGTTCCGTTACCTCGGCGGCACCAAGGCGGTGACGCTGCCGGTGCCGATGATGAACATCCTCAACGGTGGGGCGCACGCCGACAACTCCGTCGACATGCAGGAGTTCATGGTGATGCCGGTCGGCGCCGCTTCGTTCGCCGAAGCGCTGCGCATGGGTGCCGAGACCTTCCACGCCCTGCGCGGCATCTTGCGCAAGAAGAAGCTGACGACGGCGGTCGGCGACGAGGGCGGCTTCGCCCCCGAGTTGGGTTCGGACGTCGAGGCCGTGGAGCTGGTGCTCGAGGCCATCGAGAGCGCCGGCTACAAGCCGGGCAAGCAGATCGCCATCGCCATCGATGCAGCTGCCAGCGAGATGTGCGACGCCGGGGCGTACGTGTTCCGCAAGTCCGACGGCAAGCGCCGGACGCCGGCGCAGATGGTGGCGCAGTACGCGGCATGGTGCGGCAAGTACCCGATCGTGTCGATCGAGGACGGCCTCGACGAGGACGACTGGGCCGGCTGGAAGGCGCTGACCGACGCGGTGGGCAAGAAGGTGCAGCTGGTCGGCGACGACCTGTTCGTCACCAACGCCGAGCGCCTGCAGCGGGGCATCGACCAGGGCGTGGCCAACTCGATCCTGATCAAGGTGAACCAGATCGGCTCGCTGACCGAGACGTTGGAGACGATTCGGGTGGCCCGCGGCGCCGGCTACACGACGGTCATGTCGCACCGCTCGGGCGAGACGGAGGACGTCACGATCGCCGATTTGGCGGTGGCGGTGAACGCCGGACAGATCAAAACCGGCAGTCCATGCCGTGGCGAACGCACGGCCAAGTACAACCAGCTGCTGCGCATCGAGGCGGCGCTGGGGGCGAAGGCGCGTTACCTCGGGCGATCTGCGTTGGGTCATTCGTGACGAGTCGAGTAAGGCCCGGGAATACGATTTTCGTCAGTCGCATGACGACGCCAGGCCGCACCGGACGCGGCCTGGCGTCGCCCCCGGCCGGCTTGTGGATATCTCTCCGAGCCGCCTGTGGATAGCGCTTTAGAACAATCTCCCAACTCCCCGAGACAAGCAAAACCAACGCGGTTTTGGATCCGGAATTCCGTAGTATTCCCAAGGGAATCGGTTTTAAAAAAAAGTTTTCCCGCGGGTTGACTTGCGAGATGGGTGGGGCCTATACTCCGCCTCAATCTGGTGGTGGACGGCTGTCGGTGGAGAACAGCCTGGAAGGGTACGGGGAGCGTTTCCTTAACTGACTCTTTCGAGACTTCACAAGGAGGTCGCTATGCCAGCAGCAAAGAAGGCCGCGAAGAAGGCAGCGAAGAAGGCTCCCGCAGCGAAGAAGGCCGCCAAGAAGCAGCCAGCCAGCAAGAAGAAGAAGTAAGGACGCAGGGCCAACCACATAGCCAGACCCACTCCCCATACCTACCAGGACCGAGCCTCTGGGCTCGATGAATCGGCCTTCCGGACTCCGGAGGGCCTTTTCGTTTCTGGCCCCAGGGGTGCCGCCATGTCTTCTTCCCCGCCCGCCCTCGTCGCCGTCCGCGCCGAGTCGCGTCGCTTCGTTCCCCCCCTCCTGTTCTTGCCCGGTTTGTGGACCGATGCCGCCGTCTGGCGCGCGCCGATGAGCCTTCTCGCGCAGCGCGGGTGGGACTGCTTCGCACTGCAGCTGCCGCCATGCCCGCCGGCATGGCCCGACTGGCGGCAACGGGTCGCCGCCGCCGCGTCCGCGCTGGCCGATCCGCCGGTGGTCATCGGGCACGACGCCGGCGCCTTGTTGGCGCTCGCCATGTCCGCGGGTGTCGTCGCTCGGGTCGGCCTGGCGCCGTTCCCGGCGCGGGCCTACTGCCCGGGCGGTGCGGTCGGGCTGCCGCGCTGGCGGGTGCGTTGGGCCGCCTGGCGTGGCGCCGCCTTGGCGCGGCCGGCTACCCTGGCCCGCGTCGACGAGCCGCCGGGAGGCTGGCGCGAGGCCCCCGCTTCCTGGGTCGCCGGCGCCTTCGACTGGCGCGCCGCGGCGGCGCCGAGCGTTCCCCCCGGACTGCTTGTCGTCGGGGACGACGATATGCTCTTTCCTGCAGCGGCGGTCGCGCCACTCGCGGCCGCGTGTGGAAGTTCGGTGTTGAGCCTGGCCGGGGCAGGGTACGGGATGCCGTGGGCGCGCGGTTGGGATCGGCATTGCGGCCGCGTGCACCGCTGGTTGGTGCAGGCGCTCGGCGCCGCCGCGCTACTCGAAGAAGACGAGGACGAGGGTCGTTGATGAGCGGAGAGTGGTATGTCGTGGGCCTGATGTCGGGCACCTCGGCCGACGGGATCGACCTGGCGGCCGTGCAACTTCGCGAGGCGGGCAACGGCTATCGCTTGGTCGACGTCACCGCGGCCACGTTCCCGTATCGCACGGCGATGCGCCGCCGCCTGCTGTCGGTCGCCGAGGGCGAGTTGTTGCCGCCGGCCGGCTTCAGTCGCCTCAACGCCGAACTCGGCGAATTGTTCGCCCACGCCGTCGTGCGGTTCCTCGACGCACACCGTATCGACCGGGCCCGCGTCGACGTGATCGCCTCGCACGGCCACACCATCTTTCACGGACCACCCGGCGCAGGTGAACGGTTCCCTTCGACTTGGCAGATCGGCGAACCAGCAGTGATCGCCGCATTGACCGGAATACCGACGGTCGCCGACTTTCGTCCGGCCGACGTCGCCGCCGGCGGCCAAGGGGCGCCGCTGGCGCCGTACGCCCACGCCAAGCTCTTCCATTCCGCCGGGATCGCTCGCGCCGTCCTCAATCTCGGCGGTATCGCCAACGTCACCTACCTGCCGCGCAACGGGCGCACGACCGACGTCGTCGCCTTCGACGTCGGACCGGCCAACATGGTCATCGACGCCTGTGCCGCCGCCGCCAGCGACGGCAAGCTGCGTTTCGATCGCGACGGCCGCCTGGCGCGCCGTGGCCAGGCGGATGCGGCGATCCTCGAGACGCTCGCCCGCCATCCGTTCTTACGCCGCAAGCCGCCGAAGAGCACCGGGCGCGAGGAGTTCGGCGCCCCGTTCCTCGCCGAGCTGATGCGCCTCGCCGATGCCTCTGGGCTGAGCCCGGCCGATCGCGTCGCGACGGCGACGGCGTTCACGGCACTTGCCGTCGCCGATGCCTACCGTCGCTTCCTCGAACCGCTCGGCGGCGTCGACGAAACCGTCCTATGCGGCGGCGGCGCCCACAACCCAGCCCTCGTCGAGGCTCTGCGTCAGGCGCTCGGTGGGCAACCGCTGCGCCTGGTCGATGAACTCGGCGTCAGCACCGACGCCCTCGAGGCGGTCGCCTTCGCCGTTCTGGGCGTCGAAGCCGTGCGCGGCCGGCCCGCCAACCTGCCCGCCGTCACCGGTGCCTCCCGCGCCATGGTGCTCGGCAAAATCGTCCCCGGCGACGAACTGCACTTCCGCCGACTGCTGCGCAAAGCCCGACCGGCGCGTGCCTGAACGTCCGTCGCCCGAAGGTCGATGAAAATGGGCGCGCAGTGCCCTGGAGCGCCGAGTTGTACTCGGCGGCCCCGTTGCGGGTTGACGGAGACCTATCGCGAGTATTCTCGCACCGAGATCTGAGGTGCTTTCCTACGGATCGCGGGGAGCATGGAGGGGGGGCGCGCGCGGCGCCGGGCGCCGGGCGGTGTCGAGTGCAACTCGACGCTCCGGCTCGATTTCCCCGCAAGTTTGTCGTCTCCGTGTCTGCGTGCCTCCGTGGTGACGTCTTCTGCTCGGTGCGGCTTCACCCGCGCGTCGATCTAGCGTAGGAAGGCGGGATGGCAGAGCACGAACCCACGGCGGAAAAAACCACGTCCACGCCCACCGATTTCATTCGTCAGATCGTCGCGGCGGACCTGCAGCAAGGCAAAAACGCCGGCCGGGTCGTCACCCGCTTTCCCCCGGAACCGAACGGCTTCCTTCACATCGGCCACGCCAAGTCGATCGTCCTCAACTTCAGCATCGCCGCCGAAAACGCCGGTGTCTGTCACCTCCGCTTCGACGACACCAACCCCACTAAGGAAGAGACGGCGTTCGTCGAGTCGATCCAGGAGGACGTCCGCTGGCTGGGCTTCGACTGGCGCGACAAGATGTTCTTTGCCTCCGACTACTTCGACCGGCTCTACGATTTCGCCGTCGAGTTGATCCGCGCCGGCAAGGCCTACGTCGACGACCTCAGCGCCGAGGAGATCCGCGCCCACCGCGGCACCCTCACCGAGCCCGGACGCAACAGCCCCTTCCGCGATCGCCCGATCGAGGAAAACCTCGACCTCTTTCGCCGCATGCGCGACGGCGAGTTCCCCGACGGCTCGCGCGTGCTGCGCGCCAAGATCGACATGGCGTCGCCCAACCTGAACCTGCGCGACCCCACCATCTACCGCATCCGCAAGGTGCACCATCACCGGACCGGCGCCGACTGGTGCATCTACCCGATGTACGACTTCACGCACTGCCTCTCGGACATGCTCGAAGGCATCACCCACTCGATTTGCACGCTCGAGTTCGAGGACCATCGCCCTCTCTACGATTGGTTCCTCGACGAATTGCGCACGCCGTGCCACCCGCAACAGATCGAATTCGCGCGCCTCAACCTGACCTATACCGTCCTCAGCAAACGCAAGCTGGTCGAGCTGGTCAGCGAAAAGCACGTCGACGGTTGGGACGATCCGCGCATGCCGACGATCGCCGGCTTCCGCCGCCGCGGCTTCACGCCGGAATCGATCCGCACGTTCTGCCAGCGCATCGGCGTGACCAAGAAGGACAGCGTGGTCGACGTCACCATGCTCGAGCAGACGGCGCGCGAGGATCTCAACTTGCGGGCGCCGCGTGTCATGGCCGTCCTGCGACCGCTCAAGGTGATCATCGAGAATTATCCCGAAGGGCAGGTCGAGTATCTCGATGCGGTCAACAACCCCGAAGACGCCGGCGCCGGCACGCGCCAGGTGCCGTTCGGCCGCGAACTGTACGTCGAGCAGGACGACTTCCGCGAGAACCCGCCGTCGAAGTTCTTCCGCTTGGCCCCGGGGCGCGAGGTGCGTCTACGTTATGCCTACTTCATCACTTGCCGTGAGGTCGTGAAGAACGAAGCCGGCGAGGTCGTGGAGCTGCGTTGCACCTACGACCCGGCGACGCGTGGCGGCGACGCCCCCGACGGCCGGCGCGTCAAGGCGACCTTGCACTGGGTGGCGGCGGCACAAGCCCAAGACGCCACCGTGCGGTTGTACGATCGCTTGTTCAAGGTCGAGAACCCCGGCCGCAGCGGCGACTACCGCGACGACCTCAACCCCGACTCGCTCACCGTGCTCGAAGGCTGCAAGGTCGAGCCGAGCTTGACCGAAGCGCAGGTGGGCGTCGGCTACCAGTTCGAGCGGCAGGGCTATTTCTGCCTCGACGCCAAGGATGCCCGTCCGGGACATCTGGTGTTCAACCGCACGCTGTCCTTGCGCGACAGCTGGGCCAAGCTGGAACAAGCCGGCAAGGCCGACTGAGCAGTGCGGATCCGGCGACACTGCCGTCGCTGCTCCAGCCGCACCATCGGCTCCTACGATCCGCGGCCAGGGCTCGATAGGCATCGGGCCTTGGCCGCATCGCTCTGACCCTGCGCCGCCGCGGAATCAGTACGAGAGCACGACCTCGGCCGGGACGCGTCCGACGAACGCCGTCGTCTCGTCGAAGTCGCGACTCGGTTCACCGTCGATGCGCACGCCGCGCAGCGGGCGGGCCGAGGGTAGACGAAGCTGCAGTTTGCCCTTGGGTGGGTGCAGGTCGCCGTTCAGCCGCACGCGAATCCGCTCGGCGTCGAGGCGCTGCACGTGCATGCCGAGAATACCGTAGTAGGTGGGCAGTCGTTCGACACCAGTGCCCTCGGCGGCATCGATCCAAGCCGCGGGTAGACCCGCTCCGAGAATGAGTGCATCGCTGGCCTCGTCCTCGTAGGCGAAAAGCGTACGCAAGGCGCGCACGAAGGCGGCGCCGATCCACGTGTGCGGCATGTCGCCGATGAAGCGCGGCGCCTGCGGGTCGCGCCAGACGATCTCCTGCCACTGATGCCAAGCCGGTGGCCGCTGTGCCGCGAACAGGCCGCGCAGGATCTCGAGCGCCCGATCGGGGTGGCCAAGCCGCAACAAGGCGGGTGCGTTGCGGACCTCGTACGGAGTGTACGTCTGCCAATCGAGGGTACCGGCCTGCCGTTGCTGAAAAATCTCGTAGTAGCGCTCGAACGTGCGCACCAACTCCGGCTGCGGCAGGTGCTTCGCTTCGCCGATCGGAGTGAAGGCGATGGCGGTGGAGTTGGCGTCGAAGTCGCCCAATTCGGCGGCGCCGGGGATGAAGTCGATGCCGTGCTTGGCGATGGAGCGTTCGATCGAGGCGCGCAGATCGCGCCGCAGATCGTCCTCCGCAGCCTGGATCTTGGCCGCATGCTCGGCATCGCCCATGACCCGCGCCAAGAATGCGGCATCACGCAAGCCGCGCAGGGCCCACAAGTCGTCCCAGTAGGAGTGCACCGGCTGCGAGGAATATCCTTCGTGGCTGATCGATTCCGGCAGGAGGCCGCGGAAGAGAATGCGATCGGGCTCGTCGTAGCGGGGCGTCGAGCGCTGCGCTCGCAGCTCTTCGATGTACGCCACTGCTCGAGTGACGTTGGGCCACAGATCCGATACCAGGCCGATGTCGCGGGTGAAGCGGTAGGTCTCGGCGATGGCGAAGATGAATTGGCCGTGACTGTCGTGCTCCGGCACCGGGTCGCGACCGCGGTCGTCGACGCAGCAGGGGATCTTGCCGTTGGGGTACTGGAAGGCGGCGTACCAGCGGACGAAGTCGGCGGCCTCGCGCGCAAAGCCGGTCTTGAGCAGGGCGCTGGCGGTGACGGCGCCGTCGCGGATCCAGGAACGGGCGTAGCTGCGCGAGCCGGGATGGATGGCGGCGCCGTCGCGATTGATCAGCACGTGGCCCATGATCGTGCGCGCCGCCCGCGCCATCGCCGCATCCGGCTCGGGGATGTGGAACTGCACCCGCGCCAGCAGGCGGCGCCAATCGGCGACGGCGGTGTCGTACGCTTGCACGATGGCGTGCTGGCGCTCGTTCGTGTCGCTCGGTAGATCCGGTGTCGCCGGATGCAACGGCACCGCTACGTGGACGTCGAGGCTCTCTTTGGCGCCGAGCCGCAGCGGATAGCGGGCGATTGCCGACGCGTATCCGGTGCCGTCGGTGACGTCGGTGGCCGTGGGCAGGCGACCCTGCGTCAGAACTTCGCCCAACGACCCGTCGGCGAAGCTCATCGCGCCGGCGGCGGCGGGCGGCGTCAGCAGCTCGACGCGACGCTGTTCGTCGACCTCGATGCGGTCACCGATGATCCGCACATGGCGCAGCGGCGCGACTCCGCCCGGACGGCGCATCGACTGCCAGGGCGGGTTCACTTGGAACGGCCGCAGCGCGAGGAGCAGGTCCGCTTCGACTTCTTTGTCCGACGTGTTGCGGAGACGGTAGCGAGCATAGAGTCGCGAAGCATCCGGTGGGCCGGCGACCCAGGGTGTGATCTCGAGCGACAGCGGCGGTGCCGACCAGGTGACGGTCGGGATGGGCAGGTCGCCGTCGACCAGGGATTGGGTGATCGTTCGCGTGTCGGCCCAGGTGATCAGGCGGCCGTCGCGCACGAGGAACGGTTCGATCGAGAAGGCGCTTTCGTCGACTTCGAGCATGCCTTCTTCGTTGAGCAGCGCTTCCTTGGTGTCGTGGTCGGTGCCGACGACGGCGAAGTAGGTCTGCTCGTCGAGCAGGTACTTGGGGTACCAGCCGCGCGGCGCCTCGGTGGCGATCGACCGGAAGAAGTGGCTCGGCGAAGCCGAGAACTCGAACGGCCGCACCTCGACGGCGTCGATGCCGTAGCCGGTGCCGCGACTGCTCTCGTCCAGTTCGATCTTGATGTAGCGCGACTCGCCGTCGGGGATCTCGATGTAGTCGCGGCCGCCGTTGCCGAGAGTGTTGGTGCGCACGGGCGTCCAGGTGCGGCCCGCATCCGACGTCAGCACTTGGTACGAGGTGGCGTAGTCGTCGTCATCCCATTGGATGACGAGGCCGCCGTATTCGCGCAGGCCGTGGAAGTCGATGAGCAGCCATTGCGGATGCGGCACGGGCTCGCTGTGCCAGCCGGCGCCGCCGCTCCACGCCTGTTCGGCTTCCTTGCCGGCGATTTCGGTCGAAGCCGACAACACCGGAGTCAGGTTGCCGGTGCCGTTGGCTTCGCGCGGCACGAACTCGAGTTCGTCGATCCAGATGGAACCCTTGCCGCCACTGCCGGCGGCGATGGTGAATTCGATGAGGCCTACCCGCTCGAGCGGCGTGCCGCCGGACGGACCCCAGGCGAATTGCAGGCGCGACTTGCGCACGCGCATGCGGTCCCAGCGGCGCGGGAATTGGATGTTGCGGTCGTTGTGCCACCACACGTTGCGGCCGCTCGGGTCGAGCAATTTGAACTCGAAGTTGTTGGCCGGGGCGATGCCGCGCAGCCGATAGGAGAAGGCGTAGTTCTCGGGCAAGGGCAGGTCGAAGCGTTTCTGCACGTTGACGTAGCCGCCGCCGCCGTGGAAGTCGAAATCGAGGCGCAGGCCGCGACCGCGGTAGCCGATGTCGCTCGACAGCTTCAGCTCGGCGCCGTCGGAGGTGACCACCTGCCAGCCGTCGATGGTGTCGAAGGAATCGACGAGCCGAGCCTTTCCCGCCGACGCCGCGGATGCCCAGCCGACGATCATCGCCGCCACGACCGCGAGCATCCCCGCGCCGAGCCGCGCCCTTGGGCGTGCTTGCCTCATTGCTTCACTCCGCCTGCCATGATGCCGCGCACGTAATGCCGTTGCAGCGCCAGAAACACCAGCACCGGAGGCAACACGGTCAGCACCGCCCCGGCCGTCATCAGCTCGACCTCCTGCACGTGTTCGCCAAGCAGGTTCGCCAGGGCGACCGGCAGGGTCTGCCGCCGAGCGTCGCTCAAGACGACGAGCGGCCAGAGGAAATCGTTCCAGCTGCCGAGGAAGGTGAACACTCCGAGCGTCACGAGTGCCGGCCGGCACAGCGGCAGGAAGACCGACCAGTACAAGCGCCACTCGCCGGCGCCGTCGATGCGGGCCGCGTCGAGCACACTATCCGGAATCGACAGCGCGTATTGGCGCACGAGGAAGATGCCGAAGACACTCGCCAGGCTCGGCACCAAGACGCCGGCGTAGCTGTTCACCAGGCCGAGGCGTTCGATCAGCAGAAACAGCGGCAGCATGGCGATCTGCGACGGCACGATCAGGCCCACCGCCAGCACGCGCGCCAGCGCCTCCCGGCCGCGAAAGCGCAGCTTGGCGAAGGCGTAGCCGGCCATCGAGTTGAAGAGCAGCGAGATCGCCGTGCCCGCCGCCGCCAGCACGACGCTGTTGCCTAGCGCCGTGCCGACGTGCAGGCGCGCCCACAGGGTTCCGTACGCCTCGAACGACAGGCTCGCGGGCGTCAGCTGCCAGCCCCACGCCAGTGCCTCGCCTGGGGGACGCAGCGAGGCGAGCACCATCCAAAGCAAGGGCAGGCAAGCGAAGATCGCCAGGCCCACGAGCGCGCCGTGCACCACGACGGCGTGCAACCAGCGCCTCATGCGTCGTCTCCTCCCTGCCAGCGTCGCAGCAGCCACGTCGTGGCGACGATCATGGCGAAGGCCACCAGCGACAGCGCCGCGGCATGACCCAGGTTCCACCAGCGGAAGCCCTCGCGGTACATCAGCAAAACCAAGCTGAGGGTGCTGTCGGCGGGTCCGCCGCCGGTCAGGACATAGGGCTCGGCAAAGACTTGAAAGTAGCCGGCCAACGTCAGCACGCTGACGAAGGCGAGGGTCGGCAGCAGTAGGGGCAGGGTGACGTGCCGGTGTTGGGCCCAGGTGCCGGCACCGTCGAGGCGCGCCGCTTCGTAGAGCGATTCGGGGATGCCCTGCAACGCCGCCAGGAAGATGAGCATGTTGAAGCCGAAGTTCTTCCAGATCGCCAGCAGCACGATCGCCGGCATGGCCCAGTCGGGATCCCCCAGCCAATCGATCGGCGCGATGCCGAAGCGGGCCAAGGTGACGGCGATCAATCCATCGCGGGCCTGGTACAGGTAGCGCCAGACGACGGCGACGGCGACGAGGGTCGCCACCACGGGTAGGAAGAACAAGGTGCGGAACAGGCCTTTGCAGCGAGTGACGCGGTCGTGCACCAGCAGCGCCGCCAGCAGCGAGACGGCGATCGAGGCGGGGGCGCCGAGCAGCACGAAGGTCAGAGTGTTGCCGAGGGCGAGGTGAAAGGCGGGGTCGTGCCAGAGTGCGGCGAAGTTGCGCAGCCCGACCCAGCGCAGATTGCCGAGGTCGGCGAGCGCGTAGATGTCGAAGTCGGTGAAGCTCAGGACGAACGCGGCGCCAACCGGAAGGAAGAAGAACAAGCCGATCGCCAGCAAGGCGGGCGCGAGCAGGGCATAGGCCGCGCGGTGCGAGCGGGCAGGGTTCATCGAAGTGCCTCGGCCGCTTCGGCGTCGTGCGGCAGGCGTCCGCGCGCCAGCATCCAGCGTCGCTTCTCGAGCAGCGCATCGACCTCTCGGTCGAGTGCCTCCAACGCCTCGTCGGGCTGGCGCATACCGCGCGCCGCCGCCTCGGCCTGGCGCGCGATGGCTTGGGCGATGCGCTCCCACTCGGCGATGCGCGGCGCCACCCGTGCCTGCTGCAGTTGTTGCCAGAAAGCTTGGGTCGGCGGTTGTGTGCGGATGCCCTCGTCCCAAGCGTCGTGCCGCGCCGGCAAATCGCCCGCCAGGTCGAAGAAGCGACGCTGCGACGCCGCCGAACCAAGATGGGCGAGCAGGGCAGCGGCCGCGACCGGGTCGTCCACCGTCGGCGCCAACGCCAGACTCGAGCCGCCGGCGATGGACGGCGACCAGGTGCCCGCCTGATCCCCAGGGAGCGGCATGGTCGACCACGCGAGGTCTTGGTGGCGGCTGAAGCGTTGTCGCAAGACGGCGGCGGTCCAAGGCCCGGAGAAGAACCAGTCGAAGCGCCGTTGGACGAAGTCGGCGAGCGTATCGACGCCGGGAGCCGACGGCGGCACGGCGCGTCGGTCCTGGAAGTACGCCAGGTACTCGTCGAAGCCGCGGCGGAAGGCGGCCTCGCGGAAGGCACCGAAGCGGGCGCCGTCGCGCAGCAACGTCGAGCCATGGCGCCACGCAAAGATCACCGGCGCTTCCCATTCGTTCACCGGCAGGAGCAGCGGTGCTCGGTCGGGCGCAGCGGCCGGCGCGTCGTGCCGCAGCCGTGTGTTCCATGCTTCCCAGGTGGCTGGGGGCTCGGACCCGGGCCAGGCATTGGTGCGGTAGAACAGCACCCGCACGTCGACGTACCAGGGTAGGGCGTAGACGGTGGAATCGAGAGTGACGGCTTGGCGCGCGACTTCGACGAAGTGCGATGGATCGGGTAGCGCGACACCGGAGGGCAGCGTCGCGAGGGGCAGCACCGCGCCCAGCGTGACCAGCTCGGGCAGCCAGGTGTTGCCGATCTGAAACACGTCGGGCAGAGCGCCACCGACGAAGGCGGTCAGCAGTTTTTCATGCGCCGCGCTCCAGGGGATTTGTTGCAGACGGACGCGCCACGGCGGGTGACGTCGCTCGAATTCGTCGAGCAGCGGTCGCACCCTTTCCCCTTCGCTACCGAAGGCCCAGAAGTCGATGACCTGGGTTTCGTCGCCGCCGTGGCAGCCGGTGCATACGCCGAAGGCGAGAGCAACGACGGCGGCGACGCATGACACCGAGGCGCGGCGACGCCGAGATGATGCGCTGGAGTGACGCGTCGCCGTGCGTCGGCTTGGGCGCGCTGTCACTCGTTCCATCGTCATCGGGCGACTGGCGTTAGCTTCGAGCTCTCCGCGCCGCGGCGTTGTAGACCACCGCTCAGCTCTGCGGCCGGCCCCAACGTTCGGCTTTGCCGAAGGTGCGGATGCCCCAGATCTTGCGGTGCAACTCGGTCGTCCACGTCGGGTCGTAGAGCAGCGCCTTGCGTTCCTTGGCATCGAGAGCCTGCGGGCCTTCGGCGATGGCCCGCTCCAGCAGGTCGTTGCGTCGGGCACGAATCTCCGGCCGGACCCGTCGCGGCGGACCGAGCAGAGCGCGGTGGATGGCATTGACGTAGGGGTCGACGGCGACACGCACGAAGCCGTCGCGTTCGAGCGGCGGCAGGTGGGTGCGGCGTCGCGCCGCGGCGTCGATCTCTTCGCGCAATTCGAGCAACTCACGCGCCGGATTGGTCTCGTCGGGTGTCGACAGCAGGCCCCAGCGGCGGATGCGGTCGCCGACCTTGATGCGACTGGCGATCACCGAGGTCGGCACCGACAGGATCAGCGCGAAGACGATGGGCGTCAGCCACCAGAAGTACCCTGGGCTCAGGGCATACACGCCGATTCCCCACAGCGCGGCGACGAAGGTGTCGACGGCGTGATGGCGCAATGCCTCCTTCCACGCCGTCTCGGTGTCGTCGCGTTCGGAGGACTTCCAGGTGACCGTGTAACCCAGGAGGTTGGTGATGACGAACCGGGTGTGGAACACCATGCGGATCGGCGCGAACAGGCTGGAGAGCAAGATCTCGAGCAGGACGCTGCCGATGAGGCGGAAGAAGCCGCCGAAGGCGCGCGCGCCTGGGCCGCGCACGAGGATGAGCAGGACGCTGAGAACCTTGGGCAGAAAGAGGATGGCGGCGGTGACGCCGGCCAGCGACAGGGCCCAGTCGGGGCGCCACACCGGCCACTCGGGGAACAAGCTCGGTCCGGAGGGGAAGTAGTTCGGCTCGCGCACCGCCTCCCAGATCGCCTCGGAGGTGCTGAGGAAGAGGAAGCAGAACCACAGCAGCGCCGAGACGTACGACAGCACGCCGTTGAGGAACAGCGCCCGATGGGCGCCGACCAGACCGCCCATGGTGAACAGGCGCAGGTGCTGCAGGTTGCCCTGGCACCAGCGGCGGTCGCGTTTCATCTCTTCGAGCAAGGACGACGAAGTGTCCTCCCAACTGCCCGGTAGGTCGTAGGCGAGCCACAGCTCCCAGCCGGCGCGGCCGAGCAGGGCCGCCTCGACGAAGTCGTGGCTGAGGATCTCGCCCCCGAGCGGCGGCTTGCCCGGTAGCCTTGGCAAGTCGCAATGCTCCATGAACGGGGCGATGCGGATGATGGCGTTGTGCCCCCAGTATTGGCCGTCGCCGAGCTGCCAGAAGTGTAGGCCGGCGGAGAACATCGGCCCGTAGGCACGGCTGGCGAACTGCTGCGCCCGGGCGAACAGCGAGCGCCGTCCGATCGAGCAGGGCACCGTCTGGACCATGGCCGCACGCGGCCGGCGCTCGATCATCTGCACCAGACGCACCAGTGCTTCGCCCGACATGACGCTGTCGGCATCGAGCACGATCATGTAGCGGTAGTTGCGGCCCCAACGACGACAGAAGTCGGCGACGTTGCCGCTCTTGCGCTGCATGCGGACCCGCCGGCGCCGATAGAAGATGCGGCCGAAGCCGTTGAAGGCGCGGCACCAATCGAACCATGCCGCCTCCTCGTGCACCCACAGGGACGGGTCGGCGGTGTCGGAGAGTACGAAGAAGTCGAACGAGTCGAGCGTGCCGGTGCGTTCCAGCGAGCGGTAGATCGTGCGCAGGCCGGCAAAGATGCGATCCACCGGCTCTTCACAGATCGGCATGATGATCGCCGTACGGCCGGCGTTCGCGAGGCAATCCGGCGCGATCGGCTCGTCGCTCGGGCCGCGGATGGCGAAGCGGTCGCGTCCCTTGAGGAGGATGACGAAGCCGAGACAGGCGGTCCAGAAGCCGATCGAGATCCAACCGAACAAGGCGCCGAAGAAGAGGGCGATGGCGACTTCGAGCCAGGTGCGGCCTTGGTGCGGCAGCACCTCGACCATGAAGGAGGATGCGACCAGGCTGGGCAGCAAGATGAGGACGAGCAGCAGGATGCGGCGCCGCAGGGCGACCCAGTACCAGTCGCGCGAGCGGCGTTGACGGCCGACCGGGCGACGGTCGGGTTGACCGTTCTCGTCGGGAGGCAGGCCGTCGTCGGCACATTCGGCGCGTGTCGGGATCAAGTGGCGGCGCAGGTGGACACGCTTGAGGTGATGCGGCCGCATCGAGCGCCGGGCGATGGGCGGCATCGAGCGGAACTCACCGTCCTCTTGCCAGCGCGGCGACGCGGCGTCGTTCGGGTCGGGGTCGAGCCGTCCTTGGAGAGCGACGCGCAAGCGCCAGTCGGGGAAGCCGTCGGCGGCATAACGCGTCCCCCCCGCGGGCGGGTGGTCGCGCTGCACGCGGGCGCGGATGCGGGCCAGGGTCGAGGCGTGCGAGCTGAACGATTCTTCGCCTTCGGCGTCCGCCGTCGCCTCGACGACGGCATCGTCGGCGACGCGGGTGCGTTCGCCGGCGGGAATGCCGAGAGCTTCGAGGTAGGCGACGGCGCGTCGGTGCGCGTCCTTCCAATTGTGCAGCAGGCGCGCCAGCGGCAGGCGTAATTCGGTCGCTCCGCCGCTGCCGTCGCCGCGCTCGGCGGGGCTCACCACGGTTCGAGCACGTACGACCAGGTCTCGGTCAGTACGTCCTCGCCTCGTCGCAGGAAGGCCCGCAGTTCCACCGGATCGCTCGACGCCGGGCGCACCTGGAAGGTCAGGCGCCAGCCGTTGGTCACCGGGTTCTTCTGGACCTGTTGCTCGAGGATCTCACCCCCGGCGCCATCGCCTTTGCCGACGGTGACGGCGCCCTCGAGCACGGTCGAGGCATCGAGCTTGGCCAAATCCTTGCCGGTGAAGTCGATGATGAAGCGGTGGGCGTTTTCCAGCGTGCCGCGGTCGTGGCGGGTCGCCTCGACGCGTCCGCCGGGCGGCCGCCGACTGTCGCCGGCGTTCCAGGTCATGCGATAGGCGACGGTCACCGGCTTCTCCGGCGTGGTCGGCTTGTCGGAGACCCAGAAGGCGACGATGTTGTCGTTGGTTTCCGACTGGGTCGGGATCTCGATCAATTCGATGCGGCCGGGGCCCCAGTCGCCACGCGGGGTGATCCAGACGCTCGGACGCACCTCGGGGCGAGTCTCGAGGTCTTGGTAGTGGTCGAAGTTCCGGTCGCGCTGCAACAGGCCGAAGCCGGCGAGCTGCGGCACGGCGTGGGTGCTGAGGCGCAGTCGCTTGGGGTTGCCGAGAGGCCGCCAGATCCACTCGCCGCCGCCCAGGGCGATGAGCATGCCGTCCGAATCGTGTACCTCGGGGCGGTAGTCACGCGGCGCCTCGTGGTTGTTCTCGCCGACGAAGAACATGCTGGTGAGCGGCGCCAGGCCGAGTTTGTCGACCCCGTCGCGCAGGTAGAGAGTCGCCTCGACGTCGACGTAGGTGTCGTTGCCGGGGTGGACGACGAAGCGGTAGGCGCCGGCGACGCGCGGGCTGTCGAGCAGGGCGTACACTTCGACCTCTTTTGCCTTGGGGGTCGGCCGCACCAGCCAGAATTCCTTGAAGAAGGGGAACTCTTCGCCCGACGGCGAGGCGGTGTCGATGGCGAGGCCGCGGGCCGAGACGCCGAACGCCGTATCGCGGCTGACGGCGCGGAAGTAACTGGCGCCGAGGAAGGCGATGACCTCGTCTTTGTAGTCGGCCTTCTTCAGCGGGTAGTGGAAGCGGAAGCCGGCGAAGCCCAGGCGCTGCGGCACGCGGCTGGCGAAGCGATTGCGGCCGTAGTCGAAGAGGCTGGGCGAGAAGGTCAGCGGCTTGGCGCCCTGCGCGTCCACCGAGTGAATCACCACCGGCCGGTCGTAGAACAACCCCGGGTGGAAGAACTGCACCTCGAAAGGCAACTTCTCTTTGCGCCAAAGTGCCTCGGCGGCGCGGAAGCGGATGTCGCGCCACTCGTCGTAGTTGATTTCGAGAAGCCAATCGGGGACGGCGCCACGACCGTCGACGTACGACTCGGCGGCCAGCTTGCGGGCTCGCTCCTGCACGTCGCTGAACTTGAACGATGGGGTGGGGGTGTTCGCCGCCCACGCGGCCGCGCTGCCCCAGCTCAACGCGAACACCAGCAGGCCGCACGCGGCTCGCTTGGTGAACTCCGACACTGCCAACATCATCTCCACCTCGGACTTGCGTCTGCGTCCCGCGCTCGGCCCTTCCCCGGCTCGTCGCGCCGTCTACATAGCGTATGCCGCGACGGAAGTCTCGAAGCCGGCGGCGCTTCGTGCCCTTGGAGCCGAGCGACGCTCCGGGCTATAAGCCGCTCGCCAACTGTCCGGGAGGTTCGATCATGCGAAGCGCACTCGCCCATTTCACGCTGCCGACGGCACGTCCTCGTGTCCGCCTCGCGGCTCACGTCGTGACCGCCCTCGCCGCGATCGTCCTACTCGCCGGCAGCGGGCAACCGGCCTGGGCCGGATTTCCCGAGGGTCGCGCCGCCTACCAGAGGGGGGATTACGAAGAGGCGCGCCGCCTCCTCGAACCGGTCGCCGAGGGCGGCCACCCGCTGGCCCAGACGTACCTCGCGGTGTTGTGGGAAACCGGACGCGGCGGCCCGCGCGATGCACGCCAGGCGGCGGCTTGGTACCGCAAAGCCGCCGACCAGGGCCTCGCCGACGCTCAGTTCAACCTCGGGCTGCTCTACGCCAAAGGCAGCGGCGCGCCACGCGATTATGCCGCCGCCGTGCAGTGGTATCGCCAAGCGGCCTCGCAAGGGCATGTGCGCGCCCAGCTCAATCTCGGCGTCGCCTACGAAATGGGGCGCGGCGTGGCGCCCGACCCGATCGCCGCGGCCGGCTGGTACCGGGAAGCAGCGCGCCAGGGCAATGCCGACGCCCAATTCAATCTCGGCCGCATGCTCGACACCGGCAAGGGCATCGTGCGCGACCCTGCCGCCGCGGTGAATTGGTACCGCGAAGCCGCCCAACAAGGGCACGTCGCGGCCCAGGTCAATCTCGGTGCCGCCTACGAACTCGGCCGGGGCGTGCCCGTCGATTTGGCCCAGGCGGCCCATTGGTACCGCCGCGCCGCCGAGGCCGGGGATGCCGACGCCCGCCGCAATCTCGAAGTGCTGGTCGCCTCGGGGAAGCTGCCGTCGCCGGAGGAGACCGCCGAAGTCGACGCCGCCGAGGCCTCGCGCCAGTGGATCGCCGAAAACGAGCAAAAGCAGATCGAACTCGCCGCCGCCGATGCCCCGCGTCCGGCGGCCCCGGCCGAGACGGAGCCGGCTTTCGAGGAAGAGGCCGACGTGGTCGCCGAGGACGCCGTCGAGGCCCCCGCTGCGGTCGAACCCCCGCCCGCGATCGATTCGGGGAACGTGGCCGCCGCCGAAGCGCAGTCGGTAGCCGAAGCTCGGGCTGCGGCCCAGGCCCAGGCCGCTGCCGAGGCCGAGGTGCAGGCACGTGCGGCGGCACAGGCGGAGGCGGAGGCGCGTATCGCCGAAGCTGAACGCGAAGCCGCCGAAGCCCGCGCCCGCGCCGCTGCCGAAGCCAAGGCGCGGGTCGCCGCCGAGGCGCGCGCCGCCGAACAAGCCGAGGCCGCCCGTGCCGCGGCAGACCGGATTGCCGCCGCAGAGTCCGCCGCGGCTCAGGCGCGCGCCGCTGCCGAGGCGCAGGCCCAGGCCGAAGCCAAGGCGAGGGCCGAGGCAGAAGCCCAAGCCCGCGCCGAAGCGGAAGCGCAAGCGCGTGCGGCAGCCGAAGCCCAGGCTCGGGCCGAGGCCGAGGCCCTCGCTCAGGCCGAAGCGCAAGCCCGTGCCGCCGCCGAGGCCCGCGCCCGCGCCGAAGCCGAGGCGCAGCGTCGCATCGCCGAAGCCGAAGCTGCCGCGGCGCAAGCCAAGGCCGAAGCCGAAGCCGAGGCCGAAGCCCGCGCCCGCGCCGAAGCGCGTGCCCGTGCCGAGGCTGAAGCCGCCCAGGCGGCGGCCCAGCAGGCCGCCGCGGCCGAAGCTGCCGCCGCCAAGGCGAAGGCCGCTGCTGCCGCCCCCGCCGTGCGCAGTGTTCCTCTCCAACGGGTCGAACCCGCTCAGGTCGCCCCGTCCGCTCCTCCCGCCCCAGCCGCCGCGGCTCCGGTGGCCAAGGCTCGCCTCGTCCCGGTCGACGAAACCGTCGCCTCGGATGAACCCGCCCTGGAGGTCGAAGCCGCCCCCGTCCCCGCCGCGGCCAAGGCCGAACCAAAAGGCCCATCGGCACCCTTCTGGAGCGGATGGTTCGGCAGCGGCTCGTCCGCGCCCGCAACTCCGACTCCCGCAAGCGTCGCCACCGCCCGCCTGCGCCGTGTCGCCGTCGAGGAACTGGACGTCGCCCCGCCGCCGCCGGCTCCGACCGCCGCGGCTGCCGCGCCGGAGGCCGCGCCGAACTTGTGGACCCGCCTCTGGGGCCAGCCCGAGGAGGAGTCTGCGAAGCCGGAGGCGGACGCAGCGCCGGTGGCCAAGGCGCCGTTGCGCCGCTTGTCCGTCGAAGAAATCGCTGCGCCGCAGCAGGAACCGGCGCTGCCCCTGGTCGCGACCGCGGCACCGGCCGGCCCCGCACCGAGTGATTTCGAGGCCGCCGAGGCGCTGCGCCTCGGCGCCGACGGTGAACCCGATCTGGAAGGTGCGGCGGTGCTCTATCGCAAAGCGGCCCAGGCCGGTGATGCACGGGCCCAAGCGCAGCTCGCTGTGTTGCTCGATTACGGGCGCGGCGTGGCGCGTGATCCGAAAGAAGCGGCGCTGTGGTACCGGCGCGCCGCCGAACAAGGCAACGCCATCGGTCAGCTCGGCTTGGCGCGCAAATACGACAAAGGCGAGGGTGTCGCCAAGGATCCCGTCGCCGCGGTGCGCTGGTACCGCGCCGCCGCCGAGCAGGGGAGCAGCGCGGCGCAGATCAACCTCGGCGTCAGCTACGCCCGCGGCGAAGGCGTCCAAGCCGATCCGGTCGAGGCGCTCGCCTGGCTCTTGGTCGCCGAACGCAGCGGCGACGCGACCGCGACCCGTTATCGGACGACCGTTGCCGCGACCATGAATCGGTCGCAGATCGACGCGGCGGAACAGCGCGCAGCCGTGCTGCCGTGAGGCGCCGGTTCGCGGTCGCCGCTCTGTCCCTGCTCGCCGGTTGCAGTGACGGCGGCGGCGGCAGCGCGCCGCCGCCCTCGCCCAGCGTGACCGCGAGCCCAACCGTCGTGCCGCCGACGGCGACGTTCCTGCCGTCGGCCACGCCGACGCCTTCGGCTACGGCCTCGCCATCCCCGAGCCCGACACCGTCGGTGACGCCATCGCCGACGCCGACGCGCGGGATCGGCCGCATCATTCGCCTCGGCCCGAGCGACGATGACCAGGAAACGCTATCGCTCGCCCTGGCCGAGGCTCTGCCGGGAGACTTCTTCCTGCTCGGACCCGGCACCTACGAGCTGCAAGCGACGCTGCTGCTGGCGACCGACGCGGTGTGGGTGCGTGGCGCCGGAATGCAGGCGACGACTCTTTCCTTCGTGGGACAAGACGCCCCGGGAGCCGGACTCGTCGTCACCGGTGATCATTTCGTCCTGGAGGATCTGGCCATCGAAGACGCGGTCGGGGACCTGTTGGTCCTGCAAGGTACGGACGGCGCCGAGGTGCGGGGCTTTCGCGGAGAATGGCCATCGGGGCAGCCGCATCTGGCGGTGAGCGGTGTTGTGGCCAGCGAGACGAGCAACCTGCTCGTCGAAGAGACGGAGGTGCGCGGGGCCACGCAGGGCGGTGTCGTCGCTCGCGCGTGCGAGGGGGTCGTCGTGCGCGCGAGTCGATTCGAGGCCAATGTCGTCGGCATCTCGATCGACAATAGTCTCGACGTCGAAGTCGCGGGCAACGAAGTGTACGGCAACACTACGGGGGTGTTGCTGCGCAATCAGCCGGACCTGGCGTTCGTCGACGGCCGTCGAGCCCGTGTCCACGACAACCGGATCGTCGACAACGACGCGCCGAACCAAGCGCCGCCGACGTCGAATGTCGCGTGGCTGCCGTCCGGCGTGGGGGCGATGGTGGTGGCGTATGATCAGGTCGAGGTCTTCGCCAACCAATTCGCCGGCAACGACACCCTGCAGCTCACGCTGCTGGCGCAGGCGAGCGCGGCGCGGCTGGGCGCGCCCAGCGCTGGGCCGGCGCCGTTCGATCCGTTCAGCGAGAGCATCTTCATCCTCGACAATGCCTATGCCGAGGGCGGCGGCAATCCGGAGCCACGCGTGCGCGCACTCTTGGACGGCATCGTCGGGGGCGTACCCTATCCGGATGTCGCCACCGACGGCGTGGAGGATCCCCAAAAACGCGTCGACGGCGCGCTGCCGGCGGAATTACGCCAGTGTGTGCAGGAAGCCGATGGCGTGCGGTTCTTCGATCTCGATCTGGAGGATGGCGGCTCCGGCGCAACTTCGTCGCTGGCGGGGTTCGACTGTAGCCTCGAGCGCCTGCCGGCCAGGGCATCGGCCGCTGCCGGCGACTGACGAGCAGTGGCGCGTCAGCCGCTGAGGGTGGCGTCGAGTTGGCGCTGCTCGTAGACGTTCCAGAGATGAAAGCCCCAAACGAGCAGCCACAGCGCGTACAGGATCAGGAGCGTCGTCCAGGGATGCGTCCGGATCCAGTTGAACCAGCCGGTGCGGCGTGGGGCGGGGAAGCGGAACCGCTGCTGCTGCGGCGACGGGGGGCGGCTCCCTTGGTTTCCGCCGCGGCGGAGGATTTCGTCGATCGTCATCATCGTACTCCGAGATGAACTGCGCCCGATCTTGCGCCGAGCCGGCGGCAATTGCCAACGGAAAATCGGGACGGCGATTCATTGTTGGCGGCGGTCGTCGCGTGGTAAGCGTCGGCGCGAAGGAGGGGCCGGCGTGCCGAGCCACCGTCGAGACCGACGCACGGAGCAGCCCGTGCGATCGCGCGAGTGAAGAAGATGCCTGAGACCTCTCTGCACCAAGCGTGGACGAGTCGACGGGCCGTTCTCCAAGAGCGGACGCGCGTCGGTCTGTTGTCGATCGTGGCGACCAACGTCTTCTTCGCACTGGCGGACCTTCGTTTGCAGCCCGAGTCCTTGCGACGGCTCCTGCCGATCAAGGGCGGGACAGTGGTACTGCTCCTCAGTTTGTGGTGGGCCTCGTCGCGCTGCACCAAAGTCGCGCAACTCGAATGGATCGCCGTCGTCGCCGCCGCCGTGGCGATGGGCAGTTCGGCCGTGCAGGGAGCCTGGCTCGGCGACGCGACGACGACGCTGGTGTTGGCCGTCGCCGTCATGGTCGGCGGTGCGCTGTTGCTGCCGTGGTCGGTACGGGCACAGGTGCGCCTGGCCGTCACGGTGCTGGCCGTGATGGCGGCGCAGTCCGTCTACCTCGAGGTCGGCAGCAGTTACGCGCTGGTGGCCACCGTGTTCATCGCCGCTCTTTCGGTCTTGATTTGCGCCGACATGGGCCGCTCGCGCAAGCGTACGACCGCTGCATTCCGCCAATTGCACTGGCATGAGCGCACGCTCGAGGAACTTCTGGACCGTGTCTTCGATCTCGTGCAGTGGAGTGACTTGGACGGTCGGCTGGTCTTCGTCAATCGCGCCTGGCGCAAGGCGCTGGGTTATTCCGACGTCCCACTCGGCGCACTGCGCACCGAGCAGGTGTTGCATCCCGATTCGCGCGCCGTGTGGCAAGCCGCCTGCTCACGCGTCGTCGCCGGTGATGCCGCCGAATCCCTCAGTCTGCGCCTGCGGACCCGTGAAGGTGGTGAAGTCGTCGTGGTCGGCGAGCTCGCGGCGCACCGGGTCGAGGGCCGGCCCGTCGTTCTGAGTGCCATCCTGCGCGACGTGACCGAGCTGCGGCAGACGGATGCCTTGCGTCGCTCGACGGAGGGTTTCCTCTCTACCGTGCTCGATGCGGCGGCGGAATTCATCTCGACGGTCGACCTCGACGGGCGGTTCCTTTTCCTCAACCGAACGGTGGAGGGCTACACTCCGGAGGGGCTCGTCGGACGGTCGCTGTTCGAATTCGTCGATTCGCGCTTCCACGACGTCGTTCGGGAGACGTTGCGGGTGGTCGCCGAAACGCGCCAGCCAGCGTCCTACGAAATCCTCGGTACCGGCGCGGAGGGGAGGCCGGCGTGGTTCTCGTGCAGCGTGGCGCCGCTGGAGAAGTCGGGGCCGCTGAAGGCGTACGTCATCATCGCCACGGACGTGTCGCAGCAGCACGAGATCGCCGAGCAGCGTGTGGTCGATACCCTGCTGCAGTCGACCCTGGCGCGTGTCGGGCGCGAACTGATTCTGGCGCTCGACGAGCCGCGCCTGCTGCGGCGCGTCTGTCGCCTGACCACCGAGGTATTCGAGGCGGACACCAGTCACACATTCCTGGTCGAGGACGACGGCGCCTTCCGGGTTGCCGCGGGTTTCGGTGACGAGCCGGCGCAGTGGCGCTCGCTGCGTGCGCTGCGGGTGCCCGAGCCGATGGTGCATCCGTTGCTGGATCGCTTGCAGCAGGACGGCGTGTACCAGGTGTGCATTCGCGACGCGCACGATTTGCCGACGGCCGTCTTGTCGCAGCGCTTCGGCGTGTCGTTCGCGCTCTACGTGCCATTGCGCAAAGGAGACGAAGTCGTCGGCATTCACACGATCGCCTTTCGGCGGCGGGTCGAGCCGCTGCCCGCGTGGCAAATCGAACTCGCCAAGGGTATGGCGCACATGATCTCGCTGGCGCTGCAATCGGCCCGTCTGTTCGACGCCCTCGAGTCGGCCAATCGCTTCAAGAGCGAGTTCCTGGCGAACATGTCGCACGAGCTGCGAACGCCGTTGAACATCATCGCCGGCTACAATGACATGCTGCTCGACGGCGCCGTAGGTGAATTGAACCAAGAGCAACGGCAACTCGTCGAGCGAGTCCAGCGCACCGCGCGTGATCTCCTGCGCATCATGAATTCGACTCTCGAGCTGACGCGTTTTCAACACGGCAGCGTGCCGCCGCAGGTGGAAGACGTCGACCTGCCGGCGCTGTTGCAGCGCTTGGTCGACGAGGCGCGGGTCCGGCGGCCCGGCGGCGAGTTGGCATTCGTGGCGTCGGTCGATGCTGGGGCGATGCCGTTGTCCACCGACGGCAGTAAGCTGGAGACGATTCTGACGAATCTCCTCGACAACGCCATCAAGTTCACGGCGCGCGGACGCATCGAGTTGGCGGCGCGCGGCAGTGGCGACCGAGTCGAAATCAGCATACGCGACACCGGCCCAGGGATCGCACCGGAGTCGCTGGCCTCGATTTTCGAGCCGTTTCGCCAGGGCGAAGCAGCGCAGCCCCAGAGCTCGGGGGTAGGCCTCGGCCTCTACATCGTGCAGACGCTGACGGCAGCCCTGCAGGGGCGGGTGACCGTCGAGTCGGTGGTGGGCCAAGGCTCGACGTTTCGCGTGCATCTACCGCGACGGCTCGAGCCGGCGAGCCTGCCGACCCAATCGGTCGGGTGAGGCACGCGCCCGCCTACGTGGACAATTGCCGGAGTCCTTGCTACCCCCCCGCTGCATGGCACGTCCGCAGCCCGTCAAGGCGAAGCCCGGCAAGACGTCGGGGGAGTTCGTCGTGACTCTGCCTCCAGGGTGGGAGTTGCGCTTGCGCCGGGTGCTGAAGGCGGTCGCGGTCGACGATTTGCCGGATCCGCGAGAGCCGGGCTTGAGCGAGGCGCAACGCGACAAGCGCCTGCAACTCCGCCGCGCCCGGCTGCAAGGAGCCGTGTGCCGCTACATCGCCGACCTGCTCACCGCCGACATCGTCGGCAAGGAGGTCGCCCTGGCAACCCGCAGCCGCTACGGCGTGCGCCGCGGCTCCCTGCGGGAACAGGTCCAAGCCGTCCTGCGCGAATCCATCGACTAACCCCGAGCCTCAAGCATAAAGCATAGAGCTTTATGCCTTAAGCCTTGAGCTTTGAGCCTTAAGCTTCAAGCCTTGATCCTTCGAGATCAAATCCAGCCCTGCGCCTCGAAGCGCTTCTTCAGCTCCGCCGCCACCGTCTCGGCTGTTCTCTCGGCCGATCCCTCGATCGTCGTGCGCCCGGTCACTTCGCCCGTCGCCTTGACCGCGCCGCCGACGATCAGCCCCACCGGATTGGCCGTCGCCACCGTCACCAACAGCGGTACGACCACGCCCGGCGTCTTGCCGCCGCCGGCGTCGACATCACCGCTGCCGAGCAGGCGCAGGCCCGTCTCCGTCATCAGATAGCCCTCGATCGACGTCTTGAGGTCGGCGTTGCCCGAGCCGAAGCCGACGACGACGCGCTTCATCGTGCTGCCCTCGTCGACCGAGGCGAAGTAGCCGACGATGACGATGTCGCCGACCCTGGGCGGTGTGCTGGTCTCGGCCTGGACCGCCGTCAACCCCATGCCGTTGATGTCTTCGATCAGCTCCTCCGCGACCAGGTGCCCGAGCTTGCGACCGGTCGCCAACTCCTCCGCCGAGGCTGTGCTGGCGTACTGGTGTGCCGCCGCCGCCGCCGACCACTTCGGTAGGTCCGCCGGCGACGCGGCGAAGTCGTAGATCAAAATGCGATCGGGACGGGCGAGGGCGGGTCCCTGGTAACGTTGCGTCGAGGTGACGTTGGTCGTGGCGCAGCCGGCGAGGCCCAGCCCGATGGAGCCCGCCAGGAGGGCGAGGGCGACAGGTGCGCCGAGTGATTTTGCGAAATACGTGGCCATGCGGAACCTCCCAAAGGTTGGGGATCGTCGCGGGCGGCGATCCGGAATCTCTTTTTCACTTTTACTCTTCGCCACGCTCGGAAGCACGCCCGCGAGTCGGTTCAGCCAAAAGAAAAGCGGCTGTACCGTTGCCGATACAGCCGCTTTTGCGTCGAGTGGTCCCAGGGGGACTCGAACCCCCGTTACCGACGTGAGAGGCCAGTGTCCTAACCGCTAGACGATGGGACCCTTTCCGACAGGGGCGTGTCGCTTCAAGCGCCACGTTGCGGAGCTGAGGAGGTAGGACTCGAACCTACAATAGCCTGATCCAGAGTCAGGTGGCTTGCCAATTTGCCCACTCCTCAATAGCCGCCGCGAAAATACGAAGCTCGCCTCGCCAAGTCAAGGCACGGCGCCCGTGGCACGTGCCTCGATGTGCGCCAGCGCCGCGTTCAAGCGCGCCAGCGTGCGTTCGCGCCCCAGCACCGCGACCACTTCGAAGATGCCCGGGCTCGCCGTGCCGCCGGTCATGGCCACCCGCACCGGCTGCGCCAGCTTGCCGAGCTTGATGCCGAAGCGCTCGATCACCTTGGCGAAGACCTCGTGCAGCACGCCTTCGTTCCAATCCTCGATCTGCTCCAAGTCGTGGCGCAGGCCACGCAGCGGCTCGAAGATCGCCGCCGTCAGGTGCTTGTCGGCGGCCGCGGGATCGAGCGTGACGCCGTCGGCGAGGTAGAACCGCGCCCCATCGACCATCTCGACGAGGGTATTGCTGCGCTCGCGCAGCATGTTCACTAGCGCCGCAAGGTCGGCTGCCGGCGGAACGGCAAAGCCGGCCGCGGTGATGTAGGGCTCGACCGCCCGGCACAGCGCCTCCGTCGGCAGCGCCTTGAGGTGGCTGAAGTTGACCCAGGCCGCCTTCTCGGCGTTGTACACGCCGGCCGAGGTGCCGACCGACTCCAAGCTGAACTTTTCGATCAGCTCGGCACGCGTGAAGATCTCCTGGTCGCCGTACGACCAGCCCAGGCGGGCGAGGAAGTTGACCATGCCGTCGGCGAGGTAGCCCATGTCGCGGTAGGCGGTGACCGAGGTCGCGCCGTGGCGCTTGCTCAGACGCGTGCGGTCGGGCCCGAGGATCAGTGGGATGTGCCCGAACAGCGGCAAGTCGAAGCCGAGGGCACGGTAGATGAGGATCTGCTTCGGCGTGTTGGCGAGGTGGTCTTCGCCGCGCAGGATGTGCGAGATCGCCATCGTCGCATCGTCGACGACGACGCAAAAGTTGTAGGTCGGCGTGCCGTCGGAGCGCAGCAGGATGATGTCGTCCAGTTCGGTATTCTGGAATTCGACGTGGCCCTTGATCAGGTCGGGAACCACGGTCGTGCCGTCGAGCGGCGCCTTGACCCGCACCGTGAACGGCCCGCTGCCGGGGGTGCTGCGCTGGCGGCAGGTGCGGTCGTATACGGGATTGCGCCCGGCGGCGCGCGCCGCTTCGCGCTTGGCGTCGAGTTCGGCGGCGCTGCAGTAGCAGCGGTAGGCGTTGCCGCTGGCCAGAAGCCGCTCGGCATGCTCGCGGTGCAGCCCGGCGCGCTCGGTCTGGAAGAAGGGGCCTTCATCCCAGTCGAGCCCGAGCCAGGTCATGGCCTCGAAAATCGCGTCGATGGACTGCTGCGTCGAGCGCTCGCGGTCGGTATCCTCGATACGCAGCACGAACACGCCATCGTGATGGCGCGCGTACAGATAGTTGAACAACGCCGTGCGGGCTCCGCCGATGTGCAGGTAGCCGGTCGGGCTGGGCGCAAAACGCGTGCGAACCGTAGACATGGGGGGCGAAAGTGGCAGATGCGGGCGGGCGCGGCAAGCCGCGTTTCAGCTCTCGGCGACGATCTCGACGGGCAAGGCCAACCCCCGTAACGCGGCGGCCACGCCGTCGCGAAAGGCGGGGTAGGTTTCTTCGTTGGTGTCCCACCAGCCGTCCGAGGTGTCGGCGACCAGGGCGACCGAGAAGGGCGGGGCGAGGTGCCGCGTGATCACCGCGAGCTGCTGCGTCGTCGTGTCGCGCAACAACGCCAGATCCGTGCGCCCCGCGGCGACGACGAGGGAAACCGGCGAGTCGTGGTCGTAGGGATCCTCGCTCGGCGCCAGCGCCGGAAAGTCGCCGTCCCAGCCGTCGGCGTCGCTCTCGGGCGGCCGCATGCCCTCTTGCAGCAGGCGCTGCAGCTTGCCGACACAGGTTTCGGCCGAGACGAAGGGCGGGTCGCCGGCGCGTTTGCGCGGCTGCGCTACGCGCACGGCGAAGTACAGCCGCGGCGCCGGCGTGACGATTTCGAGATCGGCGCACAACTCGCAGACGAGGCGACGCAGTGCGCCGACGTCGCCGCTCGCCAACGCGGCCTGGGCCGCTTGGTAGGGTGCCGATGCGCGCATGCCTTCCAGGCGCACTCTCCAGGTGCGTTCGAGGTCGACGATCGCTTGGGCGATGGCGTCGGGCGCGTCGCTGCCGCCGCGCCAGGCCTGGCGTAACTCGAGTCCGAGGCGCGTCAGCGTCGGCAGAAATTCTTCGTCGGCGTCGCGCCGCAGGCTGCGAAAGCGACGGGCACGGGCATACAGTTGGCCGAGCGCAGCCTGCGCTTCCTCGAGCCCTACGAGTTGTTCCGGAGACATGCGCGCCATCTTGGCGGGACGTCCGTGAGCCTGCAACGGCGCGCCGACCCCGGTCGTGGAAACGCCGGCGTTGCGCTGGCCGCCTCGCCCCAGTATCGAACGAGGATGGGCGGCGGACGTGTCGGCGCCCGTGGCAAGCGCGGCGCATCGGCGCCAGTGGGAGATGTATGACTCGTTACGTGCGACCGGCCGTGGCCGGCATGGAAGCCTATGTGCCGGGTGAGCAGCCGCAAGGCGGCGGCTGGGTCAAGCTCAATACCAACGAGAACCCGTACCCGCCCTCGCCGCGTGTGCTCGAGGCGCTGCGCGCGGCGGTCGGCGACGACCTGCGGCTCTATCCCGACCCGGTGGGCAAGGCACTGCGCCAACGTGCCGCCTCGGTGTACGGGATCGATCCGAGCGGTATCCTCGTGGGCAACGGTTCCGACGAACTGCTCGGGCTGATCGTCCGCGCCATCGTCGGCCCCGGCGATACCGTCGTCTACCCGACGCCGACCTACAGTCTGTACGATACGCTCGTCGCCGAGCAGGGTGGCAACGTGCGGGCCGTGCCGTACGGCGACGACTTCGCTCTGCCGCAAGGCATCGAAGGCGCCGAGGCGAAGCTGACCTTCCTCTGCCACCCCAATTCTCCCTCGGGGGTGCCGCTGCCGCTCGAACGCATCCGCCGCGTTGCCGAGGCCAGTCCAGGGGTCGTCGTGGTCGACGAGGCTTACGTCGATTTCGGCGGCGACACGGCCATGCCCTTGGCGCGCGAGTTGGGCAACGTCATCGTCCTGCGGACATTCTCCAAGTCGTTTTCGCTCGCCGGCATGCGCATCGGCCTCGCCTTCGGCGCGCCTGCGTTGCTGGCCGAGATCGGCAAGATCAAGGACTCGTACAACATCGACCGCCTGAGTCTGGTCGCCGCCGAGGCGGCGCTGGCCGACTACGCCTGGATGCAAGCCAACGTGGCGCGCGTCTGTGCCACCCGTGGCCGGCTGGTCGAGGCGCTGCGGCAGCGCCGCTTCGTCGTGCTCGACAGCGCCACCAACTTCGTCCTTGCCCGCCGCCCAGGGGAGGATCTGCAAAGTCTTTACTTGGCGTTGAAGGAGCGGCGCGTGTTGGTGCGCCACTTCGCCACGCCCCGTTTGCGTGACGGTCTGCGCATCACGGTCGGCACCGATGCCGAAACCGATGCGCTCCTGGCGGCGTTGGATCAGATCGAAAAGTAGGGGGTGCAGGCAGGTAGGGGAGGATTCGCCTACCTGCCTGCGCCTCAGTGCTGGTGATCGTGTGGGTCGGTTTCCGCTGCGGCACCGGCCTCCGCCGCGGCTTCGGCCGGCTTGGAGTCGGCCGGCGTGGGCGTCGGCGGAGTGTCGATGAAGTCGGCGCGGGTCTTTTCCAGCCGGTTCACCAAGTAGGAGCGTACGAGTACCACCGTCGGTGATGATTCGACGCGGGCATAGAACTTCGGCACGCCGTCGTCGCCGTCGACGCGCCCGATCAACACCGCGCCGAGATTCGCCCCGTCCTTGCCGAACACGGTCGCCTGCAACAGCGGCGCGTCGAACCCGAACGACTTCGGGTCGGTCACCTCGTCGCTGACGATCTCGAATCCCTTGAGCTCACCGAGATCCTTGATGAACTGTTCGATCGCTTCGACCCTGAGCTTGTCGTCGACGCCGTCGACCTTCCACGCCTCGTTGTCGCGCAGCAACTTGAAGCCCGCGTCCCCGGCGCGCACGACCTGCACGGCGGTCACGTCGTCGCTGGCGAAGCGCAGCAGCGACTTGTCGCGCAGATCGCGTGGTCCCTTGTCGAGGTTGCGGTAGGCGTAATCGCTGACGGTGTAGATGTTCTTGCGATCCGAGGTGTGGGCGTAGACTTCCGACTCGCCCTTCGTCGTGCCGAAGGCGATCTCCTTGACCACGTCGCCGTCGAGTCCGAGGCGGACGATGATGCGGGCCTTGTCGAGGCCGAAGGGCGCCAGGTCGTCGGCCGATTCGGCGATGAACGATGAAACGCGCAGCGAGCGCAGCGACGACAGGTAGGTTTGTACGGCGGTCGCATCGGCGGCGAACGTGCCCGGCCGTTCCAGGCTCCAGGTGCCGTCCTCGCTCCGCGTCAGGCGAACGTCGCGCTGGCCGGCGATTTCGATCCAGCGCACGGATGCGTCTTCGAAGCTGACCACCGTCTTGTCGCGCAGGTCGTCGGCTTTTTTGTCGAGCGCGGTACGCAACGGCGAACGGGTCAGCAGGACCGACTTCTCACCCTCGCGTTGGAGGTACGTCAGCCCGCCGACCGGGCTCGTCTTGCCTACCTTGAGGGCAGGGAAGGTCTTGCCGCCGGCCGTCGCACGCAACGTCACCAGAGGTTTGTCCAGGCCGAAGACGGATGGTTCGCCCTCGATGTCGGTGAGTTCCTTTTCCATGGCGCTGTCGGCGATCGCCTTGGTCAGCGTCGACAGGGCAGTGGCGTCGGCTTCGGCTTCGACCGGTTGCACCAGACGCCACTTGCCGTCGACGCGTACGGCCTCGACGGTACGGTCGGCGTATTCAAGGACGATGCGTTCGATGGCGTCGGCGCCGACGGGGAACAGCTTCTTCGCTTCCTCTTCACGCTCGGCTTTGGGCAACTCGACGAGGTAGACGTAACCTCCGAGGCCGACCAGCAGCAAAAGAAGGGCGAGGGTCGTGCGAAAGCGCATGGCGATCTCCGGCCCGGTCGATCCGGGGCCTACTCGCGGCGCCACCAGACGGCGAGGCCGCTCAGCAAGAGCAACTGCGGGATGAGCAGCACCGCAAGGTAGAAGATGATCGTGCCTTCCTGACCCGAGAACTGGACACGCGAGGCGCGGATTTCCCGCGGCCGGATCGACACGAGGTCGGCCTCGCCCGCGAGCCAAGCAAACGAGTTCAGCAAGAGGTCGCGATTGAAGTACGTCCCTTCCAACTCGCGGTTGTCGGCGACTTGAGCGCTACCGAAGACGACGAGGCGCGTTTCCGTGTCCTCCGCCGCACCCTCGGGCTTGGCTTGGGTCGCCACGGCGACGGCCACCGGACCAGCGCGATCGGCGTCGTCCTTGGCCGCGACGTTGCTCTCGAACAGCGCCGCGACGTTGGTTTCGGCCCAACTCGTTGCGCTGGTCGTCGCCAGTTCCACGGCGGTCAAGCCCGGCTTGGCGGAGGCATCGCTGCGCAGCGAGCGAGCCATCGGAAAGATGGTGATCTGGGCGAAATCCTGGGTGATCTCGTGACGCCCGTAGGTGCGCACCAGAGGATTGAGGCCGAGGGCCGGGCCTTCGAAGATGCGCAGGACTTGGTCGACGATGACGGTATCGTCGGCCTGCACGCCCCACTTGGCGAGGGTCGGGAGCAACTCGGCCGAGACGCGCGGGCGCAACATGACGAGCGCGCGACCGCCGCCGTCGAGATAGGCTTCGAGGGAACGGAGTTCGTTGTCGAGGAACGGCTTGATGGCGCCGACGATGGCGACCATCGAGCACTTCTCCGGCACCTTCTCCTGCGACGCGAGGAGCAGCGGCTCGACTTCCCAGTTCTCGTTCTTCAGCGCCGTACGCAAGCTCGACAAGCCGAAGGCCTCGGCACTCTCGAGCGAACTCTCGCCGTGGCCTTCGACGAAGCACACGGTCTTCTTCGACGTGCGCGTCACCTTGATGATGGCGTTGGTGAGCGTCTCTTCGGTGGGCTCGGTGATGACCGTCGACTCGGCGCCATAGGCGACGCGCACGCTGTTGTAGGCGCGGATGTCGTAGGCTTCCGCCTTGTGCGGCTCTTCGACCGGGTCGACGAGTTCATAGGTGAACTTGTCCGACTCGTAGGCGAAGGTGCGGAAGAGGTCTTCGAGCACCGGCTGCACGCCACCCTCGACGAAGGCCTGCACCGTCAGCGGTTCCTCGAGTCCGGAGACGATCTGCTTGGCCTGACTGGAAAGGCTGTAGATCCCCTGCTCGGTGAGGTCGATGCGCTTGTGGTTCTTGAAGGAGAGGAAGTTCAGCACCACGAGAATGGCGATGAACAACAGCGAGCCGACGACGGTGTTCGCGCCGTACTTGGTGGAACGCGCCGACAGCGACTCGCGCAGCTGGCCGAGGCCGGTGCTGAGGTACACCACCAGCGCCGCCGCCCCGAGCACGCCGTTGACGGCGATGTACAGGACGTCCACCGACGACTGGGCGCGCGTCAACCACGCGGCGACGCCGGCGAACAGGAGCAGGACCAGGCCGAGAAGGCCGAAGAGGGAGCTGTTACGACGCACGGCTCATCTCCATCGAACCGATTCCACCGAACGTTGCGTCAGGAAGAGGGCGAGGACGATGACGCTGGCGAAATACACGATGTCGCGCGTATCGATGACGCCCTTGACCATTTCCGCGAAGTGCTCGGTGAGGGACACGTAGCGCAAGATCTCTCCGACCACCGGACCGGCGGTCTCGGCCGGCCAGGAGATCACGTACAACAACAACAGGGTCACCAGGCCGCTGACGGCGGCGATGATCTGGTTTTCGGTGAGCGACGACGTCAGCAGGCCGACCGTGGCGAAGCTGATCGCCAGCAGTAGCAGGCCGAGATAACCCGCGGCCAGGATGCCCAGTTCCGGATTGCCGTAGAGGATCAGCACGGCGGGGTAAACGCCCGTGAGGCCGATCATGATGACGAGAAAGCCCGCCACCGCCAGGAACTTGCCGGCGACGATCTCGCCGATCGACAGCGGCGCCGTCATCAACAACTCGTAGGTGCCGCTGCGTTTCTCTTCGGCGAAGGCGCGCATGGTGATCATCGGCACGATGATCACCAGCACCACCGAGAGATTGTGCAGCAAGGGTGCGATCACCATGTCGTTGAGGTTGATCTGCGCCGCCATCTGCGGGTTCTGCATCGCCGCGTACATGTTCAACAGGAAGTTGAAGCGCGACAGCAGGTTGAAGAAGAACCAGCCGCCCAGCACCAGAAACCCGGTCAGAACGACGTAGCCGATGGGCGAGACGAAGTAGGAGCGAAGCTCCTTGCCGGCGATGGTGAGTGCGTTCCTCACGACAGACCTCCCGCGGCGGCCTGCGGCACGGCGTGCTCTTCGCGTGTCACCGCCTGGAGGAATGCTTCTTCCAGGCTGCGACCCTGCGTCAGCGACGCCAGGCTGTCCTCGAGGACGATGCGGCCGCGGTTGATGATGACCACCTTTTCGCAGAGCTGCGCGACCTCGGGCAGGATGTGGGTCGAGAGAATGACCGTACGCTCGCCGGAGAGATCGCGGATCAGGCCGCGGATGTCGATGATCTGCCGCGGGTCGAGGCCGATGGTCGGCTCGTCGAGCACCAGCACCGAAGGATTGTGGATCAGCGCCTGGGCGAGGCCGACACGTTGGCGATAGCCTTTCGACAGATGCCCGACAATGCGCTGCCGCACGTCGGTGAGGCCGCATTTTTCGAGCGCCGAAGCGACCGCGTCCGCCACTTGGCCGCGGGCGATGCCGCGGATCTTGGCGACGAAGCGCAGGTACTCGGCGACCGCCATGTCGTTGTAGAGCGGCGGATTCTCGGGCAGGTAGCCGATTCGCTGGCGCACTTCGAGCGACTGCTCGAAGATGTCGAAGCCGGCCACCTTCACGGTGCCCGACGTCGCCGGCATGAAGCCGGTGATGATGCGCATGGTACTCGTCTTGCCGGCCCCGTTCGGGCCGAGAAAGCCGAGGATTTGCCCTTTGGCGGCACTGAAGCTGATGTCGCGGATCGCTTCGATGTCGCCGTAACGCTTGGTCAGGTTGCGAACTTCGATCATCGAGTTCTTCACTTTACGGTGGCTGATGAAACGCGGCGCTGTTTAATCGCGCCCCCTGGGGTTGTCAACTCGTCTCGCCGCGATGTTGCGAAAAATAGACTCGGGCGACCCCTTCTGTTAGCGTCGATTCTTCGAGACCCCCATGGCGCCCGAAAAGACCCTCTATTTGATCGACGCGAGCGCCTACGTCTATCGCGCTTTCTTCGCGCTGCCACCGCTGACCAGCCCGGCCGGTACGCCGACCAACGCCGTCTACGGCTTCACCACCATGCTGCTGAAGCTGCTGCGCGACACCGGCGCCCGCTACGTCGGCGCGATCTTCGATCGGTCCGAACCCACCTTTCGCCACGAGGCCTACGAGAAATACAAGGCCAACCGCGCCGCCACCCCGCCCGACCTGAAGGCGCAGCTACCCCTCGTCCAGGAGGTTCTGGCCGCCTTCGGCTTGCGCAGTTTGTCGCAAAGCGGCGTCGAGGCAGACGACATCATCGCCACCCTGACGCACCGCTTCGCCAGCCGCGGCATCGATACGGTCGTGATCACCGCCGACAAGGACCTGATGCAACTGGTCGGCCCGCACGTGCGCCTGTGGGACACCATGCGCGACCGCTGGGTCGACCGGGCCGAGGTCGAGCGTAAGTTCGGCGTGCCGCCCGAACGGGTCGCCGACGTGCTCGGCCTCATGGGCGACAGCGTCGACAACGTCCCCGGCGTGCCCGGTGTCGGCGAAAAAACCGCCCAGGCCTTGGTGCAGCGCTACGGTTCGATCGCCGAGATCCTGACGCGTCTCGACGAAATCGCCGCCGACAAGACCCTGCGCGGCGCCAAGAAACTCGCCGCCAACCTCGCCGAGCATGCCGATTTGGCGCGCTTGAGCCGCTCGCTGGTCGAGTTGCGCGAGGACGTCGACCTCGCCGCGACGCTCGACGACTTCGCCTACGACGGTCCGGATCCGGAAATGTTGCGTCCGCTGTTCCATCGCCTCGGCTTCCCGTCGTTGCTGCGCGGCATCGCCGGTAAGGCGAGCGAGGTGAGCGTCACGACGCAAGCAGCCGAATCGCCGGAGGAGCGCCGGCGCTTCCATGACGCCGCGACCCAGGCGGCGCGCTTCGCCTTCGCTTGCGACGGCAGCCGCGACCGCGGCACCCCGAGCCTGCGGGGCTGGGTCGGCTGTATCCCCGGGGCGGATCCGGTGGTCGCGGCGACGCCGGAACACTTGCCGAAGGACGTCGCGGCGCTGTTGGCCGACGCCGACGTGCTCAAGCTGACGCACGACCTCAAGCGCGATCTCTTGCTCCTGCCGGAGGCGCAGGCCGATGCGGTCCAGAACGCCTTCGACGTCATGCTGGCGTCGTACTTGACCGAGAGCTCGGCGACCCACCGTCTGGAGGATCTCGCTTCCGACCTGCTCGGGCACCGCGTCGAGACGTTCCGCGGCACGCCCGAGGAGCTGGCGCGCGGCGTCGTCGAGTTGCCGGCGCTGCACGACGAGCTGGCGCGGCGGCTGCGCGAACAAGAGCTGGAGCCCCTGTTCTGGGACGTCGAGATGCCACTGGTCGGCGTGCTGGCGCGCATGGAGCGGCGCGGCGTCAAGGTCGACGTGGGCGTACTGCGTCACCTGGCGACCGAGGTCGATGGGCGTCTGGCCGCCATCGAGGCGGAGATCTACGAACTGGCCGGCGGCCCCTTCAACATCGCCTCGCCGCCGCAGCTGCGCGAGGTGTTGTTCGAGCGCTTGGGCTTGCCGACCAAGGGCATCAAGCGGGGTAAGACTGGGCTGTCGACCGATGTCGACGTGCTGACCAAGCTCGCCGAGGCGCACCCGCTACCGGCGCGCATCCTCGACCAGCGCGGCCTGGCCAAGCTCAAGTCGACCTATGTCGACGCCTTGCCCGACGCCGTCGATCCGCACACCGGCCGCTTGCATACGTCGTTCAACCAGACCGTCGCCGCCACCGGCCGGCTGTCGTCGACCGACCCGAATTTGCAGAACATCCCCGTGCGCACCGAAGACGGCCGGCGCATTCGGGCGGCCTTCGTCGCCGCCAAGGGCTGCCGCTTCGTCGGCGCCGACTACTCGCAGATCGAATTGCGGCTGCTGGCCCACTTCTCGGGCGACCCGGCCCTGCTGGAGGCGTTTCGCGAGGACCAAGACGTGCACGCCCGCACAGCGAGCGAGGTCTTCGGCGTCTTGCCCGGGGAGGTGCCGGCGGACCTGCGGCGGGCCGCCAAGGTGATCAACTTCGGCATCATCTATGGCATGGGGCCGCAGCGTTTGGCGCGCGAGCTGAGCATCCCGCTGCGCGAGGCGCAGCAGTACATCGAACAGTACTTCACCCGTTACGCCGGCGTGCGCGCCTACATGGACCGCACCCGGGCCGAGGCGCGCGAACGTGGCTTCGTCACCACCTTGCTCGGGCGGCGCCGCTCCATGCCTGAACTGGCTGGCCAAGACCGCGGCGCCCAGCAGGCGGCCGAACGCACCGCCGCCAACACCCCGCTGCAAGGCTCGGCGGCCGACCTGATCAAGGTCGCCATGGTCCGCATCGACGCCCGCCTGCGCCGGGAAGGGCGCCAGGCGGCGATGGTCCTGCAGGTCCACGACGAATTGCTGCTCGAAGTCGAGGAAGCGGAGGTCGATGCCGTCGCCGCTTTGGTGCGCGAAGAGATGGAGAACGCCCATCGTTTGGCCGTGCCGCTGCAGGTCGACGTGCGCAGCGGAAAAAATTGGGCGGAAGTGCATTGATGGGCGTGAATACGACGCCGATGCGGCCGTCTACGGGGTGTCATCGTGGAGCGGACTGACCGTGAGCTGTTGCGGCTGAGTCGCCTCGGTGACCGAGAGGCGTTCGAAGAGCTAGTCGCACGATATCAACGAAGGGTCATGGCGGTCGCATTGGGCATGGTGCGCAACCACGAGGACGCGCTGGAGATCACCCAGGAAGCGTTCATCAAGGCGTACGAGAACCTCCACAACTTCAAAGAAGAGTCGAGTTTTTACACGTGGCTGTATCGGATCGTGGTCAATCGGGCGATCGACTTGCGTCGGCGCCAGCGGCGCAAGCCGACGGTGGCGCTCGAGGATCGCGCCCGCCGCGGCGAACGCGACGAGTCGTACGAGGATTCGCTGCCCGACGACTCGCCGACGGGCCCCTTCGACCGCACTCGATCGCAGCAGATCGCCGGGCGCCTCAAGGTGGCGATCGACGAGTTGACCCCCGATCACAAAGCCGTCATTGTCCTGCGCGAAGTGGAAGGGCTGTCCTATGAGGAGATCAGCCAGGTCATGCGTTGCTCCAAAGGTACGGTCATGAGCCGCCTGCACTACGCGCGCAAGAAGCTCCAAGAGAAGCTCAAGGATCTCCTGTGACCCTCTCCCTCGCCTCAGCCTCAGCCTCAGCCTGTGCCTTAGCCTCAGCCTCGTCCATCATCCGCTGTCGGAGGACGGCATGACTTGCCGCGACGTCGAAGGCCTGCTGCACGTCTTCTTCGACGGCGAACTCGACGCCAAGCAGATGCGCTTGGTGGCCATGCACACGGCGCATTGCCCCGCCTGCGAAGCGGAACTCCGTTTTCTCGAATCGATCCAACAAGGCCTGCGCGACTCGGTCGAGGCCGATCTCGCCGAGGTCGATTTTGATGCCGTGTGGGCCGGCATCGCCGACCGCTTGCCGGCCGCGCGCCCGAGTTGGGGCAGTCGGCTCTCCGTCTACTGGAACGATTTCGTCGAATCGCTACAGCAGTCGCCAGGGCTGCCGATGGCGGTCGCCGCCGCGGCCGCCGTGCTCGTCGCGCTCGCCCTGTTCGCGCGCGTCTCGCCGAATGCCGATCCCGGCGCTTCGCAACTGGCGGAAGCCGACTACTCCAGTTCGATCGAACGGCTCGAGACGTCGTCTGACGCCGTGGCGGTCTTCGACGACCCCGATACCGGCACCAAGGTGCTGTGGATCGGCAACGACTTCTCCGGGGTCGAGCGCTGATGCGGTTGCCGTGGAGTTCACTGCCGGCCACCGCCGCGGCAGTCGCTCTCCTTGCGTCTCTGCCCAACGGTGCCGCGGCGCAGACCGCTCCAGCCTCCGTCGAGATTCGCGTCGGTGCCGTCCTCGCCAGCAAGCGGGGCAACGAGTTCGATCATCGGCTCGCCTCGCTGCGCCGCCAGCTCGACAATCTTTTCTCCTACACATCCTACCGTCTGGTGAAGCAGCAGACGCGCAACGTCGCCTGGGGCGGTCATGCTAGTTTCCACGTCCCGGGCGGCCCGTACGTGCTGGTCATCCCGCGCGAGTATCGCAACCATCGCGTGTTGATGAAGGTCGTGGTCATCGAGAATTCGCGGCCGATCGTCGATACCTTGCTGTCGCTGCACGATCGAGGCACTTTCTTGGTCGGCGGGCCGCGCCAAGGGGACGGGGTGTTGATCCTGGCGATCGCCGCCCACCCGGTGCAGACGCCGCGCGAGGTGCCTTGATGAATCCTGATTTTCTCCGTTGGCTCGAACAGGCCGCCGCCGGCGTGCAACATCTACGCGCCGGCTACGCCGTGTGGCAGCCGATCACGCGGCTGCCGCAACTGGTGCAGCCGTTCTTCGCCCTCGGCGCGGTGCTCACCGTCGCCGTCGTCACCGGCATCTCGCTGGCGGCCCTGTCGACGTTGATCGTGTCGCTGCTGGTGCTGCAGTTCTTGTTGGTCGACGTCTTCGGCCTGACCCTCGAACTGCGTCCTTCCTGAGGTCTGACGCGGATCGCCGCTAAGGCGACCGTGGGTGCGGGCGTCGTCCCGCCGGGCGGGTGTCGATCGACCCGGGGTGCGGGCGTAGGCCCGTGGTGGTACGGGTGTCGACCCAGGAACGGGTTTCGGCCTGGGGTGCGGGGGTCGAGACACGAGCGGATGTCGACCCATGGTGCGGGCGTCGTCCCATGGTACGGGCGTCGACCCAGGGTAGGCGCGGTGCGCCAACCCTGGGCTATGTTGCACAACGCCTTCGGCGTTGGCGATCGAGTTCCATAGAACCTACGTGGGCCACCCGGAGTGTCGAGTTGTACTCGA
>CAZGEJ010000015.1:0-114477 GCA_964524885.1 uncultured Binatia bacterium (SeqCode)
CGCGTGGGGATGGTGGAGGCGTCGAGTGCACGACGTCCACCGGAGCGCCGAGTTGTACTCGGCGGGCCCGCGTCGGGGATGCGACGGCGTAACGCGAGGATGATGGAAACGTCGAGCGCCCGGCGCTGCGCCGGGCGGTGTCGAGTACAACTCGACACTCCGGGGCGCGGCGAGCCCGTGGCGGGATGCGATGGTGCGGCGCGGGGATGATGGAGGCGGAGGCTAGGCGGTGACCGCTGTGCGAGGCAGGATCGGGGTGGTGGTCGCGGCCGGCCCGGCGGCGCGGCGGGCCTCGACCCGTTGCGTCAGGGAGACGACTTTGCGCGAGCGGCGCCTGGGACGCTCCTGGTCGGCCCGCCGTCGCTGCCGTTCCCAGGATTCCTCGACCTTGGCGGCGTAGCGGTGCAGCCGCAGACCGCTCTCGTCGGCTTGCAGCCGCTGCACCTTGCGGCGGATGTAGCCCGCGCTCAGGCCCAGGGTGTTGCAGATGTTGACGAAGGAGAAGGGGTCGCCCATGTCGTCGCGTTGCATCCAGGCCCGATCGCGCAGCCACGCCAGCCGCTGACGCGGCGGTAGCCGCATGCTGCCGGTGGCCAACGTGCGGATCGCATCGATCAGCACGGCCAACATCAGCCGCCGCTCGCCCTCGTCGGGCAGTGCATCGATGAAATCCGTACCACCTTGTTTCGATTTCGCCATCGGTTCACCCGTGTTGCCGTATCCGGAAGCAAGGCAATCCCCGTGCCAGCGACGGCGAACCACCGGCGTTGACGATCGGTCAGGTGATCTGTGAACAGGGGTGCGCAGTGTCGGTGGAGAAGTGCGGATCCCCGCTCAATGCCGGCGTGGCAGCAGCGCCAAACCCGTGGCGACGATGCACGTCCAGGCGAAGGCGTCGCCCAGCCGTCCATAGACCGTCGCCTGCCGCCGCAGCCCGACCTCGCCGGCGACCACGGCCGCTTGGCCGGTGTCGCTGCGCCGGACGATGCGGCCGTACGGATCGATCAGCGCCGATACCCCCGTCGTCGTCGCCCGGACGACCCAGGTGCGGTTCTCCACGGCGCGCATCGGGATCATCGCCAAGTGCTGCTCCGGACCGGTGTCGGCTCCGAGCCACGCGTCGTTCGACAGGTTGACCAGCAACTCCGCCCCGGCGCGCATGCGTTGGCGCACCAGGTCCGGGAAGATCGCCTCGAAGCAGATCACCGGGGCCACCGGCCCGAAGCGGGTGCGCAGCAGACGTGGCGCCGCGCCCGGGGAGAAGGTCCGTACCCGTTCGAAGCGACGGCTGAGGAACTCGATGCCGCGCAGCGGGAAGTATTCGCCGAAGGGCAGCAGGTGCATCTTGTCGTAACGATCGACCAGGCCGCCCTCGGCGGTCACCGAAAAGGCCGAGTTGAAATAATGCGGCCGCGCCGGGTCGCGGTCGTCGAGATGCGGGGCGCCGACGATCAGGTCGGCCCCGCTCTGCGCGAGCCACCGGCCCAACTGTTTCTGGTACAGCGGCTCGCGCTCGAGGAAGACGTTGAGGGCGCTTTCCGGCCAGATGAACAGGCGGGTCTCGGGCGGCGCCTGGCGCGACAGGCGCACGTGCTCGTCGATGCCGCGGCCGTAGTGGTCGTCGCGCCAGTGAGCCCCGAAGTCGACGTTCGCCTGCACGACGGCCAGGCGGACGCGTCGCTCGTCGGGCTGCTCCTCCGCCAGGCGCCACGTGCCGTAGGCCAGCGTCGCCGCCACCGCGGCCACCGGCACCGGCAAGACGCGGTGCCAGTGGTGCGGCGCGACCAAGATTTCGAGCAGCGCCGCGTTCACCAAGGCGACGACGAACGAGACGAGGTAGACGCCGCCGAGGTCGGCGATTTGGATGAACACCGGCAGCGGCGTCGCCCCGTAGCCGAGGAGCAGCCACGGGTCGCCGGTGAGCAGCCGGCCGCGCGCCACCTCCCACGCCACCCAGGTCGCTGCCGTCGCCAGCATGCGGGCCGATACGGTCTTCACGTGTATGGCGGCCAGACAAGCGGCGAAGCCGGCGCCGTAGCTGCCCATGAAGACCAGCGAGCCGACGAGGGCCAGTAGCGCCCCGAGCCAGGCCGGCTGTTCCCAATAGTGGGCCAGCGCCTGCGGCACCCAGTAGCCGATGCACCAGATCGTCGCCGTACCCCAAAGCAGCCCGAGGCCGGCGGCGCGCGGCAGCGAAACCCCGCGCAGCGCCCAAAGCAGGGGCACCAGACAGAACCACGCGCACGCATGCCAGGAGAGTAACGGGAAGGTTGCGGCGTACAGGCCGGCCGAGAGCAGCGCCGCGTGGTGGCGCCGGAGGCGAGGGATCACGCCGCGCCCCGTGTCGCCGGCAGCGGCAGGCGTACGACGATGCAAGCGCCGCCGCCTGGGGCGTCCTCGACGTGGATCGTGCCGCCGTGGCTCTTGAGCGCCCCATACGCGATGCTCAGCCCCAAACCCGTTCCCTTGCCGATCGGCTTGGTGGAGAAGAACGGCTCGAAGATGCGCGCCGCGACCTTCGGATCGATCCCGGGACCGTTGTCGATGACGCTCACCTCGACCGCCGCGCCGCCACCGGCGAGCCCCTGCGTGCGAATGCGCACGACGACACGCGGCGCCGGCCGTCCTTCGACCGCGTCGACGGCGTTGCTCAGCAAGTTCATCCAAACGCGGTTCAGTTGCGCCGCGTCGGCGAGGACGTCCGGCGTCTCCTCGTACGCGCGCACCAGCTCGACGTTGCCGCGAGTCAATTGATGCCCGAGCAAGCGGATACTGCTCTCGATGCCGTCGCGCACTTGGATCGGGCGGCGATCGCCGCTGTCGGCGCGGGCGAACAGACGCAGATCCTCGACGATGCGATTGATGCGTTCCGAGCCCTCGAAGCAGACGCGCAGCAGCTCGGGTGTTTCGCGGCGCAGGTAGTCGAGGCGCAACTCGGCGGCGAGGGCGCGGATACGTTCGGTTTGTTGTGGGTCGTTCTGGGCCGCGCGTTCGTAGGCGTCGAGCACCCGGACCAGACGGTCGACGAAGTCGGCGAGGTTGGCCAATCCGCCGTGAATGAAGCTCGCCGGGTTGTTGAGTTCGTGGGCGACGCCGGCGACCAGTTGGCCGAGGGAGGCCATCTTCTCGGATTGCACCAGTTGCGCCTGGGCGCTCTTCAACTCGTCGTAGGCGTGCGCCAACTCTTCGTTCGAGGCGCGCAGCTCCTGGGTGCGCTGCCGCACCTTGGCGTCGAGGTCGCGGTTGAGTTCCTGCACCGCCTCATAGGAGCGCGCATTCTGCACGGCGATGGCGGTCTGGTTGGCGAGGGTGCGCAACAGATCGATCGCCTCGGAATCGAAAGGCTGGCCGGAGCGTTTGGCACCGAGGGCGAGCACGCCGGTGACGCGCCGCCGCAGGCGCAGCGGCAGGACGATGACGGCGTCGAGCCGGTGCACGACCTCGGCGAGCCCGGGCTGCCATTGCACGAGTTCGTCGGCGCTGAACGTCTGCGGGTGACGCGCCAACGCCTCGGTGAGGGCGACGAGCCCCGGCTCGGGCCTGGGCTGAAGCGGCGCGTCTCCCCGTTGTTGCCAGGCGGTGCTGTGGTCGTCGTCGACCCAGCCGATGCTGACCGACTCCAGTTGCATGGCGTCGGCGACGACCTTGGTCACCTGGGCGAGCACGGCGCGCACGTCGAGCAGCGTGGTCAGCGCCGCCGTCAGCTCGCCGATGGTGGCGCGGTAGTCGAGGCGCTTGCGGTAGAAGGCGCGGTCGACCACCTGCTGCACGCCGCGGCGCAAGGGGTCGAAGGCGAAGGCGAGGGCCAGCACGAAGAGGATGCCCAGGACGGCCTGCGACTCGACGGTGCTCGGGTACAGCAGGGCGGGGAGCTGCAGGACCAGGGCGTAGGCGCCGCCGACGATGATGCTGAGGACGCCGTAGACGAAGCTCAGGCGGACGACGCGGTCGATGTCGAAGAGGTCGTGTTTGGCGATGGCGTAGGCGAGGCCGACGTAATAGGCGATCGGCGTCAGCAGGCCGATCTGCACCGGGATGTCGCCGCCGGCGAAGGAGTTGTTGACGAAGACGAAGAACTGCACCGTCACCGCGAGGATGGCGCCCGGAAGCACCGCCTTGATGCGGGCCCGCACCCGGCCGTCGCGATTCTCGAAGAAGGCGAAGCCGAGCATGCCGAGGAAAAAGGCCAAGCACGCGGCGGTATAGAGGTAACTCGCTTGCAGCGGCGCGGTGCGCGGCGGACTGCCGTCGAAGCCGGCGAGGACCACGGCGAACAAGGCGGCGCTGGCGAGATAGGGCAGTGCCAACCACAGGCGCCGGTCGCCGGCTCCTAGGCTACGGCGCACGGGAAACGTCAACGCCAGGTGCAGAAAGGTCGCCGAGACGAAGCACTCCGCCGCCAAGCAGAGCCGATGCAATTGGGCGAAGTCGGGTTGGTGCAGGAAGACGGCGCTGACGGCATAGAGGCAAGCCGTTGTCGTGTGCAGCACGAACACCCGCGCCTGGGCGGTGCGCGGTTGGAGAAAGCCGACGACGACCCCGAGAACCAAGTTGGCGCAACCGAAGAGCAGGAGGATGCCGTAGGTCTGTAGGTAGTCCGACCAGCCGAAGCGCAGGACCGGCAGCAAGATGTCGGTACTGTGGCCGTGTTTGCGCAGGGTGTAGCGAACGAGCTCGCCCGGTTGGCGCGGGGCGACCGCGGCGAGTACGTCAGCGCCGCCGCCGGTCGGCGTGCCGTCGACGGCGACGACCTCGGAGTGGAACAACGCGGCCGAGTCGACCGGCCAGCGCGACGTGCCGATCGTCGGGATCACGCCGTTGCGCATGATGAGGAAGCCGGGGAACGAGACGTCGAGCCAGCGGGTGCTCTGGTGCGCGGCGTAGAGGGTGAGCGGCAGGGCGACGGCGAGCGCCAGCATGGGAGCCCAGGCGTGCCGCCAGCGCGTCGATCGACGCGACGCGGCCCAGGCGGTTCCGGGGAGTGGACTCACCCCGGCGATCGGCTCGGATTCCATGGCGCGCGGCGAGTATACGACCGGCGCGTCGGCGCCGTCGAGTGTGCAAATGCATGCGCAGCGGCGGCGCCGATTGTGCAGAACGCCGCCGAGCCTGGCCGCGGGCGTGTCCGTCCGGAAACACCTGCGGCACGGCACGGCATGTGCTTTCCCTGGGCTCAGATCCTTGGTCAGGCGGTGGCTATGCAACAGGGGACACGAGCGGAAATCGAGCCGGCGGGGGCGAGAGGCGAGGTCGACACGTACATCGCACGAGTGGCGCACGAACTTACCGCGCCGGTCAGCCTCATCTCCGGAAGCCTCGAAAACCTGCAAGAGTCGTTGCGCATGCTGGTGCAGTACGTCGAGGCGACCGAGAAGATCCTCGGCCGCAACGACGAGATCGCCCGCCTGCGCGCCGACCTGCGTCTCGACTACCGGCTGGAGAATACGCCGGGGTTGCTGCGCATCTGCTCCGAGGGGGCGCAGCGGCTGAGCCATGTCGTCACCCAGCTGCGCTTCCACTCGCGCCGGGCCGAACACGGTGCTGCGGCGGGCCGAGCCGACGTCGGTGCGGTGCTGCGCGAGACGCTGGCGCTGGCGCTGCACGGTCACGGCGAACGGCCCGAGGTCGAACTGGAGATCGCCCGCGAGCCGCTGGTGGCGGTCGGGCGGGGCGATTTTCTCGCCCAGGTCTTTCTCAATCTCGTGCGCAACGCACTCGATGCGCTCGAAGGCCATCCCGCACCGCGGCTGAGCCTGCGGGCGCAGACGCTGCCGAGCGCCTGCGAGGGCGGTAGCGCTGCCGTCGAGGTGCGCGTGCGCGACAACGGCAGCGGCATCCCCGAGGCGGCGCGGCATCGCATCTTCGAGGAGTTCTTCACCACCAAACCGGCGCACGCCGGACTCGGCCTCGGTTTGTCGATAAGCCGCGACATCCTGCACGCCGTCGGCGGTCGCCTCGAGTTGGCGGAAACGGGGCCTCAGGGCACGGAGTTCGTCGTCACCCTACGGGCTGCGTGAGATTCTCAAGAAAATTCCTGGGCTACCCGGAGTGTCGAGTTGCACTCGACACCGCCCGGCGCAGCGCCGGGCGCTCGACGCCTCCATCATTCTCGCGTTACGCCGTCGCATCCCCGACGCGGACCCGCCGAGTACAACTCGGCGCTCCGGTGGACGCCGTGCACTCGAAGCTTCCGTCATCCTCGCGCCGCGCCGTCGCATCCCGCCAAGAGCTCGCCGCGCCCCTTTTCATCCGCCCTTTGGGCGACACTAGGTGATGACCACTCCGTGGTGAAGCGTGCGGGTGAACGACTCGCGCCCAGCGGGTTTCGTCGGCTGCCTTTGCTGCCGCCGGTCGATGTGCTTTTCTCGACGCTGCCGAACGTCGCCGCATGAATCAGTCCGCCGAGCCCGCCATCCTCGTCCTCGACGACGAACCGAGTAGCGTCAATCTCCTGCGCATCACGCTGGGCATGGACTATACGGTCCATACCGCGACCGACGGCGAAACGGCGCTCCGCCTGCTCGCCGATCATCCGGAGATCGCGCTGGCGCTGATCGACCAGCGCATGCCGGGCATGACCGGCACCGAGTTCATCCAGCGCACCGTGGCGCCGTACCCGAACTTGGTGCGCATCATCCTCACCGGCTACACCGACATCGAAAGCCTGATCGAGGCGATCAACGCCGGCAGCGTGTACCGCTATCTGACCAAGCCGTGGAACAAGGACGAGTTGCTGGTCACCGTCCGCCAAGGCCTCGAGGTGCACCGACTGGAGAGCGACAACCTGCGGCTGCAGGAGGAGTTGCGCGAGGCCAACGAGCGCCTGCGGCGCGAAAACGCCGACCTACGGCGCGAGGTACGTGGGCGTTTCGCCTTCGACGAGATCATCGGCAAGAGTGCCGCGCTGCAAAAGGCGCTGGCGCTGGTGGAGAAGGTGGTCGACTCCAACACCACCGTGCTGGTGACGGGCGAGACCGGCACCGGGAAGGAATTGGTGGCGCGGGCACTGCATTACAACGGGCCGCGGGCGGAACAGCCGTTCCTCTCGGTGAACTGTGCCGACTTCAGCTCCGAGATGTTGGGCAGCGAATTGTTCGGCCACAAAAAGGGCTCGTTCACCGGCGCCATCGAGGAGCGGCAAGGGCTGTTCAAGGCGGCCGACGGCGGCACGGTGTTTCTCGACGAGATCGGCGACTGCCCGGAGTCGGTGCAGACACGCCTGCTGCGTTTCCTCGACCAGGGCGAGATCCGCCGCATCGGCGACGACCGACCGACCCGGGTCGACGTGCGCGTCATCGCCGCGACCAATCGCAATCTAGCCGAAGACGTGAAGACCGGTCGTTTCCGCAAGGACCTCTACTTTCGGCTGAACGTCTTCGCCATCGAGTTGCCGCCACTGCGGGAACGGCCGGAGGACATCACCACGCTGGCTGAACACTTCTTGGCGCGCTTGCGCGCCGGCGGCAGCAAGCGGGTGGGCGGCTTCACCCGCGAGGCGCTGGCGGCGCTGCGGGCATGGCCCTTCGAGGGCAACGTGCGCGAGCTGCGCAACCTGGTCGAGCGGGCGTACACGCTGGCGGAACCCGGAGCGGAGTTGGGGATCGAGGTATTGCCCGATGCTCTCGTCGGTCCGGCCGTGGTGGAGATGGCCGAGGGCAGTTTGCGCGGCGCGTTGGAGCGGCACGAGGCGCAATTGATCACCGAGGCCTTGGCGCGCAACGGCGGCAATCAGACGCGCACTGCCACCGACCTCGGCATCTCGCGCCGCGCCCTCATCGACAAGCTGCAGAAATACGCCATCCGCTGACGCCCCCTCGGGCGCGAATCGCACCGGAGTGCCGCATCGCATCGACGGGCCCATCGGAGCGCCGAGTTGTACTCGGCGTGCCCGTTGCGGGTACGCCGCGGCGCAGCGCAAGCACGACCGGATGCGTCGGGCGCTCGTCAGAGGAACGAGGCCGGCTTGGCGTGCGCGACGAAGTCGCCCACGCGCTTGAGGCGGCGTTCGTAATAGCCGTGGCTGCGCAAGGAGAACGGCTCGCTCTCGATGATCTCCCAGCCGTCGTCGACGGCGCGCGCCAGGCCGATCTCGACCGTCTTCTCTTCGGTGCGCACGAAGGCGAGCCGCACGTGCGTGTCGGGTTCGCGGCGCAGGGCGAAGACCGGGCCGACGACGATCAGCCGATCGCCCGCGGCAAAGGCCTTGAGCACGCCGAGGTCGCGCAGGATGCGCTCGGCGCGCACCGTCATCGGCATTTGGATGAGTTTTTTCACCGGATTGCGTCGAGTCCGGTGACGTCGCGGCCGACGATCAGCGTGTGCATGTCGAAGGTGCCCTCGTAGGTGTTCACCGTTTCGAGGTTCATCATGTGGCGGATCACCGGGTAGTCGTTGACGATGCCGTTGGCGCCGAGCATGTCGCGCGCCAGGCGGGCGATGTCGAGCGCAATGGCGACGTTGTTGCGCTTGGCGAGTGACACCTGCTGCGGCCGCATCTTGCCGGCGTCCTTGAGCTGGCCGAGACGCAGGGCCAGCAGTTGGCCCTTGGTGATTTCGCTGACCATGTGCACGAGCTTGTTCTGCACCAGCTGGTAGCCCGCCAGGGGCCGGTCGAACTGGGTGCGGCTGCGCGTGTAGTCGAGGGCGGTGTGGTAGCAGGCCATGGCGGCGCCGATGGCGCCCCAGACGATGCCGAAGCGCGCTTGCGTCAAGCAGGAGAAAGGCCCCTTCAGGCCGACGACGCCGGGCAGCATCTGGCTGGCGGGGATGCGGACGTCCTCGAAGATCAGTTCCGAGGTGATCGAGGCGCGCAGCGAGAACTTGCCGTGGATGTCGCGCGTCGAGAAGCCGGGGGTGCCGCGGTCGACGAGGAAGCCGCGGATGCCGTCTTCCGCTTGTGCCCAGACGATGGCGACGTCGGCGATGCTGCCGTTGGTGATCCAGCGCTTGACGCCGTTGAGGACGACGTGGTCGCCGTCGCGCCGGGCGCGGGTCTCCATGCTGCCGGGGTCGGAGCCGTGGTCGGGCTCGGTCAGGCCGAAGCAGCCGATGAGCTTGCCGGCCGCCATGCCGGGCAGGTAGCGCTGCTTGTGTTCCTCGCTGCCGAAGGCGTGGATCGGGTGCATGCAGAGGGAGCCCTGCACCGAGACCATCGAACGTAGCCCGCTGTCGCAGCGCTCGAGTTCTTGGCAGATCAGTCCGTAGGAGACGTTGTTGAAGCCGGCACAGCCGTAGCCCGCGAGGTTGGCGCCGAACAGGCCCAACTCGGCGAGGCGCGGGATGAGGTGGCGCGGGAAACTACCCTCGGCGTTGTGCTTCTCGATGATCGGCACCGCCTCGCGCTCGACGAAATCGCGCACCGTCTTGCGGATCATGCGCTCCTCGTCGCTGAGCAGGTCGTCGATGCCGTAGTAGTCGAGTCCGGAAAAGGGGGTCATGAGGGCTCCGTCAGGTCTGAGTCATGGCGGCCGCGCGCGGGCCGCCGAGCGTGTGCATGCGTCGGGCTAATATCTGGTATGTTTCGCGTCATAAGGCAACGTGCTGCTGGTTGACATTCTCATGAGCCCGACTAAAGAGGGCGGGTGCACATCGAAACGCTGAAAGTCTTTTGCGATGTGGTCGATAGCGGCAGTTTCTCCATGGCTGCGTCGCAGAACTTCATCACGCAGTCGGCCGTCTCTCAGCAGTTGCGCACCCTCGAGTCGAAGTACCGCTGCAAGCTGCTCGAACGCGGCCGCACCGGCGCCAAGCCGACCGCGGCGGGCGAAATCCTCTACCACGTCAGCCGCGAGATTCTCGAAAAGTACCGCGAAATCGAGACCCAGCTGCAGGAGAGCTCCAAGGTCGTCGGCGGCACGCTACGCGTCGCCATCGTCTACAGCGTCGGCCTGCACGAGCTGCCGCCCTACTTGAAGGCCTACATGGCGGCCTACCCGGGTGTGAACATCCACATCGAATACGCCCGGCCCAACAAGATCTACGACGACGCCATCGCCGGACGCGTCGACCTCGGCATCGTCGCCTACCCGGCGAAACATCCCCAGGTCAACGTCATCCCGTTCCGCGAGGACAAACTCGTCGTCGTCTGCCCGCCCGACCATCCCTTCGCCAGCCTACGCCGCTTGCCCTCGAGCAAGCTCAACGGCCAGCCGTTCGTCGCCTACGAACGCGACATCTCGACCCGCAAGGCGGTCGACCAGTTCCTGCGCGATCGCGACATCAGCGTCCGCTACACCTGCGAGTACGACAACATCGAGACGATCAAGCGGGCCGTCGAGATCGGTCAGGGCATCTCGATCATCCCGCTGCCGTCGGTGAAGCACGAGGTCGAGCACGGCAGCTTGGTGGTCGTGCCCTTCGCCGACGACTCCATCCTGCGCCCCTTGGGCATCATCCATAAGAAGGGGCGGCACCTGTCGCCCGCCGCGGTCAAATTCATCGACGTCCTGCGCCGCCACGAGCTGCAGGAAAGTTGAGGCCGGGAGCGGCCGTGCCCGCGCCAGCGCCGCCCTCATCCCGGGCCCGTCGCCCCTTACTCCGTCCAGCTGCACGCGTGGGCGTCGCCTTCGCGGTGTATCTCCTCGTTTGCCTCTTGCCGGCTCGCTCGCATGCACAAGGACCGTGCGGCGGTGCCGAACTGCGTGCCGCGACGCAGGCGGCCTTGTTCGCCGGCGCCGCCGAGCCCGACCTCAGCGACGATGGCGTCGTGTCGGCGGCCGACTTGGTCGCCGTTCAAGCCCTCGGCGAACCACCTCCTTGTCCCGGCGCCGCGACGCTCGACTGGATCATCGACAACCGTAGCGGTCGCCCGACGGTCGACGTCCAACTCCGCGGCGAGCGCGTCGCCTGTCTCTGCCGCGACGACACTCTCGACGACGCGTTCGTCGCCAGTGCCACTTGCGCCGGTGCCGGCCCCGCTTCCTGCGCCGGCCTCGCCGGCCTCGCTCCGGGCGTGTGGCGTCTCGAACTGCGCGTCGACGATCCGGATACCGGCCAAGTCCAGCGACGCCGCCACTTGCTCGTCGCCGACGCGGTCGAGACGGCGCGGTGGACCGCGTTCGCCAGCGTCGCCACGGTGGTGCGCCCCGACAACAGCGGCATCGGCTCGTTGCGCAATGCCCTCGCCCTGGCGCCGGGAGTCGCCAAGCCGACCCTCATCCAGTTCGACGACACGGTGTTCCCGGCGGCGACCCCGACGACCATCGGACTCGAATTCAGTTTGCCGACCTTGGAAGTCGACGACGTCACCATCGACGGCCTCGATGCCGACGGCCTTCCGTGGAACCGCATCGTCGATGCGCAGGGCCAGGCGATCGGCGTGTTGTCGATCGCCGGAGGGCGCAACCACGTTCTCGGCCTCGCCTTGCGCGCCGCCGGGGCCAACGACCGGGACGTCGTGCGCGTCGGCGGCGCCGGCGCCGACGGTAATCGCCTCGAGCAATTGTTGGTGGAGACGGCGGCGAGTGGCGACGGCATCGGCATCGACGACGGTGCGGGTGACGATTTCGGCGCCAGTGCCAATGTCGTCGTCGATTGCGAGGTGCGCGGCGCCGACGACAAGGGGATCAAGGTCACGACCGGGGCGCACGCGCGCATCGAAAACAGCCGTATCGGCGACAATCGCAACGGCGGCGTGCAGGCGACGCTCGGCGGTCATGCCTGGGTCGTCGACAGTCTGATCGAAGGCAACGGGGGCGGCAGCGGGCAGAACGGCATGGCGGCCCAAGGGCTCGACGACGCGCTCGGCTTCTCGTCGATTCGGGTCGACGGCACCTTGGCGCGCCATAACCTCGGCAACGGCATCTCGGTCCGCGGCTTCGCCTCGCTGGCCGGCAGTGATAGCGTCTTTGCCGGCAACGGGGCCGCGGGGATGTTGGCGTTTTCGGACGTGACCGACCAGCCCGTGGCGCGCTTCGAGCGCAGCGCCTTCGTCTGCAATCGCGACAGCGGTGCCGAGATCGGCCAGCAGTCGCGCGTCGACCTCGGCGGCGGCCCGTTCGGTAGCGTGGGGGCGAACGCCTTCGCCTTCAACGGCCTGGAGCAGGGCGGCTACAACGTCGAAACAGAGGGCACCCTCAGTGTCGCCGCGGTGGCGGCGCAGTGGGAGCATTGCGGCACCGGCATGACGTGCGACCTCGAGGCGATCGCCGAAGCCGACTTGGGTGACGGCGGTTTGTCGACACGCGTCGAGCCGGCGACGGCCCATCGCGGCGGCGCGGCGGTGCGGGTCGAGGCAGTGCGCCCGCTGCGGGCGGAATATGGACAGTGGGTGCGCATCGTCGGTGACGGCTTCAACGTCGTCGATGCCTACGACGGTCGGTGCGCCGAAGGTACCCCGGGCGATACCTGCGTGCCGCTGCGGGGGACCTGCGTGCGGCTCGACGGCCGACCCGTGCCGATCGAGGCGTTGAGCCCGACGATGATTCTCGTGCGCTGGCCGCGGACCTGCATCGGCCCGGCGAACCTGACGGTGGCGGTGCAGACGAGCACCGGTGCGACGACGAGTGCGCCGGTGGCGGTGTGTCGCTGAGGGATCGCATGGGGCACAGTCGGCCGATCGCCTGGCGCGCCGCGGCGCTGACCTTTACCGACGATCCGTTCCAAGTGCCGCCAGAGCAGGCGATGCACTACGAGAGCGACGCCATTCTCGTCGTCGAAGGCGATCGTATCGTCGCCTTCGGGCCGGCCGCGACGGTGCAGCGCGAGCTGCCGCCGGGCTGTGTCGTCGAGCGATTCGCGCAAGGGTTGATGGTGCCCGGGTTCATCGACTGCCACGTGCATGCGGTGCAAATGGGCGTCGTCGGGGCGAGCGGTTTGCCCTTGCTGGGTTGGCTCGAGCGCCACACGTTCCCGGCGGAGGCGGCCTTCGCCGATGCCACCCACGCGCGTGCCGTGGCGCGCCTGTTCCTCGCGGAGTTGCAGCGTTACGGGACGACGACGGCGATGGTGTACGGCAGCGTCCACCCGGGCTCGGTGGAAGCACTATTCGAGGAAGCCGCCGGTTCGGGTCTGCGCATCGTGGCGGGCAAGGCATGGATGGATCGCAACGCGCCGGTCGAATTGCGCGACACGGCCCAGAGCGCCTACGACGATTCGCGGCGGCTGATCGGCCGATGGCACGGGCGTGGCCGGTTGGGGTACGCGATCACGCCGCGATTCGTCGCTACCAGTTCGCCGGAGCAGCTCGAAGCGGCCGCTGCCTTGTGGCGCGAACACCCAGGGGTGCACTTGCAGTCGCACCTGGCGGAGAACCTCGACGAGGTGGCGTGGGTCGGCCGACTGTTTCCGTGGGCTCGCGATTACGTCGACGTGCTCGATCATCACGGACTGCTGGGGCCGCGCGCGATCTACGGCCACGCGATTCATCTCGATGGGCGCCAGTGGCAGCGCTTGGCGGAAAGCGGCACGGCGGTGGCTCATTGCCCGACGTCGAATCTGTTTCTCGGCAGCGGTCTCTTCGATTGGGCGGCGGCGCAGGGTGTCATGCCGCGGCTGCGGGTGGGGTTGGCGAGCGACGTCGGCGCTGGCACGACGTTGTCGATGCTGGCGACGATGGCCGCGGCGTGTCAGGTGGCGCAACTGCGCGGGCAGCCCTTGTCGCCGCTGCAAGTGCTGTGGTTGGCGACGGCCGGCGCGGCGCGGGCCCTGGGGCTCGGCGCGGGGGCGGGCGAGTTGCGGGTGGGGGGTGAGGCGGACGTGGTGCTGTTGGACTGGGGCGTGAGTCCTTGGTTGGACTGGCGCGCCCGGCGCGTGTGTGGGGCGGAGGAGTTGGTGGGCGTGTTGCAGACGCTGGGGGACGAGCGCTGTGTGCGGGGGGTGTTGGCCGGGGGGAGGGTGGTGAAGCGACCGTGAGGGCAGGGGGACGGCGCGAGCGATTTGACTCCGCCACGCAGCTCGCATAGCTGAAAATGAGACTCAGGATCGTAGGGGCGAGCCGGGGTGCCGCGCGCGGGCGTGGCACGCCTGCCGGGCGCCCAGGCGACGGGGTCGACCGGGATCCGCCCTGCAACCGCGCTCCCCAAGGATGATGCATGAAGTTACGTGTGTTCGCCCTCGTCGCCGTCTGCACCCTCGCCCCAGCGACTCTCGTCGCCGATGACGCCTCGGATCGCCTCGACGCCATCGAAAAGCGCCAAGACGCCCTGGCCGCCGAACTCGAAAAGCTGCGGCAGCCCGAGCAAGCCCCGCCCGCCGATAGCGGCCTCGCCGAGGTCGAGCGACGCCAGGGCATCCTCACCAACGAGCTGCGCCGCCTGCGCGAGGCCCTCGTCCTCCCCGAAACCCAAGACCTCAAGAGCGCCTACGGCCTCGGTCCCGCCGCCTCCAAGGTCTACGGCATCCAACGCGGCCTCTCCATCGGCGGCTACGGTGAGTCCAACTTCAAGAACATCGTCTCCGACCGCAACGGCGCCAGTGACGAGTTCGATTTCCTGCGGCTGATTCTCTACGTCGGCTACAAGTACAACGACTGGATCGTCTTCAACTCGGAAACCGAGTTCGAGCACGCCACCACCAGCACCACCACTTCGTCGGGCGGCGGCTCGGTCTCCGTCGAGTTCGCCACCCTCGACTTCCTGCTTCACCCGCTCGCCAACGTCCGCGCGGGTCTGCTGCTGGTGCCCGTCGGCATCCTCAACGAATTGCACGAATCCCCCTTCTTCCACGGCAACGTCCGGCCCGAGGTCGAATCGCGCATCATCCCCTCGACCTGGCGCGCCGGCGGCTTCGGCCTGCACGGCGAGTTGCTTCCCGGTCTCGAATACCGCACCTACGGCCTCACCAGCATGAACGCCGAGGGCTTCAACAGCGGCGGCATTCGCGATGGACGGCAGAGCGGAAACCGCGAAAAGGCCGAGGATTGGTCGTGGGTCGGCCGCGTCGACTACGATGTCCTTCGCGGCGTTACCCTCGGCGCCTCGGCTTACGTCGGCGACCAGGGCCAAGACGAGGACTATGCCGGCGAGAAGGTCGACGCCTTCATGCAACTGTACGAGCTCCACGTGATGTCGCAGTGGCGCGGCCTGGAATGCCGCGCCTTGGCTGCCGTCTCGGACTTGGACGATGCGGCCCAGTTGTCGGCCGCCAAAGAGGAGACGGTCGGCTCGACCCAATGGGGTTGGTACGCCGAACTCGCCTACGACGTGTTGCCGCTGGTGTTGCCCGAGACGACGCAATACGTCGCCCCCTGGTTTCGCTATACGCGACTCGATACGCAGGAGAGTGTGCCCGACGGATACGCCCGCGACGACAGCCGCGACCGCGAACTCTTCGAGATCGGGGTGAGCTACAAGCCGATCCCGCAGGTCGTGGTCAAGCTCGACTATCGCAACCTCGACAACCGCGGCGGCAACGAACCCGACGAGATTCGCATTGGAGCCGGCTTTGTCTTCTGAGCCGCACACACGCCGGCGAGCCGGGCGCCGACGCGCCGTCGGCTCGTGGCTGATGTTCGTGGCGCTCCTGCTCGCGTGTATGGCGTCGCCGGCATCCGCCGTCGTCTTCCATGCCCGCGACGAAGCTCTGCGTCTCGCTTTTCCCGACGCCGATCGCACCGAGGCGCGCGACTTCTTTCTCACCGCAGCCCAACGCGCCGAAATCGAAAAGCGGGCTCAGTCGAGCCTGGAGTCGGAGCTGCTCACCATTTACGTCGGCTGGCGCGGTGATCAGGTCCTGGGCTACGCGATCTTCGACACGCACACCGTCCGCACCTTGCCCGAAACGTTCCTGGCCGTGCTCGATCCGGCCGGCTCGATCGTGTCGCTACGTGTCTTGGCCTTTCACGAACCGCTCGACTACCTGCCCACCGACCGCTGGCTGCAGCAGTTTCAGGGAAAGAGCGACCCCGCCCATTTGCGCCTCGGACGCGACATCGCCGGCATCACCGGCGCCACGCTGAGTGCGCGTGCCGTCAACGACGGCATCCGCCGCGCGCTGGCGATCCATCACGTCCTCCTCGAAGGGAAGTGAGGCGTGCGCTTCGTCGTCACCGGAGAGTGGACGCGCAATCACCTGCTGCGGGTGATCGTGCTGTGTTTCCTGGTGTACACGCTCATCCTCTGGCTGACGAATTTCGGCATGTACTTCGCCAAGATGAGCCTGACGCCGAGCTCGGTGATCGAGTACTACCTGGGCAGCGAGGAGCGCTATCTGCAACCGCGCTCGGTGCAGGGTTTGCTCGAGGTGCTGCACTTCCACGCCTTCGCCATGGGCATGCTGCTGATGACCCTGACCCACTTGCTGCTGTTCGTGCCGCTCGACTGGCGCGTCAAGGCGTGGGGCATCGGCCTCGCTTTCGTCAGCGGCATGACGGGGGAACTGAGCGGCTGGGGCGTGCGCTTCGTTCATCCGGGCTTTGCGTATCTCAAGATTCTCTCCTTCGTGACCCTCCAGACGGTGCTGTTCTGGCTCATGGTCTGCGTCACCCGGGCCCTCGTCACTCGCGCACCGAGTGCCTACGGCCGGCGCGGCGAAGCACCCCCCCGACCGCTCACGTGATGGACTGGCGGCGCGTCCTGGTGCTGCTGCTGTGGCTCGCGGCGCGTCCGGCGACGGCGGCTACCGCCGAAGCCCAAGGCGGCGAGGTGGTCATGGGCACGCTGCTGCAAATGCGCGTCCGTGCCGCCACCGCGACGGATGCCGAGGCGGCGCTGCGCGGCGCCTTTGCCGTCGTTCGGCATTGGGAGGACGTGCTGACGACCTGGCGTCCGGAGGGCGAGTTGGCGCGCTTCAACGCGTCGGCTGGGCAGGGTGCGGTGCCGATCAGTGCGGATCTCGATCGTGGTCTGGCGGCCATGCTGCATTACGCCGAGGCGACGCAGGGGGCGTTTCATCCCGGCGCCGGTCGGCTCATCGTCGCCGCGCGGACTCCTGGGTCGGGGGTGAAGTTGGGCGATGGGCTGCCGCCGCTGGGGGAGATCGTCGAGCGCGGCGACGGCGTGGCGCAGCTGCGGGCGGGTTACGCCCTCGATGCGGGTGCGGTGGGTAAGGGACTGGGGTTGGATGCGGCGGCGGGGACGTTGCGGGCCGCCGGGGCGGAGGCGTTTTTTCTCGACTTTGGTGGTTCGTCGCAGTTGGCCTGGACGGCGCGGGCCACGGCGCCCGGATGGCGGCTCATCGTCGCCGGCTTGGCCGAGGGGGAGGTTCACGGGACGGTGGAGTTGCGGCGTGGTTCGCTGTCGACGTCGCGGTCTGGGCGACCGGGGGATGCGGCGGGGCCGATCCTCGACCCGCGAACCGGGGAGGTGGTGATGGCGCGGCGGTTGGTGACGGTTTGGGGGGAGGATGCGACGCGGGCGGACGCGTGGTCGACGGCGTTGGTCGTGCGCGGGCGGGAGGGGATCGAGGCGGCGCGCCGGGCGGGGTTGGAGGTGTTGGTGCAGGACGAGGCGGGGACGGTGACGACGGCGGGGTTTTGGCAAGAAAATTTTGCGGCCGATCTTGATAGTAGTTTTCAAAATCGGTAGTCACTCCTCACATCGCTGCAACGGAGCCGCCGCATGATCGTCTGCCATTGTGCCCGCGTTACTGATCGCGACATTCAATCCGCCATCCAGCGCGGTGCCCATTCCCTCGCCGCTGTCGTTCGCTCCACCGGCGCCGGCCGCTGCTGCCAACCCTGCCGCGACGAAATCGTCGCCCTCCTCGGTCAAGCCCGCACGACCATCGAAATGGATCACGCCCCGTCCTTAGCCTGAGCCTAAGCCTCAGCCTCAGCCTTAGCCTTAGCCTCAGCAAGCCGGCCGAGTCCCCGGCTTGGTTCCAGCGCCCGCCGCTGGTATGTCGTTGCAGTAGATCGAAGGAGATTCCCATGCAGGGTGACCCGCGCCTCATCGACGCTCTCAACGACATTCTCACCGCCGAACTCACCGCCATCAACCAGTACTTCGTGCACGCCAAGATGTGCAAAAACTGGGGCTACGAACGACTCGCCCAGACGAATCGCACCGAGTCGATCGGCGAGATGAAACACGCCGACGCCATCATCGACCGCATCCTCTTCCTCGAAGGTGTGCCCAACATGCAGCGCCTCGAGAAGGTGCGCGTCGGCGAAACCGTCCCCGAACAACTCGAACTCGACCTCGCCCTCGAAATGGTCGCCGTCAAACGCCTCAACGACACCATCGCCCTGGCCGTCGAAGTCGGCGACAACGCCACTCGTGAGCTGGTCGAGCGCATCCTCATCAGCGAGCAAGAGCACATCGACTGGCTCGAAGCCCAGCTGACCCAGGTCAAGCAGCTCGGTTTGCCGAATTACCTCGCGGTGCAGGTCCGCCCCGCCTGACGCGGGGCGCGACCGCGCCGCGCGGCGTGCTTGAGGCGATGTCGGTACCTTCCACGCGGCCACGACCGCGGCTGACGGCGGTCGTGGTCCGTTCGTCGCAGATGGCGCGCGCCGCCTTGTCCGCGGCGTGGGTCTTTCTGCGCGATTGGCGCCGACGGCGCCGCGTCGACAGCGACGCCCTGAGCGGTGCTCTCGGTCACGCCCTCGTCCATTTCTGCGCCAGCCTCGGCGCCACCTTCATCAAGGTCGGCCAGATCGCCTCGACGCGAGCCGACCTGTTGCCGCCGGCGCTCATCGCCGAGTTGGCACGCCTCCAGGATCGCGTGCCGCGCTTCCCGTTCGAGCAGGCCCGCGCCATCATCGAAAGCGAACTCGGCCGCCGCTTGGAGTCGGTCTACTCCTCCTTCGACCCCGATCCGGTGGCGGCTGCGTCGGTATCGCAGGTGCACCGCGCCGTGCTCGCGGCCGACGGCGCGACCGTCGCCGTCAAAGTGCGGCGGCCCGACATCGAGGCGCTCGTCGCCCTCGACCGAGCCATCCTGCTGGTGACGGCACGGCTCCTCGAGCGTCTGGTGCCGTCGCTGCGGCTGGTGTCGCTCGAGGCGGCGATGCGCCAGTTCTGCGACGCCGTCGCGTTGCAGCTCGACTTCGTCGCCGAGGCCGACAACAACCGGCGCCTGACGGCCAACTTCGTCGGAGACCCGGACATCCACTTTCCGCGCCTGTACGACGACGCCTGCGGCAAGAGCGTGCTGACCATGGAGTTCATCGAAGGCGTGCACGAAACCGAGTTGGAGGCGCACGGGGTCGATCCGCGGCGCATCGCGCGTGCCGGCCTGCGTTGTGTCTGCCGCATGATCTTCTCGCACGGCTTCGTCCACGCCGACCTGCACCCAGGCAATCTGCGCTTCTACCCGCCGGGAGGCATCGTGTTGCTCGACCTCGGCCTGGTCGGGTCGCTGACGCCGGAGGATCGGCTGAGCGCGGCGCAATTGCTGTTCGCCTTCGCCGGCGGCGACGGCGCCACCGTCGCCCATCTCTTCTACGTCAACGCGCCCTACCAGCGGACGGCGGACTACGCGGCGTACGAGGCCGAGATGAGCGAAATCGTCGCGGCGGTCCACCGCAAGGGGCTGGGCAACCTCCAGGTCACCGTCGAGATCGGCCGGCTGTTCGACGTGCTTAGGCGCCATCACATCCAGGCCCGTAGCCACATGACGATGGTGAACCTGGCGCTGATGACGGCCGAAGGACTCGGCAAGCGGCTGGCGCCGGAATTGTCGCTCGCCGACGAGGCCTTGCCGTATCTCGCCGAGGCGCTCGGCGTTCCCACCCCCGCCTCCGCTGCCTGAGGGCGCGGCGCGCCTTTTCTTGACCGGGAGGGTGGGGTAGGAGTCCGCCATGCGCAAGCGTCGCAAGTACGTGTGGCTCATCGTCCTCCTCCTCGGGCTGATCTTCGCGGTCACGCGTGGGCGGTCGGGCGGGCCAGAGATCAAGCCGGGCAGCCATCTGCTGGTCGACCTGCAAGGCGACTACGTCGAGGCCGCGCCGCAAGACCTGTTCGGCCGTTTGGTGGTCGAGAGCCACACGACGTTGTTCGACTTGCTGCAATCGATGCGCGCCGCGGCGCGCGACGAACGCATCGCCGGCATGGTGTTGCGGGTCGGGCCTCTCGACATCGGTTGGGCCAAGGCGGCGGAGATTCGCACCGCGATCCAACAGTTCCGCACCAGCGACAAGCCCGTCGTCGCCGTGATGGAGCAAGAAATCTTCGGCAGCAACCTCGAATACTACGTCGCCAGTGCTGCCGACCGCGTCCATCTCGCCCCGACGACGACTGCGCCGCTCACCGGCTTGGCGAGCCAGTTCATGTTCCTCGGCGGCCTGTGGGAGAAGCTCGACGTCGAAATGCACGTCGAGAAGGTGCGCGAGTACAAGACCATGGGCGACTTCCTGGCCAACAAGCAGATGACGCCGGAACATCGAGAGATGGCCGATTCACTGCTCGATTCGATCAACGGCGAATTCATGCGCGGCATCGCCGAGGCCCGCGGGCTCGACGTCGAGCGCGTGCGGCAGCTGATCGACGAATGCCCCTCGTCGCCGGGCGAGTACGAAGACGCCGGCCTCAGCGACGGCACCAAGTACTTGCGTACGGTGCACGAGGCACTCGGCGGCGAGCAGGCGCCGTTGGTCGCGCTCGACGACTACCGCAAGGTGCCCGTCGAGTCGGTGGGGTTGAACGTCGGTCCCAAGATCGGTGTGCTCTTCGCCAGCGGCAGTATCGTCACCGGTGAAAGCAGCACCAGCGTGCAAGGACAGAGCATCGGTGCCGATACCATCGCCGAGGCGCTCGACGCGATCGCCGCCGACGATTCGATCGAGGCCCTGGTGTTGCGCGTCGACAGCCCGGGCGGTTCGGCTCTGGCCTCCGATCTCATTTGGCGCGCGCGCCGCACGGTGCAGGATCGCAAACCCGTCGTCGTTTCCATGTCGGACGTCGCTGCTTCGGGCGGTTACTTCATGGCGGTGGGCGCCGATCGCATCCTCGCCAATCCGGCAACCTTGACCGGCTCGATCGGTGTCGTGGTGGCGCGCCCGGTGTTCAAGCAATTCCTCGCCAACGCCGGAATCCACGTCGAAACGCTGACGCGCGGCAAATACGCGTACCTCAACGATTTGACGGTGTCCTTGCCTCCCGACGGGCGCAAGAAGCTGTTGGCCGAGGTGGAGCACGTCTACGCCGAGTTCGTCGGCCGGGTCGCCGCCGGTCGCTCGATGCCGGTGGACGAGGTCAACGAAATCGGTCGCGGCCGGGTATGGACGGGACGGCAAGCGCTGGAGAAGGGGTTGATCGACGAAGTCGGCGGCTTCTGGGATGCCGTCGACGCGGCCAAGCGGCTGGCCGAAATCGATGCCGAGAGCGAAGTGGAACTCGTCTTCTTCCCGCAGGCCAAGCCGCTGGCGGAACGCGTCGGCGAGCTGCTCGGCGCCCGCGCCACCGCCGAACTCCCGGAGCCCTGGGGGACGTTGGCCAAGGCGCTGACGCCGCCCTTTGCACCGGGTTCAGTCCTGGCGCTGATGCCCTACGCCGTCGAAGTCCGCTAACCCGGATACGTCATTCGCACATTGCACCGAGGAGGCACCGAGACGCTGAGCTTCGCTGGAATGCATCGAGAGCACGCTTTCCGTGCATGCCGCTTTCTCCGAGTCTCCGTGGTGAAGAATCTGGGTGAGGGCGTTCTCTTCGAGCCTCGGTGTCTCGGCGTTGAACGTCTCCGATCAGCCCTTGGCCGGGGCCGGATTCACCAAATCCATGCCGAACGTCGACGGGAACAACGCCTGGATCTCTTCCGGAGTCCAGCGACCACGTTTGGTGATGGTGCGCACGGGGGCCGGGTCGTTGAGTAGCGAAATGACACCGCCGCGCACCAAGAAGAAGCGACCGTTGATGTCGCGCGCCGCGTCGGTGCACAGGTAGGCGACCATCGGCGCGATGTCCTCCGGCTCCATGCGCAGGGCCATCGCCGGCGCTCCGGCCGTGATGCCGCGCTGAGCCCGCGCCGCGCGCGCCGAGTCCGATACCGTCTCGGTCATGCGGGTGCGCGCCACCGGGGCGATGGCGTTGACCGTGATGCCGTACTTGCCGAGATCGCGCGCCACGACGCGCGTCAGGCCGGCGATGCCGTCCTTGGCGGCGCCGTAGTTGGCTTGGCCGGAGTTGCCGAACAGCCCGGAAGTGGAGGTGAAGTTGACGATGCGGCCGCCCTTCTGCTCGCGCATCTGCCGTGACGCGTGTCGCACCATGTTGAAGGTGCCCTTGAGGTGCACGGCGATGACGGCGTCCCAGTCGTCTTCGCTCAGGTTGAACACCATGCGGTCGCGCAGAATGCCGGCGACGTTGACGACGATGTCGAGCCGGCCGAAGTGGTCGACGGCGCTGGCGACGATGCCCTCGGCCGCCTTGAAGTCGGCGACGCTGTCGGTGTTGGCGACGGCGCGGCCGCCGCGCGCTTCGATCTCGGCGACGACCTCCTGCGCCGGTCCGGCCGAGGCGTCCTGGCCGCCGACCGACGCGCCGAGGTCGTTGACGACGACGGCGGCACCCTCCTCGGCGAGCAGCAGGGCGATGCCGCGGCCGATGCCGCGCCCGGCTCCGGTGACGACGGCGACTTTGTTGGCGAGACGATTTCCCATGGCGTGTGTCTTTCCTGGCAGGGCGGTCGCGGCTCAGCCGGCGCGCGGCGGCGCCGGGTTGGTGAGGCCTTCGGCCAAGGTCAGCGGAACGATTTCTTCGAGTTCGTCGAGGGTCCAAGCGGCGTCGGGTTTGAAGATCGTCTTGACGGCGCGCGGCTGCGACAACAGCGAGATCGAGCCGCCGGCGCAGAGGAAGAATTGGCCGTTGACGTTGGCGGCGTCGTCGCTCGCCAAATACACCACGATCGGCGCGACGTCGTCCGGGTGCAGGTCTTCGAGCTGCGCCAGGGCTTTTTCTTCGCGCACGATGCCCTGTTGTTTGCGGATTTCGCGCGCCTGCAGCACCTCGGGCGTGAGGGTCATGCGCGTCGCCGCCACTGGGCAGATGGCGTTGACGGTGACGCCGTATTTGCCGAGATCGCGCGCGGCGACCTTGGTCAAGCCGCCGATGGCCGACTTGGCGGCGCCGTAGTTGGCCTGGCCCGGATTGCCGAAGAGGCCGGAGCCGGAGGCGAAGGTGACGATGCGACCGCTGCCTTGCTCGCGCATCAGCGGCGCGGCGTGGCGCAGGCAATTGAACGTACCCTTGAGATGCACGGCGAGGACGCTGTCGAAGTCGTCCTCGCTCATGTTGAAGATCATTCGGTCGCGCAGGATGCCGGCGCAGGTGACGACGACGTCGATGCGGCCGAAGGTGTCGACCGCGGTGCGGATCAGGTGGCCCGCCGTCGTCCAGTCGGACACCGAGTCGCCATTGGCGACCGCCTCGCCGCCGGCGGCGATGATCTCGCGTGCCACTTCCGCGGCCGGTGTCGCGTCGGGGTTTTGCCCCTGCAGGCTGACGCCGAGATCGTTGACGACGACTTTGGCGCCGGCGGCGCCCAGGGCGATGGCGACACCGCGCCCGATGCCGCGTCCCGCTCCGGTGACGACGGCGACTTTCCCATCCAACATTCCCATGGGCATGCTCCTGAACAAACGTTCGTTGTGCTGGTTTTGTATGCGAGCGCGTCGCGCCCGGTCAAGGCGCCGCCTCCCGACGGGGCGACGGTTCAACGCGACAGCCACCAGGCGCTGCCGCCGCCGGCGACGATCAGCAGCGTGCCGATCGCCAAGCGCCGGCGCAGGGCAGGGGCGCCGAGGAAGAGCGCCAGGGCGAACTTGACGGCCGTATTGCTGCCGACGGCGATCAGCAGCGCCAACACCGCGTCGGCAACCGCCGCGGCCGAGCGCGTCGACTGCGCCACGGACATGGTGATCGCGTCGACGTCGCTGACGCCCGCCAGAGCGGCGACGACGAAGAGTCCGTGCCGCGGCGCGAAGCGCTCGACGCCGGCGACGGCGAGCAACACGACGGCGAAGTAGGCAGCGAAGCGGACGGCTTCGCCGAGGCGAAAGGGATTGCGCAGCGGTACCGGCTCGGTGCCGCCGGTGCGGGCGCGCTGGCGCGAACCGCTGCGGTAACACATGGCCCCGTAGATCCCGGCGCAGGCGGCCATCGTGGCGAAGGGGATCGCCACGGGCCCGGCTAGGCGAGGCTGCACGACCACCAGCATGACGACCACGCGCACGAACATGACGGCCCACGCCAGCAGGATGCCGGCTGCCAGGGCGTCCACCGGGGCATCGTCGGCGTCCCGGCTCTGTCGGGCCAAGCCGATGGTGACGACCGTCGACGACACCAGGCCGCCGGTGAGTCCCGTCAGCGCCGCACCGCGCCCGGGGCCGAGCCAGCGGCCGGCGACGTAGCCGACCAGCGACAGGCTCGAGATCAGGATGACGAGCCACCAGAGTGCGTACGGATTCAGGGCTTGCCATGGGTCGAGCGGCCGATTCGGCAGCAGCGGCAGGATGATGAAGGTCGCGATCGCCAAGCGTAAACCGGCGAAAATGTCGTCCCAGCCGAGCTTTTCCACCCAGCCGTGCAGCGGCTGCTTGTAGGCGAGCACCGCCGCCGTCACGATTCCCATGCCGACGGCGACCTCGGGTTGGCCGAGGACACAGACGCCGCCGAGCAAGCATACCGCGATGCCCGCGATTTCGGTCGTCAAGCCGACGGGCTCACGGTGCTCCCGCGAACGGAGCAGCGAGGCGCCGATCAGCATGGAGCCGGCGACCAGCACCGTCGCGACGAACAGCCACGGGGTGGCGAACTCGACTCCGACCCAGGCCGACAGGGCGCCGACCTCGGCGAGCAGGATGAAGGTGCGCAAGCCGCCGACGCCGTGTTCGGTGAGGAGGCGTTTCTCGCGTTCGACGCCGACCATGGCGCCGATCAGCAAGGCGATGGCGAAGGGGCGCACGGCGGCGAGATCCAACTCCATCGACGAGTCTCCCGCTCAAGCCACGAGCCGGGCGCGTTCGGCGAATCCGCGGCCGGCCGCCCGCCCTTGGCCCGTCGCCGGCATACGACCGTCCGGCGCCAGCCACCCCGCTCGCGGGCGGAGCCGTTCCACGAGATCGTGGGACGCAGGCGGGGGCGCAACGGGGCCTCGGACCAAACCCGACATGCGCCGAGGGTAGGTGGCTGAACCGCTCCGGGCAAGCGTCCGCGGCCTTACGACGTCGGTCTCCTGGAACTCCGCCGCAACCCAAAAGCGAAAGATGTTCGTCCCGGACCGAAAATTTTGTTGACAGGGTTTTCGCCCATGTCGTAGGGTCGTCGAAAGGTCGATTGTGTGACTAGGCCAGTAGCACCCATTAGCTGGGCTTCCGTGCGGAGGCGGGTATGTTGATGAGAATTCTCGTAGGGATCTGTGTGCTTGCGATGAGCGCCGTTCAGGCGAGCGCGTTGTCGCAAGACGGAACGCTGCTGGAAAAGCAGCTGACCGGCGGCAAGGCGCTCAAATTCGAGACCAAATCCGGCGGCAAAAAGGCGGGGGCGATCAAGTTCCTCAAGGACATGGAACTTTTGACCTTCGCCGATCCGCGTTGCGAGGATCTGAATGATCCGGACTCGCCAGCGCGCAATCCGTCGTACATCCACATCCGCTCTTCCCACGTCGACCATGGGGAACGAGAGCTTCCGTGCGGCAACTGGATCTTCAAGAGCACGCGCTTCGTCTACCTCGATCCCGAGGGGACGGTGAACGGCATCACGCAGATCAGCCTCAAGAGCCGCAGTCTCTCCGTCAAGATGAAGGGACCCAACGCGGTCGACCTCGGGGCACCGGCTGACGGTGTCGACTGGGTCGAAGTGCGTTTGTCGGTCCTGGGCGACAAGACCTATTGCGGGCGATTCACCAGTTTCGTCGCCGGCAAGAATCAGTCGGGTCCGGGAGGCACGGCCATCGTCGCTTCGACGGGCCCGTCGAGCGCCTGTGACCCGGTCGCCACGGCGACGCCGACGGTGACGCCGACGAGCACCCCGACGCAGACCCCGACGAGCACGCCGACGGAGACGCCGACGCAGACGCCGACGCGCACCTCCACCCCGACGCGCACGCCGACCAATACGCCGACCATTACGCCGACCCGCACGCCGACGCGCACGGCCACCAATACGCCGACCCGCACGCCGACGCCGACGAACACGGCGACTCCGACGAATACCGCCACTCCGACGAATACGCCGGAAGACGGTACGCCTTGCGACGACGGTCTGTGGTGCAACGGTGACGACACCATCCTCAACGGCGCTTGCACCGAGCACACCGGCAATCCGTGTGACGGCAACGCCTGCTCGGCCGACATCCGCATCAACCTCAACGGCCCAGCACATACCGGCGTCGACTACCCTGGGGAATGGCAAGCCGACCCGGGCAACGGCGGCGTCTGTGCCGGCTCGGCCTCGAGCACGACCGAGGGCATCAATACGACCTTCGACGATCCGCTCTTCCAGGGTTGGATGGCGGCGCCGAACATGACCTGCGCCGTCGGCTCCGACCTCACGCCTGGGACCTACACCGTCCGCCTCTACTTCGTCGAAAACGAACTCGGGCCGGCGGATTGCATCTTCCCCGAGAACGACGCTCCCTTCGGTCCGCGCGTCTTCGACGTCGTCCTCGAAGGCAACACAGTCGAAAGCGACCTCAACATCTTCGCCGAGGGCGGCTGCGCCATCGACGCCAGCAACCCGCTCACGGGTCCAGTGGTGCGCGAGTACGAAGTCGAGATCACCGACGGCGTCCTCGACATCAGCCTGCCGACCGACTCCAGCTTCCTCGGCAGCAGCTTGGCTGCCATCGAGGTGCTGGCCGGTCCGTTCGGCTGCGATTGCATCGACACCTGCGACGAAGCCAACGACACCTGCAACCTGCCCGCCGGGACGCCGTGTGAGGATTACGATCCTTGCACCGACAGCGTTTGCGACGGCTCGGGGTCGTGTAACTTCTCCGCCAACAACAACGCTTCGTGTAATGACCTGATCCACTGCAACGGTACGGACTTCTGCGTCGATGGCACCTGCACCGGTCACGATGGTGACCCGTGCGCCGCCAACCTCGGCGACGAAGACAGTGACTGCAGCGAGTCCTGCAACGAAATCGCCCGAGAGTGCATCTCGGTCGACGACGATGGCTCCTCGTGCTCGGACGGCAGCTTCTGCAGCGGCACCGAGACCTGCACGGCCGGCGTCTGCGGTAGCAGCACCGGCGACCCGTGCACGGTATTCCTCGGCGACAACGACTCCGACTGTACGGAGGCTTGCAACGACGAGACCGACAGCTGCACCTCCACCGACGCCAACGGCTCCTTCTGTAACAACGGCAGCTATTGCGACGGCACGGAGACGTGCACGGCAGGTGTGTGCGGCAGCAGCAGCGGCAACCCCTGTCAGGAAGAAGACGGCGACGGCAACTGTGCGGAGTCGTGTGACGAGGCTCTCGACAACTGTCTCGCCAATGACCAGAACGGTTCGCCCTGCACGGACGGCTTCTTCTGCAACGGTGACGAAGTCTGCACCGCCGGCGTCTGCGGCAGCAGCACGGGCGATCCGTGCAGCGAGTCGCAAGACGGCGACGAAAACTGTCAGGAATCGTGCAACGAGGCCGGTGACAACTGCCTCGCCAACGATCCCAACGGCTCGGACTGCAACGATCTCGACGGAACCAGCATCTCGGATGCGTGCTCGGCCGGCACCTGTGTCGGAACGGCAGGACCGGAGATCACGATCACCAGCCCGACACACAACACCTTCAGCTCGGCAGGCACGCAAAACGTGCAAGGCACGATCGCCAATGCGCAGCCGACTCAGTCGGTCTCGGTGAACCAGACCCTGGTCTCGCCCATCGGAGCGACGACGAACTTCGCGTCGGTACAATCATTGCCTGATTCGGCGTACTTCCACCCACTGCACCCGCAGTCCGCCACGGTGACCGTGCCGGGTGAGGGCAGCTTCGGGGCGGATTACGTCAACAAAGACCGAGTCATGGTCATCAAGGGTGTCGGGACGCCGGACGCGATCTGTCTCGATACCGGCATGTCCGGCTGCTCACCTTCGAGCGTCAACCTGCGCATCAACGACTCCGGCCTCGATAAGATCGAGGGAATCGTCACGACGCTCGTGCCGCTCGATCCCGCGGCCTTGTTCGGCAACTTGCCGGTGCAGGTGGCGGGGTACTCTTGCGCCCAGACGAATCCGGTCTTCGGTGGGTGCCTGGCCTCGATCAACCGCGCCGACTTGACGGCGATCTCCTTCGGCAGCTACGGCATCGCCCTAGATTCGCTGGCCAACCGGGTCTTCGGTCGGGTGACGATCAACAACGTCAATGTCACTGTCGCCGTCGACGGTGGCGGTCTACTCAGCGACTGTACGATCACGGTCACCGCCAGCCGGGCGGAGGTCGACGACTACTACACGCTGAGCGCCTTCCCCGAGAACACCACGGTCGGGGACGACTACGGCATCGACGTCAACGAACAGCTGCCGGCGAACCCCATCGTCACGCTTTTCAACGATAACGTGAACGCCAACTGCGGCGGCCTGCTCGCCTTCATCATCGAACCGATCGTCGAGGGTCAGGTCCGGCCGTTGCTCACCGACGGCTTGGTCGACTTCCTCTCCGATCCGGACGGAACCGGCGAGCAGGATGCTCCGATCGCTGGCGCCGTGCAGGACGGTCTCGGTGGCTTGTCCATCGCAGGGCCGATTGGTGAGAGCCTCGGCGTGCTGCTCAAGACGCCGGTCATCGACGTATTCGAGGATGCGGCGGGTCTGACCGTCAACAACGACGCCTCGGTGACGCTGGATCCGAACCTGCCGCCGCCGCCGGCGAACGCGCCGAACTTCCTCGCCTCGTATCGTCCCCTGCCCGAGCAGGCGCCGACCTTCAGCGCCACGACACCGGGAGGCGTCGCCTACGACCTCGCGATCACCCTCGGGACGTCCGCCTTCAACCAGTTGCTCAAGGCACTGGTCGAAGCGGGACTGTTCACGCTCGAGTTGACGGAACTCGATATCGGTTTCGGCAACCAGCCGATCGACGCCAACCTGCTGTCGATCTTGATTCCCGAAATTCTCTACGCCAACGCGCCCAACGAGCCGATGGTCGTTCGTATCAACCCGCTCAGCTCGCCGTTGCTCTCGGGCGACATCGGTCCGCTCGCCTGCAGCGGCGGAACGCAGGCGAACAATACGTGTGTGACCAGCGCCAACTGCCCCGGTGGCACCTGTCAGCAGACGCTGGAGGAATTGCTCCTCGGTCAGCTTGGCGTCGAGGTTTACCGCGTGGCCGACAACGTCAAGATGATCGGCGCCGTTGCCGACATCCGCCTCGGCCTGACGCCGGCCGTGGCCGCGGGCGCCATCGGATTCCAGATCTCGGCGCCGGCACCGAGTGACATTCAGATCGCCCTGCTCGACAATCCGATCGGGGCGACCGAGGCCGCTCTGCAGGCGGCTCTACCGTCGCTCATCGGCCCGCTGATTCCGTCGCTGAGCGATTCGTTCGGTGCAATCCCGTTGCCGACGTTGTTCGACTTCGAGATCACCCCAGTGGATGTGAGGAAGCTGGGCACCCAGCCCGGACACCACATCGGTATCTTCGTCAACCTGGTGCCGCAGTAAGTGGAAGCCGAAGTGAAAGCCGAAGTGAAGGCCGAAGTGATGGAGGCAGGTATGTTGCGCCGGCTAATCCTGGCAATCGTAATGACGGCGGTCTGTGTCGGCTCCGCGCCGGCACAGACCCCGGTTCCCTTGGTCGAAGGTAAGCAAGCGGCCAAGTTCAAAGAGGGTGGTGCCGCGGTGGCGTTCGGGAAGAATCCGAGCATCACCGACTTCCCGGACCCGCAGTGCGACCAGTTCGGGCAGCCGCTCAACAAGTCGGTGCTCGAGATTCGCACCGATCACCAGGACTTCATCTACGAGCTGCCGTGCCAGAACTGGGCCCTGCGCCCGGCGGCGGGGCAGTTTCGCTACTTCGATGGATCGGGTTCGGTTGGTGGCATCACCAAGCTCGAATGGAAGAGCGTCTCGCTCAAGCTCGAGTTCAAGACCGAGAACTTCGTTCCATTGACGACCCCGGTGACCTTTCTCGAAGCGCGTCTGATCATTGGCGACACCGACTATTGCGGCCGGTTCGTCAACTTCAAGGCCGCCGACTTCGCTTCCGGCAAGATCACCGCCGATACAGGTAGCGACGGCAGCGTCGTCGCCTGCCAAGCTTTCGGCACGCCGACTCCAACCGCCACCAACACGCCGACGCAGACGCCGACGAATACTCCAACGGCAACCCCGACGGACACTCCCACGGAGACCCCGACGGAAACGCCGACGGATACCCCGACGGATACGCCGACCGAAACTCCCACTCCAACGGATACGCCGACGCCGACGGAGACGCCGACACCTACGATCACGCCAACGGGCACGATCTTCCCGACCGATACGCCGACCGTGACGCCGACGCCGACCAACACGCCGACGCCGACCAACACGCCGACCGAGACTCCCACCTTCACCCCGACGTCGACGCCGACCGTGACACCCACTGATACCCCGACGGCAACGTTTACCCCGTCGGCGACTCCAACGCCGACTCCGCTGGGCGTGGATGCCCTCTACCGTGTGTCGGTCGCCAAGATCCGCGACCCTCATATCTTCGTCGATGCCTTCGGCACCGGATCTTGCTCGGATATCACCGATCCGGACACCTCGGGCGTCGCCAACTTGCTCAACGTCAACGGCACCCTGCTGGCGGATTCGATCAACGAATGCACCGATCCGGACCTGAACGATGCCAACCCGGCATGCGAGTTCGGACTGAGCATCGTCGCCTTCTTCAACCCGTTGCGGCAGGGAGCGCCCAACAGCGGCAATGTCGTCGTCGGGTTGGCCGAGAACTGCGTCGATGCGGACGGTGTCGTCGCGACCACGAACGACGTGACCTGCACCATCAATCTCGCCAACATGGAGTCGGCCAGCTACCAGAGCGTGGCCGCCCCCAGCACCTGCCTCGAACCGTTCGCTGGAACGACGGGACCAGGGAACGTCGGCAACTATCGGGTCTGCTCCGGTGGTACCAACGCAGGCGTCATTTGCACGAGCAATGCGAAGTGCAGCGGCGGCGGCACCTGCGTGAACAACATCACCAACGCCACGGGTCCCTGCGCACAAAGCGGTGACATCGCCAGCTTCACCTTCGATTTCCAAGGGATCCAGCTGGTCCTGCAGAATGCCAAGCTGGGTGCGCAGTACCAGGGTGCGGAGCCTACCTCACGACTGACCAATGGACTGCTGCGTGGGTTCCTCCCCGAGGCGACGGCAGACGCCATCAAGATCGATGCGACGAGTCTGTCGGGCGGTATCCTCCAGGGAGCGTGGTCGTTGACCCAACTTCTGGCGGGGCCTGACAAGTGCGACGGTGGTACGAACAACGGCAACACTTGTACCAACGATTCGCAATGTCCTGCCGCACCCGGTACTCCCGATCCTCTCTGCGTGGGCGGCTTCTGTGATTCGGGTGCCAACCAGGGCATGAGCTGCACCACCGCCGCGAACTGCCCGAAGACGGACTGCCGGATCAGCTGTGCGCCTGCGGGTGGTCCTTCGTCAGGCACGCTGCAGGACGATCGGGACAACGTCGATGGTACTGTTGGCGGTCCGAAGAGCGGTTGGTTCTTCTACCTCAACATCGAAGCCAACAAGGTCAACTTCAACGTCACTCCGTGATGATGAGCGGGCCGGTAGCGAGAGCGCTACCGGCCCCATGGACCTAGGCGAGCGGGTACAGTCCTCTGGATTGTGCCCGCTTTCTTTTTGGAGGTGATCGCGAGGTGCGTTGCATTCGCTATCTTGGACTCGCGCTACTGCTTCCCTTCGTGTGTGCTCGCGAGGCTGCCACCTTGCAGTTCCGCGAGGTTTCGGCGGCGACGGGGGTGGCCGTTCAGCACGCGTACGCCGATTCTCCGGATGATCCGATCAGTCTCGTCGGGGCAGGTGCTGCGGGCGGCGACGTCGATGGTGACGGCTGGTTCGATCTCTATGTGGTCGGTGGCGACGCCGTCCGACAGTATTTTTTCCGGAATCGCGGCGACGGGACCTTCGTGGAGACGGCAGCGGAACTCGGGATCGACTTGGTGCGGCAACGGATGGCCGGTGCGGGTTTCGCCGACCTCGACGGTGATGGTGACCTCGATCTGGTCGTCGGGACGCTGAATGCGTCGGGACTCGCCATCTTCGAGAATCGCGGTGCGTCGTTCGTGGAGCTGGCGCGGCGAACGGCCGTCTTTCCCGCGGGGATCTATTTGAGCCCGAGTTTTGGGGACTTCGATCGTGACGGGGACCTGGATCTGTTCACCACCCATTGGCCTGGCTTGAAGAGTTGGAATCTCGATCATCTGTGGCGCAACCTCGGCGGCCTGCGCTTCGAACCAGCGACGGAGGCGACAGGCCTGACGATCCATTTCGAACCATTCGACGACGGCTTCAGCGATTTCGTCTCTTGGAGCTTCACCGGCAACTTCGTCGACATCGACGACGATGGATGGCCCGACATGTTGTTGGTCTCGGATTTTCTGACCTCTCAGGTGTTTCGCAATCGAGGCGACGGCTCGTTCGTGGAGACCACGACGCCAGTCATCGACGACGAGAACGGCATGGGCGCCGCCATCGGTGACTACGACAATGACGGCGATCTCGATTGGTTCGTATCGAGCATCTACGATGCCGACAACACCGGCGAGGGCCAGTGGGGTGCATCCGGCAATCGGCTCTATCGCAACCGAGGCGACGGGTCGTTCGAGGATGCGACCGATGAGGCCGGAGTCCGCGACGGCAGTTGGGGGTGGGGTAGCTGCTTCGCCGATTTCGACAATGACGGCCACTTGGACCTGTTTCACGTCAACGGTTGGGGGCTGGGCAATTGGTGGATGGGCAAGCCGGCTCGTCTGTTCATGTCGCGTGGCGATGGGACGTTCGTCGAGAGTGCAGAGGCTGCCGGTATCGCCGATCGCAACGAGGGGCGCGGGGTCGTGTGTTTCGACTACGATCGCGATGGCGACATCGACGTCTTCATCTCCAACAACTCGGGGCCGACGCGCCTGTACGAGAACCTCGATGGCAACGCCCGCCCTTCGTTGCGGCTCAAGCTCGTCGGACGTCCGCCCAATACCTCCGGCATCGGCGCCCGCGTGCGCCTGCGAGCGGGTGACGTCGAACGCGTCGACGAAGTTCGCGCCGGTAGCAACTACGTATCGCAGGATCCAGCGGAGGCGCACTTCGGGTTGGGGGCGGCGCGGCAAGCGGACCGCATCGAGATTCGGTGGCCGTCCGGACGGGCTACCGTGTTGACCGATGTGCCAGGCGATCAACGTCTCGTCGTGCGGGAGGTTCGCGCCGATGCGAATTGCGACGGTGCGGCGACGGCCAGCGACCTGTCCGGCGTTCTGTCTCTACTCGGAACGCGGCGCGGCCTGCGGGCCTGTCCTGGAGGCGACCTCGATCACGACGGCCAGGTCTTGCTAGCGGATCGTGATCTCGTCATCCGCGATCTTTTCGACTAGCCGGCGTCGTCGTTTCATGCGCGAGAGCGGGATCTGGCTCGTCAACATCGTTGGTCTCATGGGGCTCGTTGCGAGCGTCATGGGGCTGTTCCCATTGACGTATCTGTTCCTTCATTTCCAAGCCTCGCCGGTGCCGACTGTGTTTGGCGACGCCAACGAACGCGCCACCTTTGCTCGTCGATTCTCCGTCCGTGTCGAGCTTGCGTCCGGTGCGACGCGTGATTTCGGCCTCGATGGCACCGGATTCGCCAACGCGCTCGAAGGGCCATTCACGCGCCGCAAAGGCTACATCGATCGTACCATGTTCCTCGATCTCGGCGCGCGACATCGGACCTGGAGCTTTGTGCACTTTGCCTTTTGCGAGCCCGGAACCTTGGTCGAGGAACTAGCACTCGAGACACCGGTGCGCCGGGTTTCCGTTCACGTCTGGAGTGCCGTTCCTGCGGAAGACTTCGACGACACGATCACGGTCGAATGTCAGCCTCACTGACGACATATCCTCCGGGGCAGTTCGCGCTCGTGCGCATCGCGCTCGGCCTGTACTCCGCGCTGTTTTCGGCTCGCTTGTTGCCGTATGCCGGCGAACTCTTTGCCGAGGGGGGCTTGGCGGCGAATCAATGGCGCGGCTTCATGATGTTCCGCGAGGTCTTACCGAACGTCCTCGACGCCGCTTCGACACCTGGCGCCGTGAGCGCCTTCCTCGTCGTCCACATCCTCGCATCGCTCGCCTTGGCTGCGGGCGTCGCCCGTCGCATGGCGGCGATCGTCGTCTGGTACGGCTTTGCCTGTATGGTGCACCGGAATCCGGGCGTAATGAATCCGGCCATCGCGTTCCTCGGTTGGATCTGTCTAGCCTCGACCCTGATTCCCCTGGGTGAGGGCTGGACCTGGAAAGAACGTGGTCCCCAGTCGAACTGGTATTTCCCGCGGTCGTTGTGGCGAGGTGCTTGGATGATCCTGGCCCTCGGCTATTCCGTCAGCGGTTACGCCAAACTCGATAGCCCGACCTGGGTCGATGGTAGCGCCCTTGGCTTGGTCGTCGACATGCCGCACGCAGCACGACATCCGCTGGCGGACTTGGTGCTAAGCTTCCCTGCATGGCTGATGCAGCTGGCGACCTGGGCCGCCCTGGCAGGCGAACTACTTTTCGCGCCCCTGTGTGTGCATTGGTCGGGCCGCAGTGTCGCTTGGTCGATCATGACGCTGATGCATGTCGTACTTCTCGTTCTGATGAACTTCCGCGAAATCAGCGTGGCCATGTTGCTCGTTCACGTGTTCACCTTCGATACTCGGTGGCCGGCCCAATGGCGCACCGTGTTCGCTGCTTCCCGGCCGCGCGTCGCATCGTGACGATGCCGCCGGTCTCGGGCGCATCCCAACACGCCGACCGGCATGATGTGCTCACGCTCAGCGGCGATCCAAGGTGGCGGTGGCATGCCGCAGGATCGGTTCCGATTCCGCGCTGATCCACGCGTAGTCGGCCTGTCTGCCGTCGATCACGGCAAACCGCGGGCGCCAGGCAGGCGTGCGGGTCCAGAGAAAGGCTCCTCCCCAAAGAGTCGCCGCCTCGGCGGCGAGGAAACCGAGCGCTGCCGACAATACGGCTTGCGCCACCCCGCCCAGTTGTTTCGAGAGCAGCAAAGCCTGAAATGCCTCGCGCGCGCCTTCCCCCGCGATCGTCGGCGATAGCACGGTGGCCAGGATCTGGATGGTCGAGCCGAACGTGATCGGCCAGAATTCCGCCGTCGTCACTCCGATGGCAATCGCGGTGAAGAAGTATACGACCGCCGTGGCGAAATGAGCGGCAAACTTACAAAGCAGCGCCAGTAGCAGCAGACCGAGCTGGCCGCGGTAGGCCGCCACGGACTGCTCGAAGCGCGCCAACGGTGCGGCTAGTCGATGCGGCACGGCGCGGCCGGCGACGCCGATCAAGCTCGTGAGCAGACGAGGTCGGACGAGTGCCGCGACGACGCATGCCGAAATGCCCCCGGCCACGACGCCGATCGCCGCCCCCAGCATGGGTGCCGCCTGCGGTCTTCCGATGTTGTGGGTCACATCGACGATCACCGAGTACCCAAACGGTAACGTCAACGTCATGCCGACGAACAGACCGGCGATGCCGATGACTTTCTCCAACGCTTTGGCCGTGACCGCCCGCGACCATTGGTTCGAGTAGCGGCTGGCCTCGTAAAGCGTGTAGCCGTCGAGTCCAAGGGTGCTGGGGAGGAAGGTGCCGATGAACCTGCCGATCAGGAACGACGTCATGATCATCGACCAGAACGGAAAACGAACGCTCTGGCCGACGAGAAGCAGATGCCACGCGAATGCCGAGGCGATGACGCCAGCGAACTTGATCAGCATCGCCAGTAGGGCGAAGACGATGAACTGCCGCGGGTCGACGGTTACGATGTAGCGGGCAATCGCTTCATAGACCGGCAAGGCCACGCCATCGTCGAGCGCGATTGGATGCCGCAGCAGTGCGACGAAGCCGATGACCGTAATGGCCGCTTTGCCCAAGCCGTCGATGGTTGCGGCCCGCGCCTGCCAGCCGCGACGACCGACGACCTGCCCGGCGATGGCCAGGACGAGAAGGAGTGCCGCGGGCGCGCCAAGCGATCCCTTCCAAGCGAGGAAGGCGAGTCCGGCGGCCGCGACCGCGGCGCTGGCCAGCGCCGCCAGGGTGGCGAAGTTCGGCATGGAGATCTCGCAGCTCCGGAATCAGGACGTCGGTGCCGCGTACGGCTGTGCCAGTAAGTCCGCGATGAGCTTCTGAGCCTCCTCGCTGAACCAATCTTCCGGACCGACGATGTGTTCGACGATGCGGCCGTTGCGGTCGATCAGAAAGGTTTCCGGATAGCCCGTCACCCCGTAGCGACCAGGCAGTCGCCCCTCCGGGTCGAGCAAAACCGGGAAGCTCAGGCCGAGTCCACGGACGAACGACTCCACACCGGCACGCGACCCTTCGTCTTGGCTCACCGCCAGCATCACCAGCCCTGCGTCGGCAAAGCGCCGATACAGCCGGTCCATCGACGGCATTTCCTCGCGACACGGCGGGCACCACGTGGCCCAGAGGTTCAAGAACACCACCTTGCCGCGGTAGGCGGAAAGGGTGTGCGACTGGCCTTGCAGATCGGGTAGGCTGAAGTCGGGCGCTTCGAATCGGCTGCTGCCGCCACCGCCGGCGAACTGCAGGATCACCGCTCCACCCAAGGCGACGACGAGTGTCGCGAAGACGACGAATCGCTTCATCGCGATCACGCTGCCGACGGATGGCCCCAGCGCTGGCGCAAGAGATTGCCTCCGCCAACGGCCATGAGAACCAAACTCGTGACCTGGGCTTCACTCAGTCCGGCCACGAGCGGCGGGTTGATGCGGACGAACTCGATCCAAAACCGCGCAAAAGGCGACAAGACGAGGAAGATCCAAAACATGGTGCCGGGCTCGCTGAGTCGCGTGCGCACGCGCCACATGAAGAGAAATCCGAGACTGTAGGCGAAGAACTCGTACATCGGCGTCGGGTGCACGACGACGCCGGGAGGGTAGTCCCAGCCGACGATCGCTTGGGTATAGGCCATGCCCCAGGGCAGGGTCGTGACGCTGCCCCAATCGCCATCGCCGGCCAGCTGGCAGCCGATACGACCGATGGCGTGCGCCAGAATCAGACCGGGGGCGATGGCGTCGGCTCCCACCAGCCACGGAACGCCGTTGCGGCGCAGGGCGATGGTCACCGCGACGATGCCGCCGAACAACCCGCCGTACCAAGTGAAGCCGGCCCCGGTGAAGATCGCGCCGATCGGGTCGGCGAGGAATCCGGACCAGTCATTGAGGATGTTCCACAGGCGGGCGCCGCCGATACCGCCGACGGCAGCCCACACGACGAGGCTCGAGGCGATCTCACCATCATACCCTTTGCGCGCCAACTCACGGCCCGTCAGGTATGCCGCCGTCATGAAGGCGATCGCCATCATCAGGCCGAAACTGTAGACCCGCAGGGGGCCGATCTCGAGAAGCACCGGATACATGGCCGCGGATGTTATCGGAGCGCGCGACCGCGGTCCACGCAAAGGCCCCGATTCATCGGCATGGCGAAGGCATCGTACGTTGACATCCAGCGGGCACGAATCTAGGGTCCAGTGCGGTCGCCGAGGTGTCGCTTAGGTCCGCCACCCAGGCAAGCGCACGCACGATGAATGCCGACGACAAACCCGACGAGGGCCAAGCAAGCCTCACGAACCGATGGTGGGTCGACACCACCGGTACGGGCAAGACCGCGCCGGCGAAACCGATCACGGCGCCGGTCGGCAGCAAGTTCTTTCGTGCCGGCATCGGCTTCGAGCAAGACAAAGCGCGCGAGCGGTTGACCAGCAACAACTGGCGCATCGTGCGCGAGGCCCAGCCGCCCGAGGGAGGCTGGGCGTACGTGCGCTTGGCGGAAACGGCACATCCGGAGAAAGAACAGGAGCGGCTGCGGCGCGCCTTGCCGATCCCTCGCTACGCCCGCGCCGTGCTCGTCGACAGCGGCAAGACCGTGCGCGTCTTGATCACCGGCACGCCGATCGGCGAGCGATTGCTGGAGTTCACCTTCGGCTACGCCCCTTCGTTCGATGCTTGGATCCGCGACGAATGGGTGGCCGAGGAGGTGTTCGCGAGCCCGGGCGAGGCGATTCGCGCGGCGCGCGTAAAGATCAAGCAATTCCTCGATCCGCGCGAAATCGCCCGCGACGACGCGATTGCGGCCCGAGCTTGAGTCGGGTCGCTCGAAGGCCCCGAAACGTCCGATGCTCGCCACTCGTGCCTCTCGCTTCGCGTCCCATCCCACGGTGCGCCAGCGCTGTGCCGGGGTCATTCTCGCCGGTGGCCAAAACAGCCGTATGGGCGGCGCCGACAAGGCCTTCCTGTCGCTCGGCGGTGAGCCGTTCGTTCGGCGTGCCATCGACCTGCTGCAAGAGTGCTTCCCCGAGGTCGTCGTCGTCACCAATCGCCCGGAAAAATACGCCTCCTTCGACGTCCTCGTGACGAGCGACACCTATGTGGGGCGCGGACCGCTGGCCGGCATCCACGCCGCGATGGCCGCCGTGCGTCGCTCCTACGTTTTCGTCCTCGCCTGCGACATGCCCTTCGTTCGGCCGGAGCCGATCGACCACCTGCTGGCGCGGCTGGCGCATCAGGATGCCGTCATCCCCCGCTGGGAAGGCGACATCGAGCCGCTCCACGCCCTGTACGCGACCCGGTTGCGCGACCGGGTCGAGCAAGCACTGGCGCGCGGCACGACGGCGATTCGCGCGTTCTTGCCCGATATCGATGCGACGTACGTCGACGAAGAAGAAATGGCCCGCGTCCCTGGTGCCGCCGAGGCGTTCCGCAACCTCAATACTCCGGAGGAGGCGGCGCGCTTCGCCGTACACGTCCAGCCGGCGACCGGCGGCGACAAATCCATGGTTCGCGAATTGACCAACCACGATCGCCCGCAGTAAGGTTGCCCCACTCGCGGATGACACGGACGACGGTGTCGGCCAAGACGGCGACGGAGATGGACCCGATTCGGACGACGCTCGAGCGTCTGACCGCTAACCGCAGCGCGCTGCAAGCGAGGATCGCTCTTTTCGATCACGTGCGCGATCTGTCGGTATCCCTGTCGGGTAGCGATGAACCGCAACTGGTGTTGAGCCAAGGCCGAGGGTCGGGCAGCGGCAAGCATTTCGCCCTCGCCGCTCTCCTCGCAGCCGCAGGCTATCGCTTGCGACACGTTCTCTGCTCGCACCGCTTCAACGAATCGCCCATTGCCTTTCCCGACGAGATGCAGGAACTGCTGCGCAAGAACGAAGTCTTCGACGTCCATCACTTCGTACAACTCGAACTGCAGGGCAACTGGATCGATCTCGACGCTACCTGGAACGTCGCCCTGCGGCCCTTCGGCTTTCCCGTCAATGACGATTGGGACGGCGTGCACGCCATGGCTCTCGGCGCGGCGCCGGATGAAATCCGTATCGCCGACGCAGCAGCGGTCGCGACGCTCGCCGAGGAATGGCTCGCGGGTTTGACCCCGCGTCAGCGCCAACTGCGCCAGCAGTTCCGGCAGGCTCTCGATCAGTACATCTCCGACTGTCTCGCCGATTCCCTCGCGGAACCCTGACGTGGCCGACGACGAGTGGGTCGACATCGTCGATGCCGACGACCGCGTCGTGGGGCAAACGACGCGGTTGCAGATGCGACGCCAGAATCTGCGCCATCGCTGTGTCTGGATCGTCGTACAAGACCGTCGCGGTCGGTTGTTTCTCCACCTGCGGACGCCGACCAAGGATGTCTATCCCAGCCATTGGGACGTCGCAGTGGGCGGCGTCGTCGGCGCCGGGGAGGCCTACGGCACCGCCGCCGTTCGCGAACTGCAAGAAGAGCTGTCGGTGTCGCCGTGCTTCATCGGTGAATCCGTGCCGGTCGCTTTCGACGACGCCTCGACGTCCGTCGTCGGTCGCGCCTATCTCACTCGCTTCGACGGCCATCCCGTGTTGCAGGCGAGCGAGGTCGTGCGTGGTATGTGGGTCGGTCCGGACGAACTGCGCACCATGCTCTCACGCGAACGCTTCTGCCCTGATGGAATGGTGGCCCTGCATGGACTCGTCACGGCCCCGGGCGAGGTCGGGCAGTCGCTCGCGGACTGGCGTTGCGTGATCGGTTGATGGCGCGACCGACTCAACCTGCGTCGGTCGCGCCGGAGGCCGGGACGACCTTGCGCACGTTGGTTTCTCGAACGGTTCGACGAATGCCGCTAGTATTCTCCAGCGTCAGGTGTTCCCCCCGGCGTTCGATCACCCGAAAGTGCCCAGGGGCCAACATGGAAATGACCAAGTCGCCGACGGCGATCGCCGAGGATTCGTTCGACATCGTCTGCGACGCTAAACCTTGGCGTCGTGGTGGGCAAGTCCCTGCGGCGCGAACAGGGTGGGGGCCGCATGCTTGACGGTGCCGACGAACGCTACATGGCACGTGCCCTGGAGTTGGCGCGTCGTGCCGCGGCCGCCAACGAAGTGCCCGTCGGTGCCGTGGTGGTATGGGAGGACGACATCCTCGGCGAAGCAGGGAATGCGCCCATCGGCGAGTGCGATCCCACGGCGCATGCGGAGATTCTCGCCCTGCGTCGGGCGGCGCGCGCCATCGGCAATTATCGCCTCACCGGCGCGCAGCTCTACGTCACGGTCGAGCCCTGCGTGATGTGTGTCGGAGCGATGGTACAGGCGCGCATCGCCAGGGTCGTGTTCGGGTGCCACGAGCCCAAGTCCGGAGCGCTCGGATCGGTCTACCGCATCGCGATGGACGCAACGCTCAACCACCGCATCGAAGTACGTGGGGGGATTTGTGCAGAGCCCGCGAGCCTGCTACTTCAAGAATTCTTCCGCGGGCGACGTCGTGGAGAGGTGCGTGAGCCCGGTTGAAACGGCACGACTCGAAATCGTGTGACCCGCGAGGGTCCGTGGGTTCGAATCCCACCCTCTCCGCTCAGCACGGCGGACGGGATCTGCGTCCCGTCCGCCCTCATCGCTCACGCCGAACGACGAATACAGACGCGACCGGGGATGCGGACGTTGTGGCGTGCCCGGGGCAGGCCACGACGACGCGAACCGGCCGTCTCCTTCATCTTCTGCAGGGTTGTACGCACGGCACCGGGGTCGAGACCGAGAATCTCGCACACCACGACGAAGGAGAACGGCGATTGCCGCCGGTGCGACTCGATCCAGAATTCGGCATCGCGCGCCGCCAGCTTCGAACCGCGCAGGTAGCTGCGGATGGCGTCCTCCAACACGGCGAGCATGAGGGCCTTCGTGCCGGTGAGTTGGCCCGACCGCGATTCTCCGCCCGTCACCGCCCGCATGTCCCCTAGCTCGAGCATGTCGTCGTCGCGACGCCCCTCGAAACCACCCACGAGCTTTCGATTGATCTGCTCCATGACCCCTCCAGGTCTGTGCCTGCGGGGGCGCCGCAGTGGCACCCCTCGATGCTCAACTGCCTGTGCAAGGGCCGTGCCGGTAGGGACGTCGCGGAAAAACACGGTTCGGGGGAGGAATTCAGGGATTCGAGTCTGGCGGCGCTGCCATGCCTTGCAGGAGCGCCAGACGAATTCTTCGCAGACGCGTCGTTCGCGCGTGAATCACGGACGCGTCCCTGCGTCGCTCGTCGCATGAAGTCTGCGTGGAAGTACGGGCTCGTCGTCCTCGTTTGTGTCTGGATCGGACTCCTGGCCTTCCTCGACGATGAACCGCGCCTCTCCCTCGACGACACCGGCCGAGTCGCCGTGCCGGCCCAGGCTCTCGACACCCACGGTTCGCCACCTTGGAAAGTCAGTCACGTCACGACCCACGGAAAGCGTGTCGGCGAGACGCGCGAGCGCATCGTGGTGACGCCCGGCGGCGCCCGCGTCGAGCAGGAATCCACGCTGCGTCTGACGTTGCTCGGGCGCCCACAAGAGGTCGTCACGCGCATGGCGGCAGACGTCGACGCGGACGGAGCGGTGCGCACGATGACGTTTGGTCTCGACAGTCCGGCAGGGAATGTCCGCGCCGACGTACGGCACGAGCGAGACACGCTTCATCTGACGCTCGACGGGGGAGGGCGATCCAGCCAGCGGCAGATACGTGTGAATGGCCCGGTGCACGTGCCGGTCCTGTTGCGCCGCCGGCTCGCGACCGAGCTGCGCCCGGGGGCGACACTCGAGGGCCAGATTTTCGACGCCTTGCAGGGGGGCGTGGTGCCGCTGACCTTGCGCGTCATCGGCCCGGCCGAGCGCTCAGGCGTTTGGCTCGTGGAAGAGACGGTGCGGGAACTGACGACCCGGCTCTGGTTGCGCGCGGATGGAACGGTCGAACGCGAAAGCGGACCTTTGGGCCTCGAAACCCGCCAGGTCGACGGCGGCGAACCGGCGACGGCGGCATCTTACCTCGATGTCGAATCGTTGACCGCAATGTCGGTCGGACCGATCGCCGATCCGCGTCAGCGGCCGCAGTTGCGGCTGCTCGTCGCCGGCGTCGACAGGGAGCAGATCCCGCAGTCGGCGGGACAGCGTTGGATCGGCGAGGTGCTGCAGGTCGAGCGATTCGACGTCGCGTCGATTCCCTGCGTGCCGGTCGATGGGCAGGATGAGGTGGGCGCCGCCTGGCTGGCACCTGCCGTCGGGATCCAGAGCGACGAGCCGCGACTGCGTCAGTTGGCACTGCGGCTCGTCGAGGGGCGGCGCGACGTTCTCGAGGCCACGCGGGCCCTCGTCGACTGGGTGTATACGTACCTCGAAAAAGAGGGGACGGTGAGCGTACCGGACGCGTTGGCGACGCTGGATGCGGGACGGGGCGACTGTAACGAGCACGCGATTCTCCTGGTCGCGCTGCTGCGGGCGGCGGGGATCGCGTCGCGGCCGGTCGCTGGCGTCGTCTACGTCGACGGAAAATTCGTCTATCACGCCTGGGTCGAGGTGCAGGTCGGCGACGTATGGATGGCGGTGGACCCAGCCTTCGGTCAAGTGCCTGCGGACGCGACGCACGTGACGCTGGCGTCCGGGATTTTCGAGGAGGCGGCGCGCCTGCTGCAGCTGGCGGGACGCATGCAATTGACCCCTGTGCCGTGACCGGCGGGGAAGGTTTCTTGCGGCGCCTCGGTCCGGGCTGCTAGAAGCCGCCCCATTGCGGGAGTGGCGAAACTGGCAGACGCGCTAGACTTAGGATCTAGTGGGGCAACCCGTGGGGGTTCGAGTCCCCCCTCTCGCACTCGTGGAAAGGCTGGCGATGATCGTAAGCCTTCCTTGAATGACCCCAACCCGTGTGATTAAGCAATGGTCCGATTGAGGTGGAATGGCCGTAGACGTTCAAGTGGAAGCCCTCGACTCGATCCGTAGGCGCTTGGTGGTGCAGATCCCGGCGCAGGCGATATCGGACGAGTTGGAGACGACGGTTCGTGAGTTTGCCCGCACGGCGAAGATTCCTGGATTCCGTCCGGGGCGTGTTCCCCGGCAGGTCGTCGAGCGCCGGTTCGGCGATCGGCTGCGTGCCGATGTGGTGGATCGGTTGCTGCGCAATTCCCTGGCCGAGGCCCTGCAGCAAGAGCAGATCGCGCCGCTCGGCCCACCGGAGGTGGTGACCGAGGCGGACGAGCCGCAGCAGGGGTTGCGATTCGCGGCCACGGTCGAGGTGAAGCCGCATGTCGAAGCGCGAGATTATCGCGGGATTCACGTCGAACGCCCGATCGCACCGGTGACGGATGGCGACGTCGACGCGGTGCTCGAGCGTTGGCGCGAGTCGGCGGCGCAGCTCCTACCCATCGACGGGCGCGACACCGCGGAAATGGGCGACGTTGCGGTGATCGACCTGGTCGCCAAGGCCGATGGCAAGGTCGTGGGCAGCAGCGACGGGCGGCCTCTGGCGATCGGCGACAGCGGCGTGCCGAGCCCGTTCGACGAGTCGCTGGTGGGTATGGCGGTGGGCTCCGAGCGCACGATTCGAGTGGACTATCCGACGGATCACGACGACGAGCGATTCGCCGGCCGCACCGTGGAGTTCCAGGTCAAGCTGCACGGGCTGTCGACGCGCAGCGTGCCGACCCTCGATGATGATTTTGCCAAGGACCACGGCGAATCGGATACGCTCGCTGAACTGCGCGCCAAGGTGCGCACCCGCCTCGAGGCCGAGGCGCGTCGACGTGGCGACGCCGAGGCCCGCCGCAGCCTGCTTGCCGAGTTGGCTCGCCGCAACGACATCGATTTGCCGCGCTCCATGGTCGAGCAGCGCCTCGAGTCGATGGTGGACGAGGTGCGCCAAGAGTGGAAGCAGCGGCGCCTGTGGCCGCCGAACGAGTCGGATCTGGTGGAGCGCCTGCGCGCCGAGTTCGACCCGCAAGCGCGCGAGCAAGTGAAGGTCGCTCTGGTTCTCGAAGCCATCGTCCGGCAAGAGGGCATTCAGGTCGACGATCCGGAGATGGACGAGCGCCTGGCGGCCTTGGCGGCGCAGGCCGACGCGCCGCGGGAGCAGGTGGAGGCGTTTTATCGACGCCCCGAGGTACGGGCGGAGATGCGCGCACGCTTGCTCCACGCCAAGGCGGTCGATTTCGTGCTCGGCGTGGCCGACGTGGTCGACGTGCAGAAGGAGGCGAACGTTGCTGATGACTCCGAATCCAATTAGGCTGCTGGTCGAGATGTCGTTGGGAAGAACGCGATGAGTTTGGTGCCAATCGTAGTCGAGCAGACGGGCCGCGGTGAGCGGGCCTACGACATCTATTCGCGCCTTCTCAAGGACCGGATCGTGTTTCTGGGCTGTCCGGTGAACGATGAAGTCGCCAATCTGATCACGGCGCAGTTCTTGTTCCTGGAGTCCGAAGATCCGGACCGGGACATCCATTTCTACATCAACTCGCCGGGTGGTTCGGTGAGTGCGGGCTTGGCGATCTACGATACGATGCAATACATCAAGCCCGATGTGTCGACGCTCTGCCTCGGGCAAGCGGCGAGCATGGGCGCGTGGCTCTTGGCGGCCGGCGCTCCGGGCAAACGATTCGCCTTGCCGCACGCGCGCATCATGATCCATCAGCCCTTGGGCGGAGTGCAGGGACAGGCGGTCGACATCGACATCCACGCGCGCGAGATTCTCCGCATGCGCGAGCAAATGAACGGCATCTTGGCGCGCCACACCGGAGGCTCGCTGAAGAAAATCGAAAAGGACACGGATCGCGACCTGTTCATGTCTGCCGCCGAGGCGGTGGCGTACGGGTTGATCGACGAAGTGATTTCGAGCCGACCTTCGAGAAAGCCCTGAGGGACGATATGGCGAAGCACGGCGACGATCGCGGTGGCAATCTGGTGTGCTCGTTCTGCGGCAAGAGCCAGGACGAAGTGCGCAAGCTGATCGCAGGACCCACGGTCTACATCTGCGACGAGTGCATCGATCTCTGCAACGACATCATCGCGGAGGAGTGCGACCACGACGACGGCGTGGTGTCGTCGTCGGCCGTGCCCAAGCCGGCGGAGATCAAGAAAGTCCTCGACCAGTATGTTATCGGGCAGGAGCGCGCCAAGAAGGTGCTCTCGGTCGCCGTCCACAACCATTACAAGCGGATCGACTCGCAGGTCGCGGCAGGCGACGTGGACCTGCAGAAGTCGAACATCCTGCTGATCGGGCCGACCGGGTCGGGCAAGACGCTGATGGCGCAGACCTTGGCGCGCTTCCTCCAGGTGCCTTTCACCATCGCCGACGCGACCAGCCTCACCGAGGCGGGTTACGTCGGCGAAGACGTCGAAAACATCATCCTCAGCTTGCTGCAGAACGCCGACTACGACGTCGAGAAAGCGCAGCGCGGCATCGTCTATATCGACGAGATCGACAAGATCTCGCGCAAGGGCGACAACCCGTCGATCACGCGCGACGTCTCGGGCGAGGGGGTGCAGCAGGCGCTGCTCAAGATCATCGAAGGCACCACCGCCAGCGTTCCACCGAAGGGCGGGCGCAAGCATCCGCAGCAGGAGTTCCTGCAAGTCGATACCTCGAACATCCTCTTCATCTGCGGCGGCGCTTTCGTCGGGCTGGAAGACATCATTCGCCGCCGTATCGGCATGAAGAGCATGGGCTTCGGCGCCGACATCCGCCGCAACGAGGAGCGTAGCGTCAGCGAGTTGCTCCATGACGTGCAGACCGAGGATTTGCTGAAGTTCGGCCTGATCCCCGAATTCGTCGGCAGACTGCCGGTCATCGCCACGCTCGAGGAACTCGCCGAGGACGACCTCGTGCGGATCCTGCGGGAACCGAAAAACGCCCTCACGCGCCAGTATCAGAAGCTGTTCGACATGGAGGGAGTCCACCTCAAGTTCACCGATGGGGCTCTCTCGGCGATCGCGCGCGAGGCGCTGCAGCGTAAGTCGGGAGCGCGTGGTCTACGCGCCATCCTGGAAAACGTGATGCTGGACGTCATGTACGAGATCCCGTCCCAGCCGGCGATCAAGGAGGTACTCATCTCCGAAGAGGTCGTGACCAAGAACGAACAGCCCATCGTGCTCTACCAAAAGACCGCGGAAACGGCCTGACGCCGAGACGGGATCCATTGACGAATGCTCTTCCGAAACGACAAGAAGGACAAGCCGGAGGGTGGTGACGGGACGCTGCGACTCCCGTTGCTGCCCCTGCGCGACATCATCGTCTTCCCGCACATGGTGGTGCCGCTATTCGTCGGTCGTCCGAAGTCCATTCGCGCCCTCGAGGAGGCGATGAACGAGGACAAGTTCATCCTCCTGGCAGCGCAACGCGACGCCAAGACCAACGACCCGGCGCTGGAGGACATCTACCAGGTGGGCACGCTCGCCGTGGTGGTCCAGTTGCTCCGCTTGCCCGACAACACCGTCAAGGTGCTCGTCGAGGGCAAGAAGCGGGCACGGGTCCTGCAGTACGTCGGTCATGAGGACTACTTCCTCGTCGACGCCGAAGAAGTCGTCGAGCCGAACGAGAAGTCCACGGAAATCGAGGCTCTCGTGCGTTCGGTCAATTCGACGTTCGAAAACTACGTCAAGCTGAACAAGAAGATCCCGCCCGAGATCATCGTGTCGGTGGCGGCGATCGACGATCCGTCCCGTCTCGCCGACACGATCGTGTCGCACCTCGGGATCAAGCTGGAAGACAAGCAGACGCTGCTCGAATTGGTCGATCCGTCGGATCGACTCGAGCGGGTGTTGGGGTACATGCGCTCCGAGATCGAGATCCTCGAAGTGGAAAAGAGGATCCGTACTCGCGTCAAGAAGCAGATGGAGAAGACGCAGAAGGAGTACTACCTCAACGAGCAGATGCGGGCGATCCAGAAGGAGCTCGGCGAGAAGGACGAATTCAAGAACGAAGTCCAAGAGCTCGAAGAGAAGATCAAGCAGAAGAAGCTCACCGCCGAAGCGCGGGACAAGGTCGAACGCGAGCTGAAGAAGCTCAAGATGATGTCGCCGATGTCCGCCGAGGCGACCGTCGTCCGCAACTACATCGATTGGATCCTCGCCGTGCCGTGGGACGAGCCGACCGAGGACAAGCTGACCATCGACGCGGCCGAACGCGTTTTGGACGAGGACCACTACGGCCTCGAGAAGGTCAAAGAGCGCATCATCGAGTACCTCGCCGTCCAGGCCATGGTGGGCCACGTCAAGGGCCCGATCCTCTGCCTGGTCGGACCTCCAGGGGTGGGCAAGACGTCGCTCGGCAAGTCGATCGCGCGCGCGACGGGTCGCCAGTTCGTCCGTGTTTCGCTCGGCGGTGTGCGCGACGAAGCGGAGATCCGCGGGCACCGACGTACCTACATCGGCGCGCTTCCCGGCAAGATCATTCAGTCGATGCGCAAGGCGGGTTCGACGAATCCGGTTTTTCTGCTCGACGAGGTCGACAAGATGTCGATGGACTTTCGCGGCGATCCGTCTTCGGCATTGCTCGAAGTCCTCGATCCGGAGCAAAACGCGAGCTTCAACGACCATTACCTCGATGTCGATTACGACCTGTCGAAGGTCATGTTCGTCACCACCGCCAACTCGCTCGATCGCATTCCCCGGCCGTTGCTCGACCGCATGGAGGTCATCCGCATCGCGGGCTACACCGATCTCGAAAAGCTGAACATCGCCAAGCGCTACCTGGTGCCGAAGCAGCGTGAAGCCAACGGGTTGACGGAAGAAAATCTCGAGATCTCGGACAACGCGCTGCTCGGGATCATCCGGCACTACACGCGCGAAGCTGGCGTGCGTAATCTCGAACGCGAAATCGCAGCCGTGTGCCGCAAAGCCGTCGTCGAGGTGCTGAAGGACAAGAGCACCCGCGTTCGCGTCAGCGGCAAACGTCTGTCGAAGTACCTCGGCCCGCAGCGATTCCGCATCAGCAAGGCCGAAACCGCCCACAAGATCGGCGTCACGATGGGTCTGGCGTGGACGGAAATGGGCGGCGAACTGCTGGCGACCGAAGTCACCGTCATGCCCGGCAAGGGTAAGCTGATCATCACGGGGCGCCTCGGGGACGTCATGCAGGAGTCGGCGCAGGCGGCGCTCAGCTACGTTCGATCACGTGCCCTGGCCCTCGGCCTCGAGCGCGATTTCTACCAGCGTGTCGACATCCACATCCACGTTCCGGAGGGCGCGACGCCCAAGGATGGTCCTTCCGCCGGGATCACGATGGCGACGTGTTTGGTGTCGGCGCTGACGCGGATTCCCGTGCGCCACGACGTGGCGATGACGGGCGAGGTGACGCTGCGTGGCGACGTGCTTCCGATCGGCGGCCTCAAGGAGAAGGTGCTGGCAGCGCATCGTGCCGGGATCAAGAAGGTGTTGATCCCCGCGGAAAACGAGAAGGACATCAGCGAGATTCCGCCGACCGTGGCCAAGGCGCTGGATCTACAGCTCGTCTCTCACATGGACGAAGTGCTGCGGCAGGCATTGCTGCTGGAGAGCCCGGAGGAATTCCTCCGTCCGAGCCCCGAGTCCGACGTGGCGGCAGGTTTCGGCGTGATCCCCGGCGTTCTCGCCGACGTCGTGACCCATTGAAGCCTTTGACTTCGATGGAGTCGGTTGGTACGAGGGGCAGCTTTCGACGGAAGAGTGCATGACTAAAGCTGAGTTGACCGAATCGGTAGCGAGCAAGGCGGATCTACCCAAAGCCCAGGCCGAGCGTGTCGTGAACGTCTTGTTCGACGACATCGTGGCTGCGTTGAAGCAGGGCGACAAGGTGAGCATCTCGGGTTTCGGCACGTTCTCGGTGGCGACGCGCAAGCCGCGCACGGGTCGCAATCCGAAGACGGGCGAAAGTATCGAAATCGGCGAAACCCGGGCCGCCAAGTTCAAGCCCGGAAAAGCACTGAAGGACTCCCTCCTCGAATCGTAGGGGGGAGTGAAGAGGGCGGTTAGCTCAGCGGGAGAGCATCGGCCTTACAAGCCGGGGGTCATCCGTTCAAATCGGATACCGCCCATTTCCTGCGGCGAGGCCATTGACGAGCGCATCGAATTTCGCCATAAACGGCGACTCTTGTCGGGGTGGTAGTTCAGTTGGTTAGAACGCCGGCCTGTCACGTCGGAGGTCGCGGGTTCAAGTCCCGTCCATCCCGCCATTTTCTTTTCGATTCGAGCGCCTGAAACAGCGGAGCCGCACCGGGAAAGCGGACAGAGAAATGTCGAGAACGAAGTCAACGAAAATGCTGAGCCGCGAAGACGCCATGGCCAACCGCCGTTGGTTCGTCATCGACGCTGACGGCGCCGTGGTCGGCCGCGTGGCAAGCCGCATTGCCAGCGTGTTGCGGGGGAAGACCAATCCCGGCTTCACGCCCAACCAGGACTGTGGCGATTTCGTCATCGTTCTCAATGCCGACAAGGTGCGCTTCACCGGAAGCAAGACGGACGACAAGACCTATTACCGTCACACCGGACACCCGGGTGGAATCCGCAAGACTTCGGCGCGCGTCGCCCTAGCGGAACGGCCGGAAGAACTTCTCCGAACCGCGGTGCGGGGGATGCTTCCGAAGAATCGCTTGGGTCGCCAACTCGTCACCAAGCTCAAGGTTTACAGCGGCACGGAGCATCCGCACGTCGCTCAACAACCCGTCGCGCTGCCCCTCTGAAGTAGAAGGTAGAGTCGATTCATGAGTGCTGAGATCGTTCACGTCGCCACCGGTCGCCGCAAGAGTGCGGTCGCTCGCGTCCGTTTGTCTCCCGGACAGGGGTCGGTCCAAGTCAATAAGCGCCCCCTCGACGAATACTTCGGGCGCGCCACCTCGCGCATGGTCGTACAGCAGCCCTTCGACGTGTCCGAGACGATCGGCCAGTTCGACGTGTATGCAAACGTGCAGGGTGGCGGCCTGTCGGCCCAAGCGGCTGCCATTCGTCACGGCATCACCCGGGCGCTCATGCTCGCAAATCCCGACCTGCGCGGCCCTCTCAAGAAGGCCGGTTACGTGACCCGCGACCCCCGCGAGGTCGAGCGCAAGAAGTACGGTCGGCATAAGGCCCGCAAGCGGCCGCAGTACTCGAAGCGCTGATCTCGTTCATTCCCCTCGCAGGAACAGAACCCCTCCCAGCATGACGGCGATGGCGTTGGCTGCCCACGCAGCCAACGCCGCGCCGACCACGCCACTTTCGCCCAACGAGCGGGCGAACCCCAACACCACCCAATACGCGAACCCGACCACCAGCCCCGAGGCGAGGGCTTGGGCGACGCTCGGATTGCGTCGCACGCTGCCGGCGATTGGAATGCCGATCAGCATGAGCGCGACGATCGAAAACGGCAGCGCCAGTTTCAAATAGAGATCGACTAGATAGTTCGACGCGTCGATCCCCTTGCGCGACAGCCGCCGAATCCGGTCACGGAGTTCGAGGAAACTCAGTTCCTCGGGCTGCCGCTGTACTTCGGTGAATTCGCTGAGAGGTTCGCGAATCAGCAACTCGGGGTTGGGGACCGCTTCGCTGCGCAGTTCACCGCTGGGACCGAGACGGTGGCGAACGGCCCCGTCGACCTGCCAATGGTCGCCTGCCCAACGTGCCTGACGAATCTCGACGACGCTCTCGCTGGTGAAGTCCGGACCCACCGACAACATCGTCACCCCGTACAGCTCGCCGCGCCGCAGATCGACATGGTCGATATGGTAGAAGCCACCGCTGCCCTGCAACCAGATCTCCCGATCGCTCAGTAGGGCCCGCTCCCCTCGATTGCGGATCTCGACGTTGTTGACGTACTCGAATTGGCGCGAAGCATACGGCACGACGAATTCGTCCCACGCGATGGCCGCCAGGCTGAGGCAGAAGCCGACTCCCAAGAGGGGAATCGCCATTTGCCATAAACTGATGCCGCAGGCGCGCAACGCGACGATTTCGTTCCGCCTGCCCATCAGCCCCAAGCTCACGAGCACCGCGACCATCGCCGCCGCTGGCGCAATCTGCGTGACCATCAACGGAATCTTGAAGAGAAAGTAGCGCAGACTCTCCGATGCAGACGCATCATGCCGAAGCAGGATGTCGAGTCGATCGAGAAAGTCGACGATGAGATAGAGGGCGACGAACGCGGCCATCAACGGTAGAAAGATGCTACCGTATTGGCGGATCAAGTGGCGGCTGTAGACTCGCATCGTGGGACTCAGATCCCGCCCATCCGCTCCACCCGCTCGCGCACGCGAGACCACGCCGCCCGGAGCCGAACACTCAGGCGACTCGCCGTCGCCCGCGGCGGCGTCTCGCGTGCAGCGGTCCGATATAGGCGATAGGCGAGGGCGGCCAATACGAGATTGGGGATCCAAAGAGCCGGGACCGCAGGCAGAAGGCCCCGTTCGCCCAGACTCTCGCCCAAGGTGAGCAACAGATAATAGCCGAGAATCAGGACGAGACTCAGGGAAAAACTCTGGGCCCGCGCCGATGACGCAGGGCGCACGCCCAGCGGTAGGGCAACCGCGGCGAAGCCGAGACAGGCGAACGGAATGGCGAAACGCCGCGCCAACTCGACCTCTTCACGCGTCGAGGCCTTTTCCCCCGCTTGCGCGAGGGCGATGCGCCGCCGCAACTCGCCGGTGGGAATCTCTTTCGGTTCGGGCTCGTGACGACTCAGATCGGCGAGCGCGGTGTCCAGGTCGAGTGCGATGTCGTAGGCGCCGAAGTCGGTGCGATGGTAACTGCGTCGTGCCGAGTCGATCGAGTGCAGGCTTCCCTCGAACAAACGAAGGGTCAGCACATGCGATGCTTCGTCGGCGATGAGCACGCCCGACTTGGCGACGACCGTGCTCTCCGGGGCCTCGTCCTCCGGCGCGTCCGGCCGGACGGCGCTCGCGGGTTCGAATGCGCCGGAAATCAAGATGCCGCGCAGCACGTTCCCCGGTGGTTCGATCGCGTCGACGTAGAGCACGACGCCCTCGAAGTCGTCGGTGAACACCTTGGGTCGAATGCCGGCCGTAGCGCGCACCTTGGCAATCTCGTACAACCCGTTGCGCAACAAGCTGTTGCCCCACGGGCGCGCTTCGAGAGATAGACCCAGCGCGAGGACGAACGCCGCCGCGGCGAAGAGTGCCACGGGGCGCGCCAGCTGAAGGAGGCTCATGCCGGAGGCGCGCAGGGCGACGATTTCGCTGTCGGCCGAGAGGCGACCGAGACCGACGAGAACCGCCAGCAGCAGTGCCATGGGCACGGTGACCTCGAGAAACGAAGGTAGGATGTACGCGAAGAGCTTGAGCACCTCGACGAACGGGACGCCTCGGTTGACCACCAACTCGACGAGTTTGAGCACGCGCGCCACGAGCAGGATCATGGTGAAGACCGCGAGGCCGAGGAGGAACGGCACCGAAATTTCGCGAAGAATGTAGCGGTCGAGGATGCGCACGAAGAAAGACTCTAAATGAAAGGCCGGACGGATGTAAGGCAAGGGTCGCGATCGGCGGAGCGAGCGAGCGAGCGCGGCTGGCTGTACGGACCGCACGTGGTCGAGCATTGGCTGATGCGGGACGCCGGACTCCGGCTGCGCCGGATCTACTACGACGCGACGGCCACGCGTCGGTTGGCGGAGATCTTGGATCGGGCGCGGGGGGTCGGTGTCTCCGTCGAGCCGCGCGACCGAGATTGGCTGACGCGGTCCGTTCGGAGCGAGCACCACCAAGGCGTCGTAGCCGAGGCTCAGCCGTTTCCGTACGCATCGCTCGAGGAGGTCGTGGCCCGGCGACCCGAACTGGTGCTGGTGATCGACCAGGTCCAGGATCCGCGCAACCTCGGCGCGATTCTGCGATCGGCGGCCGCCGCGGGGGCGGGCGCGGTCGTCTTGCCGCGGGACGGGACGGTAGGCATCACGGCGACCGTCGAGAGCGCGGCCGTCGGGACCTCCGCTTTGTTGCCGGTGCTGCAGGTCGTCAACTTGGCGCGCCACCTTGCCACCTGGAAAGAGGCAGGGTACTGGGTATTCGGATTGGATGCGCGGGGCGAGGCGGACCTCTTCGGTGCGGAGGCGGTACCGACCCCTGTGGTGCTGGTGGTCGGGGGCGAGCGGGGGATACGGCCATTGGTGCGGGCATCCTGCGACCGAGCGTTGTTCATTCGGATGGCGAACGAGGTCGAATCGTTGAACGTTTCGGTGGCAGCGGCGCTGGCGTTGTTCGAGCTTCGGCGCCGAATGGAGGCAGAGAAGTGATCTCGGGTCGATGTTCGCCTTGACAGTGATGGGGTCGTTCCGATAGGAAGCACGTTTCGCACGACACGGCCGGTCTTCCCTGAGGACCGGCCGTGTGGCTGTAGACTCGGAATGAGGATTACTGGGCCGATGTAGCTCAATTGGTAGAGCATCTGACTTGTAATCAGAAGGTCGCCAGTTCGATTCTGGCCATCGGCTCCAGAACGTGGGGAGAGGTACCCAAGTGGCCAAAGGGAGCAGACTGTAAATCTGCCGGCTTACGCCTTCGGAGGTTCGAATCCTCCCCTCTCCACCGGAGTTAATCCGGGAGCAGTCGTCGGTTCAGGGAAGTACGGGCGGGAGTAGCTCAGTTGGCTAGAGCATCAGCCTTCCAAGCTGAGGGTCGCGGGTTCGAGTCCCGTTTCCCGCTCTGAGTGTACTTCCCAAGATAGAGGTCGGCCTGCGGAAGCGGGTCGACATGGGCCCAGGTAGCTCAGGCGGCAGAGCACGTCCTTGGTAAGGACGAGGTCGGCGGTTCGAATCCGCTCCTGGGCTTGTTGAAGAAGGGATGGTGCGGCAGTCGGAAGCGGCCTGTTGGTTTCCGGCCTTGCCGCCCGTTCTGTCGAAAGGTCGAGGCGGTCGATCGCAGGCGGGTTGGAAGAGAGGCGAGCATGCGTGATTTGATTTCGTTTCAGTGCGAGCAGTGCCGGCGGCGCAACTACACGAGCTCGAAGAACAAGAAGACCACGACGGAAAAGCTTTCCTTCAAGAAGTTTTGCCCGCATTGTCGGTCGCATACCGTGCACAAGGAGTCCAAGGTCTGAGGTCGGGGTTGCCTCGACGAATCGAGGCAGCCGGCAGCGGGCGTCTAGAGGGTCAGTAGCTCTAACTGGCAGAGCACCGGACTCCAAATCCGGGGGTTGCAGGTTCGAAGCCTGCCTGGCCCGTTCGCGGAAGACGGAAACGGACACGATATGGCACTGCAGGAACAGCTCGATGCGCTGCGAGGCGCGGGACCGAGGGCGGCAACCTTCCTCACTGAGGTGAGGTCGGAGCTGCAGAAGGTCTCGTGGCCCACCCGGAGCGAAACCTACGCCGCAACCGTCATGGTGGTCGTCGTCACCGCCGTGGTCGCGACGTTTCTCGGCTTGGTCGATTTTACCCTCTCGTACCTGATGCAGGCGCTCCTCAGCTGACGGAAGCTTCATGAACAAGGAGTGGTACGTCGTCCATACGTACTCGGGCTACGAGCACAAGGCGAAAGCCGCGCTCGAAGAGCGAGTCAAGAGCCGGGGCATGAGCGATCTTTTCGGCGAGGTGTTGGTACCTGCCGAGAAGGTCGTCGAGCTCGTCAAGGGGCGCAAGAAGACTTCCTCGCGCAAGTTCTTCCCCGGCTACATTCTGGTGCAGATGGTGCTGACCGACGAGACCTGGCATATCGTCAAGGATACTCCGAAGGTCACCGGGTTCGTCGGCGACGCAACCAGCCCGTCGCCCATTTCCGAGCAGGAAGTGCGTGAAATCACGCATCAAATGGAGGAAGGGGCGAGCCGTCCGAAGCCCAAGGTCCTGTTCGAAGCAGGCGAGAGCGTCAAGGTCGTGGACGGCCCGTTCGCCGACTTCAACGGCGTCGTCGAAGAGGTCAAGCCCGATAAGGGCAAGCTGCGGGTTCTGATCAGTATTTTCGGGCGCGCGACGCCGGTCGAACTGGACTTCGTCCAGGTCGAGCGTGCCTGACGTGCCGATCACCGAGGAGAGTTTCCGTGAAGAAGGTCATTGGAGAAGTGAAGCTCCAGATTCCCGCCGGCGCAGCGAACCCGAGTCCGCCCGTCGGACCGGCGTTGGGCCAGCGTGGCGTCAACATCATGGAGTTCTGCAAAGCGTTCAACGCCCAGACCCAGGGGCAGCAGGGCTTGGTGATCCCGGTGATCATCACGGTCTACGCCGACCGGTCGTTCACCTTCGTGCTCAAGACGCCACCGGCGGCCATCCTCCTGAAGAAGGCGGCAAAGATCGAAAAAGGCTCGGGTGAGCCGAACAAAACGAAGGTCGGCAAGGTGACGCGCGCCCAAGTGCGGGAGATCGCAGAACTGAAGTTGCCCGACCTGACGGCGGGTAGCGTCGAAGCCGCGATGCGCACCATCGAGGGTGCGGCACGCAGCATGGGCCTCGACGTCGTCGACTGAACGGAGACAGGCCATGGCGAATGTGGGCAAGCGGTATCGCGCCGCCGTAGCTAAGGTAGATCGAACGCGGCAGTACTCGCTCGAAGAGGGGCTGAGCCTAGCCGTCGAAACGGCCACGGCCAAGTTCGACGAGACCATCGAAATCGCGGTGAAGCTGGGCGTCGACCCGCGGCAGGCGGACCAGAACGTCCGCGGCAGCGTCGTCCTTCCGCACGGCACGGGCAAGACGGTGCGCGTCGCCGTCTTCGCCAAGGGCGACAAGGAGCGCGAGGCCCGCGAGGCCGGCGCCGATGTCGTCGGTGGCGAGGAATTGGTCAAGCAGATCTCCGAGGGGTGGCTCGAATTCGACAAGACCGTGGCCACGCCGGACATGATGGGTTTGGTCGGACGCATCGCCAAGATCCTCGGACCGCGCGGCCTGATGCCGAACCCGAAGATCGGCACCGTGACGTTCGAAGTCGGCAAGGCGGTTCGCGACTTGCAGGCTGGTAAAGTCGATTTCCGCGTCGAAAAGGCCGGCATCGTCCATGCCGCCATCGGCAAGAAGTCCTTTGGTCCGGAGAAGCTCGCCGAGAATGCGCGAGCCCTGATCGATACCCTCGTGCGCGCCAAGCCGGCGGCCTCCAAGGGTAGCTATCTGCGTACGATCGCGGTGGCTTCGACGGTCGGACCGGGCATCGCCATCGACCCCACCGCCCTGCGCGGTGCCACGGCCTGAGCCGCCAGCGAGGAGAGACAACGTGAATCGCGAAGAAAAGGTGACGGAAGTCGCCGCCCTACAAGCCCGATTCCGCCGAGCCAAGGTCGCTCTCATCACGCACGCCACCGGGTTGGACGTGGCGACGGTGATGAAGCTGCGGCGCGAACTGAAGCGCGCCGGCGGCGAGTTCAAGATCGCCAAGAACACCCTGACGCGATTGGCGCTCAAGGACACCGAGTTCGCCAAGCTCGAGGAATTGCTGAGCGGGCCGACAGGGCTGGTCTTCGGCTATGAGGATCCCGTGGCGGTGACCAAGGTGTTGGTCGACTTCGCCAAGGACCACGACAAGGTTTCGATCCGCGCGGGAGTCATCGAGCGCAACCTGCTCGAGCCGGCCGAGGTCGATCAACTGGCCAAGATGCCGAGCAAGGAAGTCGTCTTGGCCCAACTGCTCGCCGTCATGCAGGCGCCCGCGACGAATCTCGTCCGGCTCTTGCAGGAGCCCGGCGCGCGAATGGCCCGGGTACTCGACGCCGTGCGCTCGCGGCTCGAAGGCAATGCGTAAGTAACGAGGACAGGACAGGAGGATTCAGAAATGGCCGAAGACACGATTTCGCGGGATCAGGTCAAGGAATTCATCAAGAACATGTCGTTGATGGATGCGGCGACCTTGGTCAAGGAGCTCGAAGAAGAGCTTGGCGTCAGTGCAGCAGCGCCGGTGATGGCGGTTGCGGCCGGCGGCGGCGGCGCGGCGGTGGAAGCGGCGCCGGAGAAGGACGAGTTCACCGTCATGCTGATGACGGCGGGCGACAAGAAGATCCAGGTCATCAAGGCTGTGCGCGAAGCGACCGGCCTCGGGCTGAAGGAAGCCAAGGACCTGGTCGACGGCGCCCCCAAGCCGGTGAAGGAAGGCTTGCCGAAGGATCAGGCCGAAGCCTTGAAGAAGCAGATCGAGGAAGCGGGCGGCGTCGTCGAGTTGAAGTAGACCTTAGTCCACTGCGGTTCGAGGAGACTTCATGGGTTCCAGAGTACCCAACAATCTACGCTTGCGGCGTCAGTTCGGACGGATCAAACGGATCGTCGATATCCCCAATCTCATCGAGATCCAAAAGCAGTCCTACGAGGATTTTCTGCAAGCCTCCGTGCCTCCGGGGGCACGCGAGGATGTTGGGTTGCAGGGCGTGTTCAAGTCGGTGTTCCCGATCCGGGACTTCAACGAGACCGCGTCCCTGGAATTCGTGAGCTACGCGCTCGCCGAACCGAAGTACACCGTCGACGAGTGTCACGAACGCGGCATGACGTATGCCGCGCCGCTCAAGGTGACGATTCAACTCGTCCTTTGGGATACGGACCCGGAGACGGGGGCTCGCTCCATCAAGAACGTCAAGGAGCAAGAGGTCTACTTCGGCGAAATCCCGCTGATGACCGTGAACGGCACGTTCATGGTCAATGGCACCGAGCGGGTGATCGTCAGCCAGCTGCACCGCTCGCCGGGCGTCTTCTTCGACCACGACAAGGGCAAGACGCACGCTTCCGGCAAGTTACTGTACTCGGCTCGCATCATTCCGTACCGCGGCTCGTGGATCGACTTCGAGTTCGATCCGCGAGATTTGCTCTACGTGCGCATCGATCGCCGTCGCAAGTTCCATGCGACGGTGGTGCTGCGGGCGCTCGGGATGTCGACCGAAGACCTCCTCAACTACTTCTACAAGACCGACACGATCCTCATCGATCAGGGTCGTTTGGCCAAGCGGTTCAAGGCCGATCAACTCGTCGGTCTGCGTGCGCGTCGCGACATCCGCGGTCCCAACAACGAAGTCATCGTCAAGGAAGGTCGCAAGATCACCAAGATGGCGATTCGTCAGATGGAGAACGCGGGGCTGGCGGAGATTCCCGTCACCCTCGAGGACGTCATCGGTCGGGTCGCGGCGCACGACATCGTCGATCAGAACACCGGCGAAGTGCTGCTGGAATGCAACCACGAGATCAGTGCCGATGCGCTCGAGGTGCTGCGCGAGCGCGGCATCGCCGAGATCGAGGTGTTGTTCCTCGAGGATCAGCTGGTCGGTCCCTCGCTGCGCAATACGCTCCTGCTCGATGGTAACCTCAGCCCGGAAGAGGCCATCATCGAGATCTACAAGCGTTTGCGCCCTGGTGATCCGCCGACGATCGATACCGCGACGACGTTCTTCAACAACCTGTTCTTCAACCCGGAGCGCTACGACCTGTCGCGCGTCGGTCGCCTGAAGCTGAATCACAAGCTTCGGCAACAGGCTCCCCTCGATCAGGGCACCCTGCGCCGCGAGGACATCCTCGAGGTCGTGCGTTACCTCATCGAGCTGAAGAACGGTGGTGGGCAGACCGACGACATCGACCATCTCGGCAACCGTCGCGTTCGTGCGGTGGGCGAGCTCGTCGAGAATCAGTACCGCATCGGCCTCGTCCGCATGGAGCGGGCGATCAAGGAGCGGATGAGCCTGCAGGACATCGAAACGCTGATGCCGCAGGAGCTCATCAACTACAAGCCGGTCTCCGCCGTGATCAAGGAGTTCTTCGGGTCCAGCCAGCTCTCGCAGTTCATGGACCAGACGAATCCGCTCTCCGAGATTACCCACAAGCGACGACTCTCGGCCCTCGGCCCAGGCGGTCTTACCCGCGAACGCGCCGGTTTCGAAGTGCGTGACGTGCACACCACGCACTACGGTCGCGTCTGTCCGATCGAGACGCCGGAAGGTCCGAACATCGGTCTGATCGCATCGCTGTCGACCTACGCGCGGGTGAACGAATTCGGCTTCGTCGAGACGCCGTACCGCGAGGTGGTCGACGCCTGTGTCACCGACCGCATCCGTTTCCTCTCGGCGCTGGAAGAGGAAGACCACATCATCGCGCAGGCCAACGCGCCGGTCGACGCGCAGGGTCGATTCACGGTCGACATGGTATCGGCGCGTAAGCAAGGTGAGTTCACCTTGGTGCGTCCGGAAGAGGTCCAGTTCATGGACGTCTCGCCGAACCAGTTGGTCAGCGTGGCCGCATCGCTCATTCCGTTCCTCGAGCACGACGACGCCAACCGCGCCCTGATGGGCTCGAACATGCAGCGCCAAGCCGTGCCGCTGCTGCGCACCGAAGCACCGTTCGTCGGCACGGGCATGGAGCAGGTCGTCGCGCGCGATTCCGGCGTCACGGTGGTCGCTCGCCGATCCGGTGTCGTCGAAAGCGTCGATGCGACCCGCATCGTCATTCGCGTTCACCAGCCTTCCGATTCGGTGCACGACCCGGGCGTCGACATCTACAATCTCACGAAGTACCAGCGCTCCAACCAGAACACCTGCATCAACCAGCGACCGATCGTGTTGGCGGGTGACGAAGTCGAGGCCGGTACGGTCATCGCCGACGGCCCGTCGACCGACATCGGCGAACTGGCGCTCGGGCGCAACGTGTTGGTCGCCTTCATGCCCTGGGGTGGCTACAACTTCGAAGACTCGATCCTCATCAGCGAGCGCGTCGCCAAGGAAGATCTGTTCACCTCGGTCCACATCGAGGAGTTCGAGTGTGTCGCCCGCGACACGAAGCTCGGACCCGAGGAGATCACGCGCGACATTCCCAACGTCGGCGAGGAAGCCCTCAAGGACCTCGACGACAGCGGCATCATCCGCATCGGTGCCGAGGTACGCCCCGGCGACATCCTCGTGGGCAAGATCACGCCCAAGGGCGAGACCCAGCTCTCTCCGGAAGAGAAGCTGCTGCGCGCCATCTTCGGTGAAAAGGCCGGCGAAGTGCGCGACACGTCGCTCAAGGTGCCGCCGGGCGTCGAAGGAACCGTGATCAGCGCTCACGTCTTCTCGCGTAAGGGAGTGTCGAAGGACGAACGTACCCGCGCGATCGAGGAGGCGGACGTCGACCGTCTGCGCAAGGACCAGCAGGACGAGCAGCGCATCATTCGCGACTCGGCCCAGGGCAAGGTCAGGAAGCTCCTGGTGGGCAAGGTCCTCGCCGCGCGCCTGACCGACGACGATCGCAAGGTTCTCCTGCAGAAGGGGCATACTCTACAGCAAGAGGACTTCGATGCCCTCACGCCGGGACAGTGGGCCGACCTGAAGGTCGACGAGGCCGCGACCGAGGATGAGGTGCGCCGCATCGTCGAGGCGATGCAGGAGCAGCTGTCGCTCATTCGCATGCGCTTTCAGGAGCGAATCGACCGCGTCCGAGCTGGCGATGAACTGCCTCCGGGAGTCATCAAGCTCGTCAAGGTCTTCGTCGCCATCAAGCGCAAGCTTCAGGTCGGCGACAAGATGGCGGGCCGGCACGGCAACAAAGGCGTCTTGTCGCGCATTCTGCCGGAAGAGGACATGCCGTACCTCGAGGACGGTTCTCCGGTGGATGTCGTGTTGAACCCTCTCGGCGTTCCCTCGCGTATGAACGTCGGCCAGATCCTCGAGACGCACCTCGGCTGGGCAGCCTATGCTCTGGGATCGCAGCTGCGCGATTTCGAGAACAAGCGCATCGACGCGACCGAGCTCCGCCGCCGCATGGTGACGATGTTCCCGCATCACGTCGAGTTCATTCAGAAGCTCAACGAAGCCGATCTGGCGCGACTGGCGCGTAAGTCCAGCCGCGGCATGCACACGGCCTCGCCCGTTTTCGACGGTGCGGCCGAAGACGAGATCTTCGACCTCCTCAAGAAGGCGGGTCTACCCGCGACGGGGCAGGCGCGGTTGCGAGACGGGCGTACGGGTGAGCTGTTCGCGCACCCGGTCACGGTCGGCATGATGTACATGCTCAAGCTCCATCACCTGGTCGACGACAAGATCCATGCGCGCTCGACGGGTCCGTACTCGCTGGTCACCCAGCAGCCACTCGGCGGCAAGGCGCAATTCGGTGGTCAGCGTCTGGGTGAAATGGAGGTGTGGGCGTTGGAGGCCTATGGCGCCGCGTTCACGCTGCAGGAAATGCTCACGGTCAAATCGGACGATGTCGCCGGCCGTACTCGCATGTACGAAGCGATCGTCAAGGGAGAGAACGTTCTCGAACCGGGTCTGCCGGAGTCCTTCAACGTGATGATGAAGGAGTTGCAGAGCTTGGCGCTCGACGTCGAGTTGCTCGAAGAGAATCCGGAGGCGCCGGCTTCGCTGGCGCAGTCCGGCGAGTAGAGGCGCGGGAGTAGTTCATGGAGGATCTGTTCACCCTATTCGAGCGGCCGAAGAATCCGCTGCACTTCAACGCACTCCGGGTGTCGCTCGCGTCGCCCGAAAAGATTCGCTCGTGGTCACACGGCGAAGTGCGCAAGCCCGAGACGATCAACTACCGGACCTTCAAGCCCGAACGCGACGGCCTCTTCTGCGCCAAGATTTTCGGACCGACGAAGGATTACGAGTGCAACTGCGGCAAGTACAAGCGCATGCGGCACCGCGGCGTCGTGTGCGAAAAGTGCGGCGTCGAAGTGATTCAGTCCAAGGTGCGGCGCGAACGCATGGGTCACATCGACCTAGCGACGCCGGTGGCGCACATCTGGTTCCTCAAGAGCTTGCCGAGCCGCATCGGCACGCTCCTCGACATGACGCTCAAGGAGATCGAAAAGGTCCTCTACTTCGAGTCGTATGTCGTCCTCGACGCGGGCAAGACGCCGCTGGCCTACAAGGAACTGCTCAGCGAGGGCCGGTACCGCAAAGCGCGTGAGGAGTTCGGCGGTGGATTTCACGCCGAAATGGGTGCCGAAGCGATTCGTGCCCTGCTCAAGAACATCGACGTCGAGGAACTCAGCCGAGAGCTGCGTCTCGAGATGCGCGGCGCCACCAGCGAGGCGAAGCGCAAGAAGTTGGCGAAGCGCCTCAAGGTTCTCACCGCCTTCCGTGCGTCGGGCGCGCGGCCGGAATGGATGATCCTCGAGGTCATCCCCGTCATTCCGCCCGACCTTCGCCCGCTCGTGCCGCTCGACGGCGGCCGCTTCGCGACCTCGGACCTGAACGACCTCTACCGCCGCGTGATCAACCGCAACAACCGATTGAAGCGGCTGATCGAGCTGAACGCGCCCGACATCATCGTGCGCAACGAAAAGCGCATGCTGCAGGAGTCGGTGGACGCGCTCCTCGACAACGGTCGCCGCGGGCGCGCGATCACGGGCCCGAACAAGCGGCCGCTCAAGTCGCTGTCGGACATGCTCAAGGGGAAAAGCGGTCGCTTCCGCCAGAACCTCCTGGGCAAGCGCGTCGATTACTCGGGCCGCTCCGTCATCGTCGTCGGACCGGAACTGCGCTTGCACCAGTGCGGGCTGCCGAAGAAGATGGCGCTCGAGCTGTTCAAGCCATTCATCTACAACAAGCTCGAAGAGCGCGGCTTCGTCACCACCATCAAGAGTGCCAAGAAGATGGTGGAGAAGGAACGTCCCGAAGTGTGGGACATCCTGGACGAAGTGATCCGCGAGCATCCGGTGCTGCTCAATCGCGCGCCGACGCTGCATCGACTCGGCATCCAGGCTTTCGAGCCCACCCTCATCGAGGGCAAGGCGATCCAGCTCCATCCGCTCGTCTGCGCGGCCTACAATGCCGACTTCGACGGCGACCAGATGGCGGTGCATCTGCCGCTGTCGGTCGAGGCGCAGGTCGAAGCACGCGCCTTGATGATGTCGACGAACAACATCCTCTCGCCGGCGCACGGCAAGCCGATCATCGTTCCGACGCAAGACATCGTCCTCGGGCTGTATCACATGACCCGCGAACGTCCTGGTACCGTGGGTGCCGGGAAACGGTTCGCCAGCTTCCACGAGGTCCGCATCGCCTTCGATCAGGGTGAAGTCGACTTGCAGGCGCCGATTCTCGCTCGTCACGAGGGAGAGACCGTCGAGACCACCGTCGGCCGTGTTCTGCTGTTCGAGATCGTCCCCGCCGGGATGGAGTTCCGTCACGTCAACAAGGTGATGAAGAAGAAGGAACTCGGGAATCTCATCGATCTGGCGTATCGCCACGCTGGCAACAAGGCCACCGTGATCTTCGCCGATCGCTTGAAGGACCTGGGTTACGAGTTCGCCACCCGTGCCGGCATCTCGATCTGCATCAAGGACATGAAGATTCCGGCCAACAAGGAAAACCTGTTGGATTCGGCGTATGGCTCGGTGCGCGAGATCGAAGAACAGTACAACCAAGGTCTGATCACCGACGGCGAACGCTATAACAAGGTCGTCGACATCTGGGCCGACGTGACGGACCGCGTCGCCGACGAGATGATCCGCGGCCTCCAGACGGAGTCGAGCGCCGGCGGGGAGGGTCGTGCCCTGGAAGGGACGAGCTTCAACCCGATCTTCATGATGGCGGACTCCGGGGCGCGCGGCTCGGCGCAGCAGATTCGTCAGCTGGCGGGTATGCGCGGCCTCATGGCCAAGCCTTCGGGCGAAATCATCGAGACCCCGATCACGGCCAACTTCCGCGAAGGCCTCACCGTGCTGCAGTACTTCATCTCCACGCACGGCGCACGCAAGGGTCTGGCGGACACGGCCTTGAAGACGGCCAACTCCGGTTACCTCACCCGCCGTCTGGTGGACGTGGCGCAAGACTCGATCATCACCGAAGTCGATTGCGGTACCATCGACGGTATCGAAATGACGCCCCTCGTCGAGGGTGGCGAAGTGATCGAGCCTCTTGGCGACCGTGTTCTCGGTCGCGTGGCCCTCGAAGACATCCGCGACCCGTTCTCGGGCGAGGTGATCGTCGAGGCCAACGTGGAGATCAACGAGGCGCTGGTCACGGACATCGAAGAGGCTGGTCTCGAGCGGGTCAAGATTCGTTCGGTACTGACCTGTCAGTCGCGGCGCGGTGTTTGCAGCCGGTGCTATGGCCGCGACCTGGCCCGCGGCCACATGGTCAATCTCGGTGAAGCCATCGGTGTCATTGCGGCACAGTCGATCGGTGAACCGGGAACGCAGCTGACCATGCGCACGTTCCACATCGGCGGCACGGCGAGCCGTCGCGCCGAGCAGACGACCCTGGAACCGCGCCACGGCGGCACCGTGAAGTACATCAACATCACGACCGTGCGGAACAATGAAGGCGACTACGTCGTCATGAACCGTAACGGTGAGATCGCCATCGTCGAGTACCCCGAGGCGGGTCGTGAGCGCGAGCGTGAGCGCTACTCGATGGTGTACGGTGCCAAGCTCAAGAAGGGCAACGGCGAGTCGGTCAAGGCCGGCGAACTACTGGCCGAGTGGGATCCATACACCATTCCGATCCTCACCGAAGTGCCCGGTACGGTGAAGTTCGGTGACGTCGTCGAAGGCGTCACGATGGAAGAGCGCGTCGACGATCGTACCGGTCTCTCGACCAAGGTCATCATCGACAGCAAGGATCTGGACAAGCGTCCGCGTGTGTCGATCAAGGACGCCCACGGTAAGACGGCGAAGCTGCCGAACTCCGACAACGTCGCTCGTTACCAGCTCCCGGTCGGCGCCCACTTGCACGTCATCGAGGGTCAGCAGGTGTCCGCCGGCGACGTCATCGGCAAGATCCCGCGCGAAACCACCAAGACGAAGGACATCACCGGCGGTCTGCCGCGCGTCGCCGAGCTTTTCGAGGCACGCAAGCCGAAGGAATTCGCGACCATCAGCGAAATCGACGGGATCGTGTCGTTCGGTAAGGATACCAAGGGTAAGCGCAAGGTCATCGTCACGCCGGAAGTGGGCGAACCGCGCGAGTACCTCATCGCCAAGGGCAAGCACATCAGCGTGCACGAGGGCGATCATGTACGCGCCGGCGAGCCGCTCATGGACGGCTCGTCGAACCCGCACGACATCCTGACCATCCTCGGTGAGAAGGCCCTGGCCAAGTATCTCGTCGACGAAGTGCAGGAGATCTACCGGTTGCAGGGCGTTCGGATCAACGACAAGCACATCGAGGTGATCGTCCGCCAGATGCTGCGCCGCGTGAAGATCAAGGAGGTCGGCGATACCGAATTCCTCCTGGGTGACCAGATCGAAAAGTGGCGTTTCGAAGAGGCCAACGACGCGGTGATCGCGGCCAATGGCGATCCGGCGATCGCCGAGTCGCTGTTGCTCGGTATCACGAAGGCGAGCCTGTCGACCGACAGCTTCATCTCGGCAGCATCCTTCCAGGAGACGACGAAGGTGCTGACCGAGGCTTCGATCAACGGCAAGATCGATCATCTCATCGGCCTCAAAGAGAACGTCATCATGGGCCGCCTCATCCCGGCAGGGACCGGATTGAAGCGGTACTCCGAGATGGAGGTCCTGGTCGAAGGGGCCGACCTCGAGGGTCAGGACGAGCCCGGACCCGAGAGCGCGGTCGTTGGCGAACGGCTCGCTTGACAGGGGTAGGGGAAATCCACTATTAGCGCGGATTCCGGTTTTTCCGGGACTCAAACAAGCGGAACGAATCGATGCCGACTATTAATCAGCTCGTACGACAGGGGCGCCAAGATCCGCGCCACCGCACGGCAGCGCCCGCTCTGCAGGCGTCGCCCCAAAAGCGTGGCGTGTGCACCCGCGTGTATACGCAGACGCCGAAGAAGCCGAACTCCGCCTTGCGCAAGGTCGCTCGCGTGCGCCTGACCAATGGCATCGAAGTGACGACCTACATCCCGGGTATCGGACACAACCTCCAGGAACACTCCGTGGTCCTGATCCGCGGGGGTCGTGTGAAGGACCTCCCCGGCGTCCGCTACCACATCATCCGTGGTACGCTGGACTCGATCGGCGTGCAGGATCGCCGCCAGGGCCGTTCGAAGTACGGCGCCAAGCGGCCGAAGTAAGGCGATCGGAGAAGCGAGATGCCCCGAAAAGGTGAAGTGCGGCGCCGCGAGGTGTTGCCGGACCCCAAGTACCACGACCGAACGGTCACCAAGTTCATCAACGCGATGATGATCGACGGCAAGAAGAGCATCGTCGAGGGGATCTTCTACGATGCTCTCGATCTGATTGCCGAACGCGCCAAGGAAGACCCCCTCGGGGTCTTCAAGCGGGCGCTCGACAACGCCAAGCCGTCGGTCGAAGTGCGTTCGCGTCGCGTCGGCGGCGCCACCTACCAGGTGCCGGTGGAGGTGCGTCCGGTGCGACGCAACTCGCTCGGCATGCGCTGGCTCGTACGAAACGCCCGGGCGCGTGGCGAGAAGTCGATGGCCGAACGCTTGGCTGCGGAGTTGATGGACACGGCCGCCAATCGCGGCACGACGATCAAGAAGAAGGAAGATACCCACCGCATGGCGGACGCCAACAAGGCCTTCGCCCACTATCGCTGGTAGGGGTGTTCTGAAGCGAATGCAACCCACGCGGCACCGGGCCGCGTACGAACTGGAGTCATGGCTCGCAAATCAGCGCTCGAGCGGACGCGCAATATCGGCATCATGGCGCACATCGATGCCGGTAAGACGACGACCACCGAGCGAATTCTCTATTACTGCGGTGTCAACTACAAAATCGGCGAGGTGCACGAAGGCACCGCGACGATGGACTGGATGGAGCAGGAGCAGGAACGCGGCATCACGATCACCTCGGCTGCCACGACCTGCTTTTGGAACGACAACCGCATCAACATCATCGACACCCCGGGCCATGTCGATTTCACCATCGAGGTCGAGCGCTCCCTGCGCGTCCTCGATGGCGCCGTAGCCGTTTTTTGTTCCGTCGGCGGCGTCGAGCCGCAGTCGGAAACCGTTTGGCGTCAGGCCGACAAGTACCACGTGCCGCGCATCGCGTTCATCAATAAGATGGACCGCGTCGGCGCCGACTTCGACCGATGCATTGCCATGATCCGCGACCGGCTGGGCGCGCGTCCCGTAGCGATTCAAATGCCGATCGGAGTGGAAGAAAACTTCCGCGGCATCGTCGATCTGGTGACCATGCAAGCGGTCACCTGGGACGATGAGAGTCTCGGAGCCAACTATCAAGTGAGCGAGATTCCGGCCGAATTGCAGACCGAGGCCGCCGTGCTCCGAGAGGCGCTGGTCGAAGCCGCCGCCGAAGCCGACGAGGAGCTTGCCGATAAGTACCTTGAGACCGGCACCTTGGACGAGGCCGATCTGCGCAAGGGGATTCGCCAGGCGACCCTGCGCCTGCAGATGGTACCGGTTCTGTGCGGCTCCGCCTTCAAGAACAAAGGCGTTCAGCCCCTCCTTGATGCGGTCGTCGACTATCTTCCCGCGCCGACGGACGTGCCGGCGATCGAGGGCATCCATCCGGATTCGGGTGCGGTCCAGACGCGTTCCTCGGAAGTCGACGCACCGTTTGCCGCGTTGGCCTTCAAGATCATGTCCGACCCGTTCGTCGGGAGTTTGACCTTCCTGCGCGTGTATTCGGGCCGTCTCGAGACCGGGGCGCAGGTCTTGAACTCGACGAAGGGGAAGAAGGAGCGCATCGGTCGCCTGCTGCAGATGCACGCCAACAAGCGTGAGGACATCAAGGAAGTTCAGGCGGGCGACATCTGTGCGGCAGTCGGCTTGCGCGACACGACGACGGGGAATACGCTGTGCGACGAGGCGAAGCCGATCGTCCTCGAATCGATCGAGTTCCCGGAGCCGGTGATCGCCATCGCGATCGAGCCGAAGACCAAGGCCGATCAGGAAAAGCTGGGGATTTCGCTGCAGAAGCTGGCAGCCGAAGATCCGTCGTTCCGCGTCCACACGGACCGCGAGACGGGTCAGACGATCATCTCGGGCATGGGCGAGCTGCACCTGGAGATCATCGTCGATCGGTTGCTGCGCGAGTTCAAGGTCGATGCCAACATCGGCAAGCCGCAAGTGGCGTACCGTGAGACCATTCGGCGCGCCGTAGAGAACGAAACGAAATTCGTCCGGCAGTCGGGTGGTCGCGGCCAGTACGGACATGTGGTACTCAGGGTGGAGCCGAAGGAGCCGGGCAGCGGCTTCGAGTTCGTCGACGGCACCAAGGGCGGGGTCATTCCGAAGGAATTCATCCCGGCCATCGAAAAGGGCGCCCTCGACGCAATGGAATCGGGTGCCATCGCCGGATACCCGATGGTCGACGTCAAGGCAACGGTCATCGACGGCTCGTACCACGAAGTCGACTCGTCGGAGATTGCGTTTCGCATCGCCGGCTCGATGTGCTTGAAGGAAGCGGCCCGCAACGCGGCGCCGACCTTGCTCGAACCGATCATGAAGGTCGAGGTGGTCACACCCGAAGACTTCATGGGCGATGTGATCGGCGACCTGAGCAGTCGCCGTGGCAAGGTCTTGGGAATGGAAGCCCGGGCTGGTGCGCAAGTCGTGGCAGCCGAGGTTCCGCTGGCACAGATTTTCGGGTATGCGACCGACCTGCGTTCCATGACGCAGGGGCGGGCTACCTATACGATGTTGTTTTCGCACTACGAAGCAGTGCCGCAGACCATCTCTGATGAGATCACCGCAAAGGCCGTCGGAGCCTAGAAACGACCGAACGGGAGGGTAAAGCTATGTCGAAGCAGAAGTTTGAGCGCAAGAAGCCGCACGCCAACGTCGGCACGATCGGTCACATCGACCACGGCAAGACGACCTTGACTGCGGCGATCACCAAGGTCCTGGCCGAGCGCGGTGGCGCTCAGTTCACGCCCTTCGATCAGATCGACAAGGCGCCTGAAGAAAAGGCGCGTGGTATCACGATCGCGACGGCGCACGTCGAGTACGAGACCGAGAAGCGTCACTACGCCCACGTCGACTGCCCGGGCCACGCCGACTACGTGAAGAACATGATCACCGGCGCGGCGCAGATGGACGGCGCCATCTTGGTGGTGGCGGCGACCGATGGTCCGATGCCCCAGACGCGTGAGCACATCCTGCTCGCCCGCCAGGTCGGCGTGCCGGCCATGGTCGTCTTCCTCAACAAGGTCGACATGGTCGACGACGCCGAGTTGCTCGAGCTCGTCGAGCTCGAGGTGCGCGAGCTTCTGTCGAAGTACAACTTCCCCGGCGACGACATCCCCGTCGTGCGCGGCAGCGCCCTCAAGGCTCTCGAGGGTGACAAGGGCGAGCTGGGCGAGCAGGCGATCATGAACCTCATGAACGCCGTCGACAGCTATATCCCGCAGCCGGAACGCGACGTGGATCGCCCGTTCCTGATGCCCGTCGAGGACGTCTTCACGATTCAGGGCCGCGGTACGGTGGCCACGGGTCGCGTCGAGCGCGGCAAGATCGCGACTGGCCAGGAAGTCGAGATCGTCGGTGTTCGTCCGACGCAGAAGACGACCGTCACCGGCGTCGAGATGTTCCGCAAGATTCTCGACGAAGGCGTCGCCGGCGACAACCTCGGTTGCTTGCTGCGTGGCGTCAAGCGCGAGGACATCGAGCGCGGCCAGGTGCTCGCCGCTCCCGGCAGCATCACGCCGCACACGAAGTTCGAAGCGGAGATCTACGTCCTGAAGAAGGAAGAGGGTGGCCGCCATACGCCGTTCTTCAACGGCTACCGTCCCCAGGCGTACTTCCGCACGACCGACGTGACCGGCGTCATCCAGCTCCCCGAAGGAACCGAAATGGTGATGCCGGGTGACAACATCAAGATCACCATGGAGCTGATCACCCCGATCGCCATGGACGAGGGTCTGCGTTTCGCCATCCGCGAAGGCGGACGTACGGTCGGCGCTGGCGTCGTCAGCAAGATCCTCCAGTAACCCGTTGGGTAGACGGTTTCGCGATACTTAGGAATCGTGCGCCATGATGAACGAGAAGATCCGGATCCGCTTGAAAGCGTACGATCATCGACTGTTGGACCAGTCGGTGAAGGAAATCGTCGAAACCGTGCGCCAGACAGGCGGTCGTGTGGCGGGACCCATTCCATTGCCGACGCACGTCGAGCGGTTCACGGTGAACCGCTCGCCGCACGTCGACAAGAAGTCCCGTGAGCAGTTCGAGATCCGCACCCACAAGCGGCTCTTGGACATCCTCGAACCGACGCAACAGACGATCGACGCCCTCGGCAAGCTGGACCTTGCCGCAGGCGTCGACGTCGAGATCAAGCTGCACTGAGAAGCGGTGCGCTAGCAGGGATTTTGCGGACGATGGTCGGTTTGATCGGCAAGAAGCGCGGCATGACTCAGCTCTTCAACGAGAAGGGCGAGCTCATTCCGGTTACGGTGATTGAAACGGGTCCGTGCACCGTGGTGCAGTTGAAGACCCCGGCGACGGACGGCTACGCGGCGTTGCAGCTCGGCTTCGGTGAACAGAAGCCGCAGCGTGTCTCCAAGGCGTACCGCGAGCACTGCCTGAAGGCCCAGAAGGGTGTCTTCCGCGTACTGCGCGAGTTTCGCGCCAGCGGCGACGCGGCCTATCAGGTGGGCCAGCAGATTCGTCTCGAAGACGTGTTCAAGGTGGGCGATCGGATCGACGTGTCCGGCACTACCAAGGGTCGCGGTTACACCGGCGTCATCAAGCGGCACGGCTTCGCCGGCTTCCCGGGCAGCCATGGTACCCACGAGTACTTCCGCCACGGCGGTTCGATCGGCAATCGTTCGTTCCCCGGACGAGTGTTCAAGGGACGCCGCATGGCTGGGCAGTACGGCAACACCCGCGTCACCATCCAGAACCTCGAGGTGATCGCCATCCGGCCGGACGACAACGTCCTCCTGGTGCGCGGTGCGGTTCCCGGCGCCACCGGGGGCCTGTTGACCGTCGCGAAGTCGGTGAAGGGAGGCAAGCGGTGAGCGATTCGACGAACATCGAGGTCGTCTCGCAGGGCAACCAATCCGTCGGGCAGCTTGCGCTGCCCGCGGTCGTCTTTGGCGCACCGGTGCGCAAGCACCTGTTGCACGAGGTCGTCCTCATGCAGCTCGCCAATCGCCGTGCAGGGACTCATGCGACGAAGACGCGCGGTTTCGTCAGCGGTGGTGGTCGTAAACCCTGGCGCCAAAAGGGTACCGGGCGCGCCCGGGCGGGCAGCAGCCGTTCGCCCATCTGGGTCGGCGGCGCGACGATTTTTGGACCGCAGCCGCGAGACTATTCGTATCGGATGCCGCGTTCGTCCCGCCGGGCAGCACTTGCCTCGGCTTTGTCGGCAAAGCTCCAAGACGGGAAGCTGAAGGTCGTCGACCGGCTGACCTTGGAGCAGCCGAAGACGAAGCTGCTCGCCAAGCTGCTCGCCGATCTCGGCGTTCGCAGCGCTCTGATCATCACCGCGGGAACGGATACCGATCTCGAGCGGGCGGGGCGCAACCTGGCGCGAACGAAGATTCTGCGAAGCGAAGGCGCGAACGTCTACGACATTCTGCGCTACGAGCACTTGATCCTGACGCCGGAATCGGTGGAAGCGCTCGAACGGAGATTGGCGGAATGACCAACCTGCTGCAGCTCATCCGCTCGCCGTTGATCACGGAGAAAGGCACGCTGGTCAACGAAACCGGCAATCAGGTGCTGTTTCGCGTGCGACCCGAGGCGAGCAAACACGAGATCAAGCGCGCCGTCGAAGCGATCTTCAAGGTCAAGGTCGATAAGGTGCGCACGATCAACTACATGGGGAAGAGTCGCCGAGTCGGTCGTTCGATCGGCAAGCGGCCCGACTGGAAGAAGGCGTACGTGACGCTAGCCGAAGGGCAGCGCATCGACTTCTTCGACAACATGTGAGCCATGGCCGTCCGACAGTACAAGCCAACCACGCCGGGTCGTCGGGACATGACCGTCCTCGACTACTCGGAGTTGACCAAGAAGAAGCCTGAACGTCGTCTCCTGGCGCCGAAGAAGAGCTCCGGCGGGCGCAATTCCATGGGTCGCGTCAGCGTCCGTGGACGCGGCCAAGGCCACAAGCGCCGGTACCGGATCGTCGATTTCCGGCGTCGCAAGGATATCGTTCCCGCACGCATCGCGGCGCTGGAGTACGATCCAAATCGATCGGCGCACCTCGCCTTGCTGCATTACGCCGATGGCGCCAAGTCCTATGTTCTTGCGCCGCTCGGATCGCGGGTCGGCGACGCGGTCGTCGCCGGCGATGCGGCGGACATCAAGCCGGGCAACGCGATGGAGCTGCGCTACATCCCGACGGGCACCATGGTGCACAATGTCGAGTTGAAGCCCGGGCGTGGCGGCCAGATGGTCCGCAGCGCCGGTACGGCGGCCCAGCTGATGGCGAAAGAAGGCACCCGTGCTCTGCTGAAGCTGCCCTCGGGCGAGCTGCGCTACGTCAACATGTCGTGCCGCGCCACCATCGGGCAGGTCGGCAACACCGACCACGAGAACGTGACCCTCGGTAAAGCCGGTCGGTCGCGTTGGCTTGGACGCCGACCCAAGGTTCGTGGTATCGCCATGAATCCGGTCGACCATCCGCATGGTGGTGGTGAGGGTCGGTCGAAGGGCAACCATCCGACGTCCCCTTGGGGACAGCCCGCCAAGGGCTATAAGACGAGATCCAACCCGCGTACGGACCGCTTCATCGTGAAGCGTCGCGGCCGATAGGAGCGCACGTGGCACGGTCGATCAAGAAAGGACCGTTCGTCGATGCGTCGCTGGCCTCGAAGGTCGACGCGATGAACGGCAACGGGGACAAGAAAGTCGTGAAGACGTGGTCGCGTCGTTCGACGATCACGCCGGAGATGGTGGGCCATACGTTCTCGGTGCACAACGGCCGGAAGTTCATTCCGGTGTTCGTGTCGGAGAACATGGTGGGGCACAAGTTGGGCGAATTTTCGCCCACACGTACCTTCCACGGCCACGCCGGGGACAAGAAAGCCGACAAGAGGTGAGACGCGGATGGAAACGAGAGCCGTAACCCGGCACCTCCGGATTTCGCCGCGCAAGGCGCGCCTGGTGATCGACATGATCCGCGGCAAGAGCGTCGGCGATGCCTTGAAGATCCTGGACTTCACCCCGCGCAAAGCAGCGCGATTGGTGACCAAGACGCTGAAGGCCGTGGTCGCCAACGCCGAGAGCACGCAAAACGTCGACGTCGACCAGCTCTACGTAAAGACGGTTTCCGTGGACGAGGGCGTGACGATCAAGCGATTCCTGCCGCGCGCCCACGGTCGTGCGACGCCGTTGCGCAAGCGCACGGCGCACCTGACGATCGTGGTCGACGAGAAGTAAGGCGACGAGCGAGGACCATATGGGACAGAAGGTACATCCGAAAGGTTTCCGACTCGGCGTCATCGAGCAGTGGGAGTCGCGTTGGTTCGCCCGTCCGCGGGACTACGCCAACTTGCTGCACGAAGATCTCGAACTGCGTAAGTTCCTGAAGAAGCGCCTGTACCACGCCGGCATTTCGCGCATCGAAATCGAGCGTGCGGCCAGCAAGGCGAAGATCAACATCTACACCGCCCGCCCAGGGATCGTCATCGGCAAGAAGGGCGCCGAGATCGAGAAGTTGAAGAGCGAGATCGCCAAGCTGACCAAGCGCGACTCCTTCATCAACATTCACGAGGTGCGCCGCCCCGACATCGATGCCCAGTTGGTCGCGGAGAACGTCGCCCTGCAGCTCGAGCGTCGTGTCGCCTTCCGCCGCGCCATGAAGGAAGCGGTCGGACGCGCCACGCGCATGGGCGCCCAGGGGATTCGCATCCAGTGTGCCGGTCGCTTGGGCGGCGCGGAGATTGCGCGCACCGAGTGGTACCGCGACGGACGCGTCCCGCTGCATACGTTGCGCGCCGACATCAGCTACGGGCTGGCAGAGGCCAAGACCACCTACGGAGTCATCGGCATCAAGGCGTGGGTTTTCCGCGGCGAAGTGCTGACCAGCGACGACGACCGCAACAAGGCTGCCACGGCAGCGTGAGCGACGTCGACTGATACGGGACAAGAGCGATGTTGTCGCCAAAACGCGTCAAGTACAGAAAGCAGCACAAGGGTCGCATCCGTGGCGACGCCAAGGGGGGAACCTCCCTGGCATTCGGCGACTACGGCCTGCAGGCCGTGGACCGCGGTCACGTGTCGGCTCGGCAAATCGAAGCGGCTCGTATCGCGATCTCGCGCCACATCAAACGCGGCGGTCGCGTGTGGATTCGCATCTTCCCGGACAAGCCGCTCACCGCGAAGCCGGCCGAGACCCGCATGGGTAAGGGCAAGGGCGCTCCGGAGTCGTGGGTCGCGGTGGTCAAGCCGGGACGGATGATTTTCGAGCTCGAGGGTGTCGACCGCGAGCTGGCGCGCGAAGCGTTCCGCTTGGCTTCGTTCAAGTTGTGCGTCGGAACGCAGTTCCGTGAGCGCATCTGAGTTCGGGAGAGCAGATCATGCGAGCCAGTGAGTTGAGAGAGTTGAACGACCAGGAGCTGACCAGCAAGGAGGAGGAGCTCTCCGAGAGCCTCGTGCTGCTGCGTTTGCGCCACCGAACCAATCAGCTCGAGAGCCCGGCACGTTTGCGACAGACGCGGCGCGATCTGGCGCGGGTGAAGACGATCCGCCAGCAACGTCTGGCCGCGAAGTGAGAATGGCGATGTCAGAATCTCGAGGTCGGACCAAGTCCCGCGAAGGGGTGGTCGTCAGCAACAAGATGGATAAGACGGTGGTCGTTCAGATCGAGCGGCTGGCGCCACATCCGAAGTACAAGAAGTACACCCGCCGTCGGATTCGCGTGAAGGCGCACGACAGCGAGAACCAGTGCGGCGTCGGCGATCGCGTCGTCATCGCCGAAACGCGTCCGCTCAGCCGTGACAAGCGGTGGCGCGTCCGGACGATCCTCGAGCGGGCCGTCTGAAGCAGCAGAAGCGAGGACGAGCATGATTCAGACGGAGACGGTACTCGACGTCGCCGACAACTCGGGTGCGCGCAAGGTCCTGTGCATCAAGGTGCTCGGCGGTAGCCGGCGTCGCTATGCATCCCTCGGCGACGTCATCGTGGTGTCGGTCAAGGAAGCGATCCCGAACGCGAAGGTGAAGAAGGGCGACGTCATGAAGGCCGTCGTCGTGCGAACCGCGCGCGAAGTCGGCCGGCCCGACGGTACGTTCATTCGCTTCGACAACAATTCGGCGGTGCTGGTGGACAACCAGCGCGAGCCGGTGGGCACACGTATCTTCGGACCGGTGGCGCGTGAGTTGCGCGCCAAGCGCTTCATGAAGATCCTGTCGCTCGCCCCGGAAGTTCTGTGAGGCGGACGGGAGTCATCGGATGTTGAGTCGAATTCGGAAGAACGACACCGTCGTCGTCATTGCCGGGAAGGAACGCGGCAAGACGGGCAAGGTGCTACGCGTGATCACGGACGAAGACCGTGCTATCGTCGAGCGGTTGAACATGGTGAAGCGGCATGCCAAGGCCACCGGGCCCCAAAGTGCCGGCGGCATCATCGAGAAAGAAGCGCCGATCCACATCTCCAACCTCATGTTGTTGTGCGAGAAGTGTAATCGGCCGGTGCGCATCGTGCGCCGTCGCGAGGCGGATGGCAGCGCCGTGCGGGCGTGTAAGAAGTGCGGCGGCCAAATCGGCTGACGGGGAAGTCATGGCGGCGAGACTGAAAGAGTTCTACGAGCGAGACGTCCTCCCCAAGCTCATGAAGGAGCAGGGGTATTCCAACCGGATGCAGGCTCCGCGCCTGGAGAAGGTGGTTCTCAACTCCGGACTGGGCGAGGCCATCCAGAATCCCAAGGTCATCGACGCCGCCGTGGCCGACATGGCGGCGATCAGCGGGCAGAAGCCGGTGGTCACCCGGGCGCGCAAGGCGATCGCGAATTTCAAGCTGCGCGAGAACGTGGCCATCGGTTGCATGGTCACCCTGCGGGGTGATCGCATGTACGAATTCCTCGATCGCTTGATGACGGTCGCCCTGCCGCGCGTGCGCGACTTCAAGGGCGTCTCGGATTCGGCGTTCGACGGACGTGGCAATTATGCGCTGGGCGTGCGCGAACAGATCATCTTCCCCGAGATCGACCTCGACAAAGTCGACAAGATCCGCGGTCTGACGATCTGCATCAATACGACGGCCCGCACGGATGCCGAGGGCAGAGCCCTGCTGACGGCACTCGGCATGCCGTTCCGCAAGTAGAAGCAAGGAGCGCAACGTGGCAAAGACCAGCCTGCGCGTGAAGGCGCAGCGTCCCCCCAAGTTCAAGGTCCGGGCCTACAATCGCTGTCCGCGATGCGGACGCGCCCGGGCGTTCTTCCGACGGTTCAAGCTTTGCCGCTTGTGCCTGCGCGATCTCGCCCGCAAGGGTGAGATCCCCGGCCTGACCAAGGCGAGTTGGTAGGAGCCTTTCATGTCGATGACCGACCCCATCGCCGACCTGCTCACGCGCATCCGCAACGCGGCACATGCGCGCAAAGAGCACGTCGACGTGCCGTTTTCGCGAATCAAGTCCAACATCGTCGCGGTGCTGGTGCAGGAAGGCTACGTCAAGGACTGCGTCCCCGCGGAACAGGACGGCCATGCCATTCTGCGCGTCGGACTGAAGTACGACGCCAAGCAGCAGCCGGTGATCACCGGGATCAAGCGCGTCAGTCGTCCGAGCCTGCGTGTCTACGTCGGCAGTGAGAAGATCCCCCAGGTTCGTCGCGGCTTGGGCGTGAGCATTCTGTCGACCCCGGTGGGCATTCTCAGTGACCGCGAGGCGCGGCGCCGCAATGTCGGCGGCGAGATCCTCTGCTCGGTCTGGTGACGGGGAAGTCATGTCACGTATCGGCAAACTCCCGATTCAGATTCCTGCTGCCGTGAAGATCCAGGTGCAGGATCGCGACATCAGCGTCGAGGGTCCGAAGGGCAAGCTGGCGTATCAGCTGCCCGACGGCATCGCGGCGAAGGTGGATGGCCAGACCCTGCTGGTGCAGCGCGGTGGCGATGAAAATCGCGATCGCGCGTTCCATGGGCTGGCGCAGCGTCTACTCGCCAACATGGTGCAGGGCGTGAGCACCGGTTTCACGCGTACCCTCGAGATCAACGGCGTCGGTTACCGTGCGGACGTGCGCGGCAAGGCGCTGTTCATGACCCTCGGTTACTCGCATCCGATCGTCTATCAGCTGCCCGACGGCGTCACCGCCAAGGTCGACAAGCAGACGGTGATCCAGTTGGAGAGCCACGACAAGCAACTGCTCGGCGAAGTGGCCGCGCAGATCCGGGCCTTGCGTCCCCCCGAGCCGTACAAGGGCAAGGGGATCAAGTATTCGGACGAGACGATCCGGCGTAAGTCGGGCAAGGCCGCAGGAGGTTGATCATGGCTCTCGCCTATCGTCAGTTGGCTCGTCTGCGCCGCCAGGCGCGCGTTCGGCGCCGCACCCGCGGCAGCACCGAGCGGCCGCGGCTGTGCGTTTTCCGTAGCAACAAGCACATCTACGTGCAGGTCATCGCCGACGATTCGGGTACCACCCTGGCGGCGGCTTCGACCGTCTCGGCCGAGGCGCGTCCGAATTTGGCTTCGGGCAGCAACAAGGCCGCCGCGGAGTACGTCGGAACGAAGATCGCCGAGTTGTGCCAGGCGAAGGGCATTCGCGCCGTAGTCTTCGATCGCAATGGATTTTTGTACCACGGTCGCATCAAGGCCCTGGCCGACGCCGCACGCGCGGCTGGCCTCGAGTTCTGAGCAGGGAGACGGAATCAGATGGCTTTCGGCAGAGGTCGTGATCGCGCCGAGGCGGCAAGCTCCGAGTTCAAGGAGAAGGTCGTCCACATCAATCGTGTCGCCAAGGTCGTCAAGGGCGGCCGGCGCTTCAGCTTCAGCGCCCTCGTAGTCGTCGGCGACGCCAACGGCCGCGTCGGCTACGGCATGGGCAAGGCGAAGGAAGTGCCGGAAGCCATTCGCAAGGCGATCGATCGTGCCAAGAAGTCGATGGTCGAGGTGCCGCTGATCGACGGCACGATCCCCTTCGAAGTGCAGGGGTACTTCGGCGCCGGTCACGTGCTGTTGCGCCCGGCGGGTGGTGGTACGGGCGTCATCGCCGGCGGTGGCGTGCGCGCCGTCGTCGAACTCGCCGGCGTGCGCAACGTGTTGACGAAGTGCATCGGCTCGAACAATCCGCACAACATGGTCAAGGCAGCCTTCCAGGCGCTTTGCGAACTGCGCTCGGCGGAACAGATCGCCGCCCTGCGTGACAAGACCGTCAGCGAGATTCGGTGAGTAGTATGGCAGAGTCGGCGACCCTCAAGGTGACCCAAGTGCGAAGTGCGATCGGCCAGACCGATCGCCAGCGGCAGACGTTGCGTGCGCTCGGACTGACGCGCCGCGGTCGCTCGGCCGTCGTCAAGGATAGCCCCGAAACGCGTGGACGACTCCGGGTGGTCGCGCACCTGGTGCAGGTGGAGAGCTGAACATGGATTTGGGTACCCTCAAGCCGGCTCCCGGCTCCAATCGCTCGCGCAAGCGTCTCGGTCGCGGCCCGGGTTCCGGCTTGGGCAAGACTTCGGGACGTGGGCACAAGGGACGTGGCGCCCGTTCGGGCGGCAATACCCCGCCGCAGTACGAAGGTGGCCAGAACCCGCTGCATCGCCGCTTGCCGAAGCGCGGGTTCACCAACCCGTTCCGGCAGGAATTCAACGTCGTCAATCTGTACCAGCTCGAAGCGATCTTCGAGTCGGGCGCCGTGGTCGACCGCGATGCGATGCTGGCCCATGGGCTGCTTCATAAGAAGCGCCTGCCCGTCAAGGTGCTGGGCGAAGGATCGTTGTCGAAAGCGCTGACCGTGCGTGCGGATCGCTTCAGCCAGAGTGCCGCAGCGCGCCTGAGCGAGGCGGGCGGCGCAGCGGAGGTGGCCGGTGCTTGACGGCTTCCAGGGAGTGTCGCGCATCCCCGAGTTGCGTCGACGCATCCTCTTCAGCCTAGCGATGCTCGCGGTGTACCGCGTCGGTGTCGCCGTGCCGACGCCTGGCATCGATAGCGATGCCATGGCGGCGTTCTTCCAGCAGGCACAGGCGCAAGGGTCGGTTTTCGGCCTGGTGAACTTGTTCTCCGGCGGCGCGCTCGAGCGCTTCTCGATCTTCGCGCTGGGGATCATGCCGTACATCAGCGCCTCGATCATTCTGCAGCTGCTCACGGTCGTCATCCCGCATCTCGAAGAGCTGTCGAAAGAGGGTGAGGCCGGTCGGCGCAAGATCACGCAGTACACCCGTTACGGCACCGTCGTCCTGTCGCTCGTCCAAGGTTTTTTCATCAGTGTCGGCCTCGAGTCACTGCAGGCGCCCAACGGCAGCACCGTGGTGTTCGAGCCGGGGTGGGCCTTCCGCGGCATGACCGTGTTGACGCTCACCTGCGGGACGGCGTTCTTGATGTGGCTCGGCGAGCAGATTTCCGAGCGAGGCCTCGGCAACGGTATCTCGTTGCTGATCTTCGCTGGTATCGTCGCCTCCTTGCCGTCGGCGTTGACCGCCACGTACGAGTACGTGCGCGTTGGTGAACTCGGTGTGCTGACGCTGCTGGCGATCAGCGTGTTCATGGTACTCACGATCGCTGCCATCACCTTCATGGAGCGGGGCCAGCGTCGTGTGCCGGTGCAGTACGCCAAGCGTCTGGTCGGCCGCCGTATGTACGGTGGTCAGTCGTCGCACCTTCCCTTGAAGGTGAATACCGCGGGTGTGATTCCGGCGATTTTCGCCTCGTCGCTCTTGCTGTTCCCCAGCACGATTGCCCAGTTCATCGATCACCCCTGGGCCAAGGCGGCGAACGACATGCTCGTGCCGCAGAGCATTTGGTACAACATCGTGTTCGTCGGCCTGATCGTGTTCTTCGCGTATTTCTACACGGCGGTGACGTTCAACACGACGGATGTCGCCGACAACATGAAGAAGTTCGGCGGCTACATTCCCGGCATCCGCCCTGGCCAGCGGACCGCGGACTACATCGATCGCATTCTGGCGCGTATCACGCTCGGCGGCGCTCTGTATCTTTCGGCCGTCTGCGTGCTGCCGACGATTCTGATCGGGCAGTTCAATGTCCCGTTCTTCTTCGGCGGCACCGCGCTGCTGATCGTGGTCGGCGTCGCCCTGGATACGGTGGCGCAGGCAGAGACGCACATGCTGACGCGAAGCTACCAGGGTTTCATGAAGAGCGGGCGCATCCGCGGACGTCGCGGCTGAGCGGATCGACCCATCATGCGACTCGTGCTCGTCGGCCCTCCCGGCGCAGGGAAGGGGACCCAGGCCAAACTCTTGCTCGCCAAGGTTGACGGACCCCACATCTCGTCCGGAGACATCCTACGCAGCGAAGTGGCCAAGGGCACGGAGGTCGGTAAGAAGGCCAAAGAGTTCATGGATCGCGGACAGCTCGTTCCCGACAGCGTCTTGATCGACGCCATGCGCGCGCGCCTGCGGGAGCAGGATTGTCGCCGTGGGTTTCTGTTGGACGGGTTCCCGCGCACCGTGCCCCAGGCGGAAGCGCTGGCGGATGTTCTCGCGGAGATCGACGCCAGCATCGATGCGGTGGTGACCATCAACGTGCCGGAAGAGGATTTGGTGCGACGATTGAGTGGGCGCCGCACGTGTCGGCAGTGCAGCGCGTTGTACCACGTCGAATTCAATCCGCCGGCGACGGACGGTCGATGCGATACGTGCGGTGGGCCCTTGTATCAGCGGGACGACGACAAGGCGGAGACCATCCGCGAACGACTGGCAGTGTTCAGCCGCGAGACCAAGCCGCTGCTGCAATGGTACGGAGCGCGCGGCCGCTTGGTCGAGGTGGACGGCGTCGGGGATAAGGACGCGATCCTGGGGCGAATCCTGTCGTGCGTCGAGGCGCGCGCATGATCGTGCTCAAGTCGAAGACCGAGATCGAGATCCTGCGTGCCGCGAATCGGATCGTCGCCGAAATTCTGCAGCACTTGAAGGATCTCGTCCGTCCTGGCATCACGACGGGGGAGTTGGATCGAGTTGCCGAGGAATTGATTCGCAAGCACGGCGCTCAACCCGCGTTCAAGGGCTATCGGGTCGGTCCGAATACGTTTCCGCGCTGCATTTGTATTTCGATCAACGACGAGATCGTGCACGGTATCCCGTCGGAAAGTCGACAATTGCGCGAGGGGGATATCGTCGGGCTGGACTTTGGGGTGCGTTTTCAGGGATTCTATGGGGATTCGGCGATCACGGTCGCCGTGGGCGAGGCGTCGCCCGAGGACGAGCGATTGATTCGGACGACGCGCGAGGCGTTGGCGCGGGGCATCGAAGAGGCCCGCGTCGGCAATCGTATGGGCAATCTCTCGGCAGCCATTCAGCGGCATGCCGAGGCAGCAGGGTACGGGGTCGTGCGCGACTTCGTCGGACACGGAATCGGCAGGCGGTTGCACGAGGAACCGCAGGTGCCGAATTTCGGCAGTCCGGATCGTGGCATCCGCTTGCGCGAGGGCATGGTCCTCGCGATCGAGCCGATGGTGAATGCAGGGTCGGCCGAAGTGCGGATCCTGGACGACGGCTGGACGGCGGTGACGGCCGACGGCAAGCGGTCGGCGCATTTTGAGCATTCCGTGGCCGTGACGGCGTCCGGTCCGGAAGTGCTGAGCCAGATTTGAGCCCAGCGTGTAACGTCGAGGAGAGTGTCGTGAAAGTTCGAGCTTCGGTGAAGAGAATCTGCAAAGACTGCAAAGTCGTTCGGCGGGCAGGCGTCATTCGCGTCCTGTGCGTCAACCCGCGCCACAAGCAGCGTCAGGGCTGAGCGGCGGAAAGCGAAGGGTCAGCGATTTATGGCACGTGTCGCCGGAATCGATCTCCCCAACCGGAAGCGGATGGAGATCGCCCTCACGTACGTTTATGGAATCGGCCGCTCGTCGGCCCGCGACATCCTCACCGAAGCGAAGGTCGACTTCGACAAGCGCAGCGACGAGGTCAGCGACGACGAGTTGGTGCGGATCCGCCAGGTCATCGACGCCAAGTACCGCGTCGAAGGTGATCTGCGTCGCGAGATCGCCACGTCGATCAAGCGCCTCATGGACATCGGCTGCTACCGCGGCATGCGGCACCGGCGCAACCTTCCGGTGCGCGGGCAGCGTACGCATACGAATGCGCGCACCCGCAAAGGCCCGCGTCGTACCGTTGCGGGCAAGAAGCCGCCGCCAGGGAAGAAGTAGGTAGGAGCTGCACATGGCCAAGGAAACGGAAAAGGCGACGGTCAAGCGTCGCAAGACGAAGCGTATCGTCAGCGAGGGCGTGGCGCACATCTGCTCGACCTTCAACAATACGATCGTCACCATCAGCGATCCCGTCGGCAACGTGGTGGCCTGGTCGAGCGCTGGTTCGATCGGCTTCAAGGGGTCGCGCAAGGGAACGCCGTTCGCTGCGCAGCTCGCGGCCGAGAACGCCGCGAAGAAGGCTGTGGATCTGGGCATGCGTTCGGTGCAGGTGCACGTGAAGGGGCCGGGAGCGGGGCGTGAATCCGCGCTGCGAGCGCTGCAGTCGGTGGGTTTCAACGTCAGCGTCATCAAGGACGTGACTCCGGTTCCGCATAACGGCTGCCGGCCGCCGAAGCGCCGTCGCGTCTGATCGGAAGAGGGAGGTCTGTCTTGGCTCGTTATACGGATTCGGTCTGCCGGCTGTGCCGGCGTGAAGGCCTCAAGCTCTTCCTGAAGGGCGAACGCTGTTACACGGACAAGTGTGCCATCGAACGGCGCAACTATCCGCCGGGCGCGCATGGCCAGGGGCGAAGCAAGTTTTCCGAGTACGCGGTGCAGCTGCGCGAGAAGCAGAAGATCAAGCGCACGTACGGTCTGCTCGAGGGACAGTTCCGCCGCTATTTCGAGAAGGCCGAGCGCCTCAAGGGCATCACCGGCGAGAACTTGATCATCCTTCTCGAGCGTCGCCTCGACAACATGATCTACCGCATGGGCTTCGCCACTTCGCGCGCCGAAGCACGCCAGCTGGTGCGCCATGGCCATTTCCTGGTCGACGGCCACAAGGTCGACATCCCCTCCTTCTTGCTGAAGGCGGGCCAGGTGGTCACCGTGCGCGAGCGCAGTCGTAAAGTCGAACGCATCGTCAGCGCCCTGGAGCAGGCGGAGCGGCGTGGCGTTCCGGAGTGGCTCGAAGTCAGTAAGGACAACTTCTCCGCACACGTGAAGTCCGTCCCCGTCCGCGCCGACATCACGATGCCGTTCAACGAGCAGCTCGTCGTCGAGCTCTACTCGAAGTGAACGTTCGACGCTCTCCAATCCCTGGCGGAGGATAGTCCATGTTGCCTCAGCGAAACTGGCGCGAGCTCATCAAGCCCAAGAAAGTCGTGTTCGACGAGAAGGAGCTCACTGCGACCTACGGCAAATTCGTCGCAGAGCCGTTCGAGCGTGGCTTCGGCATCACCATCGGCAACTCGTTGCGACGCATCCTGCTGTCGTCGCTGCAAGGCGCGGCGATCACCAGTGTGCGCTGCGAGGGGGTGCTGCACGAGTTCTCCACCCTTCCGGGCGTGCGTGAGGACGTCACCGACATCGTCCTCAACCTCAAGGAGGTGCGCCTGCGCCTCAATGACGGGGTCGAAGGTACGGCTCGCATTCAGGCGAAGGGCGAAGGCGTCGTGCGCGCCGGTGACATCATCACGGGTCCCGACATCGAGATCCTCAATCCGGAACATCACGTCGCCACCCTCTCTCCGGACGGCCAGCTCGACATGGAACTCACCGTCAAGGCGGGTAGGGGTTACGTTTCGGCCGACCGCAACAAGGACGAGGGCGCTCCGATCGGGACCATTCCGATCGATGCCATCTTCTCCCCGATCCTCAAGGTGAACTACACCGTCACCAACGCGCGTGTCGGCCAGCGTACCGACTACGACAAGTTGAACATCGAGATCCACACCGACGGTAGTGTGCGCCCGGACGATGCCTTGGCCTATGCCGCGCGCATCCTCCAGGATCAGCTCTCGATCTTCATCAACTTCGAGGAGTCCGCCGAGGAAGCGGAGGAGAAGGCGAGCGGCGAAGCCGGCCTCAACGACAATCTCTTCCGCCCCGTGGCCGAACTCGAACTTTCGGTGCGTTCGGCCAACTGCCTACAAAACGCTGGTATCAAGTACATCGGCGAGTTGGTGCAGCGCAGCGAAGCGGAAATGCTCAAGACGAAGAACTTCGGCCGCAAGTCGCTCAACGAGATCAAGGAGATCCTCCGCGAGATGAACCTGGACTTCGGCATGCAGATCGAGAACCTGCCCGGTCGGGCGGAACTCGACGAACGCTGGGCGCGCGAGAAGGAGAGCGCCTGACGGAATCGTGACGCCGCAGCCAACCGGGCTGCCGCAGTGAAAGGCGAGTTGCCATGAGACATCTGAAGAGCGGAAGAAAGCTGAGCCGCGACGGGGCCCACCGCAAGGCCCTGCTGCGCAACCTCGTCACCTCACTGCTCGAACACGAGCACATCACCACGACGGACGCCAAGGCCAAGGAGCTGCGTCGCGTCGCCGATCGCATGATCACCCTCGGCAAGCGCGGCACCCTCGATGCTCGCCGCCGCGCCGCCGCCTACGTGCGCAAGCGCTCGGTCGTGCAGAAACTCTTCAATGAGGTTGCGGCGCGTTTCCAGGATCGCCCTGGCGGCTACACCCGTATCGTCAAAGTCGGTGTGCGCCACGGTGACGCGGCCCCGCTCTCCGTCATCGAGCTCACGGACCGCGGTGAAACGTCGCGCGCCGAGGCCGATCGTAAGCGCGAACGCCGCGCCAAGCGCCAGCAGCAGCGGGAAGAGCGGGCGCAGCAAATGCCGACCACTGGACCCACCAACATCTGAAACGCCAACGGGGGCAGCGTCCTATCGGTCGCTGCCCCCGTCCTCGTTCCCCGCGCGCCCTATTCCAGCCGGCGCCGCTCTATCCCAATCCCAGCACGTCCTCCATCGTGTACCGCCCCTGAGGCTGGTGCGCCAGCCACATCCCGGCGCGTACCGCACCGCGAGCCAGACAACCTCGGTCATGGGCTCGATGGGTCAGTTCTACCCGCTCCGACGCGCCTGCCAGAATCACCGTGTGGTCGCCGACCACACCACCGCCGCGTAGGGCCATCACCCCGATTTCGCGATCGGTGCGGCGTCCGACTTCGCCCTCGCGGCCGAAGACACCGACCTCCGACAACTCCAAACCTCGCGCCGCCGCCGCCGTGCGGCCCAACGCCAGCGCCGTGCCGCTCGGCGCGTCGACCTTCATACGGTGGTGCATCTCGACGATCTCGATGTCGAAGTCGGACCCCAGCGCCTCTACGGCCTGCCGGATCAGCTTCTGGAGCACGGCAATGCCGACGCTCATGTTGGGCGCGATGACGCAGCGCGTGCGGGTCGCCCACTGCTCCAGCTCTTGCGCCTGGGCGGCGCTGAAGCCGGTCGTGCCTACGACGATCGCCGCTCCCTGACCAGCGGCGACGCGAGCGTGGTCGAGGGTCGCCAGCGGCGTCGTGAAGTCCAAGGTCACCGTGTCCGCTCCGGCAACCGCCGCGTAATCGCTGCTCACCGTGATGCCCAAGGCGCCGACGCCGGCGAGGATCCCCGCATCGACACCGATGGCGGGACTGCCTGGAGCCTCGATGGCGCCGACGAGGTGCGCCGCGGGCGTTTCGTGCACGACGGCCGTCAAAGCCCGTCCCATGCGACCGGCGGCGCCGCAGACGATGAATGGGGTGCTCATGCGCTCTCCTGCTCGGCTCCGCGACTCAGAGAACCCGGGTTTCGCGCATCGCCCGTTCCAATTGGGCCCGCGGACCGTCCGACATCGGCAGCAGGGGCAGGCGAAGTTCGTCGCGACAGTGGCCCAGCCGGGCCAGGGCAGCCTTGACCGGAATCGGATTGGTCTCGAGGAAGAGAGCGCGCACCAGCGGCAGCAACTCGAAATGCAGCGCCCGCGCCGTCTTCCAATCGTCGCGGCTCGCCGCAGCCACCAAGTCCGCCGTCCGCCGCGGCACGACGTTCGCCAGCACCGAGATGACGCCGGTGCCGCCGACCGCCATGATCGGCAGGGTCAGCGAATCGTCTCCCGAGTACAGCTCGATACGGTCGCCGCAGAGACGCAGTACCTCCTGAACTTCGTCGAGCGACCCGGTCGATTCCTTGAGGCCGACGATCGCCCCGGCCTGGGCCATTCGGGCGACGGTCGTCGCCTCGATCTTCGAACCCGTCCGGCCCGGGATGTTGTAGGCGATCAGCGGGAAGTGTGTCGCTTCGTGGATGGCGACGTAGTGCCGGTAGATGCCCTCCTGCGTCGGCTTGTTGTAGTAGGGCGAGATCAGCAGGGCGGCACTGGCGCCGCTGTCACGCGCCGCCTTGGTCAGGGCGATCGACTCGGAGGTCGAGTTCGAACCAGTGCCGGCGATGATCGGCACGCGCCCGTTGGTGATTCGCACCACCGCCTTGACGACGTCGATGTGTTCGGCGTGACTCAAGGTCGCCGACTCGCCGGTACTGCCGCAGGGTACGATCGCCGCCGTGCCCTGGGCGATCTGATTCTCGACGATGCGCTCGAGGGCACCGTGGTCGATCGCGCCGTCGCGAAACGGCGTGACGATGGCCGCCATGGATCCGCTGAACATCTGTACCTCCCAACTCGCTCGCCGGCCTACAATTCGATCTCGCCGCGGAACACTTCCGTCGCTCCGCCGGTCATGAACACGCTGCCGCTCGTCTCGTCCCAGCGGATTTCCAAGTCGCCGCCGTTGAGATGAATGACGCCGGTGCGCTGCATACGCCCCGTCAGCACACCCGCCACCAGCACGGCGCAGGCGCCGGTGCCGCAGGCTGCCGTTTCTCCCGAGCCCCGCTCCCATACGCGCATGCGCGCCTCGCTCGGCGTCAACACGCGCACGAACTCCGTGTTGACCCGCTTGGGGAAAAACGGGTGGTGCTCGAAGCGCGGTCCGATGCGCTCCAGGTCGAGGCCCTCGACCTCGTCCAAGAACATCACGCAGTGCGGGTTCCCCATCGACACGCAGGTGACCGAGTAGGTCTGTGCGGCCCCGTCGGCTTCCACGGTCAGGGCATGGTCGACGATGCGTCCGTCGGCGTCGACGGGGATGGCCCGACCATCCAGAATGGGCGGCCCCATGTCGACGTGCACGCGCACCACGACGCCTCCTTCGGCATCGAGACGTAGCGTCTTGATGCCCGCGTCGGTCTCGACCCGCAGGGTGTCGCGCCGGCAGATGCCGTGGTCGTAGACATACTTGCCGACGCAGCGAATGCCGTTACCGCACATCGATCCGCGGCTGCCGTCGGCGTTGTACATCTCCATGCGGCAGTCGGCGACCGAGGACGGACAGATCAGGATGAGCCCGTCCGAGCCGATGCCCGTGCGGCGCGGGCTGACGGCCAGCGCCACCGCCGCGGGGTCGACGAGAGTTTTCTCGGTACAATCGACGTAGACGTAGTCGTTGCCGATGCCGTGCATCTTGGTGAAGCTGATTCGTTGCATGGTTCACTCGGGTGCGCGCCGCTCGATTTCCGCCACGTTCGAGGGCGCGCTAACGTAACCGTCGAGGGTAGAGGACACAACCCGGTAGCGATAACGTCGGCCGGCCTCGACGCCGACATCGACATAGCGAAAGCGCTCGATCTGGCGGAAGCGGTCGCGGTCCGTCACTTCCATCCGCGCCAGAAGGGAAAATGCCTCGGCGTCATCGCCCGCATCGGTCGCGCGCCAAATCTCGAAGGCGGCGAGGTCGGTCATCCGCGCGCCGTCGACGTAGGTTTCAGGGCGCTCCCAGGAAACGACGATCCCCTTCTCCTCGTTGCGTGCCTCCACCTTGGTCAACGTCTCCGGCAGGGCGTCCTCTGGCGGACGCGGCGCGCCGCGCCGACCGCAACCGCCCGCGGCGAGGGCGAGTAGCAGCAGCACGACCCCGAGGCGGAGGGCGGGTCGGTTCATTCTTCGGCTCGGTCGAACTGACGGCGTAGGTTGGCCGGTGCCGTGCCGCCGACGGCACGCCGGCGGCGCACCGCCGCTTCGGCACTGAGCCAGCGCTTCACGTCGGGCCCGAACTGCGGCGCGAAGCGGCGCAACTCGGTCACCTCGAGATCCTCCAGACCGGTCCCCGCTTGGATGCAATGGCGCACGATCTTGCCGACGACCTCGTGCGCGTTGCGGAAGGGCATCCCCTTCGAGCTGAGATAGTCGGCCAACTCGGTGGCCAAGGTGAAGCCGCGCGTCGATGCCGCGCGCATGTGTTCGCCCCGCACCTTCAGCTTCGGAACCATCGCGGCCAGCACCGAGAGGCAGCCACGCAGGGTGTCCACCGTATCGAAGACCGGTTCCTTGTCTTCTTGCAGGTCGCGGTTGTAGGTCATCGGCAAGCCCTTGAGCGTCGTCAGGAGAGACATCAGGTTGCCGTAAAGCCTACCGGTCTTGCCGCGCACGAGTTCGGCGACGTCGGGGTTCTTTTTTTGTGGCATGATCGAACTGCCGGTGGCGAAGGCGTCGGGCAGTTCGACGAAGGCGAACTCCTGCGACGACCACAGGATCAGATCCTCGGCCATGCGGCTGAGGTGCATGCCGAGGATCGCGCCGGCGGCGAGGAACTCGGCGGCGAAGTCGCGATCTCCCACACTGTCCATGCTGTTCAGCGATACGCTGCGGAAGCCGAGTTCGCGGGCCACGCCGGCGCGGTCGATGGGGAAGGTGGTACCGGCGAGCGCGCCGGCGCCGAGAGGCAACACATCGGCGCGGCGCAAGGCATCCGCGAAGCGGGCGTCGTCGCGCCGTAGCATCTCGGCGTAGGCCATCAGGTGATGCGCGAACAACACAGGCTGGGCCGGCTGCAGGTGCGTGTAGCCCGGCATGATGACGTCGGCATGCGCCCGCGCCAACTTGGCCAGAGCCCGCCGCAGGGCTCGCACGAGGTCGCGTACCGCCTTGCCTTCGCTCCGCAGGTAGAGGCGCAGGTCGAGCGCCACTTGGTCGTTGCGGCTGCGCGCGGTGTGCAGCTTGCCGCCGATGGCGCCGACCTTTTCGATCAAGCGCCGTTCGACCGCCATGTGGATGTCTTCGTCGCTCGGGTGGCTGCGGAAGGTGCCGGCGTCGAACTCCGCGCGGATCTCGCGCAGAGCGCGCACGATGGCGTCGGCCTCCTTCTTCGGCAGAATCCCTTGGCGCGCCAACATGCGGCCATGGGCAATGCTGCCTTCGATGTCCTGCGCGTACAGCCGGCGGTCGAAGGGAAACGAGGTGCTGAAGGATTCGACGAGTGCGTCGGTGGGCTCGGCCATGCGGCCGGCCCAGGCCTTGTGTCGTGCGGTCGGCATGCGACGCAACTTAGCGAAAAGGGAATTTCAATTGAAACGCCGCGCTTCGATCGTGGAAGCGCGGTGCCGGCCGAGAAGCCGCCTCAGCGCCAGACGCCGTCGGCTTCGACGAGAATCAGCGTGACTTCACGGATCTCCAGCGGCCGCGGTACCGAGAGCAGGGCCGCTTGCCGATTCGATCCGTGCTTTTCGTAGACGACTTCCTGGTAGGCCATGCGCCCGCTGGTGCCGCTGTCGTTCAGGATGCAGCGATACGCCGGGTTGTAACCGACATAGGTGCCGCGTACGCCGTCGAGGCGCTCCGTCCACTCGATCGCTTCGAGGTTGGCCGCCTCCTGGCGCTGCAATTCGTCCATGCGCGCACGGCAGGCGCTCTCGAGGCCTTGCTGGCGGACGTCGTCGGCCGCGTGCGTCGCCGCCGGGGCGATCAACGTCAGAACCGCCGCCGCCAGGGCGGTGACCAGCCCGCGGCCGATCGTGGTCATGTCACGCATGCTCGCCGCGCCTCGCCGATTCAGTAGATCCAGTTGCCGTCGCCGTAACGGAAGAACTCCGTCACCTCGGTCGTCTCGACCGGGTGCGGCCGGTCGATTTGCGCATCGCCCTGCGTCGCGCCGCGCTTCTCGTACTTGATCTCGAGGTAGGAAATCTTGCCCACCGGCGCGTTCGACTGCGCCGCGTCGACGATACAGGTGTGGTCACGCGTGTAGCCGACGTACGAGCCCAGGACGAAGTTCTCGCCCGCCTGCCACTCGATCAGGCCTTCGTTGCGGCGCTCGCGGTCGGCCAGCTTCTCCATCCACTCGCGGCAGAAGGTGCGGAACGACTGACTGACGGGGTCGTCGGCCAGCCCTTGCTCGGCCTTGGCGTCGATCGCCGCATCGTCGGAAACCTCAGCCGCCTCGGCAGGCGCGGGCGCGTCTTCCTCCACCGCCTCGCCGACTTGGCCTTCGACGAGCCCTTCTTCCCCCGGCACGGGGGCGATCTCGATGACGTCCTCCGCGGCTTTTGCCGTGGCGGCAGCCTCGTCGACGACTTCCGCCGCGGGCTCGGGCGCCGGGGGAGGGGGGACGCGTTTGGCCTCGTCGGCCAAGGCCGCCTCGACGGCCGGGTCGAGGCTCGAGCCGAGGGAGCCCTGCGCCAGTACCGGCGCGGCGCCGAGAAGGAGGGACAAGACGATGGTGGAGCAGCCGATCGGAAGCCGATGCATGACGCGAGTCTAGCGGCGCGGTGGGCGAATTGCACGTCCCAATCGTCGCCGCGCGCGGCCGAGCGACGCCTCAGACTTCGGCCAGCGGCGCCTCGCGCAGCTTGAGTTCGAGCTGTTGCAGCGCCTGGATCTCGTCGCGCAGGCGGGCCGCCGTTTCGAACTCGAGTTCGGCCGCCGCCGTCGCCATCTCTTTGCGCAACGACGCGATCCGCTTGGCGACGTCCTGCGGGCGCCCATACTGCGCCGCCGCTTCGGCGACCTGCTGTACCTCGCCGTCGCCCGTATCCCACGCGCCGCCGATGGCCTTGCGCACGGTTTGCGGCACGATGCCGTGCTCGGCGTTGTAGGCTTGCTGCACGGCGCGGCGGCGTTCGGTCTCGCCGATCGCTTTGCGCATCGAGTCGGTGATCTTGTCGGCGTAGAGCAGCACCATGCCGTCGGCGTTGCGCGCCGCACGGCCGATGGTCTGGATCAACGAGCGCTCGGAACGGAGATAGCCCTCCTTGTCGGCGTCGAGGATCGCCACCAGCGATACCTCGGGCAGGTCCAGCCCCTCGCGCAGCAAGTTGATGCCGACGAGCACGTCGAAGACGCCGCGTCGCAGGTCGCGCAGGATCTCCACCCGCTCGATGGTTTCGATGTCGGAGTGGAGGTAGCGCACCTTGATGCCGAGTTCGCCGTAATAGTCGGTCAGGTCCTCGGCCATCTTCTTGGTCAGCGTCGTCACCAGGGTCCGTTCCCGCCGTTCGACGCGACGGCGAATCTCCTCGAGCAAGTCGTCCACCTGGTTGCCCGCCGGCCGCACCTCGATGCGCGGGTCGGTGAGGCCGGTCGGTCGGATCAATTGCTCGACGACGACGCCTTCCGCGTTGCGCAGTTCGTAGTCACCCGGGGTTGCCGAGACGTAGACGACTTGATGGATGAGGTCGTCGAATTCCTGAAAATGCAGCGGCCGGTTGTCGAGCGCGGACGGCAAGCGGAAGCCGAACTCGACCAGCGTTTCCTTGCGCGAGCGGTCGCCGCGGTACATGCCGCCGACTTGCGGCACGGTCACGTGGCTTTCGTCGACGAAGAGGAGCCAATCCTTGGGAAAGTAGTTGAGCAGGGTCGGTGGTGGTTCACCGGGGGCGCGGCCCGTGAGGTGTCGGGAGTAGTTCTCGATGCCCGTGCAAAAGCCCATTTCCGACAGCATCTCGAGGTCGTACAGCGTGCGCTGTTCGAGTCGTTGCGCCTCGAGCAGCTTGTTGTCGCGCTTGAGTTCGGCGAGGCGCTCGGCGAGTTCCTGGCGAATCGCGGCGACGGCCGCATCGAGGCGGTCGCGCGTCGTCACGTAGTGGCTCGCCGGGTAGATGGCGATCTTGTCGAGGCGGCGGATGACCTGGCCGCGCAGCGGATCGATCTCGGCGATGGCGTCGATCGTGTCGCCGAAGAACTCGACGCGGATGGCGCGGCTCTCTTCGGAAGCCGGGAAGATCTCGACGACGTCGCCGCGCACGCGGAACGTGCCGCGGTGAAAGTCGATGTCGTTGCGCTCGTACTGGATTTCGACCAGCTTGCGCAGCACCGCGTCGCGGTCCACTTGGGCGTCGCGCTCGAGGAAGAGCAGCATGTCGAAGTAGGCTTCCGGCGAGCCGAGGCCGTAAATGCAGGAAACGCTGGCGACGATGACGACGTCGTTGCGCTCGAGCAGCGCTTTGGTCGCCGAGTGGCGCATCTTGTCGATCTCGTCGTTGATCGACGAGTCCTTCTCGATGAAGGTGTCGGTGCTCGGGACGTAGGCTTCGGGCTGGTAGTAGTCGTAGTAGCTGACGAAGTAGCGCACGGCGTTGTCGGGGAAGAGATCCTTGATCTCTTCGTACAGTTGAGCCGCCAGCGTCTTGTTGGGGGCCAGGATCAGCGTCGGCCGATTCATCCGCGCGATCACGTGCGCCATGGTGAAGGTCTTGCCCGAGCCGGTGACGCCGAGCAGCACTTGCGCCCGCACGCCCGCCTCCAAGCCGCCCACCAACTGTTCGATGGCCGTCGGTTGATCGCCCTGGGGCGTGTGGTCGCTGACGAGGCGGAAGGGGTCGCTGTTCCTCACGCCTCACGTATAGCGGCTGTGCCGCGACGGTACCATGGCGCGCCGCCGCGCCGTGTTGAATTGGCGCTGGCCTTGTGGCGAGATGCAGCACACGGAGGACTTCCATGCGCATGCACCATGTCATTCTGGCGCTCGCCGCCCTGGCGATGAGCGCGCCGGCGGCTTTTGGCGCCGACCGCATCTTCACCAGCGTCAACATCGAGTACGAAGGAACCAAGGTCTGGGTGCCGAGCACCTTCATCGTCCAGAAGGGTGACAAGGTGCGCATCACGCTCATCAACAAGGTGCCGTCCGATCCGCCGGAACACGGTTTCGCCATCCCCAACTTCGGCATCGTCGAGACCGTCAAGCGCGGCGAGCCGAAGACGATCGAGTTCGTCGCCGACAAGACCGGGATCTTCCCGCTCCAGTGTCATCTCCACCCGGCCCACATCGGCGGTCAGCTCGTCGTCGTCGAGTGAAGCCGGCCGCCACAGCATCGACGCGCCCGCCCGGTGGCGCCGTCGTCGATCGCACGTCCGACATCGTGCGCGACGTCGGCGAAGTCGCCTGGCGCCGCAGTGTCGACTCCTCCCTCGAGGAGCACCTCACCCGCATCGACGGGTACATGCGCGGCTGCGGTCTGCTGACGCACCCCGCCGAAGCGACCCCTCTCCGCCACGAGCTCGTGGCCTTCCTGCACTCGCACCTCGATGTCGTGCTGGACGAATGGATCGGCATCTTTCGCGAGGCCTTCGCGTTGCCACCCGACGATGCCGATCGGGTGCGCCACTGGATGGCGGAGGCGACGCAGCGCTGGGCGCGTCACGTCGCCGACCCGCGCGACATCGAGACCTACGTCTACCTCCGCAATCACGCGCGCGACGCCTTCATCTCCGGGTTCCCCGCCTCGCGCTTCCTCAGCGGCCAGATGCTGCTGACGCAGGTGCTGATGCGGCATCTGCGCGCGGCCTACCAGGACGATCTGGCCAAGTTGGCTCTCCTCGCCGAGCTGCTGCAGCAGGAAGTCAACGAGCGCATGCTCAACATCTCCGACTTCTTCGTCGAAGCGCGCGAAGACGAGTTGCGCGAACAAGAGGCGAGCTACCAGAAGTCGATCGACAACGCGCCCGCCGTCATCTTCCGCCTCGAACAGGACCTCGGTACCATCCTCGATGCCAACGGAGTCGCCGAGCGTACTCTGGAGTATTCGCGTGCCGAGATGATCGGCATGCGCATCTGGGACCTGCTGCCGGTCGACGAGCGGGGCAAGGCGGCCAAACTGTTCGAGGAGACGCGACGCCGGGGGCGCGCTCGCCGCGAGGACCTGCATCTCCGCCTCAAGAGCGGACGCCTCGTGCCGGTGATCTTCAATGGCGGGCTGATCGAGTACCGCCAACGCGCGTTCTTTCAAGTCATCTGTGTCGATATCTCCGATCGCAAGCGACTGGAGAGCCAGCTCATCCAATCGGAGAAGATGGCCGCCATCGGCCAGTTGGCCGCCGGCATCGCCCACGAGATTCGCAACCCGCTCGGCATCATCACCAATGCACTCTTCGATCTCGGCGAGATCATCGACAGCGACGATCCCGACGTGCGCGAGGACCTGCGCATCGCCAAGGAGGAGATGCGTCGCGTCCAGGAAATCATCAACAGCCTGCTCGAGTTCTCGCGTGAGTCGCGTGCCGAACTGGAATCGGTCGACGTCGACGACCTGATCCGCCGCACGGTGCAGCTCATGCAGAAGAGTCTGCAACGCAACAACGTCCGCGTCACTCTCGCCTTGGGCAACATCGGCCCGTGTCAGGCGAACCAGAACGCGATGCGCCAGGTCATCCTCAATCTCATCACCAATGCCGTGCAGGCGATGCCGGAGGGTGGGGAGTTGACGCTGCGCACCGCGAGGGTCGACGGCGCGCGGACGCGCATCGAGGTCGCCGACACGGGCGTCGGCATTCCGCCCGAGCTGCAGAAGGACATCTTCAATCCGTTTTTCACCACCAAGGAACCAGGGCAGGGCACGGGGTTGGGGTTGTCCGTCGTGCACTCGGTGATCGAACGCTACGGCGGCAAGATCCGCGTCAAGAGCACGGTGGGCAGCGGCAGCACCTTCATCATCGACCTGCCGTGTCCGCACGAAGCCGCGCCGCCGCTCGCCGAATCAGGCGACGAAGAGGGCTGAGCCGACATGACCGTACGCACCTTGCTGGTCGAAGACGAGGCCAACATGGTCCGTACGCTCAGTCGCATCCTGCGGCGCAAGGGCTATGACGTCGATTCCGCCGGCACCGGCGAGGAGGCACTCGCCCTGCTCGAGCAGTCGACGTACGAGCTCGTCATCACCGATCTCAACATGCCGCGTATGGACGGCATGCAGCTCCTGCGCGAGATGAACGCGCGCCAGCTCGATCCGGCGACGATCGTGCTCACCGGTCACGGTACGGTGCAATCCGCCGTCGAGGCGATGAAACTGGGCGCGGGCGACTACCTGATCAAGCCGTGTGATCCGGAAGAACTCTTGCTCGTCGTCGGTCGGTTGTTGGAGATTCGCGGCCTGCGCCGCGAGGTGCATCGCTTGCGCCGCGAGGTGCAACGCCACGAACGCTTCGGCGAAATCATCGGCAAGAGCGCTTCGATGCAGCAAGTGTATCAGGTGGTCGACGCCGTCTCGTCGAACAAGAGCAACGTGCTGCTCACCGGCGAGAACGGCACGGGAAAGGAACTGGTGGCGCGCACCATCCACAAGCGCAGTCGCCTTGCCGATCATCCCTTCCTGGCCATCAACTGCGGCGCTCTCTCGGAGACGTTGCTCGAGAGCCAGCTCTTCGGTCATCGCAAAGGGTCGTTCACCGGCGCCATCGACGACCAGGAGGGCCTGTTCTTCGCCGCCAACGGCGGCACCTTGTTCCTCGACGAGATCGCCGAGGTGCCGCCGGCACTTCAGGTGAAGTTCCTGCGCGCCATCCAAGAACGCGAGGTCACGCCCATCGGTGCGACGCGCCCACAGCCCATCGACGTGCGCATCATCGCCGCCACCAATCGCGATCTCGAGGCCGCCGTCGCCGCCGGTAGCTTTCGTGCCGACTTGTACTATCGGCTGAACGTCGTGCCGCTGCGTCTACCGGCGTTGCGCGAGCGGCGCGAAGACATACCGCTGTTGGTCGAACACTTCGTGCGCGACTTCAGCGCCGTCTACGGTGTCGAACCAAAGCAGGTGACGCCGGCGGCGCTGGCGCGCCTCGAGGCCTACGATTGGCCTGGCAACATCCGCGAATTGCAGAACGCCATCGAACGCGCCTTCGCACTTTCCAATGCGCCGTCGATCGATGTCGACGATCTACCACCGGCGGTCGCGGCGGCGACGACCAACGACGACGAGGACGAGCCGATGCCACTGGCGGAGGTCGAACGGCGCGCCATCGTCGCGGCGCTACGCCATGCCGACGGCAACAAGAACGAAGCCGCCCGACTGCTGCAGATCGATCGGCAGCGGCTGTACCGTAAGTTGGAGAAGTACGGATTGTAGACGGGCCGGGGCCGCGCCTCAGTAGCCGAGGTCCTCGACTTCGTCTTCGTCCATGCCGAAGAAGTGGGCGATCTCATGCAATAGCGTCAGGCGGATCTCGCGGCGAATGCGCAGCGGCGTGCGGAAGCTGCGCACGAGTGGCCGGTAGTAGAGGGTGATGCGGTCGGGCATCCAGGCGTCGTCGAAGCCGCGTTCGACCAGCGGCACGCCCTCGTACAAGCCGAAAAGGGTGTCGCGGCGCGGGTCGAGCCCGGTCGACCGGAGCACCTCGGCGCTCGGTTCGTCCTCCACCAGCACTTGCACGTTGGTCAGGTGGCGGGCGAAGCGCTCGGGTAGCTCGCCCAGCTCCTCCTCGACGATCCGTTCGAAGGTCGCACGATCCATACGCCCCCTCCCTTACCAGGAGCCGCCGGGCGGAGGAACGGCGCGCCGCCGAGCGGCGCGTCGCCGCTTCCTTGACCCCCCGCGGCGATCCTGACACAAGCTGCCTCGATGATGTTCGGCTCGCTTTGGCGCGGAGCCCTCGTCGCCGCGGTCGTCGCTCTGGCGGGCTGCGGTGACGACGGCGATCCAGATTTCTACGCACAGGTTCAATACCGACTGGTTGCCGTCGGCGGCGACGCATGTTTCGCCCTCGACTACATCGCCAGCAGCGGCGCCCGGCACGAAGTTCCCGCCGGGCGGGTGTTCTCCCTCGCCAACGGCGACCAAGCGAGCTTCCTCCTTGCCAATGCTCCGCCGCCCTATGAAGGCGTGTTCGATTGGGTCCCCTGTCCGAATGCCACCGGCACCATCACCGTCAGCGCCTTCGAGGTGCAGGGCCCGAGCGCCGCGCCGCAGACTCTGAGTGCCGCCCAGCCGCGGGTCACCATGAGGCTGCGGCTGGATGCCACCGCGCCGTTGGCGACGGAGATCGAGTCGCCGCGGGTGCGCTTCGAGTTGTGTGCCCCGACGACCGAAGACGGCGATTGCAGCAACTACATCGTCGGCAAGAAGGTGACCGGATCGATCAGCGATGCATCGGTCGCCCATGATCTGCGTCCCCTCGAAGGGGACGACTCGCTGACGATGCCGGCGATGCTGTTCTTGGAGCGACCGCGCAACCAGGTGACCGGCATCTTCCGCGGTGAGCCGGATCAGACGATTCGCGGCGAGTTGTTCGTCGACGATGATCGCAAGGACGACGACAACTCGACGGGCAACGACGTCGTCGTCGATTATCAAGATTTGTGAGGATGGCGCGCGCTGCGCGCCGCAGGGTGGGGTGCCCCGAGGCGTACCGTCATCGACGATGACGGTACGCCTCGGGACCGTTCGGATCAGAGGCCGGCGGCGGCGACGACCTTCTGCGCCGCGTCGGCCATGTCGTTGGCGGCGATCACCGCGATCGACGATTCGGCGAGGATCTTCTTGCCCTGCACGACGTTCGTCCCTTCCAGGCGAACCACCAGCGGCACCTTCAATTCGACTTCCTTGGCCGCATCGACGACGCCTTGGGCCAACACGTCGCACTGCATGATGCCGCCGAAGATGTTGACCAGCACCGCCTTCACGTTGGGGTCGGCGAGGATGATCTTGAAGGCAGCCGTGACCTTCTCCTTCGTGGCGCCGCCGCCGACGTCGAGGAAGTTCGCCGGCGCGCCGCCGCAGTGCTTGATGATGTCCATGGTCGACATCGCCAAGCCGGCGCCGTTCACCATGCAACCGATGTTGCCGTCGAGGGAGATGTAGCTGAGGTCGAACTTCGACGCCTCGATCTCCTTGGGGTCCTCTTCGTTGAGGTCGCGCAGGGCGCGGATCTTGCCCTGGCGGAAGATGGCGTTGTCGTCGAAGCCCATCTTGGCGTCGAGCGCCAACAAGTCGCCACTGCCGGTGACCACCAGTGGGTTGATCTCCGCCATCGTGCCGTCACAGTCGATGAACGCCTGGTACAACCCCATGGCGAACTTGACGAACTTGTTGATGCTGTCCTTCGGCAATCCTAGGCCGAAGGCGAGCTTGCGCGCCTGGTAGGCCTGCAGGCCGACGGCCGGGTCGATCGTTTCCTTGAGGATCTTCTCGGGCGAACGCGCCGCCACTTCTTCGATCTCGACGCCACCCTCGGAGCTGGCCATCATCGTCACCCGGCTCGAGCCGCGATCGACGACCATGCCCAGATACAGTTCGCGGGCGATGTTGCAGCCCTCCTCGACGAGGATGCGCCGCACGACGCGACCGGCCGGTCCGGTCTGGTGCGTCACCAGCGTCGAGCCGAGCAGCTTGCCGGCGAACTCGCGCGCTTCGGCCGGGCTCTTGCACACCTTGACGCCGCCCGCCTTGCCGCGCCCGCCGGCGTGGATCTGCGCCTTGACGACGCAGACCGGGCCCATCTCGGCGGCGAGCTTCTCGACCTCGTCGAGGTTTTCGGTCGCCGTACCGCGCGGCACGGCGACGCCGTATTCGCGCAGCACACCTTTGGCTTGGAACTCGTGAATGTTCATGCGTCTTTCGCTCGGATGCCCCGGCTCACGCGCTCGGCAGGAACTTGCCGGCCGCCTCGACGAGATCGCGCACGTGCGCCACCGACTCGTCGAACGCCTGCTTTTCGGCATCCGTCAGGTCAAGTTCGATCACCTTCTCCACGCCGCCGGCGCCGATCTGCACCGGCACGCCGACGTAGAGTCCATCGACGCCGTATTCGCCTTCGAGCATCGCGGCGCAGGGGAGAATCTGCTTGCGGTCGTAGAGGTACGCCTCGACCATCTGGATCGCCGCATGTGCCGGCGAGTAGTAGGCCGACGTCTTCAGCAGGCTGACGATCTCGCCGCCGGCCTGACGCACGCGCGCCTCGATGGCGTCGAGACGACCGGGCTCGATCAGGCGCGCCACCGGCACGCCGCCGACCTGGCAGTAGTTGCGCACCGGCACCATGTCGTCGCCGTGGCCACCCAGCACGATCGCCTGCACGCTCTGCACCGAGACGCCCAGCTCCATGGCGATGAAGGTGCGGTAACGCGCCGAGTCGAGCACGCCCGCCTGGCCGACGACTTGGTTCTTCGGGAAACCGGTGATGCGCTTCATCGCCGTCACCATCGCGTCGAGCGGGTTGGTGATGACGATGACGAAGGCGTTCGGCGCCTTGTCGCGGATGTTCTGGGCGACGTCGCCCATGATCTTGCAGTTCACCGACAACAAGTCGTCACGGCTCATGCCCGGCTTGCGCGGCAGGCCGGCGGTGACGATGCACACGTCCGCCCCGGCGATGTCGTCGTAGGAGTTCGTGCCCTTGATGTCGACGTCGAAGCCCTCGATCGGGCCGGACTCGATGAGGTCGAGTGCTTTACCTTGCGGCAGTCCTTCGACGACGTCGAACAGAACCACGTCGCCGAGGTGCTTGAGCGCCGCCAAGTGCGCCAGTGTGCCGCCGATCATTCCGGAACCGATCAATGCGATCTTCTTGCGTGCCATGAGCCCGATCCCTTGTCCTTTCGAGGTTGTCTATCGCGGTAATCCCGCCCGGCCTGGACTAGGCCGACCCGGCTGCTTAGCGCGGGTCTGGCCCGGTTGCAACTGAACTATTCCGTTTTTTCCCCACATGCGCTAGCTACCGGAAGGGTACGCGAATGCCTCGTATTTTCGACAATATAGATCAGTCTTTGCTCCCGGCTCTGCGAGACACCCTTGCCGTATCCGACCGCGCCGATTTCTGCGTTGGCTACTTCAACCTGCGTGGTTGGCGGCAGATTGACGAACTTGTCGATCGATGGTCCGGCGATCCAGAGCACTGCTGCCGCCTGCTCGTAGGCATGCAACGACTCCCGCAGGAAGAACTCCAGGATGCCCTGGGAGTGCTGCATTCTGGCGACGGGATCGACAACCAAACAGCGCTGCGCCTCAAAAAGCGGCTCGCCGAAGAGTTTCGTGCGCAACTGACGTTCGGCGTGCCGACTGATGCCGACGAACGCGGCTTGCGGCGTCTTGCGGCGCAGATCCGGGCCAAAAAAGTTGTCGTCAAGCTTTTCCTGCGGCACCCGCTGCACGCCAAGCTCTATCTCCTCTACCGCCCCGACCCGATTAGTCCGCAAGTCGGTTACCTCGGCAGTAGTAACCTCACCTTTGCGGGATTATCCAAGCAGGGGGAGCTCAATATCGATGTGGTCGACCATGATGCTTGTCGAAAGCTAGCGCAGTGGTTCGACGAACGTTGGAACGATCGATGGTGTGTCGATATTTCCAAGGAGCTGGTCGACATCATCGAAGAGAGTTGGGCTCGCGAGCAGCCGCTGTCGCCTTACTACATCTACCTGAAGATCGCCTACCACTTATCGCAAGAAGCCCGCACCGGACTCACCGAATTCCGTATACCTCGGGACTTCGGCGATCGACTGTTCGAGTTCCAAATCGCCGCTGTAAAGATTGCGGCACACCACCTCAACCGACGCGGTGGAGTGCTCATCGGCGACGTCGTCGGTTTGGGGAAGACGCTCATGGCAACGGCCGTGGCGCGAATCTTCGAAGACGATCACGGCTTGGAAACGCTCATTCTGTGCCCCAAGAATCTGGCGCCCATGTGGGAGGATTACCGGTCCCAGTATCGCCTGCGCGGCAAAGTGCTTCCCATGAGCCGTGTCATTCAAGAACTGCCCACGCTGCGACGCTATCGATTGGTCTTGATCGACGAAAGCCACAATCTGCGCAATCGCGAAGGGCATCGTTACCGTGTCATCCAAGAGTACCTGAGAGAGAACGAGAGCAAGGTGATCCTCTTGTCGGCGACTCCCTACAACAAGAGCTACCTCGATCTATCCAACCAGCTTCGCCTATTCCTCAAGGAAGACTCCGACGTCCGCATTCGTCCGGAGAATCTGCTCCGCGAGTTGGGTGAGACCGAGTTTGTCCGGCGTCACCAATGTGCCGTTCGGTCGCTCGCTGCATTTGAGAAGAGCACGTCGGCGGATGACTGGCGCGATTTGATGCGGCTCTACATGGTCCGCAGAACTCGCACCTTCATCCAGGAAAACTACGCGCAAACCGATCCCTCCAACCAGCGCCAGTTCTTGACTTTCCCGGACGGCACGCGGTCGTATTTCCCGCAACGAATCCCCAAGACACTCAAGTTCAAAATTGACGGTACCGATCCCCACGATCAATACGCCAAGCTCTACTCCGGGCCCATTGTCGATACGATCAATCGCCTCACGCTGCCTCGCTACGGTCTGGGCAACTACGTCCACGAGCGCCCGCACGAACCGCCCACCGCCGCTGAGGCCAGAGTGATCGCCGACCTTTCGCGGGCGGGCAAACGACTGATGGGGTTCTGTCGAACCAACTTGTTCAAGCGCCTCGAAAGCAGTGGGTTCGCGTTCCTACAGTCGGTTGAGCGTCACGTCCTTCGCAACTTCATTTACCTACACGCCCTCGAAAATGACCTGCCTGTCCCGATCGGAACACAAGACGCAGCTCTGCTCGACGCTCGCACCTCGGATGGCGATCGAGATCTATTCTCGAATGATGACGATGCTCCCGAGGTTCAGCCAGAACCACGGCACCATCTCGATACAGAGGTGTCCTTTCGTCGCCGGGCAGCTGACGCGTATCGACAGTACAGCACCGTCCTCAAAAGACGCTTTCGCTGGCTTCCGGCGCAGCGATTTCTGGCGCAATTGGCCGCCGACCTGCAATCCGATGTCGACGCCTTGCTGGGAATCTTGCAGCAGTGCGGCGATTGGGAGCCCGAGCGGGATGGAAAGCTGCTGCAACTCTTGCAACTACTGGCTCAAAAACATCCCCGCCAAAAGGTCCTTGTCTTCAGCCAATTCGCCGACACCGTCGACTACTTGGTGCAGCAGCTCGAACTAAGGGGCATCAACTCCGTCGCTGCGGCCACGGGAGATACGGATAATCCAACTAGGCTGGTATGGCGATTCAGCCCGAGCAGTAATAACAAGCGCAATGTCATTAGCCCTGCCGACGAGCTGCGTGTGCTCGTCGCCACGGACATCCTGAGCGAAGGTCAGAATCTCCAGGATGCCTCCGTCGTCGTAAACTACGATCTGCCCTGGGCTATCATTCGTCTCATTCAACGCGCCGGTCGTGTCGATCGCATCGGTCAGCAGGCCCAAGAGATTCTTTGCTACACCTTCCTTCCGGCCGACGGCGTGGAGCGAATCATTCGCCTGCGGACGCGAGTACGCCAGCGCCTGCGCGAGAACGCCGAAGTAGTAGGTACTGACGAAGCCTTTTTCGATGACGATCAGAATGATCAGGCGGTGCGCGATCTCTTCACTGAAAAGGCCGACTTGCTCGATCGTGATGATGATGCCGAGATCGACCTCACGTCACGTGCCTATCAGATCTGGAAAAACGCCATTGATCAGCAACCGGAGCTGCAGCGTTTGATTCCCGAGTTGCCCAACGTTGTCTACTCCACCAAGGCTCACATACCTTCGGATGGCCAGCCGGAAGGCGTGCTGGCTTTTGTTCGCACCGCCGACGGACATGATGCGCTGAGTTGGCTCGACCGATCAGGACAGCCGGTAACCGAGTCCCTATTCGCCGTCCTCAAGGCGGCAGAGTGTCTACCGCAGACACCGTCGCAGCCGCATTTGCCGAATCACCACGCATTGGTCCAGAAGGCGGTGGAGTGGATCGCCAGCGAAGAGAAGTCCGTCGGTGGCCAACTCGGCCGTCCGTCTGGCGCCCGCTTCCGCACCTACGAACGGCTCAAACGGTACGTAGACGAAGTGCAAGGCACGTTGTTCGCCAGCCCACAACTGCAACGAGCCGTCGACGACATTTACAATTATCCGTTGCGCCAGGTTGCGACCGATATCCTCAATCGACAACTCCGCAGCGGCATTGGCGATGCCGACCTCGCCGCTAGGGTCATCGAGCTGCGTGAAGAGGGTCGGCTGTCGATCCTGCACGAAGAAGAGGAATCGCGGGAACCGAGCATCATCTGTTCCCTTGGCCTGAGCCAGAATTAGGAGTGCGCGCGCGATGCCCATGCAATTCGATCGCACCCGTGAGCACTTACAACAGTTCGATTTCCAGCGGCTCTTCGTCGAGGAACTCGGGTGGTCGCGACCGGGGCGCAAGTCGACCTTTGAGTTGACCGTCAAAGAGGAGCGCTTCCGGTGCATCCATGTCGCTGAGCTTGCTGGAGCGGTCGTTCTCGAGGTCGACGCACAAGAGGGAGCCATTCCGGCAGCCAAGACCCGTGCCGCTGTCCATAAGGAAATCAGCAAGCTCTATCATGAGAACTTGCTCATTTTCGTCGATCGCGGACGCACCCAGAGTCTGTGGTACTGGGCCAAACGGCGTGATGGACGGACTTTCCCGCGCGACCATCTGTTCTGCAAAGGCCAACCGGGTGACCTTTTCCTGGGCAAGCTTCGTCAGATGGTGTTCGACCTTTCCGACTTCGACGCCGAGGGCAATGTCGGTATCGTCGATGTCGCTCGCCGACTTCAGGCTGCTCTCGATGTCGAACGTGTCACCAAGAAATTCTTTCGCGACTTCCAGAACCAGCACGTCGAATTCCTAGAACTGATTCGCGGAATCAACGATGAACGCCAGCGCCGATGGTACGCTTCGGTGCTGCTGAACCGTCTGATGTTCATTTACTTCTTGCAGCGGAAGCCTCCCGGATTCCTCGACAGGGGTAATCAGAACTACCTCCGCGACAAGCTGAAAGAGTCTCAGCGTCGAGGCAAGGATCGTTATTACTCCGAATTTCTGCAAGCGCTCTTTTTCGAGGGATTCGCCAAGCCAGATGCGAAAAGGTCTCCCGCCACCCGATCGTTGCTCGGCGATATCGTCTATCTCAATGGCGGACTCTTCCTCCCGCACCAGATCGAACAACACAACGCCCATATCGTCGTGCCCGATCGCGCCTTCGAAAACCTCTTCGATCTCTTCGATCGGTACACGTGGCACCTCGACGATACTCCCGGCGGGAAAGACGACGAGATCAACCCCGATGTCTTGGGGTACATTTTCGAGAAGTACATCAACCAGAAAGCCTTCGGGGCGTATTACACGCGCACGGAGATCACCGAGTACCTCTGCGAACAGACTATTCATCGACTCATTCTCGACGCCGTCAACTCTCCCGAGTCGCTCGAGGTCCACCTACCCGTCGGCGTCAAGCGTCGCAACTTCGCCACGCTCGCCGACCTGCTCATGGATCTTGACGCGAGCCTGTGCCGACAGCTGCTGCACGATGTACTTCCCCGTCTGAGTCTGCTTGACCCGGCCTGCGGCAGCGGAGCGTTTCTCGTCGCCGCGATGAAGACACTGATCAATGTGTATTCGGCGATCATCGGCCGCATCAAGTTCCTACACGACAAGAATCTCACCCGTTGGCTCGCCGATATCGAGAAGGGCCACCCGAGTGTCGGATACTTCATCAAGAAACGCATCATCACCGACAATCTCTTTGGCGTCGATCTCATGGAAGAAGCGACGGAGATAGCTCGACTGCGCCTCTTTCTCGCGTTGGTCGCCTCGGCCCAAAGTGTTGCCGACTTGGAGCCGCTGCCGAACATCGACTTCAACATCCTGGCTGGAAACTCGCTGATTGGCTTGATGCGTGTCGATGATGCCGACTTCGAACGGCGCAATCGCCACGACGACCTCTTTCGCAAGAGCTACAAGCAGCTACTGCAGGAGAGGAATCGTCTCATCGATAACTTCCGCCATGCGACGGAGTACGCGGAAGACCTGAGTTCGATGCGTGATACGATCGACGCACAGAAGCAAGAGGCGTACACCACCCTCGACGCGATCTTACTCGACCAGTTCAAGCACCTTGGGATCAAGTACGAACAAGCTACCTGGGACGAGAAGAAGGGTGTTGCCGGCAAACCTGCCAAGCGCTCACTCAAGCCAAGCGATATCGCCGCCGTGCGGCCCTTTCATTGGGGCTTCGAGTTTGACGAGATCTTGCACAAGCGTGGAGGTTTTGACGCCATCATCACCAACCCCCCGTGGGAGATCTTCAAACCCAACGGCAAGGAGTTCTTTGAGGAGCATTCCGAGCTAGTTACGCGCAATACGATGACCATCCAGGAGTTCGAGAAGGAGCAGGCACGGCTGCTTCGCGACCCTCAGATTCGGAGCGCATGGCTCGATTACTTGAGCCAGTTCCCACATCAATCGGCCTACTTCCGTGCTGCGCCTGAGTACGGCAATCAGATTAGTCTCGTCAAAGGCAAGAAGGCAGGCACCGACATCAACCTGTACAAGCTCTTTCTCGAGCGTTGTTTTCTCCTCCTACGACCTGGCGGCGACTGCGGTATCGTCATCCCCAGCGGAATCTACACCGACCTAGGAACGCGACAGCTGCGCGAGATGTTGTTCGAACATTCCACCATCACGGGGCTATTCGGCTTCGAGAATCGGAAGGAGATATTCGAAGGCGTGGATAGTCGATTCAAGTTCGTAGTTCTCTCATTCGTGAAGGCGGGGCTCACCCGCACTTTCCCCGCTGCTTTCATGCGTCATGATGTCGCCGAACTGGACCATTTCCCCGAACGGGGCGCGTTGACGATTGCGGTCGATCTCGTGCGCCGACTCTCGCCCGACTCACTTTCGATCTTGGAGTTCCGCTCGGATATAGATGTACAGATTGCGAACAAGATGCTGCGGCATCCGTTGCTCGGTGAAGAGTTGGCGGAGCGCTGGAATGTAAGGTTCGCCTCTGAGTTTCACATGACTGGCGACAGTGGACTATTCCGCGACGCTCCAGCGAAGGGCCGCATGCCGTTGTTCGAAGGGAAGATGATCTGGCAATTCGATCATCGCTATGCCGAACCTCGCTACTGGGTGGACGAAGGTGAAGGACGAAGGGCGCTACTTGGATCCAAGCCCGACGAAGGGCAACTCCTCGATTACCAATGTTACCGCTTCGCCTTTCGCGACATAGCAAGGAACACGGATCAAAGGACGGCGATTGCGTCGGTGATTCCTCCGGCGTTTCACGGGAACAAGCTGCCCACGGCGCGGATCATCAATGAGTCACGGGATCGCGTGATTGGCGATGACGCTCAGATTTTCCTTGCTGCAATCGCCAACAGTTTTGTTTTCGACTTCTTGATCCGATTGCGTGTGACAACCACGATGAATTTCTTTTACCTCTACCAGATGCCAGTGCCTCGACTTACGTCGGTGGACGTGGGTTTTGAGCCCATCGTCAAGCGCGCCGCGCGCCTCATTTGCACGGCGCCAGAATTCGATACGCTGGCTGGAGAGGTAGGCATCGAGAGTCACTTGCAAGGCGCGACCGATCTAGCGGAACGCGCCAGCCTGCGGGCCGAATTGGACGGCCTCATCGCGCATCTCTACGGCTTGACGGAGGTCGAGTTCGCGCATGTACTTTCCACGTTTCCACTCGTGCCCGACCCCGTAAAGGTTGCCGCCCACAATGCCTATCGCGATGTCGAAAGAGGTCTGGTTCGATGAGCGCCAAGCCTACTCGACTCGATTCGATCAGCATCCGTCGCTTCAAGGCGATCCATGACTCCGGAGTGGTGAGGCTTACCCCGCTCACGGTCCTGGTTGGCAACAATGGCTCCGGCAAGAGTAGTCTCGTGGAAGCTCTCGAAACGTTGCATACGATGGTCGACTCCGGGCTCGATCAGGCCATGCAGCTTTGGCGCGGTATCGAGCATATTCGCTACAAGGGTCATAGCGGCAAACGTGGCAAAGAACCGAAGGGCCTTAGGTTCTACCTTCACGGCCGCCACAACGAAGAGGGGTTCACGGCGACTAGCGTAATCAACGAACGTGGTGGGGCTAACGAGGTTTTCTTTGAGCAGGAATCGGTTGCGACTGAGAGAATGATGCTCAATCGCCGAGGCAACAGGTTTGAAGCATCCCAGAAAGGTGATCCGGTACCCGTCATAAAAGACCTTCTGCCTTCGCAGTCGCTCCTCCAGATCGGCTTGGGCGACTACATTCGTCGCTGGCAGTTTATGCGGCTGGCGCCACACGAGATGGGTCGGCCGCGGCCACAGACGCGCTCCCGCAGCGAAATTCGCTTGGCTACCGATGGCTCCAACGTCGCGGAGTATCTGCTGGATATCCGCCGTCTCGATCCGACGGCATTCCAGGGTATTCTCGATAGTCTGCAATTCGTGCTTCCCTACGCCAGCGACATCCAGCCAACCATCACCAGCGAATTGGAGCGGGCCGTCTATCTGCAAATGACCGAGGCCGACTATAAGGTTCCCGGTTGGCTACTGTCGACCGGCACGATGCGGGTGCTCGCCCTACTTGCATGCTTGCGGCATCCCATGCCGCCGCCGCTGCTCGTGGTCGAGGAGTTGGAGAACGGACTCGATCCCCGCACGATTCACCTATTGGTCGAAGAGATGCGTGCCGCCCTGGACGCGGGAACGACACAAGTCATCCTGACGACGCATTCGCCCTTTCTGCTCGACCTGTTCGACTTGTCGCAGATCGTAGTGGTGGAGCGAGTTGATGGACGCCCGACGTTTAAGCGACCGAGTGAATCCGAGCTGGCAGAGTGGTCCAAATCATTCGCTCCAGGGCAGCTCTACACGATGGGCAGGCTCAGCGGAGTACGAGGATGAAAGTGGGAATCCTCGTGGAGTGCGGTCGAGAGGGTCTGGAAGACGTCATGATGCGTCGTATATGCACGCTTCTGCAGCAAGAACACGGCGAGCCGTCTGCATTCGAGATCGTGCCGATGGACAACAAGGCGCGTCTCATTCGAGACAGTGGTGCGGCGGTGGCGAATCTGCTTCGAGATGGGTGCGATAAGGTCGTCATATTGTGGGATGAACGTCCAGCTTGGCCCGACAGGCGCGAGCGTCTTTGTTGGCATGAAGATCGGCAGCACATTCTCGCTAGCCTCCAAGCGAACCAGGTTGAAACGGCGTACGCTAAGTTGATCTGCATCGAGCGAGAGTTCGAGTCATGGCTGCTCTTCGATGAGCCGATGCTTTCTCGTGTCCTCTCGCGGGAAGCGCATCCGGTGAAGGTCTCGGCTCAGAGGAACCCAGATCGGATCAAGAATCCGAAGGGCGCGATGCGCAAATTGTTCCGAGAGCATGGTGGTGGTTGCTACAATGATGTGCAACTCGCGAGGCGGCTTGCTGCTTCGTTGCTCGAACTCAATCGTCTGCGGAAGTGTTCAACGTTTGTTCGCTTTGAGCAGGTGTTCGAGGAGGCAGCTCGTGCCCGCCTGGAGCGCCGCCGCCACTGATGGGTTCAGCTTCAATCCCTGGCCCTGCCTGTATTTCACTCGAACACCGGCTCCCAAAGGACCCCATGAGCTACTCGAATCTGACCCTCGAACGTGACGCCGACGGCGTCGTCCGCCTCACCCTCAATCGCCCGGAATCGCGCAACGCCATGTCGGTCGAAATGGGCGAGGAGATCGTCGCCGCCGTGCGCCAGATCCGCGCCGATCCCGAGGCCCGCGTCGTCGTCCTCACCGGTGCCGGCAAGTCGTTCAGCTCCGGCGGCGACCTCGCCATGCTGGCGCGCGACACCGGCGTCACCGACGACGAGGGCCCGAGCATGAAGGGCTCGCCGGCCGACTTCTATCGCCGCTACCTGACCCTGCGCGACATTCCCGTGCCGACCATCGCCGCCATCAATGGCCACGCCATCGGCGCCGGTCTGTGCATCGCGCTCGCCTGCGACATGCGCCTCGCCGCCGCCGGCGCCAAGATGGGCATGACCTTCTCCCGCCTCGGCATCCATCCGGGCATGGGCGGCACCTATTTTCTGCCGCGCCTGGTTGGCACGGCGCGCGCCTGCGAGCTGTTCTTCACCGGTCGCGTGTTCGATGCGCATGAGGCCGAACGTATGGGCCTGGTCAATCGGGTCGTCGCGGACGACGAGATTCACGACGCGGCCATGGCGCTGGCGCGCGACATCGCCAGTGCCGCGCCGCTCGCGGTGCGCATGGCCAAGAGTTCGATCTACCGCGGCGTCGAACACTCCCTCGCCGAAATGATCGAGTTCGAGGGCTTGAGCCAAGGCTTCACCTTCGGCACCGACGACGCCCGCGAGGGTGTCCAGGCGATCATGGAAAAGCGCCCGCCGGTCTTCCGCGGTCGCTGAGTCCGCCAAAAGGTGCAAGTTCACCCCGGAGAAACGGAGGTACGGAGAAGTAGGAATCGTCGATCGGCTCCCCGATCGTACGGTCCCGTGCCTCCGCCTCTCCGTGGTGAAATTCCTTCTATTCCTCGCCGCGGCGCCGCGGCATCCCCGGCAGGCCGTCGATGCTGGCGGCGTTGTGGCGCTCACGATAGGCCCGTAGACCGTCTTCCCCCTTGCCGTCGGCCCACTTCGTCAGTTGTTGCCGCTCACCTTCGAAGCGGTAACGCGGCACGCCGTAGCCGCACGAGTCGCTGATGCGGTCGAGTTCGGCGACGATGACGCTGCGCACGTGGGCTCCCGGCGCCATGTGCGGACGGTACGTCTCGAACTCCGCGTCGCTCGGCTCGATGGCCCGCCCGCGTCCATGCAGGCGCACGATCTTCGGTGGTCCCTCGAAGGCGCAGAAGAGGAACACGATGCGGCCGTCATCGCGCAGGTGCGCCAACGTCTCGATGCCGCTGCCGTTGAAGTCGATGTAGCCCACCGTCCGCGGCCCGGCGATGAAGAAGGAGGGCAGGCCCTTGGGCGAGAGGTTGAGGTGCCCGTCCGCCCGGCTCGGAGCGGTGGCGACGAAGAAGACGTGTTGCTGCAACAAGAAGGCGCGGAGAGTGTCGTCGATGGTGTCGAAGAGCTTGGCCATGGCGTCGGCTCACCACGGGTGGGGTGTGCCGTCCCACGAGTAGAAGCCGCCGGCCTGCGCCAGGGTCAGTCCCTCGATCACCCGCCAGACGCCTTCGGCACTTTCCTCCGGTGCCAAGTCGGCACTGGGTCCGCCCATGTCGGTGCGCACCCATCCGGGGTGGATCAGGCCGATGGCGACGCCGTGGCTCGCCATCTCCTCGGACAGCAGTCGCATGACTTTGTTCAAGGCTGCCTTGGAGGCGCTGTAGGCGAGGCCGAAGCGCATGTCGACGGACAATGCGCCCATCTGACTGGTGATGGTGACCGCCTTCGAAGGACGCCCCAGCGCGAGGTTCGGCCGCAAGGCGAACAGCAGCCGCACCGGCGCGATGCTGTTGACGCGGAAGGTCTCCTCCCACGCCTCGAAGTCGATGTCGGTGACCGACTGCTTCTCCGGCGCCGGACCGAAGATGCCGGCGTTGTTGATGAGGATGTCGAGAGGCGTACCACCGAGGTGGGTCGCCACGGCTTGCACCGAATCGGGGTCGTCGACGGCGAGTGCCACCACCTCGATGTCCGGATTCTCTTCGGCCAAGGCCCGCAGGGCCGTCGCTTGTGCCGGCTTGCGGCAGCAGGCGTAGACTTGATCACCGCGCGCGGCGGCGATGCGCGTCAGTTCCAGACCCAAGCCCCGGTTGGCTCCCGTGATGAGAGTGCGGCGGCGATTCATCGTCCGTTCCTTTCCCGTTGCGACTTGGCGCGCGTTGGTAGGCCGGCAGTGCGACGTGATTCAGCGCGCCGCCCGATCTCTTCCTCTCCGCGTCGCCGTCCCTTTGTGGTGCCTCTTTTTCGCGGCTCCGACGCTAGCAGAGCCGCGCCGTGGATCCAGGGCGGCGAACGGATCGGCCGCCTGTTTCTCGGCGAGGTAAACCGCGTGGCGCAAGCCGCCCCGGCCCGGTCGCGCCGCGCGCACGCGAAAGCCACGCCGACGCAAATGCGCGGCATAGGGCGGGAAGGTCTGCTCCGCCCACACGGCGAAGATGCCGCCCGGAGGCAGTACTGCATGTGCTCGCCGCAGCATCGGGTCGCCGTAGAGGCGGTCGTGGCGCAGGTCCGTCTCCGGGCCAGGGCCGGTGTAGAGGTCGAGCAGGATCGCATCGAAGGACTGCTGCGACCGAGCAGCGACGTCGATGACCCGCGTGACGTCTTCGAGGCGCAGGTCGACGCGTGGGTCGTCGAGGGCGCCGCCGATGAGCGGCGCCAGCTCGGTGCCGCACCAGCGGGCGATGTCGCGATTCAATTCGGCGACGACGACCGTGGCCGAGCGCGGTAGGCTGTCGAGTGCGGCGCGCAGGGTGTAGCCGAGGCCGAGGCCGCCGATGAGCACGCGTGGGCGCTTGCGATCGGCGAGGCCGGCGCACGCCATCTGCGCCAGGGCCATCTCCGAGCGGTTGGCGTGGCTACTCATCAGGATGCGGTTGTCGATGGTCAGCAGGACGTCGTCGCTGCCGCGTCGCCGCAGTTCGAGCCAACCGTCCTTCGTCGATACGCGATCGACGACGTTCCAAGGGAGAGACATACGCCCGAACCTCGCCACATCCTCGCCGGGCGATCAAGCCCGCGGTTTCCTAGCGGGCTGCGCCCAGCGTATTTTCTACGGGTCGCTCCCCGTTGGGTCGCTCTTGATCTGCCTTGGCGAAACCTTGACTCAACTGCACCGACTTTGGTCGATCGAAGGTAGCTAGCGGCCAAGCGCCGTCAGAAGAGACTGGCGACGATCTTGCTGCCACCGAAGAGCGTGCCCATGCTGCCGCCGAGGGTCGTGGTGACGAACACCAGCAGGATCTTGAGCAGGCGATTGCGCCACCACATCTTGGCTTCGGCGATGTCGTGGGTCACGGCGTGCAATTCGCTCACCAAGGGTGGCGCGAAGTAGAGCTGGACCAAGGCGGTCACGTGGCCGACGCCGATCAGCGGCGAGAGCGTCGTGAACGGCGCGGCGAGAAAGGCGCTAGCCATGGTCGCGGGGTGGGCGAGGGCGACGAGCGCGCCGAGAAGGCTCGGGAGCCCGGTGATCAGCACCCAGAACACCACGCTCTCGCCGACGGCTTCCGAGCCGCGCGTCAATCCGATGTAGATCAAGGCCGCGAGAATGGTTCCTGGAATCGCCCAGCCGAGGGCTCGTGTCGTGAAGGACACGGGCGGGATTTCTTCGAGCGGTGCCAGGTCGATCGGCTCGTGAGCCACCAAGGCGCGTTCGATGCCGGCGACGTGCCCGGCGCCGACGACGACGACGATTTTCGGGCCGGGGGCGTTTCGGATCTTTTGCGTGATGTAGCGATCGCGCTCGTCGATGAGCACCCGCTTGAGTTCGGGGAAGGTGGCGCCGATTTCTTCGAAGAGCTTGTTGGGCGCGTCCTCCTGGCGCAACTTGCGCAGGTCGTCTTCGGTCATCTCCGGCGTTTCGAACAGCGACGCCATCAATTCGGGCAGCAGCCGCGACTTGCGCCACCAGCCGATCGACGCCCAGGCGCGGCGTAGCGTGATGCGCACGTCGCGATCGCACAGGCGCATCGGGATGCCGAGTCGCTCGGCGGTGTCGGCCGCTTCCTTCAGTTCGGTACCGGGTAGGACGCCGAGTTCGTCACCCAGACGGCGCTGGTACGACGACAGCACCAGGTTGATCAGCAGGGTGCTGAGCTGCTGCTGGCGAATGACCTCGCGCAGGTCGAGCGAAGCGAAATGGTCGGGGTTCGACAGCGCCTCGAAGCGCTGCCGGTCGAGTTCGATGCACACCGAATCCGGTCGCTCGGCCTCGATGACCTCGTGCACCAAGTTGACCGACTCGCGCGAGATGTGCGCGGTGCCGACGAGAATGAACTCGAAGCCGTCAACGGCGACGATGCGGACGTCGGGCGGGTATTCTTCACGCGTCATGCGGGCCTTTCCGGAAAGTGGCGATCCTGCCCCTTTCCGCCGCCGCTGGCAACGTCGTCAGGCATCGCGCAGGCAGGCCAGCTGGCCCCGCCCAAAACGGCGATCGTTGCGCCGCAGCTTGACTCGGAGGCGGCGCTCCGATTGCCTGCGAAGATTCTTCGCATGTCGACTCCTGCTGCGCACCGGCGCCACTCCGGATCGTTGACGACCACCACGTCTTCGCCGCGAGAGTTGGGGTGGCTCATCTGGAGCCTGGCCTGGCCGGTCATCCTGACGATGTCCTTGGAGGCGGTCGTCGGACTCGTCGACATGCTCATGGTCGGACGCCTCGGGCCGACGCCGGTGGCCGGAGTCGGCGTGGCGATGCAGATCCTTTTCGCCGTGCACACGGTCATGTTCGCGGTCGGCACCGGCACCATCGCCTTGATTGCGCGGCGCATGGGCGCCGGCGAAATCGAGGTCGCCTCGCGCGTGCTCGGGCAGTCGTTCTTGGTCGTCGCGGCGTTGGTGGTGGTCGTCGTCGGACCCGTCGCGTATTTCGCTCGCGACATCATCTCCGCGTTCAATGTCGAACCCGAGGTGGTCGACATCGGTGTGCCGTTTCTCCGTGTCTTGATGATCGGCTTGATCGCCGACGCGATGATCATCGTCGGTGCCTTTGCGCTGCGCGGCGCCGGCGACACACGTACGCCGTTGGTCGTCAGCGCCGTCGTCAATCTGGTGACCGTGGTGACCAGCTACGTACTGATCTTCGGCAAGCTCGGGTTGCCGCCCATGGGGGCCACCGGCGCCGCCTGGGGTACGGTGTTGGCCTACTTCACCGGGGCCGGGCTGATCCTCTACCTCTTGTCGCGCGGCGGCCTGGTGTTGGCGCTGCCGCGCGGGTGGTATCGACCCGACCCTGTCCTGATGCGGCAGGTGGTGGCGATCGGTTACCCGTCGGCGATCGAGCATCTGCTGATGCAGCTGGGCTTCTTCTTCTACTTCGTCTTCGCGGCGGAGTACGAAACTTCGGCCGTGGCGGCCTACGTCATCGGCGTGCGCATTCTCGGCTTGTCGTTCCTGCCCGGTTTCGGCTTCGCCGCCGCGGCGAGCACGCTCGTCGGCCAGAACCTCGGCGCCGGCCAGCCGGAGCAAGCGGCGCGTTCGGGTTGGGGGGCGACGACGATGTCGATCGTCATGATGAGCCTCGCCGGCTTGGTCATCTACCTCGCCGCGGAACCGGTAGCGCGCCTGTTCGTCGACGATCCGGTGGTCATCGGCAAGGCGGTATCGTTCATTCATGTGCTGGCGGCGGCACAGCCGCTGATGGCGATCGACTTCACTCTCGGTGGCGCGCTGCGCGGCGCCGGCGACACGCGATTCCCGCTGGTGGCGGTACTGCTCGGCTTCTACGTGTGCCGCCTCGGGACGGCCTACGCCGTCACCTTCGTCTTCCACTGGGACCTGTTCTGGCTGTGGTTCGCGTTGGTCCCCGACTTCATCATGCGCTGCCTGCTCAAGGGCTGGCGCTTCCGCTCCGGCCGCTGGCGAGCGATTCGGATCTGAGGGCCAAGGGCCAAGGGCCAAGGGCCAAGGGCCAAGGGCCAAGGGCCAAGGGC
>CAZGEJ010000016.1:0-111651 GCA_964524885.1 uncultured Binatia bacterium (SeqCode)
CTCCTGATATCTACGCATTTCACCGCTACACCAGGAATTCCACCCTCCTCTCCGGTACTCTAGCTCCCCAGTTTCCAATGCACTTCCGGGGGTGAGCCCCGGGCTTTCACATCAGACTTAAAGAGCCGCCTACACGCGCTTTACGCCCAGTAATTCCGAACAACGCTCGCACCCTCCGTATTACCGCGGCTGCTGGCACGGAGTTAGCCGGTGCTTCCTTAGGAGGTACCGTCAAGCTGACGGCCTATTAGACCGCCAGGGTTTCGTCCCTCCCGACAGGGCTTTACGACCCGAAGGCCTTCATCACCCACGCGGCGTCGCTGCGTCAGGCTTTCGCCCATTGCGCAATATTCCCCACTGCTGCCTCCCGTAGGAGTCTGGGCCGTGTCTCAGTCCCAGTGTGGCTGATCATCCTCTCAGACCAGCTAGCCATCTTCGCCTTGGTGGGCCGTTACCCCACCAACTAGCTAATGGCCCGCAGGCCCATCCGTGAGCGATAGCTTTCATGAAGAGGCCACCTTTCACCGAAGCAACCGAAGTCGCCTCGATCGTATCCAGTATTAGCTCGCCTTTCGGCAAGTTATCCCAGACTCATGGGTAGGTTACCTACGTGTTACTCACCCGTGCGCCGCTGTACTTGCTCCCCGAAGGGAACGTTCCCGCTCGACTTGCATGTGTTAGGCACGCCGCCAGCGTTCGTTCTGAGCCAGGATCAAACTCTCCAATTGGTTTCTCGACTTTAGTCGAGACGTGATTCCAATTAAGAGGAATTGTCCGGTTTGGGCTTCCGGTAAATGCCTTGCGGCACTTCCGGATGCTACTGCCTAGTTTTCAAAGACCGACCGCGCAGCGCGGAATCCAGTAGTTAGCTAACGCCCACTGGGCCGTCAAGGCTGAATCGAAGTTTCTTCGAAAAAAATTTCGCACGCCCGACGGCTGCCCACCTGAACGAGCACTCCCCGCCCATTGGCCCGCTGGCTCGGGCGCCACTCGAACTCGCTATGGCGCTCGCCGCTGATCCGTACCGCCCCCTGGCTGATCAAGCGGCGCGCCTCGCTCTTCGACCCCACCATCCCCGCTTGGAACAGCAACTCCGGGACCGAAATGACCTCGGGAACATCCCCCGGCCAGTGGTACACCGGAACGTTCGTCGGCGCCTGGCGACGCTGAAACCGGTTCTCGAACTCGGCCTGCACCTGGTCGGCCGCTCCATCCCCATGGAATCGCCGCACCAGACTCCAGGCTAGCCGCTTTTTCGCCTCCATCGGGTGAACCTGCCCCGCCTTCAGCTCCGGCCCGACTTCGTCCCACAAAGCGGGCTCGAGCAGCTCCATGTAGCGAACCATCAGCTCATCCGAGATCGACATCAGCTTGCCGAACATGTCCGTCGGCGCCTCGTCGATGCCGATGGCGTTGCCCAACGACTTACTCATCTTCGCCCCGCCGCCGGTTCCTTCGAGCAACGGCAACATGAGTACCGCCTGGGGCGACTGGCCGAAGGCGCGCTGGACTTCCCGGCCCATCAGCAAATTGAAGCGCTGGTCGGAGCCGCCGACCTCGAGATCCGCCCGCACCATGACCGAATCGTAGGCCTGGATCAGCGGATACAGGAACTCGTGGATCCCGATCGCCTGCCCCGAGCCATAGCGCGCCGAGAAATCCTCGCGTTCGAGCATGCGGGCGACCGTAGCATTGCCGCACAGTCGAATGAGATCCGCGGCGGTCATGCGATCCATCCATTCCGAATTGGAACACACCTCGGTCGCCCCGCGGTCGAGCACGCGAAACACCTGTTCCCGGTATGTTTCGGCGTTCCGCGCCACTTCGTCGCGCCCAAGCTGCTTGCGTGTCTCCGAGCGACCGGTGGGGTCGCCGATCGTTCCGGTGAAATCACCGATCAAAAAGACGATCTGATGTCCCAACTCCTGCAGCTCACGCAGCTTCCGCAGCACGACGTAGTGTCCGAGGTGCAAGTCCGGACTCGACGGATCGGCGCCAAATTTAACACGCAGTGGCTGGCCGCGGCGCAGCTTTTCCAGCAGCTCCGCCTCCGGGACGACGTCCACCGCCCCGCGGCGCAGGAGGCGCAGCTGTTCGCCGGCGCTACTCGGGTTCATGCCGATCCTCTGCCGTAGGGGCTTGCCAAGCGGCTCGCGCCCGCGTCATCGTGCCACATCGCTGGCGCGCATTTCGCGGATGACGGTCACCTTGATTTGCCCCGGATAGGTCATCTCGCTTTCGATACGGCGCGCGACCTCGCGGGCGAGATCTTGAATGCGTTCGTCCCGCACGGCCTTCGGCTCGACGATGATCCGCAGTTCGCGCCCCGCTTGCACGGCGAACGACTTTTCCACCCCATCGAACGAGTTGCTGATGCGTTCGAGATCCTCCAGGCGGCGCACGTAGCTCTCGAGCATTTCGCGCCGGGCGCCCGGCCGGGCGCCCGAAACTGCATCGGCGGCATCGACGAGGGGAGCGAGAATCGTTTCCGCCTTCACCTCTTCGTGGTGCGCCGCGATGGCGTTGACGATCTTGGCCGATTCGCCGTACTTGCGCGCGACGTCGGCACCGATGATGGCGTGCGACCCTTCGACCTCATGGGTCAGGGCCTTGCCAATGTCGTGCAGCAGGCCGGCCCGTCGCGCTTGTTTCTCGTTCAGTCCGAGTTCCGCCGCCATCGCGCCGCAGATGAAGGCGCACTCGATCGAGTGCATCAAGACGTTCTGGGCGTAGCTGTAGCGATACTTCAGCATGCCGATGAGCTTGACGATTTCGGGATGCACGCCGTGGATCCCGACCTCGAAGATCGCCTTTTGCCCGGCGTCGCGCACGCTTTCTTCGACCTCTTGCTCGGCCTTGCGCACGACCTCCTCGATCCGGCTCGGGTGGATACGGCCGTCGGCCAGCAATCGCTCCAGCGCGATGCGGGCGATCTCGCGCCGGATGGGGTTGTGGCACGAGATCACGACCGTCTCCGGGGTGTCGTCGATGATCAGGTCGACCCCGGTCGCTGCCTCGATGGCGCGGATGTTGCGCCCTTCGCGGCCGATGATGCGGCCCTTCATGTCGTCGCTCGGCAGGTGCACGGACGACACGGTGCGCTCGGTGACGAAGTCGCCGGCCAACCGCTCGATGGCGATGGAGAGCACCTTTTTCGCGCGGCGGTCGGCCTCGGCTCGGGCTTCCTCTTCGATGGCGCGGATCATCTTGGCCGCTTCGTGTCGCGCCTCGCTCGTCAGATCCTCGATCAGGCGGGCTCGGCCCTCGTCCCGCGTCATCTGCGCCACGTCCTCGAGGGCCCGCAGATGCTTCTCGCGCAACGCCTCGTTCTCGGCCTCGCGCTCGCGCAGCTTGCCGTCGCGTTTCTCGATCGCCTGCTCGCTGCGCGTCAGATCCGCTTCGCGGCGGTCCACTTGCTCGGTACGCCGGTCGATGGCCTCTTCCTTCGTGCTGAGCCGGCGCTCGAGTTGTTGCAGCTCGCGACGCCGCTCGCGCATTTCCTTTTCGGCGTCTGCGGTGGCCTGGACCAGGATCTCCTTTGCCTTGAGGTTCGCTTCCTTGACGATCGTCTCGGACTCGCTACGCGCGTGCGCCAAGGCACGCTGCGCATCCTCCCGATCGCGCCCTTCCGCGGCGCGCCCGAACATACGACGGGCCACTTCGATCGCCGCCGTGAGTACCAATGCCAATACGATAACGCTGATCACGTCGCCAAATGTCGATGCCATTCCTTCTCCGCGATGCTCGTTCGCAAGCACCTGATTCAACCATGGCAGGGATGGACTCCGGTTTCGCTGACGAAAAAGTCGAGGCGGACGTCCCACGCGTCGCGGGGAACCGTTTCGACTCTCTGGAAATCGAACGCCAGGCCGATGCGCACCATCGTGCCAGGCGCCGCCGTGAGGAACCGGTCGTAGAATCCGGCCCCGCGACCCAACCTCCCGCCCGTGCCATCCCAGGCCACGACCGGCACGAGGATGACGCCAGCGTCCGTCCCTTGATACGCGATACCGGCGCTCGGCCCACGAAAGCCGAGAGGACCGGCGTCCAGAGGTTCTCCAGGGCGCCAGCTGCGAAACTGCAGCTCTCCACCAGGAACTGGAAGAAAGAGCCGCCGACCGTGGGCCACCACGACGTCGTGGATACCCTCGGTTTCGACTTCGCCCCGGATACTTGCATACGAGAGAATTACCCCGGCTCGATGGTAGGCTGCAATCGACTGCAGGGCAGCCCGAACTCGCGCGCTCGCGACCCGGAGCCAAAGGCGGGATTGGCGGCGTCGCCGCCTCGCCATCTCGCGCCGCAGCGATGCCTTGTCCTCGCCGGCATGGGATGCGGACGGCAAGATCCCCATCGGCGTCCTACACGACGGCGACCGCGGTCTCAGCGTATTCACCGCGCGCCCGGTGCGTGCGGCAAACCCGCCTCAACGGCTGATCTCCGCCTCGATCGTGCCGGCGAGCCGCTCCAGATCGCGGCCCATCTGCGCTTGGTTGTCCTGCAGCTTGCTCAGGTCGCTGCCCAGATTGAGCGCCGTCAGCACGGCGATCTGCAACAGGTTGGCGCCGGTGTTCGCCTGCGCCAACGCACGCATCTGCTCGTCGACCATACGCGCCACGGCCACCACGTGTTCGGGTCCGTCGTCCGAGACGACCTTGAGGCGTTGCCCCATGACCTCGACTTCCACCGGCTGCTTCATGCGCGCGTACCGCCGGCCGATCCAGGGCGCTTACTTGAGGTCGAGACCCTCGAGTCGCTTCAGCACACGGTCGAGGCGACCTTTGACCTCGTCGCGCTCCTTTTCGAACTGCTTCAGACGCGCCTGGGCCTCGGCCAATTGCTTTTCGGACTCCCGCAGCTTCACCTGCAGCTCCTCGCGCGCCTGCTGCACCCGCTCATGCTGGGAGAGGAACTCGCCGATCTTGGTTTCGAGATTTTTCAGTTGATCGAGGGACATGCGATTCCTTCACGCTCGTGGGCGCTTCTACTTAAGAGCCGCCGACCGAGCTGTCAATCGGCACGGCGCGGCCCGATGAGCGAGGCGACGTAATCCTCGGGATCGAACTCTGCGAGTGCCTCCATCGATTCGCCATAACCGACGTAGCGCACCGGCAATCCGGTTTCCTGCCGCACCGCGATGGCGCAGCCGCCCTTCGCCGTGCCGTCCATCTTGGTCAGAATCACGCCTGTCGGCTGGATCGCTTCGACGAACACCCGCGCCTGGCTGACCGCGTTCTGCCCGGTCGTCGCATCGAGGACGAGCAATCTCTCATGCGGTGCACCGGGGACGATCTCGTGCATGACCCGCAACATTTTCTTCAACTCTTCGATGAGATTGGCCTTCACGTGCAAGCGGCCGGCGGTATCGACGATGACCACGTCGACGCCGCGGGCCTTGGCCGCCTGCAGTCCGTCGAAGACGACCGCGGCGGGATTGCCCGACGAGCCGACACCGACGCACTCGACGCCGACGCGTTCGGCCCAGTGCTCCAATTGCTGCGCGGCGGCGGCGCGGAACGTGTCGGCCGCGACCAACAGAACCTTGCGCCCCTGGCGCTGGTGCAAATGGGCGAGTTTGGCGATCGACGTCGTCTTACCGACGCCATTGACCCCGGCCACCAGAATCACGTGCGGCGGCGCGGCCATCGCATGGGCCGGCGCAGCACCGATGAACTCCAGCAGGTCCCGCCGTAACGACTCGACCAGGTCGGCTTCCGAGGAACCGCCGCGCAGTCCGGCGCGCAGACGCTCGATCAACCGTTCGGTAACCCGCACGCCGACGTCCGACGACAACAACATCGCCTCGAACGCCAACAACCGCTCGTCCTCGTCGCCCGCCCCGCCCAGCAGGCGCCGCAGCGACTCGATCCAACGACCCGACGGGGGCGGCGGCCGATCCGCCGCGCCGGGCTGTGCCCCACGACGACGGCGTACACGCCAGAGCAGAAACAGGCCCAAGGTGACGAGCGCCGCGCCGGCGAGCGCCGCCACCCATTCGGGCGTGAAATTCAAGTCCATCAGGACGCCGCAACCGATACCACTTTCGACACCCCGGGCTCCTGCATCGTCACCCCATAAAGGATATCGGCTGCCTCCATCGTGCGCTTGTTGTGCGTGATCACGACGAATTGGGAATGGGCGCTCATCTCCCGCACCAGACCGGCGAAGCGGCCGATGTTGGCATCGTCGAGCGGCGCATCGACCTCATCGAGAAAACAGAACGGCGTCGGATTGATCAGGAACAACGAGAAGATCAGGCTGACGGCGACCAGCGCCTTCTCACCACCCGAAAGCAGCGTCACCGTGTCGAGCCGCTTTCCCGGCGGCCGGACGTAGATCTCCACTCCCGACTCGAGCAGGTTGTCCTCGTCGGTCAGCACCAGTCGCGCCTCGCCGCCGCGCAATAGACGGGGGAGAATTTCCTGGAACTTTTCATTGGCGGCGGCGAACGTCGTGGCGAAGCGCTCGCGCGAGACCCGGTTGAGCTTCTGGATGGTTCGCTCCAGATCCGCCAACGACCGCTCCAGGTCTTCTTTCTGCGCCACCAAGAACCGGGCGCGTTCCTCGAGCTGCTCGAGTTCGGCGATCGAACCGAGGTCGACCTCGCCCAGACGCGCCATCTGCTCGCGCAGGCTGGTCACGCGTCGCTGCATCTCGCCCTCTTCTTCGGGCGCGATCTCCACTTCGGGCGCCTCGATCTCGGCTAGGTCCACGCCATGGCGCTCTTGCACGTCGGCGGCCAAGTGATCGCGCTCCGAGCGACGCTCGGCCGCCGCCACTTCGGCGTGCGTCAAACGCGACACGACAGCGTCGAACTGGCCGCGCAGTTGCCGCCCGCGGTTTTCGAGTTCGCTCGACGCCTGCCGCAGGGCTTCGACTCCTTCGCGCGCCTGCCGCACCTCCTGCGCCTGGCGCTCGGCGGCGCTGCGCTTGTCGGCGACACTTTCCTCGGCGGCACCGCGCGCCTGCGTCATCGAAGCGAGCTCGGCAGCGGCGGTTTTGAGTTCCGTCTCGAGGGCGGCAAGGCGGTCGCGCAGGCGGGTCGATTCGTTCTGGATGCGCGCGATCCCCTGCGTCGCCGCATCGAGTTGTTGCTCGCGCTCGGCGGCGCGGACGCTGGACTGGCGGACGACGGCGACGAGCTCCTCGACGGCGCGTTCCGCCGCGCTCGCCGCGGCCGTAGCCTCGCTCAGACCCGATTCCGCCTCGCGACGGGCGCGCTCGGTATCGCTGAGACGGCCTTCGAGATGCACGATGGCGCCGGAATGGTCGCTCTGCTCCGCAGTCGCCGAATTCAGCTCCGTCGCCGCCGACCGTGCCCGATCCCGTGCCCGCGGGAACTCCGATGCGGTCCGCTCGACGTCCCGACGCAGCCGCCGCACTTCGTTGGCCAGCCGGTTTTCGCTCTGCGCCAAACCGTCGAGACGAGCCGACAGGCCGCTCAGTTCGGCGCGCAATTGCTCGACCTCTGCGGCGGCGATGTCGATCGCCGCCTGATCGCGCTCGAGGGTTTGCTCGAGTTCGAGAAGACGTCGTTGGCGCGAGATCAGTTCGGCTTCGTCCCGTCGCTCGCTACCACCTGAAATCGTCCCGTCGGGCTCGAGAACGTCGCCGGCCGGGGTGACCAGACGCGCCCGTGGGCTCTGTTCGCGCCACAGGCGCACGGCGGTTTCGAGGTCGGGCACGACGACGGCATCGCCGACGATGGACTGCACCACCGACCGATACCGGTCGTCGACGCGCACCGCTTGCAGGATCGGCTGACCAAGCTCGGCCAGCGTGGCCTCGGGAGCATCGTGCTGCGTCGGTTCGAGAGGCACGAAACTGCCACGCCCGCCGTTGCGGTCGCGCAATCGCCGCACTTGGTTGGCACCGACCTCGGGTGCGTCGACGATGATGTGGCCGATGCGGGCGCCGAGGACGGCCGAAAGCGCGGTTTCCCATTCGGCGGTGACCGAAAGCACGTCGCCGACGACGCCGACGACGCCCTCCGGACGATCGGCATCGAGCAGGACCGACCGCACGGCCGCGTCATATCCTTCGTAACTGCGGCGCACGGCGCGCAGCGCTTCGAGGCTCGAACCAAGACGGACGGCAGCGTTACGGCTCTTCGCCAGGGCGGACTCCCGCTCGGCGAGATCTTTACGCATGCCGGCGACCTGCTCCGCGAGACTTTGGCGTTCGGACTGTACCGTGGCGAGTTCCGCTTCCAACTTTTCCAACGCCAGGCGCGCTGCGCGCTGGGCATGTGCCAAGGCAACCGCTTGCTCGCCGAGTTCGTAACTCTGGCGTCGTGCCCGAGCCATCCGGCCGCGGGCTTCTTGGAGCCCGCGTTGCCGGCGCTGCAATTCGTTGCGCAGAGCGGTGTCCTCGGCACTGGCCGCGGCCAACGTCGAGCGCGCTTCGTCGGCCCGGCGGCGAGCGTCGGCGACGCTGGCGCGACCGGCCGCCAGCCGCTCGTCGAATCCCAGCACCTCGGTGCGATCGGCCTGTAAGGCGACGGCAAGGGCGGCGCGCCGTTCTTCCAGAGCGGCCAATTCCGCGTCGAGGTCGCCCCGGCGCGTGGTTTGCGTTTGCTGCTCCGCTTCGAGGCGGGACAGGCGGCGACGGCGCTCCTCGATTTCGCGGGCGAGCAAATCGATGCGTGCCGCCTCGGCGTCGCGTTCCGCCCCGAGCACCGCGGCAACTTCGCGAATCTGCGCGTATTTTTCCTCCGCCTCTTGCAGCGCCGCAGTGCGTTCGGCGAGTGCGGCATCGATCCGGTCGCGCTCTTCGCGCAGCTGCGCTTCGGCGAGGTGCGACTCTTCGATGGTCGCCGTCAGCGCGGTCAATTCGTCGCTGGCGCGGCGCCAGCGATGCGACCCGAGGCGGAGTTCAAGATCGCGCGACTCTTCCTTCAGAGCGCGGTACTTTTCGGCGCGTTTCGCAAGGCGATGCAGGTACTGCACCTGGCGCTCGATCTCGCGGTGCACGTCCGTGACCCGGCTGAGATTTTCGCGCGTGCGTTCGATCTTGCGCTCGGCCGCGAGACGCCGGCTGCGGTACAGAGTCGTGCCGCCGGCCTCTTCGAGGAACAGGCGACGATCTTCCGGTTTGGCGTTGATGAGCTGCTCGACCCGCCCCTGTTCGATGATGGCGTAGGCCTTCGAGCCGATGCCCGTGCCAAGGAACAATTCGGTAATGTCCTTCAGGCGGCAAGGGGTGCGGTTGATGTAGTACTCCGACTCGCCGGAGCGGAAGTAGCGGCGCGAAACGGTGATTTCGCTCATCTTCCGCAGCTCCTCGACGAAGGTCGAGACCTCGAGTTCGGCATCCTCCTCGCGCACGTGCTCGACGGGCTCGTCGTTGGCGAAGGTCAGGGAAACCTCGGCCATGCCCGCCGGGGCGAGGCGTCCGTTCCCCTTGAAGATGACGTCCTCCATGCTGTCGCCGCGCAAATGCTTGGCGCTTTGCTCGCCGAGCACCCAGCGCACGGCATCGACGACGTTCGATTTGCCGCAGCCGTTCGGCCCGACGATCGCGGTGACGCCGCGATGAAAGTGCAAGCTGGTCTTGTTGGCGAACGACTTGAGGCCGACGATTTCGAGCTGTTTGAGGCGCATGTCGCAAAAAAGGCGTTCGGCGAGTATGGCACGGGGCTTCCGAACGGGTCAACGTCGAGCCACGATGGGTTCTCCCGACAAGGTTGGAGAGGGCCTCCGGGCGACGGGCGCAGTATCCTTCGCAATCCTCACGAAAGCCTCATTGAAATGGGGCAGGCCCCTCTGTATATGCGGCGGGATACGCATCCATATCGGCACGAGCGCAGCTCGTCCGCGACGGGTACGAATCGGTTCGAACAGCCGACCCCAACCGGGTACGAGGAGGTAGCGACTGATGGCCGTGCCACCAGTAGACACAGCAGCGGCGCGTCAAGCCGGCGACGAAACGCCGAAGCGCAAGCCGGTAGAGGACCGCGAGTCGGTGGTCATTCGCTTCGCCGGCGACTCCGGCGACGGCATGCAGGTGGTCGGCATGCAATTCACCAACGAGTCGGCCATCGCCGGCAACGATTTGGCGACCCTGCCCGACTTTCCGGCCGAAATCCGCGCACCTACCGGGACCTTGGCCGGCGTCTCCGGCTACCAGCTGAACTTCTCGAGCCAACGCACCTTCACCCCGGGCGACGACTTGGACCTGCTGGTCGCGATGAACCCGGCGGCGCTGAAGACCAACATCGGCGACCTCAAGCCGAACGGCATCCTCGTCGTCGACACCGAAGCGTTCAACGCGCAGAACCTGAAGAAGGCCGGCTACGCCTCCGACCCGTTGTCCGACGGCTCGCTCGACGCCTTCCAGGTCTTTCGTGTCGACATCGCCAAGCTGACGATCAACACGCTCAAGGATACCGACCTGCCGGCGCGCGAGGTGCTGCGCTGCAAGAACTTCTTCGCTCTCGGCTTGGTTTCGTGGTTGTTCAATCGGCCGATCGAACCCACCGAAAAGTTCATCCGCGACCGCTTCAAGAAGCGTCCCGTCTTGGTCGAAGCCAACCTGCGTGTGCTGCACGCCGGGATCAACTACGGCGAAACGACCGAGCTTTTCGCCAGCTCCTTCGAGGTGCGTCCGGCCACGATTCAGCCGGGCCTCTACCGCAACATCACCGGCAACACGGCGCTGGCCCTCGGCTTCGTCGCCGCCGCGCGGCAAGCCGAATTGCCGCTCTTCCTCGGCAGCTACCCGATCACCCCGGCGAGTGACATCCTCCACGAGCTGAGTCAGTTCAAGAACTTCGACGTGATCGCCTTCCAAGCCGAGGACGAAATCGCCGGTGCCGGCGCGGCCCTCGGCGCCGCCTTCGGTGGCGCCATCGCGCTCACCACCACCAGCGGTCCCGGCATGTGCCTCAAGGCGGAAACCGTCAACCTCGCCGTCAGCGCCGAACTGCCTCTGGTCATCGCCGACGTGCAGCGCGGCGGCCCGAGCACCGGCCTCCCCACCAAGACCGAACAAGCGGATCTCTTGATGTCGATGTACGGCCGCAACAGCGACTCGCCCGTACCCATCATCGCGCCCTGCACGCCGGCCGACTGCTTCCAAGCCGCCTTCGAGGCCGTCGCCATCGCGGTGCGCTACATGACGCCAGTCATCCTGCTGTCGGACGGCTACCTCGCCAACGGCGCCGAGCCGTGGCGGGTGCCGTCCGCGAGCGATCTGCCGAAGATCGACGCCAAGTTCCGCACCGACCCCGAGGGTTTCTTCCCCTACCTGCGCGACGAATCGACCCTCGCCCGCGCCTGGGTTCGCCCCGGCACGCCGGGGCTGGAGCATCGCATCGGCGGCCTGGAGAAGGACTTCACCACCGGCAACGTCAGCTATTCGCCGTCGAACCACGAAGCGATGGTGCGCATGCGCGCCCGCAAGGTCGCCGGCATCGTCGCCGACATCCCGCCGACGGAGGTCTTCGGCCCACGCGACGGCGACCTCGTGGTCGTCGGCTGGGGCAGCACCTACGGCGCCATTCGCGCCGCGGTGACCGCCGCCCAGGCCGAGGGCAAGCGCGTCGCCCACGTCCACCTGCGCCATCTGAATCCATTGCCGGCGGACCTCGGCGACATTCTCGCCAAGTTCCCCAAGATCCTCGTGCCGGAGATGAACATGGGTCAGTTGGTGCGCGTGCTGCGCGCCGAGTACCTCGTCCCCGCCGAAGCCCTGACCAAGATTCAGGGTCTGCCGTTCAAGGTCCGCGAGATCGCGAACCGCATCAACCGCATGTTGGAGGCCTAATCCATGAGCCAGCCCGCTGTCGCCCTCACGCGCAAAGACTTCGAAAGCGACCAGGACGTCCGCTGGTGTCCGGGGTGCGGGGACTACTCGATCCTGGCCCAGGTCCAACGGGTGATGCCCGAGCTAGGTGTGCCGCGCGAGAACATCGTGTTCATCTCGGGGATCGGCTGCTCCAGTCGCTTCCCGTATTACATGAACACCTACGGCTTCCACACCATCCACGGGCGCGCCACGGCCATCGCCAGCGGCCTCAAGATCGCCCGCCCCGACCTGTCGGTGTGGGTGGTCACGGGCGACGGCGATGCGTTGTCGATCGGCGGCAACCACCTGATCCACATCCTGCGCCGCAATCTCGACGTGAACATCCTGATGTTCAACAACCGCATCTACGGGTTGACCAAGGGCCAGTACTCGCCGACGTCGGAACAGGGCAAGGTGACCAAGTCCACGCCTCTGGGCTCCGTCGACTACCCCTTCAATCCGATCAGCCTAGCCTTGGGTGCGGACGCCAGCTTCATCGCCCGCACGGTCGATGTCGAGGCCAAGCACCTGCAAGATACGGTCAAGCGGGCCTTCGAGCACCGCGGCACGTCGTTCGTCGAGATTCTGCAGAACTGCAACATCTTCAACGATGGCGCCTTCGCCGCCGTGACCGAGCGCGCCACCAAAGCGGACAACCAGCTTTTGCTCGAAGACGGCAAGCCGCTGGTGTTCGGCAAGAACGGCGAGAAGTGCATCCGCATGAACGGCAGTCGCCTCGAAGTCGCGCCGACCGCCGAAACCTCGGACGTCCTAGTGCACGACGTCGCCAATCCGACACAGGCCTTCCTGCTGAGCACGCTGCAGGCCCCCGACTATCCGACGCCGCTAGGGGTCTTCCGCGCCCAACCGCGCACGACCTACGAAGAAATCGCCCATGCGCAGCTGGCGCAGGCCAAACAGAAGGCCGGCGCGGGTTCGCTCGACGATTTGTTCCGCCGCGGCGACACCTGGACCGTTTCCTGAATCTCCATGACGTGGCGGGAGGTCGCTAGGCCTCCCGCCGCATCGTGCCGTCGCCCCCTTACTCGGCGATGCGCACCACGATACGGCCAACGGCGCTGACGTTGCCGGCCTCGTCGGCGACGCGAACGGCGACGACCGTATCTCCGGGCGGAAACGCCACCGCCTGATTGATCTGACCGCAGTACTGCAGCTCCGTACCCGCAGCGACGACGCGAAAGACGCCGTCGCCCGATGTCGTGCAGGCATTGTCGGTATCGCGGCCTTGGCGCACGCCTGATCCATCTTTGAACCGGCAAGCGAGGTCGTTGACGGCATCCGCGACCTCCTGCGAACCGTCGAAATCGAGGGACGCTCGACCCGGCACCCCGCCGATCGTCGGCGCCGTATCGTCGCAAACGCCGGCGCTGCCGTTGCCGAGGGTGCGTGACACGAGCAGTTGCAGTCCAGGCAATCGCCCCGGGTCGGCGGCGTTCCAATCGAACGTCTGCCGCACCAACGGCGCATTGGTCCCACCGCGCCGGGCCTCGACCACGAGGGAGAATCCCGAACCGAAGCTGCGTTCGAAGATGGGAATTCCCTCCTCCGTTCGGCCACTGGATGCAACGACCGTGTCGTCGGCCCGGGCCAAGCCGATGTAGGTGAGGATCGGCTCGGGCGGAATCGTCGGGCTCGGCGTACGCGTGACTGAAGGCGTGCGCGTCGAAGTCGCCGTCCGCGTTGCCGTCGGCGTCGGCGTGTCCGTGCGGGTCGAGGTCACCGTGGGGGTGGCCGTCGCCGTCGGCGAATGAGTCGGCGTCAGGGTGGCCGTTGGCGTACGCGTCATGCTGGGCGTCGACGAGACCGTCGGCGTCGAACTGGGCGGCCCGGTTGGGCTGTGCGTCGGGGTGCGCGTCGGCGTCGGCGTGGCGGTGCGAGTCGGGGAAGGCGTCGGCGTACGCGTCGGGGTGGATGTCGAAGTCGTGGTCGCGGTCGCGCTCGCGGTCGAGGTGCGCGTCACGCTTGGTTGAGGGGTCGGGGTCGACGACGGCGAAGGCGACGGCGTGGAGCTGGCGACGCGGGTAGCGCTGCGGCTCGGGCTCGGGGTCGGCGTCGAGGCCGCCGGCACCGTCCAGGTGGGCGTTGCCGTACGGGTCGCCGTGCCCGAGGCGGTGACGGTCGGCGTCGCGCTCGGCTGCGCACCGACGGAGGGCGTCGCAGTGCGGGTGGCGCTGGGCAGGGGTGAGGATCCCGTCGTGGCCGTGCGTGTCGGGGTACGCGTTGGGGTGCGGGTCGCCGTCCCCAGCGAGGTCGGCGTCCTCGTCGTCGTCACCGCCGAACGCGTCGGCGTCGCCGTCGGCGGCGCGGCGCCGGTGGCGGTGCGCGTCGGCGAGGGGGTCGCGGAACCGATCGCCAACGTCCAGGTCGGGGTCGCGGTACGTGTCGCCGTCGCGGCGCGCGTGGCCGTTCGGCTGGCGGTAGGGGATGGCGAGGGAGCCGTCGATCGAGTCGGCGTCGCCGTCGGCGGCCGGCTCCCCGTCGGGGTGGCCGGCGGGGTCGCCGTAGCGCTCCGCGTCGGCGTTCGTGTCGGCGTGGCGACGACGGTCGTGGCCCGGCTTGCGGTCGCAGTGAAGCTCGGCGTGCGCGTCGGCGTAGAGCCGACAGGCGCGGTGAACGTCGCGGTGCGCGTCAGAGGTGGCACCGAAGTCGCGGTCGGCGGCACCGCTGTACGCGTCGCCGTCGGGCTCGTCGGCGTCGCCGTGACGGGCGTGCGGGTCGGTGTTGCGGGAGTCGCAGCGGTGGCGGTCGGCGACAGCACCAGCGTCGGAACCGGGGTTCGTGAGACCGTTGCCGTCGGCGTCGGGACTGGGGTCCGCGTGCGCGTCGGGGACGAAGTCGCCGGAACGGTCCAGGTCGCCGTCGGCGTTCTCGAGGGCGACTGCGAGGCTGTGGGACGGGGAGTTTGCGAGGGCCGCGGAGTGGGCGACAGAACCCACGTTGGCGTCGGGCTCGGGGTTGCCGTCGCGGTCCGCTCCCGAGTGAAGGTGCGGGTCGGCGTCGGCAAGGGAGTCGAGGTGCGGGTCGGCAAGACACCGACGCGCACGATGATGGTGCCGGCGACGCCGAGGGTGCCGCCGGCATCGCGCACCTGCACCGCGAGCTGCGTATCGCCGTTGGGGAACGAGCGCTGGGTATCGACGGGAAGGCAGTACTGGACGACCGAAGGCGCCTGGGTGACGAAGCCGTGCGCGCCGAAACGATCGAGCGTGCAAGCGGTCGCCGGGTTGGCCGTCGGCAGGAACCCGCAGGAGAAATCGTTGAGCGCTTGGGTGACCGAAGTCGCGGGGCCGAAATCGCGGGGCACCACAGCGGGAATGCCGCCGGAGTCACATACACTCGCGCTCCCATCGCCCAGGGCACGCGAGGCCTGAATCTGAAGGTCTGGACGACCGTCGCCCACCGTGCCCGGATTGAAGATCGACGTGCCGGCGCGCTGTCCGTTACCTCCCGGGACGGCCTCGACGACGATCTGAAACCCGAGGCCCGAAGTCCATTCGAAGATCGGCGCCCCCGACGCATCGATGCCCGCCGGAGCACGGACGGAACCGTCGGCGCCCGCCAGCCCTAGAAACGCGATGGCTGGCCCGTCCGTGGGCAAGGCCGCCAAAAGTCCGGCGACGTCGGCACCCGACAGCGCGCCATCGGCATTGCCGTCGCCACGGCACGGCAACTCGCCGCAACCACCGGCAAAAATCTCGCGCACGGTGGCATTCAGATCGGCCGGGCTGACGATGCCGTCGCCGTCGGCATCGGCCGGCGGCGCGGCGACAGCCGCGGACGGCGCCAGAAGCAGAAACAACAAAAGGGGAACCCGCAAGCTGGGCATGATCCGGGGGGTCGCGGGGCGAGGCCCGGCGGTTATGCCGTTCCCGCACGCGAGGGTCAACCGCGATCGTTGCGGCCGCCGCACGGCTTGCGGGGCGGCGACGGGAGCGGTAGACGGGCCGCATTCGTACGCGGGAGAGACGACCATGGCTCGTAAGAAAATCGAACCGGCCGCAACCGAGTCGATCGATGTGCTCGTCCGTCTACAGGACAGCATGAACAAACTGCAGCGTGACACCGATGCGCTGGTGAAGCGAACGCAAAAACAGGCGACCGAATTCATCACCCGCGACCAGCGACGAGCCGTCGAGCGGCTCTTCAAGCAGGCACAGCGGCTGCGGGGCGATCTCGAGAAGCGGGCGCAGCGAGCCTCGAAGGACATCGAGTCACGCGCCGAACGCTTCCTGTCGACCCTCGAGAAGGAAACCGCCAAGCGGCTGTCGCCGATTTTGAAGCGGCTCGACCTGCCGACCCGGGAAGAGGTGCACGATTTGAGTCGGCGCATCGGCCAGCTCGAGCGGCGACTGAATCCGCCGCCGGCCCCCGCCGCGCGCAAGACGAGGGCGAAACGCACGCCGTCGCAACCGCCCGAGTGACCCTTGCGTGATTTCTGGCGAGTGCGACATATTTCCGTCGCGCATGCGGTGATTTCGGCGCATCCGTGACGCTTGCATACCATGAAACTACTGGCATATGAGGGATCCCATGTGGCACGTGCCGTGCTGCTGTCCCAGGCAGTGGAACGGACCTACTCGAGTTCGAGGGGAGAAACATGGATTCGACCAAAGCACGCCAGATGTCGTCGGTTGCTAGCCTGCGCCGCCAACTCAACATGACCCAGGAAGAATTCGCGCATGCCATTGGCGTCACCGTCTCGACGGTGAACCGCTGGGAGAACGGCCACGTCGAACCGAGTCGACTGGCACGTAAGGCCATGGAAGGCCTGTCGCTATCGTACGGAAAAAAGCTCAACGACACGTCGCTGGGCGAAGCGCTCCGGTGAAGCTGGCGTCCGGGGCCGCCTGTCGGTGGCCCCGGATCGGCTCAGCACCCGCTTCGCTTCAGGGCTTCGCCCCGCTGTCGTTTCAGTAGAGGAGTGCGGCGGCTCGCAGCGGAGCGCCGCTGCGGTCGGCAATCGCGAGAGGGAAGCCGACGAACACGACCTTGTCCTTCTCCAGCAATTCGCCGAGGTTCGTCAGGCCCTCGATCACCGGGATCCCGGCTTGGGTGAACGCCAGTCGTTCCGCCCAAACTTCGTTGATCGGCCGGTTCTTGTCCATCAATTCGGCGTAACGGCTGAAGCTGCCGATGCTCGGCATGTCGGTGGCGAGCGCCTTGATGCCCTTCGACGCCAACCACTCGGCGGCCTGCAGCGAGATCGGCGCGTAGGTCGGCCATTCATCCCCCTGCGGGTGCTTGTAGCCGACGTAGAGGATCAGAATCTGCCCCGCCTCGATGGCGTAATTCTCGAGGTCGGTAATCTGGATCGGGCTGTGCCGATCCTTCCAGCGCAAATCGATCACCTGTGCTTTACCGTAGAGCTTGTCCAAGGGCACTTGGTCGGCACGCTCGCCGTCGCGCACCAAGCGCCCCGGCGCATCCAGGTGCGACCCGAGGTGGCTGACGAGTTCGAAGGAAGTCAGTCCGAACGTGTGGCCGGCGTTTTCCGGCACCACCGGCGTGAAGGGGATTTGCTTCTTCAATCCGAGAAATTCGCTGGCGCGGTGGCCGAGCTGCTTGATCGCCAGGTCCGGGGTGATCGCCGGCGAAAGATCGACGATTCGCTTGGGCATCGGCAACCCGGTCGTCGCGGCTCGCTCGCACCCTCCCGCCAAGACGACCAAACAGCCGACCAACACCATCGGCAGTCGATATCGCTGCAGTGAGCTGCACATCCGGCGGGATCTCATTCGCCTCTCCTTCACTCCTGGCGCAGCACCGTCCGACAGACGAAGCTCTGTCGGACGAGCGGCCGCGCGACCGTCCCTCATCGTCCTCGATCGGCTAGAAGCATCCTAGCCTAATGTCAAGCGAAACGGCCCTTGGAGCGCCTCGCCGCCACGGCACGAGAGACACCCGTGCGTACCGTGAAACCACCGCATGTTCGCATCCCGCACGGGGGTTCGTCTATATGCGCGCCTCAGCTTCCGACGGTGCCGCCGCCACGGCCGCCGTCGCTGGGAGGATTCCGTGAAGATCGCCGTCTGCATCAAACAGGTTCCCATCCTTTCGAAAATCGCCCTCGACCCGGAGAGCAAGACGGTCCGCCGCGAAGGCGTGCCGAGCGAGGTCAGTGCTTTCGACATCCGCGCCCTGCTCAAGGCCATCGAGCTGCGCGACCTGCACGGCGGCGAGGTCGTCGCCGTGACCATGGGTCCGCCACAAGCCGCTAGCGCCCTGGACCATTGCCTGGCGCTCGGCGCCGACCGCGCCTTGCACCTCGCCGATCGCGCCTTCGCCGGCGCCGACACGCTGGCCACGGCACGCACCCTGGCCGCGGCCCTGCGCCGCGAAGCTCCCGACCTGATCCTCTTCGGTCGCCACAGCCTCGATGCCGAAACCGGCCAGGTCGGCGCCGAAGTCGCGGAATTGCTCGGTCTGCCGCAGGCCAGTGTCGCGCGCCGCGTCGACCTCGGCGCCGATGGCAAGCACATCCTCGTCGAGTGCGAATACGACGACGGCTACTGCCAGCTCGAGCTGGCCCTGCCGGCGATCGTCACCGCCGCCGAGGATCTCGCCGAAGAGCGCTTCCCCAGCAAAGCCGACCGCGAAGCGGCCAAGACCAAGCCGATCGTGACGCTCACCGCGGCCGACCTAGGCGGCGACCCGACGACCTTCGGCGCCGCCGGCTCACCCACCTGGGTGGCCGGGCTCGAAACCAGCAGCGAATCGCGCCGGGGCATCGTCGTCGAGGGCGAGACGCCGGCCCTGGCGGCGCAGCGCCTGGCCGACATCCTAGTCGACGAGGTCGGCCTGTTTTCCGGGTGGGCGGCCGAGCCGGCGGCGGCGTCGGTGGCGGCGCCGGCTCGTGTCGGCCGCGACCTCCCGCGCGACGTCTGGGTCATCGCCGAAACGAAGCCGGGCGGTGTTCATCAGGTCACGCTCGAGTTGCTCGGCCAAGCCCGCCAGCTCGCCGATGCGGTCGAAGGTCGCGTCGCGGCTGTGGTTCTCGACGGTGCGGACGAAGGCCTGGCCGAGCAACTCGCGGCGCATGGTGCCGATACGCTCCTCGCCAACGCCGCGGCCCGCCCCTGGAACGACGACCCGGCGGCTGCCGCCGCCATCGTAGCGGCGACCATCGGCCAGCTTCGCCCCGGCGTGGTTCTCTGCGGGGCGACGAGTTGGGGACGTGAGCTCGCACCACGGCTGGCGGGTCGGCTTGGCGTCGGCCTGACGAGTGACTGCATCGGCTTGGAATGGGACCCTTCGGGTCGGCTGCGCGCCCTGAAACCGGCCTTCGGCGGCAGCATCGTGGCGCCCATCCTGTCGCGCACGATCCCCGAAATGGCCACCGCGCGCCCCGGCATCTTCGCCGTCGCCCCCGAGCCTCGACCAGCCCCGGCCATCCTCGACCTGCCCATTCCGCCGGGCCTGAGCCGCAGCCGCCAGGTGGTGCGCTTCGAACCGAGTGCGCCGACTGCCGCCGAGTTGGACCACGCCGAGATCGTGCTGGGGGTCGGCATGGGGCTCGGCAGCGCCGAGGCGCTCGCCTCGCTCGCGCCCCTGCGCCAGATCCTCGGGGCGTCGTACTGCGCCACCCGCGACGTCACCGACGCTGGCTGGTTGCCGCGCCAGCATCAGGTCGGCCTCACCGGCCGCGCCATCGCGCCCAAGCTCTACATCGGCGTCGGCATTCGCGGCGCCTTCGAACACATGGTCGGCCTGCGCCGCGCCGGCTGCATCGTCGTCATCAACAAGAACCCCAAGGCCATGGCCTTCAAGGCTGCCGACTACGGCGTCGTCGGCGACCACGCCGAAGTCGTCCCCGCGTTGGTCGAAGCCCTGGCACGCCGACGCTGACACGCGACGCCCGGAGTTCCGTTCGGTCGCGAGATCTGACCGTTGGGCAAGAAACACTTGCGTGGCATGCCGGGCCGTGATGCTCCTAACTCTTCAGCAAAGGAGTAGGGGATGCTTCGTAAGTCGGTGGCACTCGCCGCATTGTTCGGCGTGTTTTCCTGGGGCTGCGGCTCCGATGACGGCGGGTCTGATGACCAGGTCGACCTGACCCAGGCCGTACCGGCGACGTTTACCGCCGTGCCGGGCGTGCAGCAGATCACGGTCACCAACGCGGCACCGCGTAGCCCGCTGACCCTCGTCGACGGCGAGTCGTTGGAGCGCATCGTCACGCTCTACACCGACGACCTGGGACAATTGGTGGTGCAGTTCCTCCCAGCGGAGTTTCTCGTCCACGACCCGCAAACCCAAGGACTCCCGCCCATCGAAAGCGGCGGCCAGATGCAACCCGGCACCTACCGCATCGTAAGCGAAGGGGTCCCGGGAGAACCGTTCGACGGCATCGTCGAGACGACCGACCTTCTCGTCGTACAAGCCCCTGAGGACGACCCGGACCCGGCGATCTACGAAGGCCAGGTCCTCAAGGCCGTACGCAGCGCTGTTCTCGGCGGCACCCAGCCCGGCTTTACCGACGAAGACGGCTACAGCTACCTCACCGTGCGCGACGGCACCAAGCTCTCCGTCAACGTGCGTCTCCCCGACCCGCAACTCTACGGACAAGGTCCCTACCCGACGCTGGTGCAGTACTCGGGCTATGCTCCATCGCGCCCGGGCGACCCCGGCGGCGCCGACGCCGGCGGCCGCCTCGCGGTCAGCTTCGGTTTCGCCTACGTCGGCGTCAACATGCGCGGCACCGGCTGCTCCGGCGGCACCTTCGATGCCTTCAGCCCGGCGCAAGCCGCCGACGGCTACGACGTCATCGAGATCGTCGCGCGCCAGCCGTGGGTCAAACACGGTCGGGTCGGCATGATGGGCATCTCGTACTCCGGCATCTCCCAGCTCTACGTCGCCGCCCTCAATCCGCCGAGCCTCGCCGCCATCACCCCCTTGTCGGTCCTCGAAGACCCCTGGTACCACCAGTGGGTCGGCGGCATCTACAACGCCGGCTTCACGCGCCAATGGATCGCGGCACGCGAAAGCGAATCCCTCGGCGGTGACCGATGGGTGCGCGACCGCATCGCCGCCGGCGACACCACCTGCGAGCAGAACCGCAACCTCCGCAGCCAGAACATCCCCTTCGAAGAATTCGCCCGCGCCCTCGAACAACGCCCGGCCGACGCCGACAGCCGCAACCTCTCCCTGCTCGTCCGCAACATCGAAGCCCCCGTGTTCCTCGCGAGCGCTTGGCAAGACGAGCAGACAGGACCACGCTTCGGCCTCATGCTCGACGACTTCATCTCGGTGCCCCCCGGCAAGGCGCGCTTCAACGTCTACAACGGCCATCACCAGGACTCGATCAGCCCCCACACCATGAACCGCTGGTACGAGTTCGTCTCGTTCTACGTCGACCGCAGCGTGCCGCGCCTCAACCGCCTGGTCCGCACCTTCGCCCCGACGATCCTACAGGACACCTTCGGCGTGCCCGGGCTCAACATCGAAGCCGATCGCTTCACCAGCTTTGGCCAGAACTACGCCGGCGCCCTCGCCGCCTACGAGGCCGAAGCGCCCGTCCGCCTGCTCTTCGAGGTCGGCGCCAACCCGGACTTCGTCAGCTACCCCGGAGCTCACGCGGAACGCTTCGAAATGCCACTTCCCGCCTGGCCGCCGCCGGACGCCGAAGCGCTGACGCTCTACCTCGGACCCGACGGTACCCTCGTCGACGCTCCCCCGGCACAACGCGACATCGATTCGTTCCTCTTCGATGCCGAGGTGCTCGACACCGACTACTTCGTCCGCGGCGACCACACCGGCCAGCAAGTCGTCAACGAGTGGAAGGTCACGCCCGACGGATACGGCCTGGCCTTCGAAACCGAGCCGTTGGCGGAAGACTTGATCGTCGCCGGCGAGGGCTACCTCGATGTCTGGTTCCGCTCGACTGGCACCGACGCGCCGCTCGAGATCGTGCTCTCCGAGGTCTACGAGGAGGCCAACGGCAAGACGGAAGAGGTGCGCGTGCAACACGGCATCCTGCGCGCCGGCTATCGCAAGCTCGACCCCAACCGCACCGCGGGCTTGGTAGTCGACCATCTCTTCTCGCCGGAGGCGTACGAGCCGCTGCCGCGCGGCGAATTCGTCAACCTCAAGATCCCGGTCTATTCGGTGGCCCACCCGTTCCGCGCCGGCAGCCGCTTGCGCATCGAGATCAACACCCCCGGCGGCGATGCCGCGCTGTGGTTCTTCGAGTCGGAAGATTTCGGCGCCACGACCCACGACGTGGCCTACGGCGGCAACATGCCGTCCAAGCTCGTCCTGTCCGTGCTACCGGCGGGCGTACCGGAGTACTCGATCCCCGAAGAGTTCGCATCACAGGCGACGCGTCCGCCCTGCGATGCGCTGCGCGGCCAGCCCTGCCGCGAGTACAAGTACCTCGACAACGACGCGGTCAGCTCCAACTGACGCGACGAGCCGCGTGCGGGCAATTGCACCCGCACGCGGCTTGTTGCTATCACGCCGCCGTGCGGCGCATCGAAAGCAAGATACGAACGGGCGACGCCGAGTTCGTCGCCAACCGTGACCACCACCAGGGCCTCGCCGACACGCTGCGAACGCGTCTCGCCGAAGCCCGCCTCGGCGGCCCCGAGGAGTCGCGCCGGCGCCACGTCCAACGTGGCAAACTGCTGGCCCGCGACCGTATCGACGCCCTCGTCGACGAAGATACCGCCTTCCTGGAACTGTCGACCCTCGCCGCCCACGACATGTACGGCGGCGACGCGCCGTCGGCCGGCATCGTCACCGGCATCGGCCGCATCGGCGGGCGCGAGGCGATGATCGTCGCCAACGACGCCACGGTGAAGGGCGGCACCTACTTCCCGATGACGGTGAAGAAGCACTTGCGGGCGCAGGAGATCGCCCTCGAGAATCGCCTGCCCTGCGTCTACCTCGTCGACTCGGGCGGCGCCTTTCTGCCGCTACAGGCGGAAATCTTCCCCGACCGCGATCACTTCGGCCGCATTTTCTACAACCAGGCTCGCCTCTCCGCCGCCGGCATTCCCCAGGTCGCCGTCGTCCTCGGTTCGTGCACCGCCGGCGGCGCCTACGTCCCGGCGATGAGCGACGAGACCGTCATCGTCAAAGGCACCGGCACCATCTTCCTCGGCGGCCCGCCGCTGGTGAAGGCCGCCACCGGCGAAGAAGTCTCCGCCGAAGAACTCGGCGGCGGCGATACCCACACCCGCATCTCGGGTGTCGCCGACCATCTCGCCGCCGACGACGGCCACGCCATCGAGATCACGCGCGGCATCTTTTCCGCCCTCGGCCCGCTGCCCGGCGAGTACCTCGACCGCGTCGCCGCCGAACCGCCGGCCTACGACCCGAGCGAGCTTTACGGCATCCTGCCGCGCGACCCGCGCCGCCAGTTCGACATGCGCGAGGTCATCGCCCGCATCGTCGACGGCAGCCGCATGCACGAGTTCAAGCCACTGTACGGCACGACCCTCGTCACCGGCTTCGCCCGCATCCACGGCTACCTCGTCGGCCTCGTCGCCAACAACGGCATCCTGTTCTCCGAGTCGTCGCTCAAGGCGGCGCACTTCATCGAGCTGTGCGGCCAACGCAAGGTGCCGCTCGTCTTCTTGCAGAACATCACCGGCTTCATCGTCGGCAAACAAGCCGAACACGGCGGCATCGCCAAGGACGGCGCCAAGATGGTGCATGCCGTCGCCACCACCGCGGTGCCCAAGTTCACCGTCGTCATCGGCGCCTCCAACGGCGCCGGCAACTACGCCATGTGCGGCCGCGCCTATCAGCCGCGCCTGTTGTTCATGTGGCCGAACTCGCGCATTTCCGTCATGGGCGGCGAGCAGGCCGCCAACACCTTGCTCACCGTCAAACGCGAACAGCTCGCAGCCCGCGGCCAAAGCCTGACGCCGGAAGAAGAAGCCGCCGTCACCGACCCCGTGCGGGCCAAGTACGAAACCGAAGGCAGTGCCTACTACTCGTCGGCCCGCCTATGGGACGACGGCATCCTCGACCCGGCCCAAACGCGCGACGTGCTCGGGCTCGCCCTCGCCGCCGCCAGCCGTGCCCCCGTCCCGCCGACGGTGCCCGGCGTCTTCCGCATGTGAGCCGCGCCGAGAGCGAGCCATGTTGAAGCGTGTCCTCATCGCCAATCGCGGCGAGATCGCGGTGCGCATCCAACGCGCCTGCCGCGAACTCGGCGTCGCCACCGTCGCCGTCCACTCCGAGCCCGACGCCACCGCGCCGCACGTGACCGGAGCCGACGCCGCCGTCTGCCTCGGCCCCGGCCCAAGTGTCGAAAGCTATCTGCGCGCCGACAAGATCCTCGAGGCCGCCAAGGCCACCGGCGCCGACGCCATCCACCCGGGTTACGGCTTCCTCGCCGAAAACGCCGACTTCGCCCGTCAAGTCGAGGATGCCGGCCTCGTGTTCATCGGCCCGACGCCGCATGCCGTCGAGGCGATGGGTGACAAAGTGCGCTCGCGCCACCGCGTCGCCGCCGTCGGCGTGCCCGTGACACCCGCCTGCCCCGAGCCGCCAACCGATTTGGCCGCACTCACCCGCGCCGCCGACGACGTCGGTTACCCCTTGCTCGTCAAGGCCTCCGCCGGCGGCGGCGGCAAGGGCATGCGCCTGGTGCGCCACGCTGACGAACTCGAACAGGCCTTCCAGGCGGCCGGGCGCGAAGCCCAAGCCGCCTTCGGCGATCCGCGCGTATTCCTCGAACGCTACGTCGAACGGCCGCGTCACGTCGAAATCCAAGTCTTCGGCGACGCCCACGGCAACCTGATCCACCTCGGCGAGCGCGAATGTTCGATCCAGCGCCGCCACCAGAAGATCATCGAGGAATCACCCTCCCCCGTCGTCGACCCCGACCTGCGCCGGCGCATGGCCGAAGCCGCCCTGCTGGCGGCCCGCTCGGTCGACTACCGCGGCGCCGGCACCGTCGAGTTTCTGCTCGACCAAGACGGCAGCTTCTACTTCCTCGAGATGAACACCCGCCTCCAAGTCGAACACCCGATCACCGAATGGGTGACCGGCGTCGACTTGGTGCAGGCGCAGCTGCGTGTCGCCGCCGGCGAAACGCTGTGGCTGCGGCAGGACGACATCGATCTGCGCGGCCACGCCATCGAAGCTCGCCTCTGCGCCGAGGATCCGATGCAGGGCTTCCGGCCGACACCGGGACTCATCGTCGGCCTGCGCGAGCCGCGCGGCCCCGGCATTCGCTGGGATGCCGGCGTGTGTGCCGGCTACGAGGTGACGCCGTTGTACGATTCGCTGCTGGCGAAGTTGTCCGTGCACGCGCCGACTCGCGCCGCGGCATGTGAACGCATGGCGGTCGCCCTGAGTGAAACGGCAGTACTCGGCTGTACGACGAACCTGTCGTTCTTGAAGACCATCGTCGAACACCCCGCCTTCCGCGCCGGCGCCACCCATACCCATTTCATCGACGATCATCTCGCCAACTGGCCCGGTGCCTCGCAACATCGCCTCGCCGCGGCCATCGCGGCGGCCTTGGCGCAGCCTCTCGGCCTCGGCGCCAAGAGTGCCGCTGCGGCCGGCGAAACGACGCCCTCCGTTTGGGAAGGACTCGGCGCCTGGCGCCTCGGTGGAGGCGGACGCGCATGAAGACGCTGCTACGACATCACCGCGAACACATCGCTCTCGACCTGCGGCGCGACGGCGACGCGTTCGTCGTCGAACACGACGAGCACGCCCACGCCGTGCGGGCTGCCGTCTTGCCCGACGGCAGCCTAGCGTTGGAGATCGACGGCGTGCGCCACCGCGCCGATGTCGTCGTACGCGGCAATGACATCCACGTCGCCATCGCCGGCGAGGCCTACACCTTCACCCGCGAGCGCGACAGCGGACGCGGCGACAACCACGCCGGCGGAACACTCTCGCCGGAGGTGACGGCGCCGATGCCGGGCAAGATCGTCGAGGTCAAGGTGGCGGCCGGCGCCGCGGTGAAGTCCGGCGACGTGCTGCTCATCCTCGAAGCGATGAAGATGGAGACGCGCCTGACGGCGGAAGCCGACGGCACGGTCGAGCACGTACACGTCGTCGCCGGCGAAATGGTCGAAGGCGGCCGCGTCCTCGTCACCCTCAGCTACGCATCAGCCTAACCCGGATTTCTCACCACGAAGTGGCATGCCCTAGCGTCGCCCGAACGTAGATGAACATGGGCGCGCCGCGCCCTGGAGCGCCGAGTTGTACTCGGCGGGCCCGTTGCGGGTCGACGGGGACATATGGCGAGCGACCTCGCTCCAAGTTCGGAGGTGCCATCCTCCGCATCGCGGAGAGAATGGTGCCGGGCCACGCCCGGCGCTGCGCCGGGCGGTGTCGAGTGCGACTCACACTCCAGAGGGCCCAGGCCTTTTCTGAGGAGAAGCGAAGGGTGGTCACTCGACGGCCGCCCGCAACTGCATCGAAGCGCGCACGCCCGAAAGGTACGCGCCGTGCACCGAATTCGGGTAGTCCGGATGGGTGTGCTCGCCGGCGAGGAAGACCCGCGGCGCCACGGGCTCGGCCAAGGTCGCATAGTCGTCGGTGGTCCGGCCGGGGGGCACATGCGCGTAGGCTCCGAGGGCAAACGGGTTCTGCAGCCAGCGCGTCAGGACGTAGCCGCTGGGCGAAGGAATACCGCGGCCGAACATGGCGCGCAGCACTTCGTGTCCGGCCGCGACGATCTCCGCATCGGTCCACCGATGGAGCCCCGACGCGGCGCGCCCGGCATTGAAGCCGCACAGGATCGGCACGCCGGCGAGCGGCGCGTAGTTGGCCCATTCCGTCCACGCGCCCGGACTCGACGCGGCCCAACTCAACACGTCGCCGTTACCCCAGAAGTTCGTCGGGTAGCGCAGGAAGAGCTTGTCGAGGATGCCCATGCGCAAGCCGCGGATGGCGTCGCGGTGGGCTCGCGGCAGCGCCGGCCAGAAGGAGATGGCGGTAGCTCCGGTGCGGCTTTGGCGCAAAACACCGAGCGGCACGGTCACGACGCAAGCCGCCGCCGTCAACGTTTCCCCCGAGGCGAGGATCACGCGCACTCCGGCGGCGTCGTGCTCGACCCGACGCGCGATGGCGTTGGTATGGATCGTCAAGCCGGCGGCGAGGAGATCCGTCAGCTGGACGTACCCTTGCGGCAGCAACGCGTCCTGCGAGCCGCCGAGGGTCTGATCGTCGTCGAACCACCACGCCGACAAATCGCGCAGCGAGGCGCCGTAGTCGTATTCGATTTCCGACGAGGCCCAGTAGCGCACCAGTTGTTCGTCGGCTTCCGTGAGGTCCTCGAGCTTGAGTTGGCGATCGATGGCCGCCTTGAGGGATTGGTCGCGGTTGCGTTGTTCGGCGGCCTGCCGAGCATCGGCGAAGACGCCTTCCCACAGGTCGAGCGTGCGGGCGGCATCGGCACCCGACACTTGCACGGCACCGTCGTCGGTCTGACGCCACAGGTTGCCGTCGTCCCAGTCGGTCAGGGCCGTCTGCCAACCCTGGGCCTGAGCCGTTGCCCAGATTGGATTGGCGGGTTGGGTGCCATGGATCCAGGCGGCGCCGAGGTCGACTCGGACGCCGGCGCCCAAACGCGAACCATCGTCGACCCAAGTCCAAGTGCGGCCGCCGATGCGGCTGCTGCCTTCGAGCACGGTGACCGAATAGCCGGCACCGACGAGGTCGGCCGCGGCCTTCAACCCGGCGACGCCGGCACCGACGACGATGGCGGTACGGCCCGAGGCGTGCGCGCGCCGCCGCAACACGGCGGGAGCACCGAGTGCGACCGTCGCGGCGAGACCCGTCCGCAGAAACTGGCGGCGGCTCAACGGCCGACGAATCGTCATGTCCGCCCCGTTAGCACGCGTCCCCAAAGTCACGAAACTCTGAGCCTCTGACTCCCGACGCTCGCGCGCCGGACCGCGGTTTGGCGCTTGGCTGGCCGGTCCGATCGGGTTACGAGGGGGTATGGGGACGAACACGGTAGAATCGGACGGAAGTGGGCGGCGCTGGGGCCGCTGGCGACGGATCGTGCTGGCGCTGGCGCTGCTGACGGCGGCAACTGGCTGCGGCGACGACGGCAAGGGTGATGGTGGCGGCGGTTCGACCTATCGGCTCGACGACGTCTTGCGCCTGAATCACATCCAGGTGCTCGGCAGCCACAACAGCTACCACGTGGAGCCGCAAGGCCGCCTTGGGCGGGCTTTCCCGATCGCCGAGTTTCAGTACACGCACCCGCCGCTGGATGTGCAGTTCGCAACCCAGGGCATTCGCCAAATCGAGTTGGACATCTTCGCCGACCCCGAAGGCGGCCTTTACGCCGACCCGATCGGCGCCCAATTGGCGCGCGACCCGTTCGATGTCCCCGCCCTGCGGCAGCCCGGGATCAAGGTGTTGCACGTGCAGGACATCGACTTCCAGAGCAACTGCTGGACGTTCGTCGAGTGTCTGAGCCTGGTCAAGGGTTGGTCCGACGCCAACCCGGGCCACGTGCCGATGACGATTCTGGTCGAGGCCAAGGACGACATCGTCGACTTCAGCCTGCCCGGGGTGCCGTCGTTCACCGTGCCCGTCCCCTTCGACCGCGAGCAGCTCGATCGCATCGATGCGGAGATCCTGTCGGTGTTTCCGCGCGAGCAGTTGATCACACCGGACGACGTGCGCGGCACGCGAGACACCTTGGCCGAGGCGGTGGCGCTCGACGGCTGGCCGACGCTGGGAGAGAGTCGCGGTCGCGTTTTGTTCGCCCTCGACAATGGCGGTCGGGTGAAGGCGGCCTACCAGGAGGGACATCCATCGCTCCGCGGCCGGATCCTGTTCACCGACTCGTCACCGGGCGAGGACACGGCGGCCTTCTTCAAGGTGAACGGGCCGATCGGCAACGAGGCCTACATCCAGCAATTGGTGGCGGACGGCTTCATCGTGCGCACGCGCGCCGACGAGCCGACGCGGCACGCGCGCCAGAACGACACCAGCATGCGCGAAGCCGCGCTCGCCAGCTCGGCGCATTTCATCAGCACCGACTACCCCGTGCCCGACCCTGACTTCGGCACCGGCTACATGGTCGAGATCCCCGGCGGCACCCCCGCCGGCTGCAACCCCGTGAGCGCCCCCCCGGAGTGCACCAGCCTCGACATCGAGGATCCCGCCCTGCTGGGAGGATTCTGAAGGAGAATCCCCCGACTGGAACCGAAGCGAGTCCGCGTCTCGCCAGCACCGTTCGCGAGGACCGGGGTTCGGTTGGCCAACGCCTTACCGCCACACTCCCCTGCACCGCTCGATAGCGCGGCGAACGCTCTCTCCATCCCACGGAGTGTGCGTCCGTCACGGAAAACCTGAGCGTTCTGGGCAGCCCATCGCCGGCCCCAGCAACAGCACCGCATTCGCCTGTTGACACATGAACGCGCTTTGAGTGAAAAGCGCGCACGGATAGCAACAATGGATCGGGCTTAGCTTCCCGCAAGGCTGCCAAGCCGCTTCTTTTACCTGGAGTTGACGAATGCAACGTCTTCCAATCGGTTGCTGCGCTGTGGTGGGTATGCTCGTGCTGGCGCTTTCCCGCTCCGCCCTTGCCTATTGCGAGCGCGACCCCTGCCGTCACCCCAATCCTCCGCCCGAAATCCTTGAGGCAACGAAGGACGAGTCATCCTACGAGGCGGGCGTCGCGGACAGTCTACGGGCCGCCCTCGACCAACGATGCTGCCGCGGCGGTGTCTTTTGTCGCTGCGACGAAAGCCGGCCGAATCACCACCCTCCGGCGCCCTCGTGGCGCTACAATTCGGAATACCTGTTCGCCGTAAGCAAGGTCGTGCGCGACGAATGTCCGATTGCCGCCGCATGTATTCCATTGGTTCCATTGGCCTTGGGCGCCGACATCGCCACGCTGCCGATCACAGCCATGTTCGGTCTCGTCGGACGCTGAGGATCGAGTCGAGGGGGAGATCATGACAAACGAAATTCGTCGTATTTTGGCGTTCGGATGCGTGGGTGGGTTCTTAGCCACGCTCGCTGGGTGCGCGACACATCGGTTCGGGGAAGGCCGGGTTCTCGTCACCGATGCGGGGGAACGGCTCGCCATCGTTGCGCCGATCAACCTCGACGAGGACAACCGGATCGTTCCGCGGCAGGTCGTATGCCTCGAACCAAGCCCCGACGTGGCAAAGGCGGTGTCCGAGGCTCTATCCGCCAGCAGTGCCACGACGATCAAAGCCCAGGGCGCGGACGTGCCGGTCACCATGGATCTCGAGCAGGTGATGGCCTTGTCGAGCACGCGTGTCGAGGCAGTGGCTCAACTGACCGAACGATTGGCCACTATCCAATTGCTGCGCGACGCCCAGTACCGGGCTTGCGAGGCTTACGCCAACGGGGCCATTTCGGATGTCCTGTACGGTGTGCTCATCAGCCGCTTCGACGACACCATGGTCACCCTGCTGCTGGGTGAACTCGCGGCGGGCAACTTCGGTCGCTCGCTCGCGTCCGTCGGGGGCAAGGCTACGGGTTCGGCGTCGGCCCGCAAGGGCGCAGCGCGAGCGCTGGAGGACCTCATGGACAAGGAGAAAGAACTCGAGACAGCCGAGGAGAAGCTGAAAGACGAGAAGGACGCGCAGTCGAAGCTGGCCGCCGATGCAGAGGAGGGCGACAAGACCGCTGCGGCCGAGAAGGTGGGCGCGGCACAGAAGGAGGTGGACGACGCGCGTGAGGCGGTCGAAACCGCGCGGAACAACGCTCTCGGGCTCATGAATGCCGCCGTCGCAGCGGAGGCGAGCGCAACCGCGGTCGGCGCAGGAGCCTTGGATTCCGTGACACGGGGGGGCGAAGCGGTCGCCAATGTCCTCGCGGCAATGCAGAGAACGTATCTGCACGACATCAATGCCGACCCTCAGATCGTCGCTTGCATCATGGCCCTCAGTTCGAAGCGCAAACTGGGAGGCGGTATCGAAGACCAGCAGGCTCGCGCTCGCTGCATGAAGGAATTGGAGAGGTTGAGCATGCGTTCGCTCGATCTGCTCGAAGCCAAGATCTGCAAGGATGCGCAGGGTTGCGACATTGAGCATTCTGGAGAAGACGAAGACCTGAAGTGATAAGCCAAGCACCAATCCCATGCCCGACGATCACACGTAGCAACCGCCACGATCGAACGCAGAAGAGGAACGGCAGCACGAGTTCCGCATCGCGCACGCCCTGTAGGCAGGCGTTTCGCTCGCCACCGACGCGATCCGCAGTCTCTACTCCGATTCCCTGCCGGTCGCGTACCAAGGCGCTCAACTTGGTACGCGACCGGCTGCTCAAAGTGTGGTGACGACGTCTGCGAAAGTGGCGAAGCCAACGCTCGCGCCGTCATCGAACGCACCTGGGACGTCCTCGACCCCAGCAATCTCTGCTGGGAGCCGTTGAATCGATCGGTCGCAGCCGGCAGCGACGAGGATTTTTCGATAGCACTTCGATTGCCTGCACGTCGCGTGCGTACCCTCCCGCAGGGCAGGCTCCCTCGGGGCTTGAAGATCGTCCGTCCAATCGCCGACACCCGGGCTTGGTGCAGGAGCGGGGGCTTCGCCGACCACCACGCCGGCCGAAGGGCCGCGGCCCGGTGGCGGCACAAAACGTGGCCCCGCATCGCGCGCGACGGCGCCCCTCCTTCGGGGCCTCCAGGCTCCAGAGCTGCGGCCAGGCAGCACCTGAACCGGCCACAGTGCCCCTAATTGGGTCGCGCCCCCGTCCTGGTTGGCTCGCTCGGCACAAAGGTTGGCCGGTGGGGCCAAGCGCGGCGGGGGCCGACGCATTATTTTCGCTTCACGGAAGCGATGGGGCTTTCGCTCACGCTGAGGAGGGAATCATGTCGTTCGTTCGTCGATCGCTCGTGTTCGTCACCCTGGTGTCTCTGTCTGGGCCCGCCGCGGCTGCTTCGTGTCAGGTCAGCCGGGCGCGCGTGGTGCAGAAGTTCGAGGCCTGTGTCACCAAATGGCGCGTCGCCTGCTTCGACGACAAGGCCTCGTGCAACAACGAAAACCTCTCCAAGTGCGGCGTCACCCTCGCCTCCAAGTGGGCCAAGCTCGCCAAACTCGACTTCGGACCGTGTGCCGGCGAACGCTGGGTCGACAACGGCGACGGCAGCGTCACGGACAAACTCACCGACCTCGTCTGGGAACAGAAGACCGACGACGGCTCGGTGCACGACATCGACAACCGCTACACCGAGTCGACCGGCACCCCTTACTCCGGCAATGGCACGGTCTACAGCGACTCCTTGCGCCAGCTCAACGCCGGCGCCGGCTTCGCCGGCAGCAACGCTTGGCGCCTGCCGAGCCTCGCCGAACTCACCTCTCTGCTCGAACGGCCTCACCCCTGCACCGATGCGCCGTGTTTCCCCCCCGCCCTCGCCGTCCATTCCGACTCCGTCGCCTACATGACCACGACACTGACCGACTCGCTCGGTAAGAACGGCCTGTGGACCCTGTACCCAGTCGACGCCACGGCCGCCGGCAACTTCCAGACCAGCACGCTGGGCGCCGTCGCCGTGCACGGAGGGCACTGACCGCCCTCCCCGGCACCCGGACCCGGCCGCCGCACCCCAGTTGCGCGCCGGCCGGGTCCGGGTGTAACCAAGGCACTCCATGAGCGTGCCTCTGTCCCCGCCCGATCTCGCCAACGCCGTCACCTCGTTCTGCACTATCGGTGCCGGTGTCGTGACCCTGCTGCTCTGCCGTTACGTCGGTGCCCAGCCCGACCGCTGGCTGCGCGCCTATCTCTGCATCTTCATCACCGGCATCCCGACCCTCGGCTGGCACGGCTGGGGCGGCGAGGCCTGGCGCGTCGCCGACATCGGCACCAACCTGCTGCTCGCCTACGTGCTGCAACTCGCCGTGCTCGGCGACTACTACGGCACCGCCTTCCGCCGCCGCTTCACCCTCGTCTCGACCGTCGTCAACGGGCTCGGCATCCTTTGGCTGATCCGCGAAGGGTTGCAGGGCGGTGCGACCAGTGCACTCCGCCTCGGCGAAGGCGCCAGCTTCCAGATCGGCGAGCTGGTCCTCATCCTCGACGCCTTCGCCATCACCGGACTCTTCTACGCCCGCCGCCAAACCATCCCGGCCGCCGCCGCGCCGCTGTTGCGCTTGGTCGTCGCCTGCTTCCTCGTCGGCCTGTGGCTCGCCACCGCCGAAGGCAACGTCGTCGACGGTCGCATCTGGTCGTATCACGCGCTGTGGCACGTCCTCGGCGCCTTCGGCTTCATCTTCCTCTGGGCCTTCAATCACGTACGCGTCCAAGAGGAAGAAAGGGCCAAGGGCCAAGGTACAAGGGCCAAGAGCCCGCCCCACTGACACAGTCATCGATCCGCATCTTGGCCCTTGGCCCTCAAACCTTGGTCCTAGACCAACTTGGAGTCGTTTCCATGAAGACCATCCCCGACCACGGCTGGAGTTCGCAAGACATCTTCGCCTCCCTCGAAGCATTCCGCGCCGACGACATGCCGTGGCGCGAAGGACGCACCTGGGCCTACATCTACGATCCGGGCGCCGAGGCCGAGAGCGTGATCAAGCAGGCCTACACCATGTACATGACGGAAAACGGCCTCGACCCGACCGTGTTTCCGTCGACCTTGCGCATGGAAACCGAACTCGTCGCCATGGGCGCGGCACACCTCGGGGGTGACGCAAACGTCGTCGGCAACTTCACCAGCGGCGGCACCGAAAGCATCATGTGCGCCGTCAAGGCGGCACGCGACTGGGCCCGCGCCCACAAGCCGCACATCAAGGAACCCGAGATCCTGCTGCCGTCGACGGCACACGCCGCCTTCCAAAAGGCGGCTCACTACCTCTGCCTCAAGGTCGTCGTCGCGCCCGTCGATCCGGTGACCTTCCGCGCCGACCCCGAGGCCATGCGCCAGGCGATCACCCCCAACACCATCCTCATGGTCGGCTCGGCCATCTCCTATGCCCACGGCGTCGTCGACCCGATTCGCGAACTCGGCGCCCTCGCCCTCGAACACGGCATCCTGCTGCACGTCGACGGCTGCATGGGCGGCTTCCTGCTGCCGTACTTCAAACGGCTCGGACGCGACATTCCCGACTTCGACTTCTCCGTCCCGGGCGTCACCTCGATGTCGATGGACTTCCACAAGTACGCCTTCGCCGCCAAGGGCGCCTCGGTCGTCCTCTACCGCAGCAAGGAATTGCGCCGCTACCAGATCTACGCCTGCTCCAACTGGACCGGCTACACGATCATCAACCCCACCGTGCAGAGCACCAAGTCGGCCGGCCCACTCGCCGCCGCCTGGGCCGTGCTGCACTTCTTCGGCGAGGCGGGCTACCTGGAGATCGCCCGGCAAGTGCTCGATGCGACCCGACGCATCGCCGACGCCATCGACCGCATGGACGACTTGCGCCTGCTCGGGCGCCCCGACATGAACCTCGTCGCCTTCACCTCCGACACCGTCAGTGTCTTCCACGTCATCGACGAGATGAAGGCGCGTGGCTGGTACGTGCAGCCGCAGCTCTCCTACCAGAACTCGAAAGAGAACATTCACCTGTCGATCAACCCGGCGAGCGTCCGCTGGATCGACCCGATGCTCGCCGACCTCGAGACCTGCGTCGCCGTCGCCAAGACGATGAAGTCGGGCGAACTCGCTGCCGCCGTGAAGGAGATGTTCGGCTCGATCGACGCGGACACGCTGACACCCGACAAGTTCGGCGAGATGCTCGGCATGGCCGGCATTCAGGGATCGACGCTGCCGTCGCGCATGGCGGAGATCAACGAGGTGCTCAACGCGCTGCCGGTCAAGATCCGGGAGAAGCTGATGACGGAGTACCTCAACGATCTCTACCAGACGCGCGCCTGAGCGGTCGCCGCGGCGTTCCGGTGGATGAGGCGATTCTCCTCACGTAAGCGCGTGTGAATCGTCGTGCGTTGCAACGGCGGCCGCGGCGGCTGCGCCGCTGGTTCGTCGCCGCGATCCTTCTGCTCACCGGCGCCGCGGCAGCCTGGCGCTTCGTCGCGCAGTCACTGTCGGTCAACTCCCTCGTACCGTTCGTCGAACGAACCCTCGAGCGCGCCGCCCCCGGCGTCGACCTGGAGATCGCCTCGATTTCCCTGCGCTGGGGCGGCTTCCGGCGTGGCGTCGACTTGGCGCTCGAAGGCATCGCCGTGCATACCGGCGGCGCCCGTCTCGATGTCGCCGAGGTCCTGCTCAAGCTGAGCCTGCGCGCCCTCTTGCACGGCCACCTGGCGCCAGCGCAGATCGAGGTGATCCACCCTACCGGCAAACTGGTACGCGACGCCGACGGCAAGATCCGCCTCGTCGCGTTCGGCGCCGGCACCGAACGCCCGGTGCGCGGTCGGGTCTTCGAGGACCTCCTCCGCGACCTCGCCTCCGAGGGCGATCCGGCGCGCCCGCTGACCTTCCTCCGCTCGATTCGCTTGAGCGGCGCCGAAGTTGAACTCACCGACCTCGTCTACGGCGTCACCTGGAGCGCGACGGGCATCGAACTCGATCTCTACCCCGCGGGCACCGACATCGCCGGCGAGCTACGCGCCGACGTGCACATCGAAGAACACACCAGCCATCTCGAAGGTCGCCTCACGTACGACGGACCGACACGCACCTTCGACGGCGCCCTCGCCTTGACCACGATCCCCGTCGAGGCGCTGCTCGCCCGCGTGCCTTGGCTGCATCAGCGGCTGCGGCTGCGCAGCGAAGCGGAGGCCGACGTCGGCTTGGCCATCGACCTCGATGGCACCTTGCACCACTTCGATGCCCATTTGAGCCTCTCGGGCGGGGAGTTGCAGGTTCCCGGCTGGCTCGATGACCCCGAGCCACTGCGGCCATCGAGCTTCGCTGCCGGGTTCGTCGGTGCCGGAGGCTGGCGCGTCGGACCGATGGCGCTCGAACTCGGCCCTCCCGACACCGCCAAGCTGCGCATCGACCTCGATGGCAACGTCGCCAATCCCGACAAGGAGGGCGGGCGCGTCGCGCAGTTGCGCTTGCGCTTGCCGCGACTCGCCGTCGAGGACCTCGTGCGCTACTGGCCCACCGGCGCCATCGACGGCACGCGCAAATGGATCGACCAACACATCACCGCGGGCCGCATCGAGGCGCTTGAAGCGCGCGCCGTACTGCGACAACGCCCGAGCGAACCCATCCGCGTCGAGCGCATCGCTGGCGAATTCGACCTGCGCGATCTCGACGTGCCCTGGCACGATCGCGCTCCCGCCGTCACCGACCTTTCCGGCCACGCCCGTTTCGACCGCACCGATTTGCGCATCGGCGTCGACACCGCCCGCGTGAAGGGCCTGGAGATCGCCGCCAGCTCGGTCGACCTGCTCCACCTGGACCGCAAGAACGGCGACCTGCAGATCCATCTCGAAGGCCGGGGACCAGCTTCGACCGCGATGGAGGCGATCGACCTGCACCTGCCCTCGTTCCTCGGCACGGCCGACTCGCGCGGCGAGTCGGAGAACTCGAACATCTCCTTCAAGGCCGACATCGGCTTCACCATGAAGAAGCGGGTCCGGCTACGGGACTTGACCCTCGACGTCGACGCCCAGGTCGATGCGGTGCGTCTCGACTCCGACCTCGGCGAGGGCCTGTTCTCGGGCCGCCTGCGCTTCGTCTCGCCCGGCTCGCCCCAACGGCTGCTCGGAGATGTCGACCTCGGCCGCGTCGCCTCGGGCCTCGCCGTGCTCGGCTGGAACAAGCCGGTGGGCAAGCCGGCGCGCGCGCAGTTCGAGCTGCTGCTCGACGACGGCAAGGTGCGTACGATCGAATCGTTCGACCTGCAAGCCGACGGGCTGAGCACGCGCGGCTCGGCGCGTTTTCATCAAGACGGCCGCGGATTGCAGACCCTCGACCTGCGCTCGCTGCGCAGCGGCCGCACCAACGTGGATCAGGCACGCGTCACCTGGACCGACAACGGCCTGCAAGTCCACCTCGAAGGAGGTGACGTCGACCTCGTTCCCTTGCGGCAGCGGCCGACTTCCTTGGCGACACACCGCGACCGCCCGCGGCTCGACGTCGAAGCCAAGAAGATCGACCGCCTGTTTCTCAACGAAACCGGTTGGCTGGCGGACGTCTCCGGCTCGCTGCAACGGGAGGGCAAGGACTGGCAACGACTGCAGATCACCGCCGCCATCCCCGATGCTTTCGTTTCGGCTCGCGCCGCACGACAGCCCGCACTGCGCCTGTCGCTGTCGCCCTCGAAGTACGCCGGCCTCCTCGACTTGCGACTCACCTCCGAGGACTTCGGCGGCTTGCTGCGCGCCCTGCACTGGAGCGACGACGTCGACGGCGGCAGTCTGATCGTGCAAGGAGCGGATGTCGGCCGTCAGTTCCAACGTGGTCGACTGAGCGTGCGAGCCAGCGATTTCCACGTCGGCGACGCCCCCTGGGCCGTGCGCTTGCTGACTCTCGCCTCCCTCGAGACCATCGTCAACTTGATGCAGACGAGCGCGTTGCACTTCGAGGAACTCGAAGGCGACCTGGAATTACGCGATGACCTCTTGCTCGTGCACGACGTGCTCGGACACGGTTCCTCGCTCGGCTGGAGGGCCCACGGCTCGGTGAACCTCGCCGCGTCGACGCTCGACCTCGGCGGCACCTTGATCCCGGCGTACACCGCCAACCGTCTGCTCAACGCCGTGCCGGTGCTGCGCGAAGTGCTCGTCGGCGAGGGCATCCTGTCCGTCGACTACCGCATCAACGGCACCCTGGCGGCTCCGGTCATCGATACCAATCCGATGAGCGCCATCACCCCGGAGGCATTGCGCGACATCTTCGACCCCGGCCGTCGCCGCCGCTGAGGCGCCGTGGCGCGGGGTCAGTAACGCAACGTGATCATCAGGTTCGCCTGATCGGGGCCGAAGTTCAGAGCCGAACCCATCGTCTCGCTCGGCGCGTCGGGCGTCTGGTTGAGGAACTGCTTGCCGATGTAGCGATGCAGCGCCTCGACCGGGTCGATGAGCACCAGCAGTGCGTCGCGCCCCAGCGACCGACGCCATTGGGCGATTCGGCGCCGCAACTGATAGCGAATCTCCCCTTGTACGCTGCCGATGGGCGATGTCGTGACCAAGTCGATGGCGCTCGGCTGCTGGACCCATGCCTCGATCAGATACTCCCAAGCAAAGGAGACGCCGCTCGAGAAGAGGAAGCTCTCGATCGGGCCGTAGTCGCGGTTGCGCACCGTCAGGTAGGCCTCGGCGCCCATGATGGGGTGGAGGATGTAGTTGGCGACGATGCCGTCGCCGTCGTCCCAATCCGGGGGCTCGGTCCAGGCGTCGGCGAAGCGGTCGGCGGAGATCGGCGCCACGTTGAAGGCCGACGGGTCGATCATGAACAGCGGAATCGTCAGGCTCAGCGCGGTCGCCCATTCGAGGCTGGGGACCCAGAGATTGTGGCGCGCGGGGTCCGGCGGGCTCGCGAGCCAATCCGGCTCCGCCGGAGCCGCGTCCTCAGCCGGTGCCGGCTCGGCGGGTTGCTCCGCGCCGGCGTCGGGCGCGGCAATGATGTCGCTGGAGGCCGCGAACTGAAGTCCGGCCTGAGGCCGAATCCCGAACGTACCGGACCTCCCCGGAACGGCCGTATCGACCGCATGACCCGGCATGACCCAGGCGAACACACCCACGACGACGGCGGCAATGCCACGAAAACTCATCTCGATTCTTCCCCAAACGTTTCGCTCCGGCGCCGCAACTCCAATCCGATGCGGGGATGCCGAGCCGCGCAATGGAGCACGGCGCAACGCGGCTGTCGACCGTCGCCGCCTACCGGCCTAGAGGTTGCGGGCATGAACGAGCCAAGCCCAGGGGTCGCAACAGGATCCCCAGGCGAAGGTCGTCGATGCATCCGTAGCGATCCGCCACGGTGCTCACCCGCTTGCAAAAGCGCCGAGGATCACGAACTAGAGGCTCCAGCGAAAACTCCCCGAGCTTTCGCGTCGAGGAAGTGTCGTGCCCGCCCGTGAGAGGAACGCCCCGAAGGTGACCGTGTTCGGCTTCTATGGGCTCGGCAACTTCGGCGACGATTTGATGGGCTGGATGATCGCCCGCCATCTCGCCGCAATCGGGCATCCCAGCGTGCTCTGTAGCCTCTCCGACCAGCCCAGCGACAGTCTGCAGGTTGCGGACTTCACCGAAGCGTCGATCGCATCCACCAGGTCCATCGAACAGGCCTTGGAGAACTCCACGGCCGCGGTCCTCGGCGGCGGCGGATTGCTCGTCCCGCATACCGATCGCAAGCTGAAGCGCTTCGCGACCTATTTCAGCAAGATCGAACACCTGCTCGACGCGATCGCACATCGCGGCATCCCCCTGGCCTTGATCTCCGTCGGCGGCGATGGTGACCCATCGCCCGACAATCTCTCTCGACGAGCAAGGAAGGCCATAGGACATGCGTCGATGATCACGACGAGAAATCCATCCGACGTCGCATTGCTCGAGAAATGCGGCATCACCAGTCACTGCTACCCGGACCTCGTTTGGCTGGCGAGCACCTTCCGTCGCCGCGGTAGGCCAATCGATTCGATGCGAAAAACGCCACACGACTGCGCTCGGCCTCTACGGATCGGGCTCGACCTGTACGCTTCGAACCTGATCGGCAAGGGCATGCTCCGCTTCCTTGGTCACCTGTATCGCCTGTCGTGGGGAACCTCCCACTTGCAGTTCGTTGCCATCTACAGCAAGCACGCACGATGCGGCAGCTTCAGCGGCATGGGCGCGGCGCTATCGCCGGCGACCGTGGATCAGTATCAATTCCACGACTTCGAGTCCGACTTTGCCCAGCTCGCCTCGCTGGATTTGCTGATTTCCTCGCGGCTGCACGTTCCCATCGTCGCACTGCAGCTCGGAGTGCCGACGATCAGCATCTTCTCCGAGGCCAAGACGAGAATTTTCTTCGAAGCCAACGGCCTGGCCAACGCCTACCTCGGCGGCGATCGGACGAACGAGCTTTTCTCGCTTCTGCGCGACGAGGCCGCTCTACGTTCTTGGCTGGATGCCTTCGTATTGCCCGACCTGACGCGGCTGCGGACGGAATGCGGCGGACACTTTCGCCGCCTGCAAGAGTTCCTGGATTTCGATCATGGCCGGCCGTAGTTCCGCCGTCGATGGCGCATGCGATGAGGGATTCCGTGGCAGCCGCTCGCGCCGCACGAGGCGACGCTCATGAGCGACCACATCGAGGGATACATCCCCCTGTCGGTGATCGTCCCCTTCTACAACGCGATGCCGCATCTGGCGGCCTGCGCCGCATCGCTGCGACGACAACGGGAACGCTTCCCCGAGACTGAAGTGCTCTTCGCCGATGCGGATTCGACGGATGATTCGAGTGCCTTCCTGACGGATTGCTTTCCCGAGTTTCGCCTCGTGCGCTCGGCAAGCCGCAATGCCTACGCCGCCCGGAATCGTGCCGCCGAGTCGGCCAAGGGAACGATCTTGGCCTTTACCGATGCGGACTGCACCGTCGATTCGGAGTGGTTGAGTAGCGTACAGCGAGCCGTCGAGCATGGCGCTGACTTGGTGATCGGTCCGGTCGATGCGCCCCCGGGCGTGTCGTCCGCATTATGCGGCGTGCATGCCTACGAGAACCGACGCATGGAAGAGATGTGTCGTGCGGGGGGACCATGCATCACCTACGCCTACACCAACAACTTCGCCATGCGTTCCGAGCTGTTCCGTTCCCTGGGAGGTTTCGATGAATCCCAGAGCCGCGGTGGCGACAGTGAACTGGCCTTGCGAGCTTTGGCGGCAGGCACGGCCACCATGGTGTACGCCCGCGGCATGAGGGTGGTCCATCTCGAAGTGTCGACGCTGCGCCAATGGTGGCTCAAAAAATTCCTTTACGGCCGTAGTCGCACGGCGCGCCGCACCAACCCTTCCGTCGTCGCTTACCGCAGCGCCCGCGTCGGGGGTGGAGACGCCGCGACGCTGGCGGCCCTCGGTCTTGGGCGCCTGTTCTACGAGGCGGGCAGCTTGGTGGGATGGTTCGCCCGGCGCCGGACGCCCTTGCGCTGACATGCCACGACGCATGACCTGCGAGGTAATCCATCCCCATGTCCGCGTCGGTCCGAACCCGCAGCCGCTCCCTGGACGCCTCGGTAGAAGTGCGGCACCGGCGCCAAGTCGTTGAAAAACAAAGTGCCGGGGACGGGGGTCGAACCCGTATGGGCGAATGCCCGAGGGATTTTAAGTCCCCTGGAGATGAGCCGAAATCGGACTGAAAACGACGGAAATGGACGCTGGGTGCGGGTTTCCGCGATTCCCGTATAGCTCCCGGAGTCCAAATCAATCCAGCCCCGTCGCCCCAAATTGCGGAAGAATTGCGGAAGTTACAACTTGTGATCCGAGGGCAGCCGCTTCGCCACGCACGCCCCCCGAGTCGTCACCTCGACGGCGCTCCATGCGCCCTCCCCTCCCAGCCCTCCCCCGCGGGCGTGGCCAGCAGCCGTTGCTTCGCGGACGGTGTAGAATGGTGACTTGGGGGGCCGGGAAAGAACGCGGGACCCGGGCCGCGACAAGAGAATAGGAGTGGAAGTCCAATATGGCGAAACGTGGCACCTTAACTCATCGAAAGACGCGCAGGCTGGCGCGACTGCTCGGAGGCATCCCCCTGCCTTGTGCCCTCGGCGTCGCTGAGGCGCTCTGGCAAGCGACCATCATGCATGCGCCGGACGGAGCGATTGGGAGGTTATCGGACGAGTCGATAGCCGAAGAGATGTGGTGGGACAGCGACCCTTCCATTCTCGTAGCGGCGCTCGTCGATTCCGGCTTTCTCGATCGTCATGACGAGCACAGGTTGCTTGTACACGGGTGGTCGGAGCATGCCGACCCAGGAGTCCATATGGCGCTCGCCCGAAAGCGGGCATTCTTCGCCGACGGTTCGACGCCCAATTTCAACCGCCTGCCGTCACCAGAACGGCGAGCCGCCGCCGAGTTCTATAGCCGCGCCCCCGTGCTGGCGTAATGCAACCCCATGCGCACACTACCTGACGCCGTGCGCTCAGCACCGATATTCGTGCGCACGCAAGCAACATCCGTGCGCACGCCGTGCGCACGCAACGAACATCCGTGCGCTTGCCGTGCGCACGGAACTCCGCACCGTGCGCACGGCAAGCACACGCCGTGAGCGAATCCCCACCCCACCCCACCCCACCCCCCCTAAAGAAAAAGAGTCTAACCCGGTGGCGCCTCTACTAGCCCGTGACGGTACTAGGGCGCCCGCCGAGCCGGAGTCGACGCGCCACCCGGTCCAGCTCTGCTCTTCGACGATTCCGGACCCGAGCACCCAGGGACGCGAGCTTACGACGCCCGACCTAGTCGGAGTGCCTGAGGCGCCCCCCCTGCGGGGTTTGAGCAAGATGCACCTGCTCCGAGTAGTCGCGGGCGCCCTTGTCGCTCGGCCGGGTCGGCACTGACCGCCTGGGGAGGACGCCCGCTATCGCGTGACCTCGCGCCGTTGACGACGGTCGCCCCGACTCGCCACGCTCGTGCGTGCCGCACCCGCCGCGCCCCCAGACTCGACCGAACCCCGCCCAGGGGCTCCCAGCGCCCGCCAGGCGCCACGAACGCAGCAGAACGACCCAACCGTAAGCCGAGAACCAAAGGACGCCCACGGGCCATCCTGGCGCGCCCTGGGGCCATGCTCGCGGTCGGCCACCGCCTCGAAGGCGGACCGAGCGCCCCCGCATCGGCCCGCGATGCTGCTGGACTCGTCGTCCCGCTGCAGCGACAGAACCACGGGACGAGCATCCCGCGACAGCGACGATTTGGCCCCAGGGGCGGCCGGCGACATCTCGCGCAGTCGTTCGACTGGCGCGGCCTTCCCCCGACGCCCGAGACCTCGGCGTCTCCACGTCGCTCGAAACCCGCACAAGACCCCGAGACTAGGACCCTGGGGGCCAATGTCGGACCAGGAGCCATGGTGGCGCGTCTGAGAGGCGCTTGGACGCTCGCAACCACGCGGCGTGCAGCCGGTGCACCGGACCCGTCGCCCTAGGGGCCGGCGCTCGCCGAAATCCGCGGCTGGACCGAAGCCCCCCGGGCGAGGCGCGCGCCCCGGGACGTCGAGACCCTCGCCACAAGCTACGGCCGGCACATACGCTCTGCGCGGCACGACGATGCTTCGCGTCCGTCGCTCGACCCCCATCTGCGGCGACCTGACAGCCCGGGCGCGAGATCCGCGAGACAGGTTCGATCGCCTGGCGGCAGACACCCGGAAGCATCTCGGCGACTAGTCGGAGGTTTGGCTGCGACTTCGCACCGCTTAGTCGTCTACTCATAAGCGGCGAGAGGCCGCCCTCGGGAAGCCCGACTTATCCCTGAGCCACGCGGGCGCATGGTGAGCCACCGCGTGCGGCAAGCGCCCCCAGAGCGCCGCTGGGGGCCAGCGCCCCAGGTCGTTGCCGCAGGCAGGTTGCGGCTGCACCAGGACGACGCACCCCCGAGTCTGAGGACGACCGTACCCATGGGGGTTCGGCGAAATAAGGGCACCCATGGGGGGTCGGAGGCAAAATCGATCGCCGGAGCCTCGTGTTGGTCGTCGCCCACCACCGGCCGTGCGTCGATGCAGCGGCCTATCCGTGAGGCGGCGACCTCCCTCATCCGGTCGTCCGCAACTCAGCTCAGCAACCTCGGTGCACCAGAGGAAAGCGCGCGGGTGATGCGCCGAGAGCCCACAGACCAGCGCGCCACGGCGAGGCGTCGCGTCGCCGTGGCGTAGACGAACGATGGATGACGAGGCGCACGAAATTTTGCGGCACGGGACGCCCTGACCCGTGCCCACGCGCAACCTGGCGGCGACCATCGGCTCGCAATTCGCGCCCGTCGGCGGCGCCGACTTAGACCTGCCAGCGCAAGCCCCGCTGCGCGAGCCGCCGCTACGCGCCGACGATCTGTGGTGATCTTGGTCAACGCCGAACTCGGCGTGCCTCCTCGACCGACTCCCCAGCCACCCGCCGACGCCTTTAGCGTTCGGCATTTTGCCCGCCGTCAATGCGTGGGCACCAAGCCCTTGGAAGATCGAGAGTTTCTCTCCATGCCCGGCATATGCCGGCATAGTTGCTGCCGTCATTGCGCGGCTTGGATCCACCGCCTCCCACCTGGGCCGGGTAGGTAGCAGGCTCTTCGCTCCTGGGAAGCTCGCTCGAACAAAGCGCCGGGGCGCGCATCCGATCTCGCCTCGCACCACGTCGGGCAATCGGTGCGCACCGCGATCACCCGCCGAGTACGGCCGCATGGGGGTCAATCGCCCGATTGATTGCAATGCAATCAACGCCTAATCTCCAGACGAACGGAGATCGCGCCATGGCCAGCATCACTATCCGCAACCTCGAAGACGACTTGAAGCACCGACTGCGCGTCCGCGCCGCCGAGCACGGACGTTCGATGGAGGAGGAGGCGCGCGAAATTCTCCGGCACGCGATGACCGAACCCGCCCCGCCGCGCAACCTGGCCGCCGCCATCCGCTCGCGCTTCGCGCCTCTCGGCGGCGTCGATCTCGACCTGCCGGCACGCGACCCGCTGCGCGAGCCGCCACGATTCTCCGACGAGCCGTCATGATCGTGCTCGACACGAACGTCGTCTCGGAACTGCTGCGGCCGGTTCCGGCGCCGCAGGTCGAGGCGTGGCTAGCGGCGCAGGACGGCGCGCAGGTGTACTTCACCGCGGTGGGCGAGGCCGAACTACGCTACGGCGTGGCTGTCCTGCCGGCAGGCCGACGCCGCGCCGCGCTTGCCGCCGCCGTCGATGCCATGCTGGAGGAAGATTTCCGCGACCGCATCCTGTTCTTCGACCGCGGCGCCGCCCTCGCCTATGCGGCCATCGCCGCCGACCGACGCGCCGCCGGCCGCCCCATCAGCCAATTCGATTGCCAGATCGCCGCCATCTCCCGCGCCCACGGCGCCGCCGTGGCCACCCGCAACATCGACGACTTCGCCGGTTGCGGTATCGCCGTCATCGACCCGTGGGCCTAGACCAGCGCGGCGCGACGAGACCTCGCCTTAAGGAATCGCCAACATGAAGTGGATCGCTCCGTCAGAAAAAGACGCTGCCTCGACCTCGCTGGAAAAGCGTCTGTGGGACGCCGCCGACCAGTTCCGCGCCAACTCCGGCCTCAAGGCGCAGGAATACTCCGGTCCGATCCTGGGCTTGATCTTCTTGCGCTTCGCCGAGGTGCGCTTCGCCGCCCTGCGACAGAAGCTCGAACGAGCCGGCGCGACGTCCCGGCGCGGCAGCCGTGTCGACGAACCCGCCGCCTACCACGCCGAGAACGTTCTCTACCTCGCCCCAGAAACGCGCTTCGACCACCTGCTGACCCTGCCCGAAGCGGCCGACATCGGCGCCAAGGTCAACGCGGCGATGCGGGAGATCGAGAAGCACAACCCGCAGCTCGCCGGCGTGTTGCCCAAGACCTTCAACCTCTTCACCAGCACACTGCTGAAGGATCTCCTCAAGAAGGTCTCCGAAATTCCCGCATCGGTCGATTTCGACGCCTTCGGCCGCATTTACGAGTACTTCCTCGGCGAGTTCGCACGCACGGAAGGACAGAAGGGCGGCGAGTTCTACACCCCCGCCAGCATCGTCAAGCTACTCGTCGAGGTGATCGAGCCCTACCACGGTCGCATCCTCGACCCGGCCTGCGGCTCGGGTGGTATGTTCGTGCAGTCGGCGCGCTTCGTCGCCGAGCACCAGAAGAACCCCGCCGCCGAGCTGGCGATTTGCGGCGTCGAGAAGACGGACGAAACCGGGCGGCTCTGCCGCCTGAACCTCGCCGTGCACGGATTGGAGGGCGACATCCGCCACGGCGGCAACGTCAACAGCTACTACGACGACCCGCACGCGGCGACCGGCCAGTTCGACTTCGTGCTCGCCAATCCGCCCTTCAACGTCAACGCGGTGGACAAAGAGCGGCTCAAGGACATGGTGGGCGACGGACGCCGCTACGCCTTCGGCCTACCGAAGACCGACAATGCCAACTACCTGTGGATCCAGCTCTTCCACTCGGCGCTCAACGCCCAGGGCCGCGCCGGCTTCGTCATGGCCAACTCCGCCTCCGACGCCCGCTCCAGCGAGCAGGAGCTGCGGCAGAAGCTGATCGAGGCACGCGCGGTGGATGTGATGGTCGCCGTCGGCTCCAACATGTTCTACACGGTGACGCTGCCGTGCACGCTGTGGTTCCTCGACCGCGGCAAGGCCAAGAGCAATCGCGCCGACACCGTGCTGTTCATCGAGGCCCGCCACATCTACCGGCAGGTAGACCGTGCCCATCGCGACTGGACGCCGGCGCAGATCGGCTTCCTGGCCAACCTGGTACGCCTCTATCGCGGCGAAGCGCCCGACCTGACCTTAGGCGGCGACGAGACGGTGGCCAAGCTGAAGGAAGTCTTCGGCAAGAAGCCCGCCTACGCCGACGTGCCCGGCCTGTGCAAGGCCGCGACGCTGAAGGAGATCGAGGCCCAGGGCTGGTCGCTCAACCCCGGCCGCTACGTCGGCGTCGCGCCGGGCGAGGAAGTGAGCGACGAGGACTTCAAGGCGCAGCTAGAAGCGCTGAACGAGGAACTGGAGGCACTCAACGCCGAGGCGCGGACGCTGGAGCAGACCATCGCCGCCAATGTAGCGGGGATTCTGGAGGCGTGAGGATGTCCGAGCTTCGACAACCAGTGTGGATCAATGCCGAGGACGTTCCGCCGCTCCCTGAAGGCTGGCGGTCTCTGCCAACGTCAGAGGCATGCATACAACTGAAGCCGGGGAAACTGTTCGACTCTAAAACTGTGTCCGAGAGCGGAAGCGTCCCAGTCCTGAACCAATCAGAGGCTGGTTTCCTTGGCTATCACGACGAGGAGCCCGGCGTCACTGCTTCACCTGAGGCCCCCGTCGTCACATTCGCGAACCACACATGCGCGATGCGTCTGATGAAGCAGCCGTTCTCCAGCATCCAAAACATATTCCCGAAAATTGGTAAGCCGGGTGTCACGGATACTGTCTATTTCTACTACGCAACTCTTGGGCGAGTGGGGCTGTCTGACTACAAGGGACATCATCCAGTATTCCGCCAGGCGCACATTCCGATTCCACCCCTCCCCATCCAGCAACGCATCGCGGGCATCCTGTCGGCCTACGACGAGCTGATCGAGAACAGCCAGCGGCGCATCAAGATTCTGGAGTCGATGGCCCGCGCCCTCTACCGCGAGTGGTTCGTCCACTTCCACTTCCCCGGCCACGAATCCGTCCCCCGCGTCCCGTCCCCCCTCGGCGACATCCCGCAGGGGTGGGAGGTAAAGAAGCTCGATCAGGTCGCTGAAATCAAAGGCGGCAAGCAACTGGCAAAAGAGAGCATTCACGAGACAGGCGATTTTCCTGTCTTCGGCGGCAACGGCATCCAGGGCTACTCCGAAAAGGCGACTCACCAAGGATTTGTGATCGCATTTGGACGGGTTGGTGCTTATTGTGGCTCGATCCATTGGTCGTACGACGGAGCTTGGCTCAACAACAACTCATCGTCAGTCGTGCCGACGGGGTACGATGAATTGATTCTGCATCACTTGCTCAATTTTAACTTCACCACACTGCGAGGCGGGGCTGCCCAGCCGTTTATCTCGAACAGCGCTCTGGCGAGCGTCGATTTGGTTTTCCCGTCTGACGTGCTCGCCGGGAAGTTCTGCTCGATCGTGAAGCCACTCCGCCAGCAGCAAGTAAGGCTCCAGCGCCAAATCCAGAACCTCCGTCGCACTCGTGACCTGCTGCTGCCGCGCCTGCTCTCTGGGCAGATCGATGTGGAAGCCATCGAATGACGTCCAGTAGGAACCTGAGCAAGCTGGAGCGCGTTCCGCTGCGCGAGGCATGGAAGCATGAGGCGGGCGACTTTACGCCGTGGCTCGCGCAAGCCGAGAACCTCGACGCGCTCGCTCAGGCACTCGGCGTGAGCGAGCTTGAACTTGCTTCTACCGAGCAGCGGGTCGGGGACTTCAAGCTCGACATCCTCTGCACCGATGGCGACCAACAGGTCATCATCGAGAACCAGCTCGCGGAGACCGACCACAAGCACCTCGGCCAGATCTTGGCCTACGCCGCCGGTGTTGGCGCGCGCAAGGTGATTTGGGTGGCCGAGTCCTTTCGGCCCGAGCACGCGGCGGCATTGCGGTTCCTGAATGACAACACGACGGCTGACCTGAGCTTCTTCGGCGTGCAAGTGGAACTCTGGCGCATCGGTGACTCGCCGATGGCGCCGAAGTTCGAGGTGGTCGTGAAGCCCGATGATTGGGTCAAGACGGGTCGGGAGCAGGCACGGGCCGCTTCGTCGGCCTCGCCGACCAAGCAACTGCAGCTCAAGTTCTGGGCGGCACTCATCGACCGCCTCGCGAAGAACGCACCGCAGATTCGCCCGCAGAAGCCACGACCCCAGCATTGGCTGAACAACTCGATCGGCCGTTCCGGGTTCGGCCTCAACATCACAGCCAACACCCGCGACGAACGGCTCGGTGTCGAGCTGTGGATACCAGGCGAGGAGGCCAAGGCTCGCTTCGCTGCGCTGCTGACGCAGAAGGAGAGTATCGAGCGCGCGCTCGGGTTCGAACTCGAATGGCAAGAGCTGCCTGACGCCAAGGCGTGCCGGATCGTCACGTTCTATCCCAATGCATCCATCCAAGATGAGGCTCGCTGGGACGAGTACCTCCAGTGGCTGGAGCAGCGATTGGTGGTGATGGACCGGGTGCTTCGTCCCATCGTGAAAGCGTTGCCATGAGCCCTCACGCCTACACCGAAGACCAGCTCGTCGAGCAGCCTGCCATCGGACTCTTTGCCGGGCTCGGCTGGGAGGTGGTGTCGGCGCTGGACGAGATCTTCGGCGCGGGCAGCACGCTCGGCCGCGAAACCAAGGGCGAGGTGGTGCTGGTGGACCGCCTGCGCGCGGCGCTCTCCAGGCTCAACCCCGGCCTGCCCGCCGAGGCGATCCAGATCGCCATCGATGACCTCGCCCGCGACCGCTCGGCGATGAGCCTGGAGGCCGCCAACCGCGAGGTCTACCGGCTGCTCAAGGAGGGCATCCCCGTCTCCATCCCCGACCGCGAGCACGGCGGGCAGAAGACCGAGCGCTTGCGCGTGGTGGACTGGGAGAACCCGGAGCAGAACGACTTCCTGCTGGTCAGCCAGTTCAGCGTCGTCGGCAGTCTCTACACCTGCCGACCCGACTTGGTGGGCTTCGTCAACGGCCTGCCCTGGGTGGTGATCGAACTGAAGAAGCCGGGTGTGCCGGCGCGGGCCGCCTTCGACGAAAACCTCACCCACTACAAGCAGCAGATCCCACAGCTCTTCTGGTTCAACGCCCTGCTGATCGCCAGCAACGGAACCGACAGCCGCGTCGGCTCCCTCACCGCCGACTGGGAGCGCTTCTTCGAGTCGAAGCGCGTCGAGCGCGAGGACGAGCCGCGCCGCGTGTCGATGGAGGTGATGCTGCGCGGCACCTGCGACCGTCACCGCCTGCTCGACCTGGTCGAGAACTTCACCTTGTTCTCGGAACACAAGGCCGGACTGGTCAAGATCCTCGGCCAGAATCACCAGTACCTGGGCGTCAACAACGCCATCGCCTCGATGCTGGAGGCCCGCAAACTGGGCCACGGGCGCGGCGGCGTCTTCTGGCAGACGCAGGGCAGCGGCAAGAGCTTCTCGATGGTGTTCTTCGCGCAGAAGATCCTGCGCAAGCTGTCCGGCAATTGGACCTTCGTGGTGGTCACCGATCGGGTGGAGCTGGACGAGCAGATCGCCAAAACCTTCAAGACCGTCGGCGCGGTAAGCGAGGCCGAGGGCGACCAATGCCACGCCGCCAGCGGCGCACACCTGCGCGAGCTACTGCGCGGCAACCACCGCTATGTCTTCACGCTGGTCCATAAGTTTCAGACTCCGGAAATGCTCACCGACCGATCTGACGTGATCGTGCTGACGGACGAGGCGCACCGCAGCCAATACGACACGTTGGCGGTGAACATGCGCGCGGCCCTGCCCAAGGCGGTGTTCCTCGCCTTCACCGGCACGCCCCTGATCGCCGGCGAGGAACGCACCCGCGAGGTCTTCGGCGACTACGTCTCGATCTACGACTTCCAGCAGTCCGTCGAGGATGGCGCGACGGTGCCGCTGTTCTACGAGAATCGCACGCCCGAGCTGCAACTGGTCAACCCGGACCTCAACGACGACATCTACCGCCTGATCGAGGACGCCGACCTCGACGCCGAGCAGGAAGAGAAGCTCGAAAAGGTGCTGGGGCGGCAGTACCACTTGATCACCCGTGACGACCGGCTGGAGACTGTGGCGCAGGACGTCGTGAGGCACTTCCTGGGGCGTGGCTTCGTCGGCAAGGCGATGGTGGTGTCGATCGACAAGGCCACCGCGCTCAGGATGCACGACAAGGTGAAGAAGCACTGGGCCGCCGAAACGGAGCGGGTGCGCACCGAGCTGCAGGCGCTGGCGCAACGACCCAGCGGCGGCATGACGCGAGAACAGGCGCGACGCGACCTGCTCATGGCCGAAATGAACCAACGGCTGGAGGTGTTGACCAGCACCGACATGGCGGTGATCGTCTCCCCCGGGCAGAACGAGATCGAGCAGATGCGCCAGCTCGGACTCGACATCGAGCCGCACCGCAGGCGGATGAACGAGTCGCAACCGCCGCTGGACGAGAGGTTCAAGGACACGGACGACCCGCTGCGACTGGTGTTCGTGTGCGCCATGTGGCTGACCGGCTTCGACGCACCGAGTTGCTCGACGGTCTACCTCGACAAGCCGATGCGCAACCACACGCTGATGCAGACCATCGCCCGCGCCAATCGGGTTTTTCCGGGCAAGCACAGCGGCGTGATCGTGGACTACGCCAACGTTTTCGCCTCGCTCGAAAAGGCGCTGGCCATTTACGGGGCGGGCACCGGGGGAACCAATCCGGTGCAGGACAAGGCGCAACTCGTCGTCGCGCTCCGCGAGGCGGTCGCCGTGGCGACGTCCTTCTGTGCCGCCCATGGGGTCGACCTGGCGGCGATGGAAGGACTGCCGCTGGGCGGCATGGAGCGCCTGGAGGCCATCGAGAACGCCATCGACGCGCTGATCGCGCCGGAGGCGTTGCGGCGGGAGTTCTTCGGCCACGAGAAGTTCGTCGACACGCTCTACCGCGCCGTCAAACCGGATCCGGCGGCGATCGAGTTTGCTGGTCGCGTCGCCGGCATCGACGCGCTGGCCGACGCGATCCGCGCCAAGCTCAACCCCAACCCACCCGATATCACCCAGGTTCTCGGCCAGATCACCGGGCTGCTCGACGAGTCGATCACCGGCCTGACGATTCGCGACGACGGACCGCCGGCCATCGACCTTTCGAAGATCAACTTCGAGGCGCTGGCGCAGCGGTTCAAGGAGTCGAAGCACAAGAACACCGACCTGGAAGCGCTGAAGGCGGCGATCCAGGCCAAGCTGGCGAAGCTCGTCCAGCTGAACCGCACCCGCACCGACTTTGCCGAGAAGTTCGAGGCGTTGATCGAGAGCTACAACAACGGCAGCCGCAACATCGAGCAACTCTTCGAGGAACTGCTCAAGTTCTCGAACAGCCTGGACGACGAGCAACAACGCCACGTGCGCGAGCACCTCAGCGAAGAGGAGCTGGTGATCTTCGACATCCTGACGCGGCCAGCACCGGCATTGAGCACCGACGAGCGCGAGGAAGTGAAGAAGGTTGCCAGGGATCTACTGGCGCGCCTCAAACAACTGCTGGTGCTCAACTGGCGGCAGAAGTCGGCCGCCCGTTCATCGCTGAAGTTGACGATCGAGGACACGCTCGACAGCGGCCTGCCCCCCTCCTTCACGCCGGAACTCTATCGCCAGAAATGCTCGGCGCTCTTCGAGCACGTCTATGAGAGCTACCCCGAACGAAACGCGGGCGTGTACGGGTAACCTGCCCGGGATCAGCTGGGATTCTTTCCCGCTGGGAGAGCTGCCTGCAGCGCTACAACGACGTGCGTCCGACCATGAAGCCACCGCCGTCGCACCGGCGGAGACGCGCCCCGTTCCGCGCTACCGGGGGGCTTGCGGGGACTCCCGGCCGGACGTTATACGCCGCCCCTCGAACGACCGTGCCGACCGAACGTTGCGAACTTGAGCGAGAGATCCGATGAGCCATGGCCGGCAGAAACGCCCGAATGGTGAGGGGTCGCTGCGGCGGCGGGGCCGTCGCTACTTTGCCCTCGTCTCGTTCCCCGGTCGCGGACGACGCGAGGTGGCTCTCGGGACGGAATCGCGGCCGGAAGCGGTGGCGGCGCTGCGGCGCCTCGTGGCGCAGATCGAGGACGGCGACCCTACCCTCTTCTCTCCGCCGCTGACGGTAGCGGACGCCTACCAGCGGCTGGTTCAGGACTACAAGATCCGCGGGCGCCGCACGTCGCCCGCCAAGCGCTGGGCACACCTGGAGCCGGTGTTCGGTGCGACGCGCGTGCAAAACGTCACGTCCGCCATGGTCGCAGACTACGTCGAGGGCCGGTTGTCGGCCGGGGCGGCGCCAGCGACCGTGGCCCGCGAGATCGCCGCCCTGCGGCGCGCACTGCGGCTGCTGCGCGACGACGGCGTCCGGTTCCCCGTGTTCCCGCGCTTCCCCACCATCACCGAGAACAACGTCCGGCCCGAATTCTTCTCTCCCGAGCAGTACGAGCGACTGCGCGAGGAACTGCCCGCCCACCTGCGCCCGATGCTCACCCTGGGGTACTGGCTCGGCTGGCGGCGCAGCGAAATCCTGTCGCTGCAGTGGCGCCACGTCGACCTCGACGCCGGCACCGTTCGGCTGGACGCCGGCACCACCAAGAACCTCGACGGGCGCTACGTCCACCTGCCGGCGCCGGCCCTCGCCGAGCTGCGGGCGTGGCGGGAGGAGACCGCGGCGATCGAGCGGCGGCTCGGCATCATCATCCAGGCGGTCATCCACCGGCACGGGCGACCGGTGCGCGACCATTACGGCGCCTGGCGCGCGGCATGCGAGCGGGCGGGGGTACCGGGGCGCTGGTTCCACGACCTCCGCCGGTCGGCGGTCCGCAACTACGTCCGCGCCGGGGTGTCGGAGAAGATCGCCATGGGGGTCACCGGGCACCGGACGCGGGCGGTTTTCGAACGCTACAACATCGTCACAGACGGAGACCTACGCACGGCGGCGGCACGCGTTTCGGTCGGAATTGCGGAAGAATTGCGGAAGTCGCCCCCTCCGAGGGTCCGGTGGGGGGTGCGGCACCGGCGCCAAGTCGTTGAAAAACAAAGTGCCGGGGACGGGGGTCGAACCCGTATGGGCGAATGCCCGAGGGATTTTAAGTCCCTTGTGTCTGCCGATTTCACCACCCCGGCGTGAGTCCGTCCTAACCTAGTCGAGGGGCGCGCGCCAGATTCGACGCGGCGCCTCAGGCCCAGGCGCGTTCGAGGATGGCGAGGAGATCGTCGCGGTCGGCGGCGCGCGGATTGAACAGGATCGGGCCGTCGTCGACCGCCATGGCGGCGATCGCCGGCAGCTGCTCGCGCTGCACCTTGCCCGTCTCTTGCAACGTCCGCGGCAGCTTGCAGCGCGCGTACAGTTCGTCGCGCAACGCGCGAATCGTCGCGATCGCCCGCGGCGCTCGCTCCGCCGCGGGCGTGCCGGCATACACCTCGGCACCGGCGAGCGGCAGCAACAGCTCGCCGATGCGCTCGCGCCGCGCCTCCAGGTTGTAGTCGAGCACGTAGGGCAGGAATAGGTTCATGCACAACCCATGCGGCAAGTGCACCAAAGCACCTAGCGAGTGGCCGAGAGCGTGCACCAGGCCTACCATCGAGTTGGAGAAGGCGATGCCCGCCATCGTGGAAGCCTGCGCCAGTTCCAAGCGACCCTCGGCATCGTTCGGCGCCGCCAAGACGCGCGGCAGGTTGTCGCTGATCTTGCGGATCGCCGCCGCGGCGTAGGCATCCGACAGCGGGTTGACCGCCATGCACGTGAACGCCTCGACCGCATGCGTCATGGCATCCATCGCCGTCATCGCCGTCAAATGCGGCGGCAGCGTCAGCGTCATGCGCGGATCGAGCACGGCGGCGTTGGGCATGAGGAAGTAGGACGTGAACGGCAGCTTGACGCCGCGTTCGACGTCGGAGATCACCGCGACCATCGTGCACTCCGAACCGGTGCCGGCGGTGGTGGGCACGACGAACAGCGGCTTCAGCGGCCGCTTGAGGTGATGCGCGCCGGAGAATCGGGTCAGGTCGTCGCCGCCCTCGGATACCAAGATGTTGACGCCCTTGCTGGTATCGATCACCGAGCCGCCGCCGACGGCGATGATCGCGTCGCAACCGCGGTCGCGGTACAGCCGCGCGGCGTCCCGTACCGTCGTCAGCGAGCTGTCCGGAGGCACGGCGTCGAAGATCGCCGCGGGCGTGACACCGCCGGCGGTCAGGGCGGTTTCGACATGCGCCAGCAGGCCGGCGCCGATCACGCCCGGATCGGTCACCAGCATCGGGCGTTGCGCTTGCAGCATCGACAGCTCGAACGGGATGTTCTCGAGGGCCGCGCTGCCGGCGATCACCTTCACCGGGCAGAAAAACTCGTAATAGCCAGCCATGGTCGTCACTTGCCTCGCAGAAGATTGAGCACCAGCCGCAGGTAGATGCGCGCCCCCAGCCCGAGCTTTTCCGCCGTGCTCTGCGCCGGCAAGCGCTTGAGAGCGCGCGCCGCGACGAAATCCGGAAGGATCGCCGCCTGCATGCGATCGAGGCAGCGAACGACGCGCACGGCGTGCGACACGTCGCCGTCGACGTACATGCGGTCGTTGGCGAAAGCGCGGGCGGTGCCCTCCTGGAACGAAAACACCAAGAAGGCGTGAGCGCGGTGCTTGAAACAGACGCCCAACCGCGGTCGCTCGGCGGCGCTCGGATCGAGTTCCAGACGACCGCCGGCGCCGACACGCACCGCGAACGACGGCCCCTTGGGCATGACTCGCATGCCGATGGTGTAACCCTCCGGCAGCACCGCCAGCTCGCGGCGTACCGTTTCGTCGACTTGGCTGATCGCCACGAGCCCGCGGCCAACCACGCCGAGCATCAGACGAACGTACAGATCCTGCCCGACACTCGCCCAAGCCGGCGGCACTCGCGCCGGCATCGCCGGCACTCCGCGCTCGGAATCACCCATCCTTGCTCGCCTCCCGTCCTCGGCCGTAACGCCACGCGTCCCCCCGGCAACCGGCTTACGGCGCGACCATCGCCCGGTCAAGCAGCGCCGTCGCACCCGTACCCACGCTGCGTACGCTCGCCTTCCCACCGGCCCTTCGCACGTGGCGCCCAGGGAACAACGTTACCGCATAAGTCACGCCACCCAGGCATGATCCAGAGGAGGACTGCCCCCATGCACTTCCGCTCGCTGCTGGGCGCCACGTTGCTGGCGGCGACGCTCGTCGCCCCCGCCGGCGCCCAAGGCCCCGTCACCGCCCATCCGGTGTTGTTCGTGACCCAGGTTCCGGTCGGCAACTTCAGCGCCGTCACCGCCACCTTCGGCAACCATCTGACCCAGCCCGGCCAAGCACCGCGCGGCGGCGACCTCGTCATCCGTTACCCCGACGGCAGCCTGCGTTTCCTCACCGCCGAGGCCGGCTACGGCAACAGTGGCATGCAAGGGGCCAACGCCATCGCCGTGCGCGAGCCGACCGTCCACTGGAGCGGCCAGAAGGCTCTCTTCTCCATGCTCGTCGGTACCGCGACCCAGCAGTACCAGGTGGTGCACAAGTTCTGGCAGATCTACGAGGTCAGCGGCCTCGGCCAGGGTGAAACCGCGGTCATCCGCAAGATCGTCGGCCAGCCGACCAACTACAACAACGTCTCGCCCATCTACGGCACCGACGACCGCATCCTCTTCACCTCGGACCGACCCGTCACCGGCCAGCCGCACCACTACCCGCAACTCGAAGAATACGAGTCGGCGCCGATCGTCGCCGGCATCTACTCCCTCGACGAAGCCACCGGTGAACTCACCGTCATCCAACACTCGCCGAGCGGCTCGACCTCGTTGTCGCTCGATTCCTTCGGCCGCGTCATCTTCACCAAGTGGGACCACCTGCAGCGCGACCAACAGGGCGACGCGCCGGGGACCGCGGCTTCCTTCAAGGCGTTCACCTACGCCAGCGAAGACGCCAACGCCGCCACCACCACCAGCCTGGCCGGCGCCGAAGTCTTTCCCGAGCCGCGCACGATGAACGACCCGGCCTACGACCCCGACCTGGAGCTGCACTCCTTCAACCACTTCCTGCTTTGGGAGATCAATCAGGACGGCACCGGTGAGGAGACCCTCAACCACGTCGGCCGCCACGAACTCGGCGGCGCCTTCAGCGAAGGCAGCTTCAAGGCCGACCCGAACCTGACCTACTACACCCCGCCGAGCCTGCACGCGAACCAGCTGGAAATCGCCGGCTCCGCCGGGCTCTTCCACCCGCGCGAGGATCCACTCGTGCCGGGCGACTTCCTCGTCACCTACGCTCAGGAATTCGGCACCGCCTCGGGCGGCGTGCTGCTGCGCCTCACCGGCGCGCCTTCGATCAATCCGGAAAGCATGGTGCTGACGGCGGTCACCCCCACCGACGACGACGCCGACGTGCCACAGGACACCGGCTACTTCCGCAACCCGCTGCCGATGTCCGACGGCATGCTCATCGCCGCCCACACCCCGGCCACCGGTCAGATCAACAACCTCACCAGCGGTGGGACTTGGAGTTGGTCCTACGACTTCCGACTCAAGGTGCTGACGCCGCAGGGCAACTTCCACGCGCCGAGCGCCAACCTGACGAGCGGCATCGTCAAGAATCTCAGCTGGTGGGCCCCCGACTACCTCGTCACCTACAACGGCCCGCTGTGGGAGCTCGACCCGGTCGAGGTCGTCGCCCGCCCGGTGCCGGCGCCGCGCCAGTCGGTGCTGCCGGCGATCGAGGCCGGCGTCTTCGCCGCTGAAGGCGTCGACGTCGCCGCCTTCCAGCAGTACCTCAAGGACAACGACCTCGCCCTCATCATCAGCCGCGACGTCACCCAGCGCGACCGCGCCGACCGCCAGCAGCCGTTCAATCTGCAGGTTCCCGGCGGCGTCGCCTCGATCGCCGGGCCGGGGACGGTGTACGACGTCGAGTACATGCAGATCTTCCAAGCCGACGCGTTACGCGGCTACGGCAGTCCGCCGCGGCCGGGGCGGCGCCTGCTGGCGCGGCCGATGCACCAGGCTGGGGTCACGGTCGATCCCACCGCACCGGAAGGATCGGTGGAGATCGCCGCCGACGGCTCCGTCGCCGCCTTGGTGCCGGCGCGCCGCGCCCTCACGTGGCAGCTGACGGCCCCCGACGGCAGCGGCGTCGTGCTCGAACGCAACTGGGTCAGCTTCCAAGCCGGCGAGATCCGCGTCTGCGGCAGCTGCCACGGCATCAACACCCAAAGCCAGACCGGCGAACCCGAACCGGACAATCCGCCGCTGGCACTCTACGATTTGCTCGCCGATTGGAAGAATCAGGTGAACGGCTCCAACCCGACGGAGACACCCACCGACGCGCCGACGGCCTCGCCCACCATCACCGCCACGGTGACACCGACGGCCACGCCGACGGAGACTCCGACGGAGACGCCCACCGCGACGCCGACCACGACACCGACGGAAACGCCGACGCCGACCTTCACCCACACGCCGACCGCGACACCGACGCCGAACACCTGCGGTAGCGGCATCACCCTGCAACGCGCCAGCCTTTCGGTACGCAGCAAACTCGGCCTGATCCAACTACGCGGCGAGGCTCTCCTGCCGCTGCCGTGGCAGAGCATCGCGCCGGCCCAGAACGGCCTGCGGATCGTCGTCGGCGACGCCGTCGACGTCACCATCCCCGGCGGGGCCCATTGGAGCACCCGCCCGAACGGCAAACGCTGGGTCTATCGCGATGATGCCGGCACCCTAGGCGGCATCACGCGCATCCAGATCGACGATCGTTCGGCGCGCAAGCCGGGCATGTTGGCACTGCGGGTGCGCATCGACGATGCGCCGATCCTGCCGGGCGTCGGCGCGGTCGAGGCCATGGTGCGCTTCGGCACCTACGCCGAATGCGCCAGCGCGAGTTGGAACGGCCCAGGCGGCGCCAGCCCGCGTTGTCAGGGCAGCGCCAAAAGTCTCGTCTGCCGCTGAAACGGGGCGCGAGGAGAGGACGAACCTCTCCTCGCGCCGGCCTTCGCCGGCGGCCTACTTGGCCGCTTTCTTGGACTTCTTCGCCGCCTTGGGAGCGGCTTGCTTGGCGGCCTTCTTGGCCGCCTTTTTCGTTTTCGGCTGCACCGCGCCGAGCGCCTCGTGCGCCAGCTTGCCGACCTCGTCGTTGACGCGGCGGATGGTTTCGTAGATCGCGCCCAGCGAGCGGTCCTGCAGGCGCCGCGCTTCCTTCACCGGCTGTTTGAGAGCGTCGACGCTGTCGAGGATCGACAACGGCAGGTCGGCGATGATGCGGTGGATCTCTTCGACCGTCTTCGCCCCCTGCGCCACCGCGCCGCTCACCAGATCGGCGATGTCGCGGGCATTCGTCTTGGTCATGGTTTCCCTCCCGGGTTGCGCCCATTGTCGGGAAAGATCACCGTCGGCGATGTCGACCGGCCCCTCGCCGTCGACATCCGGAGTTTTCCCTCTCGTAGGGTGCGCCGTTCCTCTGCCGGCGTCAAATCCGGCGGCGCCGGTCAACGTCCGAGCACGCGGTGCAACAACTCGGGATCGTCGGTGTACATGCCATCGACGCCATCGGCGATGAGCTGCCGCATCGTCGCCTCGTCGTTGATGGTCCACGGGTGCAGCTTGAGGCCGAAGCCATGCACCTTGGCGACGAACTCGGGGGTGACCATGGCGCGCGGCGGCTGGACCATCAGGGCCGGCGGCACGTAGGGCGGCGTCATGCCAGGCTCCGCCACGCCGAGGGTGACGAGTTCCTGGCTGGTGAAGGCGGTCAGCATTTGCGGCTGCAATTCGCGCACGCGCCCGACGGGGCGGCGGTCGAACGACGCGAGCACCGTGCGGTCGACGGCGTCGTAGCGCTCGAGCAAGGCGACCACCTGATCGGCGATTTCGGGCACGACCTGCTTGATCTCGATGGCCAACGGCACGTTCGGAAAGGCCGCCAGCGCTTCCTCCAGTGTCGGGATCGTCAAGCCACGCCCGCGCCACGGATAGGTGGCGCCACCGTCGCGTGTCCAGCGATAGCCGGCGTCGAGCGCCTTGATCTGGGCCAGCGTCATGTCGCGCACGGTACCGGTTCCGTCGGTGGTGCGGTCGACCGTGGCGTCGTGCAATATGACGACGACGCCGTCGCTGGTGGCGTGGACGTCGAACTCGATGACGTCGGCACCGACGCGCAGGGCGTTTTCGTAGGCGACCAACGTATGTTCGGGGGCGAGGCGGCCACCGCCGCGGTGGGCGATGTTGACGAAGCGGTCGCCGGTGAGCACCGAGGCGGGATCGACGCCGCCACCGCCGTCGTCATCGCCGCAACCGGCGAGAGCGACGACGAGCGCCAGCAGCAAGGGCACCGTCCAACGTGGCCGGCGACGACAGGGTTCAGCTTTCGACGACATGCGGGACTCCCAGCACCGACAGCGGGATGTCGCGGGCGTCGCAGTAGCGCGTCAGGCCGGCACGCGCCAAGTCGAAGGCGACGTCGATCACCATGACGTCGTCGTCGAATCCGTCCGGCAGGAAATCCGGGATCACGTCGATGTCTTGCAGCAGGTACAACAAGGCGACGGCGACCAAGCTGACGGTATAGAGGGGGATTTGCGGGCAGGCACCGGCGACGAAGTCGCGCACCAGATCGGTGGCCAGGGTGACACGCTGCACGACGCGCTCGTGGCCGTTTTCGAACTGTGCCGCCTTGGCATGGATTTCGTGGCGGCGATCATCGAGGGTTTCGATGTCGGCGAAGGCGATGATTTCGAACTTTTCGAGGAGGTAGCTGCGAACATCGTTGCGGTTGACGACCATCATGGCCGGTACAAACAACGAAGGCGGCAAGCGGTCAAGACTCGCTTGGCTGCGTGCTTGCGCCACGGTCGCGCCGAGATTGGCTCATTTGAGCCACACCGCCAGCCGATTGTCGCGATCGGCGCGCGCGCGGCGTCTCGCCGTCCCCTGGCACGCGCGATGCTTTCTCGTGTGAGGGCGGCGGAACGGCCGTCGTGGGAACCACGCAAAGGGGAGGACACTGGGTATGGACGCAAGCAAGAAACCTTCGATGGCCTGGTTGGTGGCGGCGACCGCCGTGACCGTGATCGGACTGTTGCTGCAAGCCGAGTTCTGGTCGTACCCGACGCCGCGGCCGCCGGAGGCGGTGCGCCTCGCCAACACATGGAGCCAGATGCCGCGCTGAGCCGCGGCGGCACCCCCCAGGTTCAGGACTGCTCCGGCGCTCCGGCGAGCACGTCGATGAAGGGATGCCCACCCTGGGGCATGGTCGCGGCGATCCTCCGAATATGGGAGGACCGTCGCAGCTTGACACTCCCGTGTGACCGCGACAACGTCGCGATCGCATGCAGGAGATCATCACCTACGTTGCGAGACCGACAGCAACCCTACTGGGTTTGGCAGCAGGCTTTCAGTGCCTCGCCTGGTTCCTGCGCCGGCCCTGGTCCCCCAGGAGAGCGGGAACCCTGAGCGACGTCGCTTTCTTCTACCTTCACTCTTTCTTCTCCAACGCCGCTTTGCTCATCGCCGTCGTTGCCCTCGTGCGACTTGGGCTACAGCCGCCCGACGCTCTTCGCGACGGATTGCAGCGCCTTCCCGTCGTAGCGCACGCGATCATCGCTTTCGTCTTGTCGGAAGTCGTCGTGTACTGGATCCATCGCGGTCTGCATCGCCTGCCCATGTGGCATGTTCATGCGGTGCATCACAGCTCGCCCACTCTGGATTGGCTGAGCACGTACCGCATGCACCCGTTCGAGGTGATGGCGTATGCGCTGGTCCTTCCGATGCTCCCTTGGCTCGGCATTTCATCCACCGCGTGCCTGTGGGTCGGCATGCTGCGCATCGTGCACAGCCCCCTCGTCCACGCCGACGTGCCTTGGACGTTCGGCCCCCTGCGCTTCGTGATCGCCAGTCCCGTATTCCACCGTTGGCACCACGAAACCGCGGCAGAGGCACAGGGCAAGAACTTCGCGTCTGCCTTGGCGCTATGCGACGTTGTCTTTGGCACCTACTACTGCCCGAGGGGTATCGAGCCGCGCAGCTTCGGCGTACCCGACCCTGTTCCCGAGGGTGTCATCCGCCAACTGGCGTATCCACTACGCCGCGGCCTCTCGGCCCAGAGCAACGGCTAAAGCGCCTCTTCTTCGATGCGGCGGCGGGTCGCCTCCAGGCGCGCCATGCCGCCCAGATGCTCGAGAACGATCCGCCAGCTCGTCGTCGCCGGCGATTCGGCAAAGATCGAAAGTTCGATGTGCACTCCCTTGCCGTGGAACACGCTGTAGAGCGAATTGCGCTCGGCGAGCAGTCCGAGGGCACCCCGGTCCCCGCTCCATTTCTCGTCCATCTTCTCGTGCCTCTCGCCCTTGCCGTGCTTCTTTTCGAGAAGCGCTTCGAGTTCGGCATAACGCGCGCGAACGCGGGACAGGTCACGATCCCTGACGAACCCACCGCCAACGGCAGTGATGCGGATCAATCGTTCGTCGTAACCGAAGGAAAGTACGGCGTAGGCCTGATCCGGCAGAGCACGCGGCAAGTCATGGACGACGTACGAATCGCCATACCGACTCGCCGTCGGATTGCCGAGGGCGATGCCGAGATCGGCTACGTCCCTGGGCGACATCAGCCAAGTCAATCCGAAACTGGCCTCACCGACGGCTTCGACCGGTGACGGAACGGGCACCGTCGACGGCAGCGCGGCGGGCGATTGCCCGAGGGCGGGGTGACTCGCACCGATCAGCAGAACGACAATCCAGGCAATGGCCATCGCGGCAACAAGTTCAGTAGACGTAGGGAAGGAAGCGCCAACGCACGCGACTGACGTATTCGTCGTAGGCGGGATCCTTGCGAAGCAATCGCTCCTCGACGATGGCCCTGCCCTGCAAAGCGACGATCGAGCTGGCGACGAGGATCACGTTGTAGGCGCTGGGGTGAACCAGGGCATAGCCGACGTAACCGACCATGTAGCCCGCGTACATCGGATGCCGCACGACGCCATGCAGGCTGCCGGTCTTGACGCCGCGATGGCTGGCAACGACCCCGATGCTGCGTCCCAGGGAAAGGGTACCCAGCAAGGCGATCGTCAGACCGATGATCTGCAACGGCGCACCCAGCCACCCTAAATCGCTCATGGTCGCATTGGGTCGCAAGAAGAGCGGGATCGCCGTGCCACCGACACCCAGGATCCAGTCGAGGGGCCGTGTCGAGGTTTCGCGACTCGGCCGGCGGACGAGGAACAAGAACACGAGGATGCCTTCTTGGATGAGGATCGGAGCCGCCGTGAGCCATTGTGCCGGGTCCCCTTGGACGGCACGCAGGTGGCGCAGCAAGAACGACCCGAAGAATGCCGCCATGGCCAGGTTGGACACCCACGCGCCGAGCGTCTGCAACGGGTCACGCACCGCCTCTTCCGCGTGATCGATGGCGACGCGATCGCCCGGACGCAGACCACACTTGGCAATCGTGCCGACGGGCAACTCCAGGACGCTGTGCGCTTCGTTCACTTTCGGCGAGACGGTGTTCACCGGAAGAGCCTCGATGGCTTCGACGACGCGCAACTCCTCGTCGAGGAATACGACGTCGATCGCATACTTCATCAGGTACATGTGCACCTGTTTGCAGGGACGGATCCACAGCCCCTCGCCCTCGGGCAGGGATGGGGTCCCCAGCAGCCCCTTCATGCGCGTCCAGTGCGTGTGCGCCGTACGCAGCCGGGAACAAATCTCGGCCCCGCCAACTATCTGTGCGCGCATGCTGCGCCTCCTCTACGGTGTCGCCGTCGCGTCGGGAGTCGGCGTCTCGACCGGCGACTCGGTCGAGGTCGCGGTGGCCGTCGACGTCGGCAAGGCCGTCGGCGTCGGCTCCGGCGTCGCCGTATCCGTGACCGTGGGCGTCGCCGAAGGCGGTGGCGTGGCGGTATGGGTCGGCTCGGCGGTTGGGGTCGCCGTCAGCGTCGGCAGCGCGGTCTCCGTCGGAGTCGGCGTACCACCACGTTGCCGCGGCACCACCCGCGCCCGCGCCGCGATGACGTTGACGGCATCATACGAACCGTTGGCTCCGTCGTATTGGCCGTCGCCGTCGGCATCGTAGAGGAGCTCGTCGACCCCTGCGGTGTAGCTGCCGTCGAGGTCGAGGTCGACGAAAGCGTCCCGCGGTAGATCGGAATACGGCTCACCCTCGTCACGCACCCCATTGCGATTGAGGTCGCTGAACGGCTCGGGCCCCAGTGTCGCCAGCGTGATCGCAAACGGCGCCAACGGTGCCGCCACATCGCAGGCGAGCGCCAGGGTGGCGCCGACGCCGCCTTGCACGTCGGTCAAGTCCGACTCCGAGATGAGACCTCGGCGCCCGTCGATGAAGAAGCCGACGACCTGACCCTCGGGCGCCAGGCTGCCGCGGAAGTTACCGGCCTGGGCCGACACGTTCGCCTCGACGCCGCCAATGCAGCTTCCGGACTCGTCGACGAGTTCGACGGAAGTATCCGCGAGTTGCAAACGCGATACGCTCGTGACGTCCACCAACGGACGCGGCGCCGGCTCTTCCGCCTTGATCGGCTGGATCACCACGGCGGCGGTGACGATGCGATCGAAGTCGTAGCGGCCGTTACCCGTGCCGTCGTAGGTGCCGTCGCCGTCGGCGTCGTAGATGAGCAGATCGCCCGGGCTGAAGGCGCCGTCGTCGTCGGCATCGAGGAAGGCATCGTCCGGCAGATCGGTGAACGGCTCGCTCGGGTCGAAGCGACCGTTGCGGTTGACGTCGGTGAAGGGCTCGACGCCGCGCATCGCGGCGACGATGGTGATCGGCTCTTCGTGGTCGACCCCTTGCGGGCAGGCGGGCCGGAAGCTCGCGCGCGCCTCGCCCTCGACACCGATGAAGGCGGAAGTGGGCATGCCGCCACGCGTCGGTTCGACGAAGAAGGACACCATGGCGAAGCCCTCGAGGGCCGCGCCGCTGGTGTCGAACGGGGTCGCCGACACGTCGGTGGTTTCGCTGGTGATGCAGGCGCCGTTCTCATCGAACATCGCCAGGCGTTGCGGCTCCGCAGTGATCGCAATCTGCGCCACCGGTAGCGGACCGAGGTCGAGGGGATCGGCTGCCGGGCCACGATCGCCGGCGATCCACGGGAACAGCAGCAGCGTCTCGGCCACCACGATGTCGGCATCGTAGACGCCGTTGCTACCGGGGTCATAGGCGCCGTTGCCGTTGGCGTCGTGGATCAAGTAATCGCCGCGTTGCGGTTCGTAGACGCCGTCGTTGTCACTGTCGAGGAAAACCTCGCTCGGATAGTCGACGAATGGCTCTCCGAGGTCATGGCGCCGGTTGTTGTTGAGGTCGGCGAACGGCTCGCTACCGCGCGCCGCGGCGACGACGGTGATCGGCTGGGTCGCCGGCTCCGTGAACGCATTGCCGGCCGGGCAAAGGGAGTGCAATTGCGTCTGGCCATCACCCTCGGGGCCGGTCAGCACCTGCTCGACGACAACACCGCGGCCACGTTCGACGAAGATGCCGATCGCCGTCTCGGGCGGCACCGGCCGCCCCGCGAAGTCGCCTGCCAAGACGACGATGTCGCCGAGTTCATTGACGATGCAATTGCGGTTCTCGTCGAACATCTCGAAGCGCACCTCGGTTCCGGCACCGAAACTGAGGGACGACAGGCTCGTCTTCTTCGTCAGGATGTCGAACTCGGGCAAACCGAAACGAGTCGGGATGAGCACGGCCTGGCTGCTGACGACGCGATCGTTGTCGTAACGTCCGTTCAGCATCGCGTCGTACTGGCCGTCCCCGTCCTCGTCGTAGACCAGATAGTCACCGAGATTGGGCTCGAAGACACCGTTGCGATTACCATCGAGGAAGACGTCGGGGGGCAAGTCGACGAACGCTTCGTTGGTATCGCGGCGACCGTTGCCGTTGCTGTCGGTGAAGGGTTCCCCACCGCGGGTCGCCGCGACGACGGTGATTTCGTCCATCGCGTCGGCTGGACAGAGCGAGCGCAAGGTCGAGATCGCTCGCCCGGTGGCGTCGGTGGCGGCAACAGGTCCGACCAGACCACGACCGGTTTCGGCGAAGAAAGCGATGGGGACGTCGGCGAGGGCACGCCCGCGAGCGTCACCGGCGAGCGCAGTCAGCGACACGGGAACGTCGACCTGACAGCGCCCCGCCGCATCGAAGATCTCGTAGGCGACGTCATCGACGCCGAGTTGGAACGACATGGACGTCACGCCACGCGCTTCGCGGAAGGCATCCTCGGGCACGAGTTCGGTGCCGATCGGCTGCACCCGGAAAGTGACGCTGAGAACGGTGTTGGCGTCATAGGTGCCGTTGCCGCCGGCATCGTACAGTCCGTCACCATCGAGATCGCGAACGAGGAACTCGCCCGATTGCGGTTCGTAGACGCCGTTGTCGTTGCCGTCGAGGAAGATCTCGTTGGGGAGATCGGTAAACGGCTCGCCGGTGTCGTAGCGTTGGTTCGAGTTGAGGTCGACGTACGGCTCACTGCCGACGGTCACGGCGACGACGGTGATGGGCTCCTTGAAGTTGGCGGTGCACTTGTTGCGCAGAAGAACCTGCGCGCGCCCATCACCAGCGGTGTAGGATGCGCCGGCGACGCTGCCACGGCCCTGCTCGACGTAGAAATGCACGCGCGCCGCGGGGTTGACCGGGCGGTCGCGCAGGTCCGTCACGAGGGTGGTGAGCACTGCGCTGGCATTCGCATCGCACGTGCCATCGGGGGAGACGGAGGTCATGGTCACATCGTCGGGTGTGGCCTCGATGGACATCGGTCGCTTGAAAGCGGGCGCAAGAGGATCACTCATGCGCTGGCCCGCGCTGTCCGTTGGAATGACGTGCGCCACGTCGGCGAGCACGACGTCGGCATCGTACACGCCGTTGCCACCCGTCGGGCTCGGCCCCCGGTCGTACAGTCCGTTCCGGTTGGCGTCGTGGATCAAGAACTCACCGGCCAACGGCTCGAAAATGCCGTTGTCGTTTCCATCCAGGAAGATCTCGATCGGCTCGTCGAGAAACGGTTCGCCGACGTCGTAGACGCCGTTGGAGTTGAGGTCGGTGAAGGATTCCATGCCGCGCACGGCCGCGACGACGGTGATCGGTTGATCGGCGTCGGCCGGGCAGAGGTTGTGGAACGTGGCCAATGCGAGGCCCTCGTCGTCGGTGCGCACCGATTCGGCGAGCACCGCGCGACCGCTTTCGACGAACAAGGCAATGGCAGTCTCCGGCGGCACCGGTCGGCCACGCAGGTCACCGGCGAGGACCTTGATCTGCGTCGGCGAGACATTGACCCGGCACCTGCCGTCGGCACCGAACATCACCAATTCGTACTCCCTCACTCCGACGGGCTCACTAGAGCCGGCGAACGAGGTGAAGCCGAGTCGAGATACCGCCGTCCGCGTCGACAGCACCCCCGCGGCGGGCATACCATTGCGGAAGGGGATCAACAGGGTCTCTGACGTGAGGATGTTGTCCGTGTCGTACACGCCGTTGCCGGCGGCATCGTACTGGCCATTCTGGTTCGCATCCCAGACGAGGAAGTCGCCGAGGGAGGGCTCGAACACACCATCGCGGTCGACATCCAGGAAGGCGTCACGTGGCAGGTCGACGAACGGCTCGCCCGCGTCGTAGACGCGGTTGCCGTTGAGATCGGTGAAGGGTTCCTTCCCGCGCACCGCCGCGACCACCGTGATCGGCTCGGCCGCATTCGGCGGGCAAGAGGCAACGATCGTTCCGGTCGCCACGCCATCGACGGTCGTCACGGCCGACTGAGAGACGACGCCGCGGCCGGGTGCGACGAAGAAGCCGACACGCACGCCGGCCAAGGCGTTGCCTTGAGAATCGCCCGCGAGGGCGACGATGTTGGCCGTGACGCCGGAACGGCAGCGTCCGAATTCGTCGAAGAGGTTCAGGCGCACGTCCTCCGCCTGCGCCGAGAAATTCAACCGGGAGACGTCGGTGGGTTCGCGCAACGGTTCGGTGGGGGGAGCCTCGGCGGAGCGAGGCACGATGACGGTCTTGCCGACGAGTACGACGCGCGCGTCGTAGGTACCGTTACTCCCGGGGTCGTACTGGCCATCGCCGTCGGCGTCGGCGATCAGGAATTCACCTAATTGCGGTTCGTAGAGGTTGTTGCCGTTGCCATCGAGGAACGCCTCGCTCGGCAGGTCGGTGAACGGCTCGCCGGCGTCCCAGCGGCCATTGCCGTTGACGTCGTCGAAGGGCTCCCTGGTGACGACGGCTGCGGCGACGTCGATCGGATTGTTGAGATCTTGCGGACACAAGGAATGAAATTGCGCGTCGGCGCTGCCATTGGTCCCGACCAGCGCGGCCCCTTGTACGCTACCGCGCCCCGCCTCGACGAAGAAGGCCACGGGCGTTCCGGGATTGAGCACACGACCGAGGGCGTCCGTCGGGGCGGCGGAGATCGTCGCCGTCACCGGGGAGCAGACGCCGGCCTCCGACACCACCAGGATGCTGCCGGGATCGGCAGCGACGAACAGCTGCGCCGCGCCCGTCGGCAGGCTGCCCAGGGGATCCTGAGCAGGACCACCATCCTCCTCCCTGTGCGGCACCATCACCACGGACGCGACGATCACGTTGTCGGTGTCGTACCGTCCGTTGCCACCGTCGTCGTAGGTCTGGTTGTCATTGGTGTCGAACAGCAGGCGATCACCGACGAACGGATCGTATCGACCGTCGCCATCGGCATCGAGGAAGGCTTCGCGCGGCAGATCGATGTACGGCTCGCCGTCGAGAACGCCATTGTCGTTGGCATCGGCGAAGGCGTCACCGTCGAGGCGACCGTTGTCGTTCCAATCGCGGAACGGCTCACCGGCATCGGGCCGTCCGTTGTTGTTCAGATCGCGATAGGGTTCGCCGCCGTCGTAGCGGAAGTTGCGGTTGCGGTCGAAGTAAGACTCGCCGCCGTCGAAACGATCGTTGGCGTTCAGATCCAGATACGGTTCCGGGCCGCGCGTCAGAGCGGTGACGGTGATCGGTTCGGCCGCGGCGGAAGAACCACAGAGCGAGCGGAAGGCGACCTGCGCGACGCCGTCGGCGTCGGTGCGGGCTTGTGCCGGGATGGTACCTCGGCCGATCTCCGAGAAAAACGCGATCGGCGCATCGGGAGCAGCGGGACGCCCGGCGCTGTCACCGGCGACCACGACCACATCGGCGACCGCATTGACGATACAGGCGCCGCCCTCGGTGAACATCTCGAATTCGATGTCGGTGCCGGCGCTGAAGCTCAACTGCGAGATTCCGGTGAGCGCGAAGTCGGGCGGCAGCGGTACCGGGCTGCGCGGCAGGAGCACGGCCTTGGCGGAACGAATGACGTCGGCGTCCCAGACTCCGTTGCCGTTGGGATCGAATGCGCCGTTGCCGTTCGGGTCCCACAGCAACAAGTCGCCGGCGGCCGGATCGAAGGCGCCGTCGTCGTCGCCGTCGAGGAATGCCTCGTTGGGCAGATCGGTGAACGGTTCGCCGGCGTCGAACACGCCGTTCGAGTTGAGGTCGGTGAACGGCTCGACGCCGCGCACGGCGGCGACGATGGTGATGTTTTCGTGAGCGTTGGCGGGGCAGAGCGAGCGGAAATTGACGCTGGCGCGGCCGTCCTCGTCGGTGATCGCCTGGCGCGGCAGCAATCCACGGCCGGTTTCGACGAAGAAGGTGATCGGGACATCCGCCAGGGGCGCGCCGAGGCGATCGCCGACGACGGCGACGATGGGACGCACGACGTCCTGCTGGCAGCGACCGGCGTCGTCGAACATCTCCACGGTGACGTCGCCACTGCCGACGGACAACAGGGAGACGTGGGTGGGGCCGGCGATGGTCGGGGTCACCACCGGCGTCCGCACGGGCGTGGGTGTCAGCTCAGGCGTGGGCGTCACCGAGGCCGGGGTCGAGGTCGGGCCGCCGGGGGTCGGCGTACGGGTGGCGGGACGATTGCCGTCGCTATCGACCGGGATCACCAAGGCGATCTCGGAGATCAGGGCATTGCCGTCGTAGCGTCCGTTACCGACGGCATCGAAGGTGCGGTTGCCGTTGGCGTCGACGGCGAGGAAGTCGTCCTTGGCCGGATCGAACAAGCCGTCGAGGTCCGCGTCGAGGAAGGCATCGACGTCGAGGTCGATGTACGGCTCGCCGTCGAGGGTACCGTTGTTGTTGGCATCGGCGAAGGCCTCACCGTCGAGCTGGCCGTTGGCATTGGCATCACGGAAAGGCTCATTGGGGTCGGGCCGACCATTGCGATTGCTGTCGGTATACGCCTCGCCACCGTCGTAACGGCCATTGCCGTTTTTATCGAGGTACGACTCGCCACCATCGAAGCGACCGTTCGAGTTGAGGTCGGAATACGGCTCGTTGCCGCGTGCCAGAACGAGAATGGTGATCGGGTCACTCGGGTCGGCGGTACAGAGGGAGCGGAAGGTCACTTCGGCCGTTCCGTCGGGGCCGGTCTTCGCCTCGGCATCGATCAAACCGCGGCCGCGCTCGACATAAAACGAGACGTCGACGTCCGGCACCGGTCGTCCGCGCACATCGCCGATGATGACGGAGACGCCGGTCGTTTGGTTGAGGAGACAGAAGCCCTCGTCGGAGATGAGTTCGAGGGTAATGTCAGCGGTGCCGGCGTTGAAACTGATGCGCGACGGTTCGCCGACTTCGGGACGCGGCGTGTTTTCCGGTTCGGGATTGCCCTCGTCGTAGGCACCTCCGCAACCGGCCGACGACACGCACAGCCCCGCCAACACCGCGACCACGTAACCGAACCGCACCCCTCTGCTCCGAGATCCCATGGAACACATCCTCCCCATCATCGGTTGGCCAGCAACGTGGCGAAGTCGGCGAAACGTAGTGCCGCAGGCCCGATGACGATTACGAACAGCGGCGGCAAGAGAAACATGGCAAGCGGGATGAGAATCTTGATCGGCAGCTTACGCGCCGTCTCTTCCGCGCGCTGCCGGCGCTTGGTGCGCAACAAGTCGGCGTGCGCACGCAGGGTCACGGCCATACTCGCGCCGAGCCGATTGCTCTGGACGATCATGGCGGTCAGCGATTTCAGGTCGTCGACGCCATTGCGCGTACCCAGAGCGTAGAGCGAATCGTCGCGTCCGCGGCCGGCGCGGAGATCCTCGGCGACGACATTGAACTCGAAGCCCAGCGGGTCGTCGAGCGATCCCCGTTCTTCTCCCACCTTGGCAATGGCCGCATTGAGTCCCAGACCCGCCTCGAGGCAGATGACCATGAGATCGAGGGCGTCCGGCAGGGCGTGAATGATGGCCGTCTTGCGGCGGTTGCTCTTTCGGCTCAGCCAGTAGTTGGTGCCGAAGTGGCCGAGACAAAAGGCGCCCAGGGTATGCCACACCGAACTACCCAAGGGTTCGCCGCTCGTGACCCGCGGCACCAGAATGGCGAGAGCCGGAGCGAAGCTGAGGAGGGTGCGCATGCCGAGAAAAAATGGCAGGGCCGTCGCACTCCTGTACCCCGCGGAGGAGAGCAGCAATCCGATCGACTGATCGTTGCGGCGAAAGGCGAATCGGCCGATGCCGCTGACGACCGCCATGAGAAAGCCGGGGGCGCCGCCACGGGTGCCGGGCTGGTCGAACCGGACGACCTCCTCCCCCGTGGTCAACGTTCTGAGGCGGGCCGCGATCGGCGACTCGGAGGTGGTGATGTAGAACGTCACCAGAATGAGCAGGTTGATGATGGCGAAAACCGAGGCCGTGATGATGATCGTCATCGGTCAGACCTTGATTTGAACGATACGCTGGATCACCAGGTGGCCGGTGATGATGCTCACGGCGCAGTAGGCGAGCATGTAGTGTCCTGCCGACTTCGAGAGCATCGCCTCGAAATAGCCGGGCAGGATGAAATACAACAAGACACCGACCGCCACCGGGAGGCAACTCAGAAGAATGCCGGACAAGCGTCCTTGCGCGGTCATCGTCTCGACGTCGCGCAACAGCTTGAAGCGTTCGCGGACCGTGTGCGAGACGTTCTCCAGAACCTCGACGAGATTGCCGCCCGATTCTTGGACGACGAGTACGCCGACGATGAACATCGGCAGATTCTCGTCCGGGACGCGTTCTTGCAGACCGAGCAGGGCCTCCCGCGTCGGCAGTCCGTGACGAATCTCTTCGGCGACGGTGTCGAGTTCCTGCGCGATCGGGTCGGGGAAGTCGTCGGCGACGACCTTCAACGAGGTGAGGAAGCTATGACCAGCCTGCAACGCCGCCTTGATCAAGTCGAGAGCGTCGGGCAACTGCTCGGCGAACTTCGCGACGCGCTGCTTGCGCATGCGATTGATGATCATCATCGGCACGAACAGCCCCATGCCGCCGAACGCGGCGGCAATCACAGGGGAGTCGGTCAACAGCATGCCGGCGAGAACACCGAGTGAACCGAGTAGCGGGATGAATAGGATCACCTCGCCCACGCGTCTCCGTAGCCCCGCCTGTCGCATGAGCAGCGCCAGTCGGCGCACGAAGGAACTGCTCTCGAGGATTCGATTGAGTGCTTGGATACTGGAAAGGCGGCGATCGAGCACCACGTCGCCCGTTTCGAATTCGCTCACCACGCCCGTCTGCTTGTCGAGCCGGTCGCGCAAGGTCGCGCGGGCCTCGTCGCGTTCGCCGAGGGACGTCGATAGGGCCCACCCCATGAGCACGACGGCGACGAAGAAGCTGATGGCGATGATCGCAAGCACGACGCCAGTCTCCTCAACGACGAGTCAGGTACTCGAATGCCGCAAGGTCGACTTCGTGGCTCGAAGCCTTGAGGCGACTGAGGAAGGTCGGTCGGATACCGGTCGACTTGAACTGACCGATGATCTTGCCCGACTCGCCGATGCCCTCGCGCTCGAACACGAATACGTCCTGCAATTGAAGCGAGTCGCCCTCCATGCCCACCACCTCGGTGATACTGACCGTCTTGCGTCGGCCGTCGGCGAGGCGGGCGGTCTGGACGATGATGTCGAGAGCCGAGGCGATCTGCTGGCGCATGGCGCGCATCGGCAGCGTCAGGCCGGACATCTGCAGCATCATTTCGAGGCGGCCGAGAGCGTCGCGTGGCGTATTGGCGTGCAGCGTCGAAATCGAACCGTCGTGGCCGGTGTTCATCGCTTGCAACATGTCGAGCGCCTCGGCACCGCGCACCTCGCCGACGACGATGCGGTCGGGACGCATACGCAAGCTGTTGCGCACGAGATCGCGGGCGGTCACCTCGCCGCGCCCTTCGATGTTGGGCGGACGCGACTCGAGCCGCACCACGTGCGGCTGTTGCAATTGTAGTTCGGCGGAGTCCTCGATCGTGACGATGCGTTCGGTGCGCGGGATGAACGACGACAGGCAGTTCAACAAGGTCGTCTTGCCTGAACCGGTGCCGCCGGAAACGAGGATGTTGAGCCGGGCCGAGACCATCGCCTTGAGCACGGCGACCATGGGCTCGGTGATCGATTCGTTGCGGATGAGGTCCTCGACGCCGAGTGGTTTGGCGCCGAAACGGCGGATCGACACGGCCGGTCCGTCGAGGGCCAGCGGCGGGATGATGGCGTTGACGCGCGAGCCGTCGGGTAGGCGCGCGTCGACCATCGGCGAGCTCTCGTCGATGCGGCGGCCGATGCTGGCGACGATGCGGTCGATGATCTGCATCAGGTGATCATCGTCGCGAAAGATCACTTGCGTCAGCTCGAGTTTACCGAAGCGCTCGACGTAGACGTTCTGGCTGCCGTTGATGAGGATGTCGGTGACGTCCGGGTCGCGCATCAACGGCTCGATCGGGCCGAGGCCGTAGACCTCCGCCTGGATTTCTTCCGCCAACACGACGCGATCGCGCTGGCTGAGCGGCGAGCGATCCTCGTTGAGCAACTGCAGGATCACCTGGCGCACTTGGGCGCTGGCTTCCTCGCGTGCCAACTGACCCAGGTTGCTCAAATCGACCGCTTGCAACAACTCGCGGTGGATCCGCAGCTTGAGGTCCTGGCGAGCGCGATCGGCGACGCTCAAGCGGCTCCGAATGGCCATCGACTTGGCCTCGGCCGACTGCGGCGCCAGGGGTGCGGGCGGCTGTGGCGTGACCGGAGCCGCCGGTGCGGGTTTCGGTTCGCCGTCGCCTGGCCCCTTGCGGAACAGTCTCATCGATTCGCCCCTCGTCCGAAGCCGAACAATCGCTTGAGCAGCGGCGCGCCGCTGCTCTTGGCTTCCTGCCCGGTCAATTTCACCGCGAGTTCGCCGATGGCGTTGCTCAGAGCGCCATCGCGCGCCGTCAACGGTGTACCAGCGTTCATCGCCTCGCAGGCGGCGTTGAGGTCACGCGGTAGCGACAGCATCGGCTTCTTGCCGATGGCCGCCGCGGCGTCATCCTGCGAGATGCCGCTCTTGAAGAACTCGGTGGTCAGCACCTGGACGCGCTCGAGATCGATCTCGAGCCGTTGAAAGAGGTCCAGACTGCGTTGACCGGCGCGCAAACCGGGAATGGACAGATCCGTGAGCAACAAGATGTGCGTCGCCTGCTCGAAGACCGCCAGAGTGACGTCGGTCAGCGTACGCGGGGTGTCGACGAAGACGAAGCGGTGGGCACCACGCATGAGGTGGAGTCCGGCCTCGACCTGGTCGCGACCGATGCCGTCGGCGTCCTCGATGTCGTTCGGAGCCGGGAGCACCGCCACACCGCTGCTATGGCGCGTCAGGATGCCGTCGAGGAAGACGGCGTCCACCTCGGAATAGGTCTGCGCCATGGCGGCGAGCGACTGTCGCGGCGTCAAGTTGAGGAAGGCGGCGACATCACCACGCTGCAGATCGAGATCGATGAGGCCGACGGGCTCGCTCGACAAGGTGGTCGCGCGCACCGCGAGATTGACCGCCAGGGTGGTGGCTCCGAGACCGCCGCGAGCGCCGAAGACGGTGATGACGTCTCCCTGCTGCGACGAGCCGGTGGGTTGAGTGCGCGTATGGCTGAGCCGCAGGAACGCTTTGTGCACCTCGGTCGGCACGAGCGGTAGCGACAAGAAGTCCGCGGCGCCTGCCGTCAAGGCCGAGCGCATGGTCTCGAGACTGGCATCGGCCGAGGCGGCGACGACGGTGAGATGCGGGTGTTGGTCGCGCAACTGCCGGATGCGCGCCACTCCTTCGGCAACCCGATCGGAGCCGATCTCGACGACGACCGCCACCCAACGCTGGTTCGGCAGCGCGGTGGCGACTTCGGAGTCCAGGCTGAACTGAATGTCGAAGTGGAAGGGTTCTCCCGCGGCTTGGACCTTGGCCCTGTCCGCCGCTTCGTTCGGGGTACTCACCCAAAGCAAAGGCCGGGAATTCGACTTGTCGCTTGCGCCTGCCATAATCCTCGTTCGTCCACCCGTCGGACCTGCTGTGTTCGCTTAGACCCCTGCTCTGCCCCATCACTCGACGAGTGTGATGACCCCGGTCCCGAAATAGGCGCCGCCACCACCACCGCTACCCGGGTCGGCGACGCGCCCTTGGAGTACCAAACCCGTATCGGCGCTTGGTTCCGCGACGATATCGAACGTGGCGAATCCAGTGATCTCGCCCGTGCCGGCGCTGAAGGACTCGCACGGCACCACCGGCACTTGAATGCGCGTCACGCCCCGATTCCAAAGACAATGTTTCACGCAATTGAGCAATTCCGTCCTGAATCGGTGGGAGTTCGAGATCAGAGCGATCTGCTCCCTGACTTGCACCGACCCTGTTCCGTCGTTGCTCCCCGCACAACGGGAGACCGGACAGTCACTCGCAAAGATTGCGACATAACTCGAAAGCGAGGACGGATCGCCACCGTAAGTCGTCCACCCGGTCTGCGGCAAGTTCCTCCCCCCTGCTCCCGAAAGCTGGGGCATGCAGGAATCGTCGTAGCAATCCTCGGGGAGTCGACACGCACCGATGACGAGAGGAAGCGGTGGTGCCGGTATGTCGGATTCCCCCTGGACGGCCGCCACGGACCGAGCGCTGATGGCGATGGTTTGGCCCGACAAGATCGGCGGCATCGTCTCGTTGGTGATCACCTCGACGGCGTTTTCGGGCCCGATGCCTGCCCGATAGCCGGTGGCCGGGGCGTAGTTGCCGGTGGTGATGCTGACGATGTTGGCGTCCGTAAGCGGCGACCCGCCGGCGACGGTGCTGAAGATGTTGGAGGTGACCATGGCCCGCGCTTCCAGCGTGGGCGAGTCACCCTGAAACAGCGCTTCAGCGCCGGCCAGCGCACCGGCATCGGCGGCGTTCTGCATCTCCGAGAGCACCGTGTACATCTGGCCCATGCCGACTCCCAGGCCGGCAAAGGCCAGGATCGCACCGATGGACACCGCACCGAACGGCAAGGCGAAGCCTCGCTGGTCGCGCAGGATGCTGAGCTGGGAGCGCATGGCACGCAACCTCCGATCCTCCGAGCGCCATCAGGGAAGCGACGGCAAATCCGGGTCCGTCGCCTCGACAGGCGCATCCTTGATGACAGCCCCGTCCTCATCGGCAGCCGGGTCGGCGGCGTCATCGAGAAAACGCGGGCGCGTGTAGCCCGAACCGCGCATCGGCGTGCCAATGTCGTCGCGCGTCAGCGGCCCACGCGTGTCCGTCGGCAAGGGCACCTCGACGCCCGGCGCCATCGGCGAAACGATCGTCGGACGCACGACGACCATCAGCTCGGTATCCTGCTCGGAGTAGTTCGTCGAGCGAAAGGCGTAGCCGAGGTAAGGAATGTCCTTGAGGTAGGGAACGCCGGAGACCTCCTCTTGGATCTTGCGCTGCAGCAGACCGCCGAGGACGAGCGTTTCGCCATCGCGGAGGCGCGTCGTGGTCGACGCGCGGCGGGTGCGGAAGGTCGGAATGCCCTCGACCGTTTGGGTGAAATCCGCCTCGCTGACCTCGGGGGTCACGGTCAGAAAGATCTCACCGGAGTCGGTGACGCGCGGGATGAAGTTGACCAACGTTCCGAAAGGCTTGAACTCGATGTCGGCGACGAAGCCACTGGAGACGCGGATCGGGATTTCGCCACCCACCTGAAAGACCGCGGTCTGGCCGCTCATGGCCGTCAGCTTGGGCTGAGCCAGGACCGTGGCAAGACCTTCGGTCTGCAGGGCCTGGATGAAGGCCGCGACGTTTTCGTCGGGGAAGATCAGAGCATAGGTCGGTCCACCGTTGCCTGCCCGCAACGGCACCAGCGGGACTTGGCCGCCGTTGGGCGGCAACGGGAAGGTGACGTCCGGCGTCGGCGGCAGACCGGCGCCCATCCAGCCGGCGGCGATGAGTTCGTCGCGGGCGATGCGGAAATCGAGGCCATGCTGCTCGAGGGCGCTGCGATTGAGTTCGGCGACGGTGACTTCGAGCATCACCTGATCCGGGGTGAAATCGGCGACGATGAGCGGATGGATCACCATCTCGTCGTCTTGCCAGATGATGAGAGTCGTCTCGTGGAAGCGTGGTTCCTTGGTCAGGGTGCGGCCGAGGAACGTACCGCTGCGACCGACGCGAACGCCCGCGTTGGCGTCGTTCACGTTCTCTTCGGGCAATTCCTTGCCATTGAGAACGATGGTGTCGGGGCCGACGATGACCAGGCCGGCGATGTCAGGATTGCCGATCGATACCCGCCGGGCGGGTCGGGGCAACCGCAGGATTTGCGACTTACCCGCCTGAACCCAGACGGTTTCGTTGGGTTGGAGGGTGTGCACCTTGGGGCTGCCTTGGCCGATGGCATGGGGATCGCGCTGGCGTTCGATCGCCGTGCGGACCGCCTCGCCCGACTGCTCGCGAAAGCTCTCGAGCTGTTCTTTGAATTGTGGACTCAGGCTGGGCTTTCCCGTCGCGCCGCACCCGGCCAGCATGACGGCACCCCCCAGAGCTACGACTCCTGTCCGCAGCGTGCGACGCAACAACCCCATCCTCATCCCTTCCTTGGCTCCCGAATCAGGCCCGCACCCTAGTACGGTTGCCGGGTGCGTGTCTCCCCCAACAGCACTTCGACCGAGGGGCCGCGTCGCTGGGGGGCAGCCGCGGTAGGCGCGGCGGCTCTGGCCTTGGCAATGGCACCGTTCTTCTGCAGGAACAGTTTCTCGATCGACATACCCTGTGTGGTGATGTTGTCGGCGTCGCGGTAGCCACGCAACGCCAACACCACCGGCTCTTTACGAACGACGGCGAGCTTCTCGGCCTCTTCCGGGGTGATGAGCAACGTCACCGTCGGCACTTCGACGGCGCCACCCTCTTGCTGCTCGATATGGGTTCCGGTGGCCAGAACGCGTACGTTCTGGACGATGACGCGACTGTGGTACTCGCGTTTGGTATCTCCCAGCTCGAGGCTCGCCGTAGCGACGACGTCGACGCGACTATTCGGCGTGATGAATCCACTGACGCCCGTCACCTTGTCGACCTTGACCGATACGGCGCGCATGCCGTCCTCGATCATCATCGGCAGGATACCTGCACTCTCGGTCGTCAGGTCGTTGGCATGAAAGGGCTGGTTCATGCGGATGCCGATTCGCGCCACCTTGCCGACGACGGCCTCCGGCTGCTCGATGGCCCCCAGCGGGGCCGACTCCTTCGGCCACTTGATCAACTTGATGTGCTCCGGCTTGAGGCGCGTGCCGATCTCGATCGGCGCCGCGGCGACCGCCACGGCCATGACGTCGCCGACGGACGAGGCGCGCGCTCGTTCCAGTTCGTCCTGCTGCCAGCGCAGATAGCGATACACGAAGGCGGCTCCGATGGCGGCGATGACGACCGCGAGCAAAAAGATGTTGGCTGGCCTTCTCATCGACCTCCTCGGAGCGCGCTGCGACTAGCGGTTCTGATCAGGGAAAGTGACCGATCGCTCCACGGCGAACGTCGTCGAGCCGATCACGCCCGAACCGAAAAAATCAGGGATGCCGAAGAGGAACGGCACGTCTCCCGACACCTGGACTTCCACTGTGGGGACGGTTCCGTCCGTCTGTACGACGGTGACGGAAAGGGAGGACGTGAATTGATCCGAGGGATCGGAATTGCGGATCTGGTCGAGCACGGCGGTCTGGATCGGCGTCGTATCGAGGAGGATGCCATTGCTGTCCCGCGCCGTCGACGGAGTCAGCGACGCGGTACGCGCGCCGGCTCGTGCCGCGTTGGTGATGACATTGGCAATCATGAAACCTCGTCCGAACTCGATGATCCCCAGTAGCAGGAGGAGCATCAACGGCACAACGAAGGCAGCTTCGAGCAGAGCTTGGCCGCGGCGATTACGCAGCGGCGCAACAGCGGTGGTCGTCAACAGCCCATGGGTGGCCATGATCTCCTCCGTCAGCCCATTCCGAACGCCATCGCCCCGAGCGTCCCCAATCCCAGCGGCAGACTGTACGGCAAGGCGACAGCGTCCGGCGCTTCATCCGACAGTCGCAAGGGATCCACCGATCGTCGCGACACCGCTCTGTACAACATCATCACCGTGGCCTGGAGCTTCTCACCCAGGCGACCGATTCGCGTCAAGTACAGAACCGAAAAAAGGCCACCGAGCACGAGGCCGGCAGCCAATCCAACGAGCGCCAAGTGCGGCCCGAGCCAGGCTCCGACCGCCCCCATCATTTTCACATCGCCGCCCCCGATTCCGCCGAGGGCAAACGGTACGAGCAAGAACCCTCCCGCGACCACCATTCCCAAGCCGCTACGGACGCAGCCGGGCACTCCGAACAGCCAGGCGTTGAGGAGCAGGCCGACGAGGCAAGCCACCCCGGTGAGCCCATTCGGAATGCGCCGCCACCCTAGGTCCGTCCACCAGCACGCTGCGATGAACAGGGTCGTCCCGATACAAATGACGAGAGGGACCCCCATGGATACCGCAATTGCGAGCGAACGAAGTGGCGGCGGGGAATGAATCCCCGCCGCCTTCTTCTCGACCTGACTTCGGGCTCTCCCGCAGATCAGACGATCGCGGCCGAGATCGCGGTCGACGCCTGGGTCCACAGCGTCTCGACGTCACCCGCGATGGTGACCGCAACGGCGGCGGCGCCCACGGCGATGACGGCCAGCGCGATGCCGTACTCGGCGAGATCCTGGCCCTTGGTGTCCTTGACGAGATTCTTGATGAAAGCAACCATTGTATTCTCTCCCCTCAACGTGGTTCAGTCGACGGGACATCTTCAGATGCCCCTTGGTGCGCCGCTCTGCGGCGACCTGACTCATTGGTCACGTCCCGAATGGGTGCGTGACGGCCAACAATCTTCGGTCATGGCGAACCCTCGCCTGACCGATTGTCTCCCTTCGGTGCAGCATCACTTCGTCTGCGCGTCTCCTCGTCCTCGGCAACCCGCGACACCGTCGGCGTCGCTCCTCACTTGCCGCCGGAAACGCTCGCCATCACCTCCCTTCGTGGCATTCTCCGCACGCCCGAGGGACCGCCGAGCCGAAGGAGAGGTGACCCTCTAACTTCACCACTCTCGTCGCGCTGCACCGAACGGTCCGTCCCTTTGCAGGAGTATTCATCGAGCGACCGGAAGAATTTTTCAAGTAGAATCATGCGTATTCGGTAAGAATTCTCGACACAGGGCAAGAATCGAATCGTCGTCGAATCCCCTTACCTAGCCACGACCTCACCGAGCGCCCCAAACCGGATGACCGCGGGGCCCAAGATGATGATGAACAGCGGCGGCAGGAGAAACGCGGCCAGCGGGATGAGGATCTTGATCGGCAGCTTGCGCGCCGCCTCCTCGGCCCGCTGCCGGCGCTTGGTGCGCAACAGGTCGGCGTGCGAGCGCATCGTCTGGGCCATGCTCGCGCCGAGCTTGTGGCTCTGAATCACCAAGGCCGTCAGCGCCTTCAAATCCTCCACGCCGTTGCGTGCACCGAGGTCGTGCAGCGCCTCCTCGCGCGGACGCCCACCCTTGAGTTCGGCCGTCACCTGCTGCAGCTCGTTGCCGAGGGGATCCTTCGGGTCCGACAGCTCCTGCCCGACACGAGCGAACGTCGCGTTCAAACCCAACCCTGCTTCCAAGCAAACCACCATCAAGTCGAGTGCGTCAGGCATGCTCTGCGTAATCTTGCGAATGCGCGTCTGACTTTTCTGCTTCAACCAGTAGTTGGCCCCGTAGTGTCCGACGACCCAAATCAGGATCGCCTTCCACAGCACCTGTCCCATGGGTTCGCCACTCGACACCCGCGGCAACACCATCAGCAAGGCGGGACCGACACTGATCAGGGTGCGCGCTCCGAGAAACACCGGCATCGCCGAGGGTCCACGCATGCCCGCCGTCTCCAAAAGATGCGACAGCGACTTTTCGTTGCGTTGGAAGGCGAATTGCCCGAGCGCGGTGAGCACCGACTGCAAGAATCCGGGCCGCTTCGCCAATGCGTCCCGCCGATTGCGCGCGGCAATCTGTGCCGGCGTCAACGTCAAGCCCCGCAAACGTGCCGCCACCGGCGACTCCGAGGTGACGAAGTAGAAGGTCAGCAGGATGACGGCGTTCAGCGAGGCGAAGACCGCAACCGAAATCATCAAGGTCATGTTGCCTCCCTCACACCTTGATCCGGACGATGCGTGAGATCATCAAATGCCCGAACAAGATACTGCAGACCGCGTAGGCCACCATGTACATGCCCGTCGGGGCCTCGAACATGGCGTCGAAATAACCCGGCGTCATGAAATAGAGCGCCACCGCCACCAGCACCGGCAGGCAGGTCAACATGCCGCCCGAGAGCTTACCTTGTGCCGTCATCACTTCGACGTCACGCAGGAGCTTGAAGCGTTCGCGAACCGTGTGCGACACGTTTCCCAGCACCTCGGCCAAGTTGCCGCCGGATTCCTGGACCACCAATACCCCGACCACCAGCACCGGCACGTTGGGATCGTCGACGCGATCCTGGAGCCCGAGCAAGGCTTCGCGCATCGGCAGCCCCAGTTTGATCTCCTCGGCAACGGTGTCGAACTCGGTGGCCACCGGATCGGGGAACTCCTCCGCCACCACCTTGAGCGCCGAGATCAAGCTGTGCCCTGCCTGCAAAGCGGCCCGCACCAGATCGAGAGCGTCGGGAAGCTGCTCGCCGAACTTCTGGATGCGCTTGGCTCGCATGCGCCCGATGACCAGGTTGGGGATCGAGGCGCCGACGAGCGCCAGGATCACCGCCGGCCCGACGCTGCCGCCAAGGGTCAGACCCCCGAGAAATCCGAGCGAAGCGAGCAACGGGATGTACAAGACCACCTCGCCGACGCGGCGGTTCATACCAGCCTGCCGCATCTTTTGCGCCAGCTTGCTGATGAACGAGATGCGCGACAGCCACGAGTTCAGCACCTCGATGCTCGACAGCCGGAAGTCCTTGACCAAGCTCGTCTTGGCGCGCGACTTTTCAGTCTTCGGCGCAACGCCGGTCTGCGTGTCGAGACGCTGGATGAGGTTCTGCTGCGCTTCTTCCTTCTCGTGCAGCACGTTGGTCAGGGCGATGCCCACCATGGCCAGCACGCAGAAAACGATGATGGCAACCGCGAAGAACATGGTCGTACTTCCGGAGTCGGAATCCTCAATCGTTCAGATAATCGAAGGCGTCTTGGTCGATCTCGTGGCTCGACGCCTTCAACTTGGTCATGAAGTGCGGGCGCATGCCGCTCGACACGTGCCGGCCGACGATCTTGCCGTTCTCGTCGTAGCCGTGGCGCTCGTACGTGAAGAGGTCCTGCAACATGATCGCCTCACCTTCCATACCGACGACCTCGGTGATGCTCAGCACCTTGCGTGTGCCGTCGCTCAGACGGCCCGCCTGCACCAGCACATCGACGGCCGAGGCGATCTGCTGACGCATCGCCTTCATCGGCAAAGTCAATCCGGCCATCTGCAGCATCATCTCGAGGCGAGCCAAGCCGTCCCGCGGCGAGTTGGCGTGCACCGTCGAAATCGAACCGTCGTGGCCGGTGTTCATCGCCTGCAACATGTCGAGCGCCTCGGCACCGCGCACCTCACCGACGACGATGCGGTCGGGGCGCATGCGCAGGCAGTTGCGCACCAACTCGCGCGCCGACACCTCACCCTTGCCTTCGATGTTGGGCGGACGGGTCTCCAACCGCACCACATGTTCCTGCTGCAACTGCAGCTCGGCCGAGTCCTCGACCGTGACGATACGCTCGTCCTCCGGAATGAATCCGGAGAGGCAGTTGAGCAAGGTCGTCTTGCCGGAGCCGGTGCCGCCGAGCACGAGGATGTTGAGGCGCGCCGCCACCATGGCGCGCAACACCTTGATCATCGGTTCGGAAATCGACTGGTTGCGCAGCAGATCCTCGACCTGCAGCGGCTTCGAGCCGAAACGCCGGATCGACAGGCTCGGGCCATCCAGTGCGAGCGGCGGGATGATGGCGTTGACACGCGAGCCGTCGGCCAGGCGCGCATCGACCATCGGCGAACTCTCGTCGACACGCCGGCCGACGCTGGAAACGATGCGGTCGATGATCTGCAGCAGGTGGTCGTCATCGCGAAAGATCACCGGCGTCAACTCGAGCTTGCCGAAGCGCTCGACGTACACCTGACGCGGCCCGTTGACCAGAATGTCGGAAACGTCGGAGTCGCGCATCAACGGTTCGAGCGGTCCGAGGCCGTAGACCTCGGCGTGAATCTCGTCGCACAGCTGCTGCCGATCGCGCAGGCTCATCGGCACCGGCTGCTCGTCGACCAAGCGCAGGATCACTTCCTTGACCTGCGCCGTCGCTTCCTCTTGGTCGAGATGCAGCAGGTTGGTGAGATCGAGGCGCTGCAACAAGTCGCGATGGATGCGCAGCTTGAGATCCTGCCTGGCCCGGTCCGCGGTCGTCTGGCGTGGCTTCGGTGCCACCTTGGGGGCGGCGGGCTGGGCGGTTTCGGCCGCCTTGGCTGCCTCGGGGGACTTACGTGCGAAGAGACCCATGGTTCCGGTTCATCCTTTCCGATTGCGCTCGCTTGCCGGCTTGTGGTGTGACTAGGCCGGACAGCCTAGTAGTTCACCTTCATCATGGTTTCGCCGAGCAGCACTTCCATGGCGGGACCCTGCGGCTTGGCCCGAACCACGCGCGGCGCTTCCGGCGCCGGCTCGGCTCGCGTTCGCACCAACAGTTGGTCCATCGACAGGCCCGGCGTCGTCACCGCACCGTCATCCTGGTAATGGCGCAACGCCAACCGCACCGGTTTCTGCTGCGTCGCCAGCGTCAGCTTCTCCGCTTCCTCCGGGGACACCAACAGCGTCACGGTCGGAACTTCCACCGGCTCGTCGTCTTCCATGTCGATGCTCTTGCCGATCGCCATGACCTTGACGTTCTGCAGGATCAGCTTGGCGCGTTGTTCGCGCTGCCCGCCGTCGACGATCGTGCCGGTGGCCAGAACGTCGACGTAGCTGTTGGGGGTGATGAAGCCGCTGACGCCGGTCTCCTTGTCGACGCGCACCGACATCGCCCGCTTGCCCTCTTCGATGAGCAACGGCAGCAACCCCGAACCCTGATCGGTGAATTGATCCTTGGTGAGCGGCTGGTAACGCACGAGATTCGTGCGCGCGATCATACCGATGATCTCGTCGGCGTCGCCAAGAGCGTTGTCGGGCTCCGACTCCGCCGGCCACTCGATCACCTCGACGTCGCCTTCCTCGACGCGAGCGCCGATCTCGATGGGACGCGCCGCAACCACCACGTTGACCGATTCGACCGAACGCTGAGCCGCCTGACGCGCTGCTTCGAGCTGGGCTTGCTGCGAATTGAGATAGCGATAGACGATCGATGCGCCCATCGCGGCGATGACGAGCGCTAGGAACAACATATTGGCTGGCTTGCGCATGGTCGTTTCTCCTGTCGCGTCCTGTGCCGCCTCAAGGGCGACCCTCGTCGCGGAAGTTCACGGTGCGGTCGACGCCGAACTCGCGGCCCAACCAATGAAAGAGGTACGGGATGCTGCCGCTGACGGTCACCTGTGCCAGCGGCGGCTCGGCACGGGTCTGCCGGATGAGCACCTCGAAACCCGCCACCGTCGCTTCGTCGATGGCGGAACGCAATTCGTCCCGCACTTGGGCCTCGATGCGCGCCGTGTCGACGACGTAGCCGGCGAGATCACGCTCGTACGATGGGGCGGTGGCGACGGCGCGAGCACCGACACGCGCCGCGCTCTGAACCACGTTCACGATGACGAAGGCACGCCCGAATTCGAGCACTCCCAACATCAGCAGAACCAAAACGGTCACGACGAGGGAGGTCTCGAGATGGGCCTGCCCCGACTCGGCACGACGTCCGCGCGATACGCGAACGCCAGACACGGTCGGCGCTCCTTGCCTCCTCCGAGATGTCCCTTCGTACGACATGCCTGACGCTAATGCAGCCCGCATGCCAAGCTTCCCGATGCAGCCCTGCGAGAATTTCCACTCGCAACCGAGAAAGTCCCCGTCAAATTCGTACGGTCAATCCCGGAATTGTCCCACGATTTTCCCGGTGTACTCCCCTCGAGCCTTACCCAGGACAGCAGCCAAGCCTGCCTCAGCTACGCCGCCAACCTCGGTTCACGCAGCGAAATGCCAAATATTTCAAGCGAATCGCCCACACGCTGCGGCTTCACGCCGAATCCATCGCCCGCCAGCGTCAAAACTCTGACGCTGCGTTTCCATTACGACATAGCTCTTGACTCACCGTAAAAAATTGTATCGACGCGTGTTATCCCCGTGCCCACGACTGGACTCAGAGTCACGAAAGTGGGCTCGCCGCGTGCGGTCCGTACGACCTGAACCATCATGTGCGGGGCCCCCCGGCGGGTTGCCGTGACTCGCCATCGCTCCTCGCTCCTGTTGCATGCGGAGGCTCGGCAGCGACGGCGAAGGCAACGGCGACGACCTACCGACGCGTCGATAGCCGCGTGTCGGCGACGCACGGTTCGCCCCGAAACGCCGCGCAGCGGAGGCGGCGCAGGCTCACCGGCTACCGCGCCCCTGGCGGCCGCCGCGCTTGTCGGCGACGAGGTACGCCAAGTAGGACGCGTCGACCGGGCCAGGGCCGATCTCGAACTCGCCCGTGCCGACGCCGTCCTTGCCGAGCACCTCGAAGTACACGTCGACCGCGGCGAAACCCGCCTCCAACAACAGGTCGCGCAGTTCGGGAAGATTCCAGAAGCGCCAGGTGTAGCTGAAGGCCCGCTCCAGCGCGCTGCCGTCGCGGAAGCGGAAGCTGATGTGGCAGGTCATGTCGCCCGTCGCCGGCGTGTAGCGCTCTTGCTCCCAGACGTAGGTCACCCCGCCGGGCAAGCGCCGCGTCTCTTCGATCGGATCGGTGGCGCCGGCACCGCCCCACGCATCGAGCACGAAGATGCCGTCGTCGACCAGGTCGGCGTACACGCCGCGGAAGTAGGCCAGCATGGCCGCTCGCTCGGTCAGTAGGAAGTAGGAGAAATTCTCGGCGCAGCGGATGTCCGGCCGCACTTTGCTGGGCACGCGGACGTCGTCTTGGATCAACTGCAGGCGCGACGCCGCCCTACCGAGCGCGCCGACGTGGTGCGCCCGCGCCCAGGCGAAGACTTCCGGATCGTGATCGTAGGCTTCTGCCGTGAAGGCGCGGCCCTGGCGCACCCACTCGGTGGCGACCAAGGCCGTGCCGGAGAAGTCCTCGCGAAAATGACGCGGCACCCGGCGTCGGCGCTCGCGAAAGACGCGCCGCAGGAACGCCACTTCCTCGTCGGGCGCCTGCACGGCGAGATGGTACAGCTCGTACTTGTCGGCCGCGGCGGCCCGGCCGAAGAGGGCCGCTCGCTGCTTGCCACGCTTGGGGGACGACTTCTTGGCGCGCGGCATCAGCCGTTCTGGATGTAGTTGGCGAGCTGTTCGATCAGGAACTGCTTTTCGGAGATGACCGACTTGACCACGTCGCCAATCGACACCAGCCCGACGACTTGCTCGCCCTCGAGCACGGGCAGATGGCGCACGCGCTTCTCCGTCATCAGCGCCATGCAGTCTTCCACGGTCTGGTCGGGCCGAACGTAGACGACGCGCCGCACCATCACCTCGCTCACCGGAATGTCTCGGGATGCCTTACCCTTCAGGATCACCTGGCGGGCGTAGTCACGCTCGGAAAAGAGCCCCACCGGACGCCCGCCGCCGTCGACCACCAGCAGCGCGCCGACGTCCTTCTCGGCCATCAACTCCAACGCCTGGAACACCGTACGGTCGGCAAGTACCGAGCAGACGGCGTTCCCCTTCTTCGCGAGAACGTCGCGAACGGTTGTCATCGTCACTCCTCCCGGTTGCACTGCATCGTCGTCCGATTCGCCGCGACGGTCAAGGAAGAAGCTGCCACGAAAAAAGGCTTGCTGCCCGAGCGGCGCGCAGTGCCGTCTGCACCTGACGTGAGTCGATACCGCAGCCTGACGTCCCCCGGATGTGGCACGACACTTGCCTCCCCCTGGGTCGACCGCGCCAGGAGGTGCTGCATGACATCCGCCCTAGTCGTCGATGACGACGCCTCGATGCGCTTCGTGCTCGGCCGCTCGCTCGAAGGGCTCGGCATCCGGGTGACCGAAGTCGACGACGGCGCCGAGGTCATGCCCTTGTTGTGCGGACGGCACTTCGACCTGCTGGTGATCGATCTCTACATGCCCGGCATGAATGGCTTCGAGGTGTTGCGCCAGGTACGGCGGCAGCAGCCAGGTCTGCTGCCCGCCGCCCGCACCGGCAGCGACGTGCCCGTGTTGGTGGTATCGGGCGAGATCGAACCCGAATCGGTCGCCCACGCCCGCCACCTAGGGGCCAACGCCCAACTCCCCAAACCCGTCGACCTCGACGCCTTCGAGGCCGAGGTCCGTAAGCTGGTTCGGCGATAGGCTGGGCAGGGCCAAGGGCCAAGGGCCAAGGGCCAAGGGCCAAGAGAGTTTGGAGATCAGAACCGGGCGTCGACCGCAAGCCGCGCCGTCCTGGAGTTCTTGGCCCTTGGCCCTTGAACCTTGGCCCTCCCTATCTCACTTGGTCTCAAAATAAATGTTCTTCATCTCGGTGTAGTGCTCCATCGCGTGCATGCCGAGTTCACGCCCGAGGCCGGACTGCTTGTAGCCGCCAAAAGGGGCCTGCAGGTGCACGCTCGACGAGGAGTTGACCGAGAGATTGCCGGTGCGGATGGCGCGTGCCACGCGTAGCCCGCGCTTCAGATCATTCGTCCACAACGAACCGGACAGGCCGTAGATCGTGTCGTTGGCGAGGGCGATGGCCTCGGCCTCGGTATCGAACGGCAGCACCACGACCACCGGCCCGAAGATTTCCTCGTCGACGATGCGCAGCTGCGACGCTTCGCTACGAAACACCGCCGGCCGCAGAAAATACCCTGGCCGATCCAGGTTCTCGCCGCCGGTGCACAAGGTCGCCCCCTCGGCCTTGCCGATCGCGATGTAGTCTTGCACCGTTTTCTTCTGACCCGCCGAGATCAGTGGACCCATGCCGGTCGCCTCGTCCGCCGGCTCGCCGACGACGATCGCCTGGGTCTTCGCCACCAGCGCCTCGATGTAGGGTTCGAAGATCGTGCGTTCGACGAGGATGCGCGAGCGGGCACAGCAGTCCTGGCCGGCGTTGTCGAAGGCCGAGGCGATGGCGCCGTTGGCCACCTCGTCGAGGTCGACGTCGGCGAAGATGACGTTGGCCGACTTGCCGCCGAGTTCGAGACCGACGCGTTTGATGGTCTTGGCCGCGGCCGCCATGATCGAGCGGCCGGTGCCGGTCTCGCCGGTGAAGCCGATCTTGGCGATGTCCGGGTGCTCGGCCAACGCCGCGCCGATCTTGGCGCCCGGCCCTGGAATGACGTTCAGCACCCCCGGCGGCACCCCCGCCTCGAGAGCCAATTCGCCCAGACGCAGAGCGGTCAGCGGCGTCAGGCTGGCCGGCTTGAGCACCACCGTGTTGCCGCAGGCGAGAGCCGGCGCGACCTTCCAGGTGGCGATGACCATGGGGAAGTTCCACGGCACGATCAGGCCGACGACGCCCAGCGGATCGTGCAGGGTGACGTTGAGCCCAGGTTTGTTGACCGACACGGTGTCGCCGAAAAACTTGTCGGCCGCGCCGGCGTAGTAGCGCAGGGTGTCGGCCACGTGTGCCGCCTCCCAGCGAGCACCGCCGATGGGCTTGCCGGCATTGCGCATCTCGAGCCGCGCCAACTCTTCGCCGTGCGCCCGCACCAGGTCGGCGAAGCGGAAAAGGATCTCGGCTCGACCCACGGCCCCTAGCGCCGCCCAGCCGGGAAAGGCGGCCTTGGCCGCGGCGATGGCGGCTTCGACATCCTCCGGCCCGGCCGCGGCGACACGGTCGAACACCTCGCCACGCGCCGGGTCGATGACTTCGATGACACCCTGGCCTGACGGCCGGCGATCTCCGATCAACAAATTGTGCATGGGTCCTATTTCTCTCCCTGGAATTCCGCTCGGCCGCGATGCGCAGCCACCCGTCGCGGCACGTCGGCGACGAGGCCGACGTGCCGCGGCGCTGGCGAGGCCGTCAATCGAGCGGCGTGACGTAGGCGCCGCTGAGTCCGCCGTCGACGAGGAACGTCGTGCCGTTGACGTACGACGAATCGTCGGAGGCGAGGAACACCGCGGCCTTGGCGATCTCCTCGGCTTCAGCCAAGCGACCCATCGGCAAATGCACGAAGCGGCGGGCGCGCGCCGCCGGTTCGGCCAACAGGGTCTGCAGCATCGGCGTGTTCACCGGCCCCGGGCACAGGGCATTGGCGCGAATGCCGCGGCGGGCGAACTCGACCGCGATCTCGCGCGTCAACGCCAGTACCGCGCCCTTCGAGGCGGTGTAGGCGCTTTGCGACGTGGCCGCGCCCATCACGGCGACGAACGAGGCGGTGTTGATGATGCTGCCGCCGCCGGCGCGCAGCAGCGCCGGGATGCCGTACTTGCAACCGAAGGCGACGCCCTTGACGTTGACCGCCATGACGCGGTCGAACGTCTCCTCCGACGTCTCCAGCACCGAACCGTCTTCGTCCGGCATGATGCCGGCGTTGTTGAACAGCACGTGCAACGCGCCGAAATGCTTCTCCGCCGCGGCGATGGTGGCCTCGACCTCGGCGGCGCGGGCGACGTCGGTGCGCACGAAGATGGCCTCGCCGCCGAGACGCTGGATCTCGTCGACGACGTGCTTGCCGCCATCCTCCATCGCGTCGCTGACGACGACCTTGGCCCCCTCGGCCGCGAAGGCCAACGCCGAGTGGCGTCCGATGCCGCGACCGCCACCCGTGATCAGTGCTACCTTACCTTCTAGCTTTCCCATACGGACTCCTCGGCGCACCTGCGGTGCGCATGGACGATTTAGACTGTTGAACGTTGGCTGGACGCGAGCCCCGCGGCGCTGGACCGTTCGACGGCGGCGACGAAAGCCGCAAACAGGCGATCGCTCGCCGGTTCGCCTTGCTGCATTTCGGGATGCCATTGCACGCCGAAGCACCACGGGTGATGCACGTGCTGCACCGCCTCGACGACACCGTCGGCCGCCCAGGCGACGGCTTCCAGTTCATTCCCGAGCCGATCGATCGCTTGATGATGCCACGACGCGACATCGACCTCGTCGCCGCCGAGGATCTCGGTCAAACGAGCCCCAGGCGTAAGGCTTACGGGATGGCGTGTCGGCAGGCGCGGCGGCAGCCGATGCGCCACGTCGTCGCCGTATTGATCCGGCAGGTGCACGTGGAGGCTGCCGCCGAGCACGACGTTGAGCACCTGCACGCCGCGACAGATGCAGAGGATCGGCAGGTTGCCGCGCCGCAAGGCGGCCCGCAGCAACTCCATTTCGAAGCGGTCGCGCTCGGCGCACACCATGTACACGGTCTCGTGCGGATCACCGCCGTACAGAGCCGGGTCGACGTCGCCGCCGCCGGCGAGCACCAGGCCGCCGACGAGATCGAGCAACGGCTCCACCTCGGCCTCCCCCGGCGGGAAGACGAGCGGCACGCCGCCGGCGGCGCGAATGGCGTCGACGTAGGTGCACGGCATGGCGAAGATCCTCGGCTCGCCGTCGCGATGGTACGACGAGATGCCGATGACGGGACGTTTCGGCATCAGACGCGCTCGAGGTAGCGCCGCCGCTCCCAGCTGGTGACGACTTCGTCGAACTTGCGCTGCTCCGTGCGGGCGAAATGCAGCAAGTGTTCGACGACGTCCTCGCCGAAGGCCCGGCGGAACAAATCCGACGCCTCGAAGGCGACGATGGCATCGCGCAAGGTGGCGGGCACGCGCGGCAAGTCGCGCGCGGCGTAGACGTCGCCCGAGAACAACGGCGGCGGCTCGATGCGGTTCTCGATACCGTCGAGACCGGCGGCCAACAGGGCGGCGAAGGCGAGATAGGGGTTGGCGTCGGCGCCGGGGATGCGGCACTCGACGCGCAGGCCGGAGCCGCTGCCGACGACGCGAAAGCCGGCGGTGCGGTTGTCGTACGACCAGGCGACGCTGGTCGGCGCGAACGAGCCGGCGACGAAGCGCTTGTAGGAGTTGACGGTGGGCGCGAAGAGCAGCGTCGAGGCGCAAGCGTGGTGCATCTGACCGCCGAGCCACCAACGAAAGAGATCGGGATGCTTGCTCAAGTCACCATCGAGCGGTGCCGGCCCCGAAAACACCGGCTTGTCGTCGGCCAGCGACCATAGGCTCGAATGGACGTGCATCGAGCTGCCGGCGTAGCGCTCGTCGAACTTGGCCATGAAGGTGACGGCCAGCCCTTGCTGCAGCGCGATCTCCTTCGCCGCTTGTTTGTAGATGCTGTGGCGGTCGGCCATCTCCAGCATCTCGGCGTAGCGCACGTTCAGCTCGGTCTGGCCGGGACCCCACTCGCCCTTGGAGAACTCGACCGGCACGCCCGAGTTGTCGAGGTGGCGCCGCAGCGCGCCGACGAGGGGCTCCGACTTGTAGCCTTGCAAGGTGTGGTAGTCCTCGATGTACCAGCCGAAGGTGTCGAGGTTCTCGAAGCTCTTGGCGTGGGCCGACTCGTAGGTTTCGCGCAAGATGAAGAACTCGAGTTCGGAAGCTGCCTTGCAGCGCAGGCCCATGGCCGCGGCGCGTTCGATCTGGCGTTTGAGGATGGTGCGCGGCGCCACGTCGACCGGCGCGTCGGTCTCGGCATTGCGCACGTCGCACATCACCAGCGCCGTCTTGTCGAGCCAAGTGGCGCGCCGCAGCGTCGCCAGGTCGACCGTGCAGTGCACGTCACCGTAACCGTCGGACCACGAGGCGAAGCGGTAGCCCGGTACCGGGTCCATCTCCATGTCGCAGGCCAGCAGATAGTCGCAGGCGTGCCAGCCGTGGCCGAGAATGTCATGGAGGAAATAGTCCGCGGTGATGCGTTTCCCCATCAGGCGGCCGTAGAGGTCGGGGAAGACGGTGAGGACGGTCTCGATCTCGCCGCGTGCCGCCAGTTCGCGCAGCTCGTCGACGCTCAACATGCCTTTTACCGCGGGGGCCTTCATGGCGCGCCTTCCTAGCACCAACCCGGGAAACAGCGAAGTCGGAATCGGCGCGGACGGGAACTTTCGGCTGGCGGCGGCGGTTCTTGGACCGTGAGAGACCTAGTGCTAATGCGCCGACGTGAACCAAACTGGGGGACCCTCTGTGAAGGCCGACTTCGAGTCGACCGCCCTTCCCCACTTGGACCAGCTCTACAGCACGGCCTCGTACCTGACGCGCGACCCGGAGCGGGCGGCGGACTTGGTGCAGGACACGCTGGTGCGGGCGATCCGCTTTTGGCACCGCTTCGAGCCCGGGACCAATTGCCGGGCTTGGCTCTTGACCATTCTCTACAACAGCTTTCGCAACCAGTACCGTTCCGACAAGAGCAGCGGCACCGCGATCGAATACGACGACGGCGTCGCCGGTACGCCGGGAACGGCGACCGACGATCCGGCCGACTTGGTGGCGGCAGCCGGACTCGACGACGAACTGGAGGCGGCGTTGGCGTCGCTGAGCGACGAGTTCCGCGAGGTCGTCGTGTTGGTGGACCTGCAGGAGTTGACCTACGAGGAGGCAGCGAGCGTGCTCGGACGCCCGATCGGCACGGTGCGTTCGCGACTGGCCCGCGCGCGGCAGCAGCTTCATACACGACTGGCCGAGTACGGGCGGCAACGCGGCTGGGTGAGGTAGCTCGAGATGAACTGCGACGACTATCGTGATTGGGTCGCGGCCGACATCGACGGCCGACTCGACGCTCCCACGGCGCAGGCGTCACGCGCGCACGTCGAGACCTGTACCCACTGTGCCGCGTTGCGCGCGGCGCAAGCGGCGATGAGGGATCGCCTGCGCCGACACGAGGGCGCGACGATGCCGCCCGAGCTGCGCCGTCGCGTCCTCGCGGCCGTGCAACGGGAACTCACCGCCCCAGTCGACCCACCGGCGACCGGCGGCAGGGTGGTGCGGTTGCTGACCCGCCGGCGGCTGCTCATGGTCGGCGCCGTCGCCGCATCGTTCCTCGTCATGATGCTACCGGTGGGTCGCTGGTCACAACCCGACCTGCTCGGCCTCTTGATCCAGGACGCCCGGGCAGCGGAGCATGAAGGGTTCGCATACGACCTGCGCAGCAACGACATCGCGGCACTGCGGGATCATTATGCGCAAGCGGGAGTCGGCTTCACCGCCACCGCACCCGACTTGGCGAAGCGCGGCTACCGTCCGATCGGCGGCCGCGTCGAACGCGACGGCGAGGTGGCAGCGACCGTGACGGTGTACCACAGCGCCGGCGGCGGCGTCGTCGTCTGTCGCCGCTATGCGTACGAGCGGGTCGAGGTTCCGCCGGGCGAGCGCTTCGGTCACGCGACCGTCGTGACCCGCGATGGCGTGACCATGCGCTTCGTACGCGACGGTGATGCCCTGTGCAGCTTGGCGACGACGATGCCGCGCGAGCAGTTCCTGCGCGAGTTCGGTCTCGCGGCGGGCTGACGGAGAGAAAACTTCCTCACCTCGGGAACTTTCCCGAGCCTGGCGCCGTTGGCGAGGGAAACCACTACGACGGCCCGACCGTCCACGGAAAGGAAGACCCGCCATGCGTTCGCCCTTGCGCCACGTCTTGAGCTTCGCCGCTCTCTGTTTCGCCTCCGCCCAGCCGGCCCTTGCCGATCGCTTCATGGTCGATGCGGCCCACACGACCGTCGGCTTCAGCGTGCGCCACCTCTTCACCTCCGTCCAAGGCCGCTTCGACAAGTTCGAAGGCTCGATCGACTTCGATCCGGCGAACCCCACCAACGCCAAGGTCGAGGGCAGCATCGACGCCGCCAGCATCAACACCAACCTCGAAAAGCGCGACAGCCATCTGCGCTCGCCCGACTTCTTCGACGTCGCCAAGTTCCCCAAGATCACGTTCAAGAGCACCAAGGTCGAAGTCACCGACGCCAAGGCCCAGACCGGCAAGCTGCACGGACTGCTGAGCATCCGCGGCAACGAACGACCCATCGTGCTCGACGTCGCCTTCCTCGGCGCCGGCAAGGACCCTTGGGGCAACGCCAAAGCCGGATTCAGCGCCAAGACGACCATCAACCGCAAGGACTTCGGCCTGACGTGGAACGAAACGCTCGAGACCGGCGGCGTGCTCGTCGGCGATGAGGTCACCCTGCAGATCGATGCCGAAGGCACGCTCGTGCCGTGACTCGGCCAGCGGCGTTGGTCGTCGGGCAAGCGATGCGTCGCAGCGCGGGCGCCCTGGAAGAAGTTGGGGCGAGGTCGCGTCGCGATGCACGGCGGCAGGTGGAGCCGACGCACCACTCGGCGCTCGGCGGGTCGAATGGGTACAGCGGGGCTGGTCGGCTGGTGACAGCCGCAACCGAGACGGCTCGTACGATGCCCGGATCGCCCCTGGGGCGACCCGGGCATCGTACGCAGCAACGGAATTGCGCGACGCTGAATCAGGACAACGGGCGACCGTGCGCACGGCGCAGGGAAACCGCCGCGACGAGCGTCAAGAAGGCGACGATGGCGGCGAGCCCGTGCGCGCTCGTCACCGGCACGCCGTTGGGGGTGATTCCCGGCGCGAAGGCGATTCCGGCCGTCAAGTTCGGGACAAAGCCGGTGGTGTTCAGGAGGTCGTTCGCCGTCAGCCACACGCTGCCCACCAGATTGGTGTCGAAACGCAGCACCACGCCTTCGTCGCCATCGGTGACGTAGAAGTTGCCGGCGGCATCGAAGGCGAATCCGCCCAAGAGATCGATGTCGCTGCCGGTGACGGACTCGAGGTCGTTTTCCGAGAGGAAGACGCTCACCACCCCGGCAGGGGTAACGCGAAACAACACATCGGCGTCGGAGTCGGCCACGATCAAGTCACCGTTCGGCGCCCGCGTCATGAACTTGTCCGTGTCGACGAACGGCGCTCCGGATGCCAGCAAGGTACCCGTGCCCAAGGCGAGGTTGATGGCGACGATGCCGTGTGGATTGTTCTCGGTCACGAGGTAGAGGAGTCCGTTCTCGGAACCGACGATGCCGATCTCCAGATCGATGTTGGAAACGCCTGGAATCGCGTCGAGTGTCGCATTGTCGATGAGAATGGACAGAGCACCCGTGGTGGGATTGACGCGCACCACTTCCTCCGGCGAATTGTCGGTCTGCACGTAGAGGAATCCGTCGCTGCCGAAGGCGATGCCATCGGGGTCGACGTCGTTGCCGGCAATGGCCTGCATCGCCGAAGGACTGACGAGCTCGGTGAGCACCCCGGCCGACGTGCGCTTGAGGAGACTGGGGACGTCGTCGATGACGAAATACATGTTACCGCGTGCATCGAAGGCGATACCGCTCTCGTTGAGGTCGAAGTCGTTCTCATTGAGGCCGGTGGCGGCCGCGATTTGCGCCTTGCTGACGGCGACGCTCATGCCGCCGGCAGGAGTGACGCGCACGATGCAGTCACATCCCCGATCGACGATGTAGAGATCGCTCGTCTGGTTGAACGGCAGCAAAGGCGGCGTCGCCGCGTTGGCTGCCGTTGCCGACATCGCCCCCCAACCAACCACTGCCAAACCGACCAGAATCCAGGCTTTTGCGCCACGCATTCTCAGAACCTCCCCTTCTTCAAGAGTGCCCCCCCATACCCCCGATGGCGGCGCAAGTCGATCCACCCCCATCCCTAGGACTCAGCCGTCACGGAAGACCCGCCAGGCCAGCACGCTGCGCGAAGTCGCAGTGTAAAAGCAGATCAAAGCGTACGACCAAGCCAGGGACGCATACCAACCAGGCAGGACGAGCGCGGTGAAGTAGAACAGCAGCGTCTCGCTGCCCTCCGCCAGGCCCGGTTGAAAGATGAAGCTGCGGTTGTCGGCGTCGTCGGTCACCCCGCGCCGCTCGGCGACGGACGAATAGGCCAAGAAGCTGACGCCGGTCAGTGCGTATCCGGCCAGCACGAAGGCCGTCGGCAGCGCCACCGACGGATCGCGCACGGCGAAGCCGAGCGGTATCGCCACGTAGAAGACGAAGTCGCAGACGATGTCCAAATACCCGCCGAAGTCGGTGCCGCCGCGCAGGCGCGCCAACGGGCCGTCCAAGCCGTCGGCGAGGCGACTGAACAACGCCAGGCCGATGGCCCACGCCAGGGCATCGGCGGCGATCGCCACTCCCGCCGCGACGCCGAGCCCAGCCCCCGCCATCGACAAATGATTCGCCCGTACTCCCGTGGTGGCCAACCGCCGTGCCACCGCTTCGAGCCCCGGCGCCAACAGGCGCCGCATTCTTTGGTCGAGCATTCCGACTCCCTAGCCGTGAATGGTCGTTGACAGCAAAACGACCGGCGGCGGAAGATCGCCGCATGCGCCGCATGCCCCATCCATCTGCCGTCCTCGCCGTCGCCCTCTGCCTCGGGCTCGTACCGCGGCCCGCGCCGGCGGCCAGTTGCACCGTGCCCACATCCCCTGGCTGCACCACCATCCAAGCCGCCATCGACCAAGCCAACCCCGGCGACACCATCACGGTACGCGAGAAGGACGGCTCGAACACGCCCTACTTCGAGAAGCTGAGCCTCTCCACCAGCGGCATCAGCCTGGTCGCCGACGCCGGCCACGCACCCATCCTCGACGGCACCGGCGTCGTCGGCCAAGACATGATCCTGCTCGACGGTAGCGGCGGCGGGCTCGACGACGTCACCGTGCAAGGCTTCGAAATCCGCAACCACCTCGGCGTCGACGACGGCTCGGGGATCCGTTTCATCGGCAGCGGCGACGGCGTGCGCATCCTCGACAACGTGATTCACGACATCCGCGGACAGCACGCCATGGGCATCACCGTCTATGCCACCATGGCGTCGCCGATCTCCGGCCTCGTCATCGACGGCAACACCATCCGCGACTGCGACCCCGCCAACAGCGAGGCCCTGGCCCTCAACGGCAACGTCGACGGCTTCCGCGTCAGCAACAACGTCGTGCGCGACGTCAACAACATCGGCATCGTCTGCATCGGCGGCGAAACCAACATCCAGCCGAATGCCAATCTCGTCTGCCGTAACGGCGTCATCCGCGGCAACACCGTCGAGCGCGCCAACTCCAACTACGGCGGCGGTTACGCCGGCGGCATCTACGTCGACGGCGGCACCGACGTCGTCATCGAAAACAACGTCGTTACCGGCTGCGACATCGGCATCGAGGTCGGCGCCGAAAACGCCGGCCGCGTGGCGCAGAACGTCGTCGTCCGCAACAACGTCATCCACCACAACGAGAAGGCGGGCCTCGCCTTCGGCGGCTATGCCAGCAACGTCGGCCGCGCCAGCAACAACACCTTCAGCGGCAACACGCTCTACAAGAACAATACCCTCGGCCCCGACGGCGTCGGGCGTTACTTCAGCGGCAACGGCGTCGGCGAGATCTGGGTCCAGTTCGGCGCCAACAACCGCCTCGTCCACAATCTCGTCTACGCCGGCAGCCCCGACGTCTTCATCGCCAGCTACGAGCCCGGCGAGAACCCTCCCAACGTCTTCGACTACAACCTCTATTTCAGCGAAACCAACGGCCTGACCGACGGCGCCTTCGGCGACCACGGCACCTTCCACACCGGCCTCGCCTCGTGGCAAGCCGGCTCGGGCCAAGACGCGCATTCGATCGGCGCCGACCCGCTGCTCGCCGATCCCGGCCAAGGGGACTTCCACATCGACGCCGCCAGCCCGGCCGTCGATGCCGGTGATCCCGCCTTCGTCGCCGACCCCAACGAGGTCGACCTCGACGGCCAGCCGCGCCTGCTCGGCGCGCGCGTCGACATCGGCGCCGACGAAGGCACCTGCGGCAACGGCTCCACCGAGGCCGGCGAAGCCTGCGACGACGGCAACACCGCCAACTGCGACGGCTGCGACAACAACTGCACCCTCAGCGCCACCTGCGGCAACGGCATCGTCTGCAACGCCGAACAATGCGACGACGGCAACATCGACGGCGGCGATTGCTGCTCGGCGACCTGTGGCTTCGAGCCCGCCGCGTCGAGTTGCGACGACGGCCAGTCGTGCACCCGAAGCGACGTCTGTGACGGCGCCGGGGTCTGCGCCGGCGACCGCATCGGCGGGCCCGGCTGCGCCTTGGCCGACGACCTCCGCGGCTGCCATGAAGCTCTCGCCAAGGCGAGCAAGCTGTACCTGAAGGCGCGCCTCAAGGCGGTGCAGAGTTGCCGCAACGCCCTGAACAAGGGCAAGGATCTCTACTTCGCCAACGGCACTCCGCTGCTCGATCCCGCCGACTGTGCACTCGAAGCCCGCGGCCTAGCCAAAACAGCCAAAGCCGCCGGCAAAGCGCGCGACCTCGTCGCCAAGCCGCGCGCCCCGAAGTGCACCGACAGCCGGCTCGCCGAACTCGAGGCCTGCGCCGTGAGTGTCGACGGCGTCGTGGCCCCGGGTGGGTCCGGCGGCTGCTTGCTGAGCGCCATTGATGACGCCGTCGACGCCATCACCGACGACGCCTACGGCGATGCCCTCAGCGGCACCGAGCCGAACTACAACGATCAACGCCGCTGCCAGGAGACGCTCGCCAAAGCCGGCGCCGGACTCGTCGAGTCGCGCCTCAAGCAGCTGCAAAGCTGCCGCAACCGCCTCCACCGCGGCTTCGCCCTGCGTTTTCCCGGCGGCGCGCCGCTCGTCGACCCGAACGACTGCGCCGCGGGCGACGGCTTCGCCGCCAAGCTAGCCCAGACGGCGCAAAAGACACGCGCCAAGATCGCGACGGCCTGCGACGACCCGACCCTGAGCGACCTGACGACGGTGTGCGCCATGACCCTCGATGGAGTGATCGACGCCTCCGGCAGCGGCGGCTGCCTACCGGTCGGGCACAACGGCCGCGTCGACGCGATCCTCGCAGGCTACGACTGATCCGACACGTCCGACACGTCAGACAAGTCAGACAGGTCGGACACGTCAGACAGGTCGGACACGTCGGACTTGTCGGACTTGTCGGAGGCAGGTAGACATCCCCCGAGCGGCGCGCCTCACGGGTGTGCCGCCTCGACCAACACCAAACCTGGAGGACGACGATGTCGATCAATGTAGGGGATTCTCTGCCGCTGGACCTGAAGCTGAAGGAAATGGGCGACGGCGGCCCGGCCGACGTGACCGTCGGCGAGATCTTCAAGGGTAAGAAGGTGGTGCTGTTCGCCGTACCGGGCGCCTTCACGCCGACCTGCTCCATGAAGCACCTGCCGGGCTTCGTCGAGAAGGCCGACGAGATCCGCGCCAAGGGCGTCGACGAGATCGCCTGCATCGCCGTCAATGACGCCTTCGTCATGGGCGCCTGGGGCCAGGCCAACAACACCAAGGGCAAGGTGCGCATGCTCGCCGACGGCAACGGCACCTTCACCAAGGCCCTCGGCCTGGAAATGGACGGCAGCGGCTTCGGCTTGGGCCAGCGCTCGCAGCGTTATGCGCTCATCGCCACCGACGGCAAGGTCGACGCCCTGCTCGTCGAAACCGCCCCGGGCCTCAACGTCTCGAGCGCCGACTCGGTCCTCTCCAAGCTCTGAAACGTAAAGAGGGACAGTCCCTTCTACGGGACTGTCCCTCTTCAAGGCGGCGAGCGGATTCGAACCGCTGCATCGAGGTTTTGCAGACCTCTCCCTTAACCACTTGGGTACGCCGCCGCAGGGAGTGCGAACCTAGAAAGTTTGCCGACACAAAGCAAGTCGCTCGGCGGCTCAACGGGCGCGCGTCGTCAGCGTTTCGTAGTGCAACGGGAAGACGTCGGCCAGCACCACCAAATCGATCGTGTCGGGGACGACACTCCCCGCCGGCAGCACCAGTTCGATACGCTCGAGGTTTCCAGCCGCGTCGGCGTGCTGCCGCAGGTTCGTCGCGTAGTCGAGCGGCACCGGCACGTGCCGCACCGGATCCAGCAGCAGCACCCCGCCACGATGCTCCGCCGCCGGATAACGCGCCCCCTTCGCCAGCCCGATCTCGACGATGGCATGTCCGTCGGCCTGCTCGGTCGGAGCGAGGTAGCGCAATTCGGTCACCTTCACCCCACGCGGCCGGTGGTTGGCCGTTCCCTCTTTCGGGTACGCCCGCGTCGTAAAGGTCGCCGCCCCGGCGTGCCGCGCCGGCCATCGCTGCACCAGCCCATCCGGCACCCATGCCGGCCACGCCTCGGCCTCGACGTACGCCGAGGCTGCCCGCACGCGCAGGTCCGGTGACAACCGACCTGCGAGTCCGACTTCACGCCAAGGCCAACGCCGTCCGGTCGGGGCCAACCGGTTCAGGGCGACCGCATCGCCCTCGAATCGTCCGCCCCACGCCAGGACGGCACCCGCCGCGCGCGGACGCACCCCGCCGCGCGGGCCCGGCTCGGCCTCGACGGCCCACATGGCCAGTTGCCCCCCCGGCCCCTTCTCCGCCTCACGCTTCTCGATCAGGCCGACGATCCACTCGCGCTGCCCGAGCCCGGTCGCATCCTCACCGGGCGCGCGGCTCGTCCAATCCGACAACACCAGAGCCGACACGGCGTCGGGGTCGAGCCGCAGCGGCAACTTGCCGGACGTCGCCTCGACGGCTAGCCGCACCGCCTGTCGTACGCGCACGACGAATCGGCCGGCCAGCGGCGCGCCGCCTAACGCCGGGCCGGGCGCAAACACGTCGGCCTCGAGATCGAGCCGCACCTCCGTCCCCGCCGGCCACTGTGCCACCGGGCGCACGAGCAATGATCCGCCGTCGGCGGCAACCGCGACCCTGACCGACACCTCCGGGGTCGAACGCACCAGCAGACTGTTCGCCGGACATGCGAACGGGCGGTTGCACAGCAGCAGCGGCCCCGACGCGGTCGGCAACTGCAATCGCAACGCCACGCTGCCCGCCGGTGCCACCGCCAGCGGCTGCACCTCGGGCACGAGCGAGATCTCCGGACACGGCCCTGCCGCACCGCCGCAAGCGACGGCCCCCACGACGAGCCATGTCAGCCAAGGCCACCGTCGCCTCATCGTATCCGTCGCCTCACGCGGCTTGGCTCGCCGAGCCACAGTGCGTAGAAGAGCCCATGCGCCGCTTGTCCTTGCTGCTGCTCGCCGCTTCGTCGCTGTCGTCGTTCGCCTGTTCCGGCCGTGTCGGCCCCGCGCCGACGCCATCGACGCCCGGCGCCGCGACGCCCTTGCCGGTCGCCTATATGGTCGGCGAAACCACCAGCGACGGAGCCGTGCTGTGGGTCCGCTGCGAAGGCGGGCACCACGCCGTCGCCGCCATCGCGCCCTTCGCCGAGGAAGAGGTGCGCATCCCGATCGACGCCGAGCGCGACTTCACCGGCCGGCTCGAACTTTCCGGCCTCACCCCGGATACGCGCTACCGCTACACGCTCTGGTGCCGTGGCGAGACCTCGCACAAGCCGGTCACCGGCAGCTTCCGCACGGCACCCGAGCCACGAGCCAGCACGCCCGCGCGCTTTGCCTGGGGCGGTGACGTCGGCGGGCAAAACGTCTGCCGCGACGCGACGCGCGGCTACCTGCCCTTCTATTCGATCTTCGAACAACATCCGCAGTTCTTCGTCGCCCTCGGCGACATGATCTACGCCGACGACCCATGCAAAGCCACGGGGCGCTACGGCAATGCGCAGGTCGCCGGGCCGAGCGCGCCGGCGGCCGACGTCGACGCGTTCCGCGCCCATTGGCGCTATGGCCGCGCCGACACCTTCCTCCAGCGCGCCTTCGGCGGCATGTCCGTGTATGCCATCTGGGACGACCACGAGATCGCCAACGACGCCGGCCCGCAGCTCGCCACGCTGCCCGCGGCGCGCCAGGCCTTCTACGATTACCACCCCTTCCCCGGCTTCGATGCGACGGCCCGCCCCCTGTACCGCAATCTGCGCTGGGGACGTCACCTCGAGTTGTTCATCCTCGACGCGCGTTCCTATCGCGCCGCCAACGGTGCCGACGATCGCTCCGACAAGAGCCTACTCGGGGCACCGCAGAAGGAATGGCTGCTGCGCTCGCTGCAAGCGTCCGACGCCACCTGGAAGGTCATCGTCTCGAGTGTGCCCATCGGCATTCCGACGGGAGGCCCGCAAAAGCCGAGCGACAGCTGGGCCGACGGCGATGGTGACGGCGGCTTCGAACACGAGCTGACGGAGATCTTCACCGCTCTCCATGCGGCGAACGCGCGCAACGTCGTCTTCCTGACCACCGATGTGCACTTCGCCACGGCGCTGCGCTATCGCCCACTAACGAGCGACGACACCTTCGTGGTGCACGAGTTCGTCAGCGGCCCGCTGCAGGCGGGGGTCTTTCCGCGCGACATCCTCGATCCGACGTTCCGCCCCGAGCGTCTCTTCCTGCATCAACCCGGCGATGCCGCGGCCATCGCCTCGTACGACGAGGCACTCACCTGGTTCAACTTCGGCGTCGTCGACGTCGACGACCAAGGCGTGTTGACGAGCCGCCTCGTCGACGCCACCGGCAAGCCGATCTACGAACAACGCCTCGAGCCCGCAGCTTCAACGCCGAGGCGCTGAGAAGCAGAGACAGATCCATCGCTTGGACGGCCCCTCGGCGCCTCAGCGTCTCTGCGTTGAAGTATGTGGAGATCGCTCGGCATCCGGGTCGGCGAAGCGTGGGTCGTTCAGGAACGCCTCGTCGGTGAGGCTTGCGAAGAAGGCGAGCAGGTCGCGGCGTTCGTCTTCCTTCAAGATGAAGCCGACGAGCAACTCGTCTTTCAGGGGTGAGTCGGCGCCGCTACCGGCATGCGGCCCGTCGCGGATCGTGCGGCCGGCTTCGGCGTAGTGGGTGAGGGCTTCGTCCAACGTCGCCACCGAGCCGTCGTGCATGTATGGGGCGGTGACGGCGATGTTGCGCAGCGTCGGCGCCTTGAAGCGGCCCATGTCGGCAGGCTTTGCCGTCAGCTCCAACAGGCCACGGTCACGGGCGGGGTAGGCACCTTTGCCGTCGACATTGTAGAGGCCGGTGTTGTGGAAGGCGCGTTCCGGCTCGGGCAGCTTGGTGTGATCGACCGAGTCGGCGAAGTTGAAGCCGCCATGGCAGTGGAAACATTCCAGTCGCTCGGAGAAGAACAACTCCATGCCGCGCACTGCTGCCGGCGACAGGGCGTCGCGTTCGCCGTGGACGTAGCGATCATACGGCGATTGGCCGGAGATCAAGGTGCGCTGGAACGCCGCGATGGCGCGCGTCACGTTGTCGACACGGATCGGCTCGGCCTCGCCGGGAAAGGCATCGGCGAAACGTCGCCGCATGGCTTCATCGGCCTTCAGGCGATCGACGAGAGTCTGTTCGTCGAGCAAGCCGAGCTCGATGGGGTTGTCGCCGAACATCGGCACCAATGCCTGATGTTCGAGGCGATCGAGGTGCGGGTTGGCCCACGTCAGGCGCGAGGCATAGGCGACGTTGATCAGTGCCATGCTGTTGCGCCGGTGCACCGCGCCGGTCGAACCGACCGCGTGGACCCGACCATCGGAGAAACCGAGCCTCTGCTGGTGACACGACGCGCACGACTGCGTCTCGTTCTGCGACAGGCGTTCGTCGTAGAAGAGGTGACGTCCGAGTTCGACCTTGGCGGGATTCATCGGGTTGTCGGCCGGCACCCGCGGCTCCGGGAAACCCGGCGGCAGGTTCCACCGCCAGGTCGGCTCGCCTTGGCCGCGACACCCGGCGAGCTCGAGGCACAGCAGCAACAGCAACCACCGCAGCATACCGCAACCTTCACCGTGGCGCGGCGACGCGCATCACACCACGGGTGAACCACGCACGCCTTGGCTTGTCCGACGTCAGGCCGAGGTCGACGGCGACGTCGGCGCAGTCTGCGTCGCCTGGCTCGCCCATGCAGATGGCGTCGCCGCCCGGAGCATTCAAGGTGGCAAGGATCGCATCCAGGTCGAGGCGAACGACGTCGCGGCCCACATCGAACTGCGGCATTTCGATGACGGCGCGGTTGGGGTGAGCGCACGATTCGATCGCGCCGACGGTGCCCTCGCAATCGGCGCTGCCCCAGTGCAGCTGCAGCGGCTTGCCGTCGGCCCCTTTGGCCTCGAGGCGGAGGAACTTGTAGCCGGCGCGCCAACCCCAGTGCAGGCGACCGAGATTGAGCGGCGCCTCGGCGATGCCCGGATCGGCGTGATTGAGTTCGAACGGCACGCCGAGGATGAAGCGCAAACCGGAGTAACTGCCGGTAGGCACCGTGCCACGAACGATGGTACGGGTCGCCGTCGAGCCATCATCGCAGGCGCCCGTAGCATCTTCGAAATCGAGCAGCGCCACCTTACCGTCTTGCCAGGTACCGTCGGCATCGAGGGACAGCGGGGTGGCCGCACCGGTGGCGTCGAGGAGTTCGACGCCGTGGACGAAGAGGCGAAGGTCGTGGAATGCGAGGCCGTCGGCGAAGGCGCTGCAGCGGAAGGGCTGGCTGGCGTGTTCGGCGACGAAGGCGATCTCGACGGGCTCGGGCGGCGGCGTGCGGCAGGCGAGGAGTCCGACGAGTCCGACGAGTCCGACGAGTCCGACAGGTCGGACAGGTCTGACAGGTCTGACAGGTCTGACAGGTCCGACAGGTCGGACAGGTCTGACAGGTCCGACAGGTCGGACGGGTCGGACGGGTCGGACGGTCATCGGGTCTGGGGTTCCAGGCGGATGCGGGTGTGGTCGATCAGGTTTTGCAGGACTTGGCGCGGCCATTGGCGTTGTGGTTGGCGCTCGAAGTCGAGTCCGTCGAACAGGGCACCCAGGTCGCGTTCGACGTGCAGGGTGGCGCCGCTCACGCCGCTATCGAAGCGCACGGCGGTGCCGCCGGGTGCCGTCGTCAATTCTTGCGTGACGTCGTTGGCGGCAGCGGTGCGCAGGGAGAATTCCCGCGGCGCGGCGCCGTCGCGCGCGTAGCTGCCGCGCAGCACCAGGCTGGCGCCGAGCATGTCGACGTCGGTCGGCAGGCCGACGGCGGAGGCATCGGCGCGGGCGATCAAATAGTGGGCTCGACAATAAAGACGCCGGCCCGGCATGACGCGGCTGAGGCGCGCCGGCTTGGGGTCGACGAGAGACTCGATGCGCGGCTGGCGAAAGGCGGTCGGATGCACGCTCACCATGTGGCCCGCAAAGGCCGGTCGGATCAAGCTCCAGCCGTAACTCGGGGCGAACGGCGGCGCATCGCATTCGACCAGTTCGGTAGTGTGCGAGCTGAGGAAACCCTGCTCGAGGGTGACGACGTACCCGAGGTCGGAGCGGACGCTCCAAGCAGAATGGCGCGTCGACCGCTGGAGACGGTCGACGCGCCATTCGAGTTGGTAGTGGATCGAGTGTTCGCTGGTGCAGCCGGCAGCGAAGAAGAGCAGCAACAGCACCAGCATAAAGAGTCCGACAGGTCCGACAGGTCCGACGAGTCCGACGAGTCCGACTCGTCAGACGAGTCAGACTCGTCGGACGAGTCGGATCACTCGAAGGCTTCGAACAGGCCGGCGGCGCCCATGCCGCCACCGATGCACATGGTGACGATGCCCCACTTCTTCTTGCGGCGGCGCAGCTCGAGCAGCAGCGCGCCGACTTGGCGAGCACCGGTCATGCCGTACGGGTGGCCGATCGAGATGGCGCCACCGTTGACGTTGAGCTTGTCCGGGTCGAGGCCGAGGCGGTCGCGGATGTAGACGGTCTGCGAGGCGAAGGCTTCGTTCAGCTCGATGAGGTCGATGTCGTCGAGCTTGAGGCCGTTGCGCTGCAGCAAGGTCGGGATGGCGAACACCGGGCCGATGCCCATTTCGTCCGGCTCGCAGCCGGAGACGACGAGGCCGCGGTAGGCGCCGAGCGGCTTGAGGTTGCGCTTGGCGGCTTCGGCGTCGCTCATCAGGACCACCGAGGCGGCGCCGTCGGAGAGCTGCGACGAGTTGCCGGCGGTGACCGAACCGTCGGGCTTGAACGCCGGCGGCAGGGCAGCAAGACCTTCGAGGGTGGTCTGCGGGCGGTTGCCCTCGTCCTGCGAGAAGACGAATTCCTTGATCGACTCTTCGCCGGTGTGCTTGTCCTTGACGCCCATCTTGACCGCGATCGGCGCGATCTCGTCGGCGATGCGGCCTTCGGCCTGCGCCGCGGCGGTACGCATCTGCGACGAGTAGGCGTATTCGTCCTGCGACTCGCGCGTGACGTTGTAACGCGAGGCGACGACCTCGGCGGTCATGCCCATCGGCATGTAGACCTCGGCCTTGATCTTCTCGACCGTCGGGTTGACGAAGTCGTTCAGGTTGAGCGTGTTCTGCACGCGGGTGATCGACTCGACGCCACAGCCGATGGCGACGGGGACGCCGTCGACGAGGATGCGCTGGGCGGCGACCGAAACCGCCTGCAGGCCCGACGAGCAGAAGCGGTTCATGGTCGTGGCGCTGACGGTGACCGGGCAACCGGCGCGCAGGGCGGCGATGCGGCCGACGTTGGAGCCGGTGGAACCCTCGGGCAAGCCGCAACCGGCGATGATGTCTTCGACGTCGCCCGGCTCGATGCCGGCGCGTTGGATCGACGCCTGGATGGCGTGGCCGAGCAAGTCGGCTCCGTGGGTAAGGTTGAAGGCGCCTCGGAAGGCTTTGGCGATGGGCGTGCGCGCGGTGGCGACGATGACGGCCTGCTTGGCACTCATGACGTGGTCCTCCTGCCGGAATTTGCCTCGGGCGGAAGGACCGCCGGCCCAGCGCGCCCCGAGAATCCGGTTTTGTCGCCCAAAGCCGCCGCTACGTCAACGCCCACCCGAGGCCGCCGCGGCACGTCGTCACCAACCTCGATCGTGCCGTCAGTCCGCCGGCCCTACGGTTGCAGCACGACCCGGCCGTGGACGCGGCCGGCGCGCAGGTCGTCGAGCGCCTCGGTCGCCGCCGACAACGGCCGCGCATCGATGGGAATCGGCGCCACCTGTCCCGCCCGCACCAAGGCCAGCATCGCCTCGGCCTCGGCCAAGGACCCGACATAACTGCCCAGGATGGCGATGGCGCGCATCGGCAACAGCGGCAGCGGCAGGGTCACGGCGCCGCCGAACAGCCCGACGAACACCAGCTTGCCGCCCTTGCGCAAAGCGCCGTTGGCGAGCTGAAAGGTCGCCTCGGAACCGACGAAATCGACCGCCCCGTAGACCCCGCCGCCGGTCGCTTCGAGAACCCGCTTGACCGCGTCGGCCTCGCGCGCCGGCACGGCCACCGCCCCCGCGGCTTCCGCCAACGCCAGCTTGGCCGGGTCGACGTCGGCGGCATACAGCGGCGCCGCCGGGAACAACGCCCGGGCAAACTGCAAGCCCATCATGCCGACGCCGCCCAGGCCGACGATGAGGATCGGATCGCCGGCCTCCGCCCGCCCGAGTTTGGCGAGCGCGCTGTACGCCGTCAGGCCGGAGCACATGTACGTCCCCGCCAGGGCCGGATCGATGCCGTCGCAGCGCAAGGCGTAACGCGCGTGCGGCACGATCACGTGGCTGGCGTAGCCGCCGGCGACGGTGACGCCCAGAGCGCGCGGGCGGTTGCAGAGATGCTCGTCGCCACGGGCGCAGGTGCCGCAAGCGCCGCAGCCGATCCACGGAAACGCCACCACCGCGTCGCCGACGCTCACGCCGGTCGCCTCGGGGCCGACCGCCGCGACCCTCCCCTGGATTTCGTGACCGAGAGTGAACGGCAGATGGCGCCCGCGCGTCACGTCGAGCTTCTTGCCGCCGCCCATGTCGAAGTGCCCGTCGTGTAGGTGCACGTCGGAATGGCAGACACCACAGTGCTCGACGGCGACGAGCACCTCGCTGCCTTGCGGCGCGGGGGTCGGCGTCTCGTGTGCCGTCAGCGGCTGGCCGTAGACGGAAAATTGTTGCGACAGCATGGGCTCATCCTCTCGGGAAAGTCGTCGCCTATCTGCCCGCGTCGGCGGCGCTTGCGCAACCACCAGCCGCGATTCCCGGGCGATTCCGACCCGCGCCTGGAGACGCCGGCGGCGCTAGGTCTTTCGAGTCGCCCTGCCCCTCGGCTATGCAGTCGAGCTAGCCCGGATCTCACCACGGAGGAACGGAGACTCCGTGCCCATCCTTTCTCTCCGTTCCTCCGTTACTCCGTGGTTCAGATTTCTGGTGAAATACTGTAGCCGCCGGCACAACGGCGTCGGCACGGGAGGTGGGTCATGGAATGCGATCTGAAACTGAGCGGCGGGCAAGTCATCGACGGTAGCGGCGCACCGGCGCAATCCGCAGACGTTGCCGTACGCGACGGCCGCATCGTCGCCGTCGGCGCCCTGGCCGACATGCCGGCGCGGCGGACCATGGACTGCACCGGCCAAATCGTCACGCCGGGCTTCATCGACCTGCACTCTCATTCCGACTGGCTGGTGCCCGGTGCCGACGCCGGCGCCCTAGTCGAACCGTTCCTGCGCCAAGGCATGACCACTCTGGTCGGCGGCAACTGCGGCTTCAGCCCGGCGCCGCTCAGCCCGCGTAACCGCGACGGCGCCCGCGGCGCCAGCCGGCTCATTGTCGACGACGAGATCGACCTGCGCTGGGAGACGATGGACGAATTCCTCGGGGCGCTCGAGGCGACGCCGCTAGCGCTGAACGTCGCCGAGTTGGTCGGCCACGGCAGTGTGCGCGCCGCGGTCAGCGGCACCCTCAACCCCGACCCGCCGACCGCCGACGAGTTGGCCGAGATGGAACGGCTGACGCGCGCCGCCCTCGACGCGGGTTGTGTCGGCGTCAGCACCGGCCTCGGTTACCCGCCGGGCATCTTCGCCCACCCCGACGAACTGGCGGCCTTCGCCGGCTGGGCCGGCGCCGCCGGCAAACTGTTCACCTCGCACCTGCGGGCCTACAGCCGCGTCAGCCCGGTGTACCAAACCCCGGCCGAGCCGACGCCGCACAACATCGCTGCCATCGATGAAATCCTGGGCGTCGCCCGCGCCGGCAAGGCGCGCCTGCAAATCAGCCATCTCATCTTCGTCGGTCGCAAAACCTGGCCGACGGTGGACCAGGCGATCGCCACCATCGAAAAGGCCCGCGACGAGGGCCTCGACGTCGCCTTCGACGCCTTCCCGTATACCGCCGGCAACACCACCGCGAGCGTGCTGTTCCCGCCTGAAATGCTGCCCCACCTCGAGGCGATCCTCGCCAGCCCGGAGATGCTCGACGGTGTGCGCGCCATCGGCAAGGCGGCCTTCGACGAGATCGGCTTCTACCTCGAGGACATCCAAATCATGCGCGCCAACGCACCGGCCTTCGACGCCTACGACGGCCTCTTCGTCGGCGAGGCGGCGCAGCGCGCCAGCATGGACATCTGGGAGTTCTACGCCCGGCTGGTGCTCGACAGCCAGCGCAACGCCCGCGTCCTCAACCACACCTACAGCGGCCACGCCGGCGAAGAAGACGCGCTGCGCCGCATCCTGGCGCACCCGCTCTGCATGATCGAAACCGACACCTTCCTCACCCATCACGGACACCAGAACCCAGCGAGTTACGGCACCTTCCCCCGCATCCTGCACACCTACGTCGAAGCCGGTTTGTTCAGCCTGGAGGAGGCGGTGCGCAAGATGACCGGCGGCGCCGCGGCGCGTCTCGGCTGGACCGATCGAGGCTACGTGCGCCCGGGCTGCGCCGCCGACCTCGTCGTGCTCGACCCGCGCCGGCTGCGCGACACCGCCACCTTCGACGAGCCGGCGAGCTTCCCGCACGGCATCGAACACGTCTTCGTCAACGGCGTGCACGTCGTCGACGGGCCGCGCTACGACGCCGGCGCCGCCGCCGGACGGGTGCTGCGCGGCTGAGCCGACCCTGCTTGCGCCGACGGCGCAAAACCCGAATGGTGCGGGCATGCAGGATACCCGCACCCTCGTCGACTGGGACAAGCGCCACCTCTGGCACCCGTTCACCCAGATGCGCGACTGGCTCGCCGACGAGCCGGTCATGATCGTCGCCGGCGACGGCAACTACCTGATCGACGCCGACGGCCGGCGCTACCTCGACGGCGTCTCGTCGCTGTGGTGCAACGTGCACGGGCACCGGCAGCCGGATCTCGACGCGGCGCTGCACGCCCAGGTCGACCGCATCGCCCACTCGACGCTGCTGGGGCTGGCGAGCGCGCCGGCAGCGGAGCTGGCGCATCGCCTCGATGCGATCACCCCGGCCAACCTGACACGGGTGTTCTACTCCGACGCCGGCGCCACCGCCGTCGAGATCGCCCTCAAGATGGCCTTCCAGTACTGGCACCTGCGCGGCGAAACCCAACGGACCCGCTTCGTATCCCTCACCGAGGCCTACCACGGCGACACCATCGGCGCGGTCAGCGTCGGCTACTCCGAAGGGCTGCACGCCCCGTTCCGCCCGCTGCTCTTCCCCTGCCTGAAGCTCGACCCGCCACACGTCTTCCGTTGGCAACAGGGGCACGACCCTGAAACCGCGGTGCGGCTGGCGTTGGCACAGGCGGAGGAAGTGTTCTCCCGGCATGGGCACGAGATCGCCGCGTTGATCATCGAACCTTTGATGCAAGGCGCCGCCGGCATGTGGGCTCAGCCGCTCGGCTACGTGCGCGCCCTGCGCGAGTTGACCCGCCGCCACGGTGTGTTGCTCATCTGCGACGAGGTGGCGACCGGCTTCGGCCGCACCGGGCGCATGTTCGCCGTCGAGCACGAAGCCGTCGAGCCCGACCTGCTGTGCGTCGGTAAGGGCATCAGCGCCGGCTACCTGCCGCTCGCCGCGACCTTCGCCACCGAGGAGATTTTCGCTGCCTTCTTGGCCCCTTACGAAGAGTTCCGCGCCTTCTTCCACGGCCACACCTACACCGGCAACGCCTTGGCCTGCGCCGTCGCCGTGGCCAACCTCGAGTTGTTCGAGCGCCACAACGTCCTCGCCCACGTCGAGACACGGGCGGCCCAGCTGGGAGAGTTGCTGGCGCGGCACATCGAACCGCTCGAGCACGTAGGTGAGGTGCGCCGTTGGGGTTTGATGACCGGTATCGAGTTGGTGCGCCGGCGTCAGCCGCGAGAATTTTTCGACGTCGCGGAGCGCGTGCCGCACGCCATCGTGCGGGCGGCTCGCCGCCACGGCGTCATCGTCCGCCCCCTGGGCAATGTCATGGTGCTGATGCCGCCGCTCAGCATCCGAGCCAACGAGATGGAGGTGTTGGTCGAGGTCGTGGCCGCCTCCATCCGCGAAGTGACGGAAAGAGGATGAAATCAGCCAGCAGCGCATCCGGTGTTGCGAATCGTACACACATTCGCCTGCCCTCTGTGCGAAAATCCATACACTCCGCCATCCTCGACCGCGTAGGAACGGTCGCCACCCGTCGGGCATCCATGTTGCATGTGTCGATGGCTCATGATGGCGGGGGAATCGAACCAACGTTCGGTGCGTCAAGAGGAAACACCCGAAGAGCCGGTTGCCGGCCCGGTCGTGGGGATGGCCGCTGGGGCGGCTTTCAGCATGGCTGCTTGGGGTGCCTTGTGGATCGTCGCGGCCAAGTTGGCCGGCTGAGCGACTCCACGGACGCAACGAGAATCACCCGAGGACCGTCGCGATGACGGGTGGCGGGAGTGTATTCATCACCGGGACCGACACCGGGATCGGCAAAACCACGGTCGCCTGTACCCTGGCGGCGGCGTTGCACGCTCGCGGCCTGCGCGTCGGCGTGCTCAAACCCGCCGAAACCGAGTGCCCCGAACGGCCCGACGGCTCGCTGTGGCCGCGCGACGGCGGCCTGCTGCAGTACTTTTCCGGTACCATCAGTGAACTGTCCGATGTCTGCCCCATGCGCTACGCCGAACCGCTGGCGCCGCTGGTCGCCGCCCGCCGCGCCGGCAGGCCCATCGACGTCGAGCTAGCCCGCGCCGCCTGGCAGCGCAGCGTCGCCACCCACGACATCACCCTGATCGAGGGCGCCGGCGGGCTGCTGGTCCCGTTCGCCGAGGGTGTCACCTTCGCCGACTTGGCGCTCGCCTGGGATCTGCCCCTCGTGGTCGTGGTGGGCAACCGCCTCGGCGCCATCAACCACGCCATGCTGACCATCCGCCATGCCGAGAGCCTCGGCCTCGAGGTGCTCGGCTACGTCGTCAACACATTGCGAGAGGAAGCCGACGTAGCGTCGCAAACGAATGCCGCCGTCCTCGAGGAGTGGCTCGGCCCGCCGTTGGGGGTGCTGCCCTTCCTCGCTCCGCTGGAGGCGACACCGCAACGACGCGACGCATTGGCCCGCCTCGGCGGTGAGGCGCTGCAGCTCGACCGCTTGCTCGATGGGCTCGAGCGGCGGCGGCTTCGTGCTTGAGATGATCCATCGTCAGCATGACGGCCAGTTTCTCGCTGGCGGCGCTGGCGAGAAACTGGGCGACATCGAATCCGGCAACTGGACGATGTAGGGTAAGTGCTCGCCGTAGCCCGTCTGTACGACCGGTCTGAGAGGTGCGAGATCGT
>CAZGEJ010000017.1:0-109860 GCA_964524885.1 uncultured Binatia bacterium (SeqCode)
AGTTCGCCAAACGTTACTTCGGAGAAGGACGCGCGGCCGGCGTCGCCGAAGGCGAAGCCAGAGGCGAGGCCATGGGGCGCGTCGAGTTGCTCCTACGCCAATTGACCCACCGCTTCGGCGCACTGCCGCCCCGACTCGAACAACAGCTTCGGAGCGCCTCCGTCGCCGAACTCGACACCTACGCCGAACGCATTCTCGACGCCGCAACCCTCGACGAAGTCTTCACCCCGGGCGGAGACGGCTAAGTCAACAAGGGCCAAGGTTCAAGGGCCAAGGGCCAAGAGGGGTGGCACAAGGCGAAAGGCGGAAAGCGTAAGGCGTCCGACGCCCACGTTCTCGGCCTACTGCCTTGCGCTTCTTGCCTTCAGCCTTCCGCCCTCCTTGAGCCCTGCCGCCGCGGGCGGCACCGGCTCCGGCGACGGCGCCCTGGGAGGTGCCTACCTGCGCACCACCGGCATCGAGCAGCTCACCGTCAACGCCGCTGCATCGGCACTCCGTTCGTCATGCGTCAGAGGTCACGTCCGGTACACTTCGTCGACGGAATTCGTCCGCGCACCTACATGGGATTCAAAGTTTTCAGCGACCCATGGGAAAGTGTGAACTTCCCACCTACAAGAAGTTGGCACGCCGTCCGCCACTGAGGACATCGACGACCCACCGTAACCCCAAGGCCCCCCCTTCCGACGATGACAGGCCGGGCGCGACATGAAGATACGGACACCCCGCTACCTGAGCGTCGCCTGCGGCACGTCGACACAGCGGATAGAGCGCCAATGCCCTGGCGGCAGCGCCGGAGTCCACGACTGCCCCGAGGTGGTGAAACCGAAAAGTCGGGACAGGCGAGCCGTATCGAACAGCTCGTAGACGACGCCGTCGCCGTAGGTCCCACAGAGGCGACGCGTCACCTCCAGCTGCGCTTCGACTGCCGGGCTCCACAAAAGAAGACGGCCGTCGAGTGAGAAGCGGCGCGGGCCGACCTCGACCGTCATCGCCTCGGCCGACGCGGTACCCATCGCTGGCACCCCCAAGCCGCGCAACATGAGATACTCGGAGCGCCAGAAGGGACTCTCTTCACGACTGGTGAGATAGGAGGCGCGCCCGACATCCGCCGGCGCCACGGCACGCAGGGCGATGCCCGCGGCCGATCCGCGCAGGATGGTCGGATTGACCACATCGAAGACGTAGCTACCGCCCGCCGCCATGAGCCCGGCGACCACCACGGGCCACAGACGATGCCGCAACCCCAAGGCGGCCCGCAGCTGCACGAAGCCGACGCCTGCGAGCAAGGCCAGCGGAATCGGTGCACCGTAAAACCGCAACAGCGACGGGTGGTCGGTGCTCGACACCACCGCCATGCCCATCGCCGCGCCAAGGAGCACCACCAACACCAGAGCCCTGCCGCCGCGGATACACGCGGCCACCAAGCCCACGGCTACCAGCACCGCGCCAATGGGATCGAGGATGGTATCGCCGATCAACCGAATCGACGTGCGCGACACCACGAACGGCGCCAAGGCGACGGCTAGCGGGACGTCGAAAGGCGGTGGTGTGCGCGCCATCTTCCAACCCGCCGTGTTGCCGACTTCCGCCGACACTTGCGCCAGCACCGTCGCCTCCAACACCGGCACTTGGCCGCGCGACTGCGCATACAAGTCGACCATCTGCCCGAGCGTCGACGGCCCGGGCAACGACGGCAGCAGGGTGGCGGCGAATCCACCCACGGCGCAGAGAACCACCGCCGGCGATGGCCGAGCACGACGCCAGGCGACAGCCGCACCCAGGGCCATCCACGTCGCCGACAACGCCGCCAGGGCCGGATGACTCATCGCCAAACCACACGCCGGACCGAAGGCGGCGAGCGCCGCGTACGAACCACGCTGCACGAAACGCAACAACAGCAGCGGCGGCAACACCGCGAACACCGGACCGACGAACATCGGCGTCAGGTTCATCGGCCCCAGCAGGACGTAAGGCGAAAACGCATACCCGGCGACCGCCACCAACTCGGCGCCGCGACCGATGCAACGCCGCGCCAGCAGCGCCACGCCCACACCCGCCAGGGCGAACCACAGTGTGTTCCACACCTGCACCCAGGTGACGAAGGGCGGCATGCCGAACCATTGCAGCAGCGGCAGCCCCTGCAGGAAATACGGCGACGCGTTGATGCCGACCAACTCGCGCCCAAACGATTGCACCAGGTAATTGCCGCCCTCGCTCCACATCTTCGCCAGGCCCTCATAGGTGCGCCACATGTCGACCGGATCGGCCAAACGCGGAGACGCCCACGAAACCCACAAGCGCAGACAGAACCACGCCACGACCAGAGCGAGAGCGACGCGCAGCGACGTATCCGGAAGTCGCCGGCGTCGTGCAGGGATGCGATCGTCCCAGGCGTACACGAGGGCGGGCAGCCACGGCGCTACCATGTAGGCCGCCTGCGCCCAGGCCGGCAGCGAGGCCAGCAGCGGCAACACCAGCAGCGGCGTCAGCGCCAGGACCACCGCCAAGCGTTGCACCGTGAGCCGCGGCGCCGCCCGCAGGCGCGGCGGCGGCAAGGGCCGCAGCAAACGTACGCGTGCCGCGGCCACGGCAGCGACCGCCGCCAGACCCAAGGCGCCGAGCCGCAGCAGTACCCAGAGCGACGGCAAGTAGGGATACATGCGGACCCAGATGCCCTCGTCGACGACGGTGCGCACCGGCACCGGATGCGTCGGTGGCGGCGCCAACAGCGGCAGGGCATAGGCCGCGGCGCCCAGCAGCGTCAGCAAACCCAAGAGGCGTCGTGCAACAGGCCGCGGCATCGGCTCACTCTTCCAGGGCGGCGAGGGTGAGCCCGTGCACCGATTCGGTTGCGCCGGCTACCTGGGCCAACACCGCTCGTTCGCCCCAAAGGTACCCATGCGCCCGAGGCAAGGCGCGCGCCTCGATCGCGTCGAGCCGCGCCTGCACCAGCGGCAGACGGTAACAGGGAATCTCGGGGAACAGGTGATGCGCCAGGTGATGGTTGGAGTAAGTCGGCGCGTGAAGCACGCGCCCGAGCCACGACACCTCGACGTGACGTGTCGCCAGCGCCCCGCGGCGCGGATCGAGCCCGAGATGGTCGCCCCACTGATGCAATCGCATGACCACCTGGAAGCTCGTCATCAGCGGCACAACCCAGAGGACGATCAGCGGCAGCAATAGGCCTACTGCCTGCAACCCGACGGCACCGACGAGCAGGACGAGGATCGCGGCGCCTCGACGAAGAGGCGCGCTTGAAGGAACGGCCAAAACGAAATCCGAGCGTTGCTCGCGTCCCAGCAGGTTGCGCCAGAAGGTCACGCCGCTCGCATCGACGGCCAGCTGAAGCCAGGCGTCGCGGCGATGACGCGGCCACAGCCGTCCGGCGCGTTGGCGCCGGTAAATGGTTTCCAGATCCGGATCGCCACGCCGTCCGACGTGGCGGTGGTGCGCCAGATGTGACTTGCGGTACGCCTCGGTCGTGGTCCCGAGCGGCCACGCGCCGAACCAATCACCGAGACGATCGTTCCAGCGGCGATCCGGCGCCAGGGTTTGATGCACCGCTTCGTGCATGACGTTGAACACACCGATCTGACGCACCCCGATCCAGGCAGCGGCGATCGCGTACGCGAGCAGCGAGTCGACGTAGACCGCCGCGCCGGCGGCGAGGACGATCGGTGCCCAGGTGCCGGCGAGCAAGGCGGCTGTGCGCCATGCCGACGGCCGGCGCCAGCGCCGGCGCTCGGCAGCCGAAACGGCGCGGCGCCAAGTGCGCCAGGCGCCGGAGGCCGAGTCGTCGGGTTGGGGAGAAGGCATGAGCGGCGCGATGTTCCCGCATGCGGCTCGGGCTGGCAAGGCCGATTCGTCCTTGCCGCCACGGTCGGGCAGGGCTAAGGAGGGCGGACTCCGATGGCCGAACCCGCACCGCAGTCGAATCTGCGCCGGCTGGCGCTCGTCGCCGGGCTGGCGCTCGTGGGCGCTTATGCCCTGAGCGCCTACCTGCCGCCGCCGCGCCTCAAGTACGTCAGCCCGACCCCCGAGACCTGGCTGATGAGCCGTCTCTTCCCTGGGGTCGAGGTCGGCTGGATCGTCTGGCGGCTGGCGGCCTTGGCCCTGGGCAGCGCCTTGACCGTCTGGGCTTCGTTGCCCTGGCGCAGCGCCGAGGCGCGCGACATCGGTGCCGAATCCGTCCCGACTGCCGCGGCGGGTGCGGCACTCGCCTGCGCCTTGGTGCATCTGGCCATCTTCCCGTTCGCCTCGGCCCTGCCGCCGCTCGGCCAGGGGCTGTACATGCTTTGGCTGTTCGCCCCGGCGGCGATCGTCGCCCTCGCTCTGGGAGGCTGGCGTCCCCGGCTGTCCCCGCCGTGGGTCGGCACCCTGGCGCTCATTGCCGGTTGGTACGTCGCTCGGTGGGTCGTCACGCAGGACGACCCACGCATCGCCAGTGCCGTCGACCTGTGGCGCACCTTCAACGCCTTGGTGCGGTTCACCGGCTCCGACCGGAACATGATCACGGATTCGTTCGACGAGGACCTTCCCGGAGTGCCGGCGACGCCCCTCTTCTTCAGCGGCCTGCCGCTTCTCCACCTGTTCGAACGTACTCCGTCTCTGGGCTGGTCGCAGATCGCGGCGTCGACTTGGCTGGCGATCACCGCGGCCATCGCCGCCGATCTTGCGGCACGCTTGACGGCCGTCCGTTTCGCACCGATCGCCGCCGCGGCCGTGTTGGCATCACCGTATGTGCTGCTGATGCAGATGGTGCCGGACATTTCCTACATCGGGCCACTGCTGTCCGCGCTCATCGTCGGCGCCGGCATGCGGGTGCGAGCTTCCGCCTCGCCCGCGGCGTTTCTCGTACTGTGCCCGTTGTTGGGCATCAGCATTCGCTACCCGGCATTGATCGGCGTGGTGGCGATCTTCGGCATCGTCGGACTGCGACGCATCCAGGAGTCGCGCCAGAGCCTGGGGCTCGCGGTGATCGCAGCCGGGGCGCTATCGTTTTTCGTCATTGCGACACCGGGGCTGCCTTCGCCATCGACGGTGGCCACGATGGTCGATCGCTTCGTTCGGCCCGGTCTCGAGTCGGGCATCTTGCAGGAAGCGGTGCTGCACCAGAAGCCGCTCGACCATACGAAGCTGGCCTGGGGGTCGGCGAAGATCGGTCGCTTCGACATGCCGGTGGCGGCGGCGCTGACCCCGTTCGCCGTACCGCGCACCGACATGCGCTTGATGGGCGACGCGCTCTTCGAACCGCTGGCGACGGCCCTCGCGGCGATCGGCCTCGGCCTCTGTTTCTTCGGCTGGCGCACCGACCCTCGCCTCGGCGTCGTCGGCCTCTTGCTGATCGCGTGTCTGGCGCCCGGGGCTCTCTCCAACATGGACCGTACCTCGTTCGGCCGCATGTTCGGCGCCCCGTTGCCGATGGCTCTGTTGTCGGCGATCGGTGCATGCGCCGTCCTAGGGCGACTGCCGCAGCGCGCGCAGACGATCGCCGCGGGCGGTCTGAGTGTGGCGATTCTCGCCGGCGGCATCGTCCTCTTCGACGTCGTCAACCCGCGCATCACGCGCCGCAGCGCGCTTGGGCTGACGCTCGAGTCGCTGGCGGCGTCGGACGTACCGCGCGCCATGCTGTTGTTGGACCGGCCCGAGGGCAAAGAAGATTGGACGTTCTCCGACCTGATCGCGGACCACCTCGGCGAGCATCGGCTCGCGATGGTCGACATCGGCGACGACCCGAGCGTGGTCGAATTGCCGCCGCGGCTGTTCGACCGCGGGCGCGAGATCCTGCTCTGGTCACGGCCGGTGGAAGGAAGTACGGCGATGTCGCGTCGCGTCTGCCAGCGCTGGCCCGACACGACCTTGTTCGGCATCCGCGATGCACCGGGCTTTTCGTTGGTGTTCGCGGCCCAGATCAGCGGCAACCCGTGGACTCCGGCGCTGCCGCCGGCGCAGTGGCAGGCGCAACGATGTAGCGATCTGCCCGAGATGCAGCGGCCGATTCCGCCGCTGCGCCAACCCTAGGTGCGGCGCAACAGCCGCAGGAACGGTCGCCCCAGCCGATGCTCTTGCATGGCGAGCAGCAGCCGAAACGGCAACGCCAAGCTGCGCTGCAACGCGCGGCGGCTGGCTTCGTGGCGCCGCTCCAGCCAGGGCCAGCGCACCTCGGCGGCGCGTTGGACGATCTGCGCCAGCACCATGGCGCAGATTTCGGCCCGGCGCGCCGCGTAAGCCGGCCGCGCGACGTCGAACACGAGCACGACGCGCGGCGCCTCGGTGTCGTTCCATACCCAGTGGGGATGGGCCTCGTTGAAGGCGAAAGCTCGCCCCTCCTCCCAGGCACGCCGCTCGCCGGCGACTTCCAGACCACAGTGCGGCAGGGGCGCCGGCACGATGACGCCGAGATGGCAGCGGATGGTCGCGTCGGTATCGCCGCAATGCATCGGCAACCGCGCCCCTGGCTGGAGGAGATTCAGGAAGGCCGAGGTCAGATGGGGCACTCGCTCCAAGGCCGCCGCCGTGCGCGGCAAGCGCCGCGCTGCCTCGTCGTAACGCAGCCCGTAGGTCATCAGGTTGAGACTGTGCCAGCCGCGGATCTCCACCCCGTCGGGCACGTAGACCGGACGCAGCAGCCCTGGCTCACGACGCAGCAGTTCGTCGACCTCGGCGCGGATCTCCGGCCAGGCCGCCTCGACCTCCGGCAGCCACGGGCAGTCGTCGCGTGCCTCGAAGGTCGGCGCGGCGCCGCGGTAGTTGCCGTAAAGGCGGTAATAGGGACTCGTGACCGGGGCCTGCATGGCAACCGCGTCCATAGCGCGTCTGCTCGCCGACGCCAACGACGAAACGGCGCGCCGCAGGCCACCCCCGCGGCCTGAGCGACCGGACGGCGAGCCCACCATGCCGACTCTCCGACCCCAGCGCATCGCCGGCGGACTCTTCCTCGCCGCCGTCGCCCTCAAGCTCGCCCTCGTGCGCGGCGACGAAACCGTCGGCACCGTCTGGGACGCCGAGCACTATGCACTGGCGACGCGCGCCCTCTTCAGCGACGTACACACCTTGTTCTCGCCCGGCATGCCGCTGTGGGCGGCGCTGGTGCAGCGGCTGGGCGTACCCTATCGTCTGGCCGTCGAGATGCTGTACGCCGCAGCCTGTCTCACCCTCGCCGTGGCGCTGCACCGCCGCAGCGGCTCCGCCCTCGTCGCCGGCGCGACCTTCACCCTCGCCTTCTTCCACCCCTGGGTTCTCGACCAGTTCCGCTTCTTCACTTCGGAAGGCCTCTACCTGTGCCTGACGTTACTGCTGCTGGCCTGCCTGCTCCGTTGGGATCACGGCACGCCGGTGCGCGCCGGCGCCTGGCCCACCTGGTGCATCGGCGGACTGCTCGGCTTCGCTTCCCTGGTGCGCATCGAGACCCCGCTGTTGCTGGGTGTCTATGCGGCCTTCACCTTACCTCTGCTATGGCGTCGCCGCCGCGATCCTAACTGGCGCGGTGTCGTCATCGCCCTGCTGGTGCCGCTGCTCGTCATGGCGGCACTGCGCTCGCTCACGACCCGTTGGATCGCGTCGCACAACGGAGTCGCCGCCCTATCGGCCCAGACCGCACCGGGCTTGGAGGCGTTGATGGGGGCGCTGTACCGGGTCGACGCCGCCGACAGCAGCCGCTACGCGCCGGTCACCGTCGCCTCGTTGCGCGCAGCGTGTGGCGCCAGCCCGACGCTGGCGCGCTTCGAGAGCGTGCTGCTGGCGCCCAACAACCTGCACGCCCAGGCGGGAGAGAGCTTCACCGGACGCCCAGGCGAGTTCGGCACGCGGCTCAACTGGCTGCTGCTGGCGTCGATCCGCGACGCCTCGGTGGCGGAGTCGGATGAGTTGATGCGGCAAGCGGCGGACGAGGTCGAAGCAGCGCTCGACGAGGGGCGTCTGCCGCGGCGCTTCGCATTGTACCCGCTCGACCCCAACGTGCGCGCCTGGCTGCCCGAGTTGCCGGGAGCCTGGGTGAGTGTTCTGCAACGGTTTCTCACGCCTCCCGAGTGGCGCCCGCTCGCCGATCGCGAACTGCGCCCGGCCGAGGCGTTGTTGCTCGAGACGCGGCGCGCCCTGTTCGACGAAGTCGCCAACCGCCGCGCCCACCTGACGGCGCCGCGCCAGTTCATCGTCGCCGGGCGTGTCCGCGCCGGCGGCGGGCCCATTCAGCTCGTCACGTTGGAGGACGCGCAGGGAAGGATTTACGCCGGGCAAACGCCGCAGGCCGGGCAAGAGCCGGGACTGACGGCCTACGGCGGCGGCAGCGACGCGGCGCCGCGCTTCGCTCTACGCACCGATGCAGTCGGACCGGCACCTCTCCTCCTCGGGGTGTGGCGCGACCAGGGCAAAATCGCCCGTGTGCCGCTGGCCCAACTCGCCGAGGGGCAGGGCAAGACGGTGCCGGTGGGGGATACGGGCGAGACCATCGAGGTTCAGGTGTGGCGCAGCGGGCACGACCTACGGGTGCAAAACTTCGCGGCCGACCGCCTCAAGGCCGGCTGGCCGGCAATGTACGGTTGGGCCCTGGCGGCGGCAGCCATCGGCGCGGCAATCGCCGGCTGGCGGGCGACTGGCCCGCCGACTTGGGCCTGGCTGGCGATCGCCGCGATGATCGCGCTGCGCCTCGGATTCTATGCCTTGGTGCGGGTCAATCTTGGTTGGGACCGCCCGCCGTACGTTCAGTGCTGGCAGCCGCTGCAGGTACCGCTGGCTCTCCTCGCGGCCCACGGTCTCGGCGCCAGCCTACGCCGCGGCCGACGACGCACGGCCTCCAGCCTTCCGCCTTCGTCCCCTGCCGAGCGCGCCTTGGCCGCGGCCCCTCCCGAGTGCTAACTGCGACGCCATGGAGGCCAGCCCCTACTTCGTACCCGACCTCGGGGGATACATCCGCTACTGCCTCGGCTTCCTGCTCCGCTACTTCGCCCTGGCCGGCGGGCTCGTCGTGCTGCTGCACGTCGTGTGGCGCGACCGCCTGGCGCACTGGCGCATCCAGGAGGCGTTTCCGCGCCGGCACGAGATCGGCCACGAGATCCTCTGGTCGATGTCCAACGCCCTCTGTTCTGGCCTGGCGACGGTGACCATGTACGCTTGGATCGCGCGCGGCGAGACGGCGATGTACTTCGACGTCGCCGAACGCGGCTGGCTCTACTTCTTCGCCTCGATCGCCGCCGGCATCGTCGCCTTCGACACCTGGTTCTACTGGCAACACCGCCTGTTGCACACGCCATGGTTCTTCCGCCACGCCCACCACATCCACCATCGGGTCACCAACCCGACGCCGCTCGCGACCTTCGCGCACCATCCGATCGAAACGTTCCTCGGCAACACCTTCTTTCTGGCGCTGCCGCTGGTACTACCGTTGCACCCCCTCGCGTTGGGCGCCGTCGGCCTCTACTTCTTCGCCTTCGGCCTACTGGCTCACCTGGGCTATGAGTCATTTCCCGCCGGCTTTCTGCGTCATCCGCTCGGGCAATGGTGCAACACCGCGACGCACCACAACCTGCATCACAGCAGCACAGGCTCGAACTATAGCCTGTGTTTCAACTACTGGGACCGCTGGATGGGCACCAACGATGCCGGCTACGTGGCGACCTTCGAGGCGGTGACGACCCGGCGTGACGCGGCGGGCGCGACGCGGGCGCTGACGGCTTGAGGCTGCGGCCGATGGAGGAAGTGGACGTCAGCGTCATCGTGCCGGTGTTCGACAACGCCGAGACGCTCGATCCGCTGCTCGACCGCATCATCGCGGTGCTGCAACCGATCACCGCGTCCTTCGAGATCATCTGCGTCGACGACGGCTCGCGCGACGAGAGCCTGGCGCTGTTGCGCCACCGCGCGGTCGTCGACGCGCGGATCCGACCGTTGCCGCTACGCCGCAACTTCGGCATCCAGGCCGCCGCCTGCGCCGCCTTCGACCACGTCCGCGGCGAGCGCATCGTCTCGATCGACGCGGACCTCGAGAATCAGCCGGAGGACATCCCGGCGCTGTTGCGCCAGCTCGACGCCGGCTACGACCTCGTCTGCGGCTACCGCGCGATCCGGCGTTCGCCCTGGCTGCGCCGCCGCCTGCCGTCGGCCCTGATGAACCGCTACGTGCGACGTGTCACCGGCGCCGAGCTGCGCGACGTCGCCTGCGGGCTGAAGGCGATGCGGCGGCACGTGATCGAGGACCTCGGGCGCAGCGGCGAGGCACGGCGATTCCTGACGCCGCTGCTGCTGCAGCGGGCGCGTCGCTACACCGAAGTACCGGTGCAACACAGCCCACGGCCACGCGGCGGCGGCCATCCGATGCGTGGCCTGATGGGGATCGCGCTCGACTATTTCCTGTTCAGCGCCCGCCGGCCGTTCATCGTCGTCGGCGTCGGCGCCGTCGCCGCCGGCGGCATGGCGCTACCCCTCGCCTGGGGAGTATCGCCGGCGGCGGGCGTCGTCGTCGCTTGCGGCGCGTTTCTGCTCGGTCTTGCCGCCCTCGTCGGCGACCTGACGCAGCGGGTGTATTGGCTGCGGCAGGATCTCCCTTTCTATGAACTGCGGCGCGCGCCGCGTGAACCGGGAGTCGGCGATGCGACCGGAGGATGAACGCCGCCTCGCCGAGCGGCTGTTGGCGGCGCGTGACGGCGATGGCGACCTCGATGGCGCACCGTACCGCCAGCCGATCCGCCATTACACCTGCGCCCGCCGGCTCGACGACGAGATCAACCGTCTGTTTCGCCGCCGCCGCCTGGCCGTCGGCCTGAGCGGCGACGTCGCCAGTCCGGGCAGCTACCTCGAGGTCGACGTCGCCGGCACGTCGGTGCTCGTGGTGCGCGGCGCCGCGGGCGAGCTGCGCGCCTTCCTCAATCGATGCCGGCATCGCGGAGCGCCGCTCGTCTGCGGTCGCGGCGACACCGGCGCGGCCTTCGTCTGCCCCTACCACGGCTGGGTGTACGGACTCGACGGCGGGCTACGCGCCTGCAGCCGGCCGGCCGCCTTCGCCGGGATCGACTTCGCGGCGCTCGGCCTGCAGTCGGTTGGGGTCGCCGAGGAGCACGGCATCATCTTCGTCCGTCTCGCCTCCGAGGGTGACGACGGGGCTGGCTTGGTTGGGGCGGCAGCCGATCTACGTTCGTTCGAGCTCGCGACGCTGGTACCGTTCGCCCACGAAAGCCGCGAGCGGCGCATCAACTGGAAGCTCGTGGTCGACACCTTTCTCGAGGGCTACCACGTACCGCACCTGCATCGGCGCAGCCTGGCGCCTTATTTTGCCGGGGGGCTGGCGCTGTTCGACGCCTTCGGCGACGGCGGACGGCTGGCCGTGGCGCGGGCGTCGCTGGCGGACCTCGACGGCATCGTCCCGGCCGAGCGGCGGGTCGTGCCCCATACCACCCTGCTCTATCTGTTGTTCCCAGGCACCGTGCTGATCCACCAGCAGGACCACGTCGAGCTGGTCCGGGCGACGCCCATTGCGGGGCACAGCGATCGCGCGCGCGTCGACTTGGCGCTGTACACCCGCGGCGCCATGCGCGACCCAAGCGAGCAGCGACGCTGGCAGCGCAACTGGGAGATCCTGCGAACGGTGACCGAGGAGGACTTCGAGCTGGCGGAGCGCATGCAGGCGGGATTCGCCGCTGGCGACACGGGGGAGTTGATCTTCGGCAGCAACGAGAGCGGCCTGCGCCACTTTCACGCGAGCATCGCGCGCGCCCTGGACGACGAGGCACCTGCCGCCCGACGCTGACCTTCACCCGTCTGGTCAGTTTCCGACAGGGCATAGTTTCGTCAGGATTTGGCAAATGGATTCGGTTCGTCCATTGTTGCCGTCGCCGGCAGCGGCTCCGGGTGGAGCAATCGGCCCCGGCGGGAGTCGCGAGATCTCGGCATGTCGACCACGGCCTCGGTGCAATTCGGAGAATTCGTTCTCGAAGTCGGCGCGCGCGAACTGCGCTGCGGCAGCGACGTGGTGCCGATCGAGCCGAAGGCCTTCGACCTGTTGCTCTATCTGATCCGGCACCGCGACCGGGTCGTCTCGAAACAGGAGATCCTCGACAGCGTTTGGCCGCATTGGTTCGTGCGCGACAGCTCCCTGACCAGCTGCGTGCGGCGCCTGCGGCAAGCCCTGGGCGAGCAGGGGCATGACCTGATCAAGGCCTACTACGGCCGGGGCTACCGCTTCACCGGCGATTGCAGCGAAACCGGCGACCTACCCGAACCAACGGCGGCGCCGCAGCCGACGGTGCGCCAGGCGACGCACGTGCCGCAACCGGGCTTCGTCGGCCGTATCGCCGAGATGAGCGTCTTACGGACGCATTTCGACCGCGCCCGGGCCGGCCAAGGCAGCCTGGTCCTGCTGGCCGGCGACAAGGGCATGGGGAAGACGCGCACGGTGGACTTCTTCCTCCACAGTCTGGGCGCCGCCGACGTCACGGCGGTGGTCGGGCATTGTGTCGAAAACGACACGGCCCCGGTGCTCTGGCCTTGGGTCCAGGTGTTGCGGGCCTGTGCCCATACGGTGGCGTCGGACACCACGGCACCGCCGCTCGGGCTATCGGCGGCGGAGCTGGGCGCCCTCGTCCCCGAATTGGCGGATCGCCTGCCCGTCAGCACGCGTCCGGTGCAGATCCGCGACCCCGGACATGCCCGCTTCCGGCTTTTCGAAAGTGTGGTCTCGCTGCTCGCCCGCGCCGCGGCGCAGCGACCGCTGTTGCTCGCCTTCGAGGACCTGCACTGGGCCGACCCGGCGTCGTTGCTGCTGTTGGAGATGGTGACACGCGAGGTCGGGCACCTGCCGATCCTGCTGCTCGGCACCTACCGGGCGACGGCCGTTTCGGGCAGCACGACCCTGCGCGAATCGCTTTTCCGGCTGCGCGGTCTGCCGGAACACCGCCTGGTCACCCTGACGCCGCTGGGGCGGGAGGACGTGGCGCGGCTGCTCGAGGGCAAGCTGGCGAGGCGCCCGAGTGATCCCGTCATCGATCGCATCTTTCACGAGTCGGAGGGCAACCCCTTCTTCGTCGAGCACTTGGTGAACTACCTCGTCGAAACCGGGACGCTTGGCGAAGGTGACGCGCTGGATTGGGAGGACTTCGGCGTTACCGAAGGCGTGCGCACGCTGGTCGAGCGGCGACTGCAGCGGCGCAGCGCCAGCTGTCGTCAGCTCATGGCGATCGCCGCCGTCTGTGGACGGCGCTTCGACATCGGCCTGCTGACGCGGGTTCGGGCCGCGGAGACCGGGCAGCCGTTGGCGCGGGTGCTCGACGCGACGCTGACCGATCTCGACGAAGCCGTGGTGGCGCGCATCATCGAGCCGCAGACCAACCGGGCCGACCGTTTCCAGTTCGTGCATGCTCTCTTCCGCGACAGCATCTACGACGGGCTCGGCATCGCCGAACGCAGCCGCCGCCACCGCCGTGTCGGCGAAGCGATCGAGGCGGAGCCGCGGCGCCACATCCTGACCCGCGTCTTCGAGATGGCCGAGCACTACTTCCGCGGCGCCACCGCCGGCGGAGCCGATGCGGCGGTACGGCATTGCGCCGAGGCTGGTCGTCTGGCGTCGTCGGTATTCGCTTACGAGACGGCCGCACGCTGTTATTCGCAAGCGATCGACGTCCTGCCGCTGGTGGAGCCGCCCGACCCGAAGCGCGAGGCGGATCTGTGCATCGCGCTCGCCGAGACCCATTGGAAGACGGGCAGTATCGCGGCCTGCCGCGCCACCGCCTTGCGCGCCGCATCGTTGGCGCGCGCCTCGGGTGACGCACGTGTTCTCGCCCGCGCCGCCCTATCGCACGGGCGCACGCTGTCGATTCGCCAGCCGGCGGATACCGGCATCGACGAATCCTTCGTGCAGCTCTTGGAGGAGGCGAACGAGGCCCTGCCGGCGGCCGACGATCCGCTCAAGGCCCTCGTCTCGGCGCGCCTCGGCTGGGCCTACTACTACCGCCCCAAGCCCCTCGACCGGCGCGAAAGCCTCGGCCTCGACGCCGTCGAGATGGCGCACCGCCTCGAAGATCCGGAGATCCTCATCGACGTCTTGGCCGACGCCCACGTGGCCCTGGCGTTCCCCAGCCGCGCCGGCGAACGCCTCGCCATCGCCAACGAATTGGTGCGCACCTCCGAGAATCGCGGCGAAACGGAAGTTCTCGCGTATGCCTTCGAACTCCAGGCACGCGATCTGCTGGAACACGGCGACTTCGCCAGCGCCAACGAGAGCATGCGCCGCCTCGAGCGGCTGATCGAGCAGTTGCACCAACCGTACCTGCGGTGGATCCACTGCGTCTGGCAGGGCATGGGCATGATGCTCGCCGGCCAGTTCCGCGCCGCCGAAGCGGCGATCGAGGACGCGCTGGTCCTCGGGCGGCTGGTGCGACCCGACATCGCCGAACTGTACTACCGGCGCCAGATCATCAGCTTGCGCCTCACCGAAACCCGCATCGATGCCGTCGAGGAGGACCTCCGCGTCGTCGCCCAGATGTACCAAGACTCGGTCGCGGCGCGCACGGTGATCGCCTACCTCGACGTGCACCACGGGCGCTTCGATGCCGCCCGCACACTGCTCGACTCGATGCTGTCGAGCGACTTCGAGGCGATCCCGTTCGACACGACCTGGCTGCCGGTGATGTCGTTCCTCGGCGAAATCGCCGCGCAGCTGCGCGACCTGCCGAGCTGCCAGCGCATCTACGGCATGTTGCTGCCGTTCGAGCGCCACAACCTCATCCTCGGCAGCCACGCCGTCTCGTTCGGCGGTTCGGTGGCGCGGGTGCTCGGCGGCCTGGCGGCAGCCTCGAGCCACTGGGACGCGGCAGCACGCCACTTCGAGTTTGCCCTGCGGCGGCACGCGCAAATGGGGGCACGCCCGTGGCTGGCGCTGACGCAGGCCGAGTTGGCGGCGATGTTGTTGGCGCGCGCCGCCGAGGGCGATGCGGCGCGGGCCGCCGAGTTGCTCGACACCGCGGCGGCGACCGCGACGGCCCTCGACATGCCTCGCCTGCTGCGGATGACGAGCAAGCTGCGCCAGGCCGAGGCCTGAGGCGGGACGCCACACGTCATGGCGCGGCGACAGATCATCGGACTGGCCCTCGGCAGCGGCTCGGCCCGCGGCTGGTCTCACATCGGCGTGCTGCGCGCCCTCGAGGATGCCGGCATTCGACCGGACGTCGTCGCCGGCGCCTCGGTCGGCGCCGCCGTCGGCGCGGCCTACGTCACCGGCAAACTCGATGCGTACGAGGCTTTCGCCCTCGGACTCGATCGCCGGCAAGTGATCAGTTACTTCGACATCTCGTTCCGCGGCGGCCTCATCAAAGGCCGCAAGGTCTTCGACTTCCTCCACTCCGACCTACCGGACCAAGCGATCGAGGATCTGGCACGGCCGTTCGCCGCAGTTGCCACCGACGTCAACCGCGGCCAAGAGGTTTGGCTGCGACGTGGCCGCTTGCTCGATGCGGTGCGGGCCTCGACGGCGATTCCGGGCATCGTCACGCCGGTGCGCATCGACGATCGGTGGCTCATCGACGGCGGCGTCGTCAACCCGGTGCCGGTGTCCGTCTGCCGCGCGCTCGGGGCCGACTTGGTGATCGCGGTTGATCTGAACACGACCCTACTGGCCAAACGCGTCGACGAGCCGCCGCCCGCGCCGCCGCCGGTGCTGCCGCCGCCCGCGCCCGAGGGGGAAGAGCGCACATGGCAACGGGCCATGCGCGACATGGCGTCGGAGCTGCAAGAGTGGATCGCCGGCGCCAGCTGGCGCGACAAGCGCGACTTGCCGCCGAGCATGTTCGAGGTGATGGGCGCGACGATCGACATCATGACGATCCGCATCACTCGCAGTCGCATGGCGGGCGACCCGCCGGAGGTGTTGATCACGCCGCGCCTGCCGGAGTTCGCCATGTTCGACTTCCACCGCGCCCGCGAGGCCATCGAGGAAGGGCGGCGGGCGACCGCACATGCCCTGGCCAGCGCTCCGGCCGAGCTGTTGCCCGTGCTGCGAGGCAGTGACGCCGACGCCGTGCCGGCCCTACCCGCCGTGGTGCCCTCGCATGAGGCGGGTTGAGCCGCCGGGCTGGGCCGGGTAGACGTCTCGCATGAGTCTATCGTTGCAAGACCGCACGGCGATCGTCGGCATCGGTCAGACGGCCTTCGCCAAGGGCCATCCGGACAGCGAATTGTCGATGGCCTGTCAGGCGATCCGCGCCGCCATCGACGACGCCGGGCTGCGGCCGAGCGACGTCGACGGCCTGGTGATGTTTTCGATGGAGAACGGGCGCGAGGTCGACGTGGCGCGCAACGTCGGCCTCGGCGACCTGACCTACTTCGGCGAAGTCGGTTACGGTGGTGGTGCCGGTTGCGCCACCGTCGGGCATGCCGCCATGGCCGTCGCCACCGGACAGTGCGAGGTCGCGGTCGCGTGGCGTGCGCGCAAGCGCGCCGACAAGGCCAGCCGGCCGTGGGCCCGTGCGTCGCAGACCGTGGCGGGTACCTGGCAGTGGAGCCGGCCCTTCGGCCTGCTGCGCCCGGTCGATGAAATCGCCATGCTGACGCGGCGCTACATGCACGAGTTCGGCGCCACCCGCGACCACCTGGCGAACGTCGCCCTCGCCTTCCGCCAGCACGCGCAGCACAATCCGTTGGCGATGATGTACGGCAAGCCGATGACGCGCGACGACTACATGAACGCGCGCTGGATCTCCGAGCCGCTGTGTCTGTACGACAACTGCCTCGAAACGGATGGCGCCCTGGCGGTGGTGATCACCTCGGCCGAGCGCGCGCGCGACCTGCCGCAGCCCCCGTGCTGGATCCACGCCTTCGCGCAGGGCCTGCCGCGCCAGCACCAACCGATGATCAACTACTTCGGCGACGACCCGTTGCTCGGGCCGGCCTGGGCGTGTGCGCGGCGACTGTGGGAGCGCAGCGAGTTTCGGCCGCAGGACATCGACGTGGCGCAGTTGTACGACGCCTTCAGCACGTTGATCCCGCTGTCGCTCGAAGGCTACGGCTTCTGCGGCCGCGGCGAGGGCGCGGCCTTCACCGACGGTGGGGCGCTGGAATGGCCGCACGGGCGGTTGCCGACGAACACCGCCGGCGGCGGCATGTCGGAAGCCTACGTGCACGGCTTCAACCTGATCCTCGAAGGCGTGCGCCAGATGCGCGGCACCTCCCCCTGCCAGGTGGAGGAAGCGCGCAGCTGTCTGGTGACCAGCGGCGAGGGAGTGCCCACCAGCGCTCTCGTCTTGCGGCGGTGAAGCATGGAATCCCCGTGGCTCGTTCCCGACGTCGGCGACCCCGACGCCGCGCCCTTCTGGCAAGCCTGTGCGCGACGTGAACTGCGACTCCAGGCGTGCCGCGCCTGCGGTCAATGGCGCCACCCGCCGCGGCCGATGTGCCCCGCCTGCGGCTCGCTCGAACACGAGTGGCGCCTCAGCCGCGGCACCGGCACCATCTGGTCGTTCGTCGTACCGCACCCGCCGCTGCTGCCGGCCTACGCCGAACTCGGGCGCTACAACGTCATCGTCGTGGCGCTCGACGACGCGCCGAACCTCCGCCTGGTCGGCAATCTCCTGGCCGAGGACGGCGGCTCGATCACGGCGATCGACGCCGCCACCATCCGCATCGGCGAGCCGGTGCGCGTAACGTTTCGCCAGGTCGGCGATGTGACGCTGCCAGGCTGGCTCCGACAGGTCTGACAAGTCTGACAAGTCTGACAAGTCGGACAGGTCGGACAGGTCGGACTCGTCAGACTTGTCCGATGGCTCCCGCCTGGCGCAGGGCGGCCAGTTCCGCCGGCGTCAGGCCGAGGTCTTGTTCCAGTACCGCGTCGGTGTGCTCGCCCAGGGTCGGCCAGCGGTGCACCGGGCCCTCGGCGGTTGCCGACAGCTTGATCGGATTGCCGGCCACCAACAGCGGCTCGCCCCCATCCGGACGTGGCACCTCGATCAGCATGTTGTGACTGGCTACGTGCGGGTCGGCGATGATGTCCTCCGCACTGTTGCACGGACCCGCCGCCAACCCCTGCTCACAGAGTAGCGTCGCGGCTTCGAGCTTGCCTTTGTCGCTGGCCCAGGCCTCGACCGCGGGGCGCACCACGTCGTCGAGGTGGTCCACCCAACCCTGGCGGGTGGCGAAACGCGGGTCGTCGAGCCATTCCGGGTGACCCACCGCCTTCGCCAGCAGCGCCAGTTGATGATCGCGCACCGCCTGCACGACGAAGTAGCCGTCGCGCGCGCGGAAACCGTCGAAGATGCCGAAGGCGCGCCGCTTGCCGCGCACTCCCATCGACCACATGAACGGCACGATGTCGGCCATGGCGATCATGGCGTCGAACATCGACACGTCGACGTGTTGCCCCCGTCCGGTGCGGTCGCGGTGCCGCAGAGCCGCCAGCAGGCCGATGGCGGCGAACAACGAACTGCCGATGTCGCCGAGGGCGCCGGCCGGCCCGACCAACGGCGGCTCGCCTTCCTTGCGCTTGGCCTCGTAGAAGCCGCCCATGGCCTCGGCGATGGGCGCATAGGCGGGCCACGAGGCGTACGGCGAGTCACTCAGATTGCCGAAGCCCGACACGGAAACGTAGATGAGGCCGGGATGCAGCGGCGCCAAGTCGGCATACCCCAAGCCGAGACGGTCCATCGTGCCGGGCTTGAAGTTCTCGCCGACGACATCGTAACGCGGCACCAGACGGCGAATCAGTTCGCGTCCTTGCGGGTGCTTGAGGTCGATCGCGAGGCTCTTCTTCGACAGGTTGTTGCGCAAGTAGGTGGCGCCGACGTTGCGGCCGTCGGTATCGCGCACCGCCGGCAGCGCACCGCGCCCGGAGTCGCCTTGCTGCGGGTGTTCGACCTTGACCACTTCGGCGCCGAGATGGGCCAACAGCTGGGTGGCGAAGGGCAGCGCCTGCATCTGTTCGATGGCGAGGATGCGCACGCCCTCCAGCGGGCGCGGCTCGTTGGCGCCCGGTCGGGCGATCACTTCATCGATGCGCATGGCGTGCTCCTCGTGGCGCGAGTCGGTTCAAGGGGTGGGCGTCGGCGCGGGCGTAGCGGACGGCGCCAGGGGGTCGACGGGCATCGGGGTGGTGCAATCGACGCCGCTCCAGCCGGCATCACAGACACACTTCATGTCGAAACACTTGCCGTGGCCACAACCGACCGAGGAGTAACAGCGCTCGCACGCGTCCCCTTCCCAGCCGATCGGGCAGCGACACTCGCCGAAGCGACACAGCTTGCGGTCGCCGCAAACGTCGCTGGCGGAGCAACGACTGCAATCGGCGCCGGTCCAGCCGGGATCGCAGAAACAGCGCCGCTCCCAGATCCAGTCGGTCCGGGTGCGGTCGAACGGATTCTGGAACGCACACACGCCGTGCCCCGAGCAGTCGTTGAGACAGAACAGCCCCGCCGTTGCCGGCGAAGCCAACGACAGCACCAACGTCGACGCCACCGCGGCGAAGCAGGCCGAAGCAGCCAGGCGAGAGAGCGGCATCATCGAGTCTTTCCTTCCCCGTCACAGCGGCGGCGGCACGACGATGGAGCCGTCTTCGGCACAGCGACGCGAGCCGTCGCTCGCGGTTTGGCACACCAGCGGCAAGCCGCAATCGGAAGAATCGACGCAGGGCTCACCCACGCCGCAGCTCCCGGCCAGACAACAGATACTGCCGCGGCATAGGCACGTGCCGACCGAACCGTCGAGGCAGGCGTCCAGAATGGGCGGCGGCGGCGTGCCGCTCCGCCCGTGCAGCGCGGCCAACACGGCGGCGATGATTTCGTCGACGGTGATGGCCCCGTCGCCGTTGCGATCGGCGTCGCGACAGACGACCAACGGTCGCGTGCTGATGCCGATGCTGACCAGAGTCAGGATCTCGTTGACGACCACGGTGCCGTCGCCGTTGCAGTCACCGGCGAGGCGCGGTGTCGGCGACGCGCTCGGGGTGGCCGTCGGGGTCGGACTCTGGAGCGGCCGCGTGATGGTGGCGGTCGGCGTGCCGCGCGGGGTGACCACGACCTGCGCCGTGAGACTGAGGAGCCCGTTGGCACTGCGGTCGCAACCGCTGACGAGCTGGTAGGTGCCGGCGAGTTGGATGCCACCCACCGTCCAACGAGCACTGCCGGTGGCGGGTGACGTCGAGCTGCGCAGCGTAGCGGAGATCGTATCGCCGCTGAGCCGCGCCGTGACCTGGGCCAGTTCGAGACAGGGATGATTCTGCAGGACCAGCACACCCTCGAGCGCATCGCCGCTTTGGCTCCAGCTGAGGCTGGCGGCGCCGGCGGCGCTGCCCGCGACCCACGAGCCGCGGTAGGTGCTGGCGACGCTGCGGTCGGGCAGCACGGGTGTAGCGATGGGCGTGGAGGTCGGCGTGCGCGTGGCAGCCGACGCAGAAGCGCTGGGCGTCGGGATGGAGCTGGCGGTGGAGGTAGCGGTCGGCGTTTGCCCAAGAGCCGCCAACGGCACGAGGACGAGCAACGTCGCCAGGCTGAACCACGTGGGCAACCCACGCCGAAGCACGCGCGTCATCGATAGCTCAGGAACTGCGCCCCGGTTTCGGTCACGACGAACAGGAAGCCGAGCTCCCCCGAGGCGCGACCGTCGGTGCGCTCGACGAACAGATCCAAGGTATACGTCCCTGGAGGGAGCGGCATACGAGCGCCGTCCGAGCGCAGGGTCTCGAACTCCGCCAACACTTGATCGAAGAGGGAACTCGAGTCGTCGAGGGATTCGAAGGACTGACCGAGTCCGACCTGGGCCATCTGTTCGAGCGCGGTGCGATCGAAGCAGGTGCCGCCGGGAGCACCTTCACAGGGTTCGCCGAGGGCAATCGTGTGCAGGGTCAGTGCTTCCGGATAGGCGGGGTGTTCGCCGATCTCGACGAGCACGGCGTCGAGGTCCGTCGAGCGCCAGCCGAAGCGGCGGTAGGGGTCGCCGTTGGTCAACACGCCGCTCTCTTCGACGTCGGGGTTGTCGAAGGCGCTCAGATTGTCGCGACCATCGGTGAAGACGACGGCGACGTGGCGATCGCGCGGATCGGCGGCGACGCCGGTGGCGCGCAACGACTGCGACACGTCGAGTCCGGAGCTGACGGCGCTGTAGAGCTTGGTGAAGTCGCCCGGTTCCGGTTGCGGGATGTTGGTGATGCGGAAGGTCTCCAGGTGGTCCTCGTCCGGCCGCGCCAGTAACTCGTTGAACCAGACGATGCTCCACTGGAAGGAGCCGGCGCGTTCGGACCAGAGATCGGCACCGCGAGCGACGAGTTCCTCGGCACTTTGCAGCACGGTGCTGAACTGCGGCTCGCCGAACTGCTGCAGCGAGTAGCTGGCGTCGAGGACGAGCATCAGGAACAGGTCGAGTTCGAGTTCTTCGGCGTTGCCGCCGAGGACGGTTTCATCGAAGACGCCGCTGCCGAGGCGCGTTCCGTCGAGAAAGAGCTGGGTGCGGATTTCGTCGGCCGGAACCGGACGCCCGAGGCCGTCGCGCACGAGGTAGTCGATGACGGCACTGGTGGTGCCGATGCGGCGGTCGAGGTTGACGCTCGGCAGGCCGACGGGCTCGATGCGCAGAACGCTGCCGGGGGTCGTCGAGAGATATTGGAACGAGCCGGCGGCGGTGCCGGGAAGGCCGTCGTCGCGCACCACGGTGACGGGTACGCTGGCGCCGGAGGTCCCAGGCGGGGTGACGCACGAGAGGCGGCCGTCGGTGAGCCGAATGAGTTGCGTCGCAGGGGCGGAGCCGAAGCGCACCTCGCGCACACCGGCGCCGAAGCCGGCGCCTTCGATGGCGACGGCGGTGCCGCCGCGGGCGGTACCGGACGGGGGGTAGACGGAGGAGACGAAGAAGACGGGCGTCGGCGTCGGTCGGATCGGCGTGGCGGTCGGAGTCGCCGTCGGCCGCAGGGTATCGGTTGGTGTCGGCGTCGGTGTCGGTGGTGGAAGGTCCGGATGGTCGTTGTCGCAACCGGCGAGCAAAGCCGAGGCGAGAAGCAGGACGGACAGGAACCGTGACCAGGGGATCCCCTTGGACTGCATGGTCGCGAAGCTACCACCGCCCTGGAAAGGCGACAAACCGCGCCGGGCGGAATTTTCCGCCCGGCGCGATCCGGTTCAGTCGTCGAGCGAGAAGCCGATGATGCCGTCGACGAAGCCGAGGATTCCGGTGTCGAAGTCGACCAGCGGAGCCATCAAGACGAAGCGACCGGGTCCGTCCTCTTGGGTCCAGTTGGCGCAGTCGAAATTCTCGCCGGGACGTTCCGCCGACAAGACGTTGCCCGGGATGTTGCCGGCGTCGAGCACGGTGGCGCGGCCGAGCACGGTGTTGAGGGCGAACGGCGCGTCGAGCGGGTCGACGTCTTCGTCGCCGCACGGGATGGCGGTTTCGATGTAGATCCTCACCGGCAGGCCACCCTCGAGGGTATTGATGTCGGGGGCGATCGCCGCGGCGCCGTTGCCGGACTGACCCTCGATGATCTCCGGCATGAACTCGCTGGTGCACACGCCGGGATGGAAGGGATTGGGGTCGGCCGTGCCCGTCTGGCAGGTCGGATCGACGTCGTTGATGTTGTGATCCTGCACCACGTTCAAGCCGCCCAGCGGAGCGCCGTTGCAGGCGAGGTAGCCGATATTGCGGAGGGGATACTGCTCGACTTGCGGCTCGATGCAGATGACGATCGGCGCGCCGATCGGCGGCGCCAAGACGATCTGGATGAAGTCGGAGGCGCCCGTGAGCGCTAAGGGCCGGATGCCGTTCGGGTCCTCGGGGCCGGCCTCGATTTCCATGAAGCCGGTGAAGTTGTTCGACGACAGCGGGATCGGCAGGCCGATGAGTTCGAGCTTGCTCTGCGACGACAACGAGAAGCGGCGCACGCCGAGTCCCTCGCCGCCGGCGGGGCAGCCGGTGAGCGCGAAGTTGACGGCGGTGACGATCTCGTCGACGGTCACCTGTCCGTCGTCGTTGCCGTCGAAGTTGGTGCAGCTGGTGACGCTGGCGGTGCCGAGGGCGATGTTGACGCCGGTGACGATCTCGTCGACGGTCACGGCGACGTCGCCGCTGCAATCACCGACACAGGCATTCTGCGCAACGGCAGGCGAGACCAGCATCAAGCCGGCGCCGGCCATCCAAAGAAGTGAGCGAAACATGGGAATCCTCCGAGGGGGATAGAGGGCCAAGGTACAAGGGCCAAGGGTCAAGAAGGATGCGGTCGCAGCGCGTGACGGGGGCGAGTAGGAAGGCCATCCGCCACCTGCGACCTTTCTCTCTTGGCCCTTGCACCATGGCCCTTGGCCCTTCCTAAAGTGCATACTCGACCTGGAACAAGAGATTGTCGCGGTCGCGCAAGAGACTGATGCCGCTGCCGCCGCGCAAGCGGCTGGAGGCGAGCATGTTGTAGTTGAGGGTCACGCGGAACGGGTCACGCAGGTAGGTCACCTGCGGCTGCACGACGAGGGCGCCTTGCCAGTCGTAGAACAGGCCGAGAGTCGGCGCCAGCTGACCGCTGAGATAGGTGGTGCCGACCAGCAGCGTATGCAGGATTTGGTCGGGCGAGGTGCGCACGTAATACGGCTCCGTCGCGTCGACCGGCAGATTGAAATAGTCCGCCCCGACGAAGAGTTCGGGCACCGGCAACACTTCGCCGTCCATCGGCGGTGGGATGGTCTCGGCGAAGCAGGGTACACCGGCGGGTAAACCGGGGGTGTCGCACGGCTGGGCGAACGGCTTGCCGGGCGTCGCCAGAGGGCGCCGTTTCGCCGCGCCCATGAGGTGCTTGTAGAAGATCTGGGTGGTGAAGAAGAAGGATGCGTTGGGATTGAGCGGTCGGATCCACTGCTGCAGATCCATGCCCAACATGAAGTTCCACGAATCTCCGGTGCGGCGCGGGCTGCGGCAGTAGCCGTCGTCGGTGACGCTGCCGTGCGGACAAGGCGTCAGCGCTCCCGTGCTCGGATTGACGATCGGTAGGGCGAAGTAGAACGGATCGAGTTCGCTCTGCCGGTAACGCGCTTCGTTCTGGAAGTAGGCGCCCTCGATGCGCAGGATCGGCTCACCGCTGATGCCGACGGGCCGCACCCACTCGGGCGGGATGGCGAACGAGGCCGTCGCGCCGGTGATCTGCGCCAGCGGCGCCGACTGCACGACCAGCGCACTGGCGCCGGCGCCGCGCTTTCCGTCGGGAATCGGCACCGGGAAGTTGAGCGTATCGCTGCGCGTCGACATCTGCACCGCGGGCAGGTCGAGATAGGTATAGTAGTGGGCCAACGAAAAGTTGGTCGTCTGCACCCCGGGGAGGTCGGCACTGAACGACAGCCGCACGCCGCCGCGCATGTCTTCGAACGTCCGATTCGGCGTATCCAACGCAGTGAGCGTCAACGCCGACGGCGCACCGAGGTTGGGGAGATTCCACGGCGACCCTTGCGGGATGCCCGGAGCGAAGGCCACCGAGTCGTCGATGGCACCGTACCCCTCGATGGAGATCTCGTGGAACGGCAAGCCGCGGACACGTCCGAGTTCGTAGCGCGCGACCAGCATGTCGAGCGGCACGCGCCGCTCGTCGAGCGGCACCAGGAAGCCGCCGAAGCTGCTGTCGAGCGGATTGATGTTATCGAGCAGGCGGAAGGCGTCGGTTTCGCCCCAGACGAGGATCTGCCGACCGAAGCGCAAGAAGAGGTCCCCGACCTTCGCCTGCAGGTAGGCCTGGAACAAACGGTGGCGTTGCACCGCGATTTCGCGCAGTTGTTGACGCACGGGCAGGACGTCGACGGTCGTCGGCGGGAACGCCAAGCGATTCGGCGGCACCAGCTGCTCGTCATAGAACTGCTCGGCGGTGCGGAACTCGTCCGGGCCGTAGTCGTAGATACCGTCGTGCTCGCCGCGGTAGGTGAGGTGGTAACTGACGCGGCGCACGTCGAACGGCAGGTGGCGGATCAACGACAGGGGCCCGAAGCCCTGCTTGATCAGTCGATCGAGGTCATGATTCCAGTCGACCTCGGCGAAGTTGCGTTGCTGGCGCGTGGTCCAGCGCTGCGACACCGGAAAGGTGAGTGCGCGGTGGGTGATCCGAGGGGCGCGATTGTCCGGATTGTCCACCGTCGGTTGGCGCAAGCCGTAGGAGATGCGTTTGTCGGTGTCTTCGGTGCCCGTGCGCACGGAGGAATAGACGCGCACGCCGAGGCGGATGTCGCCGTTTTCGTCGATGGACGCCGCCCCGGCGGCGTCGACCATGCAGCACGCGGCGACCAAGGCCGCCATGGCTGCGCTGCTCCGACGCCGAGCTCGTCCCCTCATGCCCCCTCCCGCCGCGTACGTGGCGCTCAGTCGGACAGCTCGCGCAAGGTCGCCAGCGTGAAGTAGTTGTCCTCGAAGTCGTGCTCGAAGAACTGCGAAACGTAACGCCCGCCGAGCGCGGCGCGATTGCGCTTGTCGTTCACGCCGACGACCAGGTTCGGTACCACCGCGGTGTGCGAACCGTCCGGACGCCGCGCGAAGTGGTAGGCGCACATGGCATTGTAGAAGTACTCACCGCCGCGGTTGTGCACCAACTTCCAGTAGATGCGGTACATGTCCTTGTCCATGTACATGATGACCTTGCCGAAGTTGTAGTACGGATCCTCGGACTGGCCTTCGAGGATCCACACCGGGCGCAGCACGAACTTGAGGTTGCGCACGACGAGCCACGGCGCCCCCTTGGCGCCGGGCGTCTCGTAGGCCGCCTGGAAGTACGGGATGCCGATTTCCCAGCGGCTGGGGCCGATCTGCTTCTGCTCCAGCGGGTTGGGGTCGAGCAGCGGCGCGAAGACCTCGCCTTCGCCGACCAGCTTCCACTTGTAATATTCGACCTTGCCGCCGTAACAGTTCGAGTCGTCGGAGTAGATGTCGAGACCGGCGACGGGATCCGAGCGCGACGACGAGCTGACGCGGCGGACGCGGCGGGTGGCGGGCACGTAGAACCAGGCTTGGTCCTGCCCGTCCCAGTCGTTCTTGCGATGGCCGAGGCCGGCGACGCCGTCGATGTCGGTGGGCTCCATGACGTAGGTGAGCGACGACCCGCGCAGGTTGTCGGGGTTGTCGATCGCCCCGCCGTGCATGCCGACGAAGGCCTTGGCATGGGCCCAGAGTTTGATGCGCTTGAACTCGCCGCTGCCGTCGATGCCGTTGAGTGTGAAGGTGGCGCCGCCGCCGCCGCCCATGTAGCCGGCCGAGGCGAAGTTCTGCGCCATCTTGCAGGCTGCCTGCGGATCCTTGGGGTCGATCTTGGGAAACGGGAAACCGAACCAGTAATCCGGATTCTTGCCGGTGGCGAGATCCTTCAGGCCGCAGGTTTCGTCGTCGACGCCGTACTTGCCCTCATTGGATTCCGAGGCGCTCCAGAAGGCGTCGGAGTAGTTGTGCTTGAACTTCTCCGGGTCGACGGGGTGGATCTCGAACGAGTACTCTCCCTTCTTGACGCGCTCGAGTACGGGGTCGGGCAATTTGCCCTGGCCCATTTGCCAATTGTTGGCATCGAGCGTCCACGGCGCCGCGGCCGGAGCTTCCTCGGCCTGGGCCGCCGCGGTGAAGCCGCCGCACAGCAGAAGGAAACCGACGACCACGCGAGGCGCGACCGCGGCATGGATACGAGCGCGGGTGTTGGACATAAGGATAGCGGGCGGGTTCATAAGGGAATCTTCAGAGACCTGTCAACGCTGCTTGCCGAATGACCGTGCCGGTAGCATTGCGCCGCACGGGATGACGAGACGAAACCGCTCAACCGTCGTGCCGGCTGCGCCAGCGGTCGAAAGTACCGCGGCTGCGGCACTTGCCCGCACCGCGGCACAGCGGCAAAGTCCGCCTCGACCCAAACCACGCAGCAGGCTCGCAACCAACGAGGTACCGCCGATGGCAGAGAAGCTCCGCCCCTACAGCGCCACCGAGGAAAAGGTCGGCAACGTCGTCGTCAAGTGGATGTCGCGCCTGAACACGTGGCTCTTTCGCCTGAGTGGCGGGCGCTTGGGCAACAAATTCCTCTACGGCGCGCCGGTGTTGCTGCTCGTGACCAAGGGACGCAAGAGCGGCGCGCCGCGCACGGCGCCGCTGCTCTACCTGCAGGACGGCAACCGCTACGTCATCGTCGCCTCCAAGGGCGGGATGTCGCAGCACCCCCTCTGGTACCGCAACCTGCAGGCCGATCCGAACGTCGAGATCGAGATTGGCGGCGAGCGCCTTCCGATGCATGCCCAGACCGCGTCGGCCGCGGAGAAGAAGAAGCTGTGGCCGCGACTGGTCGAAATGTACCCGCCCTACGAGTCGTACCAGGCGCGCACCGACCGCAAGATCCCGGTGGTCATCCTGGTCAGGCGCTGACGCGCCTGACCAGGATGAGGCTTAGGCTTAGGCTGAGGCAAAGGCTGAGGCTAGGACTCAGACCCAGCCTTTGCCTAAGCCTTTGCCTAAGCCTTTGCCTTTGCCTTCCGGCGCCTCAGCGCCGGGCCCCAAGATAATTCTCGCTGGACAGGTTGAACGGCACTGTAGTAGGGGCGTTGGAAAGTTCATTCAACCCACCCGGGGGTAGTGTCCATGCGGAATCCGCAACGCGGCGTTCGCCGCTTCCTTGCGCTCGTCGCTCTCGCCGTCGCCTTGCCGGCTTGGGGCCAGAGCGGTCCCAACTTCATGACGTTCGAGAGCGGCCCGGTGCGGCCGTTGGCGCTTTCGCCCGACGGTACGCAGCTGTTCGCCTGCAACACGCCGGACAACCGCTTGGAAATCTTCGACGTCACCCCCGGCGGCCTGGCGCACGTCGGGTCGGTGCCGGTCGGGCTCGAGCCCGTCGCCGTCGCCGCCCGTACCGACAGCGAAGTGTGGGTGGTGAACCACCTCTCCGACAGCGTCAGCATCGTCGACGTCAGCGCCACGCCGCCGCGCGTCACCCGCACGTTGCTGGTCGGCGACGAGCCGCGCGACATCGTCTTCGCCGGCGCCGGCGGCAACCGCGCCTTCATCACGACGGCACGCCGCGGCCAGCACCGCACCGACTCTTCGATCAGTAGCGTCACGGGCGCGGGCGACCCGAAGTTCACGGTGCCCGGCACGCCGCGCGCCGATGTCTGGGTGTTCGACGGCACCAACCTCGGTAACACCCTCGGTGGCACGCCGCTCAAGATCGTCGAGCTCTTCGGCGACACGCCGCGTGGCCTCGCCGTCAGCCCGGACGGCAGCACGGTCTACGCGTCGATCCATTTCTCCGGCAACCAGACGACCACCGTCAGCGAAGGTACGGTCTGCAACGGCTTCGGCACCAGCCCCTGCAGCGGCGACGGCATCACCTCGCCGAACGGCCTCAGCAGCGGGCAACTACCGGGCGGCCTGCCCGGCCCGGCGACCAACCACGAAGGCGTCGCCGCGCCGGAGGTGTCGCTGATCGTCAAGTACGACAAGGCCTCGGGCCAGTGGAAAGACCCGCTGGGACGCAACTGGAGCAACGGCGTCCGCTTCAACCTGCCCGACCGCGACTTGTTCGCCATCAACGCCTCGACGCTGACCGAAACCCGCAACTGGACCAGCCTCGGCACGACGTTGTTCAACGTCGCGGTGCATCCGACGACCGGCAAGGTCTACGTCAGCAACACGGAAGCCAACAACCTGACGCGCTTCGAAGGCCCCGGCATCTACGGCGGCTCCACGGTGCAAGGGAAGCTGGCCCTGTCGCGCATCAGTATCGTCGATCCGAGCAACCCGAGCGACGTCGCGACCATCCGCCACCTCAACAAGCACATCCCCTACGCTACCCTGCCGGCGCCCGCCGGCACCAAGAACCACAGCGTCTCGACGCCGCTCGAGATGGTCATCGACCCGGTGACCAACAAGCTCTACGTCGCCGCCTTCGGTTCGTCGAAGATCGGCGTCTACGACATCCCAGCCCTCGAGAACGACACGTTCAACCCGACGACCGCGAGCGCCAACTTCATCAACGTCAGCGGCGGCGGCCCCGGCGGCATCGTGCACGACGACGTCAACGGCCGCTTGTACGTCCTGACGCGCTTCGACAATTCGGTGTCGATCATCAACCTGACGAGCAACACCGAGACCTCACACTTGTCGCTGCACAACCCCGAACCGACGGTCGTGGTACAAGGTCGTCCGTTCCTCTACGACGCCATCGCCACCTCATCGAACGGCGAAGCCTCGTGCGCCAGCTGTCACATCTTCGGCGACCTCGACAACCTCGCCTGGGACCTGGGCAACCCGGACGACGACGTCACCAACAACCCGGCACCCATTCTGCTGGGGAGTGACTTGCTGATCGGCAACAATGACCAGAACGGCGGTGCGGCCACCAACCAATTCCACCCGATGAAGGGCCCCATGACGACGCAGACGCTGCGCGGCATGCAGAACCACGGCGCCCTGCATTGGCGCGGCGACCGCGCCGACGGCTTCTTCGGCCTCGACTCGCCGTACACCAACTCGGCGACCGATCGCGGCGACGAGGACCTCTCCTTCCGCAACTTCATCGTCGCCTTCCCCGGCCTCGTCGGGCGCGAAGCGATCATCTCGGCGCCGGACATGCAGAAGTTCTCCAACTTCCAGTTGCAGGTGATGCTGCCGCCGAATCCGGTGCGTCAGCTCAACAACGAGTTGCGCGGCGACAACAACGACGACACCATCGACGAAAAGAGCGGCGCCGCGTTCTTCAATGCCAACCGCTGCGCCGACGGCGTCTGTCTGAACACCAACGGCGCCGACAACGCCGTCGGCTTCACCTGCAAGGGCTGCCACGAACTCAATGCCGCCGCCGGCTTCTTCAGTACCGGTGGTCGCGCCAGCTTCGAGAACGAAACCCAGGTCCTCAAGGTGGCGCACACCCGCAACATGTACACCAAGATCGGCATGTTCGGCATGCCGGATGTCAGCTTCTTCAACGGCGGCGGCAACGTCGCCGACCCGACGACTCCGCTGTTCACCACCACCCCCGGCAACCGCCACCTGGGCGATCAGATCCGCGGCTTCGGCTTCACGCACGACGGCAGTGCCGACACCCTCTATCGATTCTTCCAAGCGACGGTGTTCAACGAAGCCAACAACTTCGGCTTCCAGTCGGGCTTCAACGGACCGAACGGCGGCAACAACAAGCGGCGCAGCATGGAGCTGTACATGCTCGCCTTCGACAACGACATCGCCCCGGTCGTCGGCCAGCAGATCACACTCACCAACACCAACGCCGCGACCGTCGGGACGCGCCTCGACCTCCTCGTCGCGCGCGCCTCGACCCCTTGGGTCTTCAAGAGCTACCCGGACGCGCGGGAATGCGATCTCGTCGTCAAGGGCATCGTCAACGGCGAGCAGCGCGGTTGGTATCTGACCACCGCCGGCACCTTCCGCTCCGATCGGGCCTCGGAGCCGCTGATCAGCGACGCCAACCTGCGCGCCCTCGCCGCCACGGCGGGGCAGGACCTGACCTACACCTGCTACCCGCCGGGTTCGGCGGTGCGCGCCGGTGTCGACCGCGACATGGACGGCGACTTCGACCGCGACGAACTCGACGCCGGCTGCGACCCGGCCGACCAGAACAGCAACCCGCCGTGCGCCGCGCCGACGGACACGCCGACGCCGGGCCCGAGCAACACGCCGACCAACACCCGTACGGTGACGCCGACGAATACGCCGACCAACACGCCGACCAACACCAACACGCCGGTGCCGCCGACGTCGACGCCGACGCGCACCCCGACGCACACCCCGACGCACACGGCGACGCATACGCCGACCCAGACCCCGACGTTCACCGAAACCCCGCTCGGGCCGACGCACACGCCGACGATCACCCCGACGCCGACCGAAACGCCGACCCAGACGCCCACCAGCACGCCGACGGAAACGCCGACGGATACCCCGACGGGTCAGCCCACCAGCACCCCGACGCATACGCCGACGAACACGCCGACGGACACCGCGACGCCGACGAACACACCGACCTCGACGGCCACGGATACCCCGACGGCAACGCCGTCGAGCACGCCGACGGTGACGCCGACGATCACCCCGACGGGCACGCCGACGCGTACCCCCACCCGCACGGCGACGGATACGCCGACGGCGACCCCGACCCCGACGGCCACCGCGACGCCCACCATCGTCTGCAACAGCGGCGTCACGCTCGCCGGCGCCAAGGCCCGCATCCTCGGCAACCTGTTCCCGCCGGGCAACGAGAAGTTGGCCATCAAGGGCACCATCGACATCGCCGCCCTCTCCCCGGCCATCGATCCGGTGAGCACCGGCATGACGTTCAACATCTACGGCGTGCTCGGCGGCTTCAACAGCACGCCGCTGCTGTCCATCACCATCCCGGCCGGCGCGGCGCCGAGCACCACCAGCCCGGGCTGGTTCGCCTCCAGCAGTGGCACGAAGTGGCAGTACAAGGACGCCAACGGCAGCCTCGCACCGGGCATCACCAAGGCCACGCTGCAGTACAAGCCGAACAGCGGCCCCGGCGTCTACAAGTTCTCGCTCTCGGGCAAGGACGCCAACTTCTCGATCGACACGGCCAGAGCGCCACTGCGCCTCGAAGTCATCATCGGCAACGTCGCGGCCGGCCAATGCGGCAAAGTCAGCTTCAACCCCGGCTCCGGCGCCAAGCCCAACTGCAAAGTCGGTGAAGGCGGCAAGTCGGTCAGCTGCGGCTGATTCGCCTCGCCAGCGGGCGTGACCGGCTCCGGCCGCGCACGTCCCAGGGTTCGTCCTCGCAACGGCCCACCCCACGGGGTGGGCCGTTTTGCGTGGAGTAGCGCGATTTTCGGGCTAGACAGATCCGGCGCGCCTGGGGTACGGGTGAGAAAGTCCACACCTTTCGACTCGCACTCCATCTCCCGCACGAGGTGCCCTCCATGTCTCTTCGCTCGCTTCGGTACGTCGGCCTGCTCGCCACGCTCTTGGCGCCCCTGGGCGCCTCGGCCATCCTCCCCGAGGACTTTGCGGCATTCGAGTCGGGGCCGGTCCGCCCCCTCGCTCTGTCCGCCGACGGCAGCACCCTCTTCGCCGTCAACGTACCCGACAACACCCTCGAGATCTTCGCCGTCGGCGGCGGCTCGCTGACCCCGACCGCCTCCGTGCCCGTCGGCCTCGAGCCGGTCTCGGTCGCCGTTCGTTCGGCGAACGAAGTCTGGGTCGTCAACCACCTCTCCGACAGCATCAGCATCGTCGACGTCGCCGCCAACCCGCCGCGCGTCACCCGCACCCTGCTGGTGGGCGACGAACCGCGCGACTTGGTGTTCACCAATGGCATGGCCTTCGTGACCACGGCACACCGCGGCCAGCAGCGCACGCACCCCTCCATCGCCGGCGTCCCGGGTGCCGGCGATCCGCAGCTGACGACCCCGAGCGTCGGCCGCGCCGACGTCTGGGTCTTCGATACCAACAACCTCGGCGCCACCCTGGGCGGCACCCCGCTCAAGATCGTCTCGCTCTTCGGCGATACCCCCCGCGGCCTCGCCGTCAGCCCCGACGGCAACACCGTCTACGCCGCCGTGTTCAACTCCGGCAACCAGACCACGGTCATCTCTGAAGGCGGCATCTGCGACGGTGGCGCCCTCGCCGGCGCTTGCGTCCTCGACGGTCGCAACATGCCCGGCGGATTGCCGCCACCGAACACCGACGCCCACCTCGAACCCGCCCCCGAGGTCAGCCTCATCGTCAAGTACAACCCGACGCTCGATCGCTGGGAGGACGAACTCGGCCGCAACTGGAACGCCGCCGTCGACTTCGACCTGCCCGATTACGACGTCTTCGCCATCGACGCGTCGTCGACCACGCCCGCGAACATCGTCCAGACGGCCGCGTACCCGACCGTCGGCACCACGCTGTTCAACCTCGTCGCCCACCCGAGCAGCGGCAAGCTCTACGTCAGCAACACCGAGGCGCGCAACGAAGTGCGCTTCGAGGGACCCGGCATCTTCGCCGGCTCGACCGTCTTGAGCCACCTCGCCGAGGCGCGCATCTCCGTGATCGACACCGTCGGCGGCACCGTGACGCCGCGCCACCTGAACAGCCACATCGACTACGACACCGTCCCGAGCCCGGCCGGGACCGCCGAGGATTCACTCGCCTCCCCGCTGGAGATGGTGCTCACCGGCGACGGCAGCACGCTTTACGTCGCCGCTTTCGGCTCCAGCAAGGTCGGCGTCTACCCGACCGCCAGCCTCGATGCCGGCAACTTCGACCCGACCACGGTGCAACACATCGAGGTCAGCGGCGGCGGCCCCAGCGGCTTGGCCCTCGATGAAACCAACGACCGCCTCTACGTGCTCACCCGCTTCGACAACGCCATCGCCGTCATCGACACCAACAGCGGCACCCAAGTCGGCAGCGTCGCGCTCCACAACCCCGAACCGTACCGCGTCGTCGCCGGCCGCCGCTTCCTGTACGACGCGCGCACGACGTCGAGTAACGGCGAAGCTTCCTGCGCCAGCTGCCACACCTTCGGCGACATGGACCACTTGGCGTGGGACCTCGGCAATCCGGACGACGAGGTGCTCGACAACCGGAACGTCTTCGAGGTCGGCCAGCTGCCGCCGCCCGCGGTGCAGGCCTTCCCCGACTTCCACCCGATGAAGGGGCCCATGACGACGCAGAGCCTGCGCGGCATGGCCGACCACGGGCCGATGCACTGGCGCGGCGATCGGAGCGGCGCCAATGAGCCGGGTGGCGACACCTTCGACGAAGACCTCGCGTTCAAACGCTTCAACCCGGCCTTCGTCGGCCTGCTCGGCCGCGCCGAGGAACTGACCGCCGCCGAAATGCAGGCCTACACCGACTTCATCCTCGAGGTCCGCTACCCGCCGAACCCGATTCGCGCCATCGACAACTCGCTCACCGCGGCGGAAGACGCCGGGAGGGTGTTTTACTTCGAATCGTCGCCCTCGGACGGCCTGCGCACGTGCAACGGCTGCCACACCCTCGACCGCAGCCAAGGCTTCTTCGGCAGCAGCGGCAAGTCGAGCTTCGAAAACGAAACCCAGCTGTTCAAGGTCGCCCACCTGCGCAACGCCTACCAGAAGATCGGCATGTTCGGGATGATGGACGTCGACTTCTTCAACGACCTCAACACGCCCCACCAAGGCGACCAGATCCGCGGCTTCGGCTTCCTGCACGACGGCAGCGTCGACACGGTGTTCCGCTTCCTCCATGCCACAGTGTTCAACCGCGGTACCTTCGGACTCGCCAACAGCGGCGGCTTCGCCAACGGCGCCCCAGGCGACCTCGCCCGCCGGCAGGTCGAGGCCTTCGTGCTCGCCTTCGACACGACCTACATGCCTTCGGTAGGCCAGCAGGTCACGCTCTCCGACACCAACGCCGGCGTCGCCGGGCCGCGTATCGACACCCTGCTGACGACGGCCGCCAACGGCCACTGCGACCTGACGGTCAAGGGCGTCGTCGCCGGCGAGGCGCGCGGCTGGGTACGCCGGAGCGACGGCACCTTCGAGAGCGATCGCACCAGCGACGCACCGCTGAGCGAGGTGGCCTTGCGCGCGCTAGCCGGCACCCCGGGCCAGAACCTCACCTACACCTGCGTACCGCCAGGCCACGGCGAACGTATCGGCATCGACCGCGACGGCGACTTGAGCCGCGACCGCGACGAAGAGGACACCGGCTCGGATCCCGACGACCCGACGAGCCTTCCCGCGCGTCTTGGAACGAACTGTCAATCGAACCTGCAACTCGCCAATGCGCGGATCAAGCTCACCAAGAACGACCGTACGGATGGCGAGCAACGTCTCAATCTCAGCGGCGGCTTCATTCCGGGAAGCGTCGATCGCGGGGCGATCGACCCGCTGGCGAACGGACTCACCTTTCAAGTGCAATCGAGCACCGGCGTCGCCCTCTTCGGCGCTTCGGTGCCGGCGGGCGCAGCTCCCAGCAAGAAGGATCCTGGTTGGACGTATGCTCTCAAGGGCGCCGGACCAACGTGGACCTTCCGTGACCGAGAAGGAACCCTATCGAATGGCGTGACGAAGATCACGGTCCTCGACAATTCGAAGAAAGTCCCGGGCCAGTTCCTGATCAAGGTCGCCGGCAAGAATGGCTTCTACAAGATCGACGATGTCGCGACGGCTCTTCCGCTGCGACTGGTCGTGGTGCTGGGCAATGGCATCCAAGCCGGCGAGGATCAGTGCGCCAGCCGTGCCTTCGGTGCGGTCAACGACCCGACGTGCTCGGCCAACACCAAGGGTTCGACCATCAGCTGCAAGTAGGCACGAAGCAGGTAGGCAGCGCGTCGCGCCTGCCTACCTGCTCACCGGCCCAACGGCTGACTTCGCCACCTCAGCCGCTCAGCTTCTCCATCTCGGCGTACAGCCCGTCGATCTCTTTCTGCAGATTGGCGTAGGCACCGAAGACCGACTGCGGCTGCGGGTGCGTTTCGTAAAAGCCGGGCGCGTTGATCTGCTGCGACAGGCCGCTCAGCTCCTCTTCTTTCGCCGCAATCAGTTCCTCGACCTCGCGTAGACGTTTGGCGCGTTTCTGTTGCTCGCGCTCGCGGCGCTTCTCCGCATCGCGCTCCTGCACCGTCAGCTGCGGCTTGGCCGGCGGCTTGTCGGGGCCGCGCTCGGGCTCCTTGGCGAACAGACTCGCGGTCGGTGCTCCGGGGATGTTGCGCTCCTTGAAGGAGAGGTACTCCTCGTAGTTGCCGGGGTAGCGGTGGGCTCCGTCGGGCCCCACCTCGATCACCTCGCTCGGGAGGCGGTCGAGGATGTAGCGGTCGTGTGCCACCAGCACCAAGGTCCCCTCGTACTCCAGCAATGCCTCGAGCAAGACCTCCTTGGCCGAGATGTCGAGGTGGTTGGTCGGCTCGTCGAGCAACAGACAATTGGCCGGACAGACCAGCAGCTTGGCCAGGGCCAGGCGATTGCGTTCGCCACCGCTGAGCACGCGCGTCGGCTTCTCCACCGCGTCGCCGTTGAACAAAAACGCTCCAAGGATGCCGCGCACCTTGGGCATGAGTTCGTTCGGCGTGACGCTCGACATCTCGTCGAGCACGCTGCGGTTGGGGTCGAGCACCTGCGTCTGATCCTGCGCGAAGTAGCCGATGCCGACGTTGTGGCCGACGACGCGGGTGCCCGCGTCGAGTTCGGTGACGCCGGCGAGCATGCGCATGAGCGTCGACTTGCCGGCACCGTTGGGGCCGACGAGGGCGACCTTGCGGCCGCGTTCGATGGAGAGATCGAGGCCGTCGTAGACCTTGAGCGCCCCGTAACTCTTCGACGCGCCGCGCAACTCGAGTACGACGCGACCGCTGCGACCGGGCTGCGGGAAGCGGAAATGGATCGAGCGGAAGCCCTCGGGCGGATGCAGGCGTTCGATCTTCTCGAGCTGCTTGATGCGGCTCTGCACCAGCGCTGCCTTCGACGCCTGGTAGCGGAAACGGCTGATGAAGGCTTCGAGGCGCTCGATCTCTTCTTGCTGGATGCGGTAGGCCTCGGCCTGTTGCGCGATCCGCTCCTCGCGCTCGACCAGATACTGGCTGTAGTTGGTGCGGTACTCCGTCAGCCCGGCGCGCGACACCTCGCAAATGCGGTCGACGACGACGTCGAGGAAGTAGCGATCGTGGGCGACGAGGATGACGGTGTGCGGGTAGTCGTGCAGGAACTCTTCGAGCCAGTTGCGCGCCTCGATGTCGAGGTGGTTGGTCGGCTCGTCGAGCAGCAGCAAATGCGGTTGCCGCAGCAGCAGCGTCGCCAGCGCGATGCGCATCTGCCAGCCGCCGGAGAACTCGCTGCAGTCGCGCTCGAAGTCACTCTGCTTGAAGCCGAGACCCGAGAGGACACGCAGGGCCTGGGTGTCGAGGTCGTAGGCACCGCGCGCATCCCACTCGGCATGTACCTCGGTGTAGCGCTCGAGGATGGCGGGGTAGCGCGGATCCTCGGGCGGAACCGTGGCGAGATCGTGCTCCAGGGCGCGGCATTCGTCGGCGATGGCCGAAATGTCGGCGAAGGCGGTCATCGCCTGTTCGAGAACCGTCTTGCCCTCGAGGCCGAAGACCTCCTGGGACAGGTAGCCGACGCTATGCTCTTTCGGGATGCTGATGGTGCCTTCGTCGGGCTCGATCTGCCCGGCGATGATGCGCAGCAGCGTCGACTTGCCGGAACCGTTGGCGCCGACGAGGCCGACGCGGGACTTCGGCGGCACGAACCAGCTGACGCGGTCGAAGAGGACCTGGCCGCCGTAACGTTTGGAGAGTTGGGCGATGGTGAGCACGGTTCGCTATTGTCCTTTGGTCGGGCCGAAGCAGGGTCGATGCGTCGAGTGCGGGCGGCGGTATGCCCCGCGCGACCCACGCGGGACGCCGCCGCCGGGACATGCGCGGAGTGCAGTCCGTAACGTTTAGCGACGCCTCGCCGGCGCCGCAACCATCGGCACGCGCCGACGGCTTGCATTTGCAGGGGGAATCGTCGCAAGAGACAGCACGGGTGCAGCCAAGCCCGCGAGGTCGCGATTCTGCCGCGGCAGATCGCGCGCCGTAGCGCGACGACGAATGGACGGAAGTGTGGAAACCGAACAGCCCCAGTCATGGATCCGACGCCTATTGGCATCGGGACACGGCGACGAAAAGGGCTCGACCGTGGTCCGGGCCGCGCGCGTCGGCGCCGGCAGCATCTTCTTGGTCTTGGGAATCCTCGGCTTTTTCCTGCCGGTCCTGCAGGGCTTTCTCTTCACCGTCGTCGGCTTGACGCTACTGAGCACCGAGAGCACGCGGGCCAAGGCCCTGCTGGATTGGATGCACCGGCGTTTCGACGCGGTACGGCATCTCCTCCACCGCGGCGACGAGCACCGGCCGTAGGCGGCGCCGCGGTCGGCTGATCGACCGCCGGCGCGCATGAAAAAGGGGTGGAGGCACCAGGCCTCCACCCCTTTTCGCTTCTTATGTGGCGCGACCGAGGTCAGTCACCCAGACGCGTCAGACGGGCCAAGGTGAAGTAGTCGTCTTCGTACTTGGTCTCGATGAACTGCGAGCTGTAGCGACCGGCGAGGCAGGCGCGGTTGGTCTTGTCGTTGACGCCGACCACCATGTTCGGGGTCACGACCGACATGTCGCCGGCATCGCGGTTGGAGAAGTGGTAGGCGCACATGGCGTTGTAGAAGTACTCGCCGGCACGGTTGTGCACGAGCTTCCACCAGATGCGGTACATCTCCTTGTCCATGTACATGATGACCTTGCCGAAGTTGTAGTACGGGTCTTCGGACTGGCCTTCGAGGACCCACACTTCGCGCGGCACCATCTTGAGGTTCTCGACGACGAGCCACGGTGCGCCCTTGGCGCCAGGGGTCTCGTAGGCGCCCTTGAAGTAGGGGATTTCGACTTCGGCGCGGTGGTCGTTGATCCACTTCTGCTTGAGCGGATCGGGCGACAGGATCGGTGCGAGGATCTTGGCCTCACCCGCGAGCTTCCACTTGTAGTACTCGACCTTGCCGCCGTAGCAGTTCAGGTCGTCGGCGAAGATGTCGAGACCGGCGACGGGATCCGAGCGCGTGGCGGCGTTGACGCGGCGCACGCGGCGGGTCGACGGCACGAAGAACCAGGCCTTGTCCTGCGACGTCCAGTCGTTGATGCGCTTGGTCAGACCGCCGACGCCGTCGACGTCCTGCGGCTCGAGCACGTTCGACATGGCGACGGAGCGGAGGTTCTCTTCGTTGTCGATCTGGCCGGCGGAACGGCCGAGGTAGGCGTTGAAGTGCAACCAGGTCTTGATGCGCTTGAACTCACCCGTGCTGTCGATGCCGTTGAGCGTGAAGGTTGCGCCCTGGCCGTTGCCCTGCTGGTTGGCCGCGTCGAAGTTCCAGGCCATCTTGCAGGCGGCCAGGGGATCCTTCGGATCGACCTTGGGGAACGGGTAGCCGAAGTAGAAGTCCGGCATCTTGCCGGTCTTCACGTCCTTGAGGCCGCACGTCTCGGGGTCGAGATCGTACTTGCCGTCGTTGGCCTCGCTCGCCGCCCAGAACTTGTCCGAGTAGAGCTTCTTGAACTTCGCCGGATCGACCGGGAGCACGTCGAACTTGTACTCGCCGTTCTTGACGCGGTTGAGGGCGACTTCGGGGAGCAGATCCTGGGCTTGTTGCCAGTTGTTGCTGTCGAGGACCCAGGGCTTCTGGTCCTCTTGCGCCGAGGCGGCGCCGGCCGCGGTAAGGGCGGCGGACAGGGTGAGTAAGCGGATCCAGCGCGGCCGGAACGCGTGCGATCTCATCGGGGAACCTCCTTGAACATGCAGCGGACGAATCATGGATACTTTGAATTAAACAGAACCGCCGGAGCGTTGCCACCCGTCTCAGGACACTCCGTACGGGTTCTTGACGCCGTACTTCGCCGCCAGAGCCGCATTGAAGTGGCGCGGGCGACGCCTGGCGAGGAAGCCGGGGCGCAGGACCTTGATGAAGGCCGGGACGACGACGAGTCCGCCGAAGGTATTGAACATCATCAGGATGGCGAGCAGAAGGCCCATCTCCGCCTGGAACTTGAGTTCCGAGAACCACCAGAACACGGTACCCGCCATCATGGTGGTGGCGGTGAAGATGATCGCCTTGCCGGTGGTTTCGGTGGCGTAGTCGACGGCGGTGTCGACGTCGCCCAGCTCGTCGTAGGTGTCGATCATGCGGCTGAAGTGGTAGATGCCGTAGTCGACGCCGACGCCGGCGCCGGCGGCGGCGACCGGCAGCGAGTTGACGTTCATGTCGATGCCGAGCCAGACCATCAGCGCCTCGGCGGCGAGCTGCGACAGCACCACCGGGATCATCAGGATGAGTGAGCAGTAGATGGTGCCGTAGGTCAGGTACAGGCACCAGAAGACGATGCCGAAGATCATCCCGAGGCTGACCCAGTACGACCCCTCAACCTCTTCATTGACGGCGGCGAGGATGCCGAACAGACCACCGGCATAACGGAAGCGCACGTCCTCGGAGGTCTTGTTGTACTCGACGCCGAACTCCTTGGCGCGCTCGATGGCGCCCATGATGACGCCGTGCGAGTACTCGCGGAACAGCGTCGTCACCGAGCCGTAGCGACCGCTCGAATCCATGAAGCGGTCGAGGTCACCGGCAGCGGCGGCATTTTCGAAGAAGTAGAACAGCTCGGCGATGTCGCGCGGGTTGACCGGCACGATGCCCCACTTGGGGTCGCCGTCGCGGTAGAGGCTGGCCAGCACCTTGATGATCTCGAGCACGGTGATCGAGGCGCCGGCGCCCTGGGCGTTCTCCATGTGGTCGGCCAGCTCTTCCATGACGTTGAGCGGGCCGGCTTCCTTGACGCCGTTGGGGCGCATCGTGTCGATGACGACGATCAGCTGCGAGGCGCCGAGGAACTTGTCGTTCAATTTGTCGTAGGCGACGTTGTACGGGTGGTCGGGGAACAACAACGCCGCACCCGGCGTCATGTTGCCGACCTTCAATTGCCAGCCCCAATACGGCAAGCCGAGGTACATGACGATCGTCAACACGATCATCGCGTTGCGGCGCCAGCCTTCGCTGGCCTGAATGACCAAGTTGGTGACCCAGGGGTAGATCGTTTCGCAGTGATCGAGCCAGTACCAGGCGAACACCACCGACCAGGCCGCCAGCGCAACCATCGGATGCACCGCATGCATGTAATGCGACGCCACGACGGCGATGGTGCTCGCGATGACCAAGATCGCCGTGGCCGGAAGAATCGCCATCGTCGGTTGTTTGACCTCGTGGCTCTGCTCGGCCGGCGGGTTGATGTAGGCGAGGATGATCGGGTGCAGCGTGACGACGCTGATGAAGATCGACACCACCCAGAAGCTGGCGAAGATGGCGATCTTCTGCACCAGCGGGATCGGCGCCACCGCGACGATCAGCAGGCCGATGCCGTCGGTGACGATCGAGGCGATGGCCGGCGCGAACAAGTGCGAGTACGACACCACGATCGCCTGATCCTTGTCCTTCAGGCGATGGTACTCCTCGTGGTAGCGGTCCATCGACTGCACCGAGTGACTCAGTGCGCGGGCGGTCAAGAAGATCGGGATCACCAAGACCAGCGGGTCGAGGTTGAAGCCGAGCATGGCCGCGATACCGATGCCCCAGACGCTCGAAAGGATTGCCGAGAAGATCGGCACCCAGATGCCCGTCCAAGTGCGGAAGTACGAGTACAAGAGGAACGACAGCGAGATGATCGTCAGCGCAAAGACGTAAATCAGGTCGTTGGCGTACTGCAGCACCGAGGTATAGAGCCACGGGAAGCCCGTGACGTAGATGTTGTGCTTGGCGTCCTGCTCTTGCTCGACCAGCTTGTGCATGCGGTCGGCGAGGTAGTGGAAGTCGAGAGCCTCTTCCCAGAACCCGGTGTGGACCACGGCGGCCGTGTCGTCGTGCGAGACGAAGACGCCGCGCACGCCGCGGTTCGAATAGACCGAGAAGCGGACGCGATCGGCGTCGGCCTGGGTTTGCGGCACCGTCGGGTAGAAGATCTCGCGAATCGAGATGGTGCCCTCGGTGGCGCTGAAGCTGCGCACCTTGGGGTGGGCGATCGACAGGATCTGGGTCGGCACCACGCCCTTGGTCTCGACCATGTACTTGGTGATGCGGTCGAGCTTCTGCAGCGTCTCGGGGTTGTAGATGTCGCCATCCTTCACCTCGAGAATGACGCTCATGATGTTGGCGCTGCCGAACATGCGCCGGAATTCGTTGTAGAAACGAATGTACTCGTGTTGGCGCGGGTAGAAGTCGAAGAAGTCGGTGTGTAGGCGGATCTTGGCGCAATAGAAGCCGAAGATGGCGGTCAAGACGGTGACGACGGCGATCGTCAGCATCTTGTTGCGCAAGAGGAAGCGGAGGTAGGCTTCAATCCATCTCTGAGGAATCATGACACTGCTCCTGAGGCCGGCCCCCGGCTAGAGTTGCTTCTTGTTCGGCTTGTAGTTGCCGCCGTCGAGTTCGAGCACCAAGCCGGTGCCGCCGACGATGAAACCCTTGCCGCTGGTGAGGAGGCTGACCTCACGGAACCAATACGAGCCCATCTGCGACGGCACCTCGACGAGGTTCCAGCTGGCGCCGGCATCTTGCGTGTGCAGAAGGAAGCCGCTGTTGCCGACGGCCCAGCCCACGTTGCCGCGCACCTCGACGTCGTACAGCGCCAACGAGAAGCCCGGCGGGGTCTTGACCGACTGCTTTTGCCAGGTCAGACCGCCGTCGACCGTGTGCAGCAGGGCCGACTCCATGCCGACGGCCCAGCCGCGTTGCTCGTCGGCCATGAAGACGCCGAAGAGCGTCGTCTCGATGCCGCTGGCACCGGCACGGAACGTCCGACCGCCGTCGGTCGAAACCATCACCATGCCGAACTCGCCGACGACCGTGACGACGTTCGGGCTGCCCCACGAGGCGGCGTACAACACGATGTCGCCCGGCTCGACCACGCCGATGTAGTCTTCCGGCAACTGCAGGTCGGCCGCCACCGGGATCTTCGTCCACGTCGCACCGCCGTCTTCGGTGCGCACGATCGTACCGTAGTCGCCCACGGCGATGCCGACGTTGCGATCGACGAAGGCGATCGACAGCAGCTGCTTCTCGGTGCCCGAGGTCAGCGGTTGCCAGGTGGCGCCGCCGTCCTTGGTCATGGCGATTTGCCCCGCCTGCCCGGCCGCCCAGGCGGTCTTTTCGTCGGCGCAGGCGACGCTGACGAAGGGCCGCTTGGTGCCGGCGTTTTCGATCCGCCAGCTCTGCGCACCGTCCTGGGTGTAGAAGATCCGTCCCAGGTCGCCGACCGCCCAGCCGACCTTCTCGTTGACGAAGCAGGTCGAATAGAGGTTTTGGCGCACCGACTCGGAGCTGACCATGGTTTCGGCGGCGCTGGCCGGTCCGGCGAGCACGGCAGCCAGGGTCATGGACAACACCAGGCCGCGTCCGGTTCTCGGGTTCAAGTGAAGTTGCTGCACGACATCTCCGTTGCGGCGAGGAGCGCCGGGTGATCGAACGTAATCGGCGCTCCGAATCAGATCACGTACTCGAAGCGGAACTGCACCGTGTCGCGGTCACGCACCAAGCTGACGCCGCTGCCACCCTTGAGGCGGCTGGCGGAGAGCATGCTGTAGTCGATCGAGAAGCGCCACGGATCTTGCGCGAAGGTGATGCCCGGGACGAACACCGTGGCTCCGCCCCAGTCGTAGAAGAACACGAAGCTCGGCGTGACCATGCCGCTCATGTAGTTGGTGGTGATCAGCAACGTGTTCAGGAAGGTGTTCTGCGGCTGCGAGATCAGGTTCGGCTCCACCGCACCGAAGGTATCGACACCCGCCTGCGGGACGTACGTGTCGAATTCGGTGACCGGCAGCACCTCGCCTTCTTGAACCAAACGTTCGGTGATGACCCGACCGTCGTCCAGCGTGCGCTGGTAGAGGCTGCGATCCTGATAGTTGAAGAGGTGCTGGTAGAAGAACTGCGTCGTGATGAAGAAGCTCTGGTGCGGGTTGAGGAAGCGAATGAATTGGTTCGTGTCCCAACCGAGGACCATCTTGAGCGAGTCGCCCGTGCGGCGACCGCCGCTCAGATTGCAGAGCCGTTCGTCGGTATCGTTGACCACCTGGCTGCCGTCGGCGTTGGGGACCTTCTTGGCACAGGCGCGGGTGAGCACGCCCGGGTTGAGGAGCGTCAGCGGCGCGCTCTCGTCGTAGACGAAGCGCAAGCCGTCTTCGTTCGGGGTGCCGAGATTCCGCACGCGGCCGTAGTAGTGGTAGATGAACGGGTCGAGCTGGCTCTGCTTGAAGCGGGCTTCGTTGTGGAAGAAGGCGAGCTCGCCGCGCACGATCGAGTAGAGATCGGGCAAGGCGAAGGTCGCCGTACCGCCGGTGATCTGGGTCAGCTCCGGCTCCTGCACCGCCTTCACCGAGAAACCGCCCGGGTATGCCGTGTACTCGTCGACGACGCCGCGCTTGTTCGGGAAGTTCGGCAACACGCTCGTCTCGATCGAAGGAATGTCGAGGTACGTGTAATAGTGGGCCAAGCTGAAGGTGCCGTCGCCGTAGTTGAAGACGAAGCGCGCGCCGCCGCGGGTATCGCTGAAGCTGCGGGTCGGAGCGACGCGCTTCGACAGCGTGTTGGCGCCCGGGACGCCGGTGTTCGGCAGGCCCCACGGACTACCGGCAGGCGTGCCGGGGTCGAAGCCGACGGAGTTGTCGATCGCCGCGTAGGCCTCGATGAAGGTGTCGTACAAGGGGCCGACGTCGCCGATGCGGTACACGGTGCGCAGCATGTCGAGAGGCATGCGGCGTTCGTCGAGGGACACGAGGAAGCCGCCGAAGCTGCTGTCGATCGGGTTGATGTTGTCGATCAGGCGGAAGGCGTCGGTTTCACCCCACGACAGGATCTGGCGTCCGAAGCGGAACCAGATGCGGCTACCGATGTCGGCTTCGATGTAGGCCTGGAACAGGCGCGAGCGGTGCACGCTGCGGTGCCGCAGGTCCTTGCGCAGCTGCGGCGTGTTGGGAACGGCGCCGGTGGCGGGGTTGCGGCTGAGGCAGCCACGCACATCGTTGTCGGGGCAGAGATTTTCCTGCCCGTCGTTCCACTGTTCCGCCGTGCGGAATTCCGAAGGACCCCAGTCGTAGAGGCCGTCGCCCTCGCCGCGGTACGTCAGGCCGTACTGCAGGTTGCGGATGCGGAACGGCAGATGGTTGAGCAGCGCCAGCGGGCCGAAACCTTCTTCGCGCAAGCGGTCGATGTCGTGTTTCCACTCGACCTCGATGAAGAAGCGGTTCTGCCGCAGATGCCCCGCGGGCGAATACGGAAAGGTTTTCGACTTCTCCGTGATGCCCGATTCGCGGGCGTTGAAGCTACCGAATTTGAAGCTGTTTTCGGTATTTTGGGTACCGATGCGCGCGTTCACGTAGGAACGCACGCCGACCTTGATTTCATCGCGGTCGTCCAGACTGATCGCGTCGCTGCGGCTAGACACCAGCGCCGTGGTCGCGGCTACCACCCATGCGACTCCCCATACCCTCAGCCATCGTCGCGCCATCGGGACCCTCCTATCGCGTGCTCGTACGCCCTCTTCGTATCGTTCGGCCGTGCAGGATAACGCCCGCGTCCATAGTTGAGCCCCGTTCCGCTTGTCAAGGTAATTACTCGCGCCCTGGTGCGGCGGACGCACGCGTACACCGATGCCGCAGTGCGGCGCGGATCGAGGCGTCAGGAATGCATGAATCGTGCGGCTCGCAGCAGCCACACGCGACCGGCTGAAGGATTGTGTTGCGGCCCCATCCGGCGGCGCGGGCGACTCACGGCAGCAAGCGTTGTAGAAACTCGACCACCGCGGTGCTGAAAGCGTCGTTGCGATCGCCCGCTACCATATGACCGGCGCCCGAAACGTCGACGTACTCCGCGTGCGGCACGGCCGCCAGGAATTCCGCTGCCCCGGCCTCGCTGACCACGTCGCTCATGCGGCCGCGCACCAGCAGCGTCGGCACCGTCAGACGGCGAGCCGCCTCCAACAGCCGGTCGGGTTGGCGCGACGGCGACGGGCGCTGGTCGCCGCTGACGAAGCGCGGATCCCAGTGCCAGCGGTAGCGGCCATCGGTGTGCAGCCGCAGGTTCTTGCGCAATCCCCCGAGATCCTTCGGGCGTTCCCGGTGAGGCATGTACGCCGCGATGGCGTCCGCCGCTTCCTCCAGCGAGGCGAACCCGGCCAGGCCTCCTTGCATGAAGGCGACGATACGCTGGACGCCGTCCGCCTCCAGGCGCGGCGCGCAGTCGACCATGACGAGGGCCCGCATAGGACAGCCAATCTCCCCCGCCGCCAACAATGCCGTGAGGCCGCCGAGCGAGGCGCCCACGACGGCCGGTGGCTCGGCGAAGCCGTGTGCCACCGTGATCAGGTCCGCGGCGTACGCCTCCACGGAGTAGTCGCCCGACTCGTCCCAGGCACTGTCGCCGTGACCGCGCAGGTCGAGGGACACCGCATACCAGCCGGCGCGCGCCAGGACCGCGCCGGTGCCACCCCAGGCATGGCGCGTTTGCCCACCGCCGTGCAGCAACAACACGGCCGGCCGTGCGGGATCACCCCAAGCGTCGGCTGCCAGGGCCAGGCCTCCCGCCCCGCGCAAACTCAGTCGACGCGCCTGCGTCGCACTCTCATCCGCATCCGTGATGGCGTCCATGTCTCTCCTCGCCCCACCCGGGCCGAGCCTTCGTGACAGGGACGCCGCCGCGAAGCAACCAACATGGGCGGCTGCGGAGCGACGTTCTCGCTGGTCTCTCGGCGGCGGCGACGGTAAGACTGCGGCATGCGATTCGGCGCGACCATCGTCGCCCTGTTCGGCTACCTCGGCGTCACGGCCGCCGCCGTGCCCGCGCGCCAGATCGACCTCGCCTCGACCGAGGTCGGCCCCGGCCTGCTCCGCCTCTACGGCTCCGCCGGCGAAGGCTACTACGGCATCGCCGTAGCCGGCCCTGCCGATGCCGACGGCGACGGGAAGGCCGACGTGGTCATGGCCGCCATGGTCGCCGACCCCGACGGACGGACCGACGCGGGCATCGTCTACCTCCATTTCGGCACGGGCCGCATCGGCGGCGGCGTCGACACCGCCGTCCGCAGCCCCGCCGTCCTCGAAATCCACGGCAGCATCGAGCGCGAGACCGCCGGCAACGAGGTCTGGCTCGACGACGTGACGGGCGACGGGATCGCCGACCTTCTCATCGGGCGCCAGAACTACAGCCCCGACGCCGGGCGCATCGGTGCCGGCGCCCTGAGCATCGTCGTCGGCGGGCCGGCGTTGCGCCAACGCGCCGCCGCCCTGCTGCCCTTGCCACTGGACGCACCACCCGCCGGGATCGTCGTCACCACGCTCGTCGGCACGCAGGCCTACGGCCGCGTCGGCATCTGGATGCGCACCGGTGACGTCGATGGCGACGGCGGCGCCGACCTCGCCATCGGCGCCGACCAGGAATGGGCCAACGAATCGAAACACGCCGGGTCCGTCTACGTGGTCCGCGGCGGCGGGCATCTCGCCGGCGGTGGCCGCATCGACCTCACCGCTCCCGGTGGCGGCCCCCTCGCCGGCCACGTCGGACGGGTGATGCCGCCACTGCGCGCCAGCCACTTCCACTTCGGCGCCACCTGCCAGTTGGCCGATCTCGATGGCAACGGGCGGGCCGAAGTCTTGGCCGCGGCTACCCTCAATCGCGCCGGCGCCACGCTGGTCCCCGCCGGCGGCATTGCCGGCGATGTGCACGCGATCGGCGGCAGCGACAACGGCAGTGTGTTCGTCGCCTGGGACGACAACTTTCCGTCCGGCACATGGGGCGCGGCGCAGTCGTTCCGAATCGATCAAGCGCTCGGCGCCCGCACGGTGCTGCACGGCGCCGACTACAACGAGAAGTTCGGCGAGGAGATCCTCGGCGGCCGCGACTACGATGCCGACGGGCGAGCGGACCTCTTCGTCGGCGACATCATCGGCGACGCCAGCCCGGCGCAGAACCGATTCGCCGCCGGCACCGGCCACGTGTTCTACGATGCCGCGGCGCTGCGCGGCCGCACCATCGACCTCGAACTGCCGCCCAGCGATCTGCGCTGGGTGACCTTCCAAGGCGCCGCCTCGAACGACATCGCCGGCGACACCGCGGCACACGGCGACTTCGATGGCGATGGCCGCGACGACCTCGCCATCACCGCACCGCACGCCGCCCCCCTCGGCCGCCGCAGCGCCGGCGCCGTCTACCTCTTCTTCGGCGGCAATCCCTGGCCTCCATTCCTCGACCTCGCCGCCCTGCCACCGATGCTCGCGGTCGTCGAGGTCCAAGGGGCGCGTGCCGGCACCCCTACGGACCTCGGCGACACGCTCGCTTACAGCGGCAACGCCGGCGACTTCGACGGCGATGGGCGCGACGACTTGGTGGTCAATGAGATGGCCGGTAACGGCCTGGCGCCGAGTGCCATCGACACCGGCAACCTCGTGGTGCTGGACGGACGCCTGCTGGCGGGCCTGCCGACCGACACCACCTGCCCGCCGCGACCGCGCCCGGATTGCCGCACGACGTCGGCCGGGCGCTCGACCCTGAACCTGCGCGCCGGCACGACGCCCGCGAGCAACCGTCTCGCCTGGGGCTGGGGCCACGGTGCCGCCACGAGCACGGCGGATTTCGGCAACCCGGTGATCGGCACGACCTCCTACGCCCTCTGCCTCTACGACGACTCGGCGCAGAGCCAACCGCGGCTTTCGATGCGCCTACCGGAGCAAGCGGATTGCGCCGGCGACGATTGCTGGCGTCAAGCCGGGGAGGGCTTCCGCTTCCGCAGCGACGACGGCCTACCCGACGGCGCGCGCCGCGGCGACCTGCGACCGGGGGAACGTGGCCGCAGCAGCATCAAGGTGCGGGCGCGCGGCCCCGGCATCGACCTCCCGGGCGTGCTGACCCTGCCGGTGACGGCCCAGTGGGTCCGCACGGACGACGCCGTGGCGCCGTGTTGGGGGGTCGAGTACCTCGAAGCCGTACGCAACGAGAGTGAGCGCTTCATCGCACGCGGGCCCTGACGCGGCGCCAGGGCGCCGCACGTACCCTTGCACCCTTGGTTCGCATGGGGCTAGACGGTCCCGAGGGATACGGGATCGACGGAGCATGGATGAAGTTGGTTCGGCGCCGCACCACGGCGAGAGGTCGCACACCCTGGGTGGTGCTAGCGACGACCGCGCGCCGGAGCAGGAGTTGTTCGAGCGCATCCGCCGCGCCAACTTCGTTCTCGCCTTGGGGGTCGCCCTGGACCTCGCCTATCGCTGGCAACAATGGCCGGCGCGCAACCTGATCCAAGTCGCCACCCTCGGCATCATCGTCGCACTCGCGCTGCCCCGGTATCCGCCGCGCTGGTTGCCACATCCGGCCTGGCTGTGCTGGCTCGCCGTCGCCACCATCACCGGCGGGACGGTCGTCGTCGCCTGGGCGGTGCCGACCAGCCACTACGACGCCATCGTCGGCATCGCCATCGGCACCTCTGCCGCCGCCATGATCCCCTGGACGTGGCGCGACCAAGCCGTTCTCGCCGCGATCCTGATCCTCTGCGACCTGCTGCGGCTGGCCCTGTTGGACGGCTCACCAGGCCCCATCGAGATCCGCCAATTCGGCATCCTCTGTTTCACCATGGTCGTCTCCCTCTTCGGCAGCGAGCAGTTGACGCGCCATCGGCGCGCCGCGCGGCGTGAACGCTCGGCCCGCGAACGCGCCCTGGAACGGCACCAAACGTTCCTGCGCCAGGTGCTCGACATCAACCCGCACCTCATCTTCGCCAAAGACCGCGACGGCCGCTTCACCCTCGCCAACCGCGCCACCGCCGAGGCCTATGGCACGACGGTCGACGACCTGGTCGGCCGCCTCGATAGCGACTTCAACAGCAACCCCGCAGAAGTCGCCGCTTTCCGTCACGACGACCTGCACGTCATCGATCGCCAGGTAGAGAAGCTGATCCAGCAGGAGATCATCACCGACGCCGGCGGCAAGACGCGCTGGCTGCGCACGATCAAGCGACCCATCCGCGGGCTCGATGGCCGGCGTGAGGTGCTCGGCGTCGCCACCGACATCACCCAACAACGCGAGGTGCAGCTTCGCCTCCAGGAAGAGGCCCGCAGCTCGAACGAATTGGCACGCGTCGGCCGCGCCTTGCTCGAATCCTTCAACTCCCCCGAACTGCTCGACCGGCTGTGCGAGCTCACCACCCAGGCCCTCGGCGGCGACACCGCCCAGCTCTGGTGCATCGAACCCGATGGCGGCGAACTCGTGGTCAAGGGTCGGTATTGTATCGACGCCGAGGATTGGGAAGCCCTGCGCGTCGTTCGTTTGTCGTCCCAAGAAGTGATGCATCTCACCCAACCGATGGACGGCCACGACGTCTATTTTCACGAGCCGGCCGCCGCGCCGCCACCGCCCTCCCGCCCCGCCCTTCCGACCTGGTGGGCGTTGCCCGGGCAGGCGGTCGTCCTCCCCCTACGCAAGCGGGACACCTTGCTCGGCCTGCTCGCCGTGCAGTTCGACCTCGGTCGCAGCCCGCGCGCCGAGGTGCACCGCCTCGGCGCGGGCTTGGCGCAGATCGCCTCCCTCGCCTTGCAGAATTACCGCCTCGTCGACGAGCTGGCGCGCGCCAATCAGCTCAAATCCGAGTTCGTCGCCACCATGTCGCACGAACTGCGCACCCCTCTCAACGTGATCATCGGCTACGGCGACCTGCTTCTCGACGGCGCCATGGGCGACATCAACGACGAGCAACTGGACACGCTGCGCCGGATGCAGGTCAATGCCTGGGAGTTGCTCGAACTCATCAACGCAACCCTCGACCTCAGCCGACTCGAGACGGGACACGTCCAGTTGGACGTGCAGACCGTCGACCTCGGGCGACTCTTGACGGATGTCGAGTTGGCGACACGCGACCGCAAGAAGCCGAAGCTCGAACTGCATTGGCACCTGCCGGCGAGCCCGCCCGTCGTGCGCATCGACCCGGGCAAACTCAAGGTCATCATGAAGAACCTTCTCTCCAACGCCTTCAAATTCACCGAAGAGGGCGAGGTCCACGTCGACGTCGAGGTCGTCGACGACAGGTTGGAGCTCGAGGTAAGGGACACGGGGATCGGCATTCCGCGTGAGTTGCACGACGCGGTGTTCGAGCCCTTTCGCCAGGCCGACGGATCGATCAGCCGGCGCTACGGCGGCGTCGGGCTGGGGCTACACATCGTGCAGCGCCTCTGCGAGTTGCTCCAGGGCAGCGTGCGACTGGAAAGCGAAGTCGGTCGCGGCACGACCTTCCACGTCACGCTGCCCTGCCCGGTGGTCGAGCAGCGAGCTTCTGCGTGATCTTTCTCGGCCTCAGCCACGACCGCTACGACGCCGGGGTCTGTCTCAGCGACGGTCGCCGCATCCTCTTCGCCGCCAACGAAGAGCGCTACACGCGCCACAAAACCCAGGGCGGCTTCCCGACCCGGGCACTGGCGCAAGCCTGGAACTTCACCGGCCTTCGTCCCGCCGACGTCGACGCGGTGTGCGTCGCCGGTCGCCGCACCCCGCCGTTGCCGTTGCGCGCCTGGCCGTCCTTGCACCAGTGGCTCTTCGCCGACGATCGCACCGGCACCACGCCATGGCGCGATCGTGCCGCCGAGTGGGCCGCCCTGACGCTGTTGCCGGATCGCCTCCCCGCCGACCGACCCGCCGGAATCCTGCCCACCCTGGCGCTGCGCCGCCTACTGCCCGATCTGCGCCGCGCCACGCTCTCCTTCACCGAACACCACCAGGCCCATGCCGCCGCCGCCTGGACACTCTCCGGCTTCGACGAGGCACTCGGCGTGACCTGCGACAGCATGGGCGACGGCATCTCGCTGACCGTGGCGCGCTGCGACGCCAGCGGCATCACCCGGCTGTGGGCGGCACCGGCGCGACATTCCCTCGGGCGCTTCTACGAGATCGTCACCGAGGCGCTCGGCTTCATCCCGTCGCGCCACGAGGGCAAGGTCACCGGACTCGCCGCGCGCGGCGATCGGCACGCGGTACCGTTCGCCAATCCGTTTTCCCTCGAGGCCGACCAGCTGCACTGGCACGGCAGCCCCGGTCGCGCCGGTGTGCGCGCCGTACAGGAACTGTTGCGCCGGCATCGCCGAGAGGACGTCTGCGCCTGGGCGCAGGGGGTGCTCGAAGACACCCTGCTCCAGCTGACACGCGGCTGGCTGCGACGCACCGGTCTGCGGCGGCTGGTCCTCGGGGGCGGCGTCTTCGCCAACGTCCGGTTGAACCAAAGGCTCTCCGAGTTACCCGAGGTCGACGCCCTTTTCGTCACCCCGAACATGGGCGACGGCGGCAACGCGGTCGGCGCCGTCGCCGCCCAGGGCGGACTGGAGCGGCATGCGATCGACGACGTCTTTTGGGGTGACGCCCCGAGCGACGCCGAGATCCGTGCCGCCCTCGACGGTGCCGCCCTGGCGTACGAGAAGCCGGCCGATCTCGACGACCGCATCGCCGCCTGTCTCGCCGCGGGCGGGCTCGTCGGTGTCGTTCGCGGCCGCATGGAATGGGGGCCGCGGGCCCTCGGCCACCGATCGATCCTGGCTTCGGCGCGCGATGCGACGACGACCGAGAGACTCAACCGCCAACTGGCACGTAGCGACTTCATGCCCTTCGCCCCGGCCCTACCATTGGAGGATGCGGCCCACTGGCTCGAGCGAACGGCAGGCGCCGAACGCGCCGGTCGCTTCATGACCTGTTGCTTCGACGCGACCGCGGCATTGCGCCAAGCGCATCCGTCGGTGGTGCACGTCGACGGCAGCGTTCGGGCGCAGTTGGTCGGCGCCGCCGACAATCCCGACCTGCACGCGATCCTCAGCGCCGTGCGCCGGCGCACCGGCTCGGGGGTGGTGCTCAACACGAGCTTCAACGTGCACGAAGAGCCGATCGTGCGCACCGCCGGCGAAGCGGTGGCGACGTTCCGACGCGCCGGACTCGACGCGCTGGCTCTCGGAGATTACTGGGTCGGGCCAAGAGGGGACTACGGTTTGGGGGGAGGCTAAGGCTTAGGCTTAGGCTAAGGCTTAGGCTGAGGGTGGGTGCCCAGGTCGGCGAGATACTTCTCGATGGCTGCGGGGTCGTCTTCCGGCGGGCTCCATGGAGCCCAGACGTTGACGTCGTCGCGGCGAAACGGCCCGGCCATCGTCTCGTAGAACACCAGCTGAGGGGTTTGGCACACCGGCATGTGCCAGACTCCCGGGCCGATCCAAAAGGTGAACGGCCTGCCGCTGCCACGCGCGCCGAGGTCCACCCGTTGCGTCACCTGGCCGTCGTCGTCGAACAGGTAGACGCTGAGTTCACCCTCGAGGACCAAGCACGACGACGCGGCGCGATGCAGGTGCGGGCGGGAATAATTCTCGCGGCAGTGCACGACGAGCATCTCCTGCACCGGATCGTCGGGCGAGTGGTGCAGACACAGGCGATAGCGGCGGTGCAGCGCCGTGCGCGCGCGCCGCTTGAGCTCCTCGAGCATGGCGTCGTCGACCGCCAGCACCGAGCCGGTGTTGAACAGCGCCTGATTGGACTCACGCATGCCCGCCTCGCGCAACCTGCCCCGCCGCCCGGCGCAGGGCGGCGATGGTCTCCACCAGCGCCGCGGGCGTTTGGTCGGGACCGCTCGGCAGCGTCAGCCCGTGGACGGCAAAACGTTCGGCATGCGGGAAGCGGCGCGCGTCGCCGACGTGCGGCGACGCCGCCAGGCATGGGTGGAACGGCTTGCTGGCGATCCCCTGCTCGGCCAAGGCCGCAACCACGGCGGCGCGGTGGTCGCACATCACCTCGCTCCACAGCGGCAACTCGCCGCGCTCGACGTCGACCTCCAAGAGCCGTACCCCTTCGACCCCCTGCAGTCCGTCGCGGTAGGTCGCATAGACCCGCCGCACGGCCTCCATCTTGGCGGCACGGCGCGTGAGCTGGGCTCGACCGAGGGCGGCCTGCAGGTCGGTCAGGCGGAAGTTGCCGCCGATCATTTCGAAGACGTTGTTGGCGATGGCGTGCACGCCGTGGTTGCGCAGCCGCCGCAAGCGATCCCCGAGGGCGGCATCGCGCGTCGCGACGAAACCGCCCTCCCCCGTCGTGAGCAGTTTGGTGATCCCCAGCGAGAAAGCGGCGATGTCGCCGGTGCCGCCGAGCCAGCCATGCGGCCCGCGCGAGAAGAGGGCTTGGGCGCAATCCTCGACGACCCGCGCGCCGACGCCGGCAGCGATCGCGCGCACGGCGGCGACGTCGGCCGCCCGTCCATTGGGGTGCACGACGACGATCGCCTTGGTGCGCGGTCCGACCTCGGCCCGCAGGGCGTCGGGGTCGAGCACCGGGCGGTCGGCGCAGACGTCGACCAGACGGACGCGGGCGCCGAGCAGCAGCGCCGCGTGCGCCGGCGCGATGAAGGTCAGCGCCGGCACGACGACCTCGTCGCCCGGGCCGACATCGCAGGCCAGCAACGCCAGTAGCAGCGCGACGCTGCCGCTGGTGGCCGCCACGACGTGCGGCAACCCGAGAGCCGCAGCCAATTCGTCCTCGAAGGTTCGACAGAGGGGTCCGTGGTGGATCGTCCGTCCGCGGATGGCGGCGGCGGCGGCTTCGACCTCGAGTTCGCCGAGGTCGGTGTTCCACCAGGGAATGCGCGGCGGCGCGTCAGTCACGTCCGGCCTCCGCGCGGCGCGGCGCCGGCGGCAGGCCGACGACGTACACGTCCCAGACGATGCGAAAGAAGAAGCCGGCGACGCCGAGGACATTGCTCAGGCGGAAGGCTTTCGAGTGACCGGCCTCGCGGCGGAAGTCGTCCTCGACCGCGACTTCGACGTAGGTGCAGCCCGAGCGGATCATCTTGATCAATGCCTCGGCCTGGTAAGCGTAGGAGCTGGTGCGGATGGGCACGCGCCGGGCGGCCTCGGTCTCGCACAGCACCAGATGGGTATATTGGCGCAGGCGCAGGCCGAAGAGCGTGTTCAACGTGCCGCGGAAAGCGGTCGAGATGAGGCGGCGCAGCAGGGTGCGCTCGTGTTGGTTGGCGGCGTAAGGGACGACGAGATCGGCTTCGCCGCAGCGGGCGAAGATGCGGTCGAGCGCCGCGCGCGGGGTGGCGCCTTTGCCGTCGACCCACATGAAGTAGCGCATGCGGGCCAGGCCGAGGCCGCGCTTGAGCACGCCGCCGATGCTCTGCGGCGTAGCGTGGTGGTAGGCGCGCACGTGCGGCAGTTCGGCGGCCAGCCGATCGGCGATGGCGCCGGTGCGATCGGTGCTGCCATCATTGAAGATGAGCAACTCGTAGGCGGGGAACCAATGATCGAGGGCGGCGACGGTGGTGCGCACCGAGCCCTCGAGTTCCTCTTCCTCGTTGAGCGCGGGCAAGACGATGGTGATCGAGCGCGCCGGCGGCGCGGCGGAAGCGGGGGCGCTCATGGGTGGGCGCAGCCGGGGAGGAACGTCGCCATGTCGGATCGTCGCGGCAGAATGCTCGGGGGTGTAGCGAAGCCGGGGGGGATTTGCCAGGGTGCGGCGCTTGGGGCGCTGCTAGGCTCAGGCTCAGGCTGAGGCTGAGGCTGAGGCTTGGGCGGATGGTTGGCTTTTCGTGCGGGGGGATCACGAGGTAGAAGGCTGGGGTATGTCGAGTCCGAACAAGATCCGGGGCCTGCGTGACTTGCCGGCGGCGCTGGCGCCGTTGCGTGCCGCCGGGCGCACCGTGGTGCAGTGTCACGGCGTCTTCGACCTCATGCACGTCGGCCACATCCGGCACCTGCGCCGGGCACGCGCCGAGGGCGACGTGCTGGTGGTGACGATCACCCCCGACCGCTTCGTCAACAAAGGCCCGAGCCGGCCGGCTTTCCCGCAAGACCTGCGGGCCGAAGCTCTGGCGGCGCTCGACTGCGTCGACTTCGTCGCCATCAACGAGTGGCCGACGGCGGTCGAGGCGATCGGCATCGTCCGCCCCGACGTCTTCGTCAAAGGCGGCGAGTACCGCGATGCCGACGCCGACGTCACCGGCGCCATCCGCGACGAACGCGACGCCGTCGAAGCGGGCGGCGGGCGCATCGCCTACACCGACGAACTGACCTTCAGCTCGTCGCAGTTGCTCAACGCCTACTTTCCCGTGTTCCCCGAGGAGACCCGCCTCTACCTGGCCGACCTGGCGGCGCGGTACCCGGTCGGCGACATCGTCGCGCGGCTCGAGGCGGCGCGGCGGCAGCGGGTCCTCGTCATCGGCGAGACGATCATCGACGAGTACCAGTACTGTCAGGCGATCGGGAAGTCGTCCAAGGCGCCCGCCGTCGTCGCCAAGACCGAGTCGATGGAGCGCTTCGCCGGCGGCATCCTGGCGGTGGCCAACCACGTCGCCGCCTTTTGCGACGACGTGACCGTGCTGACGCAACTCGGCGACCGCAACAGCCACGAAGACTTCGTCCGGGCCAACCTCGACCCGCGCGTCAAGCCCGAGTTCCTGGTGCGCCGCAACGCCCCGACGATCGTCAAGCGCCGATTCATCGAGTCGTACTTCTTCACGCCGATGTTCGAGCTGTACGAGATCAACGACGAGTCGCTGTCGGGGGAAGACGAAACCGACCTGTGCGACGCGCTGCACCGGCTCTTGCCCGAGTACGACGTCGTCATCGTCGTCGACTACGGCCACAGCATGATCACCGCCGCGGCCGTCCAGATCATGGTGCACAACTCGCGCTTCCTCGCGGTCAATGCACAGGCCAACGCCGGCAATCGCGGCTACCACCGCATCTCCAAGTATCCGCAGGCCGACTTCGTCTGTGCCGCCGAGCACGAGCTGTACCTCGAAGCGCGCGACTGGCGCGGCGACGTGCGCCCCATTCTGGTCGACGTCGCCGAGCGCCTCGACTGCGGCAACGTCGTGGTCACGTGCGGCAAGCGCGGCGCCATCGGCTACAGCCCGAGCGCCGGTTTCGTCGAGGTGCCCGCCCTGGCGGCCAAGGTGGTCGACCGGGTCGGCGCCGGCGATGCCTTCCTCTCGGCCAGCGCGCCGCTGCTGGCCTCGGGCGCGCCGCTCGACTTGGTCACCTTCGTCGGCAACGTCGCCGGCGCCGAAGCCGTTGCCACCGTCGGGCATCGCCGCTACTTACGCTGGGACTCGTTCGTCAAGCACCTGCAGGCGCTGCTGCGCTGACGGCGCGATCGCGGCGAGCACAAAGGGGTCCATGAAGCCGTCCGCCCGCAGCTACTTCGAACACGTCGGCCGCCTGTTGACGGCGATGACCGCCACCGACGCGGCTGCGCAGGAGATTCCGCTGGACGACGCCACCGCCTCGGTGGCCGAGTCGTTCCTCGCCGCCAAGCAGTCGGGCCAGAAGATCGTGCTCATCGGCAACGGCGGCAGCGCCTCGATCGCCGGCCACATGGAAATGGACTTGTGCAACCGCGTCGGTGTCCGGGCCCACGTCTTCAACGACCCGCCGGTGCTGACCGCACTCGCCAACGACCACGGCTACGCCACCGCCTTCGAGCGCATGATCCGCTTGTGGGCGGCGCCGGGAGATTGCCTAGTGGCGATCAGTAGCTCGGGGCAGTCCGAAAACATCCTGCGCGGCGTCGCCGCCGGCCGCGAGCGCGGCTGCCGCGTCGTCACCTTCTCCGGGTTCCGTCCGGACAACCCCCTGCGACGGCTCGGCGACCTCAATTTCTTCGTCGCCTCGACGGAGTACGGCGAAGTCGAAGTGGCGCACCACGCCCTCGGACATTTCCTCACCGATCTGGCCGCGCATCGCGGCGGAGGCGCATGACCCCCTTGGCGTTCCCCAGCGTGCTGGTCACCGGCGGCGCCGGCTACGTCGGCTCGGTGCTCGTGCCGCAGCTGCTGGCTGCCGGCTATCGGGTGCGGGTCCTCGACCTGTACGTATTCGGCGAGGAGCCATTGGCGCCGGTGCGCCGACACCCGGGACTCGAAGAAGTGCACGGCGACCTGCGCGACGACGCCGTCGTGCGCCGCGCCTTGCAGGGCATGGATGCGGTCATCCACCTCGCCTGCATCTCCAACGACCCGAGCTGCGAACTCGACCCCGAGCTGAGCCGCAGCATCAACTACGATTGCTTCGACCCGTTGCTGCGCCAAAGCGTCGAAGCCGGCGTGCGCCGCTTCATCTTCGCCTCGAGTTCGAGCCTGTACGGCATCAGCGATGCACCGCAAGTGACCGAGGAACACCCGCGCCACCCGATCACGCTGTACAACACCTTCAAGGGCATGTGCGAAGACGTGCTGTTCGGCTACCAAGCGCCCGGCTTCACCACCGTCTCGATCCGGCCGGCGACGGTCTGCGGCGTGTCGCCGCGGCAGCGGCTCGACCTGACCGTGAACATCCTGACGGCCCATGCCGTCGAGCGCGGCATCGTCAAAGTCTTCGGCGGCGCCCAACAGAGACCCAATCTGCACATCGCCGACATGGTCGACCTGTACCAGTTGCTGCTCCAGTTGCCGGACGACGCGATCGCCGGCGAGGCCTTCAACGCCGGCTACCAGAACGACACCGTCGCCCACATCGCGGAGACGGTGCGCCGCGTGGTCGAGGCCGAGATGCCCGAGCGCGGCGCGATCCAAATCGAAACCACGACCTCGGACGACCCGCGTTCCTACCGCATCAACACCGACAAGATCCGTCAGCGACTCGGCTTCGTACCGCGACGGACGATCGAAGACGCCGTGCGCGACTTGGTCGCCGCCTTTCGCGCCGGCCGCTTGCCCGGCGCGCTCGACGACCCGTCGTACTACAACGTCAAGCGCATGAAGCTGATCGACCTACGCTGAGGAGACTGGGGCATGACTCCCGACCGGGCGGCAGCGATTGCCGCCGCCGTCGACGGACCGGCGGGTTATTCGCTGGAGGTGAGACTCGCGGCGGACGAACTCGCCTGTGTGCGGCACCACATCGAGACCCAGTGGCGCGACGTGCTCGCCCGCCACGTGACGGCTGAAGTTCTCGCCGATTTCGCGGCCCGCGGCTTGGCGCGTTACCACGAGCTGGCCGATCGCATCGATCACGCCAACCTGTGGCCCAAGGCGGCGCGCATCCTGCCGGCGCCGGCTGTCGCCGAGATCCGCGGCTTGCCGTTTTTCGCCACCCTCGAAGCGGCCTTCGGCCCGATCGACATTTCCGACGAAGACGAAGTCGGCCACGAGGAGATCTATTGGCGGTTGGTGCGCCCGCACGAACCGAACGACATGGGGCCGCTGCATGCCGACCGCTGGTTCTGGGATCTCGGTCACGGCACGACGCCGCCGGACCGGCGCCGGGTGAAGGTGTGGGTCGCCGTCGTCAGCGAACCCGGACGCAACGGCCTGCGTCTGGTGCCCGGATCGCACAGGCGCGAGTGGCGTTACCACGGCGTCGCCAAGCACGGGAAAATGAAGCCCGAGTTCGGCGAAGACGAATCCACCCTCGACGTGCAGCTGATGCCGACCGCCCCGGGCGACGCGGTGGTCTTCCACGATGCGCTGCTGCACGGCGGTGCCCCCAACCAAGGCAGCACCACCCGCGTCAGCTTCGAGATGACGCTGCTCGTCCGATGAGTCCGACAAGTCCGACAGGTCCGACGAGTCCGACAAGTCAGACCTTGTCCGACCTCGCCAAGCGGGTGCGGCGCCAGGTAGTGACCCTATCCCACAAGGGCAAGGCGCCGCACTTGGGTTCGGCGTTGTCGTGCGTCGACATCCTCGTCGCCGCCTACTTCGGCGCCTTGCGTCTCGATCCCGCCCAGCCGCTGGACCCCCAACGCGATCGCTTCTTGCTGAGCAAGGGGCATGCGGCAGCGGCGCTCTATGCCGTGCTCGCCGAGCGCGGCTTCATCAGCGAGGAGTTGCTCGCGACCTACAACCGCGACGGCGGCGTGCTCGCCGAACATCCCACCCCCGGAGCCGCACCGGGCATCGAGGCGGCCACCGGTTCACTCGGACACGGCTTGCCCTTGGGCGTGGGCATGGCCGTCGCCGGTCGCCTGCAAGGGCACGACTATCGCGTCGTCGTCGTCATGAGCGACGGCGAGTGCAACGAAGGCTCGGTGTGGGAAGCCGCCATGTTCGCCGCCGCCCAACGACTCGACCACCTCGTGGCGGTCGTCGACTACAACAAATGGCAGGCGACCGGGCGCAGCGACGAGATCCTGCAACTGGCGCCGTTGGCCGAAAAGTTCCGCGCCTTCGGCTGGAATGCCGAAGACATCGACGGCCATGCCGTCGACGACATCGCCGCCCGCCTGCGCGCCGTGCCGAGCGGCAACGGCCGCCCCACCGCCCTCGTCGCCCACACCGTGAAGGGCCGCGGCGTCTCGTTCATGGAAGACGACAACAACTGGCACTACCGCGTCCCCGACGAAGACGCGTGGCGCGCCGCACTGGCGGAACTCGCATGAGGAACGCCTTCGCGCGCGCCATGGTGGCCGCTGCCGCACGCGACGAGCGCGTCGTGCTGCTGAGCGGCGACATCGGCAATCGCCTCTTCGATCCCTTCAAGGAGCGCTTCGGCGATCGCTTCTTCAACTGCGGCGTCGCCGAGGCCAACATGATGAGCATGGCCGCCGGCCTGGCACTGTGCGGCCTGCGCCCGGTCGTCTACACCATCGTACCGTTCGTGACCACGCGCTGCTTGGAGCAGATTCGCGTCGACGTCTGCTACCACGACCTCCCCGTCGTCATCGTCGGCGTCGGCGGCGGATTGAGTTACGCCTCGCTCGGCAGCACGCATCACGCCTGTGAGGACATCGGCATGTTGCGGCTGCTACCGGGCATGTCGATCGTCTGCCCCGGAGACCCGCTGGAGGTGGAAGCCGCGGTGGGCGCGGCTTTGCAACATACAGGCCCGGTCTACGTGCGACTCGGCAAGAAGGGCGAACCGGTCATCCACGCCCAACCGCCGGCGTTGCGCTTGGGCGAGTCATTGCCGCTGCGCCCGGGTCGACGGGTGGCGCTCCTTTCGGTCGGGCACGTGCTTCCGTTGGCCGTGGCGGTGCACGACAGGCTGGCGGAGCACGGCATCGAGGCACGCCTCGACAGCTTCCACACGGTGAAGCCGCTCGACGAATCGTGCTTGCGGCAGGTGTTCGCCGAGTTCGAGGTGGTGGCGACGATCGAAGAGCATAGCCTCATCGGCGGTGCCGGCAGTGCCGTCGCCGAGTGGTTGGCACGCCAGGGCCCACAGCGCGCCCGCCTGTGCAGCTTCGGCACCCCTGATCGCTTCTTCAAGGAATCCGGCTCCGGCCGCCACGCGCGAGCCTCCTGGGGCCTGGAGCCCGCGCCGATCGCACAGACGATCCTCCGGGCGCTCGCCGTCTGAGACACGGAAGGCGACCCCACGCATGCGCCGGATCGGTGTCGATCTCGACAACACGCTCGTCTGCTACGACGAACTTTTCCATGCACTGGCGCGCGAGCTGCAGCTGATTCCCGCCGAGCTGCCGGCGACCAAGCTCGCGGTGCGCGATCATCTGCGGCGCGCCGGTGCCGAAGCGCAGTGGACGGCACTGCAAGGCACCGCTTACGGCGCCCAAATGCGCCGCGCCACGGCTTTCCCCGGGGCCCTTGCCGTGCTGCGTGCGGCCCAGCGGCAAGGCATCCATGTCGTCATCGTCAGCCATCGCACGATTCAGCCGTATGCGGGCGAGCCCTACGACCTGCACCGCGCGGCGCGCGAGTGGCTTCGTCTCGCAGGCTTCCATGATCCCGACGGCGCCGGCATCGATCCGAGCGACGTCTTTCTCGAAGAATCCCAAGAGTCGAAGTGCCGCCGCATCGCCGCGCTCGCCTGCGAGGTCTTCATCGACGATCTCCCCGAAGTGTTCGCCCACGCCGCCTTTCCCCACGAGGCACGGCGCATCCTCTTCGATCCGCGCCGACAGCACGCCGACCACGCCTTGCTGAAGCGTGCGAGTCACTGGCATGAGGTCGGGCGCCATCTCGGCCTAGAACCTGCGAGCGACACCGGGGAAGCCGCGCATGACTGAAGCGCGATCCGAAGACGCGTGGATCGCGCCACTGCTCGCGCGCGGCGGCTTCGGCGCATGCGTCGCCATCGAAGCTCTGCGCGGCGGTGCCAACAATCGCGTCTACCGCATCGTCACGCAGCAAGGTCTCTTCCTCCTCAAGCATTACGACCCGCACGATCCGGCGGCTGCACGCCGCGCCGCCGCCGACTTCGCATTCACCCAATTTGCCTGGGAAGGCGGTTGTCGGGCCGTGCCGCAGCCCCTGCTGCACGACGCGGCGGCCTGCGCCAATCTCTTCCGCTTCATCGACGGCGGCATCCCGCCTGCGGGTGCACCGACGGCCGCCGACGTGCACCAGGCCTTGGATTTCGTCCGCACCTTGCAAGCGTGGCGCAACACGCCGCGCGCCGCCGCACTCGGCGATGCGCAAGAGGCGTGTTTCCGCACGGCCGAGCATTATGCCACGGTCGAACGCCGCAGCCGGCGGCTACTGGCGATCGAACCGGCCGACGCGGTCGACAGCGATGCCCGACGCTTCGTCGGCGAAGAATTGATGCCTCTCTGGGCCGCGATGCGCGACCATGTCGAACGGCAACTCGATCGCATCGGCGCAACCGACACACCGCTGCCGGCGGCGCAGCGTTGCCTTTCTCCCTCCGACTTCGGCTTTCACAACGCGCTCCGCGGTCCTGACGGACGTTGGGTGTTCTTCGACTTCGAATACGCCGGCTGGGACGATCCGGCCAAGCTGGTGTGCGACTTCTTCTGCCAAGTGCAGGTACCGGTCGCGCCGGCGTTCTTCGACGCGTTCGCCGCCGGCGTCGTCGACGCCATGGCCTTGGAGGCCGCCCATCTCGAGCGCATGCGAGCTTTGCTGCCGGTCCACCGGCTGAAGTGGATCTGCATCGTGCTCAACGAGTTTCTCACGGACAAACGGCAACGGCGCGGCTTCGCGCTTCCCGGAGCCGACTTGGACGAACGCAAGCGCGAGCAGCTCGCCAAGGCGAGGGACTTGCTCGCTGCGGTGCGCGCCGCCATGGAAGCAACCAACTGATGGCTTACGTCGACTTCCTCTCCACCGTGCACCGCGCCACCCGGCGCGATTACTTGGCGCGCGTCAACGAGTTTCCCAAGGCGGAGGCGGCGCGTATCGCGCGTCGTTTCGACGTCGACTACTGGGACGGCGACCGGCGTGTCGGCTACGGCGGCTATCGCTATGACGGGCGCTGGCGCAGCGTCGCCGACCACTTGCGCGACCATTATCAGTTGCGTTCCGGACAACGCGTGCTCGACGTCGGCTGCGGCAAGGCCTTTCTCGCCTACGACCTGACCCAATCTGTGCCGGGGTTGGAGGTCTACGGCATCGACATCTCGGCATACGGAATCGAGCATGCGAAGGAAGAGATACGCCCGTATCTCGCCTTGGCGGGGGCCCAGGCTCTGCCTTTCGCCGATGCCAGTTTCGACCTGGTGATTTCGATCAACACCTTGCACAACCTGCGCTGCTACGACCTCGAGCGAGCCCTGCGCGAGATCGAACGCGTCGGCCGCGGCAACAAGTACCTTTGCGTCGAGAGCTACCGTACCGAGGAGGAAAAGGTGAACCTCCTCTACTGGCAGCTCACCTGCGAGTCGTTTTACGCGCCGGAGGAGTGGCAGTGGTGGTTCGACCGCTGCGGCTACCGCGGCGACCATTCCTTCATCTTCTTCGAGTGAGAGCCATGCGCATCCCCGTCGTTCCCCGCACCATGCAGGCCGCCATCTTGGTCGAGCAACACGCGCCGCTCGTCGTCGACGAGGTCGAGCTGCCGGAGGAGTTGTTTCCGGGGCAGGTCCTGGTCCGCATCCACGCCAGCGGCATCTGCGGCTCGCAGCTGGGAGAGATCGACGGCGTCAAAGGCCCCGACCCATATCTGCCGCATCTACTCGGGCACGAAGCCGGAGCGATCGTCGAGAGCGTCGGGGCCGGCGTGCGGCATGTCGCCCCGGGCGACCGGGTGGTGGTGCACTGGCGCCCTGGCGCGGGTATCGAGGCGGCGACGCCGAGCTACCGTTGGCGCGGGCGCAAGCTCAATGCCGGCTGGGCGACGACGCTGAGCGAATGGGCCGTCGTCGCGGAGAATCGCGTCACGCGCTTGCCGGCGAACTTCGATCTCTCGTTAGCGGCGCTGTTCGGCTGCGCCGTCACCACCGGCCTTGGGGTCATCAGTCGCGACGCCAAGGTACGCATCGGCGAGTCGGTGCTCGTCATTGGCACCGGCGGCGTCGGCCTGAGCGTCGTGCAAGGGGCGGCGCTCGCGGGAGCCTATCCGATCATCGCCTATGATCTGCACGCCAACCGTCTCGCCCTCGCCAAGCAGCTCGGCGCCAGCCACACCCTGCAGGCCGCCGAAGCCGATTTGGAGAGTGCGGTGCGCGACATCGTCGGACGCGCCGGGGCCGACGTCGTCATCGAACACACCGGCGACGTGGGCTTGATCCGCACGGCTTACGAACTGACGCAACCGCATGGACGCACGCTGCTCGTCGGCGTGCCGCGCGCCGGGCAAGAGGCGTCGCTCTTCACCCTGCCGCTGCACTTCGGCAAAGTGCTGACCGGTTCGCATGGCGGTTCGTGCCAACCCGAGGTCGACATCCCGCGCTACACCCGCCTGCACGCGGCCGGCCGCCTCGACCTATCGTCGCTGATCACCGATCGCTTCCAGCTGCGGGACGTCAACGACGCCATCTCTGCCATGCGCAGCGGCGGCAGCGCCGGACGCTGCCTGATCGAGATGGGAGGGGGCTGACGTTGCCGTGCACCGCTCGATCTGAAATGGCATGCGCATGACCTCGACCGTCGTCGTCATCGGCAGCAACTCGTTCTCCGGCAGCGACTTCGTCGACCTGCTGCTCGACGAACCGCAGTACCGCGTCGTCGGCATCAGCCGTGGGCCCGAGAGCGGGCGTTTGTTCCTGCCCTACCTCGGGCGTAGCGACCTGTCGCGCTTTCGCTTTCACCAGCTCGACCTGAACCGCGACATGGAGGCGATCCTCGCACTCCTCGAGGCCGAACGGCCGCGCTTCATCGTCAACTTCGCCTCGCAGAGCGAGGTGGCGGCGAGTTGGGACGCGCCGGAGCAGTGGTACCAGACCAACGTCGTGGCGACGGCGCGGCTCGGCAACTACCTGCGGTCGCGCAGCTGGCTCGAACGCTACGTGCACATCTCCACCCCCGAGGTGTACGGCTCGTGCAGCGGCAACATCACGGAGGAGGCGCCGATGCATCCATCGACGCCCTATGCCGCCTCGCGTGCCGCGGCCGAGACCTTCTTGCAGCTACTGGTGCGCCAGTACCGGTTTCCCGTGTCGCTGGTGCGCTCGACCAACGTCTATGGAGCCCACCAACAACTCTTCAAGATCATCCCGCGCGCCATCATCCGTCTGCGCCGGGGCGAGACGATCGAGTTGCATGGCGGCGGCACGCAGGTGCGGTCGTTCATCCACATTCGCGACGTCTCGCGCGGCGAGCTCGCCGTCATGACCGGCGGCGGCACGGGTGAGGTCTACAACCTGTCGCCGCACGACGAGATCACCATTCGCGCCCTCGTCGAGAAGCTGTGTCATCGCCTGGGAGCCGACTTCGCCCGCAGCACCACGAGCACGCCGGCTCGGCCGGGCAACGACGCTCGTTACGCCATCGATTCGAGCAAGGCCCGTCAGGCCTTCGGTTGGCAGCCGACCATCGGGCTCGAGCAGGGCCTGAGCGAAGTCGCACGTTGGGTCGAGACCTACTGGGACGAGATCCTGCGGCAGCCCTTGGAGTACGTGCACCGTCCTTGAGCCGCGTCGGGCCTCGCATGCGTACGACCTTCTTCGCCCTAGTGCTCGTCGCCAGCGGGGCCGCGGCCTATTCCAACTCGTTCACCGACATCTTCGCCGGACTCGACGCCAAGGAGTCGGTGCGCGACAACCCGTACATCCGCCACCTGTGGCCGCTGTCTGACGCGATGTCCCTGTCGCTGCTGCACGACACGCTCGAGGCCGACGAAGGGAGCAAGGGCGGTACGTTCGTACGCCGACCGCTGCTCAGCCTCACCTTCGCCATCAACCAAGCGCTGCTCGGCCATCGGCCGCAGTCGTACCAGGTCGTCAACCTGCTGATCCATTTGACGGCGGGTTTACTGCTCTTCGGCTTGGTGCGCCGGACGCTGCAGCTGCCGCGATTCGCGACGAATTGGCGCGCCCACGCCGACGCCGTGGCGGGGGCCGTGGCGCTGTTGTGGACCCTACATCCGCTGCACACGGAAAGCGTCACCAACCTGGTGCAGCGGGCCGAGTCGCTCATGGGCGCTCTTTACTTGACGACGCTGTATGCGACGGCACGCCTGTGCAGCGGCGGCGCCACGGTGCCATGGACCATACTGGCGATTCTGGCCTGCGCCTACGGCATGGGCACCAAGGAGACGATGGTGACCGCGCCAGTGGCGGCACTGTTGTACGACTTGGTCGTCGGAGGCTCACCACGCTCGACTCTGCGGCGGCGATGGCCGCTGCACCTCGGTCTCTGCGCCACTTGGCTCGTGCTCGCCGTCCTCATCGCGATGACGGCGGACGATGCGGCGCGCGACTTCGAGGAGGGCAAGACCTTGCCCTACGTGTTGTCGCAACCCAAGGTCATCCTGCACTACCTACGTCTGGCGTTTTGGCCCGACGAGCTGCACGTCTACGTCAACACCCGCGAGTTTCTGCACGTCGAGGGGGTGACGCCGATGTACGAGTTCTGGGTACCGGCCACGATGCTCGCCATGGTACTGCTGGCGGCGACGTGGGCCGCATGGCAGCGGCGCGTCTTGGGATTCGTGGGTTTGGCTTTCTTTCTGTACCTCTCGCCTTCTTCGAGCATCGTCGCGACGAGTGACGTCATCCAAGAACATCGAACCTACCTGGCGTCGGCCTGCCTGATCGTCGTCGTCGTTGCGGCAGGCTACCAGTGGCTAGCTCGCTGGCGTCACGGGCATCGGATCGGGATCGTGTTGGTTGCGATCCTCGCCCTGTGCCTCGGGGTGCGGACACACGCGCGCAACGTCGACTACCACTCCGAGTTCGGCATGATTTACCCAGGCGACATGCGCCAGGCCCTGGTCATCGTGGCGCGGCACGAATTCGCGCAAGGCGAGATCGAACGAGCCCTGAGGCACTTCGACGAAGCGCTGGTGCTCGTCCCGGAGGCGAGCCTACGTGCCGAGGCCTACTACGACCTGGGGAACCTGTTTCTGAAGGCCGGCCGACGCCCCGAGGCGAAGCTCTATTACGAGTCGGCGGTGCACGAGCATGCGCCACTAGCGGCAGCGCACAACAATCTCGGCGTGCTGTTGGCGTCCGAAGGAGACCTCGACGGCGGGGAGCACCACCTGCGGCTCGCCACCGAACACTATCCGCTACACTTCCTGGCGCATGCCAATCTGGGCCTGACGCAGGCGCTGCGCGGGGAGAGAGCGGACGCCTTGGCGAATCTGCGCCTGTCACTGCAACTTTTGCAGGGCTTCGAAATCGCCACCAAAAACCTCGCGTGGATCGAGAACCTGCCCGCCGACGTTCGACCCAACTGCTACTTGCGCGCTCAACTCGCTCCGGGATACGGCGATGCCTACCTGACGCGCGAGTACGGTCCCGGAGAGGAGTGCCGATGATTGCCATCCACACACACAACGAATGGGATCCCCTACGCGAGATCGTCGTCGGCTGTGCCACCGGAGCGCAGATTCCGACGGTCAAGGACGAATCGCTGCACAGCGTCGACTACGGGCACCTGTCGAAAGAGAGGTTCCTCGCGGCACCGAGCGGGCCTTACCCCAAGCGAGTCATCGAGGAGAGCAACGAGGACCTCGACGCCTTCGCCGAGACCCTGCGGGCGCTGGGGATTCGCGTGCACCGGCCTGCGGCGGTGGACTTTCGCGAGCGCTACAGCACGCCGGACTGGTCGGTCGACGGCTACTACGCCTACTGTCCGCGCGACACGGTGCTCACCGTCGGCGAGCAAGCCATCGAGACGCCGATGGCATTGCGGCACCGCCAGAACGAGGCAGCGCGCCTCTTCGCGCACCTCTTTCCCACCATCCGAGCGCCGCGCCCGCGGCTGCTCGATTCTCTGTACGATCGCAGTACGCTCGGCGTGCCGACCTTGCGCAACGACGAGCCCGTCTTCGATGCGGCGAACTGCCTCAAGCTGGGCGAGGACATTCTTTTCCTGATCTCGAACACGGGAAACCAGGCCGGCGCCGATTGGCTGCAGGCGCACTTGGGTTCGCGCTACCGGGTACACCCCATCCGCGGCGTGTACTCGTTCGTTCACGTCGACTCGACGATCGTGCCGTTGCGTCCCGGACTCGTCTTGCTCTGTCCCGAGCGGGTGCGGGAAGACAACCTGCCGCCCTACTTTCGCAGCTGGGACAAGATTTGGGCGCCGCCGCCGGAGACGGTGCCCTGCGATCCGACGCTCGGACCGGCGTCGAAGTGGATCGCGCTCAACTGTCTCAGCGTGCGGCCCGACCTCGTCGCCGTCGAGGCGAGCCAAACGAGCCTCATGCGCATTTTCGAACGGCACGGGATCACCCCGCTACCGGTGCGCCTGCGACACATGCGTACGATGTCGGGCGGGCCGCATTGCGTCACCCTCGACTTGGTGCGCGACGGCGGGCTCGAAGACTACCGCTGAGCCAGAACGCCGGTGCGAGACGCAACTCCGAGCCGGGCGCAGCACGTCGCGCTGGCCGCCATGGCTGCCGCCGTGGTCGTCGCCGCCTACGCCAATGGGGTCAGCGACCATTGGGTAGGGTACAACGCGGTTCGCTCGCTGCGCGACAACCCGGCCGTGCTGCAGCCGACGGACCTTTGGCGCGCGGCATCGCTCGACCTCACCGGCGACAGGGCGGCCATGGATGGCGGCACCTTGGTGCGGCGACCGTTACTGAGCCTGTCGTTCGCGGCACAGGCGCTCCTCGGCGGTAGCCCGCCCCGCTCCTTCCACTACGGCAATGTGCTCATTCACGGGTTGGCGACGCTGTTGCTGTTCGGCGTGATCCGGCGCAGCCTCGACGCCCGCGTACCCGCGACATCGAATGCCTGGATCGCGGCTGCCGCGGCGGGTCTCTGGGGTGTGCATCCGTTGCACACCGAGAGTGTCACCTACGTCATCCAGCGCGCCGAGTCGCTCGCTGGGCTGGCGAGTCTGGCCAGCCTCTACGGCCTACGCCGGAGCATCGACGCGGGCGGCCAGCGCGGCTGGCTCGTCGCGTCGATCGTCGCGGGCGCGGCAGCGGTGGCCACCAAGGAGAACGCCATCGCCACTTTGCCGATTCTCTGGCTCTACGCACGCACCTTCGATGGAGCGGCGACGACGCCGCGCTGGTATTGGCTGGGCAGCGCCGCGACCTGGCTGATCCCCATGGCGCTGGTGCTCGCGACGGCGGCCGATGCCAGTCTCGACTTTCGACGCGACCGACTGCCGACGTACCTGGCCTCACAGCCCGCCGTATGGCTCGAATACCTACGGCTCGTCTTCTGGCCCACCCCGATCTGCATTTCGGTGAACACGGGCACCCACATCCTGGGCGGCGGTCTCGAACCCGGCTATGCCCTGGTCGCCGGCCTCGTCGTCGGCGGCGGCCTTTGGCTCACCTGGCGGGCAGCATGCGCCCGTCGGGTCGCCGGGTTGCTGGCGGGGGCGTTCGCATTGCTGCTCCTGCCGACCACGCTCGTCGCCACCAACGACGTGATCCAGCAGCACCGTATGTATCTCCCGGCGGCGCCGGTCGTGGTCGCCTTGGTGGTCGGGCTGTGGCGTCTGGCCGGGCCGCTGCCCATGCGCCTGCGGCAGAGTCTCCTCGTGGGTCTTGCGATCGGGGCGATTGCCGCAGCGGCGAGTGCGACGTACGCGCGCAACGAGGTCTACCAGCGGCCGGACGACGTGTACTGTCCTGCCGACCGCTCGATGGGATGGGGGGCGTTGGCGCGGCACGCCATGGCACGACAGCAATGGGCCGAAGCCGAGACGCGCCTGCGTGCGATTCTGCAACTTCCCGACGCGGCCTTCGGCGTGGGGCCGTCGAGCCGCCGCTACCATCGAGGACGTGCGTGGAACGACCTCGGCTTGGCCTTCGTGGGACAAGGGCGATGGGTCGACGCTGAACACGCCTTCGAGCGAGCCGCCGCGACGCTGTACGACTTGCCCCAAGCGGTGCACAACCTCGCCGCCATGCGCGCCTTCACCGGCGACACCGAAGGAGCACGCGCGATGCTGGAATCTCTCGTCGGGCGCGGCGGGGCGCCGCAGCCGATCGCCGACGCGACGATCGGTGCCATCCTCATCGCCGAGGGACGCCGCGACGAGGCAGCGTTCTACTTGCAGCGCTCGCTGGAGCAGTTGCCGCAATTCGACGTCGCCCAGCGGCATCGGGAGATGCCGCAAACCGAGGTATCGCTCGAACTGGCGCCCCTCGGGCTCTACGACGACGGCTGGGTCTGTATCGTCCTCCGACCGCGCTGAGCCCGGGCGTCGCGCGGGCAAGTCGATTGCCGCGGCGTCGCGACGCGTGGTACTGGCGCCCCTGGATTCGACGGATTCTCGTATGGCACGTCACTTCTTCCTACTCCTCGCCACGGCGTCGCTCGTCGTGGCTGTCACGGCCGAGGAAACGGTGGCGCGGGCTCCGGCCATGCTGGCGGCGCTGGGCTTCCTTTGGACGTGGCGGGGCGGTCGCGGCCGGGTCGTCACCTTCAACGTGGCGAGCCTGGGCTTGCTCGCGGCTGGCTACTTGGGGTGGTCCCACGAAACCATCGAGCGCATCCAGACGTTCAGCTCCTCCGACGGCCTATTCCGTTCCGACACCGCGATGGGACATCGCCCCGACCCGGGTCTGCGGACGACGGCGAAGATGACGATCGGCGACGAGGTGATCTACGACACGGCCTACAGCGTCGATGACGACGGGCTGCGTGTACACCCACCCGAAGCCGACGATGCCCCCGACGACTGCGTCTTGTTTTTCGGTTGTTCGTACACCTTCGGCGAGGGAGTCGGCGATACCGAGGCCATGCCCTATGTCGTCGGCACATTGGCGCAGGGTCGCTATCGGGTGCGCAACTTCGGTTTCTCCGGCTATGGCCCGCACCACATGCTGGCCGCCATCGAAACCGGCTTCGTCGCGCGCGCGGCGCGTTGCACGCCGCGGTTCGCCGTCTACCAGGCACACCCTCATCACGTGACACGCGCCGCCGGCAAGTGGTGGTGGGACGAAAGAGGCCCGCGCTACCTCCAGGCGGAGGACGGCCGTGTGCGGCGCAGCGGCAACTTCAACGACCCGAACCAGCCGCGCTCGTGGAGTAGCTCGCTGACGCACGACTTGATCGACGCCGTACCGATGCTCGATCGCGAGCGCACGACGCCGGACGACGTGCGCTTGACGCATGGCATCATCCGTCAATCGAAGGAGCAACTCGCCGCCCTCTACCCTGGCATCGAGTTCCACGTGCTCTACTGGGACATCGGCGAGCCGCGCCTCTTCGGCCCGGGATGGTTTTCCGAGGATGTCACGGTGCACAACCTGAGCACGGTCCTAGGCAGCGGCGGAGGCCAGTGGCCGCCCGGCTGGGAGCAGCAGTTGCTCTTGCCGCACGACGTCCACCCGACCGCCGCAACCCACGCGCGCATCGCCCGTTACGTCGCCTCCTCGATCTTACGGCTGCCCTGAACCACCTTCACGGCCTGGCGGCCACCCACTCCCGTCGGACGATCTCCTCGAAGAACACCCGAGCGACGCGGTCACGGCCGGCCTGAGTGAAATGGCACGGGTCGACTTGCAGCGACGCATCATGGTCGGGCAGCGCCGCGTCGAGATCGACGTAATCCCAACCCTGGCGAGCGAACTCCTCCCTCAGAGTTCGGTTGTAGGCTTGATAACGCGGCTCTTCGCCGTCGCGGAACTGGAAGGTCGAGAACAGCATGCGGCCGCCGACGCCGGTGGCCAGCGCGTGCAAGGTGCGCAAGTTGACCAGCGTCGTGCGCATCCCCAGCAGAGGATCGTCCGCCAGCGGGCCATCGGGATTGCCGACGGCAACCGCCAGGTCGTTCGTGCCGAAGCGCCGGTCGAGGGCTCCGGTGGCGACGTAGACCGTGTAGGACAGGGACGTCAGCCACTCCGGCAGCGCCGCCTGGTAGCCGGGCAACACCTCTCCCGGCTCGAGGTTGCGGAAGAAATGGGAATGGTCCGACCGCACATCGGCACGGCCCATGGCGTCGACTTCGTTGTAGCCGTGGTAGGCGATGACCAAGTCGGGACGCAGATGCACGCCGATCAAGCTGAGGTTGACGACGCTGAACGCGGAGGTCGCGTTGTCGACCCCCAGGTTGAAGACGCGCACCTGGCGCTCGGGGTACCGCTCCTGCAACAGCCGCTCGAGCCGTTCCGGCCAGGTGTCGGCATTGGTCGGGGCGCGGTAACCGAACGTCGTCGACTCGCCGAAGCACAGCACGACGTAGTCCTCGGGTCGTTTTTCTTGGGGAAACTCGTGCGCCCGAAAGCCGTAGGAATTGGTGACGATCGTCTCACGCGAGCCGTCCTCGTTCTCGAGTTCGAAGGTCGCATTCGGCCGACCGGCGTAGGGAAGGAACGGATGGGACACGTAGCGCAGGGCGCGCAGCGGCGTCGCCGTGTCGTAATACGCGCCGCGATCGGCGAGGCCGACATAGATCCGCAGACCGATCTCGAGGACCACGATGGCTGCGAGGATCCCGAAGCCGACGAGACGTAGACGTGACCAACGTCGGCTCATGGTTCGGTCCTCGATTCGAGCAAACGTCGGGCTTCGATGTGCTCGAAAAAGTGTTGTGCCATCATCTCGTTGCCTTTTTGCGTGAAGTGACAGGGGTCGACGTTGATGCTGGGGTCGTGGTCCGGCAACAGGGCATCCTGGTCGACATACGGCCACCCCCTCTCCTCGAAACGACGTCGCAAGGCCTGATTGTGGGCCTGCTCCGGCGGGCTGGCGTCGCGGAACTGGAACGTCGAAAAAACGACCTCGGCCTGAGCACCGCGTGCGATGGCGTAGAGGGTATCGTAGTTCACGAGCAGATCCGCCAACGCCATGGGTTCGTCGGGACGCGCCGGCAGGTCGTGGCGCGCCGCCAGGTATAGGTCGTTGGTCCTCGACCAAAGGTCGACGATGCCGCTGAGGACGAACCACACGTGCGACTGCAGCAACCACTCGGGCGAGCGCGACTGGATCCCGCGCGACACGATCAGGTCGTGGTAGGAATGTGAGTGATCCCACCGATAATCGCGGCCGTTGAGGACCGAGAGATCGTTGAAACCGTGGTAGGCGATGACCAGGTCGGGCTGAACATGCGCCGCAACGAGGGCGAGATTGACGATACTGAAGTTCGAGGAGGCCATGTCGACGCCGAGGTTGAAGACGCGCACGCGACGCTCGGGATAACGCGCCTGGAGCCGGTGTTCGAGCCGCTCCGGCCAGGTGAGTGCGTTCGTCGGCGTCTTGAATCCATACGTCGTCGAGCCACCGAAGCAGAAGACGAAATAGTCCTCCGGCCTCTTCGCGGTCGGGAACTCGTGCGCCCGAAAGCCATAGGAATTGGTCGTGATGTGCTCGGTCGAACCGTCGTCGTTCTTCAACTCGAAGGTCGCGTTCGGCCTCCCGGCATAGGGGACGAAGGGGTGGGGAATCCAGCGCATGTGTTGCACCGGAGAGCGGGTATCGAACATGCGCCACGGCCGCCCGAAATCGAAGTACACGCGCAGGCCGACCTCGAGTAGGCCCAGCGCGACGAGCATCCCGAAAACCACCAAGCGCCAGGGTGATGCCTTGCGCCGGCGCGGCGGAGCCGATCCTGGGTCAGGGCTTTGTGCCACGATGGCGGCTTCTGGCATCTTGGGGAGAGTCCTCGATCCGCCACCTTCATGGTTCACCACTGCCGCGAGTGCAACAGCTGTTGAGTCCGCCGACGATGCCTTCGACTTCTTCTTCCGCGGCACGACCGCCACGCCTCTTCGCGGCCCTGCTGCTGGCGGCGCTCACGGTCCTGACCTTTGCACCCGGGCTCGACGCTCCGATCGTCGGCGTCGAGGCGCGCCTCGCGCTACGCGACAGCCCCGACCACGCCAGTCTCGGCTCAATGGAACGCGCCGATGACCGCGATCTCGTCGTACGGCACGCTCCGCACCTGGCGCATCGGCCGACGCTGGCGGCGTCGTACGCAGTCGATCGCCTGCTTTGCGGCCCGCAACCTCGTTGCCACCACGCCGGCAACCTAGGGCTGCATGTTCTCGCGGGCGTTTGGTTGCTGCTGTTGCTGCACCATTGGCTGGCACTGCCGCGTTGGCCGGCGCGCCAACGGCGCAGCGCCCTCGTGCTGGCGAGCGCCAGCGCAGCCATCTGGCTCGTCCACCCCCTGCAAACCACCATCGTCACCTACCTTCCCGGCCGGGCCGAAGGTCTCGCCGGCATGCTGGTGCTGGCGTCGCTGGCGGCGATCGTCTGTTGGCCGCGGCGCTGGTCTGCCGCCGGCACGCTCGTCGCCGTCGCCGCCGCGTGGCTCGCCGCCGGCAGCGACGTCATCGCCATCCTCCTCCCCGTCCTCGCGCTGCCGCTCGCGGCGCAGTCCGACGGCATCTCGCTGCGCCAGGCGGCGCGCCGCCGGCCGGTGCTGCACGCCGGACTTGGGGGGGCCGCGCTGGTGGCGCTCTACTTGGCCGGACTGCGCGCCGGTTACGCCGATCTTTCCCTTCTGGCAGCATGGGCGGCACGGCCGGCGGAGTGGTGGCAACAGATCGGCGCCTTCGTTTGGCCCATGGACGTGTACCTGACGGCCGCCCCGCCGCCGGCCGCCCCATGGTGGCTGACGGTTGCAGCGGTGATGGGTATCGGCGCCGGTCTGGCCCTGACGCGGCGCCTGCCGCGCGACAACCCGATCGCCTCGGCGGTCGTGGTCGTCGCCCTCGCCCTGCTGGCGCCGGCACTGCTCCCCGATCCCGCCGACGCCTGGGAGCGACAGGCATACTTGGCGCGGAGCGGCATGGCCCTCAGCGCCGTGCTGCTGGCGGCCACCTGGGTGCGCCGGAGGTTCGTTCGGGGTGGCCAGGCGCCGCTCATACTTGCGACCACAGCCGTCGTTTTGGCCTGCCTGACGCAGATGCAGCCTCGCCTCGCCGCCTTCCGCGACGACCTCTCCTTCGTCGCCCCGTCCGACCGCGATCACGCCTTCGCGACGTACATCGCCTACCTGCGCGATCAGCCGGATGCGGCCCAGCGCGAGTGGGACACCCACCACGCCGCCGGAGAGACGCCGCCCGCCGAACTCGTCGCCGTGCTGCGCGACACCTACCTGAAACTAGCGCGCCAGCACGTCGATTCGGGCGACGAAGAGGCCGCCGTGCCGTTCCTGGAGCGCGCCTTGGAATTGGCGCCGGAACAGGTCGACGTGCGCTACGACTTGGGCCGCATCCTCGCCCGCGGAACCGATCCGCGGGCGGGCGAGGCCCATCTGCAGGCGACCGTGGCGCTGGCGCCGGAACACGTGGACGCCCATCTGTGTCTGGCCGAGTCGCTCCAGCGCCGCGGCGATGTGCTGGCGGCGCGGGAGCATTTCGCCACCGTGCGCGAACTCAGCCTGCACACTCTCGACGAGCGTCCCGATAGCGCCGAGGCCTGGTGCCGCCTGGGTCGCGCCCGGCGCGGTCTCGACCAGGCCGAACGCGCCGTCGAAGCCTTCGATGAAGCACTACGCCATGACCCGCGCCTGGGGCATTGCATCCGCGCCCGGATCGAGACCCTGCTCGCCATCGGCCGTGTCGACGCGGCGCGGCACGATCTCGCCGCGGCGCAGCGCCTGCTGCCGCGGGATACCGCACTGCAGGACCTGAGCGTCGGCGAGGACGTGGCGCCATGACCGAGGCCTGGCGGGTTCGCGTCGCGGGCTTGGCTCTCATCGGCGCCATCTGCGTCGCCTTCGCCAACGGCTTCGCCACCGGCTTCGTCGGCCTCGACGCCAAGGAGTCCATCCGCGACAACCCGAACCTGCACCACCTGCTGCCGCTGACGCGCTCGCTCTCCCTCGACGAGTCCGTGCTCGGCGATACCGAGAGCAAGGGTGGCACCCTCGTGCGGCGCCCCGTGCTCAGCTTCACCTTTGCCCTCAATCACGTCCTGCTCGGCGACCATCCGGCGGGCTTTCACGCCGTCAATCTGGCCATCCATACACTGGCCGCCCTGCTGCTCTTCGGCGTCGCCCGGCGCTGCTTCGCGGCGCCAGTATTCGGGCAGCCGCCGCTTCCCGCCGATGCGCTGGGTTTCGCCGTCGCCCTGCTGTGGGCCGTGCATCCGCTGCAGTGCGAGAGCGTGACCTATCTCGTGCAGCGCGCCGAATCGCTCATGGGCCTGCTCTACCTGAGCACGCTCTACGCCGCCGTGCGCCACTTCGAATCGGGTTACCGGAACTGGCTCGCCGCCGCCGTCCTCGCGTGTGGGCTCGGCATGGGCACCAAGGAGAGCATGGCCACGGCGCCGCTGCTCGTCTTCGCCTACGACGCTCTGATCGTCAGCGGTACGCCGCGCGCCGCGTGGCAGCGCCATGCCAAGCTGCATCTGAGCCTCGCCGCGACGTGGCTGGTCGTGCTCGCATTGATCGTGCATACCGCCGGCGACGCGGCCAAGGACTTTCGCGAGGGACGGACCCTCTCGTACATTCTGTCACAGCCAGGCGTCTTGCTGCATTACCTGCGCGTGGCCCTCTGGCCCGACGACCTCTTCCTCTACGTCAACACCTACGCCTTCACCGTGCGCCCCGAACGCACGCCGCTCCTCCAATGGCTGGTTCCGGCGGCATGCATCGTCGCGGCGCTCGCCGGCACGGCCGTCGCCTGCCTGCGGCGTCACCCGTTCGGCCTGGCCGGGCTCTGGTTCTTCCTGATTCTGGCGCCGACCTCGAGCATCGTCGCCACCAGCGACACCATCCAAGAGCACCGCATGTACTTGCCGCTGTCGAGCGTACTCGCGCTCGTCATCGTCGCTGGCTGGCGGCTGGCACAAGCGTGCCTCGGCAGCCGCGCCCGACGGCTCGCGGGCGTCGTCCTCTTGCTGCTGAGTCTCGCCGCGGTCGGGCGTACGCGGGCGCGCAACCTCGATTTTCACAGCGAGTTCGGCGCCGTCTACCCGCGCGACCTGCAGGAGGCGTATTCGATCCTCGTCGACCATGAGCTGCGCGTGCGCGCGCCACACGAGGCGGCGGAGGCGGCACGGCGGCTGGTGGAGTCCACCGACGATCCGGCGGAAGTCGCCTTGGCTCACTTCACGCTCGGGCACGTGCACGAGCGCCTAGGTGAAGCGGAGCTGGCGCTGCCGCATTTCCAGCGCGTGACGGAAATGCAACCCGATCTGCCGCACGGCTTCACCCAACTCGGCGCGGTGCTGTTGCAGCTCGATCGGCGGGACGAAGCGGAGGCGGTGTTGCGGCGGGCCGTTGCCGCCGAGCCCGACTTCGCCGCGGCGCACCTCGAACTCGGCGTGGCGCGAGCCGCCGCTGGCGACCTCGACGAGGCGCGCTTGCTCCTGCGCCGAGCGCTGGAGTTGCAGCCGTTGTATCCCGAGGCGGCCCTCGAACTCGGCGTCGTCGAGCGCGACAGCGGCGATGCCGTCGCCGCCGGTGCCGCGTTCGAGCTCGCCCTCCGCCAACGTCCCGACTTCGTCGACGCGCACCAAGAGATGGCCGAACTCTTGGATCGCACCGGTGACGCCGCCGCGGCCGCACGTCACCGCACGAGGGCAATCGAGCTGCTCCAAAGCCAGCTGCCGCAGGCGACGCCGCCAACCGCTCTGCACCTGCGCCTCGGTGCCTTGTACCGAGCGGCGGGCGATCTCGCCGCGGCCCGCGCGCAATGGGAGGAGGCAGCACGCCTCGATCCACACTCGGCCGAAGCGCCGCTCGGCCTCGGGGCGCTCGCTCGTCACCAAGGCGATCTCGTCGGCGCACGACGATACTTCGAGCGGGCTCGCGAACTCGAGCCGGCGTCCGCCGATGCGGCGGCAGAACTCGGCGCCGTGCTCGCCGACCTGGGCGAACTCGACGCCGCCGAGGTGCATCTCACGGCGGCCCTCGAGCTCCAGCCGCACCACGCCGACGCGATGGAGAATCTCGGCGTGGTGCGCGCCCTCCAGGGGCGACGCGCCGAGGCCGAAGAGTGGCTGACACGCGCTCTGCGCGCCCGTCCCGAGTCGGAACGCATTCGCCGGCGCCTGGAACACGTGCGCCAGTCCGATTCGCCGGAGCCGATGGAGGACCGATGAGCGACCCGAGGCGACGCGACCGCGGGTGGCTCGCAGGGCTTCTCGCCGTGGTACTGGCTTTCCTCCTACCAGCGCTGCGTCAGACGGCCCCGACCTGTTACTGCGACGCGCCGGTCGAGTCGGTGCCGCGCGTATTCGCCATCGCCCGCACCGTGCAAAGCGGCGAGTTGCCGCTGTGGGACGGCGCCACCTTCGCCGGGGCGCGGCCGTTCTACATCACCAACGAATCGGCGCCCTTCTATCCGCCGCTGTATCCGTTTTATGCCTGGGCTCCCCTGGACGACATCGCATCGGCGAGCTTTTGGCTGGTGCTCCTGCCGTACGCACTGCATCTGCTGTGGGGCGCGGCCGGCGCTTTCGCCTTCGCGCGCCTGACGTTGGGCGTCCCGCCATCGGCGGCCGCCGTCGCCGGCCTGCTGTGGGCGCTTTCCCCCGAGATGGCGGTACAGATCCACACCCCCGACGTGGCCTACCTCTTCGGACATCTGCCGTGGGTGCTGCTGGCGCTGCAGCGCTTCGTGCGCCACGGAACGGTGCGCTGGTGGCTGGCGGCGACTGGCGCGATCGGCCTGTTGGTCGCGGTCGGCACGTTGAACTTCACCCTACGGGCACTGTTCGTCGCCGCCGTGACGGCCTTCTCTATCTGGCTGGGATACCACCGTCGCGGCGGCATGCGCCGGCTCGCGGCAGCGGCGGCGACCTTCGTCGTCGGCATCGGTCTGAACGGCTTCGCCCTCGCGGGCGTGGTCGAAGGGCTCGGTTGGCTGCAACAGCAAGTCGGGCCGCTGACCACGCAGCAAGCGGGCGACCTACTGGCCGAGAGCAGTATGCCGCCGTCGTACGTCGCGACTCTCTTCGTGCCGACCTTCTTCGGCGTCCTCGACAGTAGTCACACCTGGGGAGTGGCTCTCGAAGAGGGAGTGACCAACCTGTCGGCACTGAGCGGGGGCATGGCGTTGGTGACGGCGATGCTGGCGGGACTGATCCTCGCCCTGCGGCGCGGCCCCTGTTCGCCACGGGAAGCGCGCTGGCGTTGGTGGGCGCGCTTTGCCCTGGTGGTGCAGGTGCTTGCCTTGCTGACGATGATGGGGCGCTACACGCCCGTGTTCGACGTGCTGTGCACGGCATTGCCGTGGTTCTTCCGCATCCCGCACGCCGTCTACTATCGCTTCGCGCAGTGTTGGAGCGCACTTCTCCTCGCCGCGATCGGCATAACGGCGCTGGCGCGAGGCGACGTTCGCCCGCGCTGGCGCTTGGTCGGTTTGTGTATCACCCTGGCGCTGATCAGCTTCGCCTACCCGCTGTTCCAGCCCAAACCGGACGAAAGCGAATACATCGCCGCCTACAAGCAACTGTTCGACTTGCGCGAGGGGGCCTGGTTCGCCCGCGGTCCACTGGCGTATTTTCTCGGCGCTGCGGCCGGACTCAGCGTCCTGTTCCTCGTCGTGCCGCGGCGATGGCGTGCGCCGGGCTTGGCCCTCGCCATCGCCGCCGAGTCGATCGGCTTCGGCATTCCCATCTTCTACGAATCCCTGCTCTTCGAGACCCAGCGCTCGGGCCCCCGCCAGGTCATCGAAGTCCAGGACCGGCGCTACCGCAGTGTCGCCGAACACCCGCATGCCGCCATCGGCGCAGCGGCCGTCGCCCGAGCCGGGGCGAGCGGCAGCCGCTTCGTCGGCTTCAATTCGCGCGTCGACAACCAGGCTTGGCTCCATGGTGGCCGCGCCTTGCTGGGCTATTCGTCGAAGCCGCTGGAACCGCGTTTCGCCGACGTGGTGGAAGAACTGACGCGCGGTCAGCCCTATGACCTGATGTGGCACGAGCCGCCGAGCGCGACCTCACCCGCGTCGACCTTTCTGCGTCACATGAACGTCGGCTTCGTCGTCGGACGCCTCGATGCGTCGCCCGAGTGGATGCATCAGGCCGAGGGTTTGGCGATCCACGTGCTGCCTGAGCCGTTGCCGCGCTGGTACGTGCAGGAGAACATCGTCGCCGCGGACGCAAGCACCCAGCGGCGACAGCTGCTGCACGGCGATCTGCGACGCGCCGCCTACGTCGATGCGGGCAGCGGCGTGCCGGCGCGTGACGACCAGGCGGAAGTGCGCGCGGCGACGGCCGGCGAAATCGCCGCCTTCGCGTCGATGCAGGAGCGCCATGCGGTACGGTTGGAAGACACCGACGGCAACCGGCAGCGGATTGCCATCGAGGCGAAAGGGCCGGTGTTTTTGGTGCGCAACGAAGTGTGGCACCCCGGCTGGTCGGCGACCCTCGACGGTGCGCCGGCGGAGCTGCTGCGGGTCAACTACCTGCAGCAGGGCGTACTGGTTCCGCCCGGCCGCCACACGCTCGAGTTGCGCTTCTTCCCGACATCGCTCGCCTGGGGCGCCGCGGTATCGTGCCTGAGCGCCCTCGTCGTCGCCGTCGTGGGGCTCGCCCGTATACTTCCGCAGAACACTGCACCACGGAGGAACGCAGCAACTCCGTAGAAAACTCCTGGGCCTGCCGGAGTGTCGAGTTGCACTCGACACCGCCCGGCGCCAGGCGGCGGGCGCGGCCCGCCACGATACTCCCCGCAAAGCGCAGGAAATCTCCTCAGAGTCCCGTGCGAGAATCCTTGCGACCCGTCGCCGTCCACCTGCCACGGAGCGCCGAGTACAACTCGGCGCTCCGTGGCGCTTCGCGCCCTCTTCATCCACCTACAGGCGACGGCACGTCATGACCACCCCGTGTTCAGAAATCTGGGCTCGGCGCTCGCCGCGATCGACGGGGCTGATCCGCGGCATGGGCGTCCGACGCCTTGCCAGCCGTGAAGTGCCTGCTGTAGGTTGCGGGCTCCCGACGAAAGGAAGCCATGCGACCGCGCCAGTACGCGAGCTTCGCCTACCATACGCTGCGGCTGAACGCGCAGCGCCGCTATCGCGTACCCCTGACCGTCAACGTCCAGCTGTTGTTGAAGTGTCCGTTCGCCTGCGTCTACTGCCCGCAGGATCATGCCTCGAACCAGCGCTTGAGCTTGGAGGTCTTGCGAGGCGTGTTTCGCGACGTGCGCGAACTCGGCGGCCAGCGCATCCATCTCACCGGCGGCGAACCGCTGCTGCGCGACGACCTGCACGAGATCATCGCCGACGCCAAGCAACGCGGCTTCTTCGTGTCGCTGACCACCAGCGGCGCCCGCGCCGACCGGCAAATCGAAGCCCTCGCGGCGGCGGACCAAGTGCAGCTCTCGTTCGACGGCCCACACGAAAAGCGCGGGCTGCTGCGCGGCGAGGCCGCCGCCAAGGTGTCCGAGCGCGCCGTCGAACTCTTCCGCGAACGCGACATCCCGTTTTGGACGAGCACGGTGCTGACGCGCGCCAACATCGAAGACATCGACTGGATCGTCGATCACGCCCGGCGGCACGGCATCCAGGCCAACTTCGTCTTGATGGAGTCGCATCCCGAGGACTGGACGCCGGCCAATCCGATGCCGGAGTCGACACGCGCCCTGATCCCGAGCCCCGAGGAGAACCGGGCCGCCGTGCGTCACCTGATCGAACTCAAGCGCAGCGGCGCGCCGATCGGCTCGTCCCTGCCCTACCTCGAAGAGCTCCTCGAGTGGGATGACTACAACTCCCTGGCGAGCCCGCGCCCATCCAAGCGCTACCGCTGCGTCGCCCCGCAGTCGCAGTGCGAGATCCTCGCCAACGGCGAGCTGCACATCTGCGACTGGACGCTGCAGCGGGGCCTCGGCCAATCGGTGATCGAGCACGGCTTCCGCGGCGCCTTCGAGCGGCTCCCGTGGCCGGAGAACTGCAACTCGTGCATCTCCTCATGCTACCTCGAGACCAACCTCATGTTCAGCCTCAACCCGCGCGCCGTGCTCAACTGGGCCGAGCGACTGCGCCGCTGAGTCGCACCGGAGGCGCAAGGGTCATCCCGCATGCGCATCGCCGGCATTCAGCCGGGCTACCTTCCCTGGCTCGGCTACTTCGACCAAATGCTGCGTGTCGACGCCTTCGTCGTCGCCGACGAGCTGCAGTTCTCCTCCTCCCACTGGGCCCATCGGAACCGCGTCCTCGGCCCACACGGCATCCACTGGCTGACGCTGCCGACAAGTTCCCGACACGGTGAGACGATCGAGCGCGTCGCGCTCGACCCGCAGCAAGCTTGGGCGGAGAAGCATCTGCGCACGCTGCGCCACTTCTACCGCGACGGCGTCGAGGCCCGCGGCACGCTCGACGCCCTGGCGCGCGAACTCGATCCCGCGGCCGAGCGGCTGACGCAGGTTTCGATCGCCACCATCCGGTTTCTGGCACGCTGTCTCGGCGTGACGACGCCGTTGCTGGTCTCCTCCGAGCGACAGCTCGAGCGCGTCTACCGCGAGAGATTTCCCGACCGGCAGGGCGCCTGTGAGCGCATCATCGCCTACATGGATGCCCTCGGCGCCGACGAACTGCTCGAGGGCGAAGCGGGCTTGGCCTACATCGACGTCGACCTCTTCGCCCGGCACGGCAAACGCGTCGTCTTCCACCGCTACGTGCACCCGACCTACCCGCAGTTGCACGGCGCGGCGTTCGTCTCCCATCTGTCGGCCATCGACGCGGTGCTCAGCGTCGGCTGCGACGAAGCGGCACGGGTGTTGCGGCGCGGAGCCTTACGGCATGACTGAGACACCCGCCGTCACGGTCGTCATCGCCGTGCGCGACGAAGCCGACGTCATCGGCGAGGTCATCGAGCGCACGGCGCGCACCCTCGGCGACCGCGGCGCCACCTTCGAGATTTTGGTGGTCGACGACGGCAGCAGCGACGGTACCGGCGGGGTGGTGCGCGATCTGGCCCGACGCCACGCACAGCTCGGCCTACTCGAATTCGCCGGCCCGCCCGGACAGGTAAACGCCTTGGCGTGCGGCCTGTTCGCGGCGCGCGGGTCGGTCGTCGTCACTCTCGACGGCGACCTCCAGGACCCGCCCGAGGAAATCGCCGTGCTGCTCGACGGGCTCAGCGATGCCGTCGGCGTCGCCAGCGGCTGCCGCCGGGTGCGCCACGAGAGCCGCTGGCGCTGGCTCGCTTCGCGCGGTGTCCACCATCTCGCCTGCTGGTGCTGCCGCCAACGTCTGCGTGATTTCGGCGGCAACTTCCGCGCCTACCGGCGCGCCGTCGTCGAAGCGATGCGCCAGACGTGGATCGCCGATACGCCGCTGCTGCCCTTGGCGCTGGCGCGCGGCGCCAAGGTCGTGGAGATCGACGTGCGGCGCGACCGGCGTCGCGCGGGGACATCCCGCTACGACCTGCCGTCCCTGCTGCACATCGTGCACACGCTGGTATCGACCTTTCCCGGGGCGGCCGTGCGGCTGAGCCTGCTACCCGCCGCGGTACTAGCCTTGTGGGCGCCGCACCCCGCGCTTGCCGCGAGCGTGGTCGGGCTGGCGATCGTCTACGAGGGCATCGCTTGGATCGATCGCCGCCGGCGCGCGGCGATCTCGTGTTGTCGCCGCAAGACACCCACGGCGGTACACGCCGCGTAAAGCGAACGAACGGTGTGCGGCTCAGGCCGCGAGCAGCGTCCGCACCACCCGTTCGACACTGGCATCGGAGAGGCCGGGATAGAGAGGCAGCGACAAGACTTCGCGGCAAGCCGCTTCGGTGTTGGGCAAGAACGGCGGCCGCGCCATCGGGGGGCCAAAGGCTTCCATCTGATGCGCCGGAACGGGGTAGTGCACCTTGCAACCGACGCCGCCGGCGCGCAGGCGGGCCGCGACCGCATCACGCTCGCGACAGCGAACGACGTACAAGTGGTAGGCATCGCGCTCGCGCTGGCGGGGCAACGGGCGGCACGCCGAGCCCGCGAGCGCCGCGTCGTACAGGCCGGCGAGCCGGCGCCGGCACGCGACGGAGGCGGCCAGATCGCGCAATCCGAGACGCAGCCAAGCAGCTTGCACCTCGTCGAGGCGACTGTTGTATCCGGCGAGCGAAGCACGCCCGTCGTCGCCGAGACCGTAGTTGCGCAGACGCCGCAGCCGGTCGGCCAGTCGCGGGTCGCGCGTCACACAAGCACCGGCATCACCGGCGGCGCCGACGTTTTTCGTCGGATAAAACGAGAAGCAGGCGACGTCGCCGGCGCTGGCGACCGCCGGTGCTCCTTGTGCTTGGGCGCAATCCTCGACGAAGAAGAGCGCGTGGCGATCGGCCAAGCGTCGCAGCTCCGCCAGCGGCAGGACTTGGCCGTAGAGATGCACCGCGACGAGCGCGCGCGTCCGAGGTCGCACCGCGGCGTCGGCGGCCTCGACGTCCAGGAGCAGCGTGTTCGGGTCGATGTCGACGAAGCGCGGTCGTGCGCCGGTGGCGACGATGGCGGCGACCGTGGGCACGCCGGCGTTGGCGACCGTCAACACCTCGTCGCCGGGGCCGATCCCGGCGGCGCGCAAGGCCAGCACGATCGCGTCGGTTCCGGAAGCGACGCCGACGGCGTGCGGTGCATCGACGCTGGCGGCGATCTCGTGTTCGAACGCTTCGACTTCGGGACCGAGGATCAACCAACCGGAATCGAGAACCCGGCGCAGCGCCGCTTCGACCTCGGCGCGACGGCGGCGCCACGCCAGCGCAACGTCGACGAACGGCACGTCGAGAGGTGCGCTCGTGCCGTAGCCGCCGGGCTTCACAGGTACCACTCCCGGTGTTCGCGAAAGAACTCGATGGTGAGACGCAGCCCTTCGGCGAGATCGACCTGCGGCGTCCAGCCTGTGCGGGACTGGAACTTGGAGAAGTCGCCCCAATAATCGCCGATGTCGATGATCTCCTGATCGGCGGGGAACGGTACCTCCTCGGCGCCGCAGCCGGTGAGGTCGCACAACTGCTGCGCCACCTCGGCGAGGCTGTAGGGCCGCGGGAAGCCGAGGTTGAAGACGCCTTCGACGCCGGGCTCGGCGGCCAACAGCAGTGCCTCGACGACGTCCGAGATGAAGTTGAAGTCGCGCCGCTGCGTGCCGCCGCCGAACAAGCGCAGCGTCTCACCGAGCAGCGCCTGGCGCAGGAAAACGCCGACCACGCCCTTGCCGCCGGTGCGCAGGTCCATGCGAGGGCCGTAGGTATTGGTCAAGCGCAGACACGTCGTCGGGATGCCGTACACGTCGTGGTACAGGCCGAAGTACATCTCCGCCGCGAGGTTGTTGATGCCGTTGACGTCGACGGGGCGGCAGGGATGTTCTTCGCGTACGGGGAGATAGTCGGGGCGGCCGTAGAGCTGGCGCGTACTGGCGAAGACGAGGCGAACGCCGGGGTTGTTGCGTCGGCATGCTTCGAGCAGCGAGAGTTGGCTGCGGCAGTTGATTTCGAGATCGGTTTCCGGGTCGGTCATGCTGCGCAGATGACTCACCTGGCCGGCGAGGCTGAAGATGACCTGTTGGTCGCGCACGACGTAGTCGAGGCTGGAGCGATCGCGCACGTCGGAGAAGTTGAGGACGACCCGGTCGCGAATCGGGGCGACGTTGTAGAGGTTGGCGCCGTAGGCGGGCAACATCGAATCGAGCAGAGTGACGACGGCACCACGCGCGACGGCAGCCAGGGCGAGATTCGAGCCGATGAAGCCGACGCCGCCGGTGATGAGGACGCGCCTACCGCGCCATGAAGTCGCCATCGCCGACACTGTAGCGCGAATGGGGTGCGAGTTTCACGGTCCGCGCGCGAGATTGACAAGCCCGTGTGCGTGACCGAAACAGGGCGACGAAGATGCAAAGGTCGAAAGCCGTCGTGACGTCGACCTTCGCCATGCCGCGCCCGCTGGCGGCGGCCGCCGCGCTGCTGTCGGGCGTGTGCTTCGTCGCATTGTCGATCGCCGCCCCACCGCCGCGTCCGATCACGCCGCCGGCCTTCGATGCCACATGGTTCGAACGGGTCTTCCCCGGAGTTCCACAAGAGTGGGTGGAGCTGCGGCTCGCCGCGCTGGTCAGTTGCTTGGTGTGGGCGACGTGGGCGACCTGGGGCCGGTGGCGGGACGCTGGCAGCGGCGGCGGCGCTTCGAAGCCGATGGCCGCGACGCCGGGAAGAGTGGCGCTGGCGTGCGCTGGCTGTCTGGCGCTGGTCGGGATGTTCGGTTTACCGGCGCGACGCTCGTTCGAGCTGGCCTACATCGCCTGCCTGACATTACCGACATGGCTTCTCGTGGCGGCCGGACACCCTGCGGGACGAGTGATCCTGCGGCGGCCTCGGCATGGGTTGGTGCCGTTGGCGATGACTGCCTGGCTCGTGGTTGCGTGGACTGCCTATCGACTGTTTTGGGTGGACGACGCTTACCGGGTGCCGACGGGCATGGACTTCGCTGCCGTCTACCAAGGCCTACGGGCGACACTGGAGCCGAACGAGTCCCTGCTGACGAGCACGCAGCGGCCGGGATTCACCTCGCTGTTGACGATTCTGCAAGGACCGATCGTGCTCGGTCTCGGCAGCGATGCACTGCGCCCACGACATTTGCAGGTGGTGCATACGCTATGGGCAGCAGTGACGGCGATCGGGCTTGGCGTCTGGAGCAAGAACGCGTGCGGAGCATGGACGGCGCCGGCGGTTGCGGCGACGTTCTTGGCCTCGACGGCAACCGCGATGGCCTCGCTCTTCCCGGCAGCGCTGTTTCTCGGTCCCTTGCTCGCCACCGTACTGCTACTTCTCGGGCAGCGCATCGAGCGCGACGGCGACCCAGGGGCGCTGGTTGCCTGCGCCAGTGTCGCGGGATGTTGCTTTACCCATCCAAGCCTCTTCCCCCTCGGGGGCGTTACGCTCGGAGCGCTGGCCCTGCGCTGGTGGCGGGCGGCGGACTGGCGATCGCCGGTCTGGGGTACCGCCGGCTTGATGGTGGTGGCGGTGGCGGCCCCCGGCGTATCGTGGGGGATGTTTCAAGCTACGACCGGACCGAGCTACTACCACGCGAAGCAGATGTGGGCTGCCATCGAAGCGGCGGCGCTCGGGATCGCGCCCCTGTCGTTCTTGGAGTTGGACCTATCTTCCGAGCGGCAGCCGGGCTTCGACGTGGTGACGGGCATGCTCTTGGCGCCCTGGATGACGCCGCGCACGCCGCTGCGAGCGATCGGCGACGGCTGGCTCGAACCAGTCGGCGCGATCCTCTGTGCGCTGGGACTGGCCGGGGTCGTGGGAAACCTCGGCCACAGTGCGCGAGCGAGAAGGATGGCTCTTTTCTTCGCCATCACCCTCGGGCCGGGCTTCATCTCGAGCTACGATCGCCCATCGATCACCCGTGCCCTAGCGTTGCCGGCCGTCTTGGCGGCGCTTGCCGGCGTCGGCTTGGCGGCGATGACGGCTGGACGATCCCGATCGGTGAGGGTCGCCTGCGGCGCATTGTTGCCGCTGGCAAGTCTGGGGCTCGGCGCCGCGACGTTCGATCACTGGGATCCCGGGCTTCTGCCGCATGCGGCGATGAGCACGGCCATCGAAAGCGGCGACGCAGCAAGCCGCTGCCGGCCGTCACGCTTTGCGACGATGGACGGCGACCCCCTGCGTCTTCAGCTCTTCGGCGACCAACTGCCTCGCTGTCGCCTCAAGATGATCGACGTCGGTGCGATCGGCGCATGGATGGCCGAGTCTGGCGAGGAGATCCTGTACTGGACGGCCGCGGTGGAAGATGAGCACCACGTGCGCGACGCGCTCTGTGGGGCCAAGGTCGCCAGCAAGCTCTTCGTGCTTTGGGACCGTACCGGGCTGGTACCGGTCTTCGCTGGTTCCCGTGGGAACCCCGACTGGCAACCCGACCTGAACCGCGCGCGTTGGCGGCAGGTAGGTTGCGACGACTCGTTACCAACGGAGGCCACGCGCGCCCGCGCCGCCTTGGAGCAGTTCGTTCAGCTCCCCACGGATCAGGGAATCGACCTGTTACGACGTGAGTCGCGCGCGATCTTTTTCTCCGAGACACTCCACCTGACGCTGGCGCAAGCCTTGCTCGAGCGCGGTCGGGACGAGGATGACCTGCTCGAAGCCTTGCGCTGGAGTGAGTTCGTCATGCGCGCGCATCGCTGGCGTTCGCTCACGGCGCTACGCGTCCATCGCGAGGCCGCGGCTCGCCTCGGGCGGCAAGCGGAGCACCGCCAACTCGCGGTGCGTACCCTCGATGCGCTACGATTCGAGGGGCGCGTCGCCGAAGCCGCCGCGCTCCAAGAGCAACTCGATACGCTTGGTCTTGACCCCGAGCGATAGGCAGGGCTAGCGTCGCGTCGGAAGCGGAAAGACGGAACCACATGCAACGCACTTGGGGTAGGTACATTCTCGTCGGGCTCGTCGGGGCAGCCGTAGCTCCGTCGCTCTGGCGCATGGGAGCGGCCCGGTGGACGGAATACCAGTGGCGCAGCGCCAGCGAACGGGCTGACGAAATTTCCACGGCCGGGCGCCCTGCCGATGCGATCATCGAATACCAGCAAGCATTCGATGCGTCGCTCGCTTTCGGCGAGGACGATCCACGCCGGATCGCTGCAGCCCAGAGGTTGGCGCGGGCGTACACCGACCGCAAGCAGTTCTCCGATGCCTATAGCTTGCAGCTCCATCTCCTCCAGCTGACCATCCGCAAGTATGGCGCGAACAGCGCCGAGGCGGCCAGTCAGGTCACCCAAATGGCAAGGCTGCGGCTACAAGAAGGCAACGCGATCGAAGCGACGAGCTTGGCCGGCCAGGCGCTCGACACCTGGCAGCGACTCGCCCAGGGGGACCATCCGGACATGGCCCAAGCCCTACAGATCATGATCGACGGACAAATCGCCCTCGGCAACAAGGCCGCGAGCGCCCCGTACTTCGAGTGGCTCCTGGGCATCCGCCGCCGTGAACTGGGCAGCGAACATCCGGATCTGGCGCCGCTCGAGATCGCCTATGCCAATGTTCTCGACCAAGTTGGCAAGGGCGAACTGGCCGCACGCTTCCGCGAGCATGCGGCTGCGATTGCCGGCCACAATGCACCCGCGGCCGTAGCCCCACCTCCGACACCCGCCGCCGCGCAGGCTCCCCCCGCACCATGAGCTGAGACCCGGCTTCGTCTTGGTCGCTCGACCGCGGCCGCCGGCTCCAGTCCACCAGCGTGCTTCGAAGCGCCCTCTGCGCCCTCGAGGCACACGGGCTTAGCGCCGATCTCCCCTGCCTGAACATCACGGCATCGACGAGCGCCCTTCCGGGTTCCGCGAAACGGTGCCGCAGTGAGTCTTCCCGCCCAGGCGACGCCCATCGCAGCATCGACGGGCGGCTACTGCTGCCGCGTCGACACTGACCACGAGAATCTCCTCCGAGTCGGTCGAGAGACACCCACCTTGGCACCGGCGGCGATGCGCCACCCGAGGGCGTTGCTTCGCAGCAATTCAGGGGGAAGGCCTTGCCGCCTGTCTCGAGCCTGCCCGCCGCAGGCCGTTCGAGCCTTCCTGTCCGGCGAGGCCGGCAGCGTACAGAGCTCGGAAGGCGCTAAAGAAAAGGGCGGGTGGACCTACGTCCACCCGCCCTTTTCCACCGAATGCTTCGGTTGGTTCCGCTCGACTAGCAGGAGCCGCCGAGGTCACCGGTGCAGTTGACGTCGACCGTCGACTGCTGGCCGGCGCTTCCCACAGGCGACCCGTTCGCACCGCCCGCACCCGGCGTTCCGGCGCTGCAGTTCGAGCTACCGGTGATCGAGCTGGCGCTGCTGCTGCAGTAGATGGTGATCGAAGGACCACCAGCACCGCCGCCGCCGGCTCCGCCTGCACCGCCTGCGCCGCCCTGGGCACCCGGACCACCGGCACCGACTTCGGAGGAGCCGCTACCGCCGTTGCCGAAGGCACCACGGGTACCGCCAGCGCCGCCGGCGCCGCCCGCACCGCCTGCCGCACCATTGCCCGAGGTGATGGTGTTGCCAGCGAACGAGATGTTCGTCGATGCATCGATGAACACGCCGAAGGAGCCGCCGCCGCCGCCGCCGGCGCTACCGGCCGTGCCGAGGCAGCCACCGCCGCCACCGCCACCGCCGCCGCCGCCGGAACCCGGCAGGACCGTTCCGCTCTGGCCACCGCCAGCGCCGCCACCGCCACCGCCGAAGGCGTGTGTTCCGTTGGAGCCGCCGCTGCCGTTGTTCGAGGACCAGAGTCCACCACTGACTGAACCGCCGTTGCCGCCGGCACCGGGGCTACCGTTGATGCCGTCGTCGCCTTGTGTGCCCGGCGAGCCGATGGTTCCCGGATTGCCGACGAGACCGCCGGCTCCGCCGGCACCACCGCCGTTCTGGCCAGCCGTACCTGGATTGCCGTTGGCCCCCTGGTTGGAGCTGCCACCAGCACCGCCAGCGCGTGAGCACCCGGAAGTGCCACCGCCACCACCGCCTACGCCACCACCATCGTTGCTGCCGTTGGTACCGTTACCGCCGTTGCCGGCGTTGGCGCCCGGAGTACCAGCCGAGCCGGCCGTACCCGTGGTCGTCGCGCTGCCCGCGGTGATGATGTTGGTGCTCAAGGTGATGTTGCTCGAGTTGACCAAGCGCACGCCGTACGAACTGACGTTGGCGCCTGTGGCGTTGGCGCTGGTGATGGTGAAGCCGGAAAGCAGGACGTTCGACACGCTGCTACCGACCACCGCGCCACTCGCCGCGCCGCTGATCGTCGTGGTCGCGCCACCCGCCTGCCAGTTGTTCGACTGGAGGAAGCCGCCGCGAACGTTGATTCCCGAGGCCAGGTTCACCGACTCGTTGAACGTGCCGCCGGCGACACACACGTCCGTGGCACCGATACCGATGGCCCGGCTGATACCGAAGTTGATGGTCTGGCACGGCTGACTACGGTCACCGCAGCCCGCCGTGTTCGACCCTGTCGTCGACACGAAGATGAAGTCCTCCGGCAGGACTCCCGGCACGTGTACGCTGCCGACGCAGGTACCCGAACCGTTGCAGTCGTCCGGACCGGTGTTGACGACGTTATCGTCGCAATCCGTCCCGTTCGGCTCGTTCGCTGCCGACTGGTTGCAGGTACCCGACCCGTCGCAACGAGCGTCCTTACAGTTGAGGGTCTGGTTCGTAGACGTCGGCGGCGCCGTGTCGGTGCAATCGGTCGACACTTGGATGTAGCCGCACTGGCCGCTTCGGTCGATACCGCTACCGGCGTCGTTCGGACCGCCGCAGAGTCCATCGAAGCCGCAGCCGCCTGGTGCATCCGCGGCGCATTCGTTGTTCGGGTCCGTATTGTTGGTGATGGTCGAGCAGGTACCCGTCGTGCCACCCGTCTCGCTGCCGATACACGAGTTGCACACGCCGGCGCAGGCGGTGTTGCAGCACACCGTACCGCCCGCGTCGCCCACACACTGGCTGGTTGCGCAGTCGACGTTCGCGCCGCCGGCACAGCTTCCACCTTGGGCGATGCGGATGTCGGTGGTGGCGTTATCGGTCGCGCCGGTTCCGTCCTCGGCCGAGGTTACGGTAGCGGTGGTCACGACTTCACCCGTGTTGCCGAGGATACGATTACCGCTGACCGTACCGGCCCACACGATCGTCGTGTCGACGCCGTCGTTGGCACAGTCGAGCGTGTTGAGGGTGCACGTGCCCGTACCACCCGGACCGCTGGACGGCACGCGGTTACATCCCGACGGGGGCGCGCCCGGCGTGAAGTCGCTGTCGAACGTAATGGTCAGTACCGAGCTCAGGGCGTCGGACGGACCATTGTTGGACGGCGTGAAGGTGTAGGTCAGGGCGTTGCCCGTTTGCACGAAGGACGGCGTTTCGACGCTGGCACTAGTGCCCACCGACAACGAAACGGACGGTGTCATCGTCGGCCCCGCGGCGACCGACGTATTCGGCGAACCGACGTCCGGTTCGCCACCAGGGCCGGTCGTGACCTGAGCGGTATTGACCAGCGAACCGCGGCGGTCGCAGTTCGCCGTGAGGGTCAGGGTCATGGTGGCATTTGCGCCGGCATCGATGTCACCCAAGGTGCAAGTCTGGGTGGTCGTTCCCGAGCAAGAGCCTTGACTGGGGACTGCCGATACGAGGCTGACGCCCGTCGGCAGCACGTCGGTCAGGGTCACGTTGCCATCGATTGCATCCGACGGGCCGTTGTTGGTGACGGTCACCGTGTAGACGATGTCGCCCGCGACGCCCGGCGTATGCGGATCGCTGCTCGTGATCTGGTTGCTCAGCACCAGATTGGATGCCGGTGCCAAGGTACAGTTGTTGGTCTGGTCGTTGTTGCCCGGTGCCGGATCCGCCAGGGTTCCAGCCTCGATCGCGACCGATCCGATGTTCGTCAGCGTACCGCGCATGCCGGGGTCGATGGTGCACGATACCGTGTACGTCACCGAGTTCCCCGCACCTGCCGCGACATCGACCAGTTCGTTGATGTCGCCGCTGCCGCTCGACGCACCGCAGGCTGCCGTGCCGAGCGAAGCGCAGTTCCAGTTACAGGTCAGGTTGGCATTGAAATCGTCGGTCACCGTCGCGTCCGTCGCATTCGACGGGCCGGTGTTGGTGACGACGATCGAGTAATTGACGTTTTGACCCGGCACGCAGTTGCCCACCGGCGAGGTGCGGGTCTTGGCGATCGCGAGGTTGCTGCGGCGGCGCGCGGTGGTGTTCAGCGTGCTGCCGTCGTTGGACGCGTTGGTTTCGGTTTCGTCGACCGCCATCGACGTCACGTTCGTCGTCAGCGTGGCACCTTCCGCCACGGACTTGTCGACGGCGACCGTGAACGTGCGTTGCGCGCTCGAGCTACAGCTGATCGAGGCGATGTTGCAGGTGACGTTGCCGCCGCCGGCATTCGAGCAGTTGGTGCCGGAGACGAAGGTCACACCCGCCGGCAGAGCCTGGGTGGTGACCACGTTGGTGGCATCCGAGGGCCCGCCGTTGTTGACGGTGACGGTGTAGGTCATGGTTTCGCCGGCGACGACGTAGCCCGGCGTCACGCTGACCGAGTCGGCGAGACTGCTGGTCAGATCGACTTCACCGACGATTTCGAGGTCGACGAACGTGTTGTTCGGCGTGTTCGGGTCGGCTTCGCCGCCCGTCACTGCCGACGCCTCGTTGGTGATGGTGCCGCGGGTGTCGCAGTCGGCCGTCATGACCACGTCGACGGTCGCCGAAGCCGTGTCATCGATGCTGCCGAGGGCGCAGTCGATGCTACCGCCACTCGGTGCGGCATCGCAGGTGCCTTGAGAAGGCGTAATCGAGACGAACTGCGCGCCTGCCGGGAGGATGTCCGTCAGGGTCACGCCGCCGCCATCGATGGCATCGGAGGGGCCGAGGTTGGTGATGGTGACGCGGTACACCACGTCTCCCGTTTTACCTGCCACCGCCGGGTCGCTGCCCGTCACGATCTTGGAGAGTGACAGATCGGCGCGCGGCGCCAGGGTACAGTCGTTGTCGTCGCTGTTGTCGAGCGGATTCGGGTCGGGCTGAGCGCCCGGCTCGACGTCGACCGACGCCTCGTTGGAGAGAACCCCGCGCATCCCAGGATCGATGTCGCAGGTGATCGAGTAGGTGACGAAGTTGGCCGTGCCCGTGGCGTCCGCGGTGATGTCCACCGTGGTGGCGAGGTCGCCCGAGCCGTTCGGCGCACCGCAGCTGGCCGAACCCGTCGCCGAGCAGGTCCAGTTGCAGGTCAGGTTGCTGTCGAAGTCGTCGGTCACCGGCGCGTTGCTGGCATCCGACGGTCCGAGGTTCTGCACCACCAGCTGGTAGCTCACCGACTCACCCGGCACGCAATCGCCGACCGGGGCGGTGCGGGTCTTGGTGAGCGCCAAGCCGGCGCGACGGATGACCAGGGTGTCTTCCGAGTCGCCGTCGTTGCCGCTGTTGGTTTCGAGTTCGTGGCGATCCACCGAATCGACGTTGTTGGTCAGGGTCGTGTTGTTGGCCACCGACGAGGCGACGTCCACCACGAAGCTCACCTGCGCCGTGTTGCCGCCATCCGTCGGGCACAGGATCGTGCCCACCGTGCAGCGGATCTGCTCGTCGACGAACGGCGTGCCGCCGACGACCGAGCAGAGCGGGCTCTTGACCGTATCGAGACGCGTGCCCGGAGGCAGGGTGTCGTCGAAGGTGACGTCGGAGGCTTCCGACGGACCGGCGTTGGTCAAGGTGACGGTGTATTCGAGTTCCTCGCCGGCGACGACCGGGTCGGGATCATCCGACTTCACCGTGGTGATGTCGACTTCACCCGTGAACGCGGTCTCTTCGGTCGAAGTATTGTTGAGCGGATCGGGGTCGACCTCGCCGCCGATGTTGGTCACCGACGCCGTGTTGCCCAGTTCGTTGCCGCTCGGGTGAGTCAAGTGAGCATCGCAGTCCGGCGTGACCACGATGGTGATCACCTCGTCCGGATCGTCGACGTTGATGCGACCCATTTCGCAGGTGACCGACTGGCCGGAGATGTCGCACGCCGTCGGCGCACCGCCATCGCCCGGCTGGTGTGTCGCCGAGATGATGGTGAGGTTGCTCGGGATGGTGTCGAGCATGAGAACGCCCGGAGGATCGTTGTCGAACGCATCCGACGGGCCGAGGTTGTTCACATTGATGGTGTAGGTGAGCGAGCTGGCCTCGCCGGCAACGGCGGGGTCAACCGACTCGACCTTGGTGATTTCGAGATCCGAGATACCGCGCACGACGATGGCTGCGCCGTCGTCGCAGTTGTCCGCCGGGAACGACTCTTCGACGTTCGCCGCCGCACAGGCCTCATTGACGATCGTGCCGCGGGTGTCGGAGATCACCGTGGCGCGGAAGACGATGGTCGCCTCGTTGTCGAGGACCGCCGTCGCCGGATCGTCTTCGCGGTTCAAGGTACCCAAGTAGCAGACGATACGGTCGGCCTCGCCCGAAAGGGGCACCAACTCGCAGGTGCCGTTGCCCTGGGTGATTTCGATGTCTGCCTGGTTCACCGTCACCAGGTCTTCGCCCGAGCCGTCGGCCGGCAGTACGTCCGTGATCACCACGCCGGGCGCCCAAGACGGTCCGTTGTTACGGACGTTGATGGTGTAGATGACGTCCTCACCGGCGGCCACCGCGCCACCGCCCAGGAGGCCTTGGCTCGGATTGTTCGGATCGGGGATCACGTCCTTTTGGACCGAGAGGTTCGTCGGCAATTGGCCGATGAAGGGGCGATGGCGGATGGTCGAGAAACCACCGACGTCGACCTCGGGGCCGAGCATGGCGCCTTCGAGGCGGTTTTCCGAACCGATGACGAGGGTCGTCGAGCGCTCGGGTCCTAGGATGGTACCGACCATGGTCGAGTCGCGCGTGGTCGAGAACTTACCGCCCGTACCGTCGAGCAGCCAGAGCACACGGTCCGGCGTGATGCCCGGATCGTTCGGATCGGCCGGGTCAGGGCCCAGCGAGATGACGTTGTCGCCGCCGATGCGCATCTTGCCGAGCACGCGGAAGACGACGGTCGAGGTGGAATGAGCGTTGATCGTGATGCTGGCGGCGCGGCCGAGGTTGATGTCCTCGACGTCGCGAATGAAGGTCTGGTGCGCGCCGCTGAAGGTCAGTTCGAGATTTTCGGTACCCGCCAACTTGATTTCGCCGATGTTGACGCCCGGCATGTTGTCGGCCAGCAGGCGACCCGGGTCGTTCGGATCGGCGTAACGGTCGATGGCATCCATTGCCGCGACGCAACGGTCGTAGTCGTTCGGCAGGCTCGCCGGGTCGTTCGGATCGAGCGTTCCACCCGTCAGGACGACGTTCGGGTTATGGAAGTCATTCGGGTCGTTCGGGTCGTCGGCATCGAAGTCGATCTGGGCACGCGCCTCGCACAGGTCGCCGGCGGTGTCGCAGTCTTCGTCCGCGACACACGATTCGGTTCCCGAAGGCAGGCACAGGCCCGGGCCGGACCACCACGGCTCACCGTCGAAGATGACGTTCGGGAAGGGGGCGTTCTTGTGGTTACGCACCGGGTTCAGCACGCAACCGTCGCAGAAGAAACCGGCGCCGATGTCGCCGAGGGTGCGTGCGAAGATGTAGCCACGGCCGAAGCGGGCGTTGCCGCGGGCGACGATGTTGCCCTCGAAAATGCCTTCGCGCTTGAGCTGAATGTTGTGGCCGCAGATGCCGGCGTGAGAGGCCTTGCCGGGGTACTGGGCGGGTTCGCAATCCAGATCCGTGGTGCACGCGCGGCCGGCCACCTGACAAGCAGGGCGGCTCAGCGGCGGCAGGTTCGGATCGTTCGGCTGGGGTAGGTCCGACGCCGAGGAGTGGGTGCTGCCGGGCTTCAGAGGGTCGTAGCCGACGAGCGTGTCCGGACAGGCACAAGTCCCGGCGTCACACTCGCCGAGCATCCAGAAATCGCTCGGCGCCACGTCGGTGCCGTCGGCGTTCTGGTGCTTGACCGTGACGTTCGAGCCGGTACGCACGCTTTCGCGCACGGTCGGGTCGGTACCCACCAGCGCCTGGCGCAGGGTATCGGTGAGGGTGGCGCACTCGGGGTCTTCCGCGTCGTACAGTCCGTCACCGTCGTTGTCGACGCCGTCGTCGCAGTGGTTGCTACCCGTCAAGTCGCATTCGTTCGCCGTGTCGCGCGACAGAATGTAACCGTCGCTCGTCTGGGTGAAGCCGAAGCGGCTTTCTTCCTGGACCCCTGCCGCCGAGCAGCAGTCACCGTCCACGTCGTTGCCGTCGGAGCACGTGAGCCCCGCCGGCGGTGGCGGTTGTGCCGTCAGCGGTGGCGGCGTCAGCGACGTGATCGCCCACCCCATCACTGCGGCAATCACCAGTCCGCCGAGAGGTCCAGCCACGATCCAACGTGACCGTCCTCCTCGAGTCAGCCCAGACAGAGCCTTTTGCATATCCTACCCCTCATTCCTTCGCGGCGGACGCCGACCTGTCCCCAGGTGCCTCTCGGCGACCGTCCGACGACTCGTCCTTTGGACGAGACTTTTCTAGGTATCGCTCGGTCGCAGATAGCCCATTCGCGTTTCGGTTGTCCAGAAGAAAAATCGTCATTCTTCAGGGCGCCCCCGGAGACGGCAGCCGTAACCGCCCCAGGCGCCCGGATAGGCCGACGACGACGACCTCGCCAGCGGCAGCATCGACGGCCAATCCCATCGGCAGATCGAGGTCGGCGAGTGCCGCACCGCCGAAGTCGGCGGCCAGTTCTCCCGACGGCAGGTAGGCGCGCACCCGCTGCATCCGCGGCACGCTGACCCAGAGGCGGCCGCTCGCGTCGATGTCGAGGTGGGGCTCCGAGTAGACCGCGCTGCCCCAGCCGTCGACGGCGAAGCTGCGCAGCATCTCACCGTCCACCGACCACTCCTGCAGGCGCGCGTTGCCGTTGTCGGCGATCCACAGGGTGCCCTGCGGTCCGAGACGCAACCCGACCGGCTCCAACACCTCGCCGGCGCCGCTGCCGCGCTTGCCGAAACTGCCCTGCAGCTGGAGATCGGCCGAAAAACGCACGATGCGGTTGTTGCCGGTGTCGGCAACGAAGACGGTGCCGTCCGGCGCCACCGCCACGCCGCGCGGGCCGTACAAACCCTCCGTCGTCTGCCCGAGGAAGGTACCGTCCGGCGCGAAGCGCTGGACCCGTCCGTTCCACGTATCCGTCACATAGATCGAGTCGCTGGGCCCGACGGCGAGGTCGGACGGTTCACGGAACTCGCCTTCGCCGACACCTTCCCGGCCCCACTGGCGCAGCGGGCGAAGATCGGCGGAGAGAATCTGCACGCGGTGATTGCCGAAGTCGGCGACCGCCAGTTCGCGGGTCGACAGCAACGCCACGGCGCGCGGCTGGCGCAGGTCGCCGGGAGGCACCGCGGGTGCGACCGGCGGCGACGGCGGCGCGGCCGCAGCCACCGGCGCGACGCCGGGCGGCACCAACAACGCCTTGGCGAACACCCTGCCCGCGGCTGTCGGCGGGTAGCGCAGTTCGTGCACCTCGTGCTCCGGGTAGCGACGTTGCAGCGTCTGCAGTACCTGCCGCGACGGCCCCTCGTCGGCGAGCACGAACGCCAGGCCCTTGCCCGCGGGCGCCGGGTGCGGCTGGCGCAACAGCACCGTCACGTCGTCGAGCCACTCGTACACCCGCACCATCGGATCGCCCTCGCCGGGGTACGAAAGGTAGGTGATCGAGTCGCGCGGGAAGTTCGCTCCACCCACCCAAATCGCATACTGCGGCGCGATCTCCTTGACGTAACGCCCGAGCACCGTGGTCTCGGGATAGTAGCCCCAGATCGGCCGCGGCGTCGTGTCCAGATAGTCGTCGTACGACACCGCCAAGCCCGCTAGACCGAAGAGGACGAGCAGCGCCGTGCCGAGCCGCGGCACGACGCGCTGCACCTGCCGCGCCAGGAAAACCGCGCCGAGCCCGACGAGCACGTACACGAAGATCATCGTGCCGACGTTGCGGTTCAGGTTCGGCTTGCTGACGAGGCCGGGGATCAAGTTGATGCACAGCCCGAGCAAGAGGAACTGCGCCCGCTCGTCGCGCCACCGCAGCAGCGCCCACAGCAGGCCAAAGGTGAACAGCACCGCGGCGGGGAACTCGAGGGCCGGCTCGCGGATGAAGAAGTCGTCGCCGTTGCCGGCGAAATGGAACAACCCCAACGTCGCCCAGACGGCATCGCCGAGGGTGCTGGCGCCGCGCAACGCCGCGGCCCGCCCCATGAACACTTCCCAGTTCTCGACCGCATAGAAGGCCAGCGGCGCAATCGCCAGCAGGAATGCCACCGCGAAAAAGACGATGCCCAGTCCGTAACGCCGTACGAAGGCGCTCACGCGCCACGACTGCACGACCGCCAGCACCGCCCACACGGCGAACACCGCCGGAAACAGTCGCGACCCGTTGTACGTATTGAGGGTCAGCGCCAGGCTGATGCCGGCCAACAGAAAGTCGACCGAGCGCACGTCGCGAACGCCGCGGAAGAAGTAGAAACACGTCGCCGCCATGAACACAGGCTGGAAGTCGGAGCGCCAGCCGGTGCGGCTGAACACCAGATGCCAGCCCGACACCGCCAGAAACGCCGTCGCCACCAAGGCAGCGCGGGTGCCGAACATGAGGCGCACCCACCCGTAAAAGTAAGGCAACGTGAGCCAGCCGGCGACCAGGCCGGGCGCCTGCACCGCCAGTAACGTCGGCCCCAGCAGCCAGGCGCTGACGGCGCGGAAGTAGAAGGTCATCGTCTCGCGCCCCCACGCCTCCGGCGTGTACGGCGTGAACGGCTCGCCCTGCAGGATGCGCAAGGCGTAGAGGCCCTCCCAGGCGGCATCGTGGTTCAGGCCCGGCGGGTAGCTGTCGATGCGAAACACCATGAAGAACGCGCCGACGGCCAACACCAGCGCCAGCCACAGACGCGTCTGCGCCGGCGTCAGATCCCGCGCGCCGGCACCCGGCAGGGCGCGCCCGTCGGGTGCAGCGAAGTAGGTCGCGAGAACCGTCAGCCCGGTGACGATCCAGGCCCACGTCGACCACGCCGGCCGTGGGTCGACCACCAACCAATACTGCGCCGCGATCGCCGCCCCCAAGCCGACGCAGCCCAGCAGCAAACGTAGCCCAGGCCGCGCCGAGCCGACATCGCTGACGCTCGCATGCTTCGGTTGAATGCTCATGGCAGCGGCACCCGCACCATCCGACCGTCGAGGTCGGTGACCACCAGCTCGTCGCGCGTCGGGTCGACGTCGACGCCGATCGGCGTGGCGAAGAAGATGTCCGGGAACGTGCGCGCCGTGATCGTGTGCAGCACGGTGCCGTTCTCGTCGTAGGCGCGAATCTCCTTGGCCGAGGGCACGCTCACCCAGATGCGCCCCTTGGCGTCGACATCGACTTCCGGCTCGGAGAATACCTCGCTGCGCCACCCCTCGACCGGGAAGCTGCGCACGAAGACGCCGTCGGGGCTGAAGATCTGCAAGCGGCCGTTGCCGTTGTCGCAGACGTAGACCCGCCCTTGCGCGTCGGTACCCAGACCCATCGGCTCGAGGAACAGCCCCGGGCCGTCGCCCTTGCCGCCCCAGCGCCGCGTCTCGCGCCCTTCGGGCGTGAAGCGAATGATCTGGTTGTTGCCGGTGTCGGCGACGTACACCTGGCCCTGGGCGTCGACCGTGACGCCGCGCGGCCCGTAGAACGACGCGCTCCACTCGACCTGGTACTCGCCCGTCGCCGAGAACTTCTGCACTCGATGGTTCCAGGTGTCGGCGACGTAGACGCTGCCGTCCGGTCCGACCGCGATGGCACACGGCTCGCGGAACTGGCTCGGTAACTCGCCTTCCCGCCCCCACTTGGCGACGAAACCGCCGTCGGCGGCGAACTTCTGGATCCGGTGGTTGCCAAAGTCCGCGACGAACACATGGCCATCAGGTGCCACCGCGACGCCACGCGGCTGCTGCAAGCGGCCCGGCGCATCTTGCGACCGGCCCGGCTGTTCGCCGGCGATCTGCGGGATGGCCTCGATCGTCGTCACCGGCAGCGTCCCCTGGAAGCGCCCGTTGACGGCGAAGATGTGCACGCCCTCGTTTTCGTAGACCAGCGTCAGCAGATCGGACCACTGCTTGAACCGCTCGAGGTTGCCGCCCGCATAGGTGCGGCGTTCGAGCGCACCGACGTAGACCAAGCCGACGTGGTAGCGCTCGAGGATGGCGCCGACGACTTCCTTGTCGTCGCTGGTGTACGCCGTCTCGATGTCCGCCTTGCGCCGATTGATGTCGGGCCAGGTCTGGGCTCGCTGGAAGACGTGGTAGGCCCAGCCGAGCACGGTCGGCAGGCCGGTGTTCATCGAGACGCGGGTGAACTCCTGGTAGGAATCGCCGTGGGCTTCGAGCAGCACCGGGATGCCGCGGATGTTCTCGTTGAGCCACGCGAAGGCGGCGTACTCGTGCGGCGAGCGCTGCTCCAAGTAGGCCATGCCGTCGAGGCTCGGCTCCGGCGTCGGTACGCGGTCGGTGTGGATGACGCCGTAGGTGCCGGTGACGGCAGTGAACACGCCGATGCCGATGAGCAGCACCAGCCCGACGCGCCAGAGCTGGTGCAACCAGCCGCCGCGCCACAGCGCCCGCACCATCGCCGCCGCGGCGATCGACATCAGGAACCACGACTCCAGGTAGAACTTGAAGATCGTGTTCATGCGGTCCCAGACGTAGACCACGTCGGTACCGGCGGTGACCGCAAAAGCGAACGCCGTCAGTGCCAACGGGATGCGCCACTGCGTCGGCGTATGCGGCGCCAACAGGGTCGACAGGGTCAACAAGAACAGGGCGATCAAGGTGGCTCGCGTCGAACCGCCGAGATCGGGGATCCAGCCCGGCCCGAAATCGTGCACCGGGCCGAGGATCGGCCCGGCGGCGAGCACCAGCAGCACCAAGGTCAGCAGCACCCCGCGCACCACGCGCGAGCCGCGCAACTGGCGCGTCCACAGCATCAATACGCACGGTACGAGGATGTAGAGGTAAAGGCCGAACACCTCGAAGAAGTCGCCCGGCAAGACCCGATGGTCGGGCTCCCAGTTGAAGTTGCGCTCCGGCGGCACGAAGTTGGCCCAAAACGGCAGGTACAGAACATACGCTCCGGCGGCGACCAGCACCGTCGGCAACGCGACCCGGCCGAGCAAGCCGCCGAAGAAACGCAACACACCGCGCCCGGGCCGCTCGACGATCCACACCGTGCCCAAGACGAAGGGCAACAACAGGGCATAGGTCGGCGTGCTCCAGGCGTTGGTCACGATGATCGTGCCCAGGCACAAGGCCAGCAGCAGCGTCAGCACCACCGCGCGCCCTGCCCCCAGGCCATCGAGCCGCAACACCGCCGCCCGCGTCCACAGCACCAGCAGGGTGACGAAGGCCATGGTGAAGGGCATCACCATCATGTGCGCGTGCAGGTCGGCGAACAGGAAACTCCAGAACGGGTACTCGTTGATGGTGTCGCGGATGACGCGCGACGTCGCCCAATAATAATGGAAGTCGATCGTCTGCCGGCTCCACGCCTCCAGCGGCCCCGAGAGATTGCCGATGAGCGTGGCGAAGAAGGCGGCGAGCAGTCCGACGCGCCAGCGCTGCGTCAGCGCGCTGCCGGCGGCGAACACCGCGGCGGTCGCCAGACTGCCGACGAGCGCGACACCCAAGTTGTAGTTGAGCGCCGGGTGGACGTGCAGCGCCTTGCCCAAGGCGGCGACGACGAAGTAGCCGAAGTAGCTGTAGTAGAGCGGCGAGCCGGCAAACCACGGCTCCGGCGGCGGCAACGTCGTCGTGCGATGCAGGGCGTTGAGGATCGAGAAGTCCATCGGCTTCTCGCCCCAATAGATCTCCGGATTGTAGAGGCGCACGGCGACGAAAAAGACGAAGGAACCCCACACCAGCATCTCGGTAGCGACCAGTTCGGCTCGCGGCGGCCAGTCGATGCCGCGTCGCCGGCGCAACCAGCCCAGCGCGACGAGCAGCGCGACGAGTCCGGCCAACGTCGTCTGGGTGAAGCCGGCGAATCCGAGACTCACCACCAGCCAAGCGCCATAGGCGAAGAAGAGCACGCCCAACACCTTCGCCAGCGCATAGGTGCCGACGCCCGGCAGCCAAGACCGCAGCAGCGCGAACGCCGCCAGCCCGAGAAGTTCGACCAAGACGACGAAGTAGGCGAATGCGACCGGACCGGATCGCACCGCCGGCGCCGCGCCGGTGGCGCTCCACGAGCCGCTCGCGGCGGGCGACGCCAGCAACAGATCGGAACGCGTCATCGGCCGCGAAGGCAGGCCGTTGACGATGCGGTCGAAGATCTCGTCCTCCGCGAGCCGGCCAGTGTTCTTGAAGATCAGGACCTTCGGGTGGTCGTAGACGCTGATCGACTCGTCGGCCAGTTCGGTCGGCGCTTCGAGGCCGAAGAGCGACGGGCGCGAGGTGACCTCGTGTACCAACTCGAAGCCGAGGTCCCCGGCGAAGAGGCGATAAAAATAGTTGTTCGACAGCGGAAAGCGGTCCGGCGCCTGCGTCAGCGCGCCGTAGAGCCGCTTGGTCTGGAAGGCGATGTAGTCGGTGCTGGCGAGTTCACCGGCGAGGCGACGGATCTTGGCCGTCGAGTCGGGCCGCTCGTAGTAGCCGAAGTTGACGATCGTGTAGTTCTGCGGCCGGGCGCCGGGGAGCGGCATCGGGAAGCCCTCGTCCCAGTCCTGCGACAGAATCTTGCTACCCTCCGGCACATGCCGGTAGACCCACTCGGAAGCCGTGACCACGGTATGCGGCCGCGTGTACAGCGACGTGAACGCGAGGGTCGCCATCGCCGTGCCGGCGACGACGACCGGCAGACCGAGGCGGCCGATCCAGGCGCCCTGGCGGTAGCGGCGCAGCAGCCACTCGCTGGCCCAGACGATCATCACCGGGTAGATCGGCAGCAGGTAACGCGGGAACTTCACCTCGAACCAGCCGGTGACGAGGAAAAACGGCACCACCCACGACAGCAGCACCCATTCCTCGACGCGCGCGTTGCGCCAAGCGTGGGCCGGGCGTGCCACGGTCGCCCACACCGCCGCTAGGCCCAGCGGCGGCGCCATGCACCAGAGGACCAGCTGCGTCAGCTCGTAAGCGTACTTGGGGGTGCCGATGTACTGCGTCGTGAACGGGAACAGGCCGGCGTTCCGCACCATCTGGCTCTGTTCGAAGATGTCGCGGAAGACGCGGTCGAAGCGCAGCACGACGTACGGCTCGGCCACGGCGAAGGCGACGACGCCCGAGAGCACCGCCAATACGGTCCAGCCGGCGACGCGGAAGAACTGCCCCTCGCTGCGCCAACGCACCAGCGCCGCGACGCCCAGCGCGCCGAATAGTGGCATGGCGCTGAACTTGGTGGCGACGGCCAGCCCGATGCAGGCTCCGGCGGCCAAGTACTGTCCGCGCCTACCGTCGCGCGCCAGCCGCACCAGCTGCAGCAGCGCCAGCAGGACGAAGAACGTCAGCGGTACGTCGACGGTTGCGAAGCGCGAGTTCTGCACGTGCAGAGCGCAGACCGCCATGAGGAAACCGGCGAGCAGGCCCACGGAACGGTCGTAGAGGCGCGTCCCGAGCAGCATGGTCAGCAGCACGGTGAGCGTGCCGAGCACGGCGGACAGGCGGCGTCCGGTGATGATGATACCGTCGTAGCTGGCGGCGTTGGGGTCGACGAAGGAGGTCAGCGACGTGGCGATCTTGGCGAGGTAGATCGGCAGCGAGCCGTAGGCGAAGAACTCCGGGTCGAGCTGCAGCGGCGAGAAGGACAGCCGCATCACGGCCGAGGTGATGGCGCGCTCGTCCGGGTGGAAGAAATGGTTTTGGTCCCACTGAATATGGGTCAGGCGCACCACGGCGGCGAGCAGCAGAATCGCCGCCATCGCCACGCCCGGGCGCGCCCACGCCGGCCTACCGCTCATGTTGGCCCCCCCGCGGCTGCTGCCGCGCCGTCTGCTGGTACTGCATCATCGAACCCGAACCTCGATTTCTTAGTGCGTCGCCGGACGAGCGGCAACGTCGATTTCACCCGGCGCCGCGGCGCGCCCGCTCGGCCGCCAGCACCAGGCATTCGCCCAGCGACGCCGGCACCGGCGAGCGTCGTCCTGGCCACAACCACTGAGCCGCCTGGGGCAGGCCGAAAGCGACCCCCTGCAACGCCTGCGGCAGCATCTGGACGTAGGGCGGATCCCACAGACCGTCGCCTTCGACGCGCACCACCCGCAGGCCGAAGGCGCGCAGCAGCATGCGCCACTGCGCCTCGTTGGGGACGGCGAAATCCTGCACCCCGTGGGTCACGGCCCAACGCGGCCCCTTCAAGCGATGCGCCCAGCCGCCCGGATTGGGCACCGCCAACACCAGCAAGCCGCCAAGGGCTAGCTTCTGAACCAAATTCTGGACGTGTGTCTCGGCGGTGCGCGGCGAGAACGAGCCGATCGAGACGATGACGTCGTAGCCGCCGTTGACCACCTCCGACCACGACTCGAGCACCACCGCCGCCGGCACCTCGATGCGGCACTGGGTCCGCGCCGCCGGGCTGGGGTCGTGGCCGAAGGCCTCGAAGTCGTCCGTCAGCAGGCGCAGCAGGGGGCCGGCGCCGCAATCGACCTGCAGCAGGCGACCGCCGTCGGGGCGGAGCTGACGGATGATGCGGGCGTACCACCAGTACGGTCGGCGGGCGACCGTCGACGCCGGCACACGGGCGACCAGCGGCTGACGTGCGGCCGGGCTCATCGGCCTCTCTTTCCCTGCGGGCTGGTCTGCACGGCCGCCGACCTCATTCGCGCACGTAAAGGACCGACTGCCCGTGGCGAAACGCGACGGGCAGGCTGGCGAACTTCTCCAGGCCCGCGGCCGCGTGGTCCTTGCGCTCCAACTCGCCGACGACGATGTAGCGCACGCCGTACTTCTCCAGCAGCGGCTCGACCTCGGCCAACGTCGGCGCATTGTAGATGCGCGCCACCTCGGCCTGCCGCGCCCCGACCGTCGTGTCGTGACTGCGCCACAGCCCTTCGTGGTTGGCCCAGCCCATCAGCGTCGGCAGGCCGACGTTGCTCGAGATGCGGGCGTAGTAGGAATACGGGTTGCCGCTGGTTTCGAGCACGACCGGCATGCCTTCGACGTTGTCGCGCAACCACGTGATCAGGGCGTAATCCTCGGGATGTTCGCGCCGCAAATACTCGTTGCCGTCGAGATCCCAGGCCGCCGGCTTGTAGGACTGGCGCGTCAGCGTCATCGACAGCGGGTAGACACACCCCGCCAAGGCGAGTGCCGTCACGGTCACGCCGCCGACGACCGCCGTCGCCCCGCCGCGTGCCAGCAGCCGCTGTAGACACCAGGCCCCGGCGACGGCCAACAGCAGCCAGCTCTGCAGATAGAACTTGAAAACCGTGTTCATGCGGTACAAACGGTCGCCGTAGGGGTCCTTGAGATAGATCAGCTCGCACAGCAGCAGCATGATGATGGCGCCGGCGAACAGGATCCAACCCGACCGCTGCTCCACGTCGTCGTTGGCGTAGACCGCCGCCACCGCCAGCCCGAGCAGCAGCAGCAACAGCAGGATCACCGCATTGCCCATCAAGTAGGCCACCAACAGGCCGAGCAGCGACGCCAGCCCGATCGCGGTGAGGGCGTCCTGGCTGACCTTCCCCGTCGGCCGCGTCTCCAGCGGCAGCAGCAACAACCCCGGGCTCAGGAGAATGGCGAAAACGGTGAGGAACTCGCCGAGGTTGGTGCTCGCCAGCTTGAAGCCGACGCCGCCGTAATCCGGCGTTTCGAAGTTCAGGTGGAACGGCAAATACAGCCCGTAGGCGACGACCAAGACACCCACCGCCAGCAGGCCGAGCCGCAGCCGGGCCCAACCCAACGGCGGCCACAGCGGCAAATCGCGCTGCAACAGGAGGAAGATCATCAAGCCGCCGACGGGCAGTTCCCAGGGGCTGATGGTGATCGCCGCGCCGTAGACGAAGGCCACGGCCGCTAGCCGCGCCATGTCGCTCCACGCCAGCGCACCCTCGACGAAGGGCCGCCGCCGCTGCGGGTCGAGCAACAAGGCCAGCAGCATCAGCGCCACCGGCATGACGATGAAATGCGGGTGCAGGTCGCCGTGCACCACGGTGAAGTAGGGGAATTCGTTGATCGTATCGCCGTCGCCGACGACTCGGGTCGAGGCCCAGTAATCGAGCCCGAGGAGGGTGCCCTTCGACAGCCACTGGCTGAAGGCGTCGAGGTTGGTGACCAGCATGCCGAACAACCCAGCGGCCAGGCCGAAGACCCAACGCTGGGTCAGGGCACGGCCGAGGGCGACGAACTCGGCAAAGGCGAGTCCGCCGAGCATGGCGACACAGAGGTTGTAGGCGACGGGGTAGTCGACCGTGGCGAAACGCCACAGATTCGCCAGCAGCAGGTAGCCGAAGTAGTAATAATTGATGGTTTCGCCCGCCATCCACGGATCGGCCGGCGGCAGGCTCTCGATGCGCGCCAAGCTGTTGAGGAAGGCGAAGTCCATGTACTTCTCGGCGCCGAAGATCTCCGGCGCCAACGCCCGCTGCCAGGCGAAAAAAAGAAAGCCGGCGCTCCAAGCGAGGTCGAGCCGCAGGATCGCCCCCCAGCCGTCCGCCGCCAGCCAGGCCCGCAAGGCCCCGCCGTTCCGCCACGCCAGGGCCGCGTTGAGAGCGACGAACAGAGCCAAGGCCGCCCACAAGGCGCTCGACAAGCCCATGGCCCCACTGTGGGCCAACATCCAGCCGACCCAGGAGATCGCCAGGATGCCGCCCATCTTGGAGAACGCGTAACCGTGATCGAGCCGCCGGGAGAAGAGCGCGAACGCCAGCGGCAACGAGATCAGGCCGATGACCTCGAGCATCAGCCACCAGCCCAGCAGGTGCGCCATCGGCGGTTTCTGCCGCGATTCGGGGGCGATTGCAAACCAGCCCGAGCAGCGCCGGACCCGCGAAACTACGGGCTTGTGGCGCGCCCGCACAGGCGCTACTGCGACGACAACATAGAGGTCGCCATGGATTGTACCAATCGCCCCCCCAACGAAGAGCAGATCCGCTACTGGAACGACGCCGCCGGCCAGAAGTGGGTGGCGCTGCAAGAAAAGATCGACGCGCAAATCGCCCCCCTCGGCCTGCTCGCCATCGAACGCTCCGGCGCCAAGGCGGGCGAGATGGTGATCGACGTCGGCTGCGGCTGCGGCCAGACCTCGCTGCAACTGGCACGATGCGTCGGGCCGCGCGGCCGCGTCGTCGGTGTCGACGTCTCCGAACCGATGCTCGCCCGCGCCCGCGAGCGCAGCCTCGAACACGGCCTCGACAACATCGACTTCATCCCCGCCGACGCCCAGACGCACCCCTTCGCCGCGGAGGATGCCGACCTCGTCTTCTCGCGCTTCGGCGTCATGTTCTTCGCCGACCCGGTGGCCGCGTTCGCCAACCTGCGCCAAGCGTTGACCCCCGACGGCCGGCTGACGTTCGTCTGTTGGCAGGGTCTGTTCGACAATCCATGGATGCTGACGCCGCTGACGGCGGCGGCCGAACACCTGCCGCTGCCGCCTCCGCCGGCGCCCGGCAGCCCCGGCCCGTTCGCCTTCGCCGACCGCCGCCGGGTGACGGACTTGCTCGAGGAGGCCGGTTTCGCTGACGTCGAGCACGAGTCGGTGCAGCGCGACATCCGCGTCGGTGCGTCGAACGACCTCGACGAGATCGTCGACTTCATGCTGCAGATGGGCCCAGCGGCAAGCCTGCTGCGCGAGGCCGACCCGGCGGTGCGGCCGGTCGTGGCCCAGTCGCTGAAGGACGCCCTCGAACCCTACCGCACCGACGACGGCGTCAGCCTGGGCAGCGCCGCCTGGATCGTCACGGCGCGGCCCGTCTGACAAGTCTGACAAGTCCGACAAGTCAGACCTGTCGGACTTGTCAGACTTGTCGGATTTTCCACTGGAAAGCCGGCGGCGCATCTGTTCCGATGGGGCGGCCAGGGAGGACGGATGAACAAAACCATGCTGTGCGCGGCGCTGGCCGTAATCGTCGGGGCGCTGGCCCATGCGGCGCCGGCGCAGACCGAACGCGACGCCGTCTGCCGCTTCAAAGTCGGCCAGGCGACGCGCAACTACACCTTCATGACCGTCGAGCGAGCGCTGCTCTGCCATAAGGAACGTCTCAAGCAGAATCTGCCCGCCGGCATCGATTGCGCCGACCCGACCACCTGGGCCGCCAACGGCTTCAGCCGCGGCGTCTTCCTCCACAACAAAGACCGGCGCCGCGTGCCGGAACACATCGACACTTGCCGCGAAGACGCCCCGTCGCTGGCCGCCCTCGGCTACACCAGCTGCCCGGCCCCTTGCGGCGCCCTGCCGGTGAACAACTTCGACGAACTCAGCGACTGCATGCTCTGCCTCGCCGACGCCTGCATCCTGCCGGCCATCGCCGACGTCTTCGGCACCCCGCCCCTCAGCGGCACCTACGCCGCCGGTAAATGCATCGAACGCGCCGGGCGCCACCTCGAACACTACGTCAACGCGCGCGCCCTCGTGCAGCACGTCTGCCAGGTGAAAAAGGAACGCGGCTATCCCAACTGGGGCGGCGTCGCCGACTGCTCCGACCCCGACAGCCCGACCCACCCCTTCTTTCGCTACCTGAACTCCTATCGCGAGCGGAAAGACCGCATCGTCGAGCGCCGCTGCGCCGCGGTGAATCTCGGCAGCGAGCTGAACTCCTGCGGCACGACGCCGACGGACTTGGTCAACTGCATCAACGCGCGCGCCGACCAGTGCGCCGACACTCTCTTCTCGGCGGTCTTTCCGTGAAGCGCCGACCATCGCAGGAACCCCGCATGCAACGCATCGCCCTCGCCCTCGTCGTCAGCCTCGTCAGCCTCGCCAGCCTCGGAGCCGCGCCGGCCGCCGCCGTCCTCGAACCGCGCGACGCCCAATGCCGCGTCAAGGTGGGCGAGGCAGCGCGTGACTACGCCCTGTTCCTCACCAAGCGGATCGGCCTCTGCCACCGCATGCGCCTCAAGGGCACGCTGCCGGCGGCGATCGACTGCGCCGATCCGAGCACCTGGGCCACCAATGGCTTTCAGCGCGGCCTCGACTTGCAGTTCAAGGCACTCAATCGCCTGCCCGACCGCGTCGCCACCTGCAATCCGACCGGCGGCCTGGCGGCGCTCGGCTACGGCACTTGTCCCGCGCCGTGCAACGCCATCACCATCAGCGACATCCCGAGCCTGACGTCGTGCGTACAGTGCATGGTCGAGGACAGCGTACTCGGCGCCGCGGCGGCCATCTACGGCACGCCGCCGCTCAGCCTGACGCGCGCCGAACAGAAGTGCCAAGAACGCGCCGGGCGCTATCTGACCCAGTACGTCAAGGAGCGGCTCTACCTCCAGAACGTCTGCCAGCACGGCGTCGAACTGGTGCGCGACGGTTTCGAGATGGCCAACTGCATCGCCATCAACACCAACACGCACCCGTTTTTCCTGCGGCTGCAGATCATCAAGGCGCAGCAAGACAAAGTGCTGGAGAACCGCTGCGAGGACATCGACGTCGCCGCACTCGACGCCTGCGGCGGCGACACGGCATCGTTGCTCGGCTGCGTCGCCGGCGAGATCGAAACAGCGACCGACGCGTTGTGGCAGATGGCGTTCCCGACGGTGCCGTGACGGCCGAGGGCCAAGGTTCAAGGGCCAAGGGCCAAGAACTCCATGACGTCGCCGCTTGCGAGCGGCGCTAGATTCTGATCCCAAACTGCCTTGGCCCTTGGCCCTTGGCCCTTGGCCCTTGGCCCTTGGCCCTT
>CAZGEJ010000018.1:0-106334 GCA_964524885.1 uncultured Binatia bacterium (SeqCode)
CGTACTCGTACACGCCTTCGTTCTCGCGGACCTGATCCGACAACTGCTCGATCATCCGGTGGTAGACGTCGAGTCGTTCGTGGTCCAACTTCACGTCTTGCCCCCTTCCGACCGCGTACGAGTACGTGTACCGCTTCGCTGAGTACGTGTACGGGCCATCGCCGAACTCTCGTTCATGCGGTTTCGGCGTAGCGTACTGTTGCCTCGGGTGCGTCGGCATAAGCGTTCGCCTCCCTCGTTCAGAGATCGTCCGCCGGGCTCGCCAAGCAGGACCTCCGGGACCGGCAACCCGACCAACCAGGGGTGCAAATCCGCTTGCCGCAGTGTGCTCATCCACCTGTGACTCTAGAGAGGCGGAGTCGATCGAGTCAACCGTTGGGACGCTCGATGAGAATGTCCACAAAAAGGCACACGGAAGACACCCACCTCGCCAGCACCCACGATCTAGTCGAACGCTGAGGCCGGTTCCCCCGTTGCCGGCGCCGGGGGTAGAGTGGGTGTCCCACAGCGACTAGGCGCTGCCCTTGGGCGACGGCTCCTCCCGGACCGAATGCCGCCGATCCTGAACCCTGTTTCCGCCACCGAAATCGCGTACCCAAGCAGGAATCCGAGCCCCTACGAGAGCGATTCTCCAAGCCGATCCAACACTTGCACTGGTGCCACCCTGACGACCCAACTGACGGCGAGACGGCCGGAACGCTCGTGGAGTGGTAGGGCGCGGCACCGATGCTGCGGGCGACGCTGGTCACCATGCCGCCGTTGCCGACGAAGCGATGTTCCTCGGGGGTGACCCAAATCGGCACGCCGGGGAAGTCGGGTAGGCCGCTGACGTGGTCGCAATGGGCGTGGGTGAGCAGGATGGCGCGCAGCCGGGCGCGGTCGTATCCGGCGGCCTGCAGACGATCGACGGCGGTGCCGGTCTGTTCGTCGTCGGACACCCATCGGAACCAGACGGCCATGCGGTCGATATGGGCTTCGAGGTTCCGGCCGAAGCCGGTGTCGATGAGCAGATCGCCGCGCGGGTGTTGGACGAGTGCGGCGGACATGGCGAACTCCCGGGGTTCGCCGAACGAGCCGCCGCGATAGGCTAAGGCGACGCTGCGGTGGATGATGCCGGTGGGGACGTGGACCACCGCCATGTCCGCCGGCGGCGCGGCCGGCGGCAGGCTGCCGACAAATGGCGCCGGGGCCGGCAACGGATCAGCCGCGAACGTCCACCAGAAGCCGAAGAGAATCCCAAACCCGACGCCGAGCCCGATCCGCAGCCATCGCATGGCGCGATACGACGCGAGCGGCGGCAAAGGAGACCAGCGCGGCCACCACACACGACTCGGCCCGCTCCAGGGTGGGTGTCCCCGGGAATTCTCCGCAACCTGGTGTCCCCGGAATTCGACCTCGTGTTCGCCTCGCTGCGCCAGCGGGTGACGCGTCAGGGCGCAGGTCGGGGCGATTCTCGCACCGGCCTACTTGCCGTACGTGTCGTAGAGGTAGCGGACGATGTCGGCCGACTCGAACATCTCCTGGCCGGTGTTGGGGTCGACCAGGTAGGGCACCATCATCTTGCCCGAGCGCTTGGTGAAGGCGGCGCGCTGGGCGCTGTTTTTGGCGACGTTGTGCAGCCGGTATGGGATCTCCAGCTCGCACAAGGCCTCGCGCGCGATGCGGCAGAACGGCGACGCCTCGAAACTCCACAGCTCGAGCGGCTTCTTCGGCGCCTTCGAAGCGACCGCCCGGCGGCCGTTCCACGGCCGTACCACCGTGGCCAGCACGCTCGTCAGGTCGGTCAGCGGCCCCAGGCGCAAGGTCAGCGGCGGCGCCCCGGCGCCGTAGTGTTCGTACAGGTAGGCAATGATGTCGTCCGACTCGTACATCTTCGCCCCGGTGTTCGGGTCGACCAGATAAGGAAACTGTTCCTTGCCGCCGAGCTTGCGCGCCTTGGGGCGGAACCGCTTCCCACCCGGCGGGCAGGGGTAGACGATGGCGTCGATGTCGAGCATCGACAGCGCCTCGCGCACCTTGCGGCAATACGGGCAGCCCTCGAACTCGTACAGCTCGAGCGGCTCGTGCGGCCGCGGGCCGACGGCACCAACCGACAACCCCGCACCCAGGCGGGCCACGGTCGAGGCGAGAGACGTTGCAACGTCGAGTGCTCGGATCATCCAATACCTCCAGCGATCGCTGCGTACTTACCCAAGGACCCATGCCGGAGCCAGCCCCGCCGAGCTGCCATTTTTTTGCGGCAAAAGACGCCGTCTTCGTGCTAGCCTGCGATTGTCTTGCAGCGGAACAACGGAGGTACCTCGTGATGAACGCGCGTCGTCTCGCTCTTGCGGCCCCGATTCTCGCCGTCGCCCTATTCGCTGTCGCCGGGTCGGCGGCGGCCGACCCCAAACCCCTCTGTGCGACGCCGGTGCAAACGTGCGGCGAGGACTCGGCCTGCCCCGACGGAACCTCGTGCCGTTGCGTGCCGAGCTGCCCGAATTGCCGCGATTGCGCCGCGCAGGTCTGCGTCACCTCCGGCAAACCGAAACTCGAATGCCGCACCGCCTGCGACTGTGATCCCGGCTTGGGCTGTTTCGACGGCAAGTGCATCGCCGGCATCGCCCCCGTGTACTGCTGCGACAGTGGCCAGTGCCCCGCGGGCGACATGTGCCAAGCACGCAGCGGGCGCATGGGACAGTGCCTCGCGCCGGTGGCGCGCTGCGACCTGCTGGAAGAACAAGCGCAGAACATGTTGGCTCGCGTGATCAACAATTCGAACCGCTGCAACACCCGCGACGATTGCGTGCGCGTCGCCACCAGCACCCGCTGTCAGGGTAGCTGCGGCGCCTGGGTCCATTACCGCCGCGCCGACATGGTCCGGCGCACCGTCGGCCACCTCGACCGCGGTATCTGTGCTGCCCACGAGCGCAACCAATGCCCCTACGCGACGCCGCGGTGCATCGAGGAGTCGGCGGCCTGCGTCGAGGGTCGCTGCCAAGGAGTGCCCCCGGCGATCGAATGATCGCCGGGACAGCGGGGTGCGCGTCCGCACCCCATCGCGCGGGCTATGGATGCAGCGCGCAAGCGAAGAAGGGGACAGTCCCCTTGCTTTTCCGCTGAACCAATGACGCCCGTCACGCCAACCTCGACCTGACGACCTTCGCCCCGTCCGTGCCCGGCGTTGGCCAGGCCCCGCTGCGATCGGCTACAGAGGCCGGGTGCGCAGCTTCATCCTCACGCCTACGTATCGCCTCGTCGATGGACGTCCCGAGGTGCACCTCTACGGTGTCCTCGAATCCGGCGAGCCCGAAGACCAGGCCAGCTGCGCCGGCGACCTGGCGGGGCCGGTCCGCACGGACACCCCCGACGCCTGTACGTCCCAGCGTCAGCGCGGATTGCCGACGCCCTGGCACACCCGTGCGGCACCCGCTTCTCGCGAACATCCCCCGCAAGGAACCGATGAGCCTATCGGGGGATGCATGCCCGCCAGACCATCCGAATTCCGGGGAAGCGAATGACGACGAACCGAGGCATGTCCGGCGCGCGCATCACCCCAGCGGTGTTGCACCGACTGGGCATCCCGGTCACGCGATGCTCGGGTCCCGGCCTTGCGGCTGTCGTGTATCTCGGCTTCGTCCTGATCCACGTTTTCTTGGCGCAGGGTATCCCGATGCCGGTCGACATCGACGAGATGCAGTACGGCGACGCGGCCGTCGCGATTCTCGATGGATTCTGGAAAGACTTAGACTGGAGGCGGCTGCGTGGGCGTGAAGGCTTTCCGCTTCTATTCGGCCCGTTGGTCACACCTTTCTTCGCTGCGTTCGGCGCCAGCATGCTGGCTTTGCGCATCGCCTTCATCTGCTTCTCGGGGATCTGGGCCGCCGCTTGGGTCAGCGTCGCGCGCCTGGCCGCGCCGCAAGCGCCGGTCTGGGCAGTGGCGGGGCTCTTCCTACTTCCGGCACCGTTCGTGTCGCGCTACGCCATCAGCCCCATGGCGATGTCGACCCACCTTGGCGTCAGCGCGGCACATGGGCTGGTATGGTTGCTACTTCTGGTAGCCAGCGGTTCGCGCGGCGTTTCCCGCTGGTTTGCGGTGTTGGCTGCCGGCTTGGTCGGGGGATACGCCGTCTACGGCGGGTTTCTGTTCTTGGTGTTGCTCCCGGGCGCGATCGTCGCGGCCGCGCTTCTCGTCGGTAAGCGCGGCCTAGTGGTGTTTGCTACCGGTCTCGCGCCAGGGCTTTCCGCGGCACTTCCCTTGAGTGACATGTTCTCGCTGTGGTGGATGAACCGTGGCCTCGACGGCATACCCCTGCCGCCCTACCTGTGGGATGCTGCCGATGTTGGACGACCGCTCGCCGTGCTGCGATACCTGCCGGGATACCCGCCTCCCAGGGAATGGGCCGGCAACTACCTTCCCGTCGGATTCGCCTACTTCGGGCTCGTCGGACTCGCCCATATCCTGGGGCAACGCGTGCGCGACGAGCGCCACGCACCCATCGTGTCCTCCCTTGCCGTGACGATCTTCAGCCTCCTCTTGGCCTGTGTGTGGATTCGGTTTACCCCCTTCGACCTCGATCCTGCCATGTGGGATGCACCGCGCTACGCCGTGCCCCTCCTGCCGATCGCCGCCATCGTCGTGCTCCGTGCTTGCTCCCTTCAGGCAGCTGCCGGACGGCGCCTGGCGAGCGCATGCGCCGCGCTGCTGCTCGTGGCACATGTTGTGGGAATTGGCACGCATGTTTCCTGGCATGATCCCGTTGCGTGGCACGGTACGGAAGGCTGGATACGGGGTCATAGCACCGGATCGGAGCTGTTGGCGTTTCCCCTGGATGCCCTTCCCGCATCGCCGCGGCGCGGCGCGTATGCGCAGCTACAGGGCGCAACCGCATGTGCGGCGGCAGCTGCAGCCGAGGGATTTCCTCTCCTGGAATACCCTCTCGCCATGAAGCCCATGCGGCGCGTGACGCTGGACGTGCCTCTAGGCGAGGCAACACGCGGCTCCCGACTCGAGCGCTGGGTGCCGGCCAGCATCGACGCGACGACGCCCGAGGAGTTCTGGCGCGGGGTTGGACGTTGTGTCTTCGTCGCTCGGGCGCTGGGAGTCGTCGACCCACCTCGCCCCGTGAACCCGCCCGCCGAGGTCGACGATGCCATCTGGCACGGCATCGGGATCCAGGCGCATGAGTGCGACTTTGGGATGGAAGCGGCGCAGTGTCCGCCCGCCGGGGTCACCCGCAATCTGCCGGCGACCGCCGCCGAGCGTGCCGCATACATCGAAGGGTGGAGCCGGGCCTGCGTGCACCCGGACCATGGCCCGGCGTTACTGCCACCCGTCGACATCGATCGTCGTGGCGGTCGCCGAATGCGCTGGGAACTGGACCTCGCGCTGCCAACGGCACCAGCCATCGACGACGCCACGCTGGAACAGCTGCGTTTCGTTCGCTGGCGCCCGTGACGCGAGCCGCGCGGCGCCGCGGCGTGGGGTGAAGCGGTGCACGAGCCAGCCCCATCGCACCGATCCGGTCCGGCGCGCGGTGGGCCACCTCGACCGCAGCATCGGTGCCGCCCGCCAGGGCAACCCATGCCCTCACGCGACGTCGCGCGCCATCGATGAGACGGGGACTTGCGACGAGCGACACTGGGGCGCCATTGTGCCGACTAGTGCCCGCCACGCCAACGTCGACCCGACGACCCTCGCCCCGTCCGTGTACGGCGTTGGCCAGGCCCCGCGGCGATCGGCTACAGAGGCCGGGTGCGCGGCTTCATCCTCACTCCTACCTATCGCCTCGTCGACGGACGTCCCGAGGTGCACCTCTACGGCATCCTCGAATCCGGCGAGCCGTGTCTGCTCATCGACGATCGCTTTCGCCCCTACTTCTTCGTCGCCACCCGTGACCTGGCGCGTGTAGCGGACCTCGAGCTCGACGTCGGCGACCCCGAGGGGCTGCTCACTCTCGCCGGCGACCCCGTGCGGCGGGTCTTCGCCCCCGACCCCAACGCCTTGACGGCCCTGCGCCAGCGCCTCGAGAGCCGCGAGGTGCCCTGCTTCGAGGCGGACATCCGCTTCGCCTACCGCTACCTCATCGACCGCGGCATCCGCGGCGCCTTCGAAGTGCACGGCCACTTCGAACGCCACCGGCGCCATGGACTCGTCCTACGCGACCCCGACCTGCAGCCGGCTCACTGGCAGCCGAAGTTGAAGATTCTGTCGATCGACATCGAGACCGACCACCAAGCCAAACAGGTCCACTCGATCGCCCTGCACACCGACTCCTTCGAGCGCGTCTTGCTGGTGCACGACCACGCCCTCGTCGACGGCGAGCCGGTGCACTCCGAGAAGGAACTGCTGCACCGCTTCCTCGCCTACGTCGAGGAACTCGACCCCGACGTCATCACCGGTTGGAACGTCGTCGACTTCGACCTGGCCGTGCTGGCGCGTGTCGCCCATGCCCACGGCATCCGTTTCACCATCGGCCGCAACGACGAGGAGATGATCCTGCGGCGCGACGCGTCGTTCACGCGCGAGTCGCGCGCCGAAGTCGGCGGCCGGCAAGTGCTCGACGGCTTGGCGCTGTTGCGTAGCGCCTTCTACAAGCTCGACGACTACAAGCTGGAGACCGCGGCACAGGCGCTCCTCGGGCGTGGCAAGCTGATCGCCGGAGACGACCGGCACCACGAGATCGAGCGCCTCTATCGCGAAGAGCCGCAGAAGCTCGTCGACTACAACTTGCAGGATGCACGTTTGGTGAGCGAGATCCTCGCCGCCACCGGCTTGGTCGACCTCGCCGTCGAACGCAGCCTGCTCACCGGCATGCAGCTCGACCGCGTCGCCGCCGCCATCGCCTCGATCGACTCGCTCTACCTGCCGCGCCTGCGGCGTCACGGTAGGGTCGCGCCATCGGTCGGCAACGTCGCCACGAATGTACCCATCGGCGGCGGCCACGTGCTCGATTCGCGTCCGGGGCTGTACGAGGACGTCTTGGTTTTCGACTTCAAGAGCCTGTACCCGAGCCTGATCCGCACCTTCAATCTCGACCCGCTGACGCTTACGGTCGATCCGGACGTCGACGCCATCGTCGCCCCCAACGGCGCGCGTTTCCTGCGCTCGCCGCGCGGCATCCTGCCGGAGTTGCTGACGGAGTTGGCGCAGGAACGCGAGAGCGCCAAGCAGGCCGGCAACGCGGTCAAGGCCAACGCCATCAAGATCCTGATGAACTCGTTCTACGGCGTGCTCGGCGCGACCACGTCGCGTTTGTTCTCGCCGCCGGTGGCCAACGCGGTGACCAGCTTCGGGCATCGCATTCTCGAATGGGCGGCGGACCTGGTGCGGGCGGCGGGCTACCGGGTGCTTTATGGTGATACCGACTCTCTCTTCGTGCACGTGCCCGGAGTCGGGAGCGAGCGCGCCGAGGCGGTGGCGGACGAGCTGCGCGCGACGATCGGCGCCGCGATCGACGCGCGGGTGCAGCGTGAATACGGCTGCAGCAGCGTGCTCGATCTGGAGTTCGAGAAGCACTACCTGCGGTTCTTCTTGCCAGAGGTACGCGGCGGCACGACGGGCAGCAAGAAGCGTTATGCCGGGATGTTGCGCGACGGCGTCGACGATCGATTGGAGATCGTCGGCTTGGAAGCGGTGCGGCGCGATTGGAGCCCGGTGAGCAAGCGCTTCCAGCGGACACTGCTGGAGCACGTCTTCCACGAGCGACCAGTGGAGCTGATGATCCAGCAATTCGTCGCCGACCTGCGCGCCGGTCGTTTCGACGACGAGCTGGTCTACAAGAAAGCCTTGCGCAAGGACTTGCGCGAGTACACCAAGACGACCCCGCCGCACGTCAAGGCGGCGCGCAAGCAGGGCGGCGAGGTCGGGCGGATCGTGGCCTATGTGATGACGACGAACGGCCCCGAACCGGTCGGCGAACTGACCGGGGCGCCGGACTACGAGCACTACATCGACCACCAACTGGCGCCGATCGCCGACGCCATCCTGCACCTGCGCGGCACCAGCTTCTCGCGCATCATCCCGCGCAAGGGACAGATGAGCCTGTTCTGAACCGACAGCGACCGACCGTTGACGATTCGGGCAACCGGAGCTTGCCGCGAAAGGGCGACTAGACAGGCGCTGCCAGTCCGCTGGTAGATCCCGCGCTAGCTGAGGCCGTACCGCTGGAGCATGCGATACAAGGTGCGGTCGCTGATTCCCAGAACCTTAGCCGTCTGGGTGCGGTGTCCGTGGGTGGCGTGTAGTACGCGCTCGAGGTGCGCCCGTTCGACTTCTTCGAGGGTAGCCAACTGCTCCCCGGCTTCGCCTGGCTCGGCTGCTTCGACGACGGTCGCCCGGTTCTGCGCGAAGCCGAGGTGCTCGGGGAGAATCTGCAGGCCGTCAGCCATCACGTATGCCGATTCCATCTCGTGCATGAGCTGGCGGACATTTCCCGGCCAACCATAAGCCTCGAGCGCGGCAACCGTCTCCGACGCGAGCTGCTTGTCACCGCCGAAGCGGTGGTTCAGGCGAAGGATGAAGTGCCGGGCCAAGAAGGCGATGTCGTCGGCCCGTTGGCGCAGCGGCGGCACCTGGATGGTTATGGTCCGCAGGCGGTACAGCAAGTCGGCTCGAAAGCGGCGCTCGCTCACCATCGCTTCCAGATCGCGGTGCGTCGCTGCGATCACCCGCACGTCGACGTGGATCTCCGTCGTCGCCCCGAGATGACGAAACGTCGAATCATCGAGGAACCGCAACAGCTTGGCTTGCGTCGCCGGCGACATCTCGCCGATCTCGTCGAGAAAGATCGTGCCGCCTTCGGCAACCTCGATCAATCCCGCTTTCGCCGCGCTCGCACCGGTATACGCCCCCGGCTCGTGCCCGAAGAGTTCGTTCTGCAGCAGATCGTCCTGGAGGCTGGCGCAATCGATCACGACGAACGGCCGATCGCTGCGATTGCTGCGAGCATGGAGCAGGCGTGCCACCATGCCCTTGCCCGTGCCCGTTTCACCGCAGATCAAAACGCTGGAGCGGCTGCTCGCGGCTCGTTCGATCTTCGCCAACAGCTGCCCATGCTCCGGGCTGCAACCAACGAACGAGGGCGCCGGATCCGGAGTCGACAGGGCATTCTCCAGCATCAGCTCGCGTTGACGCAGGCGCCGACTTTCGAGGGCCTTACGAATTCTCACGTCGAGTTCGGCAAGCGGACAGGGCTTGGCAACGTAGTCGGCCGCACCGCCGCGCACGGCCGCGACGGCGGTTTCGATCGAACCCTGCCCGGTCAACATGATGACTTCGGTCGGATCGCCCCGCTCGCGCAGGCGGCGCAAGACCTCCAAGCCGTCGATATCCGGTAAGCGCAAATCGAGCAGGACCACGTCCGGGCGCACTCTCGCTGCAACATCCAACGCCTCGGTGCCGCTGGCGGCGCGATGCAGCGCAAACCCCTGCCGGGCGAGCTGTTCGCCGACGATCGTACGAAAGGCCTCGTCGTCGTCGACGAGGAGCAGGGTAGCGGCTGCCATCAAGTCCCTACCGAAGTCGCGGGCCCCGAAGCGCTTGCCTCACTCGATGCCAGCGCCGGCCATTCGAGGTCGAAGGTCGCCCCGGCACCGCGGTCGCTGCGAATGCGAATCTCCGCACCCCAGCGGCGCGCAAAACTCTGCGCGAGGAAAAGGCCGAGGCCAATGCCGTTGTCGCGCAGGCTCAGGAACGGCTCGAAGATGCGGTCCTGATCCTCCTGAGCGATCCCGCAGCCATCGTCGCTGACCCTGATGCAAGCCGGGTTTCCTGCCTGCACGGAGATGCGGATCTCACCTCCGCGAGGACTCGCTTCGATCGCGTTCAGCACCAAATTGACCAAGATGTGCTGCAGATCCGCCGAGCTGCCCGCAACGCGCACTGCTTCGTCCAAGCGAACCGTCCGGAGGCGAACGTCGCGAACTTGCGCCGTCGGTTCGCTCAGACGTACGACCGCGGCAACCGTTTCGGTCAGATCGAGGATCTCGGCACCAGCGTCCTTGCCGCGGGCCAGACGGAGGAAGTGCTGGATCGTTCCACGGCAGCGCATCAGCTGGGCCTGCGCGACTTCGGCGTAGCGCTCGACCTGCGACCAGTCCTTTGCACCGCGTTTCTGCGCCGCCTCGCGGATCCCCTCGACGCAGGCGAGAAGCGTCGCGAGAGGCGTATTGAGCTCGTGCGAAAATCCCGACGCCAGCATACCGAGGGAGGAGAGCCGGTGTGATTCGGCCATGCGCGCCTCGGTGCGCCTTCGTTCGGAGATATCACGCCAAACTTCGATCACCCGCTCGACGTTGCCTTGGTCGTCGAACACCGGCGAGGAGCGGATCTCCTCCCAGGCGGTTCCACCGTCGGCCAGGCGCCGGCTGAAGACCTGCCCGTGGGCCTGCACGTGCGTCAGACAGGCACGCGTCGGGCAACCTTCGCGGCACGGCATGCACTCGGTAGCGTGATCGCAGGTACGCCCCAGCAGTTCCTCCGCAGTAACTCCGGTCCGTCGCAAAAACGCCGCGTTGGCGGCGACGATCCGCCGCTGCGCATCGAGTACGACGACTCCGTCGTCAATGGCGTCGAGAACATCGCGAAACGCGTCCGCCGTCAGTTCGCCACGCATGGCATCCCCCCTACCGTCGGCTTGTCGTGAACGCATCTGGAAGATGCGATCGATCCAGGGAATGGCGTCGCCGCTGCGGCCACGAACGGCGGGCGAACCTCGAGGAATCTCGGCGGATGATTCCGTCGAGTCGGTAGCGCGCTCGGGTGCAAGTTGCCTCCCCCCGCGAGACATACTTTGCTATGGATTTATCCTTGGATTGAGTCAATCGCAGCGAGAGCGTCAGAGCCGCACTTCCCTCGCTTGCCGACGCCGTCACGATACCGATCTACGCGACCCATGCCCTGGATCACCTTCATCGGCAAGCGCAAGCCGGCCGAGAGGTGAAGTACAAGGGGAACGAGTCTGGGCGCGCCGGCTTCCTTCTGGCTACCGAGGCGCCCAGAGTCGGGTTGGTAGCATGGTCACAACGAGCAATTGTATGGAGTAGACGGGTATCCTGAGCACTTCTTACTCTCCATCAGCTTCGTATACTTCTTCGCGCACTTGACAGCGCACTTTTCGATGCACGCGGTCTGATCGAAGTCCGGGTTGCAATCTGCCTTGAGGTCGCATTTCAACATACAGGTAGACTCCTGGTACCCGAGGACGCCTGATGCGTCATTGCAGTAGGACTGAGGGTTTGAGCACTCCGCTGCGGCGGCGAGCCCAGAGTCTGACGTTACGAGAAAAGCCGTCGCGAACACCGCCAGCACGACTAGGTTGCGGAGTCTACGACTGATTCCGGTTTTCCCAAGCGATTTCATTCTCATTCCCTTTCATTGGCCATCTATACGCTCGTGCCGAGTCCGCGCATCCAGACGCACGGGCGTCGTGGCACGCGGGGCAAGTCATTCCCTTGCTCGTTGATTACGGACCCCCATGCATGAAGCGCATACCGATCTCTCCTCTCGTCGCGCGTGCTCTTCCCGTCGCGCAATTGGAGAGCGAGCATGATGCGTGCCATACGCAGCCGCCCTACCGCACAGGACGGCTGCGGCTAGCGCGGGCGTGCACCTGACGACGTGTCATGTCGGGGCCTGACAAACTGGCAGGGACGGGCCGTCCGATGCGACGCTCCATGGTTAGAGCGTGCGACCGGAGCGCCGATCGCCGACGCCATTCTGCACCTGCGCGGCACCAGCTTCTCGCGCATCATCCCGCGCAAGGGACAGATGAGCCTGTTCTGAGCCGATGACGACGGCATCGCCCATCGCCGATGCCACGTTCGGCCCCCTGCCTTTCGTTCGGCAGCGTCAAGAATTCCGGCGCGCCGACGCCAGCCGGTACCACTCCCACACCTCACCATCCTCGGGATGGTGCACGGGACCGACACAGGTGAATCCCAGCTTCTCGAGGATACGTGTCGACGCACCCTTCTCAGGCAATGTTTGGGCTCGAATCCGCTCGACTCCATGTTCATGGGCGAGAGCGATCAGATGCTGCGCCATCGAGGTGGCCACGCCCCGCCCCTCGTATTCGGGGAACGTGAAGTAGGCGATCTCGACTGCACCAGATGCCGGCGGACCTTTGAAGGCGCAGGTGCCGACGATCACACCTTGGTCCTCGGCCAAATAGCCCACCCACGGCAGCGGCGGCGCAGACTGCGAATACATGGCGAGCGTCGACTCACATATCTGCGTCAAGAACGCGGAGTCGTGCACCTCGGGAGTCGCCGCGAGCTCCATGGTGATGGGTCGAAGAATCATCGTGACACCTTTCGTTTTGCTGGAATGCACCACCCGGACTCGGAACCATGCCGGCGAAGGAGCGGTGTGGGTCGCGTTCGACAGCCTCCTGGGCACGCGGCTTCGTTGACTGCAGCGAGCCAAGGAGCGCCTCTCGCCAGCCCGCGTCCATCCCCGCACCAGCTTCTCGCGACCGAACTCGTGCGAGAAAATGGATGAGCCCGTTCTCAGCCGGCAACCCAAGCCCGCTTATACGAAACTTATACGAGATGTTCGAGATTCGACGCCGGTCGTCCGGCTAGGCTCGCGGAGCCGCGGCGGTGTGGCTGCCGTAGCGGCACCTCGAAGTTGCGATAAGGCCATCGGCGCATCGATGGCGGAAGGGGACTCTCGTGAACCATCATCGATACTCGGCTGCACTGGTGTTCGTCGCCTGCATCATCCTCGGCGCTTCCGCCACACGCGCGATCTGCCCTGTCACACCCGACGTGGCCTGCAAATTCGCGGCGACGGCGTCGCTCTCGTACAAGAACAACCCGGACGACGACGCCAAGGACGCGTTCGCCTTCAAGCTGAGTAAGGGGGCCAACGCCCTCGTCGGCGACTTCGGCGATCCGACCACGACCGACGCCTACGACGTGTGCCTGTACGCCGACGGCAACCTGGCCGCCTCGATGGCGGTCGCCGCCGACGGCGATTGCGCCGACAAGTCGTGTTGGGTCGCCAAGACCAAGGGCCCCGCGTTCAAGGACAAGACCGGCGCCAACGACGGCGTCACCGCCATCAAGCTGGCCGCACCCGATGACGGCACGGACACCACCAAGATCAGCGTCAAGGCGAAGGGGACCAACCTGCCCGACGTGACCTTGCCGATCGACACGCCGATCGCGGTGCAAGTGCGCAACGCGCTCGGCAACTGCTGGGGCGTCTTGCTCGGCGAAGCGACGCAGGACACGACCAAGGGCACCTTGAAGGCGAAGCTCAAGAGCGACACCTTCCCGACGTGCAGCGATGGCGAACGCAACGGTTTCGAGACCGACATCAATTGCGGCGGCGGCTGCACCGGATGCACCTACGACAAGTTCTGCGACGGCGGCGACGACTGCCTGACGGGGATCTGTCGCTTCGGCCGCTGCGCCAGCAAGCGGATCTTCGTCACGTCGAGCACCTTCACCGGATCGTTCGGCGGCATTGCCGCCGCCGATGCCGCCTGCAACGCCAACGGGAACATTCACATGCCCGGAACGGCGTGGGTGGCCTGGGTATCGACCAGCACGGTCAACGCCTTCGACCGCATCCTCGATACCGAGTACCGCCTGGTCAATGGCAATCTCGCCTTCGAGAACAAAGCGCAGATCACGACGCTGATGCGGCCGTACGAATCGTTGGCGGTCAGCTCCAGCGGCGGTGCCGTCTCCGGCAACATCTGGACCGCCACCTCGAACGGCGGCGCCACGATCGGCGGCGTCAACTGCGAGGACTGGACGAGCAACAGCAGCGGGCTCGACGGCTACCGCGGCACGCCGAGCAACGAGTCGCTGTGGAGCGGTTCGGGCGTCTCGTCCTGCTCCACCTCGAACCGGCTGCTCTGCTTCGAACAATAGTTCCGCGCCACCCAGGTGGGGGCGGTTGGCCAACCGCCCCTACCGCAGGTCGATGGGCGCATGGGCCGGCAGGGTGTGCGTGGTCAAGGCTGATCGAAGCCGATCTTGTGGAGGAAGGCGGCGATCTCCTTCAGGTACTTGCCCTGGTCGAGGTGCAGCACGTGGTTGCCGGGGAACCAGTGCACCCGCGGCCGATCCCAGTGATCCCACAACAGTCGCGCGTGCTTGGGTGGCGCCAGACGATCGCCGGCACCGGCGATCACCATCAACCGCTCGCGCGGAATCAGCGGCTGGTAGGTCAACGGACTGTGCACCGCCATCATGTGACGGAAGTCGCGCACGCCGAGCCCGGCGGCGCGCAGGAAGAACTTGATCGGCACGTTCGCCGGAAACCACTCGAGGATCAGGTCGGGCAAGCTGACGACGGGCACGTTCGGCACGGCGAAGTAGAGGCGCTCCTCGACGGCGGCGAGCAGCGCCGAGGTGTAGCCGCCGAGGCTGATGCCGGTGACGCCGACCTTCTGTACGCCGCGGGCTTCGAGGTAGTCGACGAAGATGCGGAAGTCGAAAACCGCGTGGGCCATCGACTCGTTGATGTGGGCGATGCCGCCGGAGAAGAGGCCGTGGCCGCTGAACGGCGAGAAGGTCGACTGGCGCGCGCCGTGGTGCGGCAGGGTGTAGAGCAGCACGTCGTAACCCTGCTTGAAGAACCACGGCAGCGCGAAGAAGCGGCGGTTCAGCCAGTAGGGGTCGGCCATGAACCCGTGGATGACGCACAGGGTCGGCCGCGGCCGGTCGTCGTGGCGCCAGTACTGCGCCACCGCCCGCATGTTGTTGCGCTGTTGCGGGTAGCTCTCACGCAGGCCGCGATGGACGGTCTGGAACGGGCTGTCGAAGGACAGCATTTCGCAGGTACCGTGGCTGGGGCGGAAGCCGAAGAACCCGGTGCTCGAGGCCTCGACCGTGACTTGGGTGGAGTCGGGTTTGCGGAAGAACGCCGCCGGGTCGGCGACATCGGCCTTGTCCTCGTAGAAGCGGACGCTTTCGAGATCGCGGCGCAGCTGCAGCGGCTGCAGGCTGAAGGGCAGGGCGAGCGCGGTCAGCATGGAGGCGCCGGCGGTGCGCAGCAGCAGGTCGGCCCAGGCGGTGGTGCCGACGGTGAGTTCGGTGAGCAAGTCGAGTTCGAAGTCGTCGGGGAACTTGTGGAAGCTGGTCTCGAGGTGATCCCACCACGGCTGCTCCGGCATGATGCGGCGCGTATGGCTGTAGCTTTCGCTGGCAACCCGGGAAACGGTCGAGGCGAGATCGCTCATGGGACTTCCTGTAGGCGGCGGACGTTGACGCGCAACGTCATACAATGAGCCCCGGCAGGAGAGTCAACTTCGGGCAAACCAGGGTTCGAGGCGCGACGTGATGCAGCGGACGAAGTAGGGGGGCAGGCACGGAGAATACTGGCGTTGCAAGGACACCCACCTCGGGGTCGCGCGAGGAATCGGAATCTTGTGCCGGCACGGTGGCAGCCTCCGGCGTAAGGCTGGCCCATGTCGGAGGGTGGGTGTCCCAGTAATCACCGAACCCTGCAGATCGAGCTGCCACCGGCCAAACTCGTTGAACGTCCCGGAGCGCACAGTTACCGTGCTGCACAGCCATGAAGAACATTACTCTGAAGATCGACGACGAAACGTACCGCAAGGCACGCATCCGCGCGGCAAGCGAAGGTACCTCCGTCAGTGCCATGGTCCGCGATTTTCTCATTCGCCAAGCAAACGAGAGCGACGATCGTGATAGCCGTCGCATCGCGGCGCTCGACGAGCTGTTCCGGATCGCCGAGAGCCGTGGACGAGCCCGGGTGGATTCTCTGGAGCCTCTCACGCGCGACGAGATCTATGCCTCGCGGCTTCGTTGATTCGAATGTCCTCGTCTACGCGGCGGACGAGGCGCTGCCGGTACCCCCGAAGACGCGGATCGCGCGGACGTTGCTCCGTCAGCGGGACCTCCATCTTTCCGTCCAGGTGCTCAGCGAGTTTACCGCAAACGCGCGCAACCCTGCCAAACTCGGCTTCAGCCCGGCACAGGAGCAGGACTGGTTGAGTCGTTTGCTGCTCTTTCCTGTGGCGCCGCTCAGCGTGGATACGTTTCTGGCAGCCCAGCTTCTCCACGGGCGCTTCCAGGTTTCCCACTGGGATGCGCTCATCCTCGCCTCGGCCCGAGAACTCAGCTGCGAGGTCGTCTACTCAGAAGACCTCCAACACGGACAGGACTTCGACGGCGTGAAGGTCATCAACCCGTTTCTTTCGGACGGCTAGAACCTTTGTGCGTGTCAGCGATTGGGGTCGGACCAGCCCAAGTGGCTGAGATGGCGTGAAAAACTTTTGTCTGGGGCACGGATTTCGACGCTAATCGCGCCGTTTCGCCGCTCGAAATGGTACCGAGGAGGGCCTCGCTCTCGGTCTTCGATATGATGCGGAGCGAAAGGTTGGCCGGGCCCGGAGCCCGGCCAACCAGAACGATGAACGACGTAAGCAAACGTTCGTCAGCCGATGTCTTTAGGCAGTCACCGGCGGTCGATCTTCACCCGGCGCGCGCTGCCTCGCGCGCCGGCGCAGCCTCAGCCCTTGATGCTGGCGAAGGCCCAGTCGAGCCAGGGGAGCAAGGCCTCGATGTCGCTGCGCTCCACCGTTGCGCCGCCCCAGATGCGAAGGCCCGGCGGGGCGTCACGGTAGCCGGCGATGTCGTACGCCACGCCCTCTTGCTCCAAGAGCGACACCATCTTCTTCACCGCCGCGGCGCGGGCCGCTGCGTCGAGACCGGCGAACCATGGGTCGACGATCGCCAAACAAATCGACGTGCACGAACGCGCTTTCTCGTCACGCGCCAGGAAGTCGACCCACGGCGTCTTCGCCACCCAAGCGGCGACACTCGCCAGGTTCGCCTCCGATCGCTCGACGAGGCCGCGATTGCCGCCGACGCTCTCCGCCCACGCCAACGCGTCGAGCACGTCCTCGACACACAACATCGACGGCGTGTTGATCGTCGAACCGGTGAAGATCTCCTCGTCGAGCTTGCCCTTCTTGGTCACCCGGAACAGCTTCGGCATCGGCCACGGCGGCGTGTACGACTCGAGCCGCTCCACCGCGCGCGGCGACAGCGCCAACATGCCGTGCGCCCCTTCGCCGCCGAGCACCTTCTGCCAGCTCCACGTCACCACATCGAGCTTGTCCCACGGCAAGTCCATGGCGAACACCGCCGACGTCGCGTCGCAGATCGCCAAGCCCTGACGGTCGGCCGGAATCCAGTCGCCGTTCGGCACCCGCACGCCCGAGGTCGTACCGTTCCAAGTGAAGACGACGTCCTTCGAGAAATCGACTTGGCTCAGATCCGGCAGCTCGCCGTACTCGGCGCGCAGCACCCGCGCCTCGAGCTTGAGCTGCTTGAGGACGTCGGTCACCCAGCCTTCACCGAAACTCTCCCACGCCAGCATGTCGATGCCGCGCGCCCCGAGCATCGACCACATCGCCAGCTCGACCGCGCCCGTATCGGAGCCGGCGACGATGCCCAAACGCCAGCCGGCGGGCATGCCCAGCACCTGCTTCGAGCGCTCGATCACCGCTTCCAGCTTGGCCTTGCCGATCTTGGCGCGGTGCGAGCGGCCGACCGCGGCGTCGGCCAACGCCGCGAGGCTCCAGCCGGGACGCTTGGCGCAGGGGCCGGACGAAAAGTGGGGACGAACGGGTTTCTGATTCGGTTTCACGCGACTCTCCCTAGCGAATGGATGCGAAGTTCAGCCCGCACACGCGCCCCGGCGTCAAATGCCGCCGAGAGCCCGCGTGACGATGTCGCGCGCCTCCGACTGGAGGACACGCAAATGCTCGGCGCCGAGGAAACTCTCGGCGTAAATCTTGTACACGTCTTCGGTACCCGACGGACGCGCCGCGAACCAACCGTTGGCGGTGACGACCTTGAGGCCGCCGATCGCGGCATCGTTGCCCGGGGCTCGGGTCAGCCGCGCGATGATCGGCTCGCCGGCGAGTTCCGTCGCCGTGACCGCTTCCGGCGCCAAGGCTGCCAGCGCCTTCTTGCCCGCCGGGCTCACCGGGGCGTCGATGCGCTCGTACACCGGCGCACCGAGGCGGCCGGCGAGTTCCTCATAATGTTGTGCCGGATCGCGCCCGGTGACCGCGGTGATCTCGGCCGCCAGCAAGTCGAGTAGGATGCCGTCCTTGTCGGTCGTCCACACCGTGCCGTCGTGGCGCAGGAACGAAGCGCCGGCGCTTTCCTCGCCGCCGAAGCCGACTTCGCCCGAGAGCAGACCCGGCACGAACCACTTGAAGCCGACCGGCACTTCGAGCAGCGGCCGACCGAGTTCGGCGGCCACGCGATCGATCATCGAACTCGACACCAGCGTCTTGCCAATGGCGACGTCGCGCCGCCACTGCGGGCGGTGGGCGAACAGATACGCAATGGCGACGGCGAGGTAATGGTTCGGATTCATCAGCCCGGCGCTGCGGGTGACGATGCCGTGGCGATCCGAGTCGGCGTCGTTGCCGAAGGCGATGGCGAAGTCGTCCTTCAGATGGATCAGGCTGGCCATGGCCCAGGGCGACGAGCAGTCCATGCGGATCTTGCCGTCGCGATCGAGGGTCATGAAGCCGAAGGTCGGATCGACGACGCGATTGACCACTTCGAGTTCGAGGCCGTAGCGGGCGGCGATCGGATCCCAGAAGTTGACGTTGGAGCCGCCCATGGGATCGACGCCGATGCGCAAGCCGGCGCGGGCGATGGCGTCCATGTCGATCGCCGCGGCGAGGTCGTCGACGTAGGGCACGACGTAGTCGTGGCGATGGGTGGTCGCGGCGCTCAGGGCGCGGGCATAAGGGATGCGGCGCACGCCGGCGAGGCCGCCGCGCAGCAACTCGTTGGCGCGCGCTTCGACGGCGGACGTGACGTCGGTATCGGCCGGACCGCCGTGCGGTGGGTTGTACTTGAAGCCACCGTCCTCGGGCGGGTTGTGCGACGGGGTGATGACGATACCGTCGGCCAAGCCCGTCGTACGGCCGCGGTTGTGGGTGAGGATGGCGTGCGAGATGACGGGAGTCGGCGTCGGGCCCAGGCCGTCTTGGATCATGGTGTCGACGCCGTGCGCCGCGAGCACCTCGAGGGCCGAGATGAAGGCCGGCTCCGACAGCGCGTGGGTATCGGCGCCGACGTAGAGCGGGCCGCTGATGCCGGCGGCGGCGCGATGCTCGCAGACGGCCTGGGTGATCGCCAAGACGTGCGCCTCGTTGAACGAGCCGCGCAGCGACGAGCCGCGGTGCCCCGAGGTGCCGAAGGCGACGCGCTGGCCCGGGTCGTCGGGGTCGGGCGTGGTGGCGAAGTAGGCGGAGACCAGACGCGGGACGTGGACGAGGCGATCGCGCGGGGCCACTTTCCCCGCGAGCGGGTGCGTGCTCATCCGACGTTCTTACCTGATTCGCGGCGTGCATCGAACCCCGCGGCGCGAATCGCCGGATGTCTAGCTTCAACGCCGGCTTCGGGCCAAGGTGCGGCGCCATGTACCAATTCGACCGCGATACCCACGTCCGCCGACTCGACTCCGGCCTTTATGAAGGAACGGCGAGCGAACTCTGGAGTGTCGGCCCGGTGCCCAACGGCGGCTACGTGCTGTCGTTGGTGATGGCGGCACTGCGCCAGGAACTCGCCAGCCCCGACCCGCTCAGCATCACGGCCCACTATCTGCGGCCCGCCACGCCCGGTCCGTTCGCGGTGGCCGTCGAGTTGGTCAAGGCCGGACGCAACTACACCACGGCGACGGCGCGCCTGACGCAAAACGACCGGGAAATCCTGCGCGTGCTCGCGACCTACGGGGATTTGGAGAAGAGCACCGGGCCGGAACACATTTCCGCCAAGCCGCCGGTGCCGCCGCGCGCCGAGATTCCTCCCGCGGCGCCGGTTGCCGGTTTCGCCCCGGCGATCGCCCATCGGTTCGACACGGTCTACGAGCCCGACTCGCGTCGCCGCCTGCTCGGCGAGCTGCACGACCGCGCCGAACTCGCCGGCTGGCTGCGCTTCGTCGACGGCCGACCGATGGATGTCCACGCTCTCGGCCTGATCGCCGACGCGGTGGCGCCGCCGGTCTTCGCCGTCACCGACCGCGGTTGGGTGCCGACCCTCGAGCTGACGGTGCACGTGCGGGCGCGGCCGGTGAGCGAGTGGCTGGCCTTCGTCTTCCGCACCCGCTTCCTGTTCGGCGGCTTGCTCGAGGAGGACGGTGAGATCTGGGACGAAAGCGGCCGACTGGTCGCCCAGTCGCGCCAACTCGCCGGCGCGCCGCGGCGCGGCTGAGACGATGTCCGAAATTCTGCTCACCGCCTTCGATGCCTTCGGCGGCCTGACGGCCAACCCCTCCGAAGCGGTGGTGCGGGCGATCGCCGCCGACTGGCCCGGGCCGTCGCGCTTGCGGTGGGAGATCCTGCCGACGGTGTACGAAGCGGCGGAGCAACGGTTGCTGCGGCTGATCGAGGCGAGCGACTCGGTGGCGGTGGTCTTGCTCGGCGTGGCGCGCGGGCGCGGCGAGGTCCAGCTCGAACGGGTCGCACTCAATCTCGACGACAGCGAGGTCGAGGACAATCGCGGCGAACGCCGGCGCGGCCGGCGCATCGAGGAGGCGGGCCCGGTCGGCTACTGGGCGACCCTCGACCTCGACGCCTGGCTGGCGACGCTACAGGCACACGGCGTCGCCGCGTCGATCTCGAATCACGCCGGGACGTTCCTCTGCAACCACGTGTTCTATCGTGCCTTGGCCCATCTCGAAGCGAGTGGGCGGGCCATCCCGTGCGGCTTCGTGCACGTGCCGGGCCATCTCGGCGAGGAAAACGGCCCAAGCGTCGACGACGTCGCGGCAGGGCTGCGGGCTTGTTTGGAAACTTTCGTCAATTGACAGCCCCGGGCAGGCGACGTAGGCAACCTTTCATTCCGGAGGAAAAACCATGGCGCAGAACAAGAGCGGCGCAGCCAATGGGCTGGGCCTGATCGCGTTGGTGTTGTTCGTGCTCGGCCCGCTGACGGCGACGCTCGGTCTGACGACGCCCTTCAACGGCTTCAAGCTGTTCGGCCTCGGCGGGTTGCTGGGCCTGATCACGCTGATCGTCGGGCTCGTGTCGGCCAAGCGCCACGGCTTTGCCGGCTCGCGCAACGCCATCCTCGTCGGCGGCGCCATCCTCGTCGCGGCGCTGATCGCCGGCCGGCCCGGCTTCGGGTTGCCGCGCATCAACGACATCACCACCGACGTCATCGACCCGCCGCGTTTCGTCCATGCGCCGTCGCTGCCGGAAAACGCCGGGCGCGACATGAGCTATCCCGGCAAGGAATTCGCCGACCAACAGCAGGCGGGCTACGCCGATCTCGGGCCGCTGGCGTTGCCGCAGGATCCGGCGGCCGTGTTCAGCGCGGTCGAGGCCGCGGCCAAGCAGATGCCGGCGTGGGAGATCACCCGCGTCGACCCGGAGGCGCGCGAACTCGAGGGTTTCGCCACCTCGCGGCTCTTCCGTTTCGCCGACGACTTCATCATCCAAGTGCGCCCGGGTGACGGCGGCGGCAGCGCCGTGCACATGCGCTCGAAGTCGCGCGACGGTAAGGGCGATCTTGGCGCCAACGCGGCGCGCATCCAGGCCTTCTTCAGCAAGTTGAAGGCGGGCTGAGCCTCAGCCCCCCCTCGAGCCAGGCCAGCGGATTGGCCGGCCCGTCGCCGCCGCCGAGCGCCAACCCCGCGGCGATCGCCGCGGTGATGAAATCCTTGCCGCGCTCGACGGCCGCATGCAGCGGCAGGCCGAGCGCCAGGTTCGCGGTGATCGCCGCCGACAACTGGCAGCCGGTGCCGTGGGTGTGGCGCGTCGCCAACCGCGGCCGCGACAACTCGAGCAGACTCGACCCATCGTAAAGGACGTCGACCGCGGGTCCGTCCGACCAGTGTCCTCCCTTGACCAAACAAGCGCCGGCGCCGCGCTCGACGAGAGCCCGCGCGGCGCGGTGCATGGCCTCGGCAGAGTCGAGCGCCAAGCCGGTGAGCGCCTGCGCCTCGGGCAGGTTTGGGGTGACGAGCGTCGCCAACGGGAGCAATCGTTCGGCGAGGGCGGCCTGGGCGTTGGGTTCGATCAACGGCGCGCCGCTCTGGGAGATGAAGACTGGGTCGACGACGACGTGCGCCGGACGGTGGCGGCGCAGGGCCTCGGCGACCGCGTCGATGATCTCGCGGTTGGCGAGCATGCCGGTCTTGACCGCATCGACGCCGATGTCGTCGATCACCGCATCGATTTGCGCCGTGACGAAGTCGGCCGGCACGGCGTGGATGGCGCGCACGCCGCGGGTATTCTGTGCCGTCAGCGCGGTGATGGCGGTCATGCCGAAGACGCGGTGCACGGTGAAGGTCTTGAGGTCGGCTTGGATACCGGCCCCGCCGCCGGAGTCGGAGCCGGCGATGGAGAGCGCGCGGGGGATCATGCTGGAGGATGTGAGCCGGTTGCAGGGTCGAAGCAAGCCCTCGGCGCGTCGGTGAATTTCGTCCTTGACGAGCCAGCACCGATCGCGTCATCATTTCGTCATAATCTCAACTTGCAGTTTAGGGAGGGGCGACCATGTCGAATGAGGCTTGGTGGAACGAGGTCGAGGCGATCATCGCCGAGCGCCGATTGCTCGATCATCCTTACAATGTTGCGTGGCGGGAGGGGCGACTGACGCTGGAGGATGTCCGTACCTACGGGCGTCAATATTTCCACCACGTCGACCATTTCCCGCGCTATGTCAGTGCGGTGCACTCGAACACGCCGGACTTCGACGTTCGGCAGATGCTGCTGGCCAACCTGATCGACGAGGAGCAAGGCAGCGAGAACCATCCCGAGTTGTTCCTGCGTTTCTGTGAAGGAACCGGCTTGCAGCGCGACGAGGTCGTCGAAGCGGAACGGCGCCAGGAGACGATCGACTGTGTCGAGACCTTCCGGCGGCTGGCGCAGGACCGGCGCCACCTCGCGGGGCTCGCGGCGCTGTATGCCTACGAGTCGCAGCAGCACGAACTGAGCGCCAGCAAGGTGCAGCGGCTCGACGTCCACTACGGCATCATCGACGAGCGCGCCTACCAGTTTTTCAAGGTACACATCGAGGCGGACGTGTGGCACTCGGAGGTCGAGCGCAAGGCCATCCTGCGCGCGGCGCAGACCGACGAGGATCGCGCCCTGGTGAAGCAAGCCGTGACCGAAGCCTGCGACGCGGTGTGGAAGTTGTTCGACGGCATCGACGCGCAGCGGCACGCGGCCTTGGCCGCCTGATTCTCCACGCAACAACCGATCGACGAAGGCCCACGCAGCTCCGTGCTGCGTGGGCCTTCGTGTTTCAGGAGCCGGCGCGGTTCGGACTGCGCCAGCGCACTTGCGGCGTGCCGCTCTTCTGTTCGACGAGAATGGCCTGATCGGCGGCGAGGTTCTGCAAGACGGTGACGCTGCGCGCGCGGTTCGGCCACTCGATGCGCAGTTCGTCGACGTTGGTGGCGGCGCCGAGCCCGAAGTGGGTCTGCAGGCTGCTGACGCCGAAGGGACCGCCGAAGAGGGTACGCGTCTGGCGTCGGTCGCCGATGCGCACGCTGACCCGGGCGCCGATGGCGGCGACGTTGGTGCCGGCGTCGGGATCGCCGACCAGGCCGACGGAGAGCCAGTGGTTGCCGGTGCCGGTGTTGTGCAACAGCAGCGATTCGCCGAGGTCGCCGGGCATCATGCCGCCGTTGTTGATGAAGAAATCGAGCTGTCCGTCGTGGTCGTAGTCGGCGAACGCCAGGCCGTGTCCCTTGCCCCAGAGGGAGAGCATGGTGAACGGGGTCATGTTGACGAAGCGGCCACTGCCACCCTGGTTTTCGTAGAAGAGGACGCTTTCGAGTTGCTGCAGGTTGGGGCCGCCGACGCCGAGGACGACGTCCTCGAAGCCGTCGTTGTTCCAGTCGGCGTGAGCGATGCCCATGACGCCGAAGGGGAGGAAGCGGGTTTGGTCGCGGCGATCGCGGAAGGTGCCGTTGCCGAGGTTTTCGAAGATCGTCGCGGCGCTGACGGTTTCGCTTGGAGCGAAGCCGGCGGGGCGGAGCAGGTTGCCGCAGACGCAGCGCGGGAACTGGTCGTCGACGTCGGGGATGGTGGCGTAGCTGCCGGCGAGGATGTCGGCGTCGCCGTCGTTGTCGAAGTCGAGGCTGGACGAGAGGAAGTGTTTGATGGGCGGGCCGCCGGCGAGTCCGGCGTCGCGGGTGCGTTCGGTGAAGGTGCCGTCGCCGTTGTTTCGGTAGATGCGGCGGCGGCCGAAGCCTTGGACGTAGAGATCGGGATAGGGGCTGCCGAAGAAGTAGCCGGCGGTGGTACCGACGGCGCCGAGTTCGAGGGGCGAGGCGCCGTCACTCGCTTCGAGGCCGATCTCCTTGGTGACATTGACGAACTGGCCGTTGCCCTCGTTGCGGTAGGCTTGGCTCGAGCCGATGAAGCTACCGACGACGAGGTCGACGTCGCCGTCGAGGTCCCAATCGAGCCAGGTCGGCGGCATGCCCCACAGCCGTTCCTGGGCGAACACCGAGGTCGCGGTGCGATCGTCGAAGGTGAGGTCGCCACGCCCGGCGAGCAGGCGCAGCGGGCCGGTGCCGTCGAAGTTGCAGCAGGCGCGGAAGAGGTCGAGGTGGCCGTCGTTGTCGAAGTCGGCGACGGGACTGAGCAGGTTGCTGCAATCGTTGGGTAGGGCACCGGGCACGGGCTCGAAGTGCTGGCCGCCGCGGTTGCGATAGAGCACCGGCGGGAAGAACTTGCGTTCGACCAGAAGGTCGTCCCAGCCGTCGCGGTCGAGGTCGACGAAGTTGACGGCGCCCGAAGCGCCAAGGCGCTGGATGTCCTTGCCGACGGTGGCCGACACGTCTTCGAACGGCAGTTCCCATTCGGCCTTGGGGTACCAGTCGGCGACACTTTCGAGGGAATAGAGCTCGTGCGAGTGGCGTTCGACGAAGGCGGGGCCGTGCAGGGCCACTTCGGCGAGCATGAGCTGCCAGCGGACCTCGTTGGGGGTATCGGTGACGAGCGGGAGAGCCGCTTTGGCGGAGGTGATGGCGCCGGCGTAGTCGCCGAGCCGGTATTGGGCTTGGGCGAGAGCGAAGGTGATCGAGCCGAGATACAGATTGCGGTGCGCGGCGTAGCGTTCGAGGCGCGGCGGGAGGTAGCGGCGGAGCTTCTCGAATTCGCCGGTGTAGGCGAGGAACCAGGCATAGTTGTCGAGGTACTCGAGCAAGCGCTCGCCGGGTGCCGCGTCGATTTGACGCTCGAACTCCTGCTGCACCGCGTCGCGGTGCTGGTAGTAGTCGAGTTGCTTCAGGTCGTACTGCAGTTTGAAGTTGGTGCGCCGCAAGCCGGGGCGGCGGGCGAGAATCGCGCGAACGAAGTCGGCTGGCGGGGTCGTCGGCCCCATCGCTGGATCCGTCGCCAGTTCGGCGTAGGGGCCGAGGTCGCCGACGGCGCAGCGCCCTGGGGCGTCGGCGGCGTTGAACGGAGTCGGCGCCCAACGCATGCGGCGGCTGGATTGCTGTGAGCGCAGCGAGGCCAGGCGTTGCGCGGCGAGCGCCGCGTCGGCGGCGGGCTCCTTGGCGACGAGTTCCATGCCGCAGACCGGACAAACGCCGTCGCCGCGGCCTTGGCGTGCGAAATGCACCGTGCCCATGTCGCAAAACCAAGCCCCGGGCGGGACGAGGTTGCGGGCCACGGGCGGATCGAAGCGACTCCCGTCGGCAGCGAGTTGGAGAGGAGCCGCCGGCGGTGCCTTGGTTTCCGCGGCAGCTTTACGCGGCGCGTCCGCCGCGACGAGTCCGAGAACGAGTAGCGATACGAAGACCGATTGAACCATCGAGATGCCCCCTTCTGGCTGCCATCGATGACCCCGACGGAGCCGTGGCGATGCTCCCAATTCCGAAGCGGGCTGACAAGATGGCTTGCAAAGAAGTGGTGCACGGCGGTCGACACGGCGAAATCGTTCTGGTAGGAGCTTCGATTTCGCATGCCGCGCCGAGGCGCGGGCGATTCGACCGGAAAGGCAAAAGCGATGGCCAAAGAAGGAACGTGCAAGGCCCAGGGCTGTGAGGGGCAGGTCCACGCCAAGAAGTACTGTGCGCGGCATTTCCGCCTGTGGAAGCGGGACAAGATGCCGAAGCCGCGCTACAAGACTTGCAATCAGGAGTCCTGCCGCAAGCCGCAGCTGCGCCGTGGCCTGTGCGAGACGCACTTCGCCGAGAACTTCACCAAGAAGGCGGCGGCCTGAGCCGCGCCCGACCGGAACCGAACGAGACCGCGTGAGGTAGAAGATGAAGCGTACGTATCAGCCGAGCAATCGTCGCCGGAAGCGCACCCACGGCTTCCGCGCCCGCATGGCTACCCCGACCGGCCGCCAGGTGCTCAAGCGCCGCCGCGCCAAGGGCCGCAAGCGGCTCACGGTCAGCGTCCCGCCGAAGCAGCCCCGCCGCTGAGCCGCGAGCGGCTGAGTCCGCTCGCGAACCGTTCGATCCCGCGCGGCCACCTTCGCCGGCCGCGCCTCGAGTCATGGTGGTGCATCGAGATTCCGGCGGCGCTGCCGCCGCCGGCAGCCAGCGCTTCCCCAAGTCGCTCCGCGTTCGTCGGCGCAACGAATACTTGCGCCTGCAGTCGCGCGGACGCCGCTGCGGCGCCGGGCGTTTCGTCGTCCTGTGCGTCCCCCGTCGCGACCAACCCTCCCGCATCGGCATCACCGCCAGCCGCAAGACCGGCAACGCGGTGGTGCGCAATCGCGTCAAACGCCTGGTGCGCGAGTTCTTCCGCCGGCACCATCAGCACATCTCGCCGCCGCAGGACATTTTGGTGATTGCCCGCCCGAGCGCCGCCGACGCCACTTGGGCCGACGTGTGCGGCGAGTTGAGCCGCGCCCTACGCTTGCCGCGCGCCGTCTCCGGGGAGCAGTGAACATGCCCGCCTCCGGCGTCGTCGAGGCGCGCCGCACCTCGGTCGTCGTCGCCGCGGCGCTGGTGCCGCTGCGCGGCTACCGTCGCTTCGTCTCCCCCCTACTCGGACAACATTGTCGCTTCGCCCCGACCTGCTCCGCCTACGCCGAGCAGGCGATCCTGCGCCACGGCCTGCTGCGCGGCAGCTGGCTGGCGGCGCGCCGCCTGTTGCGTTGCCACCCATGGCACCCGGGCGGATGGGATCCCGTCCGCTGAAAGCGCCCATCATGGAACAAAAACCGATCCTCGCCGTCGCTCTCTCGTTGCTGATCCTGCTCGCCTACAACGAGGTCGTCATCCCGTATCTCTATCCGGTCGACCCGAACGCGCCCGTCGCCGAGAGCGACTCCGGCGCGCCGGTGCCGTCGGCTTCCGATGCGCTGCCGGGCGCCGCCGAAGCGCCGGCGCCGGTGGTGGCGCTGCCGGCCGGGGCCGCGACGGCGCAACGGGTCGTCGTCGAAACCGAACAGTTCATCGCGACGCTGACCACCGCCGGCGGCCGCCTCGAGAGTTTCCGCCTCAAGGACCACAAGGCGCACGTCGCCGCCGACAGCAGCTTGCTCGACATGGTCGTGGCGCCCAACCCCGGCGAAATGCCCCTGGGGGTCGATCTGCGCGGGCTCGACGGCGGCAAGGTCGTGAGCCTCTCCGACCGCGACGCTTCATACACTGTCGACGGCCCGACGGAGGTCCGCCTCGGCGGTGGCGAGCGCCACACCGTCACCCTGCAGTGGCAGAGCGAAGCCGGGACGCTGACCAAGCGGCTGCATTTTCGCGGCGATCGCCCGGAGATCGATCTCGAGATCGATGCCGCCGGTGTGCGCGCGCCGTACCAGCAGGTCGCCTTGAATTGGTCGACGTCGACCAACCCGAATGGCACCGAGAAGCTCTTCGATCGCGTTTCGTATCTGCAGGATCGTTCGTTGACCGAGAAGAATTTGCAGGATTCCGACCTGCTCAACGGCCTCGTCGTCGAGCCGCCGCGCGCGCCCGAGGAGGCGAGCTGGCAGTGGGCGAGCCTCGCCGGGCCGCATTTCATGATGGCGATGGTGCCGCTGTGGCGCGACGCCGCCTCCGCCGATGCCTCACCGTCGCTCGAGGCCGCCGACGCCTCGGGTTCGGCACATGCGGAGGAGCGCCCGACCCTCTTCCTCAAGGAGCGCGAGAACGTCCTGCAACAGCAGATCCTCTACCCGCTGCGCGGCGGGGCGACGTCGCAGGATCTGCTGGTCTACGTCGGCGCCAAGCGCATCGAGACGCTGGAAGGACTCGGCCACAAGCTGTCCGCGGCAGTGAATCTCGGTTGGTTCAGCTTCGTCGCCCTGCCGATGCTCTGGCTCATGCGCCAGTTCCATCGCTTCACCGGCAATTACGGCATCGACATCATCTTGTTGACGGTGCTGGTGAAGATCGCTCTGTCGCCGTTGACCAAGAAGAGCTTCGAGCAGATGCGCGGCATGCAGAAGCTGCAGCCGGAGATGAACCTGGTGCGCGAGCGGTTCAAGGATACGCCGGAGTTGATGCAGAAGGAGATGATGGATCTGTACAAGCGCCACGGCGTCAACCCGCTCGGCGGTTGCTTGCCGATGCTGGTGCAGATCCCCGTGTTCATCGGCCTCTACTCGGCTCTGCAAAACGCCGTCGAGCTGCGCCACGCGCCGTTCTTCGGTTGGATCGTCGACCTCTCGGCACCGGATCGCCTCGGCGCCATCGCCATCCCGTTCGTCGAGCCCGCCGGCATCCCGGTGCTGACGCTGATCATGGGCGCGACGATGTTCGTGCAGCAGTGGATGACGCCCAGCGCCGGTGATCCGCAGCAGCAGCGCATCATGATGATCATGCCGGTGATGTTCACCTTCATGTTCATCAGCTTCCCCGCCGGCCTCGTCCTCTACTGGACGATCAACAACGTCTTGACCATCGCGCAGCAGTATTACATCCAGCACTCCGACGCCTGAGGACGGCGCCACGCAACCGTCCTGCCATCCGAGGGGAAGCCGATGGATCAGATCGAAATCGAAAGCGACTCCGCCGACGCCGCCATCGCCGAGGCGCTGCAACGCCTCGGTGCCGCGCGCGACCAAGTCGACGTCGAGATCTTGCAGAACCCGAGCCGCGGCTTCCTGGGCCTCGGCGCCCGCCGCGCCAAAGTCCGCGTTACGCGCTCCGACAAGTCAGACACGTCCGACCTGTCTGACTTGTCTGACTTGTCTGACTTGTCGGAGGCCACCATCGCCCGCGGCTGCGAGGTGCTGCAGACCATCGTTCACCACCTCGGCGTCGAGGCCAGCGTCACCGGTCGCCAAGATGGTGACCATCTCCTCCTCGAAGTGAGCGGCGACACCTCCGGCGTGCTCATCGGGCGCAAAGGCCAAATGCTCGATGCCCTCGAGTATCTCGTCGGCCGCATTCTGGCGCGCGACGAGGAGCGGGCCGTGCACGTCACCGTCGACTCGATGGGTTATCGCGAACGGCGCCGCCAAACCCTCGAGGAACTCGCCGGACGCATGGCCGACGACGCTCGCCGACGCGGCCGCTCGGTGCGGCTCGACGACCTCAGCCCGCGCGATCGCCGCATCGTCCACCTCTTCTTGCAAAACCATCCGGGCGTCAGCACCCACAGCTCCGGCGAAGGCCACCTGCGCTCCCTCGTCATCGTGCCGCAGAACACGCGGCGCGGCGGCCCGCGCTGACACGCGGCGCGACCGGCTGGGTCGCATGTACGTCAGCGATACCATCGTCGCCATCGCCACACCGCCGGGCCGCGGCGGCATCGGCGTCGTCCGCTTCAGCGGACCCGACTCCCGCCGCATCGCCGGCGGCATCTTCCGGTCACACCGTTCCGGCGAATGGCCGCCGCACCGCATGCGACTCGGCACCCTCGTCGACGATGCGGGACATCCACTCGACGAGGCACTCGCGGTATATATGCCGGCACCACATAGCTACACCGGCGAGGACGTGGTCGAACTGCAGGCCCACGGCAGTCCGGTGGTGCTGCGGCGCGTCATGGCTCTGGCACTGGCGCACGGAGCGCGCTTGGCCGCAGCCGGTGAGTTCACCCAGCGCGCCTTCCTCAACGGACGCCTCGACCTCGTCCAGGCCGAGGCGGTGGCCGACCTCATCGATGCCCGCGGCAGTCGCGCCGCGGCCCTGGCCGCCGGCCAGCTCGGCGGCACGGTGTCGCAGGCGCTGGCCGAGCTGCGGGAAGAGCTGATCTCTCTCAAGGCCTTGTTGGAGGTACAGATCGATTTCGTCGAAGAAGAGATCGACCTCGGGGAAGGCGAACTCTACGAGCGGGCCACGCGTTTGCACCAAAGCCTGCAACGACTGGCCGCTTCACACGCCGCCGCCAAGCGAGCCCGCGACGGCGTGCGCGTCGCCCTCGTCGGTAGGCCCAACGTCGGCAAGTCGAGCCTCCTCAATGCCCTCTTGGGCGAAGAGCGCGCCATCGTCAGCGATCTCGCCGGCACGACGCGCGACGTGATTCAGGAGTCGATCGAACTCGCCGGCATCCCCGTCGTCTTGAGTGATACCGCCGGCCTGCGGGACGCCGAGGCGGCCGACGCCGTCGAGCGGCTCGGCATGCAGCGCACGGCCGGCGAGATCGAGCGCGCGGAAGTCGTCGTCGTCGTGCTCGACGCGTCGCATCCGTGCACCGACGAGGATCGCCGGATCCTGGAGCAAACCGCAGACACGCGGCGAGTGCTGGTGCTCAACAAGTGCGACCTGCCTCGCCGTTTCGAACTCGCCGCGTTGACGGAGGTCGATCCGTCCGCGCGGGTGCATCTTTCGGCCCGCACCCACGCCGGCCTCGACGAGCTGCGGGGGGTGCTGACGACGGCCATCGAAGCGAGTGAGGGCACCGAGCCGATGGCCCTAGCGTTGAGCAACGAACGGCAAACCGCCGCCGTCCGCGCCGCCGCCGACAAGGTCGAGCGTATCGCCATCGGGCTGCGCGAGGGCACGGCGCTCGACCTGCTCGCGGTCGACGCCGACGAGGCCATCGAGCAGATCGCCGCCGTCACCGGCACGATCACCAGCGAAGACGTTCTCGACCGCATCTTCTCCCGCTTTTGCATCGGCAAGTAAGAGATTGCCGGCGCCTCCACGGGCGAGTCTTTGCACTCCGGTCGTGCTCGTGAGATCGGACGGCGAGCGAACGACCACCGAGCAACCCCAGGACCGACCGCATGCGCATCACCTACATCTCCGGGTCTCTGTTGCCGTCGACCCAGGCGAGCGGCGTCAACGTGATGAAAATGTGCTCGGCCCTGGCGCGGCTCGGGCACGAGGTCACGCTCTTCGGCCGCAAGGCCGGGCCGGTCGGACCACGTGAGGTCTTCGACCATTACGGCGTCGCCGCCGATTTCACGCTGCGGCTGATCGGCGGCAAGGGACTGCCGGGTTCGAAGAACGTGCTCTACCCGCTCGCCGTCGGCTGGCATCTCTGGCGCCTGCCCGCGCCCGACCTGTTCTACGGGCGACAGGTCTTCGCTTTGCGGTACGCGGCACGCTGGCGCCCCAACGTCCCGATCGCCTATGAGGCACACGCCATCCCGTCGAAAAAGGCGCGCCGCGCCGCCGAGGAATGGCTCTTCCGCCAACCGCAGTTCCTCACCAACTTCGTCATCTCGCGCGCCCTCGGCGACGACTACCGGGAGTGGATGCACGACCGGCCGGAGCTGGACATCCAGCTGGCACCGGATGCCGCCGACGCCCCGAGCGGGCCGGTGGCGGCAAAGTCGAACCTCGGCGGACGGCCTGGGGCGCAGCAAGTCGGCTACGTCGGCCACCTCTATCCGGGCAAGGGCATGGAGGTCGTCGCCGCCTTGGCGCAGCGACTGCCCGAAGTCGATTTCCACGTCGTCGGCGGCACGCGGGGCGACCTCGACACCTGGCGCACGCGCTCGCAGGGTCAGGCCAACCTCCACTTCCACGGCTTCGTGCCGCACGCCGAGGTGCAAAGCTACCTGGCCGCCTTCGACGTGGTGTTGGTGCCGCCACAGCCGTCGACCCAGTCCGCGGCCGGGCGCGACATCGGCCGCTGGATGTCGCCGCTCAAGATCTTCGACTCCATGGCCGCGCGACGACCGATCATCGCCTCCGACATCCCGGCAGTGCGCGAGATCCTCAGCAACGACGAGACGGCGCTTCTGGCCGGCAGCGACGACATCGATGGGTGGGTGTCCGCGCTGCGGTCCTTGCGTGATCCGCAACGCGCGCGGCGACTGGCGGACGCGGCCTACGCCGCGTTGATCGCCGAACATACGTGGCTGCGTCGCGCCGAACGGGTGATGCAACACCTCGACCAGCGACTGCACGAACGGCGCGCTAGGGCCGGTGTCGGCGTGCTGGGACATACGTGATCGGGCCGCTCGGGAGGGAATCGACACGAGCAGCAGTCACCGACGAGGCACATTGCGACCCAGGCGCGAGAGGCCGCATGGCAATGCAGCGCACGAGCGGGTAGCCTCTTCGGCTCGCACGGGAGGCACATGGCCAGACGATCGATCCATGCATTCAGCGACGACGCCTTGGGAACCTACGACGCGGTCGAACTGGCAGCGGCGATCCGCCAACGCCGCGTCGACCCGGCCGAGGTCATCGCCGCCGCCATCGCCCGAGCCCGGCGCGTCGAGCCGAGCCTACGCGCCATCGCCGCCGAATGCTTCGATCGCCCCATCGTGCCGCCGAACGATCTCACGGACGCCCCGTTCGCCGGCGTGCCCACCTTCATCAAGGACGGCGCCGACGTAGCCGGTCTACCGACACGGCACGGCAGCAACGCCCTCGGGCAGGTCGGTCCGGCGGATACCACCCAGCCCGTGGCGGAGATGCTGCTGCGGTTGGGCATGGTCTGTCTCGGCAAGAGCACGTTGCCCGAGTTCGGTCTCACCGCGTCGACCGAGTTCCCCGACGGCAGCGCGACCCGCAACCCTTGGAACCTCGACCACTCGGCCGGCGGCTCGTCGGGCGGGGCCGCGGCACTCGTCGCCGCCGGCGTCGTGCCGATCGCCCACGCCGGCGATGGCGGCGGTTCGATCCGCATCCCCGCCGCGGCCTGCGGGCTCGTCGGGCTCAAGCCGAGCCGTAAACGTCTGCCGCCGAGCAGCAAAGGGAAACTGCTGCCGGTGAAGATCCTCACCGACGGCGTCATCACCCGCAGCGTGCGCGATACCGCCACTTGGTATGCCGAAGTCGAGAAGCGATACGTGGCGCCCGGTCTACCGCCGATCGGCCACGTCGAGCGCCCGCTGGCGCGCCGCCTGCGCATCGCCGCGACCCTCGACACTCCCGGCAAAGGAGAGGTCGACGCAGCCACCCGCAGGGAGTTCGAGGCGACGGTGCACCTGCTCGGCGAACTCGGACACACGGTCGAGCCCGCGGCCATTCCGCTGGACGGGCAATTCGTCGAGGACTTCACCCATTACTGGGCGCTGCTCGCCTACGCCTTGGCACATCACGGCAAGCGCCTGGTGCATCCGACGTTCGATGCGAGCCGGCTGACCGACCTGACGCACGGTCTGGCGCGGCGCTTCCGCCGCCGCCTCGCCACGACGCCCGGCGTGGTGTGGCGGCTGCGCTCCTCCGCCGCGGCGAGCGCGCGCTACTTCGCCAAGTACGACGTGCTGCTGACGCCGACCGTGTGTCACCTGCCGCCGCCGATCGGGCACCTGTCGACGGCTTTGCCGTTCGAAGAGCTGTTTCCGCGCGTCGAGCGCTGGGTCGGGTTCTCCGCGTGGGCCAATGCCACGGGCACCCCGTCGATCAGCCTGCCGCTGGGATTCGATCCGGCGCACCATCTGCCCGTGGGCATGATGTTCGGGGCGGCGGATGGTCAGGAGCGCGTCTTGCTCGAACTGGCCCTGCAACTCGAGGAGGCTCGCCCCTGGCGGCACCTCGGCGAAGTGGCCGCGAGCGCCGACACCTGAGCGAAGGACAGCATGCGACCCCACATCGAGTTGACGACCGAGCGCCTGCGCCTGCGGCAGTGGCGCGACAGCGACCTCGAACGGTTCGCCGCCCTCAATGCCGACCCGCGCGTCATGGAACACTTTCCGGCGCCGCTGACGCGGGCGGAAAGTGATGCCGTGGTCGAGCGCTTCGCGACGTTGATCGGCAAACGCGGCTGGGGCTTCTGGGCGGCGGAACTGTTGGCGACCGGCACGTGTATCGGCTTCGTCGGCCTGCACGCGCAGCCGGCCGACTTTCCCGTCGGCCCGTGCATCGAGATCGGCTGGCGTCTCGCCCAAGACCATTGGGGTAAGGGCCTGGCCACCGAGGGCGCGCGCGCGGCTTTGCACACGGGCTTTCGCACGCTCGGGTTCGACGAAATCGTGTCGTTCACGGCGACCACCAACCTGCGCTCGGCCGCCGTGATGCAACGCCTGGGCATGCTCCCGGACGGCACGTTCGAACACCCCCTTCTGCCGCGCGGGCATGTGCTGCGAACCCACCTCCTCTACCGCCTTCGCCGCGACCAGTTCGAAGCCGACCTTCCGCAGGGCCGGTCGGCGTGATGTCGCAACGGCCGGTGTCGTAAGTCGTAGGCCATGGCTGAAGCTACGGAGTTGGCGCCGGACCTATCGCCCTCGCTGCAGCAACGTCTGCTCGAGCTGACCATCGCCGCGCCGCCGCGTCCGGTCGGGGTGCGGGTATCGGCCGAGGCGATCCGCCATTGGTGCGAGGCATTCGAGGATGCTCATCCCGCCTACCTCGACCCTGGCGCGGCGCGCCGTCTCGGGCACGACGACGTCATCGCGCCGCTGGGCGCGTTGCTGTCGACCTTCGTCTTGCCCTTCCGCTGGCCTTGGCCCAGCGACGGCGCAATGCCGGTGCGCAACCTGCACCACGACGTCAAACAGATCCTCGGCTTCCGCGCCGCCGTCATCAGTCGCGTCGCCGTCGAGCACTTCGTCGACCTCGTGGTCGGCGACGTCGTCTTCGTCAACCAACGCCTCGCTTCGGTGTCCGTGCTCAAGCGCACGGCCCTCGGCGAAGGGCGCTTTTGGGTGATCGAACGCGATTATTTCCGCAACGGGACGAGCCTGGCGCTGCGCGAGGCGATGACCTCGTTCGGCTACGACCAGGGTCCGCCCGCCGAGGACACCACAGCGCGCAGCGCCAACGACGCGATCGAAGAAGCCCTCGCGAGCGACGGCGGTTCCGGCACCGCCGATCGGGGCCCCGACGGGGACAGCGTCGAGGTCGGCTTCGTCCTGCCTCGTCTGGTCATGCCCCTTACGCCGCTGCGCAGTGTCTACGCTGCGTCGGCGAGCCGCGATTTCGCCCCAGTGCACGCCGACCCGGCGTATGCGCGACGCGTGGCTGGGGCCGCCGATGCCTTCATGAGTCGCGAATTCCACCTCGGCATGGTCGGGCGGTACTTGACCGACTGGGGCGGCAGCCGCAGCCGGGTGCGGCGCGTCGAGCTGGCACTGCGGCGCAATCTCTGTGTCGGCGCTTGCTTGTCGATCACTGGTCGGGTGGTCGGGAAACGAAAAGTGGCTGCTGGCTGGGAGATGGAGGTGGAGGTCGAGGTGTGGGGCGACGATGTCGTGACGAGTACCGGCAGGGCTTGGTTGGGTTTGGCGCCGGCATCCGGGCTTGGAGCGGACAGTTAGGCTGAGGCTTAGGCTCAGGCTTAGGCTGAGGGGGAGGCGTTGTACCCTGGCTGGTTGGTGTGGTTAAAGGCCGCGGATTTCCCGTTTCGGAGGTTTCGATGTCCAATTTCGTGCGCGTCGGCAGCGCCGCCGACATTCCCAATGGCGCCGGCAAGGCCTTCGATGTCGATGGCCGGCAGATCGCCGTGTTCAACTGCGACGGCTCCTTTTTCGCCATCGACAATGAATGCAAGCACCAGGGCGGACCTCTCGCCGAGGGCGAGCTCGCCGGCACCGTCGTCGCCTGCCCATGGCACCAGTGGACGTTCGATGTCACCACGGGCGTGTCACCCGAAGATCCTGACTGCAGCGTCGCCCGCTACACCGTCAAGGTCGAAGGCGACGACGTCTACGTCGGCCTCTGAGCCGGAGCGCGGCGGATGCGCGCCGGCCGTTGGATCGCCGCGGGCATCCCCGGGCCCGAACTCGACAGCACGACACGCGAGCGTCTGGTGGCTCTGGCGCCGAGCGGCATCGTCTTGTTCGCGCGCAACGTCGGCGATCCGCAGCAACTGCGGCAGCTGACGGACGAGCTGCACGCCCTGCCGTCGCAGCCTTTGGTCGCCATGGATCAGGAGGGCGGACGGGTGGCGCGGCTGAAGCCGCCGTTCACCCGTTTTCCGCCGGCGCTCGCGGTCGGCGCGACCGATGACGTGGCGTTGGCGGAACGCATCGGCACCGCCATGGGTCGCGAATTGGCCAGTGCCGGGGTCGATCTCGACTTCGCACCGGTACTCGACGTGCACAGCAACCCGCGCAACACGGTGATCGGCGACCGCGCCTTCGGCAGCGACCCCGAGCGGGTGACGCGCATGGCCCTGGCGGTGCACCGCGGCCTGTTGGCGGCCGGCTTGCTCACCTGCGGCAAACACTTTCCTGGACACGGGGACACGCTCGCCGATTCCCACTTCGACCTGCCGCGAGTCGACCGCTCGCGCGCCGAGCTGGAACGCGTCGAACTGCCGCCCTTTCGCGCCGCCATCGACGCCGGGATTCCGCTGATGATGGTGGCGCACGTCATCCATAGCGCGCTCGACGCGCACCGCCCGGCGTCGCTCTCGCCCGTCATCGTACGCGGCCTGCTGCGCCAGGAGTTGGGCTACACGGGGGTGATCGCCACCGACGACATGGACATGCAGGCGATCACCAAGGACCACGATCTGGGTGCCGCAGCGGTGCAGACCCTGCGCGCCGGTTGCGACTGGGTACTCGCCTGCCAAAGCTTGGAGAGCGCCGAACGCGCCGCGGCGGCCATCGACGCCGCCATCGACGCCGACGATCTCGATGCGCGGGAGTTGGAGCGATCCGAGGCCCGCATCGACCAACTACGCCACTGGCGTGATCAGCAAGCACGTGTCGCCGTCGACCTGCCCTGTGCCGAGCATGAGATGTTGGCGATGCGTTGCAGCGGCGCCGTCGCCTCGGCTTGATCGGGTCGTCGCTTTCGCCTCGGTCGATCCAAAAGAGCCGTAATCCTCAGGGGGCGAATCTCCCGAGACGCGTCTTCTTCGCACGTAGACTGCACTGCGTTGCAGGTACCCCGCGCGTGTCCTGCAAGTCCTTGCAGGCACCACGAGTCACGCCGCCATCATTCGCGAACCGGGAACCTTGGCACCGAGGTTGCTGAAGACTTGGTTGCCACATCGGCGATCGAGGTGTTCCCATGGTTCCCGTCGACTCCTTCCGCGTTCCGACGCGACTCTCAGCCTGCCGCGGCGCGTTGGCGCTGGTAGCATTCCTGGGGCTGCTCGCCAGCCCAGCCGCCGCCGCAACCCCATGCGACGGGGCGACCCTTCCGGGGCAATGCGGCTGGTTCGACGCCGGCACGTTGCCGCCGTTCGTGCGCGATGCCATCGCCGCCAAGAACGGCACCCTCGGCGCCGGCAACGTCTTGGTGCTGACCTCGGGCGATCCCTCCGACGCCGACGAGGAGATCAGCAACGACCGCAGCCAACCCGGCTGCGGCACCAATCCCGACGGCTGGCAGACCTACGACTGCGTCCAGCTGGCGCATTTCGTCCCGCCGACCGACAGCGTGGTGCTCGCCCTGTCGTCGGAGTGGTTCGAGTGGTACCAGACCATCTTCACCGACTGGATGACGATCTCCGGTGCTGGTGTGGCCACGGTCGACGTTTCGATCAACAGCTGGATCGGCAACAAGGTCGACATTCTGCCGTACGGGCCGAACGAGACCGGGGTCGTCCTGCTCACCAGCTTGGCCGCCGACAAGATGATCGACATTCGCGTCGCCGATTCGGGTGATCACATCTACGACACCGCCATCGTCGTCGTTCCGGCCAGTTGGTTCGCCTCGGTGGAGTCGTCCAATGGCGACCCGTCGCTGCTGTGCGGCAACGGCGAACTCGAACCGGGCGAGGATTGCGACGACGGCAACCACATCACCGACGACGGTTGCTCGTCGCTCTGCCTGGGAGCGCAGCCGCCCGCGCCGCCACCGACACCGGGCACGGAGAAGTCGTGCGGCAATCTCAATTACGTCTGGCCCACCGGCTTGACGCTGCCGTACGCCTGCGGCGCCGACCTGTGCCAGGGCTTCCGCTGCGTGCTCGGCAACACGATCAGCCCTGCTTGTTATACTGCATCACAATGCGCGGATGCCTGCGCCGGCGATTGTGTCGACGTGCAAACGGCGCAGCTCGACTGCTCGACCATGTGCACCGTGCAGCCGCCGGCCAACGATCCGGCCCCGCCGCCGCCGCCCGCCACTTGCGACAGCCTGGTCTACGTTTGGCCCGACGGCACGACGATGCCCTACGCCTGCGACGATTCCTGTGAAGGCCAGCGTTGTGTCACCGGCACCACCGTCAGCCCCGAGTGTTTCGCGGCCGGCGAATGCGATGCCTCGACCTGCCCGGACGGCACCTGCGTCGATACGCCGGCCCAGGATTGCGGCACGCTCTGCAGCCTCGGCGAAGTCGGCGACACCTGCACCCTCGCCGAGAAGGACTCGACGCGCGTCGCCGCCAACCAGCAAGGCGCCTGCTTCGGCAACTTCGAGCAGTGCAGCGGCGCCGGCGTGTGGGAAATCGCCGACGGCTCGTGGGAGCCGAGCGCGGAAGCGTGCAACGGCATCGACGACGACTGCAACGGCGTGGTCGACGACATGTTCGACACCTGCGGCGACCCCGGCTTGTGCCAGAACACGGTCAACACCTGCGACCCCAACGATCCGTCGGTGCCGATCGTCTGCCAGCCGCTGCCACCGCCGTCGCCGGTCGAAATCTGCGAGGACGGCCTCGACAACGACTGCGACGGCAGTGCCGACGACGGCTGCTCATGCGGGGACGACGAGTGTATGCCCGGCGAAACCTACCTCTCCTGCGCGGCCGACTGCCCCGCGCCGGCGGACGGCAGCCCTTGCGACGACGGCGACCTGTGCACCGACGGCGATTCCTGGCAGGGCGGCGTCTGCATCGGCGGCGCTCCGGTGGTCTGCGACAGCGGCAGTGCCTGCATCGTGGATTCCGCCTGCGACCCCTCCTTCGGCTGCTCGGGAACGAAGGTCGATTGCGGCGACACGGTCGCCTGCACGGTCGACTCCTGCGACGCGGTGGGCGGCTGCACCAACCTGCCCGACGACGCGCTCTGCGACGACGCCGATCCGTGCACCACGGACAGCTGCGACGCCGTGCTCGGCTGCGCGCACACCGACGATCCGACCTGTGGCGGCCAAGACGCGGACGCGGATGGCCACTTGGCGTTGGCCAACGGCGGCGACGACTGCGACGACGCCAATCCCGACGTCCATCCCGGAGCCCTGGAGACCTGCAACCAGCGCGACGACGACTGCAACGGCACGACGGACGATGGTTTCGCCGTCGGCGGTGCCTGCGAGAGCGCGGCCAATGCCTGCGGCACCACGGACGCCGGGGCTTACGTCTGTACCGGTGACGGTACCGGCGTCGTCTGCGACGCCGTCGCGCCGGCGGATCCTGCCGGCCTCGGCGATCCGTGCACCTCGGCTGCCAACTCCTGCGGCGAATCCGCCAGTGGATCGATCCAGTGTGACGGCAGCTGCAGTGCCGTCGTTCCTGCCGACCCTGCCGGCCTGGGCGACGCCTGCACGTCATCCGCCAACTCCTGCGGCGAAACCACCAGCGGTACGATCCAGTGTGACGGCAGCTGCAGTGCCGTCGTTCCCACTGCCACGGACGGCGACGGCGACGGCAGCCCGGACTGCCTCGACGGCTGCGCCGCCGATGCCGCCAAGACGGCACCCGGAGCCTGTGGCTGCGGTGTCGCCGACGTCGATAGCAACAATAACGGCACGGCCGACTGCAACGAGACGGAGCGTGCCGACGTGACGGCGCGCATCGAGCTGCGCAGCAAGCTGCCCATCGCCGGCCGTCGCCTGCGATATCGCATCGAGGTGGGCAACCTCGGCCCCAACGCCGTGACCTCGGCCACGGTGCAGATCGCCATCACCGGCGGATCGTTCAGCGACCTGCATCTGCCGCGCACCTGCAGCGGCACGCCCGCCGCCATCACCTGCCAAGTGCCGGCAATTCGCGGCGGCCGTCACCGCCACCTGAACCTGAGCCTCGTGCCGGCGGCAGCGACGACGATCCAGGTGAGTGCCACCGCCGCCAGCCCGTGGGTCGACCCGGATCCGTCCAACCAGACGGCGACCATCGCGACGGTGGTGCCGTAAACTTCCTCCTCCTCTTTCCTTGCAGGAGGCTCACCGGGGGGCCAGGCCGATCGCGGCCTGGCCCCCTTTTTGTTGCCTGCTTGCCCTGTCGGGCAGCCGCGGATGCGCGCCGCCCCACACCGGTGGCCCTCACCGCGCGCCTATGGCATAAGCCCGTCCGTCCACCCCTTGCAGTGTTTCACGTGAAACGTTCGAGCCATGTCTCCCTTTTCTGAGTCCTTCGACGCCATCATCGTCGGTGGCGGCCACGCCGGCATCGAGGCCGTCCTCGCCGTCGCCCGCATGGGCGGTCGCGCCCTGTTGCTGTCGCAGAACCTCGACCAAATCGGCCAAATGTCGTGCAACCCCGCCATCGGCGGCATCGGCAAGGGCCATTTGGTCAAGGAAATCGATGCCTTGGGCGGGGCGATGGGCCACGCCATCGACGCCACCGGCATCCAGTTCCGCCGCCTGAACACCAAAAAGGGCCCCGCCGTCCACGCTTCGCGCGCCCAGGCCGACAAACGCCTGTACCGCGCCTACATGAAGCGGTTCCTCGAATCCGCCCCCGGCGTCACGCTCTACCAGGCCAACGTCGTCCGCCTCGTCATCGCCGACCAACGCATCGCCGGCGTCGAGACCGACCTCGGCGAAATCCTGCACGCCCCGGCCGTCATCCTGACCACCGGCACCTTCCTCAACGGACTGATGCACGTCGGCGACAAGACTCGCCCCGGCGGGCGCGCCGGCGATGCCCCCTCGCTCGGCATCAGCGAACAGCTCGCCGCCCTCGGCCTGCGCGTCGGCCGCCTCAAGACCGGCACCTGCCCGCGTCTCGACGCCCGGTCGATCGATTTCAGCGCCCTGGAGGAGCAGCCCGGCGACGATCCGCCGGTACCGTTCTCGGTCACCACCGACGCCATCGGCCAGCCCCAGGTGCCCTGCCACATCACCTACACCAACGCCCGCACCCACGAGATCATCCGCGGCTCGCTCGACCGCTCGGCCATGTACAGCGGCCGCATCCAGAGCCGCGGCCCGCGCTATTGCCCGTCGATCGAGGACAAAATCGTCCGTTTCGCCGACAAAGAGCGCCACCAGATCTTCCTCGAGCCGGAAGGCCGCGACACCGTCGAAATCTACCCCAACGGCCTGTCCACCAGCCTGCCGCTCGACGTGCAGATCGACATGGTGCGTTCCATCCCCGGCCTCGAGTCGGCCGTCGTCATGCGCCCGGGCTACGCCATCGAATACGACTACTGCGACCCGACCCAGCTGCTGCCGTCGCTCGAGAGCAAATTGCTGCCCGGCCTGTTCCTGGCGGGCCAGATCAACGGCACCACCGGCTACGAGGAAGCCGCCGCCCAAGGTCTCATGGCCGGCATCAACGCCACCCTGGCCGGACGCCGCCAGCCGGCGGTCGTGCTCGGACGCGACCAGGCCTACATCGGGGTGCTCATCGACGATCTCGTAACCAAAGGAGTGGGCGGCGAGCCATACCGCATGTTCACCTCGCGCGCCGAGTACCGGCTGTTGCTGCGCGAGGACACGGCCGCGCGGCGACTGCACGCAATCGCCAGCGCAACCGGGGTCGTCGATCGCGAACGCTCCGACGCCACGCTCGCGGCGATGCAGGCCGTCGACGCCGAGGTGAATCGCCTCGAGGAGACGATGATCGTGCCCAGCGAAGCGTTGAACCGCCGCCTGCGAGAGCAAGGTTGGGCGGAACTCAGCCGGCCGATGGCGCTGGCGCAGCTGCTGCGGCGGCCCGAGTTGGAATACGCCGACTTGCCCCGTTTGCTGCCCGATTTGGACCACTCGCAGCTGCCGCCGCAGCTCGCCTTCGAGGTCGAAACCACTGTGAAATACGCAGGTTACGTGCGGCGCCAGCAAGACGCCGTGGAGCGCGTGGCGCGCATGGAGGAGACCCGCATTCCCGCCGACGTCGACTATGGCGCGGTGACGGGCCTGTCGCGCGAGGTGCAGGAGAAGCTCGAGCGCGTCCGGCCGCAGTCGCTCGGTCAGGCGAGCCGGATCCCCGGGGTGACGCCGGCGGCCATGACCCTGCTTTCGGTCCATCTGCGTCGGCGCGGCGACGAACGGCGGCGCGCGTGAACGCCAGCGAACGAGCCAATCTCGGCGCCCTGCTGCGCGACCGCGCCGAGCGCTGCTGGGCCGACGTCGCCGGGCATGCCGCCGTCTGCCGCCAGCCGCAGTTGACCCCCGAGGGCGTCGATCGGCTGCTGGAGTACCTCGAGACGCTGCTATTGTGGCGTAGCCGCATCTCCCTCGTCGCCACCGGTGCGCCGCGCGAGTTGGTGCAGCGCCACATCGTCGACGGCTTGGCGATCCTGCCGTTCGTCCCGGAGGGGGCACGGGTTGCCGACATCGGCAGCGGCGCCGGATTGCCTGGCCTCGTGTGTGCGATCGTCGCGCCGGACCTGGAGGTCGACCTGATCGAACCGCGGCGCAAACGGGCCAGCTTCTTGCGCGAAGCCGCCGGCCGCACTGGGGCGCGCAACGCCCGCATCATCGAGCGCGTCGCCGAAGATGTCGACCGCGCCGACTCGAACCGCTGGACCCTGGCGGTGGCGCGGGCTTTTGCATCCTTGGAGGAATTCCTCGATCTGCTGGATTTCGTGCGCGAGGAGCGCCTGCTGCCGCGGGTCATCGCCATGAAGGGGCCACAGGGACGAGGTGAGGCCGCGGCGGTGGAGTCGACCTGGGGACCGGCGACGACGGTACGCTACGACTTGGGCGACCGGATCGAGCGGCTGCTGCTGATCTACGACAAACCGCGGCGACGTTTCACGTGAAACATACGCAGCAACGTTGCCCGAGCGACGGAGCGTGTGTTAGCGTCCGCCGCCGATCGATGCCCGATCGAAACAGCGACAGAGCGACAGGAACGACGTGGGACGCATCCTCTGCATAGCCAACCAAAAGGGCGGCGTGGGCAAGACGACGACGGCGGTCAATCTGGCTGCCGCGGTTGCCATGGAGGGCAAGCGGACCCTGCTGCTCGACCTCGATCCGCAGGCCAGCGCCAGCAGCGGCGTCGGCGTGCGGCTCGGTCCGGACGAGCCGGGCACCTACGAAGTCATCCTCGGCCTGCGCTCGGTGGCCGAGGTGGTCCGCCCTGGGGGAGTCGAACGACTGGACCTGGTCGCGGCCCGCGGCGACCTGGTCGGCGCCGAGATCGAATTGGTGCCGCTGCCCGAGCGCGAGACTCGCCTGCGGCGCGCCTTGATGGCGGTGCGCGACAACTACGATTTCGTCTTCATCGACTGCCCGCCGTCGTTGGGATTGTTGACGCTGAACGGTCTCACGGCCGCCGACGGGGTGTTGGTGCCGCTGCAGTGCGAGTATTATGCCCTGGAGGGGCTGACCGCTCTGTTGCAGACGATCGACCTGACGCGCTCCCAGCTCAACCCGAATCTGCGGGTCGAAGGCGTGGTGCTGACCATGTTCGACGGGCGCAACAGCCTCAGCCACCAAGTGGCCGCCGAGGTGCGCCAGCATCTGCCGAATGAATTGTTCGCCACCGTGATCCCGCGCAACGTCCGGCTGAGCGAGTCTCCCAGCCACGGCTTGCCGGCGGTGCTCTACGACCCCGCCTCGAAGGGGGCACAGGCCTATCGCGCCCTGGCGCGCGAGCTGATCTTCGGCAAAGGCGTCGTGCAAACTCCCGGAACGGTGGAGAAAACCGATACCGGGCCAAAGGTCGTCGCCCCCACCGAGCGCCTCGCCTCGTGGGTCAAATCCTTCCTCTAAAGGTAGCCAGGAGCCCCCTCCCGATGGATACGCCCGCCAAGCGCAAGGCCCTGGGACGCGGTCTCGGCGCCCTCATTCCGAAGGCCGAAGAGGCGCCGCAGTCGCCGACGCAGGATGTCCGCCTCTCCGGCATCCGGCCGAACCCCTGGCAGCCGCGCCTCAGCTTCGACGAAGCGGCGCTGCGCGAACTCGCCGACTCCATCCGGCGCCACGGCGTGCTCCAGCCGCTGGTCGTCCGTAAGCGCGACGACGGCTACGAAATCGTCAGCGGCGAACGCCGCTTCCGTGCCGCCAAGCTGGCCGGCCTCGAAGCGGTGCCGGTCATCGTCCGCGACGCCAGCGACACGGAAATGCTCGAGATCGCCCTGGTGGAGAACGTACAGCGGGCGGACCTCAATCCGATCGACGAGGCGCGCGCCTACCGCCGCATGGCCGACGAGCTGAAGCTGACGCAGGAGGCCATCGCCGAGCGGGTCGGCAAAGACCGATCGACGATCACCAACGCCCTGCGCTTGCTGCAATTGCCGGCGGCGGTGCAGCGCGACGTCGAGGCGGGCAAGCTTTCCGCCGGACACGCTCGCGCCTTGGCCGGAGCGGGGTCGGAGCGGGCGACGCGGCAGCTGGCGGCCGAGGTGTCGGCCAAGCGGTTGTCGGTGCGCGAAACCGAGCGGCTGGCGAAGGAAGCGCGGCGCACGGCCGAGGACTTGGAGAAGCGCGCGACGGAGGATCGCCTGGCGCGGGTGATGGGGACGAAGGTGCGTTTGCAGGTGAGCCGCAAGGGAGCCGGACAGCTGAGCATCGAGTTCTACTCGCTCGAACAATTGAATGAGCTAATCGACCGATTAGCTAAACTGGCGCGCTGACAACCGGCTCGTCCCAGCCCGAGATCCATTAGAAAAACTGCCGCGTTGCTTTCGTTTCCATTAGACTTTACAACCCAAAGGTCAGCTGGTAAGAGCCGCCGACGAGCTTCAGCCAGCTACCCGTACAGAGGATTGAATGGCCCTATTCGGTAAGGACGACAAAGCGCCGCGTCCCGAGGACGCTCCCACAATGGAGCCCTCGCTGCCGCGCCCCACGGAGCCACGCCGCGCCGGTTTGCCCCTGCAAGCCCACCTCGGTGCCGGCAGCACTGTCAACGGCAAGCTCAGCTTCGAAGGCAGCGTCGAGATCGACGGCCAAATCCATGGCGAAATCGACGCCAAGGACACCGTCATCATCGGCGACAAGGCGATCGTCCAGGCACAGATCACTGCCGGTACGGTCATCGTCAAAGGCAAGGTCACGGGCGACGTCGTGGCGCGCAAGCGCATCGAACTCCAGGCCCCGGCGCGTCTCGTCGGCAACATCACGACCCCGAGCCTGGTGATCCACGAAGGCGTCGTCTTCGAAGGTAACTGCTCGATGGGTGCCGGCGGCGAAGTTCGCACCGACAAGGACACCCGTCCCGGCGGCTTCTCCAAGGACGACCGCAACGGTGGTAACCGGCCGCAGACGGAGGTTCGTAAGTGAGGCGTCGCGCGTTGCCCCGGCGCAACGCGACGTCCGCACGTCGTTCCTAGACGAGGTTCTGCATGATCGCTTTTCCTCCCGATTTCTCCTTCTACATTCAGATCATCGCGCTCTTTGCGCTGATGGCGGCCTTGCGCGAACTCCTCTTCGCGCCGATCACCAAGGTTCTCGACGACCGCCGCGAACGCACCGAGGGCGCCCGCGCCCAGGCCGCAGCACTGCGCGCCGGCGGTTCCGATGCGCAGGAGCAGTATGACCGCCGCGTCGACGAGGTCCGTCGCCAGCTCGCTTCCGCTACCGAAGAGGCGCGCAAGGTGACGACCAAGGACGAGCGAGCGGTGCTCGACCACGCCATGCAGGAAGCGGCCGACGCGCTGGCCGCGAGCCGTGCGGCGCTGGCGCAACAGGCGGCGGCGGCGCGCAGCGAACTCGCCGTCGAAGCCGACCGTGTCGCCGGTGTGATGACCGAACGCATCCTCGGAAGGAAGGCCGCATGAAGACGCGCACCCTTCTCTCGATCGCCGCTCTTGCCCTCGCCGCGACGCCCGTTTGGGCCGCCGGAGGCGGACATGGCGAGCACCACGGCGTGCCTTGGGCCACGTTGTTCTTTTCGACCGTCAACATCGTCATCTTCCTAGTGCTGATGAGCCGCACTCTGGTGCCGGCACTGCGCCGCATGGCGCAGGAGCGCCACGACCGTATCGTCGCCGAACTCGGCGAGGCGGCGGCCGTGCGCGCCGAAGCCCAGGCGCTGAAGGAAGAGTGGGAGCGCCGTCTGGCCGCCCTCGACGGCACCCTGGCGCAGATGCGTACCGACGCCGAAGCCGACGCCAAGCGCGAACGCGATCGCATCCTCGCCGCCGCCGAAGCGACGGCGGCGCGCATCCGCCGCGACGCGCAGCAGGCCGCCGAGTCCGAACTGCGCCAGCTCAAGGCTCAGCTCCGTGGTGAGCTGACCCAACAAGCAATTCGTCTCGCCGAAAACACCGTGCGCGCGCAGTGGACTCCCGCCGACCAGCAACGCTTCGTCGGTGAATTCTTGCAGCAGGTGCAGCCATGAACGGATCCGTCGCGCGCCGTTATTCTCGCGCTCTCTTCGCGCTCGCCAAGAAGGACGGGGCTCTCGAGAGCACGGCGCAGGAACTCGCCGCCGCCGCCGCCGTAGCCGCGCACCCGAGCGTGCGCCAAGTTCTGCGCAACCCGCTCATCAGCCCACAGCGCCGTCAGGACATTGCTCGCATCATCATCGACGAGCTGAAGTCCTCCGATCTCGTTCAGCGCTTCCTGCGCCTCCTCGCCGACAACCAGCGCCTCGGCGATCTGCCCGGCATCGAGCGTCACTTCGGTGAGCTGCTCGACGCCGAACTCGGCCGCGTGCGCGTCGTCGTGCGCAGCGCCGTGGCGCTCGAAGACCAGCAGTTGAACGACATCGTCGCAACGTTCACGCGCCTCACCGGCAAGACCGTACTGCCGACCGTCGAAATCGACCCCGAGCTGCTCGGCGGCGTCGTCGTCGAGGCCGAGGGACGGGTGTACGACGGCACCGTGAAGACCCAGTTCGCCCGTATCGCCAAGCAGCTCGCCGAAGCCGTATCGCTCTAGGAGGATTCGACCCACCATGGACGTTCGCCCTGCAGAAATCAGCGAGATCATCAGGAAACAGATCGAGGAATACGGCCGCGAGGTCGAAGTCCGCGAAACCGGTCGTGTGCTCGCCGCCGGTGACGGTATCGCCCGCATCTACGGCCTCGATTCGGCCGCCGCGGGTGAGCTGCTCGAGTTTCCGCACGGCATCTTCGGCATGGTGTTGAACCTCGAAGAGGACAACGTCGGCGCCGCGATCTTCGGCGAAGCGCAGGAGATCAAGGAAGGCGACGAGGTCAAGCGCACCAACCGTATCGCCGAGGTGCCGGTGGGTGAGTCGTTGCTCGGACGCGTCGTCGACGCGCTCGGCAATCCGATCGACGGCAAGGGCCCGCTCAACGCCAAGGAGATGCGCCGCATCGAGCTGAAGGCGCCGGGCATCGTCGATCGCCAGCCGGTGACCGAGCCGATGCAGACGGGCATCAAGGCCATCGACTCGATGATCCCGATCGGCCGCGGCCAGCGCGAGCTGATCATCGGCGACCGTCAGACCGGCAAGACGGCCGTCGCCATCGACACCATCATCAACCAGCGTGGTGGCGACGTCATGTGCATCTACGTCGCCGTCGGCCAGAAGCGCTCGACGGTGGCGCAGGTGGTGGACAAGCTCACCAAGTACGGCGCGATGGATTACACCATCGTCGTCGCCGCCACCGCGTCGGACGCCGCCCCGCTGCAGTTCATCGCGCCCTACAGCGGCTGCGCCATGGGCGAGTACTTCCGCGACAACGGCAAGCACGCACTGATCATCTACGACGACTTGTCGAAGCAGGCCGTCGCTTATCGCCAGCTGTCGCTGCTGCTTCGCCGCCCGCCGGGCCGCGAAGCCTATCCGGGTGACGTGTTCTATCTGCACTCGCGCCTCCTCGAGCGCGCCGCCAAGATGAGCGACGCCCGCGGCGGCGGTTCGCTGACGGCACTGCCGATCATCGAGACGCAGGCCGGCGACGTTTCGGCGTACATTCCGACCAACGTGATTTCGATCACCGACGGTCAGATCTTCCTCGAAACGGACCTCTTCTACTCGGGCGTCCGGCCCGCCGTGAACCCGGGCATCTCGGTGTCCCGCGTCGGCGGCAACGCGCAGATCAAGGCGATGAAGCAGGTCGCCGGTCAGCTGCGCATCGAGCTGGCGCAGTACCGCGAAAAGGCGGCCTTCGCCCAGTTCGGCTCGGACCTCGACGTCGCGACGCAGCGCCAGCTGGCGCGCGGTGTGCGTCTGATCGAGATCCTCAAGCAGCCGCAGTACGAGCCGCAGCCCGTCGAGAAGCAAATCGTCATCATCTACGCCGCCACCAAGGGCTTCCTCGACGAGGTTCCCGAGACGGCAGTGCGTCGCTACGAAGAAGAGTTCGGACGCTTCCTCGAGAACCGCCATCCGGGCGTACTCGACGGCATCCGTTCCAAGAAGAAGCTCGACGAAGAGGTCGAGGGCGCCCTGGTCGCCGCGCTCAACGACTTCAAGTCCGTCTTCCGCGCGTGATCCGTAACTCCGCGGTGCAAGGCCTGGTCGCATGCCCAGTCTAAAAGACATTCGCAAGCGCATCGCTTCGGTGAAGAACACGCAGAAGATCACCAAGGCGATGAAGATGGTTTCCGCGGCGAAGCTGCGCCGCGCGCAGGACGCCGCCATCGCCGCCCGGCCCTATGCCGCCAAGCTGTCGGCGTTGCTCGGCAACGTCGCGGCGCGCGTCGACGGCAGCGCGCACCCGTTGCTGCAGGAGCGCGAACAGGTTCGTACGATTCACCTCCTGCTGGTGACGGCCGACCGCGGCCTCTGCGGCGGCTACAACTCGAACCTGATCCGCAAGGCCGCCACCTTCATCGAACAGGAGGGGGCGGACCGCGTGCGCATCACCTGCGTCGGTCGGCGCGGCTACGACTACTTCAAGAAGCGCCCCGTCACCATCGCCGACAAGCACATCAACCTGTTCGGCGGGCCGAGCTTCGCCTTGGCGCGCAGCCTCGGCGAGCAGTTCCGCAACGAGCTGGTGACGGGCGAGTCGGACGCCGTCTACGTCGTCTACAACCAGTTCCGTTCGGCGCTGGTTCAGGAAGCGACCATCGAGCAGGTGCTGCCGGTGCGGGCCGATGCCGCGGCCGAGTCGGCCGACAGCACCGACTACCTGTACGAGCCCGACGCGAGCGAGCTGCTCGGCCGGCTGCTCGAGCAATACGTCAACGTGCTGGTCCACCGCGCCTTCCTGGAAGCCGTCGCCAGCGAGCACGGCGCCCGCATGACCGCGATGGACAGTGCCACCAGCAACGCCTCCGAAATGATCGACCGCCTCACGTTGGAGATGAACCGCGCCCGCCAGGCCGGCATCACCAAGGAGCTGATGGAGATCGTCGGCGGCGCCGAGGCCCTGAACGGGTGACGCAGCGCCCGCGTTTTCGATACGCCGCAAGATTCTGAGAGGAAACTCGCATGAGCCTAGGGAAGATCACCCAAGTCATCGGTCCGGTCGTCGACGTCGAGTTCGTCGATGGGAACCTGCCCCCCATCTACAACGCGTTGCTCGTCTCCAACGCCGCCATCAGCGACGCCGAGTGGAACCTCGTCATCGAGGTCGCCCAGCACCTCGGTGAGAAGACCGTGCGCTGCATCGCCATGGACGCCACCGAGGGCTTGGTCCGCGGCTTGCCGGTGAAGGACACCGGCGCGCCCATCTCGGTGCCGGTCGGCCCGCAGACGCTCGGCCGCATCGTCAACGTCATCGGCGAACCGGTCGACGAGGGCGGCCCGGTGGTCTCGGAGAAGCGTTACCCGATCCATCGCACGCCGCCGGCCTTCGTCGATCAGGCCACCGAGGTGCAGGCGTTCGAGACCGGCATCAAGGTCGTCGACTTGCTCGCGCCTTACTCGCGCGGCGGCAAGATCGGCCTCTTCGGCGGCGCCGGCGTCGGCAAGACCGTGTTGATCATGGAACTGATCAACAACGTCGCGACGCACCACGGCGGTTACTCCGTCTTCGGCGGCGTCGGCGAACGTACCCGTGAGGGTAACGACCTCTGGCTCGAAATGAAGGAGTCGGGCGTCATCAACAAGACGGCCCTCGTCTACGGCCAGATGAACGAGCCGCCGGGAGCCCGCGCCCGCGTCGGTCTGACCGCCGTCACCGCGGCCGAGTACTTCCGCGACGAAGAGGGCAAGGACGTGCTCCTGTTCCTCGACAACATCTTCCGCTTCACCCAGGCCAACTCCGAGGTGTCCGCACTCCTCGGCCGCATGCCCTCCGCCGTGGGATATCAGCCGACCCTGTCGACCGACCTCGGTGAGCTGCAGGAACGCATCACCACCACCAAGAAGGGCGCCATCACGTCCGTGCAGGCCATCTACGTGCCCGCCGACGACTTGACCGACCCGGCCCCGGCGACCACCTTCGCGCACCTCGACGCCACCACGGTGTTGTCGCGTGCCCTCACCGAAATCGGCATCTACCCGGCCGTCGATCCGCTCGACTCGACGTCGCGCATTCTCGACCCGGGCGTCGTCGGCGAGGAACACTACGCCGTCGCCCGCCAGGTGCAGGAAGTGCTGCAGCGCTACAAGGATCTGCAGGACATCATCGCCATTCTCGGCATGGACGAACTCTCCGAAGAGGACAAGCTGACCGTGTCGCGCGCTCGTAAGATCCAGCGCTTCCTGTCGCAGCCCTTCCACGTCGCCGAGGCTTTCACCAACATGCCGGGCAAGTACGTCAAGCTCGAGGACACCATCCGCGGTTTCAAGGAAATCGCCGAAGGCAAGCACGACGACCTCCCCGAGCAGGCGTTCTACATGGTCGGCACCATCGAAGAGGCGATCGAAAAGGCCGCCTCGCTGGCTGCCTGACCGATCGCGCGGAGGACCTAGCCCATGGCCAGCACCTTCCAGCTGCGCATCGTCACCCCGGGGCGGATGCTCCTCGACGCCCCCGTGCGCGAGGTCACCGCTCCCGGCACGGCGGGCGAGTTCGGGGTCCTGCCGGATCACATCACCTTCCTCGGCTCGCTCGAGGTCGGTGAACTGCGCTACCGCGCCGACGGTGGCGACGGTCGCATCGTCGTCCGCGGCGGCTTCGCCGAAGTTCTCGGCAACGTCATGACCGTGCTCGCCGATGCCGCCATGTTCCCGGCCGACATCGATCCGGCCGCGGCCAAGGCCGACGCGCAAGCCGCCACCGCGGCGCTGGCGAACCTCTCGCCGCTCGATCCCGCTTACGCCAACCGCGAAGTCGACCGCCGTTGGGCCGAAGCCCGCCTGGCTCTCGCCGGCGCGCGCTGATTCGCAGCCGACACCCCTTCCAACGGCGCGGCGGCGACAGAAACTCCTGTCGCCGCCGCGCCGTTGTCGTTTCATCACCCCGAACTCCCACGCTGCATCGCGACAGCCAGCCCTTGCACGTGCTCGCCGCGATCGCTCTCGCCGTCGTCTGAATCACCCTGCTCGTCGTCGTGTTCTTCGTCAGTTCGTTCGCCTACGGCGTCGCTGTCACCGACGCCAAAACGCTCGCCCACCCGTCCGAAATCCAGTCGGGTGGCCGCTTCCGCAGCCGCAACTACGAAACCGACCCGATACGCCGGAGCCGCTTGTTTCGCGCCGTGGAAACGGCCCTGGAACGACGCAACACCCTACGCCACCATTGGAACGTCGCAACGTACCGAAATTCGCGGCTTCCAACCTGTTACTTTACGCTTCGTCTCATTTGGTGATTGCTGATCAAGGTTCCCTTGGGTAGACGCTCCTTAGGCACTGCTGCGAGCATTCCGTGCTTTCGCCGGCGTTCGCGAAGGCATGCTTAGCCGAAGAGGGATCATCGATTGCCATGTCGACATGTCGTGGGAAGACGAGCGTGAATCGTAGATGGCGTGATGCCTGGGCCGACAGGCTGAGGTTGGCAACGCTGACGCTGGTGACACTCCCCCTGTGGATGAACTCCGCCGAGGCCCAATTCGATTCCATTGCGATGATCGTCGGCCCGCCCCAGGACGTCGCGGGCGGGCCACAATTCGCCATGATGTGGAAATCGATGTTTCCCTGGATTCGGTGGTCTTTCGGTGTGCGGGCCGGTCGGTATCCTATGCGCCTGTCGTTCATCTTTCCCGAACCTTGCCCCGACGCCTCGTGGCCATTGGTGCTGGCGTAGGCATGAGCGAACCTTGCATCGCCGTAAAGTTGTTCTCGCAGAGTCCACATCCTGTGCCGGACGTCAGCAAGGAGGAATGTCTCGAAGGATTCTTCAGGTATGCGATCAAGAAGGTCGGCAAGACGGCCGATCCCGTGCGACCGCGCATGATTATCGTGGGAGCCGGGAGGTTTCGCGACCTGTTTTGTGGCTACGAACAGTGGATCTTTCGTGAAATGGCCATACGTTCAGGAGCTAGGGCATGCGAGTTTCGCTCATGAGCGTACGCTTTCGTGCCCCAGGAACTGGGGAAGATTCCCGTTGGGGAGTCGGCAATGACCCGGCATTCGCCCGGGGTCGGGGTCGGTGTCGCTATCGGAACAGCACCCCTCGTCAGAGCCAGTCGAACCCGAACCCGAAAGCGCGTCGGGCGAGAAAGGGCACGCGGAAACCTGCTGCAGCACCGCTACATTCAACCCCGTGTCGTGAGACGATCTCTCCGTGCCTGCGTGTCTCCTCCGTGGTGCAATTCCCCTACTTCGTCAGCTGCGTCACGTCGCGCACCGCGCCGCGGGCGGCACTCGTCGTCATCGCTGCATAGGCCTGCAACGCCGGGCTGACCTTGCGCTCGCGACTCACCGGCTTCCACGCTGCCGCTCCCTTGGCGTCCATCGCTGCACGGCGGCGCGCCAACTCTTCGTCGCTGATCGCCAACATCAAGCGCCGCTGCGGGATGTCGATCTCGATGCGGTCGCCTTCTTCAATCAGACCGATCGCGCCGCCCTCGGCCGCTTCCGGCGACATGTGTCCGATCGACAATCCCGAGGTCCCACCCGAGAACCGTCCATCGGTGATCAACGCACACACCTTGCCGAGGCCCTTCGATTTCAGATAGCTCGTCGGGTACAGCATCTCCTGCATGCCCGGCCCGCCCTTCGGTCCCTCGTACCGAATGACCACCACGTCGCCCGCCTTCACTTGGTCCAACAGAATCGCCTGCACCGCCGCGTCCTGACTCTCGAATACTCGTGCCGGCCCGGCGAAGGTGAGGATGCTGGCGTCGACGCCCGCCGTCTTCACGATGCAGCCCTCGAGCGCGATGTTGCCGTAAAGCACCGCCAGGCCGCCGTCGCGACTGTAGGCGTGCTCGAGATCACGGATGCAGCCCTGGCGGCGGTCGAGGTCGAGACTGTCGAAGCGGCGCGATTGGCTGAACGCAACTTGCGTCGGAATGCCGCCGGGCGCCGCCGAAAACAACGAGCGAACCTCCGGATCCGCGCTCACCACGACGTCCCACTTGCGCAACGCCTCAGCGAGCGTGCGGCTGTGGACCGTCGGCACATCCGTATGCAGCAAGCCGGCACGTGCCAGTTCGCCGAGGATGGCGAATACACCGCCGGCGCGGTGGACGTCCTCCATGTGGTACAGCGGCGTGCTCGGCGCCACCTTGCACAGACACGGCACCCGCCGCGACATGCGGTCGATGTCGGCCATGGTGAACGGCACGCCGGCCTCGTAAGCCGCCGCCAGGAGGTGCAGGACGGTATTGGTCGAGCCGCCCATGGCGATGTCGAGGGCGATGGCGTTTTCGAACGCCTCGAACGTCGCGATGCCACGCGGCAGGGCCGTGGCGTCGCCGTCGCGGTAGTAGCGCTGGGCGAGTTCGACGACCAGATGGCCGGCACGGCGGAAGAGCATCTCGCGGTCGGCGTGTGTCGCCAGGGTGCTGCCGTTGCCCGGCTGCGACAGGCCGAGGGCCTCGGTGAGGCAGTTCATCGAGTTGGCGGTGAACATTCCGGAACACGAGCCACAGGTCGGACAGGCCGACCGTTCGATCTTCTCCGACTCCTCGTCGGTCACGTTCGGGTCGGCGGCGGCGACCATCGAGTCGACGAGGTCGAGGTGGTGTTCCTTGCCGTTGGCGACGTACTTGCCGGCTTCCATCGGACCGCCGGAGACGAACACCGTCGGGATGTTGAGACGCAGCGCGGCCATCAACATGCCGGGCGTGATCTTGTCGCAGTTCGAAATGCAGACGAGGGCGTCGGCACAGTGGGCGTTGACCATGTACTCGACGGCGTCGGCGATGAGTTCGCGCGACGGCAGGCTGTAGAGCATGCCGCCGTGGCCCATGGCGATGCCGTCGTCGACGGCGATGGTGCTGAACTCCTTGGCGACGCCGCCGGCGGATTCGACCTCGCGCGCCACCAGTTGGCCCAGATCCTTCAGGTGCACGTGGCCGGGCACGAACTGGGTGAAGGAGTTGGCGATGGCGACGATCGGCTTGCCGAAATCGCTGTCCTTCATGCCGGTGGCGCGCCAGAGGGCGCGGGCGCCGGCCATGTTGCGGCCGTGGGTGGTGGTGCGGGATCTGAGCTCGGGCATCGAATTGCCTCCTGATGTCGATCGCAACGTCTTACCGGGATTTGCCGAAGCAGGCGAGTCCGCTTGCCGCGGCGCGGCGCCTGCGGCAATGGGGTCGGATGGTCGCAAGGGAAGTCGACGTCTGTGCCGTGCAGGACCTCCAGCCGGGAGCCTCGCGCAAGTTCGTGCTCGCCGTCGAAGGACGTGAGGAAGAGTGTTTCGTCGTCCGCTGGGGCGAGGGGCTGTTCGCCTGGGTAAACCGCTGCCTGCACGTACCGATGACGATGGACTGGGTAGAGAACCGCTTCTTCACCGAGGACGGCCGCTACATCCAATGCGCCACGCACGGCGCCTGGTACGAGCCGGACACGGGCGAGTGCATCGCCGGCCCGCCGTGCGGCAAGTCGCTGATCCGAGTGCCGATCGAGATCCGCGACGGCCGCATTTGGGCCCGCTCGCCCGAGTGAAGCGCGGGCGCTTGCCGTAATCCCGCCCCAGGCGCATCGTCACACCTTCACACCATCGTGCGCGAAGGAGGAAACGATGATCGGATACGTCACCCTGGGTACCAACGACATCCAGCGGGCTGCCAAGTTCTACGACGCCCTGTTGGCGGAGATCGGCGCCGGCCGGTTCATGGAGATGGACACCTTCATCGCTTGGGCCACCGGCCCAGGTGCACCGGCGTTGTCGGTGACCAAGCCGTTCGACGGCAAGCCGGCGACGGTCGGCAACGGCGTCATGGTGGCCCTCGCCATGAGTTCGAAGGAACAAGTCGACGCCTTCTACAACAAGGCCATCGCCCTCGGCGCCACCGACGAAGGCAAGCCCGGCCCGCGCGGCGACAACTTCTACGCCGGCTACTTCCGCGACCCCGACGGCAACAAGCTCAACGCCTTCTTCATGAGCTGACGACGACCCGCGGCTGGTGGCGGCGCACCGCCTGCCACCAGCCGCGGCCCCGCCCGATCGATCGTCGACAGAGCGCCGAGTCGAACCGGCGCGGTTCACTGCCACGGAAGTCGCTGTACCTCCGGCCGCCCAACACTTCCGTTTCCTTCTCTCGGTTCCCGTCTGCCTGACGAGGAGTGCTTCGACCCGATGCCGCGCGTCATTCGCGCCCAGCGCAATACTCCATGGCCCCTGCGTTCACCCTCACACAATTTGCTCGCCATTCCTCGCAAGAGTGTGATAGTGCGTCGCTCTCTAGTTGTTTCCGGAGCCACGAGGAACCATCATGGGCCGAACGCGCGCATTTCTCATCGGGCATCTCAGCTGCTGCCTGCTGATTGCTTCATCCGCACAGGGACAAACGCCCGTAGTGATCGATGCCAGTCCGACTTCCTTTCTCTGTCACCTGGTCAGGCGAATCCCCGGTAGCACGTCGTTCGACCGCAGGGACGAATTCTGGCTTCGCGACGGCCTACGGCGCACCTTCGTGGACGTCACCAAACCCGAACTCGTCTGTAACTCGACGGATAGCGCCGGTCGCTTCAGCGACGAACACCTGACCGGGTACCGTCTGCGCCGCTCGCGCGGCAGCAAGCGTTTCGCCCTGGACGCACGCATCCCCCTGGACAACGCACTCGGCCGAACCTACGCGGTGCTCCGCGATCGCGACCGCGTCCTCGTTCCCGCGGCGCTCCATTCGGGTACTTCCATCCCGCCCGGAGCCGAAGCCCCCGACGCGGAGGCCTACAGCTGTTACGAACTCGATCGGCGGCGCGCTGCAACCGGCTTTGCCCGCGGGACACAAGTTTCCCTCGTCGATGCGTTCCTGCCCGCTGCCACCTACGACGTGTTGCACCCAACCAGGCTGTGCCTTGCCGCAGCCGCCGAGACACCGCCGGCACGCGACCCCAGCAAGCGTCTGTTGTGCTATGCGGTGCGCCGTACAGGCTCGAACGCCGCTGCCGCTACCCGTGCCGTATCCACCACGGATCGTTTCGGAGATCTGCACCTCGCAACGACCGGTCGGTCGAATGTCGCGCTCGAACTGTGCCTAACGTCCACGGTCCCCGACTTCGATGGTGACGGTCTCGACGAACAACGTGAAGCAGCGTCCGGAACCCGTGCCGACCTGGCCGACAGCGACGCCGACGGGCTCGCCGATGGCTACGAGGTGGACAACGACTTGGATCCACTCTCGGCGAGCGACTCCGGGACCGACCCCGATGGCGACGGCCTCACGAATCTTCAAGAGTCGGCGCTGGGAACCGATCCCAACGTCGCCGACACCGACGGTGATGGGCTCGCGGACGGCGCCGAGGTGACGGTATACCGAACCTCGCCGACGTTGGCCGACTCGGACGCCGACACGATCGACGATGCTCGGGAACTGTCGGCCGGCCTGAACCCCAACTCGCCCGACGATGCGAACCTCGATCCCGATGCCGATGGTCTCTCCAATCGCCAAGAACTCGCGGCCGGCACCGACCGCACGCGCACCGACACCGACGGTGATGGCTCGAACGACGGACTGGAACTCTTCACCCTCGCCACGGATCCGCTCGATCCGGACATGGACGACGACGGACTGAGTGATACTCAGGAGGCGACGATTTTCGGCACGAATCCACGCGCGTTCGATACCGACGGCGGGGGGAGAGACGATTACGCCGAGGTCACCATCGATGCGAGCGACCCGCTCGATGGCAGTGACGACGTGCTCGCCTTTCCCGCATTGTCGACGAGCCAACCCCTCGACCGTGCCCGCTTCATCCCCCGTTCGAGCTGGATCCGTCTACGCTTCGCGCATCCGTTCGACCCGCGCCTCGTCGAGCAGCTGAGCCTGACGTGCGGCGGCACCCAGGTGACGTTCGCGGCGACGATCGTCGAAGCGCGCAACGTCATCCTCAATCCCGATACACTGCTGCCGGCAAGCCAATCCTGCGTGCTGTCCTGGCCGGGCTATAGCGGTGCCAGCAGCCTCTCCTTCACTACGGCCGCCCCCGGCTCGACCAGTCATGTCATCTACAACCGCGACGACACCCGCGCGCGCCACCCTTTTCCCGACGACTTTTGGCTCGTGCCGGACGCCACCACCGCAACCGGAAGCCGTGTTGCCGTTCCCATTCCCACCGGGACGGACCTCTTGCCGAGCCTGTACACCAGCCTTCTCGAGCGCACGAACCAACACGACGGCTTCAGCCCAGCCGGTCCGATCGTCGTGGCCCTGGCCGCACCGCCCAACTCCGGTAGCCTACCGACCACCACCGAACAATCGCTCGACCCCATGGCGAGCGTCGGACTCTTCGATCTCGACCCGAGCAGCCCGACGTATGCGCAGCGCGTCCCTTTCGAACTCAAATCGCGCTTCGACATCACGGGCAGTGGCTTAGTTTCGTATACTTTGCTGATCTTCCCCTCGGTTCCCCTCGAGCCGGGGCGATCCTACGGGCTCGTTCTGACCAACCGCGTTACCCTCGGGTCCCGACCGTTCGAGGCGTCGCCGTTCTTCCAAGCGGCCTTGGCGCCACCGACGGCAGGTGAGTCGGCCAACGTGACACGCGTACGTTCCCTGGCGACGTCCGTTCTCGACGTCGTCGGCAGCGACGCCGTACCGGCGATTCCCGTCGAGGACGTGATCTTGGCGACGCGCATCAGCATTCGCAGTGTCGACGCCATCGCCTCGGACCTACTCTCGATTCGCGACCAACTCGCCCTCGACGATCCCGGCCGGTTCGAGATCGACAGTGTCAAAGCACCGAACGATCCGACGATCGTCGATCTGTTTTACCCGGAGGACGTCGCCGCCGTCGTCTACGGCCGCTGGATGTCGCCCAATTGGAGGGAAGGATCCTTCGTCGCCCGCGATGACGATGGCTCCCCACGTGTGACCGGCACGCGACCCTTGCGTTTCGTGCTGCTCTTGCCCAAGTCGAGTGGCCGCAAACCCGCGCCCCTGTTGATGTACCAGAACGGCAATCCGGGAAGCGCAGAGGCTGAGGTGCCCTTCTTCGGCAGTTGGAAGAACGGCACCGGCCCATCACTCGCCCAGTCCGGCTTCGCACTGATCGGCTTCACCGACACCATGAACCGGGAGGTAAGCGCCGGCTATAGCGACCCCAACGCGGCGATCAACGCACAGATCAATCGCATCTTCCTCGAGCTCTTGGGTCGACGCGATGTACCCGACTACTGGCTCCAGACGAACGCCGACCAGTTGTCGTTCTTGCGCATGCTACCGACGCTGCGCCGCCTCGACGTCCTGCCGCTGGGATCGCCGGATGGCGTACCCGACCTCGATCTCACCCTCCCGCTCGGGTACTTCGGCCTCAGCTACGGGGCGATCCAGGGCAGCGCCCTGCTTCCGTATGCGCCCGAGATTCGCGCCGCCGCGTTGACGGTCGGGGGCGGCCCCCTGGCGCAGATGCTCATTCATCAGAACCCGGAAGCGTTCATCCTAGGGATTGGTTCGTTCTTCCCGGCGGCGACGCCCGCCGAGATCTGGACGGCGATGGCACTGTTCCAGGCGGTATTCGACCGACAGGACGGTTACAACCACATGCGTTTTCTCTATCGCGAGCCGTTCGCTGTCGGTGGCTCCCTGGACAAGGCCAGCGTGCTGCTGACGGTCGGCCTCAACGACATGTTGGCTCCCAACAACGGCACCGAGGCGATGGCGCACGGCATGGGTCCCATTCCATTGCTCTTGCCGGAATACCGGCGCGTACCCCAACTGGACAAGGTGAGCGCGCCCGTAAGCGCCAACATCGACGCCAAGACGACAGCCGCCATGTCACAGTACGTGCCGGCTGGAATGTACGAGTTCGCTGCGACGCTCGGATGCGAGTTCGAGTACAATGGCCACTACTGCGCCCAAACGGCGCCGCCAGCGCTGATGCAACGCGCCCGATACTTCCAGAGCGCCCTGTCGGATGGCGCTCCGGTGATCGAATCCTTCGTCCCGGAGCCATGAGCCAACCGAGGCGGCGACCGTAGGATCGTCAGTTGTTCTCGGCTCGCTCCTGGAATTCGGCGCAGCGGGCGATGCCTTCGGCGAGCGAGATCCTCGGCGTGTGGTAGCGCAGCATGGCGCTGCACGCGCCGACACGCCAGAAGACGCCCTCCGGCTTGCTGGCGTCGTTGATCACCTCGGCGTCGTGACCCAAGACGCGGCACGCCGTGCGCGCCAAGTCGCGAAAGGTCGTCGCCACGCCGCTACCCAGGTTCAACGGCTGTGTCGCACTCAGGTGAAGATGACTCGCCAACACCGCGTCGACACAGTCCTCGATATGAATGAAATCGCGCGCCTGGTCGCCGCTGCCCCATACCACCAACGGCGCCTCGCGCCTGCGCACCCGCCGCACGATGCTCGGAAACGGGTAGCTCAGATCCTGCTCCTCGCCATAGCCCGAGAAAGGCCGATACACGGCGACGTTCAAGCCGTAGGTCTGCGCCGCATGACGCGCCAACAACTCGCCCGTGAGCTTGGCCCAACCGTAGGTCATGTCGGGCTGGCCGAGGGTATCGCCGAAGTCGACCAGCTCCTCGCTCAGCAGCCGATGGTTGTCGCGGCGCTGGTCGCCGATCGGGTACACCGCCGACGAGCTGAAGTAGATCACCTTCGCCGGTCGTGGCTCGTGCCGTACGACCCAATTGAAGAAGGTCGCGTCGATCGCCAGGTCGGTCGCTACCGCCAGCGGATCCCCCTCGATGACCAATCTCCCGCCAACGACCGCCGCCAGGTGGAGAATCCAGTCGTAGTCGGGGGTCCGCTCGCGGGCGAAATCGCGAAAGTCGCCGTAGTGCAACGTCAGCCGCCGGCCCTCGTCCGGCGTCGGACGCACGACCTCCGGCCAGCGCTCGAGCGGCAATCCTGTCGATAGGTCGTCGACCACCGTCACCGCGTGCCCGAGCCCGAGCAGTCGCTTGACGAAACGCCTTCCGACGAAGCCGCAGCCGCCGGTCACCAACACTCGTTCCGCACTCATGGGCGGAAGCTAGACCAGTCGTGCACCGGCAATCCAGCGCCCGACCGGATCCGGGAAACACCGGGCTTGCGCCGTCGGCGACTCTGCTCTCCAATGCCGCACATGACCCCCACGAACCCTTCCGCCCTAGCCCCCGCTCTGCGCGAGCGCGTCTTGGACCGACTCGGCATCTCGCCCGCGGCGGATCCGTCGCTCGCCCACCTCGCAAGCGTGTACGCCGCATGGTGCCAGAAGGTTCCGTTCGACAACGTCCGCAAGCTGATCCACCTCGAACGCGGTGCCGCCGGCCCGCTGCCAGGCACCGACGCCAACGACTTCTTCGGAGCTTGGCTGCGCCACGGCACCGGAGGCACCTGCTGGGCCGGATCGGGCGCCCTTTACGAGTTGCTGATCTCCCTCGGCTATCGCGCCGAACGCGGCGTCGCCACCATGCTCGTGGCCCCCGACCTACCACCCAACCACGGCACGGTGCGGGTCGATCTCGAGGGCAATCATTACCTCCTCGATACCTCCATTCTCTTTGGTGCGCCGCTGCACCTGAGCGCCACCGACGAAGCCGACATCGACCACCCCGCCTGGGGGGTGAAGGCCCGGCGCCAGGCGGAGCGCTGGCATCTGCGCTGGCGCCCGCTGCATCAGCCCGACGGCTTCGACTGCCGCTTCGAATCCTTCGGCGCCGCGGCCGACGAATTCGCCGAGCGCCACGAGAGCACCCGCGGCTGGAGCCCGTTCAATTACCAACTCACCGCCCGCCGCAATCGCGGCGACGAGGTCCTCGGCGCCAGCTTCGGCAACCGTGTCGCGCTGGCCGCCGATGGCGGCGTTCGGATCGAACCCGCGGACGATGCGGAGCGACGGCGTATGCTGCTCGAGGATTTCGGCATGAGCGAAGAGATCGTCGCCCAGCTGCCTCCGGATCGCCCGACCCCGCCACCCCCTGGGTCGCAGACGGCCGCGGCGGGCACTTGAGCTAGGGCCGAACCGCGCGGCCCCGCGTCCGAGCCGCCCGGGCTCGGACGCCGCCGCGCTCTCAGCGTGTCGAACCCGCACGCCGAATCCGGGAATCTCCGGGTTGAAGCCCACGACGCCCGTCGGGTACCCTTCGTTCAGGGAGGGCCTCATGCAACACCACAAGCTCGCATCGACCCTGGCGCTCACGCTTCTCGGAATCCTCTGCAGCGGCCGCACTTTCGCCGTCTGCCCGACCATCCCGGACGCGGGATGTAACAACGCCTTCATCTCGGGTTTCTCGTACAACGACTCGGGTGACGACACGAAGGACAAACTGTCGTTCAAGCTCGTCAAGGGCGAGTACAGCCCGCCCGGCGACTTCGGTGATCCGACCCTGACCACCAGCTACGAACTCTGCCTCTACCAAGATGGCGCCCTGACCCACACTCTCGCCGTCGCCGCCGGGGGCACCTGCACCGGTGTGAATTGTTGGGGGCCAAAGTCGAAGGGTTTCGGCTTCCGCGACAAGCTCGGCGCGCAAAGTGGTGTCGTCGCCATCAAGCTGTCGACGCCGGGAGAGGTGGTGAACAAGACCGCCGTGTCGCTGAAGGGTGCTGGCATCGAGCTGGCCGACCTACCCCTGCCGCTGATCGAACCCATTGCCGTGCAATTGCGCAGCAGCGTCGGCGGCTGCTGGGGCGGCATCTATCGCGGCGAAGGCCAGGTCGGTCAGAAGCCCGAGCGCGGCAAGATGAAGACCCGCTTCAACGTGAAGGTGCTGCCGACCTGTTCCGACGGTGTCGCCAACGGCTACGAAATGGGCGTCGACTGCGGCCGCGGCTGCTCCCTCGGCTGCGCCGATGGGTCACCCTGCCTGGCGGCCGCCGACTGCAGCTCGGGAACCTGTGACGCCGGCACCTGCGTCACGAACTGAGGCCAACGACGGTCGCACACGACCAGGATCGGCCACCTGGGTAGACGCGGAACTCAAGCGAGACTGGCGTCGTCCACCTTGGACGACGCCAGGTCACGCCCACTCCGTGCATGCTTACCGCAAAAGGGCCTACTTTCCAGGTACTTGCACCTCCATAGGGCGCTTGTTAACGTCCGCCGCATGCTGGCGGTAGAACGCGTGGAATGCCCCGATGTTCCCTCGTTTCGGAGTCGTTACTTCAAGCCGAACAAACCGGTCATCCTCTTGGGAACGCAAAGAGACTGGCCCGCGCGTTCCTGGACCGCCGAAGGTCTGAAGCAGCGACTGGGAGACCTGCAGGTCTCTCCGGTCGTGCTGAACGAGGGCCACGTACACGTCGACCTCGAGCGCGGGCTCGTCGACGAGCCCATGACGTTTCGCGCCTATATCGATCAGCTCGGAGAGCCCCCGCCGCCTCGGTATTCCTTGACCGTCGGACTCGACGGTCCCCTCGCCGATTTGCGCCAGGATCTCAGCGTGCCGCCGTACTGTTTGGGCAGCATCTTCATGAAGGTGAACCTGTGGGTCGCACCGCAGCGAACCATCACCGATGCGCATTACGACATGTTGCACAACTTACTGGCGCAGGTGCGCGGCCGCCGCTTGGTGACCCTCTTCGCACCTGAAGACACCCCTTTCCTGTACCCGTATCCGTTGCGGACGCTCCATTGGCACCACAGCCAGGTTCAGGTCGAAGCACCGGATCTGGTGCGGTTCCCGAACTTTCGCCGAGCCCGTGCCTTGCGCGTCGAGCTCATGCCTGGTGATCTGCTGTTCATTCCTCGCGGCTGGTGGCATCAGGTCGAGGCCTTGGAACCATCGATCGCCGTGAACTTTTTCTGGCTCACACCTCGGCTCATCCCGGAGATAGCGCTGGCGAAGGCGGCGTGGACCCTACAGCAGATACGCAGTAGCTGAGCCCCGACCTGCGGCTCAGCCGCCGCGACGGTTCGCTGGCCTCGATGTACCCAACCGACTCGAACGAAGACCGGAGCGCAAGCCCTGCGCCTGACCCTCGAGGATCACGACTCGACCGTTACGTCGTCCGCGTCGGTTTCGGGGGCCTCTTCAGCTTGGGCTCGATGCCGGCTTCGAGGAAGGGTTCGAGCCAGCCGTGGCCGGCGTCGGGCCAGCTGTCGACCATCGGCAGATAGGGCTTGATGTCCAGGATCGGGGTATCGTCGAGCAGATCGAGCCCACGCACGCGCACCAACCCCGCTGCCTCGTCGACCGACACCACCGCGACGTTCGTCAAGCCGATCTGTGACGGCCGGTTCGGCGCGCGCGTCGCCAGCACCCCGCGTTTCGGCCCGCCACGCGGCACCCTCACCTTGGGTCCCCAACCCGAGCTGCGATGGAAGAGAAAGATCAGCCAGATTCGGCCGAAGCTGGCGACGTCGGCCAGCGCCGCCCGATACTCGGGGGCGATCTCGATCACTCCCTCCGACTCCGGCGCCGCCACCGGCTGAAACGGCGCCTGCTCGCGCAAGGTCCACGGCGTGCGAGCCCAGCCGATGACGCGGACGAACGTCTCAGTCTCGGCCTTCATCGTCCGCTCGTTCGAGCACACGCTTCAGCCAACGTTCCTTCGCCTTCATGCGGCGCGAGTCGTCCGGACCACGTTCATGATCGAAACCCAACAGGTGCAGGATACCGTGGATCAGTAGGTCCCGCACCTCGCCCTGCAAGGTCACTCCCCGTTCGGTCGCTTGTCGCTGCGCCGTATCGAGCGAAATGATCACGTCGCCCAACTCGTCTTCACCGCCTGGCGTCGACTCGCCCTCGCGCAAGGCGAACGCCAGCACGTCCGTGGGCCGGTCCTTGCCGCGGTAATCACGGTTGAGCACCTGCATCTCGCGATCGCCGACGAGACTGACGACGAGCACGGCGGCGGGCTCCTGCATCGCCGCCAACACGTGCGCCGCATCGCGCTTCAGGGCGCGGGTGTCGATCGCCAGGCGACGACAACGGCGGAGGATCGTCACGTTCATGAGGACCAAAGGGCCAAGGGCCAAGGTGCAAGGGCCAAGAGGGAGAGAGACATGCGAAGGCTCGGGGTTGGGTGCGGGACAGGGGCGGGCGGACCGCTTCGGGATGTCTACGATTCGGGTGGTTCGCTGCGGCGCGCGTGGCGTTCGTAGGCGGCCACGACTTGCTGCACCAAGCGGTGGCGCACGACGTCGCGCTCGGTGAAGGTGCAGAATCGGATGTCCTCGACGTCGCGCAACACGTCCTGCGCTTCGCGCAGGCCCGAACGTTTGCCGACCGGCAGATCGACCTGGGTGATGTCGCCGGTGATCACCGCCTTGGAGCCGAAGCCGAGGCGCGTCAGGAACATCTTCATCTGTTCGGTCGTGGTGTTCTGCGCCTCGTCGAGGATGACGAACGAGTCGTTGAGGGTGCGGCCGCGCATGAAGGCCAGCGGCGCAACCTCGATTTGGCCGCGCTCGATCATCTTCTGCGCCTTGGCGAAGTCGACCATGTCGTGCAGCGCATCGTAGAGAGGTCTCAGGTACGGATTCACCTTTTCGATGAGATCGCCGGGCAAGAAACCCAAGCGCTCGCCGGCTTCGACGGCCGGGCGAGTCAGCACCACACGCGCGAAGTTGTTGCGCATCAGCTCGGCCACGGCGATGGCCATGGCCAAATAGGTCTTCCCCGTGCCCGCCGGGCCGATGCCGAAGACGATGTCGTAGTTGCGGATGGCATCGATGTAGGCCTTCTGCGCCACGCTCTTCGGCGTGATGGTGCGCTTGTGGGCCGAGACGTAAACGGTGTCGAGGAAGATGTCGCGCAAGCGCGCGTTGCGGTCGCGACTGAGGATGCGGATGCCGTAGTCGACGTCGCTCGGATAGACGGGGTAACCGCGATCGATCACTTCGTAGAGTTGGGTCAGGACGCGCGCCGCCAGCTCGCGTGCCACCGGCTCGCCCTCGACCGTCAACGTCGTCGCGGCAGTGAGGATGCGCACACCGAGCGCCTGCTCGACGATCTTCAGGTGTTCGTCGTGCTGCCCCAGCAGATCGCGAAAGACGCGCGGATCCGCGAAGGGAAGCTCGGTGGCGCTCGCTTGCACGTCCGGCAAAGCCAACCCCTAACGGAGCGCGGCGCGAGCCGCCTCCAGCGCTTCGCCGATCTTACCGGCGTCCTTGCCACCGGCTTGGGCCAGATCGGGCTTGCCGCCACCGCGTCCGCCGACGATCGGCGCGATGCCGCTGACCAGCTTGCCGGCGTGCACCTTGTCGGTGAGATCGCGCGTCACGGCGGCCAGTAGCGTCACCTTGTCTTCGCTCGTGCCCGCCAATACCACGACGCCGCTGCCCATGCGGTCGCGCAGCTTGTCGGCGAGATCGAGCAACTGCCGCGCGTCGGCCTCGCCCACGGGGGCGACCACGACGCGGTGGCCGCCGGTAGCGACGAAGCTGTAGCGTGCGTCTTCGAGCAGGTCGCCGCTTTGGCTGCCAGCAAGCTTGGCCGTAAGGTCGGCCAACTGCTTCTCGAGCTCCTTCTGGCGGGCCAGCAGGCGTTCGACCTTGTCGGCGACGTCTTCTTCGCCGCCGCGCACCAGATTGCCGACGTGTTCGAGCAACTGCTTGCGGCCGTTGAGCCATTGCAGCGCACCGGCCCCGGTCGAGGCCTCGATGCGCCGCACACCGGCGGAAACGCCGCTCTCGCCGCGGACGCTGACGAGGCCGATGTCGCCGGTCATGGCGACGTGCGTACCGCCGCAGAGTTCGATGGAGAAGTCGCCCATGCGCACGACACGCACGACGTCGCCGTACTTGTCGCCGAAGAAAGCCAACGCGCCGGCGGCCGTGGCCTCGGCGATGGGCATCTCCTGCGTCGTCACCGCGACGTTGGAGCGAATGTGTTCGTTGGCTTCATCCTCGATGCGACGCAGCACGTCCGGTGCGATGGCACCGCCGTACGAGAAGTCGAAGCGCAAACGGTCGGGGGCGACGAGCGAGCCCTTCTGCTGCACCTGCGGGCCGAGGTGCTTGCGCAACATGGCGTGCAGCACGTGCGTCGCCGAGTGATTCAGACGGGCTGCATCGCGTCGGGCCTGGTCGGGCTTGAGGCGGACGCGCTTGCCGCGACCGACGGCGCCGCGCACGACCCGTCCGAAATGCACGATCAGCTCGGGGTTGGGCTTCTGCGCGTCGACGATCTCGATGACGCTACCGTCCTCGGTTTCGATCAAGCCGCGATCGCCCACCTGACCGCCGGACTCCCCATAAAAGGGCGTCTCGGCAACGATGATCTGCACCGCATCACCCTCGCGGGCTTCGCTGCGTTCCTCGTTGTCGACGAAGAGCGCGGCAACTTCCGATTCCCAATCGTAGATGCGGTCGCCGGCGAAACGGGAACGATACTCGGCGTAACCGACGGCGACTTCGGCGCGCGACTTTTGCGCGTCGCGCGACTGCTGGCGTTGCGCTTCGAGAGCGACGCGGTAGCCGGCTTCGTCGACACTCAAGCCGGCATCGCGCAGGATGTCCTGCGTCATGTCGAGCGGGAAGCCGTAGGTGTCGTAAAGGCGGAAGGCGATTTCGCCCGGCAGTTCCTTTTGCCCGTAGGTCTGCAGTTTGGCGCGTTCCTGTTCGAGCAGCACCAAGCCCTTGTCGAGGGTTTCGGCGAAACGCTCCTCTTCGGCGCGAATGGCGGCGGCGATCGACTCGCGGTGCGGCACGATCTCGGGAAAGGCCGGGCCGAGCAGGTCGATGACCCCGTCGCTGATGCGGTAGAGGATCGGTTCGTTGAAGCCGAGGTGTTTGGCGTGGCGCGCGGCGCGGCGCAGGACGCGGCGCAGCACGTAGCCGCGGCCTTCGTTCGAGGGCAGCACGCCGTCGGCGATCAGACAGGTGATGGCGCGCGAGTGATCGGCGACGACGCGGAAAGAAACGTCCGTCTCTTCATCCTTGCCGTAGGCGCGGCCCGCGGCTGCCTCGGTGCGGCGAATCAGGTCGTAGAAGAGGTCGGTGTCGTAGTTGGAGCGCTTGTTCTGCAGCACCGAGGCGATGCGCTCGAGTCCGGCGCCGGTATCGACGTGTTTTGCGGGCAACTCGTCGAGGCCGCCGTCCTCACGTCGATTGTTCTGGATGAACACCAAGTTCCACAGTTCGACGTAACGGGCACAGCCGACGTTGACGCCGCAGACGTGGCCGGCGACGTGTTGCTTGTCGCAGGTGCCGGGGCCGCGATCGATGTGGATCTCGGAGCACGGGCCGCACGGGCCGACATCGCCCATCTCCCAGAAGTTGTCCTTTTCGTCGAAGTGGAGGATGTGGCTCGAGTCGATGTCGGTGATGCGGCGCCACAACTCGGCCGCTTCTTCGTCGGTGCGGTAGACCGTGGCGTAGAGCTTGTCCTTGGGCAGCTTCCACTCGCCGGTGAGCAGTTGCCAAGCCCACTCGATCGCCTCGGCCTTGTAGTAGTCGCCGAACGACCAGTTGCCGAGCATCTCGAAGAGGGTGTGGTGGTAGGTATCGCGTCCGACTTCGTCGAGGTCGTTGTGCTTGCCGCTTAGGCGCAAGCAGCGCTGGGTGTCGACGGCACGCGGCCGGGCTCGCGTCGCTTTGCCGAGGAAGACATCCTTGAACGGCACCATGCCGGCGTTGGTGAACATCAAGGTGGCGTCACCATGCGGCACGAGCGAGGCACTGGGCACGACCTCGTGGTCGCGCGCGCGGAAGAACTCGAGGAACGACGAACGGATTTCGGACCCTTTCATGACCCGGGCGTCCTACCAGTCTTCCCCGATGATGGCGAGCACGACGGCCTCGGGAAACCCACGAGAGTGGAGGAATCGCGCCGCGCGGGCCCGCTGGCGCGGGTCGTCGAGTCCATCCGGATGGCGCTGGGCCAGGAGGGCGCGGGCCCGTTGGCTTTCGTCGGCAGCGGCGTAGCCGACGGCTTCGGCGACGGCGGCCGGATCGAAGCCGCGGGCTGACAAGCGGGCCTCAATCAGGAGGCTACCGCGCTGCTGCTCGACGAGGCGTTCGGCAAGGTGTCGGGCGACGCGACGATCATCGACGTAACCGAGTTCGTTCAGTCGCTGCATGGCCGCGGCGATGTCGGCGTCGGAATGACCGCGCCGTTGCAGCGCAGCACGGATTTCGTCTTCGCCGAGGTCACGCCGCGCCAATTGGCGAACGGCGTCGTGCCAGGCGCTGCTTTCGCCTCCGCTCATGGCCACGGGGGCCAGACCGCGAGGGCCATCGGCTCCAACCAGCGTGGGACGGGCGCCCTACTCTCGCGCATCACCGCGCTGCGAGAGCAGGGCACCCTGGTTCAGGTCAGGCGTTGCGCCCGCCGCGCTTGCCTTCCGGCTTCGCCACCTCTTCGGTCAACTCGATCGGCGCCGCGGCGACGGCACCGAGGGGCGGCAGGCCGTTCTTCTCGCGCACCTTGTTCTCGATGGAGAGGGCGATCTCCGGATGATCGCGCAAGTATTCCTTGGCGTTTTCGCGGCCTTGGCCGATACGCTCGCCCTCGACCGAGTACCAGGCGCCGCTCTTCTCGACGACGCCCAAATCGGCGCCGAGGTCGATCAATTCGCCCTCGTGCGAGATGCCCGTGCCGTAGAGGATGTCGAACTCCGTCTCTTTGAACGGCGGCGCCACCTTGTTCTTGACGACGCGCACGCGGGTGCGGTTGCCGAGGACCTGTTCGCCTTGCTTGATCGAGCCGACGCGGCGGATGTCGAGGCGCACCGAGGCGTAGAACTTGAGGGCGTTGCCGCCGGTGGTGGTCTCCGGGTTGCCGAACATGACGCCGATCTTCATGCGGATCTGGTTGATGAAGATGACGATCGTCTTCGAGCGCGAGATCGTGCCGGTCAGCTTGCGCAAGGCCTGCGACATCAGGCGCGCCTGCAGGCCCATCTGCGGCTCACCCATTTCGCCCTCGATCTCGGCGCGCGGCACCAAGGCGGCCACCGAGTCGACGACCAAGACGTCCATGGCGCCGGAACGCACCAGGGTCTCGGCGATCTCGAGGGCCTGCTCGCCGTTGTCCGGCTGCGAGATCAGCAGGTCTTCCGTCTTGACCCCAAGCTTGCGGGCGTAACTGATGTCGAGCGCGTGCTCGGCGTCGACGAAGGCGGCGAGGCCGCCGGTCTTCTGCGCCTGGGCGATGATCTGCAGCGCCAGGGTGGTCTTGCCGGAGGATTCCGGCCCGAAGATCTCGATGACGCGCCCGCGCGGCACACCGCCGACGCCGAGGGCGAGGTCGAGCCCGAGAGAGCCGGTCGGCACGACCTGGATCTCCTGCAGGGCGACGTTTGCCCCGCCGAGGCGCATGATCGCGCCCTTGCCGAACTGTTTCTCGATTTGTCCCAGCGCCAGGTCGAGCGCCCGCGCGCGATCATTGTCCAGTGCCATCACCCACTCCTTCCTGGCTCTCGCCTGGGGCGAGAGCGTTTCCATCGACCACCGCGGCCGCGCCGAGCGGCACCTCCGCCAGCACGCTGTAGCGTGCTCCCTCGGGGCGCAACTCGCTGCGGTACAGCCGCGCCGCCACAACCTCGAACCGGCCCAGCGGGCCGACGTCCCACGCCTCGATGCGGCGCGCCAGCCTCGCGCCGTCCCGCGGCGAACGCAAGCGGCCGAGCGTCACGTGTGCGCGAAAGCCGCGCGGCTCCGCCGGCAATCCGCTGGCGACGACCGCCGTCTCGACGCGACGCGCCAACTCGCTCAACTCCGGCGCCACCAATCCGACCCAAACCACGCTGGCCCGGCGCCACGACGGAAAGGCGCCCAGACCACCGACCTCGACCGCGAACGGCGCCATCGGGCGCAACGCCTCGGCTACGGCCTGCCGCATCGGCTCGATGCGACTTGGCTCGACGTCGCCGAGGAAACGCAGCGTCGCATGCATTCCCTCCGCCCGCACCCAACGGACCTGCGCCTCCGGCACGTCCTGCGCCACTTGCCGCTGCAGCCGAACCAGCCGCTGGCGCGTCGCGGCGTCGACGTCGATCGCCCAGAAGCAACGCAGGGCCCTCTCTTCGTCCACGGCACAACCAGCTATCGCCCTCGCGCGCCGCTGTCCACCACGCGAAGTTGGTTTATGAAACTTTGTACAAGATGGCGGCGGCGGCGCAAGGCGTTCGAGAAAAAGTTTCTTCGACCCCATGCCCCCGGCAGCGACGGCCCGCCGCCGAGTCGCCGCTCAACGGCGCAGCACGGCCGATTGTGTCGGGTCGAGTCCGAGTAGCTGACGCCGCACCCAGTCGAGGGCGATCTGCGAAGCGAGCAGCTTGACCCACTCGCGGTTGCCCCAAAGCTTGTGACGTCGCGAGACCACGCCCTCCGGCGTCGCCAAGCCAATGCACACCGTGCCGACGGGCTTGTCCGGCGTGCCACCGTCCGGGCCGGCGATGCCGGTGACGGCCAAGCCGTAATCCGCACCCAGCCGCGTGCGCACGCCCGCCGCCATTTGTTCCGCCGTCGCTTCGCTGACGGCACCATGCTCCACCAGCGTCGCCTCGCTCACTCCGAGAAGACTCTGCTTCACCGCGTTGGAGTAAGCCACCACGCCACCGAGGTAGTAGCGCGAGCTGCCCGGGATGGCCGTCAAGCGATGGCCGATCAAACCGCCTGAACACGATTCGGCCACCGCCAAGGTGCGGCCGTGTTGCGACAACAGTTGGCCGACCACCGTCTCCATGTTGGTGTCGCCTTCACCGTAGGCATAGACGCCGAGACGCTGCCGCAGCCGTTGCGCCAGCTCGTGCAGCCGTTTCTCGGCCTGCTCCGGCAAGGCGTGCACCGTCAGGCGCAGCGAGATTTGGGGGAAGGCAGCGCGAAAGGCGATACGGCCCTCGCTCTCGTCGACACAACCCGCAACCAACTCGTCGAGCCCCGACTCGCTGATGCCGAAGGTCTGGAAGGTGTGGCTCAGATAAACGCGGTCGTCGCCGCGTTGGCTCTGGATCCACGGCAGCACCGTCTCCTCGAGCATCGGCTTCATCTCGCGCGGCACGCCGGGAAGCACGATGAGATGGCGCTCGCGACCTTGGTACTCGAAGGCGAGTCGGAACCCTGGCGCCGTGCCGAGAGCATTGGGCACGACCACCGCGCCGGCGGGGAAATGTGCCTGCTTGAGATTGTTCTCCGGCATCACCCGGCCCATCGACTCGAACAGGCGACGGATGTTGTCGGCAACCGCCTGGTCGAGGATCAGCTCACGCCCCGTGAGCGCCGCGACCGTCTCGGTGGTCAGGTCGTCGGCCGTCGGCCCCAGCCCGCCCGTCGAAATCACCACGTCGGCCTGCTCCATCGCTTGGCGCCAGGCCCAGGCGATACGCTCCGGGTAGTCGCCGACGACCAGGATGACGCTGACGTCGAGTCCGGCGGCGACGAGTTTGTCGGTGATGTAATGAGCGTTGGTGTCGAGAGTGCGTCCGGTGACCAACTCGTCGCCGGTGCTGAGGATGGCCGCCCGCTGGATCACGTCGGGATTCCGAGCAGGAAGAAGCCCAGCCGCATCACGACGTTGCCGTAGAGGCCCGACACCACGTCGTCGAGGACGACGCCGGCGCCACCTTCGAGCCGCGCATCGATGGCCGAGGCGGGGTAGGGCTTGATCACGTCGAGCACGCGAAAGACGAAAAACGCCGCGATCGCCGTGGTCCACGTGGCCGGCAAGAACATGGCCGTAGCGAGATAACCGACGACCTCGTCGATGACGATCTTGCCGCTGTCGTGCTCGCCGAACACTTCTTCGGCTTGGCCGGCGATCCAGCAAGCGGCGGCGACGGCGGCGACGTAAACGAGAATGGCGACCAAAGGATGCGACGCGGCGAGCGGCGCGAAGGCGAAGAAGAGGGGAATGCCGACGAGGGAACCGAAGGTGCCGGAAGCCACCGGCGCGTAGCCCGTGCCGAAGCCGCTGGCGAGGACGATGATCAGGCTACGCATGGGTCGAGGATGAAGCGGGCGGCGCCACCGGGGCGACGCCACCCGCTTCGATCGAGTCCTGGAATCAGATCTTGCCTTGCAGCAAGAAGGCGATGACCAGAGCGTAGATCGCGAGCGCCTCCATGAAGGCGATACCGATGATCATCGGCGTCTGGATCTTGTCGGCCGCGTTCGGATTGCGACCGATCGACTCCATGGCAGCGGCGACGGCACGGCCCTGGCCGATACCAGCACCGATGGCCGCGAGGCCGAGACCGAGACCGGCACCGAGAGCGATCATGCCGGCGGCGTCACCCTCCGCGGCGAAAACCGGGCTGGCGACGAAGAGAACTGCGAGCACCGCGAGAAGCGGCGCGAACCAACGATTGCGCATTCTGTAGTTCCTCCTTTCGTTAAATTTGAAGACCTTCCGCCACGCCACCTCTATCATCCTCTACCACTCCACGGCGTCCGGCCTTCGGGCTACGGGATGCGCGAACAGAACCTTGTTCAGTGAGCGTGCCCCTCCGCGTGTCCGTGGCCGTGCTCATGATCGTGGTCGTGATCATGATCAGCCAGGGCGAGAGACAGGTACACCATGCTCAAAATCGAAAAGACGAAGGCTTGCACCAGCGACACGAACGATCCGAGACAGAGGAAGATCACCGGAATCACGACCTTCGTCAGGTCGGTGAAGATGCCGATGACGACGTGGTCGCCGGTCATGTTGCCGAAAAGTCGCAGCGCGAGAGAGGCCGGCCTCACGAAGTTGTCGATCAGCTCGAGCGGCAACATCAGCGGAATCAGCCACCACAGCGGGCCGAGGAAGTGCTTGAGATAGCCCACGCCCTTCTGCTGGAAGGCGAAGAAGTTGTAGAGCACGAACGACGTCACGCCGAGCGCGAAGGCGATGTTGAAGTTGCTCGTCGGCGGCGAGAAGCCGGGAATCAGTCCGCTCAGGTTGGCGCACAGGATGAACAGGAAGAACGTGCCGTAGATCGGCACGTAGCGGCGCGCCTTGTCGCCCAACACGCCGCCGGCGAAATCCTGGAACCACTCGACGAACATCTCCGCCAACGTGCGCGCCGACAGGTTCGCGTCCGGCACCACCGGATCGCGCACCGCCTGCACCTGACGCAGGGCGACGATCGCCCAGGCGACGATCGCCAACATCACCAGCGTCGACGTGACCGTTTGGTCCAACGCGTGACCGAAAATCCAAGATACCCAGGTGAAGTGGCTTTCCACGTCAGCTTTCTCCTTTCGCACCCGAACCGAACAAGGCCGCGACGACACAGGCGACCAACAACACCGTCACCCCCGCCGCGAAGCCGACGACGTCGATCGGCAATCGCCAGAACAACAACGCCAGCAGGCCGAGGAACAACCCGAACTTCAGCACCAGGGCGGCAATGGCCAAAGCCGTCTTGCCCCGCCCGGGCTCGGCCCCCGGGCTCGGCGCCAAGGCGCCGGCAATCCAAGACAAAAGACCCAGGTTGGCGGCCATCACGGCCCCACCCAAAAGCACGCTGCCTGCCTCCGCCCAGTGGGTCACGTAGGCCGTGCCCGCCGCCAACAGAAGCAACGCCCCGTGTATCGTGGCCACCCGGCGCAGGTCAACCGCCATCCGCCGCCCCCGAATCGCCGTCGCTCGTCTTCTGCCGCAACATCCAGAGCACCCGAACCACGGCTCCCGCCATCCCCAGAAGCGTCAACCCGATCAGCAGGAACGGCTCGGTGCCCAAGGCCTGGTCGGCGAACCAACCGAGCACCCCGCCGCCGAGGACCGACCCGGCCAGCTCGAACCCGAGCGCCAGGAACCGCCCCGCCTGCGTCAGTCCGGACGCGTTCATCGTAGGCCGGCCAGTACCTCCCGCGCCGCTCGCACCGTCAGGTCGACATCCGATTCGCTGTGCGCGCGCGACAGGAATCCCGTCTCGAACTGCGACGGCGCCAGGTACACCGCCCGCTCCAGCATGCCGCGGAACCAACGACCGTACATCTCGGTGTCGCAGGCCGCCGCCGAGCCGGCGTCCGGCACGGCGTCGACCCCGAAGAACAGCGTCCACATCGATCCGAGCCGGTGCAACACGGCCCGCACGCCGCTGTCGGCAAGGGCCGCCCGCAGGCCTTCTTCGAGCAGACCGCCCAGTTCGTCGAGCCGCCGGTACGTCTCGTTGCCCTCGAGCTCCTGCAAGGTCGCCCGCCCGGCCGCGACCGCCAACGGGTTCCCCGAAAGCGTGCCCGCTTGGTAGACCGGACCCAACGGCGCCAGCGACTGCATCACCTCGCGCCGCCCGCCGAAAGCCGCCAGCGGCAGCCCGCCGCCGATGATCTTGCCGAAACAGGAGAGGTCGGGACGAATCCCCACCAGGTCCTGGTAACCGCCGAAACAAAGGCGAAAGCCGGTGATCACCTCGTCGAAAATGAGCAGCGCGCCCGCTTCGGCGGTGATCTCACGCAAACCCTCGAGAAAGCCCGGCGCCGGGGGTACCAAGCCCATGTTGCCGACGACCGGCTCGACGATGACCGCGGCGATGTCGCAACCGGCTTCGGCGAAATGACGGCGAACTTCGTCGAGATCGTTGTGGCGCGCCACCAACGTGTCGTTGGCCACGGCAGCCGATACGCCCGCACTGTCGGGCACGCCGAAGGTCGCCAAGCCGGAGCCCGCGCGCACCAGCATCGAGTCGACGTGCCCGTGGTAGCAGCCGGCGAACTTGAGCACCTTGCTGCGACCGGTGAAGCCGCGCGCCAAGCGCAGCGCCGTCATCGTCGCCTCGGTGCCGGAGTTGACCAGCCGCACCATCTCCATCGAGGGCACGGCGCGACATAGCGTCTCGGCGAGATCGACCTCGCCCACGGTCGGGGCACCGAAACTGGTGCCGTCGGCCATGGCGTTGCGCAACGCGGTGAGCACCGCAGGATGGGCATGGCCGAGGATCATCGGGCCCCACGACCCGACGTAGTCGATGTAGGAATTGCCGTCGACGTCCCAGACGACACTGCCGCGGGCGCGACGGAGGAAGGCGGGATGGCCGCCGACGGCACGCCAGGCGCGCACGGGGCTGTTGACGCCGCCGGGGATATGCTGCGCGGCACGTTCGAAGAGGCTGTCGGAGAGGCTCATGCGGGGGCGAATCCGGTCCTTCGATCCATCAGATAATCTCCCGCTATCACCCGGTTTTTCTTCAGTCAATCTAATGCCGCCGGGAATCGAACGATGGTTGCGCCGCCCGGTCGAAGGGGATACACCCAAGCGATCGCGGAGTCGCTTGCAGGGCCGTCGAAAGCCCGGCAAAACAACTCTCCCCAGGCCGTGGAAAAACTGTGGACAACTTTCTTTCCATCCCGATAACTTCGCGAACCGCAAAATGAAACTCTTTCAACAGCGCTTGTGGAACGAAGCTCGAGCCAAGCTGTGATCCCCCTCTGGAAACAAGCGCTCGAGATCGTCCGCGCGACGCATGAAGAAAGCGACGCCGACGCGCTCCTCTCGACCCTCCGGCCGGTGCGCCTGCACGGCAAGACCTTGCTCGTCGAAGCGCCCGACCGCGCCACGCTCGTCGCCGTGCAGCCGCCGCTGCTGCGCCTCGTCGAAGAGGCCGTCTCGCAGATCGCCGGCGCCGCCATGCGCGTCGTCGTGCAGCCGCCCAGTCAGTCGCAGCAAGAGCTCTTTCCGCTGCCCCCCGTGCCGAACAAGCCGCGCGACGTCGACCGCCAGCGCCGGCAAGCCGGGCTGATCGACCGGCTCACCTTCGACAACTTCGTCGTGGGCGGCGGCAGTCAGTTCGCCCACGCCGCCTGCCGCGCCGTCGCCAACCTGCCCGGCGAAACCTACAACCCACTCTTCCTCTACGGCGCCAGCGGCCTCGGCAAAACCCATCTCGTGCACGCCATCGGCAACGCCATCATCGACCGCAACCCGGCGACCCGCGTCCTCTACGTCACCTCCGAGTCGTTCATGAACGAGCTGATCACCGCCATCCGCCGCGATCGCATGGCCGACCTGAAGGCTCGCTTCCGCCGCGTCGAGGTGCTCATCGTCGACGACGTGCAGCTGCTGGCCGGGCGCGAACGGACCCAGGAGGAGTTTTTCCACACCTTCAACGCTCTCTACGAGAACCGGCGTCAGATCATCCTGACCTCCGACCGCTTCCCCAAGGAGATCCCCCAGCTCGAGGAACGGCTGCGCAACCGCTTCGAATGGGGCCTGATCGCCGACCTCCAGCCACCGGACGTCGAGACGCGCGTCGCCATCCTGCAGAAGCGCGCCGAGAGCGACGGGCTCGATCTCGAGGCCGACGTAGCGCTGTTCCTGGCGACGCGGGTCGAGAGCAACGTGCGCGACCTGGAGAGCTGCCTGACCCGCTTGGCGGCGCTGTCGTCGCTGCGAGGCCTGCCGTTGAACCTGGAGCTGGCTCACGAACTCTTCCCGGAGGTCGCCGCCGCCGAGCGCTCGCTCATCACCATCGACTCGATCCAACAGGCGGTCTGCGACTATTTCAAAATAAAAAACGCGGACTTACGCTCGAAACGCCGGACCCGAACCATCGCCGTGCCACGCCAGGTGGCGATGTATCTCTGCCGCCGTCTGACGGATGCTTCCTACCCGTCGATCGGCGATCGCTTCGGCGGCCGGGACCACTCGACGGTCATTCACGCGACGCAAGTGGTCGACGAACGGATGAAACATGATCCGGCCCTGCGCTCGGCTGTCGAACGGATCTCGCGCATGTTAGAAACCAGTGGAGAAAGGTATGGAAAGTCTGGGGAGAGGCTGTGAGGAGTTGGGGAAAAAATTCGTCCGTTCCCCACGCGGGAGCGCGTCTGCACCGATTCCTCCACAGCGAAATGGCTCGGCTGGCCGCGCCGCGGCGCCATTTCCACTTATCCACAGGTCCTACTACTCCTACGAATTCTTTCTTTATATCGGATGAGGAATAGGGGGAGACGACTCGCATGGATTTCGCGATCGAACGCGACGAACTGCTGCAGGGCCTTTACCTGACACAGGGCATCGTCGAGCGACGGACCACGATCCCGATTCTCGCCAACGTGCTCTTCGAGTCGTCCGGCGACGGCATCGTCGTGGCCGCCACCGACCAGGAGATTGGCGTCCGCCGCACCTGCATCGGCAGCATCAAGAAGCCGGGTGCCATGACGACCGCCGCGCGCAAGCTCTACGAGATCGTCAAGGAATGCCCCTCGGGCCCGATCCAGTTCCGTTCGCTCGAGAACAACTGGATCTCGGTGACCGCCGGCAAATCACGTTTCAAAATCGTCGGCCTCGACCCGCAAGAGTTCCCGGCGATGCCGGCGCCCAAGGCGGGTGAAGCCGAACATCCCCCGGTTCGCATGCCGGCGCCGCTGCTGCGTGAACTCATCTCCCGGACCTTGTTCGCCGTCTCCCAAGACGACACCCGCGCCAACCTGAGCGGCATCTTCCTCGAATGCCCCGAAGCGGGCCGCGTGCGCGCCGTCGCCACCGACGGCCATCGCCTCAGCATGATCACCCGAAGCGTCGATGGAGTCGTTCCCAGCGATGGCGTCATCCTGCCGCGCAAAGGGGTCAACGAAATCGTCAAGATCATCGAGGGCAGCGACGAGGACATCGAACTGACCCTCGACGGCGGCCTCGCGCACACGTCGATCGCCAATGTCGAGTTCTCCATGCGTCTCGTCGAAGGCGACTTCCCCGACTACCGCCAAGTCGTGCCGCAAAGCACGCCGCGCGTCATGGCCCTGACCGTCGGCGACTTTCTCTCCGCTTTGAAGCGCGTCTCCGTCGTCTCCAGCGACCGAACCCGCGGCATCAAACTGAACATCGAAGCCGGCCGCCTCGAGATCTCCTCCAGCGCTGCCGATTTCGGTGAAGCGGTCGAAGAGTTGACGGTCGAGTACGAAGGCGAGTCCTTCTCCGTCGGCTACAACGCCAAGTACCTCATCGACGTGCTGACCATCCTTCCGGGTGAGAGCACGGTCGAGATGTGCTTCCGCGACGATATCAGCCCCGGCTTGCTGCGAGCCGCGGGCGATCCCGACTTCGTTTACGTCGTCATGCCGATGCGCCTCTGATGACCCAACCGCAGACGGAAAAGCCTCAAGGCATGCTCTCTACGCCATCTCTTCTTGGCCCTTGGCCCTTGGCCCTTGGCCCTGTTTCTCTTCGTGGCCCTCGGCCTCTCGCCCTTGGCCCTCTCTCCTCTGGTACCCCCGCGTGAATCCCGTGACCCAGCCTGGACAGTACAATGCGGACCAGATCCGCGTTCTCGAAGGTCTCGAAGCCGTTCGTAAACGCCCCGGTATGTACATCGGCGACACCGGCGAGCGTGGTCTGCACCACCTCGTCTTCGAGGTCGTCGACAACTCGATCGACGAGGCCTTGGCGGGTCACTGCACCAAGGTGCAGGTGGTCATCCACATCGACGGCTCCGTCACCGTCATCGACGACGGTCGCGGCATCCCCGTCGACATGCACGCCGCCGAAGGTGTGTCGGCGGCGCAGGTCGTGCTCACCAAGTTGCACGCCGGCGGCAAGTTCGAGAAGGACGCCTACAAGGTATCCGGTGGTCTCCACGGCGTCGGCGTGTCCGTCGTCAACGCACTGAGTGAAAACCTCGAGGTCGAGATTCGCCGCGACGGCAAGGTCTATTCGCAGCAGTATCGCCGCGGCGACCCGCAGGCGCCGCTCAAGGAAGTAGGCAGCACCGATCAGCGCGGCACGCGCGTCACCTTCAAGCCCGACGCCCTGATCTTCGAAACCACCGAGTACAGCTTCGACATCCTAGCGCATCGGTTGCGCGAGCTCGCCTTCCTCAATCGCGGCATCCGCATCTCGATCGAAGACCAGCGCAGCGGCAAGAGCAGCGAGTTCTTCTTCGAAGGCGGCATCCAGGAGTTCGTTCACTACCTCAACCGCACCAAGACGCCGATCCACCCGGACGTCGTCTATCTCCAAGGTGGTCGCGAGGGCGATAAGAACAAGCCGGGTATCGAGATCGAAGCCGCCTTGCAGTGGAACGAGGGTTACGCCGAGAGCATCTTCTCGTACGCCAACAACATCAACACCATCGAGGGCGGGACGCACTTGAGCGGCCTACGCTCCGCCTTGACGCGCTCCATCAACAACTACGCCAGCCAGAACGGCTTGCTGAAGAAGGATGCCGAGGCGCTGCAGGGAGAGGACGTGCGTGAGGGCCTCACCGCCGTCATCAGCGTCAAGGTTCCCGAACCGCAGTTCGAAGGACAGACCAAGACCAAGCTCGGCAACAGCGATGTGAAAGGACTGGTCGAGGGACTCCTCAACGAGAAACTCGCCGAGTACTTCGAGGAACATCCTGCCGAAGCGCGTAAGATCGTCCTCAAGGGCGTCGATGCGGCTCGCGTTCGTGAAGCGACCCGCCGCGCCAAGGACTTGGCGCGCCGCAAGGGTGCTCTCGACTCGGGTTCTCTGCCGGGCAAGCTCGCCGATTGCCAAGAACGCGACCCGGCAAAGTCCGAACTGTATCTCGTCGAGGGTGATTCCGCCGGCGGCTCGGCCAAGCAGGGACGCGACCGCAAGAACCAAGCGGTGCTGCCGCTGCGCGGCAAGATCCTCAACGTCGAAAAGGCGCGTCTCGACAAGATGCTGTCGTCGCAGGAGATCCGCCTCTTGATCACCGCACTCGGCACGGGCTTCGGCAAGGAACCGGGCGACCGCGATCTGAACAAGTTGCGGTACCACACGATCATCATCATGACGGACGCCGACGTCGACGGCTCCCACATCCGGACCTTGTTGCTGACACTCTTCTACCGGCAGTTCCACGAGCTCATCGAGAACGGCTACGTCTACATCGCCCAGCCGCCTCTCTATCGCGTCAAGAAGGGCAAGTCGGGTCGTTATCTCAAGGACGACTCGGCGCTCGAGGATTACCTCATCGAACTCGGTACCGAGAACGTGACGTTGCGATCGAGTGGTGATGGCGAAAGCGTCACTGGCGAGCCGTTGCGCAACGTCGTCAAGAAGGTGTTGCGCCTCGAACGCATCCTCGATGCCGCCGAGCGTTTGAAGAAGAACCGCCACGTCGTCGCCGCCCTCTTGCGCGAGGAGCGCATGAACGTCGATGCCTTGCAGGATCGTGGCATGCTCGAGGAGATCGCACGCTCCGTCGCGGCCCGCCTCGACGACGTCGCACCGAACCTGGCTCCGGTCTCCGTCGAGATCAGCGACGACCGCGAGCACGCCTGTTTTCGTCTGGTGGTCTCGTGCCGCAGCAACGGCAACAGCGAGAACACCGTGGTCGACCAGACGTTCTGCACGACTCCCGAGTTCCTCGAACTACGGCGCTTGGCCGACAGCCTCAGCCCTCTCGGCAAGCCGCCTTTCGTCATCGTCGATGGCGATAAGGAAACGACGGTGAAGACCCTGCGTGAAGCCGTCGCCCAGATCGTCGGCGGCGCCCGCAAGGGGCTCGACATCCAGCGCTACAAGGGTCTCGGCGAGATGAACCCCGAGCAGCTGTGGGAAACGACCATGAACCCGGAGACGCGCACCCTGCTGCAGGTGAAGATCGAGGATGCCGTCGAGTCGGACATGATCTTCTCCACCCTGATGGGCGACGAGGTCGAACCGCGCCGCAAGTTCATCCAGGACAATGCTCTCAACGTCCGCAACCTCGACATTTAGGTCCTAGTCCATGGATTCGAATCCTCGGGTCGTACCCGTCAACATCGAAGACGAGGTGCGTCAGTCCTACATGGACTACGCCATGTCCGTCATCATCGGTCGCGCCCTTCCGGACGCGCGTGACGGACTCAAGCCGGTGCACCGGCGCGTGCTCTACGCCATGTACGACCTCGGTAACGACTGGAACCGAGCGTACAAGAAGTCGGCGCGTGTCGTCGGCGACGTCATCGGCAAGTATCACCCACATGGTGACGTCGCGGTTTACGATACCATCGTCCGCATGGCGCAGGACTTCTCCATGCGTCACCCGTTGGTCGACGGTCAGGGCAACTTCGGTTCCGTCGACGGCGATCCGCCGGCCGCCATGCGTTACACGGAAGTGCGCATGGCGCGTATCGCCTCGGAGATGTTGGCCGATCTCGACAAGGAGACGGTCGACTTCGCGCCGAACTACGACGAGACCCTGCAGGAGCCGCTCGTCCTGCCAGCGCGCATTCCCAACCTCTTGGTCAACGGCTCGGCCGGGATCGCCGTCGGCATGGCGACCAACATCCCGCCGCACAATCTCGGCGAGATCTGCGACGCCGTGGTGGCCCTGGTCGAAAATCCCTCGCTGTCGATCGGCGAGCTCATGGAATACGTGCCCGGGCCGGACTTCCCGACCTTCGGGTTCATCTATGGGCGCAATGCCATCCGCCAAGCCTACGAAACGGGCAAGGGCATCCTGCAACTGCGCGCCCGCGCCCACACCGAGGAGCATCCGAAGACCGGGCGCGAGTCGATCATCGTCACCGAGATCCCCTATCAGGTGAACAAGGCACGCCTCCTCGAACGCATCGCCGAGTTGGTCAACGAGAAGAAGATCGAGGGCATCTCGGATCTGCGCGACGAGTCGTCGCGCCAGGGCATGCGCATCGTCATCGACCTCAAGCGCGACGCCAACCCCGAGATCGTGCTGAACCAGCTCTACAAGCAGACGCCGATGCAGGAGTCGTTCGGCATCATCATGCTGGCGATCGTCGGCAACCGGCCGAAGCTGCTGACGCTGAAGGATTGCCTGCAGGTCTTCATCGACCATCGCAAGGAAGTGATCACGCGGCGCACACGGCACGACTTGCGCAAGGCCGAAGAGCGTCTGCACATCTTGGACGGTCTCAAGATCGCCCTCGATCATCTGGACGAGGTCATCGCCCTGATCCGCCGAGCGCCGGATCCGGCGACCGCCAAGGAACAGTTGGTGGAGCGCTTCGGGCTGTCGCCGATTCAGGCACAGGCGATCCTCGACATGCGCCTGCAGCGACTCACCGGACTCGAACGCGACAAGATCCTCGAAGAGCGTGCCGAAGTGCAGCGCCAGATCGCGCGCTTCCGCGAGATCCTCGGGGACGAGAGAGAAGTGCTGAAGATCATCATTACCGAGACGCGCGAGGTACAGGCGCTGCACGCCAATCAGCGCCGCACCGAGATCGTCGATGCCTCGACGGAAATCACCATCGAGGATTTGATCGACGAGGAAGACGTCGTCGTCACCATCTCGCACGAGGGCTACATCAAGCGTAACGCCGTCAGCGAGTATCAGGCGCAGCGACGCGGCGGCCGCGGCAAGATCGGCGCGGCGACGAAGGATGAAGACTTCGTCGAGGACCTCTTCGTCGCCTCGACGCATGCGACGGTGCTGTTCTTCACCAGCACCGGCAAGGTCTACTGGCGCAAGGTCTACGAGATTCCCTCGGCCAACCGCGCCTCGCGCGGGCGCAGCATCGCCAACCTGCTCGACCTCCAGCCGGACGAGAAAATCTCGGCGCAGCTGGCGATCCGTGAGTTCGAGGAAGGCAAGTACATCTTCTTCGCCACCCGCAAGGGCACGGTGAAGAAGACCGACCTGATGGCGTATGCCAATCCGCGTCGAGCCGGCATCATCGCCATTAGTCTCGACGAAGGCGACGAATTGATCGGGGTGCGGCTGACCGACGGCCAGCAGGAAGTGATCCTGACGACACGCCAAGCGATGTCGATTCGCTTCCAGGAGTCGGATGTTCGCTCGATGGGGCGCGACACGGCGGGTGTGCGCGGCATCTCGTTGGATGCCGACGACGTGGTGGTGGGCGTCGACATCGTCGAGCCGGATGCCGACCTGCTCGTGGTGTCGGAGTTCGGCAAGGGCAAACGCAGCCCGCTCGACGATTACCGGCAGCAGACGCGCGGCGGCAAGGGTATCTTGACGATGCAAGTGGCCGAACGTACCGGCACGGTGGTGGGCGCCCGCGTGGTGACGGAGCGCGGCGACGTCATGCTCATCACCGAGGGCGGCAAGGTGATCCGCACCCCGGTGAGCGGCATCAAGCGCCAAGGCCGCAATACGCAGGGCGTCATCCTGATCAACCTCTCGGAAGGCGAAAAAGTGGTCGGTCTAGCGCGCTTGGCCGAATCCGAAGAGGAAGAAGAAGGCGAAGCGGAAGCCCCAGCTCCGGATGCGGGAGACGAGCCGACCACGGAGTAGACGAATCCGGTCGTCTGGCGAATCCAGGCACGTGCCTCGGGCCTTCAATTCGGCGTTTGGCTCGTGCTAGCGTGAGAGCGATGCGACCGGCTCGGCGCCATGCCAGCTATGAAGACCTCGCCGCGGTACCAGATCATCTGGTCGCGGAGATCCTGGCTGGCGAACTCCACACCTCCCCACGACCCGCGGCGGCACATGCACGGGCTGCCTCGGCTCTGGGCCAGGATCTGAGCCCGTTCGACCGAAAGCCGGGTGGGCCGCTCGGTCCAGGGGGATGGTGGATTCTCGACGAACCGGAACTGCATTTGCATGGCGACGTGCTGGTTCCGGATCTCGCCGGCTGGCGCCAAACGCGTATGCCGGTCATCCCGAATGTCGCGGCCTTCGAGCTGACGCCGGACTGGGTATGTGAGGTCGTTTCTCCCAACACGGGGCGCCTCGACCGTACCGGCAAGATGCCGATCTACGCCCGCGAGGGCGTGGGACATTTGTGGTTGGTCGATCCGCTGGCGCGAACCCTCGAAGTGTATCAGCTCGAAGCCGGTCGTTGGGTCGTTGCACAAACGGAGGGCGGTGAGGGATTCGTGCGCGCACTGCCCTTCGTCGAGGTCGAAATCGACCTCAGCCGGTGGTGGATCGAAGTATAGCCTCGAGCACTTGTCGGACGATTCTCGCGTGCTGCTGCAACAAAGGGCCTAGGCATCAGCGCCGTCGCCGGCGGGGTTTCACGGGGAGCGGGGCCTGCTGCTGGACGACCTTTTTGACGATCAATGCCAATGGCAGCAGGTGGCGCGGTTCCAGTTCCCTCAGACGCTCGACCAGGGTCGTGAAGTCGGGCGGAAAGCTCGGTGGGTTGCCGGCGAAGATGATGCGGTTGTCGCTCTCGTCCGTCGTCAACACCAACATCGATCCGGCGAATGCGGTGTAGATGCGGTCGAGGCACGTCGCGTATATCTCCTCGTCCGGATGCAGGTTGGCGACGAACACGCCATCCTCCGCCAAGCGCGCCCGACAGTCGTCGTAAAACGCCGCGCTACACAGCTCCGTCGGCAACCCTTGGTCATCGAAACCGTCCACCAATAGTACATCCAGAGGCTCGCCCTCGCGCCGTACGAACGCCGCTCCGTCCTCGCACAACACCCGGAACTTCGGCCCATCGGCGGGAATGGCGAACGTGTCACGCCACGCCAACACTTCCGGCGAAATCTCCACCGCGGTGAAGTCCGCATCCGGCAGCGCCTCGCGGCAGTATTTCGCTAGCGAACCACCACCGAGTCCGATCATCGCGATCCGCCGCGGCCGCGGTTGAAAGAGCAGGAAACCCATCATGTACTGCGTGTACTCGAGCACCAGACGCGCCGGCTCGTCCTCGACCATGCGGCTCTGCAGGAACTCGTCCTCGAAATAGAGGCGCAGCTCGCCCTTCTCGTGCACGACGAGCGGCTGCGTGATGTTGGGCTTGACGACCGAGGGCGACACGACGATGTGCTCCGGAACAGGTGTCCGCGAATCTGACCAATCCGCCACCCCGATTCAATTCCCGCCGAGCAGGGGTCGCCAGCCGCCGCCCGATCGCTGTATGGAGAGGGCCCGGAGACGAATCATGCGTGATCTGAAGTGGACGTTCCCACAACGCCTCGTGCGGGCTTTCTTCGCCTTGCCCAATTGGCTCTTTTTCGGCCGGTTCGGCGCACCGATCACTCGCGACGGCCGTACCCTCGACCGCCGCATCCAGTTCCTGCTCGCCCTTGGCGAACGAACCGGCCAAACCCAACGCGCCTTCGAACCGCAAGCGATGCGCGCCGACCTTCTCAAGCTCTCCCGCTTCGGCATGCCGATCCATTCCGGTGTCGATATCCAAGATCGCGACATCGATGGACCCGCAGGGCCCATCCCCGTGCGCATCTACCGACCACGTCGCGTCGCCGGGGCCGTACCCGCGATCGTGTACTTGCACGGCGGCGGCTGGGTCACCGGTGACCTCGATTCGCACGAGGGCTCGTTGCGCATCTTGGCCGACACCGCCGGCTGCGTCGTCGTCGCCGTGCACTATCGATTGGCGCCGGAACATCCGTACCCCGCCGCCGTCGACGATTGCCTCGCTGCCTATCTGTGGACTCAGGCCCATCACGCTCCGCTCGGCACGATTCCCGGTCGAGTCGGCGTCATGGGCGATAGCGCCGGCGGCAACCTCACCGCCGTGGTCTGCCTCGCTGCCCGCGACCGAGGGTTGCCGCCGCCCTCGGCGCAAGGGCTCGTCTATCCTGCCGTCGACATGGAGTTTCGCGCCGCATCGTATGACTCCGTCGGCACGGGTTTCGGCCTCGAGCGTCGCACCATGGAATGGTTCCGCGAGCAGTATGTGCCGCATCCCGAGCAGTGGCGCGACCCGCGCGTCTCGCCCATGTACGCCGGCGACCTTTCCGGCTTGCCTCCGGCTCTCGTCGTCACCGCGGGCTTCGATCCGCTGCGCGACGAAGGTCTGGCGTATGCGCAAGCGTTGACGCAAGCGGGCGTCGCCGTGCGCTATTGCTGCTACGACGAGACCATCCACGGCTTCTTCGGGCTCGGTCTCATGCCGGGGGCTCTCGATCGCGTCGTCGAAGTCTGCCGCGCCATGGGCGAGCTGATGCACGCCGGAGCCTGATCCGACCTCTTCCGAAGCAACCTCGTATGGCGCGTCGGCTGACGATCGTACACACGGAATGGTCCTCCGGCTGGGGCGGGCAGGAGCGACGCATCGTCGCCGAGGCCAAGCTCGTCGCCGGTGCCGGGCACCGGGTCGTACTCGTCGCACGGCCGAACAGCGACGTTCTCGCGCAGGCGGAGAAGGCCGGGGTCGAGACACGCGTTCTTCCCTTTCGTTCGAGTGTCGATCCCGTCTCGATCCGTGGTCTCGCCCGCCTTCTGCGTCAGCTCGATGCCGACATTCTCAATACACACAGCTCCATCGACGCGTGGATTGGCGCGTGGGCGACTCGCTGGACCTCGACGCCCTTGCTGCGGACGCGGCACATCGGCACGAGCATTCGCTCGCACGCGCTCAACTTCGTACATCGGCTGCCGGCGCGCACCATCACTACCGGTGAGGTCATGCGGCGAAGATTCATCGAACAGACCGGCGTCGCGCCCGAAACCGTGGTGTCGATTCCGACGGGTGTCGATACCCGCCACTTCGCTCCGGCGCATGCCGATGCCGCCAGGTTGCGCCGGCAACTGCGTCTGAATGACCACGTGCCGATCGTCGCCGCGGTCGCCATCCTACGCCGCGACAAGCGGCACGAAGTCCTGCTCGAAGCCGTGGCCGACGTGGCTTCGCGCCGCCCCGTCCATCTCGTCTTCGCTGGCGATGGTGCCTGGCGCGACGTCCTCCAGGCAAAGGCCGAGAGCGTGGGCCTGGCCGGCCGCGTCACGTTTCTCGGACATGTCGACGACGTCCGCTGGGTCTTGGCCGGAGCCGATGTCATCGCCTCGGCCTCGGCGATCGAAGGGGTGCCGCAAGCACTGATGCAGGCCCTGGCGATGGAACGCCCGACCGTAGCGACCGACGTCGGCTCGGTGTCGGAGGTCATCCTTCACGAGCACACCGGACTGTTGGTTCCCGTCGAGGACCCGGCGTCCTTGGCTCAGGCGATCGACCGACTGCTGGCCCACCCGGACCAAGCGGCGGCGCTGGCACGCGCCGGTCGCGCTCATGTCGGCGAGCACCACGCCGAAGAGCGCATGCTCGGGCGATTGTTCGAAGTTTATGATCAGCTGTTGGAGTTCCGTCCATGAAGCTGGCCTCGTTTCTCACCCTGCTCGTCGTTCTGGTCGGTACTACCGCCTGGTACGCACGCCCGGAACGCCCCGACCGTCCGAACGAAGCCGCGGTCGCCGACCGACCACGCGAGATCTTGGAGGGCGATTACGTCTCGTCGGATGCATGCCGCGCGTGCCACCCTTGGCAACACGCCACGTGGAGCGATTCGTATCATCGACGCATGACGCAACGGGTGACTCCGGAAACGGTCCTCGCCCCGTTCGATGTCAGCGTCACGGCATTCGGTCGCACCATCCATCTGTTGCGCGAAGGCGATCGCTTCTTCGCTGAAATGGACGATCCTCTGTGGATGGACCGGCGCATGCCGGCGCCACGCGTGAAGCGTCCGCTGGTGCTCGCGACCGGCTCGCATCACGAACAGGATTTCTGGTTTCCCGACGAAACCGGTCGAGCCTTGGCTCTGCTGCCCATCGTCTATCGCATCGCCGAGAAGCGCTGGGTGCCGTACGGCTCGACCCTCTTGACCCCGCCGCGGCCCCCCGACGAGCCGCTGACGCAGGAGCTGGGGGCGTGGAATCGGAACTGCCTCCAATGCCACTCGACCTTTCCGCGACCGCACCTCGATTGGAACACCGCCGTCGACACTCAGGTGGCAGAGTTCGGCATCGCTTGCGAAGCCTGTCACGGCCCTGGTGCCAAACACGTACAGCGCTACAGCAAACCGTGGCGGCGCTACGTCGAGCACCTCAGCGAAAAGCGCGATCCGTCCATCGTCAACCCCGCCCGCCTGTCGGGTCCGCGATCGAGTGAGGTGTGCGGCCAATGCCACATGGTGACCACGGTCTTGGGCCCGGCGACCCATCCCGAGTGGAACGAATCGGGGCCGGCCTACCGTCCGGGTGACGATCTGGAAGCAACGCGTGATGTCGTGTCCTTCGACATCCTCGAGCGACCCATCATGCAGCGCATCCTGCAGATGGAGCCAGATTTCATGCGGCAGCATTTTTGGCCGGACGGGATGATCCGGGTCGCAGGGCGCGAATACCATGGCGTGCGCGACTCACCCTGTTTCGCCGGCCGCAAGTACTCGTGTCTTTCGTGCCATACGATGCACAGCGATCCGAGCGACCAGCGGCCTGCGTTGGAGTGGGCGAACGATCAGCTCGTCGGCGCGATGCAGGGCGATGACGCTTGTCTCCAGTGCCATCGTCAGTTCCGCGGCGCAGTGGAGGCCCATACGCACCATGCGGAGTCGTCGGAAGGCTCACGCTGCTACAACTGCCATATGCCGTACACGAGCTACGGCTTGCTCAAGGCGACGCGTTCGCATGAGGTCGACGTTCCGGACATCCCCGTGACGGAGGCCACCGGGCGGCCCAACGCGTGCACGGCGTGTCACGTCGACCGCAGCCTCGGCTGGGCCGCGGATCAACTCCAGGTCTGGTATGGGCGAGCCCGGCCGCCGCTCGATGACGAACGCAATCATCTATCGGCCGCCGTGCTCGATCTCCTGCGAGGCGATGCCGGTCAGCGTGCCTTGGCGGCCTGGCATCTCGGCTGGCCCGCGGCGCGCAAGGCATCCGCGAGCGAGGCCGTAGCGTCGTGGAGTGTGCCGCTGCTGGCGCAATTGTTGGTGGATCCTTACGACGCCGTTCGTTTCATCGCCGCCGACTCCTTGCGGCAAGCGCTCGAGGAGGCCGGCATCGAGTACGATTTCGTCGGCAACGAGAGCGACCGTATCGCGGCGCGCGATCGCCTCATCCATTGGTGGTCGCAGTCGCGGGTGGGAACGATGCCGTCGGATCCGACGACGGTTGCGCTACGCACCGACGGAAGTATCGACCAGGAGCGCATCACCGCGTTGCTCGGGAGGCGCGACGATCGGCCGATCTTCCTCAACGAATGACCCCAAATCTCCGTCCACTGGAGGGCGCGGCTCCGTCCGCGCCGGGGCGATGGGGACGGGCGAAACAGATGGACGGAGCAGGCCGGGACGGAGCCCGGCGTTCTAGGAACGGGACCCTCGCTCGAGATCGGGCAGCTCGCGGCGATGGTGCGCGGTGGTGTTCATTCCGGCGGCTCGCCGGAATAGCGCGCGATCGGCCGAATCGTGCGGCCGCCGTCGTATTGTTCGAGGGCATGGGCCACCCAGCCGGCCGTGCGACCCAGCGCGAGAAGCGTCTGCGCCGCGCTCGGCTCGAGGCCACAGACCCTACAGAGGGTGACGACACCGAAATCGACGGTCGGACGTTGGCCCGAGAGGTCGGCGACGGCGGCGACGAGATCTTGCGCTTGCTGCAATGCCTTCGAGCGCGGGTAGAACCGGCTGAGCAAGTCGAGCAACAACGCTGCGCGTGGGTCGCCGTCCGGATACGAAGGATGGCCGAATCCCGACAGCGAATCACCGCGCATCATGCGCTCCCGCAAGGCGAGTCGATAGCTGGCGCGCTCGGTGGCCTCGCGCACCAACGATTCGACGCGCGCCGCCGCGCCGCTGTGCTTCGATCCCTGCAAAGCGGCGACGCCCGCCGCGACGACGGCATAGGGTGACGAACCCGCCGAGGCGACACAGCGCGCCGTGAAGGTGGACGGGCTCAGTCCGTTGTCGGCGTAGACGATGAGCGCCGCGTCGAACAACGCTTGCGCTCGTGCGTCACGCGGCGTCCAAGCGCGTGCCAACGACTGGGCCACGGACTGCCCGCCCAGGTCGCGTTGGCCGATCGCGACCGAAGTGAGGATGGCGAGGATCCGTCGTCCGGCACGCACGATGGCGTGGGGTTGGAGATCGTAGGCGGTCGAGTCGCCGGCGGCCGCCATCGGCAGCGCGACTTGGAAAGCCTCCAGCGGTGGTAAGCCGTCGACGGCGCGGGCGAGGCGGGTCCACAGCTTGGTGTCGATGGGCGAGCCGATTTCGGGCAGCGGCGCATCGAGGTTGCCGAGCCATAGCAGCGACAAGATCGGTTCGAAGGTCGTGCTGGTGGCGAGCTGTACGGCGTCTTTGCCGCGATAGAAGAGCCGGCCGTGTTCGACGGTGGAGATGGACGATTCGAGCACCGGGATGGAAAAGCCGAGGGCGTCGAGGGGAATGTTGGCGGGGTCGCGCTTCAGGGATTTGCGACGCTTGTGGCCACGGATGTCGGCGGCAACGTACAGCTTCTGGCGGGCATTGGGACCGGGTACCGTGCGCAAATCGAAGCGGCAGACGTACGAGTAGAGCGTCGGCAACGAGACGCCGAGTTCGGCGGCCGCCTCGGCGGCGGTGAGCAGTTCCTGCATACCGGTCGAATACAACATATTGATTCTCGCAATCAACCTTGATCCGTATGATCGACTCGTCGATAAGAATGCGGCGGCGCGCCGCCGAGCGCGCCGAGGAAGGAAGTATGGAGATGAGTCAGATCGCCCGCGGCCTCGCCGGAGTCGTGCTCACCGAAACCCGCCTCAGCGAGGTCGACGGAGAAGCCGGCTCGCTGGTCGTCGCCGGCTTCCCCATCGAGGAGATCGCGCCGCACGCGACCTTCGAGGAAGTCTTGTTCGCCCTTTGGAATGGACGCCTGCCGCGACGCGCCGAGCGCGACACGTTGGCCGCCGCCCTGGCGACGCAACGCGAACTACCGCCGGCCACCGACGCCCTGCTGCGTGCCGCAGCCGCCGGCGGTATCGGCGCCATGGACGCCTTGCGCATGGGCGTCGACAGCCTCGCCGTCACGACCTTCAACGGCAGTCCGGTCGAACAGGCCCAAGCCTTGGTCGCGCGTCTGCCCACCGTCGTCGCCCGCTTCTGGCGCTACAAACACGGCCAGCCCGTGGTGGCGCCCGACCCGGGGCTCGGCCACGCGGCCAATTACCTCTTCATGCTCAACGGCGATCGACCCGACGGCGAATCGGCACGTGCCCTCGAGACCTACCTCAATACCGTCGTCGACCACGGCATGAACGCCTCGACCTTCACCGGGCGTGTGGTCATGAGCACACGTTCGGACATGGTCTCGGCTCTCGTCGCGGCGATCGGCGCGCTCAAGGGACCCCTACATGGCGGCGCTCCGGGGCCTGCCCTCGACATGGTTTTCGAGATCCGCGCCAACGCCGCGCGCCGCGGCACCAGCGTGCGTGAAGAAGCCTACGCTTGGGCGCGCGACACGGTGGGGCGCAACGAGCGCATCATGGGCTTCGGCCATCGTGTCTATCGAGTGCGCGACCCGCGTGCCGACGTGCTCGCCGGTGCCGCCGAACGTCTCTTCGGTCGCGGCGGCGACCCGCAGCTTTACGGCGATGCGCGCGAGGTCGAACAGGCGATTCTGGCGGTGTTGCGCGAGGCCAAGCCCGACCGTCGTCTCGATACCAACGTCGAGTTCTACACGGCTTTGTTGCTGCACGGCGTCGGGCTACCGACGGAACTGTTCACGCCGACCTTCGCCATCGGCCGGTCGGGTGGTTGGACGGCTCATTTCCTCGAGCAGATCGCCGAGGACGTGCTCATCCGGCCGCAGTCGAACTACATCGGCGCCCGCAACGGCAGCTGGACGCCCATCGAAGCCCGCGCCTGAGGGGATCGGTCTCGCTCACGTGAGGCTGAGCCCCTCGTTCAGGCTGCCGCTGCGGAAGCCTTGCAGATCGAGGGTGACCCAGCGGAAGCCGGCGGCGCGCAAGCCGTCGACGACGGCTTGGCGGGTCGTCGGCTCGACGAGGCGAGCGATCTCCGACGCCGGTACCTCGATGCGCGCCACCTGCTCGTGGTAGCGCACGCGGCACTCGCGAAAGCCGAGATCGCGCAACACCTGCTCGCCCGCCGCCACCTTGTCCAAGCCCTCGCGGGTGATGCGCGTGCCGTAGGGGAAGCGCGAAGACAGACAAGGGCTCGACGGCTTGTCCCAGGTCGGCAGGCCGAAGTGCAAGCTCAGTTGGCGAATCTCACTCTTGGTCAAACCCGCCTCGACGAGGGGATGACGCACGCTCAGCTCCGCCGCCGCCGTCAGGCCGGGTCGGTAGTCGCCGAGGTCGTCGAGGTTGGCGCCATCGACGACCAGCGGATTTCCCAAGCGCGGCGCCTCGCGCCGGCAGATCTCGAAGAGGCTGTTCTTGCAGAAGTAGCAGCGGTTGACCGGATTCTCGGCATAACCCGGGATCTCCAGCTCGTCGGCCTCGATGATCTCGTGCCGCACGCGGAGTTCCTGCGCCAAGGCGACCGCGGTGGCGAAATCCTCGCCCACCTCGGTGGGTGAACGCGTCGTCAGGGCGATCACCCGATCGCCCAGCTCCTCGGCCGCGACGCGCAGCAACAGCGACGAGTCGACGCCGCCGGAGAAGGCGACGAGCACGTGACCCATGTCGCGCAACGTGGCGCGCAGTCGATCCAGTTTGGCCGCGAGTTCCGCCGGCGGCGCGGTGACGGTTGCGTTCATATGCCTTGCTCGCGGGCGAACAACTCGGTCGTAAGATAACGCTGGCCGGTGTCGCACAGCACGGTCACCACCACATGGCCCGGCCCGAGTCGGCGCGCCACGCGCGTGGCGGCGCAGACGTTGGCCCCCGCCGAGATGCCGGCGAGGATGCCCTCCTCGGCCGCCAAGCGGCGGGTGTAGTCGGCCGCCTCGTCGTCGGTGACCTGTTCGACGCTGTCGTAGACTGCGGGGTCGAGAATCTCCGGCACGAAGCCGGCGCCGATGCCCTGGATCGTATGCGGTCCGGCGGCGCCGCCGGACAGGACGGCCGAGCCACTGGGTTCGACGGCGACGATCTGAACGTCGGGGCGGTGTTGCCGCAAGACCGAGCCGACGCCGGTGATGGTGCCGCCGGTGCCGACGCCGGCGACGAAGGCATCGATGCGCTCGAACTGCTCCAACAGCTCCTGTGCCGTCGTCGTGCGGTGCGCCTCGGGGTTGGCGAGGTTGCGGAACTGCTGCGGCATGAAGGCGCCCGGGGTTTCGGCGGCGATCTCCTCGGCCGCCTGCACGGCCTCGTGCATGCCGCGATCACCCGGGGTCAGCACGACTTCCGCGCCGTAGGCTTCGAGGAGGCTGCGCCGCTCCTGGCTCATCGTCTCCGGCATGGTCAAAATGACGCGATAGCCCTTGATCGCCGCCACCAGCGACAGGCCGATGCCGGTGTTGCCGCTCGTCGGCTCGACGATCGTCGCCCCGGGGCGCAGCCGGCCGTCGCGCTCGGCGGCCTCGATCATGGCCAGGCAGATGCGATCCTTGACGCTGCCGCCCGGATTGAGAGACTCGAGCTTGCCCCAAACTTCCGCGGCGCCCTCTCCCGCAACGCGGTTGAGGCGCACGCACGGGGTGTGGCCGATGAGGTCGATACAGGATGGCGCGACGTTCAACATCGATGCTCGGGGGTAGGTTTTGGTTCTAATGGACACCCCCCGCCCCGGCAAGCCGTCCGGAACACGAGTCTTCTTCCCCTGGAACCTGGTTGGGGGGCTGGACGAACGCGCCCGCACCCGGTTCATTAGGGCACACACGTGAGAGCCTCTCTTATGAACCGTCTAGCCGATCGCATTGCACTCGTCACCGGCGCCGCGCGTGGTATCGGCGCGGCGATCGCGCGCGCCTTCGTCACCGAGGGGGCCTTCGTTTGGGTCACCGACATCGATGAGACGACTGGCCGCGGCACCGCGGCCGAACTCGGTCCGGCGGCGGATTGGCGTCGCTTGGATGTACGCCAGGAGGGCGACTGGGAGGCCGTCACGGCCGCGATCCTGGCGCGCCATGGCCGGCTCGATGTCGTCGTCAACAACGCCGGCATCACCGGACTCGAGGAAGGCACGGCGGCACACGATCCCGAGCACGCGACGCTCGAGGACTGGCGTCACGTGCATCGCACCAATCTCGACGGCGTGTTTCTCGGCTGCAAGCACGCGATCCGCGCCATGCGCCACCACGGCGCCGGCTCGATCATCAACATCTCGTCGCGGTCGGGTCTCGTCGGCATCCCGGCCGCTGCGGCCTATGCATCCTCGAAAGCCGCCGTCCGCAACCACACCAAGTCCGTCGCCCTCTACTGCGCCGGCGAGGGGCTCGCCATCCGCTGCAACTCCATCCACCCGGCGGCCATCCTGACGCCGATGTGGGAGCCCATGCTCGGCGATGGACCGGAGCGCGAGCAGCGCCTGCGCGACTTGGTCAGCGACACGCCGCTGCGACGCTTCGGCACGCCGGAGGAGGTCGCCGCGGTCGCCGTGCTGCTCGCTTCGGATGAGGCTGCCTACATGACCGGCGCCGAGATTCACCTCGACGGCGGTATCCTGGCGGGCTCGGCCGCGACGCCATGAAGGTCCGGCTCGAACCTTGGACGCCCGCCTGGGCCGAGGCCTACGCGCGTCACCGGGAAGCCATTGGGCAAGCGCTGGCGTTTCTCGAGCCCTCGATCGACCACATCGGCAGCACGTCGCTCGGCGACATCGCAGCCAAGCCGATCATCGACATCCTGGTTGGCCTGCCGGGCGAATCGCATCTCGACGCAACCATCGCGCCGATGACGGACGCCGGCTACTGCTACATCGGCAAGTTCACGGCCGGCATGCCGTACCGCCGCTTCTTCGTGAAGTTGGCGTCGATCTCGGCGACGCCGTTGCCGCGCCTCATCGGCCCCGACGACGAACTGGCTTTTGGGCGCGACTACGAGACGCTGGCCAACATCCACATCATCGAGCGCGGTTCCTTCCACTGGATGCGCCACATCGCGTTCCGCGACTATCTGCGCGCCCATGCCGACGTGCGGCGGGCCTACGAGCGGCGGAAACTGGAGATCGCTCGGATGGATTTGGCCGACCCCCTTGAATTCAACCGACACAAGGAAGCATTCATCGCCGAGCACCAGCAGCACGCGTTGGAGTGGTACCGCGCGACGCGTCGGTCCTAGCGCGTGACGGTACCCCATGCGATCCGAACCGCCGGCAAAGACGGACACTCGTCCCCTCTCGCAGCTCGCGGGTAGGCCTGGCGGCTGATGGACACCCACCGATCCGGCCTACCGTCCGGAACGCTGGTCTTCTTCCCCGGCGCGCTCGGCGACTTCCTCTGTTTCCTACCGACGTTGTTGGCGCTGCGTCGGACCTATCCCGAGCGCCTCTGTCTCGTCGCCAATCCGGCGTGGACCACGCTACTCGCGCTGGCCGACATCGAGGTGGTGCCGCTGCACCGGAGGGAGGTCGCCGATCTGTTCGCCGACGGCGCCGAGCCGGCGGCGGCGACACGCCGCCTCTTCGGCGGCTTCGCGCGGGCCCGATCGTGGACCGGCCACGGCGACCCCAACTTCCCCGTCCGCCTCGCCCAGCTTTGTGAAGACACCCATGTTTTGCCGTTTCGCGACTTCCAACCCGGCGAACGGGCGGCCGCGTCGTTCGCGCGCAGCCTCGGCCTGGACCTCGACGTCGAGGACGAGACGGTGCTGTCGGATTTGCGCCGCGCGGTGCGGCGGGATGACGCGGGCTGCGAGACGTGGTTGCGGCAACGGGGCTTGGGGGAAGCCCGTCTGTTGGTATTGCATCCGGGCAGCGGCTCGCGGCGCAAGAACTGGCAGGGGTACGGGCACCTCGTCGAAAGCTGGCGCAGGCAGATGGGCCCGGCATGGCGCATCGTCGAACTGGCCGGGCCGGCCGAGTCGGAGATGCCGTCGTTCGACGGCTGTGTCAGCCTGCGGGATGCGCCGTTGCCCCTGGTGGCGGCGCTGTTGGCGCGGGCCGACCTGTATGCCGGCAACGACTCCGGCATCAGCCACCTGGCGGGCGTCGTGGGAGCACCGGGTGTGGTGCTCTTCGGCTCGACCGACCCCATCGCCTGGCGCCCGCTGGGCAACAGCCTGACGTGCCTGCATCGCCCCGTGCCGTGCGACCTCTGCCCGGATCGTTTCTGCGAACACCGTCTCGCGGCAGGGGAAGTCGTCGAAGCCCTGCGACGCAGGTAGCCACTGGGCTAGTCCCCATGCCGGTCACTTAGGGTTCGATGCAGGCGGTATCGTACGAACTTGCCTCTCCCCGCCGTTTCGCGGGGAGAGGATCGAGGGGAGGGGTCCACGGATCTCTACTTGGCTTGGACGTTGCGCTCGATCAGGCCGCGGTCGCCGTAGACCAGCTCGCCGCCGGCGTGGCCGACGCGCACGCCCATCGCGGCGGTCGCCAGCGTCGCGCAGAGAGCGCCGACCATCAGGCGTTGCGCCATCAGCGGTTGGCGCGCGACGAGGGTGCCCCCGACGATCACCAACGTCAGGCCCGCGACCCAAAGGAACTGTTCGGCCTTCTCCTCGTGGCGCTCGATGGCCGACTCGGAGATGCGATGCTCGACGCGTTCCTCTTCCTCCTCGCCGGTGCGCAGGGCGACGAAGCCCGAACCCACCAAGAGGGCCTGCAGCACGACGACGACGGCCCAGCTGCGCAGGGGCAGCCACTCGCGCCGGATGGCGACCGCCAAGGCGAGTCCGACGAGCGGCACCAGCACGGCCAAGGCCATGGGCAAGTGAACGATGACGGGGTGAAGCGGAAGGTTGGTCATGTCGGTCTCCTTGGAGCGTGGGCTCCGGTTGCGATCTGAGGTAGTGGGTAGGCAACCGATTTCGCAGGCACCATCCGACGGATGACGCACGAACGAAAAACATGAGTCGAAACAGCGACTTGGACCCGAGCCATGGGTCATTCGACCGACGCCTCGCGGGCATCGGCGTGGCGGTGCTCGGTCTCATCGGCATCCTCGTCGGGCTCGATCTGATCGGCGATGCTCGTTCCGGCATCGAGCTGCAGCACCTCGCTCTCGAAGGGGCGGTGCTCGTTCTGAGCGTCGGCGGGGTCGCCTACCTGTGCAGCATCCTTTGGCGCTTCCAGCGGGACATCGGGAAACTCGAGGCCGAGGTCGCGGTGTGGCAGGCGGCGGCCGAGCGTTGGCGCGGCGAGGCGCGCGGCCTGCTCGACGGCCTGGGTGCCGCGATCGACCAACAGTTCGCGGCCTGGTCGTTGAGCGACGCCGAGCGCGAGGTGGGTCTGCTGCTGATCAAGGGGCTCAGCCTCAAGGAGATCGCCGAGCTGCGGCAGACGAGCGAGCGCACCGTGCGCCAGCAGGCGCAGTCGACCTACCGCAAGGCCGGCCTACACGGCCGCGCCGAACTAGCCGCCTTCTTCCTCGAAGACCTGCTGCTGCCGTCGACACGCCCCGCACCCCCGAACGAACCGTAACCGGATCCCGGTCTCAGAGGGAGCACGGAGTCGGGACACCCACCTTACCTGCCGTCGCCTCAACCTGGACGAAACGGGCGCCAAGCGCCCTGGAGCGCCGAGTTGCACTCGGCGAGCCCGCGGCGGGTCGAGGGGGACGTGTCGCGAGCATCCCGGGCCGGAGTTAGGACACCCACCTTAGACGGGGTTGGGCAAGACAAGTCGGGACACCCACCTTACCTGCCGTCGCCTCAACCTGGACGAAAAGAGATCTCTTGCGGGACACCCACTTCGATCTGCTGAGAGAGCACGGTCGGCACGGCAGCCGCGTCCGCCAGCAAGCTGGGTCCTGTCGAAGGTGGGTGTCCTCGCAATTCCGTGTCGAAAGTGGGTGTCTCAGGATCTCCTCTCAGGAATTCCAGGAATCCCGACGACCCCTGCTACGGACGCGGCGAAGGTGAACACTCTCGGATCCTCGTGACGAGGTCGATGCGAGGACCAGTCGCGAAATTCCACCGGACGTGGAGTTCGTCGCCCTCGCCACGACGTTGCATAGGTGAAGGCTGAGGAAATGGTCGACACACAGTTATTTCAATTGACGCGATCCGTGACGCTGGTGTATTGCCCCAGGGCACGAAATTCATGGCAAGCGCTCGGCCGCACTGCTCCGCATACCTCTCGGGCGGAAATCCTTGCCCTTTCGGTCGTCTGCGTCTTATTCGTCGTCTTCCCTCGGAGTTCCGTTTCGGACCAAGCGGGTCCTGGGCGTTGGCGAGTTCTTCTTCTCTCGACGACCTTCGTCACGTGAGCAACCACCAGGAGTTATCGCCATGCGCAGGAACCGTTGCAAACCGACCACTAAGTGGCTGCTGATCGCAATCGCACACGCGCACTTCACGTGGACGGTGTTGCCGGGGTCGGCCGCAGCGCTTGAGTTCGAGTCGCCCGCAAGCGCCGTAGCGCCCGCCACTGGATTCCCGAGCCTTGCATGTGCGCCTGCCGGGGAATGCATCCTCGTCTACACCGAGCCGGCCCTTGCCGTCCGCGCCGTCCGTTCCACCGACGGCGGACAAACTTGGACTAGCTCGAGTGCCGTGTCTCCAGCCGGATTGCAGCACCACTCGCCGCAGGTCGTGCACGATGGTGCCGGACGTTGGTTGGCGGTTTGGTCACTGACGTCCGTGGGTTGCGGCGAAAATGTGGTCTTCTCTTCCTCGACCGACGGTGGCCTGACATGGACCGTCCCTACGGAGATCGACCCGGGTTGCAAGGGCACCAATCGCTACGCGCGCATCGCCGTCGACGGCGCCGGCAACGTCGTCGTCGGATGGCTTCGGTTGGTGTCCAACGAACTCTATTTGGCACGGTCGGGTGACCATGGAGCGACATGGTCGGTATTGCCGCCCATGGGTACGATGGCTGAGGAGGTCGCCTTTTCCCTTGCGACAGATCGCACCGGAACCTGGATTGCGGCGGGATCGAAACCTGCATTCGCCGGCAGCGATTTGGACATCGTCGCGTTTCGCTCCACCGATGCTGGAGTTACATGGAGCGCACCGACCGCAATCAACAGCAACGCCGCGGCCGATGTAGGACTCGATTTCCAGGTAACTCTAGCGAGTGCCGGATCGGGACGATGGCTTGCCGCGTGGTCATCGTCGACCGATCTCGTGCGTGGCGGCCAACGGGACGACGATATTCACGTCGCCATCTCGAACGATGGTGGCTCAACGTGGTCGCCGCCGACCGCCGTCGACTCCGCGGCGTCCACGGATAGCGATAGCGACCAAGACCCGAAAGTATCCGTCGACGAGGCGGGGTCGTGGTTGGTCGTGTGGAGCGCAGATGCCGTCGTCCATGGCTACCAATGTTGCGAGTCCGTCTTGCGCTACGCCTACTCTGCAGATGGAACGACGTGGAGCCCCGCGACGCGACTCGATCCGACGAACGGCGAGGTAGACCGCTATGCGTCCGTCGCGGCGAGCAGCGAAGGTTGGTTGGTTGCCTGGAGACGAGATGACGACGTCATGCAGTATGCCTTGAGCACCGTGTGCGGCGATGGCCGAGCGCGTGCGAGCGAGGCCTGCGACGACGGTGACCTCGTGAGTGGAGATGGCTGCGACGAAAACTGCCAGGTGACGGCCTGTGGCAACGGCATCGCGACGGTTGGCGAAGAGTGCGACGACGGAGGTTTCGTCAGTGGCGACGGCTGTGATGCCAATTGTCGCCTGACCGCATGTGGCAACGGCATACGAACGGGAGACGAGGCGTGCGACGATGGCAATGCGATTCCCGGCGACGGATGCGAGTCGACATGCGTGTACACCACGGTTTCGCAGATCGTAGCTGCTGGCGGAAGCGTGACGTCGGACATCCTTGGCGCAGGAGCCACCGCGGAAGCCCCGCTGGCTGCGGCACTCACGACCCCCAACGAAGGAACGGTCACCATCGGCACGGCCATCACGCTCGAGACCTCTTCCGATGTCGAGGTACTCGGGCTGCCGATCGAGGTTTCGGCCCCGCCGGCGACGCCAAACGACCCCATCGTTCTCGTACTGGAAGTCGACGCAGCGCTCGTCCCGCCAGGAGTGGCGCTCGAGCGGCTCGACGTGATTCGCAATGGCGCTTTGGTCGCCGACTGTACGGGCGCACCGGGAGTTGCCTCTCCCGATCCCTGTGTCGCGACGCGAGCGGTGCAAATGGATGATGATGTCGAGATCACGGTATTGACCTCGCGTGCGAGTGAATGGGCGGTCGTCCTCCGGGGGCTGTTCAATGCGGAGCAGTCGTGTGTCAAAGCCGTTGCCAAGGTCGGATGGAAAGTCGCCAAGGTACAGGCGAAGCTCAATGGCCAGTGTCTAGCTGCCGCGGCAGCAGGCGAGGTTCCGGACGCTGCCGACTGCATCGCCGCCGATAGCGATCAGAAGGTGGCGGCGACGCTCGGCAAGCTCGAGGAGACGGAACTCAAGAAATGCGCGTTGGCGCCGCCTTTCGGGATCGAAGCCGCGGCATCCGTCGGTACGGCAGCCCAGCAAGGCGCGATCGATCTCGTTACCGATCTGTTCGGGGCCGATCTGCCGGTGGCGATCGTCGCCAAAGGCGACGCCCGCGCGCGCTGTCAGTCGATTGCGTGGGCCAAGAGCTATTCGCTGGTCCACGCGCAAGCGAAGATCTTCGCCGGCTGCCTCAAGGGACGACTGGCGGGCAAGCCGTCGTTGATCGTCAAGACCGAGGATATCGAAGCCTGTTTGGTCGATGTTGCATCCGACGCCAAAGGCAAGGTTGCCAAGGCGCGGGAGAAGCTGGCGGCGAGCCTGGAAGCCTGTGCGAATGATGTCGGCACCGTTCTTCCTGGAGGCTGCGGTGCAACGTTCGCACCCGCCGAGTGTCTCTCCGATCGGAGCGCTTGCCGCTTCTGCCGAATGACCGAGGCCTTCCACGGAATGTCGGTGGATTGCGACGCCTACGACGACGACGCGGCGAACGGGAGCTGCCTCTGAATCGGGAATCTCCCGCCTTCCGTCGGGACGCCAGCGGTCCGTACTCGTCTCCGGTACCGGCGTGCTCGCCCATCGCGACCGTCGCTGGATCACAACGACCGACCTTGCGTCGGCCCGGAGTCCGATGGGTGAGGACCCCAACCGTTCCGCGGTCGGACGGGAAACCGATTTGCACTCGCGCAACCGTGCCGGCGTGAACCCGGAGAACAACGGATCTCTTCCGGGACACCCACCTCAGGGTCTTGGGCGAGGATCGTCGCCGCGCCAGCCGTGTCCGCCAGACCGCTGGGCTCTGTCGAAGGTGGGTGTCCCAACAATCCACCCTCCCAACAATCCACCCCTAGCGTCTGCCCGGCCGGTTGGGCCGACGGCTCGCGGTCGCCGAGGTGCTCGAGGTGGCCCGCCGCACCCGTTTCGAGTAAGGGGTTCACACCCGGTTCATGGAAAAGCGCGTCACGGTGGTGATCACCCAACGGGAGTCCTTTTCCCGCTCGATCGAAAGCCTCAGCAGCGTGTTGGCGCATTCCACGGTGCCGTATGACTTGATCTACGTCGACGGCGGTTCGCCGCCTTCGATTCAGAGGCAGCTCCGGCAGGTCGCGGAGGGCCATGGCATGCACCTGATTCGTCGGGAGCACTTCCTCAGCCCCAACGAAGCGAGGCGCCTCGCCTGTCCCCATCTCAGTGGCGAGTACGCGGCGTTCTTGGATAACGACGTTCTCGTATCCCCAGGTTGGCTCGAGGCCTTGCTCGGCTGTGCCGAGGAAACCAACGCCGCTGTCGTTGCGCCCCTCTACCTGGAGCGTGTTGGGTCGGAAGAACGCCTGCACATGTTCGGCGGGGTGTGTCGCATCGTCGAGTCCAGCCGCGGCAGACGTCTCGTGGTGACACACACCCAGCGCCAAGCGCATCTTCGGGGCAGCCCAGGTCGGCGACGGACGGAGCACGTCGAGATGCACGGATTGCTCATTCGGAGTTCGTGTCTGGGAACGACGGATCCATTTGATCCGCAGATCCCGAGCATTCCCGAGAATACCGACTTCTGCCTGCGGATCCTGGCTGGTGGCGGCACGATGTGGATCGAGCCGCAGGCGCGACTGACGGTGCTGTTGCCGGAATCGATCGAAGAGATGGACCGCGCGTTCTACCTCACTCGTTGGAGCGACGCCTGGACCGAGAGAGGGATGACCCGTTTCTGTGCGAAGTGGGGACTTGCCGCAGCCCAGCCAGAGCTCGACAGCCAGCGCCGTTGGGCCGTGGCCCATCGAGTCGTCGCCTACGCCGACGCGTTGCACCACCGCCTGGGAATCGCCAGCGACTCGATCCTGAACCGTCGCCTACTGGCCCCCTTGGAACGCCGCTTTCGGCACCGCTGACCCCGACGCACACACATCGCTCCGCCCGCCGGAGCACGATGGTCGGAATTGGGCGGATCGCCATTTTGGGCGCCTCGTCCCCCGCCCAAGGGTCTGCCCGCGGTTGCGCCTCGGGTAGACGAATCCCCCAATGAGACGGAGTCGGGACACCCACTTTCGACGGAGGGAGCTCGGTTCCAGTCGGTTCCAGGACACCCACCTCTTGCGCGCGTATGCCTTCCGCGCAGCAAGAATCAGCTATGCCACCGATTTGACCCCCCGAAACGCATCCTTAAGGCCGAAAATCGATCTCCAAAACGGCCGTTTCCCTAAGTTAATCGTGGACTTGGCGTGGTGCGACCCCGAACGCCCTGTACGAAACGGGCGCAAAGCGCCCCGGAGCGCCGAGTTGTACTCGGCGGGCCCGCTGCGGGTCGAGGGCGACGTGTCGCGAGCATCCCGGGCCGGAGTTAGGACACCACCACGGGAGACGGAGTTGGGACACCCACCTTCGACGCAGGGAGATCGGTTCCAGTCGGTTCCAGGACACCCACCTCTTGTGCGCGTATGCCTTCCGCGCAGCAAGAATCAGCTACGCCGCCGATTTGACCCCCCAAAGCGCATCCTTAAGTCCGAAAATCGACCTCCAAAACGGCCGTTTCCCTTAGTGAATCGTGGACTTGGCGTGGTGCGACCCCTAACCCCATTCGAGAATGCCGCCGTAGCGACCCGCGAGATAGCCCTTCGCAAGCGCGGATCTCTTCCGGGACACCCACTTCGGTGTCTTGGGAGAGGACCGTTCCCGCAGCAGCCGCGTCAGCCAGAACGCTGGTCTCCGGCGAAGGTGGGTGTCCCAGCAATACACCCCCCCAACGGTGGGTGTCCCGGCACGTGAACACCCTAGGCTCCGGCGAAGGTGGGTGTCCCAACCATTCCCCTCAGGCAGGAAACAGCGTGCCGCATGCCAAGAGGTCGAGGAACGAGCCGATCGGCAAGATCTCGATGCCGTCTTCGGTGCGCTGTGGGCGCTCGCCACCGTATACGACGATGCGTCGGCGCAGATGTGGCAAATCGGCAAGCGCCCGCAACCCGCGCACGTCCGCAGGCGTCGTCTGGCGGCCGCTCTTCGCCTCGATGGCGACGATGTCGTCGCCGCGCTGCAAGAGAAAATCGACTTCGACCGCCGAGCCTTTGCCCGGCGCCCAGTAGTACCAGTCGTCGAAGAGCCTCCTGTAGTCGCGGTAGGCACGCAGCACGGCTGCGAGCCAACCCTCGAAAGCCGCCCCGCGCTCCTCGTTGGTCAGCGGCCCGAGTTGGCGCTTGAGGGCCCGTGGCAGACCCGGGTCGGCCCAGTAGAACTTGGGATGCCGCTGCTCACGCACGCGCAAGCGGCTCTGGAACGCCGGCAGGCGGAACGCCACGAGCGTATCCTCCAGAATCTCGAGGAAGCCGGTGACGGTATTGCGCGCCACCCCGGCATCGCGCGCGATGCCGTTGACGTTGAGTACTTGGCCTTGGAAGAGGGCGGCGATCGGCAGAAAGCGGGCGAAGCCGGGGAGGTTGCGGACGATCCCCTCGGCCTGGATCTCCTGACGCAGATACAGTTGAGCGTAGGCTTCGAGAGCCTCGTTGCGATCGGCGGCCGCCCAGACGATCGGAAGTGAGCCCCAGCGCAGAGCGGATTCGAGGTCGAAGGCGTCACCGAGTTCTTCCGGGACGAGCGGGTGCAGATTGCGCGCAACGGCGCGGCCGGCGAGCAGGTTGGTGCCCGCGGCCTTGAGCTTACGGGCGCTCGAGCCACAGAGAACGAAACGCATCCGCCGCTCTTCGATGTGGCGGTGTGCTTCGTTGAGGAGGGCGGGTAGGCGCTGCACTTCGTCGACGACGACGGTCGCCGCGTCCGGGAGAGAACGCAGTTCGGCGGCGAAGCGGCTCGGATCGGCGAGTAGGCTTTGGAACAAACCTTCCTGCAAGAGGTCGAAGCGGTGTGCGTCCGGGAAGAGCTGGCGAATCCAGGTACTCTTGCCGGAGCCGCGCGGCCCGAAGAGGAAAAACGAGCCACGCGGAGCTTCGAGCAGCCGCGGAAACAGCGAAGTAGCCAGCATACCGCCAAATTGCGGGACAATTTGCCGGCACGCAAGGCAAATGGTGGATCCGTGGCGATCGACTAGGCATCATGGGATCCGTGGGGACGTAGCGACAATTCGGACAATTCCTGGAGCAGGGGATGGATGCCTATCGTCCGAGGCGACGGTGGGCCTGGTGGGCGCGTGTCGGAGGCGCCGCCGAAGCCGGAACGCATGATGGGTCGAGCCCGTTCGATCAGCCTCGGTGCTCGAGCAGGCCGGCGCGTTGCAGCCGGTTGACGAAGGCCGGCCGGTGGCCGTGGGCGTCGAGTAGCTCGGCGAACTGGCGGGCGAACTCTTTCGTGTCGCCCGCGCGCGATGCGATCTCGCGCAGATCGACGAGCAGAACGGTCGCGGTTTCGTATGCTTTCGGCTTCGATGTAGCGACCAGCTTGTGTACTTCTCGCCAAGCGGCGTTACCCCGCGACGCGAGCTTCTCTAGGTGCCGAGTTCGCTCGGCCGCGAGCAACTCCTGCTGCCGCCGTCTCTCCTTGGCCACCCGGATGGCACGACGCCGCGCCGCGGCCTCGCGTAGCTCGGCGGCTCTCTGGCGGATCTCACCCGCGGTGCGACCTGACTGGATTTCGGCAGCCGGCATCCGCTCCGCCTTCGCAGCCTTGAACCGGCGCTGCAACATCGCCGCGATCGTCGCCTGCTCCCCTTGCGCAACGCGCACCAGGAGTGCGTCCTTCTCGTCCAGAGACAGCGACGCGATCCATACGGCGAGACCCGCTAGCTGCGGCTCGTCCGCCGTCGCCGCTTCGAGGCCGGCGGCGATCAGGTGCCCGTCGATGCGGAGAAAGTCGGCAAGCGACTCGAGCGCGCCCGAGAAGTTCCGGAGACCGGCAGGGCGCGGCGGCTCGGGATCGTCGTCGTCGACGCCGCCTGCGGCGACAGCGGCCATCCAAGCCACCCAAGCGGGCCGCATGTCGCCGTGCAACAGCGCGTCGCGAAGTGGAGCAAGCGAGTCCATCCAGGCGCTGCTCTCCTCCGGGTCTTCGGGGTCGTCGGTCTGGCTCCAGAAGTCGATGATGAGGTGGGGTCCGGTCTTACGCACGCTTCCCGTTTCGCCGACGAAGTACGGTGCGAGAGCGCGTCGCGCAACGGCATCCGCCGGCAGTCGCAGAGCGAGACAGCGCGCGCCCCAGTTGGCTTCGTAGACGTGGACGTCGAAGTAGCTTGCGAGGAGCTTGCGCGGGTCGGCCTTGAGGTCGCCGTAGTGGTACTCATTGCGGAAGCGCGTGGGTGTGATCGTCGCCCGGGAGGAGATAGCGCGTAACTCGCCACACTCGCGCGCAGACAGCGGGCGATCGATCGCCAGAAACTCGTAGTACTGGTACTCGCTCAAGGCTCCCTCCACGGTCTCAGGTGCCGACATCCGTACCGCCGCCCGACGCGCAGCTCAATCCGCCGACGAGGAGAGCAGGCGGAGTGGGAACGATCTCGCCCGCAGCCTCGGGTAAACGAGCCCCCAGGGCCACGGGAATGGTCCGAATTGTCGCTACGTCCCCGATGGCCCCCGATGGCGAATTCGCTCGCCAGAACATCAAGCCCGAAGGTTCGCTTCAGCAACTCAAGCTTGACAGTCTGTGCTGAGCCATTCTAGGCGTGCCCGCGCAGGAAAAGTCGGGATGGGAACGAGCCTACAACCCAAAGTCGCCGAGCAAGTTGAGCCTTCCGTCCCCGGCTACCTCCGATCATTGCTCTTCCCGGCGGAAACGAAGCTTGCGGGCGTTATCCGCGAGCATGCGTTCCAGCGTGCACAGTCCTTCAAAAGCGTGCCCTCGGTTCGTGTCGCAGCACTGCTCGACAGGGCCTAAGGTCCAAAAGTTCGATCAAGTGTAAGTGCTCGCCGTAGCCCGTCTGGCGGTGGCCGGGTGAGGCCGACTATCGTC
>CAZGEJ010000019.1:0-102638 GCA_964524885.1 uncultured Binatia bacterium (SeqCode)
TGGTGGGTAGTTTGACTGGGGCGGTCGCCTCCCAAAGAGTAACGGAGGCGCGCGAAGGTCCCCTCAGGCTGAGTGGAAACCAGCCGTCGAGTGCAAAGGCATAAGGGGGCTTGACTGCAAGAGAGACATCTCGAGCAGGTGCGAAAGCAGGTCTTAGTGATCCGGTGGTCCCGCATGGAAGGGCCATCGCTCAACGGATAAAAGGTACGCCGGGGATAACAGGCTTATCTCCCCCAAGAGTTCACATCGACGGGGAGGTTTGGCACCTCGATGTCGGCTCGTCACATCCTGGGGCTGGAGCAGGTCCCAAGGGTTCGGCTGTTCGCCGATTAAAGTGGCACGCGAGCTGGGTTCAGAACGTCGTGAGACAGTTCGGTCCCTATCCGCCGTGGGCGCAGGATACTTAAGGGGAGTTCTCCTTAGTACGAGAGGACCGGGAGGAACGCACCTCTAGTGTTCCGGTTGTGGCGCCAGCCGCATTGCCGGGTAGCTATGTGCGGACGGGATAACCGCTGAAAGCATATAAGCGGGAAGCCCCCCCCAAGATGATGTATCCCTGGGCTTCGGCCCCTGAAGGCCCCTCGAAGACGACGAGGTTGATAGGCCGGATGTGTACGCGTGGTAACACGCTCAGCTTACCGGTACTAAATGGCCGTGAGGCTTGACCACTTCTCTCTTTTTGAGAGGCGTCGTCGCTACCAAATCGTTCTCCGATGTAATCCCAACCGAATTGAAATCCCGAGCTTCCGGTGGCAATGGCGGAGAGGACACACCCGTTCCCATCCCGAACACGGCAGTTAAGCTCTCCAGCGCCGATGGTACTACCAGTCAATCTGGTGGGAGAGTAGGACGCCGCCGGATCCCATAAAAAAGGGCACCCTTCGCCAAGGGTGCCCTTTTTCTTTTGGGGTCGTAGAACCGAGCGAACTCAGTGCTTGAGCTCGGGCTTGCGGCCGTAGCTGACCTCGCCCTTGTCGATTCGGATCGTGAAACCGCATTGTGGGTTGATGCAAACCCAAGCCTTGAACAAAACCGTGGCGCCTTCTTGCCCGTAGTCGGATAGCGGAATGAGCAAGCCCACGTTGCACTTTTGACAGGTCGGAAGCTGACCTTGCATTACCCCTCCTCCATCATCCTGGCGCGGCTGCGCTCTTCCGCACACAATGCACGCGCAAGCTACCGAACTAGCGGAAGAACTGCAAGGTTCAGCTGTCTCGAGGTTGGGTGCCCCCGCCAGGAGTCGAACCTGGACTTCAGGTTCCGGAGACCTGCGTGATATCCCTTTCACCACGGGGGCAATCGAAGTGGTGTGATCGTCGACTAGCAGTACCGCTCGCCAACGTCAACGTTCTCCCCCTTCCGGAGCTTTCTCCATGCAATTGTCTTTGCGCGCCCCGGCCAAGGTGAACCTGGATCTACTCGTCTGCGGGACGCGGCCCGACGGTTACCACCTGCTCGATTCGTTGTTCGTGCCCGTCACGCTCTACGATTGGTTGGAAATCGTTTCGCTTCGGGTCGGAAGCGGCGGGCAGGGCGGTACGGTTCGCATGACGTGGCGTGCTCCGGGCCGGGCTTTGGGCCCGGTGGAGGCCAGCAATACCATCGTCCGCGCGATCGAAGCCTTCGCCATGGCTGCCAATCTCGCCGTCGACATCGAATTGCGGCTCGAGAAGCGAATTCCGATCGGTGGAGGGCTGGGAGGGGGCAGTAGCGATGCTGCAGCGGTCCTGTCGTTTCTCGCCGGCGCCTGTCCAGGGGCAGTCGATGCCCCGACGCTGCGGCGTATCGCTCTCGGGATAGGGGCCGACGTACCGTTCTTCCTGACGGGCGGCCTCTGCCGGGTCACCGGAGTGGGGGAAGCGGTCGAGCCCATCGATGCGGTGATTCCGTCGCATCTCGTGCTGGCGTGGGATGGTCGTGGCTTGGCGACGCGGGAAGTGTTTCGTTGCTACGACCGCGCGTTGACAATCGAAGCGGACCCCAGTATGAACCGCAGACCCGCCTCCCGGGACGCGGCGCTTTTGTGTTCGGATCGGAACGATCTAGAAGAGGCCGCGCGTGCGCTACATCCCGGAATTGGTGCTTTGCAGGATGCCTTCTTGGCGGAAGGTGCCCAGCGAGCGATGATGACGGGGAGCGGGTCGACCGTGTTCGGTGTGGCTGCGGACGAGAAGCGGGGGCGGCGCATGGCGGAGCGGTTGCGGAGACGTGGATACTGGGCGAAGGCCGTAAAGGTGATTCGGCAGCGATCGGCATATTGGGGCCGGTTCTTTGGTTGATGGGCGGTGGCCAAGCGGTAAGGCACCGGACTTTGGCTCCGGCATTCGAAGGTTCGAATCCTTCCCGCCCAGTACCTAAAGCCCATGCCGAGTAGGGATCGCGAACGTGAAGGACGAGATCAAAGTATTCTCCGGTAATTCGAATCCGGACCTCGCGGATGCCGTGTGCGCCTATCTTGGCGTGAAGCGCGGTTCGGCGGACGTGCGTCGATTCAGCGACGGTGAGATTCTCGTCGAGATCTCGGAGAACGTTCGCGGCGGCGACGTCTTCGTGATCCAGAGCACGTGCACCCCGGTCAATGACAACATCATGGAGTTGCTCCTGATGCTCGATGCGCTCCGTCGGGCCTCGGCCAAGCGCATCACCGCGGTCATTCCCTATTACGGCTACGCGCGTCAGGATCGGAAGGTCGCGCCGCGCGTTCCGATCAGCGCCAAGCTCGTTGCCGATCTGATCACCGCCGCCGGCGCTCTCCGTGTGTTGACGGTCGACCTGCATGCTGGCCAGATTCAAGGGTTCTTCAATGTTCCCGTCGACAACGTGTTCGCCACGCCGGTGCTCTTGAAGTACGCCCGGACGCGCTTGGGCGATTCCGATGTGACCGTGATTTCTCCCGATGCCGGCGGCGTAGAGCGGGCGCGGGCGTTCGCCAAGCACATCAATGCTTCCCTGGCGATCATCGACAAGCGCCGAGCGCGTCCCAACGAAGTCGCCGAGATGCACATCGTCGGCGAGGTCAAGGGAAAGATCGCCGTGTTGGTCGACGACATGGTCGACACGGCGGGAACCATGGTCGCTGCCGTGCGGGCACTGTACGAAAACGGTGCGCGCGAAGTTTATGCGTGCTGCACGCACGCCGTCTTGTCGGGAGAGGCGATCCAGCGGCTCGAGGCCTCCGATTTGTGTGAGCTCATCGTCACGGACACCATCCCGCTGCGTCCCGAAGCACAAGCCTGTTCCAAGATCCGGCGATTGTCGGTAGCGGAACTGCTCGGCGAAGCCGTACGCCGCATTCACCACGAGGAATCGATCAGTTCCTTGTTCGTCTGATTTCTCTCTCGCACCCAGTCGTTCATCCGAGGATCTGTATGCAATCCGTTTCCCTCTCCGTTTCGTCCCGCAGCTCTCGCGGATCCGCGGCCGCTGGCCGCCTGCGTCGTGCTGGACAGGTTCCGGCCGTTTTCTACGGGCCGCGGCGCGAACCGACCGCTGTCGTCCTGCAGACCAAGGAGTTCATGGACCGTGTGCGTCGGATCGAGGGAACTCCCCTCATTCGATTCGAGTCCGACGAACCGACTCTCGGCGGTCGCGTGGCGCTCCTGAAGGATACGCAGTACCACCCACTCAGTGGGCAGATCTGCCATGCCGACCTTTACGAAGTCGACATGAACGAGAAGATTCAAGTGCCGGTCGCGCTCCACTTCGTCGGCAAGGCGGCTGGAATCGTTCATGGCGGAATCCTGCAGCCCATCGAGCGCGAGGTTCAGGTCGAATGCCTCCCGAACGATATCCCGAACCACATCGAGGTCGACGTTTCGCACCTCGAGATCCACGATTCCGTGCACGTCAGCCAACTCAAGCTACCCGAAGGCGTGTCCGTCGTGTATGACGACGATTTCACCCTCGTCACGGTTGCGGCGCCCGCGGCCGCCGAGTCGGCTGCGGCGGCTGCTGCAGCGGCCAAGAGCTGACCGTCTTCGCAGACTTCGGCTCACGCGATTTCCAGCGCAAGGAGACCACGCCCCCATGCATCGTTACGAAACTTTGTTCATCCTGAGCCCGGATCTCCCGGAAGCTCAGGTGCGGGAGACGATCGACCGCACCCGCCGCCTCATCGAAGGAATGAGCGGAGAGGTCGAAGAAATTCAGGACTGGGGGCTGCGGGAACTCGCGTACCTGATCCAAAAGCGCTCGCGCGGGAACTACGTTCTGGCGCAGTACCGCGGTTCGTCTTCCGTGGTGAACGAACTCGAACGCACGTTGCGCATTTCCGATGAGGTCCTGCGCTACACCTCGGTGCGTATTCCGGAGGGCATCCCGATGGCTCCTCCGACGCCGCCGCGCGTCGACGTGCCGGTCGACGAGGATACTGATCTCGATCTGGATGGAGACCTGTCATGATGAAGAGCCAGTCCTCTGGTGCACGCCGCAGCTCTCGGCCTGGTGACGCGCCCGCCCGGCGGCGCGGCGGCGGTCGCCGTAAGGTGTGTCGCTTCTGCGCCGACAAGCAGCCGCACATCGATTACAAGGACGTGCGCACGCTCTCGAGCTTCATCACGGAGCGCGGCAAGATCGTTCCGAGCCGCATTTCCGGCAATTGCTCGAAGTGCCAGCGGCGTCTGACGCGTGCCATCAAGCAGGCGCGCGTGGTCGCCTTGCTTCCGTATATTTGATGCGTTGGTCGGCTCGATCCTACCGGGACGAGCCCGCGCATTGCGGCCGTGAGCTTTCGCGATCTGCGGATCGCGTCGAGGTGAGTTCGAGATGGAAGTGATTCTGCGTGAAGACCTGCCGAATCTCGGTTCGACAGGCGATATCGTCAAGGTGAAGCCGGGCTATGCCCGCAACTTTCTGCTGCCGCGCGGCTTGGCTGTCGTTGCCGACTCCCGCAGCAAGCAACAGCTGGAGCACAACAAGCGCGTCGCGGCCGAAAAGCGCGAACGGGACTTGCGCCACGCCCAGCAGCTCAGCGAGCGGATTTCGAAGGTTCGCGTGGTCATCCAAGCGCGCGCTGGCGAAGAGGGCAAGCTGTTCGGCTCCGTGACCAACCTCGACATCGAACGGGCGTTAGGTCAAGCTGGCGTCGCCATCGAGCGTCGCCGCATCCGACTCGCCGAGCCGATCAAGGCTCTCGGTGAGCATCAGGTTTCGATCCATCTCGCCAATGGCGTCGACGCTACGGTCACGGTCGCCGTCGAACCCGAGGCCTAACTCGTCTCGTCCGTCGCATGACGACGGTGCGGTGCGGGCCACGGCGCTCGTCCCGCACCATCGCGCGACCTAGACCGGCTCGTCCGGCGGGATCACCCCCCGGAACGCCGCGTCTGCCTCCGCATAGATCTCGGCGGCGCGCCCGTCGTAGCGCGGAGAAAAGTGAAACACCTGTAGACGGCGTACCCCAGCACGCCGGGCAATCGTTCCCGCCTGCCGCGCGGTCAGATGGTAGCGCTTGACCGCTTCCTCCCGGTCCTCGTCGAGGAAGGGAGATTCGCAATACAGCACGTCGGCCCCACCGACGAGTTCGACGATCCGATCGACATTGTCGCGGCTGAACAGCGTGTCGACGACGTAGCCGATCTTCTGTCCTCGCGTCTCTCGTACCAGGTGCTCGCGAATCTCTCCGAAACGGAGGGTCCGCTCGATGTCGCCACCTTCGCGGGTGCGCCAGCGGGCGATCAGCGGCTCGCCCGCGTCGGCGTCGCGACGAATCATGTCCTTCAGATCGTTCAACCATGGGCCGGCCGGAATGCCGAGGTGCCGCAGTGCCTCGGCATCGACATTCAGGTGGGAACGTTCGACCAATGCAAACGCAAGGCATGTGATGCGATGATCCAGCTGGGCACAGCGGATTTCGGCGCCGTCGGTTTCGACCAATGTACCCGAGAATGGCTGCCGGCCGAGAGGTCGCGAGGCAAAGCCCTCAGCTGCCGCCATCTGGGTGATGACTCTCGCCGTCGGCTCGATCTCGTGTACCTCGATGCAGAAGTCGTAGCCGTCGGTCAGATTCCACGTATATCCCGCCAGTTTGCCGGCGACGTTGGCGGCAATTCCTGGCGGTCCATACAGTTCGATGCGCGCATCGCGTGCCAAGAAAAGCCGCAACAGACGGTCGAATCCGTAGAAGTGATCCATGTGGGCGTGCGATACGAACACACGCGTGAGCTTCAACAGCTCGGCGGCGGGGAAGCGATCGATGCGCCCGAGATCGAACTGTATCGCCGTTCCGCGCCAACGCGAGGCAATGAACAACCCCGGATCACCAAATGGCCCGTTCACCAGGCGCGGCAGGAAGGCGGACTTCACGCCTTCTTCCTCCGTGAGCTGTTCTCCCATGGCCGGCCGTCCAGTCCGTTTCCACCCTTACGTTTCGTCATCGTTTCAGCTACACCACGGGCAAGAGCTTATGAGTAATCTGGACTCTCGCAACGAGGCATCGCCTTCGCCCCCGTGGCGTCACTTCGTCATGGCGATCATCGCCCTGCTTCTCGCACTTGCGGCCGTGCCGGTAGCGTCTTCCTGTGGAGCCGACGATCTCATCATCAACGGTAGTCCGCCCGTTCGCACGCGCACGATCATCGTCGGCACGCAGACTCCCGACCCGAACGACGCGGCGGAGTGAGCGACTTTGCTCGAACCCAGAGCAAGCCCGCGTTCACGTGGGCGACTGGAGTTCCTGCATGATGAGCGTTCCAGCCTCGATCATCATTTCCTGAAGAATCGCGCGCAGCGGTTTTTCCGGATCCTCCAGCTTCCCGACCAGCGTCGACATGACCACGAAATAGCGCTCCTTCATCGGCAAGGTCATCGTCGGTAGCCGGGCTGCCATGGCGGCGACGAATCGTTCGTGGGTCATGCCGATGTCGCTGTCCAGGGCCTGCGCGATCAGTTCGTCCGACATCTCGTCTCTCCCTTGCGTTTGCACCCCAGGTCGTCAAGCCAGGTCTTCCATCGCCATCTTGGCGACGCGCCGGCCGATTTCGACCGCGAAATTGGTCCCACGATCCCACGGGTACACCTGGCTCATCGACGCGCTGTACAGTCCTCGCAAGGGGGTGCGCACGTCGGGAATGTTCGCCGAGTGGTTCACCGGTGGAATCGGTTGGCCGTAACGGGTCCGAAAGACCCACGACTTGCGCACCCACGACGGATCGAACGCTGCGTTGAACCGACTCAGCGACGGTAGGAACCGTCGCACCAGTTCCTCGTCGGGGAGGTCGAAGTATTCGTGGTCCTGCTCCAGGTAATCACCGCAGTAGAGGATGTGGTCGCCACCGTAATGCTCGGCGCCAATGAAATTGGTGTGCTCGACCATGGCCAGGTACGGAAAGCCCGCGCTCTTGGGAAGGTTGTGCCAGTAGTACTGCGTCAACGGCCGATCGAGGGTGAGGATCACCACGATGGCGCCCATCGACTTCAAGGCGCGCAATTTGTCCGAATAGGCCGCAGGTAGCTCCGGTGCCATCTGGGCCATGGCGAGTGGCGACGATGTCGAGATGACGGCATCGAATCTCTCGTCCTCACCATCGACCTCGACACGGAGTCCACCCTCCGGCGCCGAGTGCACCCCGCGCACGGATGCGCGCAAGCGAATCGTCCCCCCGAGGGATTCGATCTTCGCCCCCAAGCGGTCCATGAACTCCTGGAAGCCCCCGCGGAAGGTTCCGAGCTTCGTCGTTCGCGTCTTCAGCCGAGCCCAGAGCCATGCCATGTTCACGACATCGAGATTGCGCTCGCCGAACTTGCCGACCAACATCGGCTTCCAGACTGCCTCGTAGATGCGGCGACCTGCGTACTTACGCATCCACGCGTCGGCGGTCACCTTCTCCAGGCTGCGCCAGTTCGAGGTTGCCCGCAGATACAGGCCGATCAATCCGAATCGGACGACGTCGATCCAGGGATAGTGCCGTAGGAAGAATTTCAGCGCGTTCGGGATCGAATCCGCCGGATAAAACTTGCCATCGTGGTAGAGACACGTGAACGGCCGCGGAAAGAGGACCTGGTCGCGCCACCCGAGTTCGTCGATGAAGCCCAGCATGGCGGAGTCGGACTCGAACCAATGATGGTAGTACTTCTCCAGGCTCCATTCCCAGTGGGGTTCCTTGAATCCACCCGCAAGTCCGCCCACCCGCTCGGCCCCCTCGAACACCGTCACGGCGTGCCCTTGTCGCACCAAGTCATAGGCGGCCGCGAGGCCCGCCGGTCCAGCACCGATGATTGCTACCCGCATGCCCTGCAGATAGCCGATGTCGCGTCTGTTTCCTAGGCGGCGCTGCCGTGTCGGTTGCCCCGTGGTCCGCTTTCGTAGACGATTCACCCTGGGAGGAAGTTTCATGTCTCATGGCCCCGCGACAACGCCGTCCGCCGATCTCTTTTTGCCGACCGAGGAACATCGCTTGCTCGCCGAAACCGTGCGCGCTTTCGTCGAACAAGAGGTCGAGCCGCAGGCGGCTCAACACGATCGTGAGGAACGGTTCAACCATGGTCTCTTCCGGCGTGCGGGCGAGCTCGGCTTGCTCGGTCTGACGGTATCCGAGGCGGATGGAGGTAGTGGACTCGACGCCGTCGCCTCGGTGATCGTGCACGAGTTGTTGTCGTCCTCCGATCCCGCGTTCTGTCTCGCGTATCTGGCCCATGCCTTGTTGTTCGTGAACAACTTCGCGCACAACGCGAATGCCGAGCAAAAGTCCCGCATCCTGCCGAAGGTCATTTCCGGCGAGTGGATCGGCGGGATGTGCATGTCGGAACCGGATGCCGGCACCGACGTCCTGGGCATGCGTACCCAGGCGGTCCGCCGCGGCGACGAGTACGTCCTCAATGGGCGCAAGATGTGGATCACCAATGGAGCCATCGACGATCAGACCCTCGGCGATGTCTTTCTGGTCTATGCCAAGACGGACGGAAAGATCAGTTCTTTCCTCGTCGAAAAGGGAACCACGGGATTCTCGCTCGGGCAACGCATCCACGACAAGCTCGGGATGCGGGCCTCGATGACCGCTGAACTCGTGTTCGACGATTGCATCGTACCGGCGCGCAATCTGATCGGTAACGAGGGCGAGAGCATCAAGCACATGATGCGCAACCTCGAAATCGAGCGGCTGGCTCTCGCCGCGATGTCCCTGGGAATCGCCATGCGCTCGCTCGACGTGATGGTTCGCTACGCCACCCAGCGCCAAGCGTTCGGTGTCCCGATCGCGGAACACGGTCAGATCCAACGCCACATCGCCGAGTCGTACGCCGAGTTCAAGGCGGCGCGCTGCTACACCTACCACGTCGCCAGCCAGCTTCGTCTCGACTCGTTCGGCAATCGCCTCGACGCGGACGGTACCAAGCTGTTCGCCGCTCGGGTCGGCAAGGAAATCGCCGACCGCGCCATCCAGGTTCTTGGCGGTTACGGCTACGTCGGCGAGTACGTCGTCGAGCGGCTGTGGCGCGATGCCAAGCTCCTCGAGATCGGCGGCGGTACGATGGAAGCTCACCAGAAGAACATGACGCGCGACCTCGTGCGCAGCCCCGAGCAGATTCGCCGCTGACCCGAAGGATGGACATGGTCGCCGGCAGGCTTCTCGGCTGGGTGGGGATGCTCGTCCTCGTGGCGGGTGCGTCGCCATCGATGCCCTCGCGTAGCGCGGCCGAGGAGCCACCGTCGTCGCGTTTCTTCTTCTCCGGGGACGGTCAGTTGCAGCTTTCGCATGCTCACTGGAGCAAAACTCTGGACGTTCGCTACCGTCGCGCCGACGGGTCCTACGATGCGGACGCCCTCGCTGCGCTGCGCCGGTTCTTTCGCTCGCGCCGCGATGACGTCGAGGGGGGAATTTCGCTTCGCCTTGTCGAGTTGCTCGACTTCGTCGGCGACCGTCATCCGAACCGCGCCATGGTCCTCTACTCGGCGTTTCGCTCCCCCGAGTTCAATCAGCAGCTTCCTGGGACGGCGCGTGCCTCGCTGCACACGCAAGGCCTCGCTGCGGACATCGGCATCGAGGGTGTCGACCTGCGTCGCCTATGGCGAGAACTGCGCCAGCTGCGCACGGGCGGCGTCGGATTTTATCCCGAGGGGTACCTGCACCTCGATGCCGGCGAACCGCGGTTCTGGGAGGCGTCGACGTCGCGTGTCGGCGAGAACTTGTCCGACGGCAACGCGCGCGTCTTCGCGCGCACCGACTACGACCGCTACGCGATAATGGACGACGCCGTCATCACTCTGCACAGCGTCACCGTTTTCCCCTTGCGATTGGCGCTCGATGCCCGGCTCGTCGACCTCGAGGGCCACGCGGTTGACGTCCGCCTCGCGGCGGCCGGAGCGTTCGTCGTCGAGGAGAACTGCGTGCGTTTCGACGATCCCCTGATCGAACCGCGTCTCACCGTGGTTCGAGGACCTTCACCGCAGACGGTGCCGCAACGCCGTCGCGGCCGGCTCCATCTGCGCCCGTGTGCGCCTCGTCTCGAGCGTACGCCGGCAGAGATCGTCAGCAACCAGCTCGAATGGACGCAATGAGGGGATCGGACGTCAGGGCAGCGCAACCCGCGTGAGTTGCACGTGTGGCGCATACTCCAGAAGAGGCGCCAGCGTTTCGAGCTTGTATTCCTTCTCGTAGCAGATGCGTACGATGCCGGTGTTCAGCAACACCTTGAAGCAGTGAATGCAGGGGGTGTGGGTGATGTAGATGTCGGCATCGCGGATGCAGGCGCCGTTTTTGGCAGCCTGGGCGATGGCGTTGATTTCGGCGTGGATGGTGCGAAAGCAGTTCTCGACGGTTTCGCCCTCGGGCGTGACGGAGCGGTACACCAGGCATCCGACGTCGGTGCAATGCGGGAGCCCTGAGGGAGCACCGTTGTAACCGCTGGCGAGGATGCTCTTGTCGCGCACGATCACCGCGCCCACCTTGGCCCGCCCGCAGGTCGACCGCTCGGCGACCTGTCGCGTGATGGTCATGAAATACTGATCCCAGCTCAAACGCGCGTTCATGCTTCGACAGTCCCCTTTCCGGGCAAGAATCGATCGTTGCCGACAGGAGGGTCGGTGCAACGAACCGGTGTTCGTTGCACTTCGTTCTCCGGCGGCGGCTCGACCACGGCGAACGGAATCGGCATGAACGTCAGCATCAATGCTGCCACCGTGACCCAGCCCGCGAGGATGCGTCGTCGATCGAGGCCGATCCACGGGTCGAGCGTCGGCGGATGGTCGATGCCGAGAGTGTAGATCAGCAAGGCCCAAACGAACCACCCAGGCCAGCCGATATAACCCAACACGAGAATGGTCGCCAAGAAGGCACGCGCGATCCAGCGGTGATGGCGGCCGAACATCGCGTAGGCGACGTGGCCACCGTCGAGCTGCCCGATGGGCAACAGGTTGATGAACGTGACGAAAAGGCCGAACCAACCGGCAAGCGCGACGGGGTGGAGCACCACCGTCATGTCGTTGCGGATGGGCCCGAAGGCGAGCCAACTCAGCGCCTGAAACAGAATCGGCTCTCCCAGCTCGAGGCCACCCTGCAGCAGTTGGCGCGGCCGCAGCTCCGACCACGACAAGCCCAACAGGATCGCGGGGATCGTCGCCAGCAGGCCAGCCCAAGGCCCAGCCGCACCTACATCGAACAGCGCCCGACGATTGTCCGGAGGTACGTCCATCCGGATGAATGCGCCGAAGGTCCCCACAGGCACCGGCGGCGGCGCCGGAATGAAGTAGGGCAAGGTCGCCGCGACATGATGGCGTCGGGCCATGCTGTAATGCCCCATTTCGTGCACCAGCAAGATCGTCATCAACGTGAGCGAGAACGGAAGACCGCGAAGGATCGCGGCCGGGTTGTTGAAGACGTCGGCTCCATCGTTGAGTGCCCCGGCAAGGGATGTCGTCGCCAGGGTGGCCACGAACAGCAGCACGTGGATGGTCGGCCTTCGGCGGCGTGCCGGACTGCCCGGTTCGTCAGGACGTCGCTCGGGTTCGGTCATCAGCTCATGACTCTAGCCGACTTCGCGTCCGACGCCACCCCGAGGTTTGCCCCACGATGGACGGTGGGGCGATGCGTCATGCTCGCCGCTCGTACGAGCTTCCGGCGATCAGCTTGGCGACGTTGCGGTTCCAGGGGCCGTTCCAGTTGTCGATGATGTCGTCCGCAGGACATCGGCCTGCCGCCGTCAACGCGTGCAACGGGTCGAGGTAGATCGATTCGTCCGCGCCCGTGGCGTCGAGCTTACCGGCCCGCGCCAAACCAATGCGCGCGATGGCGATGAGTTCGACGCCGAGGGCGTATAGTTCGTGGCCGCGGACCCTCGCCAGCCCGGCCAAACGCGGGACCTCGCGTCCAACGGCGAGACGTTCCTCCCAACTCCAATCCGCCACCAGGCGCCACGCCGCGTCGAGACAATCGCGATCGTAGAAGATGCCCTTGATCAGGGCCGGCACCGAAAGCATCAACTGAGGCGCCTGGGAGTCGCACGATCGGACCTCGAGATAGCGCTTCATGCGGAACTCGGGAAACAGCGTCGTCAGGTGCGCGTTCCAGTCGTCCAGCGTTGCCCGATGGCCGTCGCGTCCCTCCGTCCAGAAGCGACGGAAGGTGTACGCCGTCATGTCGATCCAGACGCCATCGCGCACGATGAAGTACATCGGCACGTCGAGGGCATAGTCGACGTAGTCGCGAAAGCCGGCATCGTCGCGGAAGACGAAGGGCAGCAAGCCGCAGCGATCGTTGTCCGTATCGGTCCAGACGTGGGCGCGCAGGCTGCGAAAGCCGTTGAGGTCGCCGTCGCTCAACGGCGAGTTGGCAAACATGGCGGTAAAGATGGGCGCAAGGCCCATCCCGACACGTAGTTTGCGCATCGCATCGGCTTCGTCGGAGAAATCGAAGTTGACCTGCACGGTGGCCGTCTGCAGCATCATCCGCAGGCCCATCGTGCCGACGCGGCGCATGTAGGGGCCCATGATGGCGTAACGCCGCTTCGGCACCCACTCGATCGCCTCGGTGCGGCTCATCGGCTGCATGCCGAGGCCGAGGAAGGCGATCCCCATGTCCCGCGCAACATCCAGGATCTGGGCGACGTGTTCGTCGAACTCGCGCCGGGCGCAGTGCACGCTGTCGCAGATCTCGCCACTCAGCTCGAGCTGCCCCCCCGGTTCGAGGGTGATCGAGGCGCCGCCCCCAGTGAGGGCAACGATGTGCCCGTCTTCTTCGATCGGCAGCCAGCCGTAGCGGGCCGCCAATCGCCGGAGGATCTCCTCGATGCCCCCCGTGTACGGCACCGCCGTGCCGTCCTGCACGCGCACCGCGACCTTTTCGTATTCGGTCCCGATGCGCCAAGCATTGGCGGGCTTGCAGGCATCCTCGAAGTACCCGACCAGTTGGCCGAAGTTCTCGATGAGGACGCCGCTCTCGCTTCCAGCGACGTATTGCGACATGGCTCGGGCACCATTGGCACCGGGCCGTAGCTATGGCAAGGCGGCAGCCCTTCCGGCGCGGGCTCACCTGCCGGCCCGCAACGCGAGGACGCGCGCCGCGAGGGCCGGGAGAATCTCCGCGGCGCTCCCCCGCAGGCTGACGGCACAGCGCCGCGTCAGCTCCGATTCGTAGAGGTTCACCTCGACCAGACTGCCGCCGCGCAACGGCACGTCGAATGCGAATTGGGCCGCCGGAAACACCGTCGCCGAGGTCCCGACCACGAGCATGCAGTCGCACGCCGCACTCTGCTGCTCGCACAGCGCCAACACGTCGAGAGGAATCGGTTCGCCGAAGGACACGGTGTCGCTCTTGAGGATGCTACCGCAGCGGTCACACAGCGGCGGTAGGGTGTCGAGAGGGGTCCCGTCCAAGGGGCGCCGCTGGCCGCATCCCAAGCAGCGCACCAACGTAGCATTGCCGTGGATCTCGGCCACGCGACGGCTGCCGGCAAGCGTGTGCAGGTTGTCGACGTTTTGGGTGATCACCCACTGTAGAATTCCCGCGGCTTCGAGCTCGGCCAGGGCTCGATGGCCGGCGTTGGGCTTGGCGGCGCGCAGGGTCTTCCAAAGCTCGCTCGTTGGCCCGCTCGGGGACAGACGTTCGCGCCACGCTCGAGCTGGATCGGCGAGAAACCGTTCGAAGCCGTTCATCGGCGGTTCACCATGTTTCGTCCACAGGCCACCCGGTCCACGAAACGGCGGAATACCGCTCTCGACCGACAGACCGGCCCCCGTCAGTGCCATGAGGTGGCGCGCCGAGGCCAACAGTCGTGCGCTGCGGTCGATGTCGTCGTCGGCTACCACTCGATCCATGTGCCGTTTCTCCCTTCGCCTCGCGTCCGCTTGTTCGCTGCATAACCCAGCCCGGCGCGGCGAACCAGATTCGCGCATCCCGCTGGCGCGTGTTGAGCACCCCAGTCCGCTCCAGTATACCCGAGCGTCGGGTCTCGTTCGGGTCCGCCGGGGACCCACTGAATTCCGTGGAGGTGCTTGTCATGCGGGTGCACATTGCGATCGTTGGGGCGGTTCTGTGGACGGCGGCGACGGTCATGGCCGCGCCGGTGCGATCGGACGTCGAGGTGAAGAACAGTAGCGGAGCGGTCGCCGGTCACGTCGTCATTTGCGCCGACTGCAAGGATCCGGCCCAGGCCGGCAGCGAATCGTGCGCCGAGGGGGCGCTCGACGGATGGCGCGAAGGAGCCGTCTGCGGCGGTTGCCTGCTGCGGGCCAACTGGGGCGTGCTGGTGAAGCATGATCGTGACCTGCACGTGACCGGCAAGCTGATCGCACCCGACGGCAACCCGGTGATCGACCGTTTCGTCAAGATCTTCCTCCCCAACGGCTGGTCGGTTCGTACCCGTACCGCGGGCGACGGCACCTTTCGCCTCATGCTCGGAGCCACCGCCGAGCGCAAGGGTGAGGAGCCCATCGTCGTCGACATTGGACGGCGTGTCGACTCCGTCGTCGGCACCGACGAGCACTTCGCGATGTACTTGCTGCCGCCCGACTTCAAGACGTGTCCCGCAACCGAACCCACCCCGGGCGGCGCGCCGTCGATTCCGCGCGCCTTCTGATTCGGTGGGGGCCGCGCCCTCGCGGCTTGATCACGGTCGGCGGGCGCAACTAAGCTGAGGCATGAGCGCACGCCGACCCTGGCTCCGCTTCGCTCTCGATCGGGAGCTGAAGACGGACTTGGTGCGCGAGACCGCCTTCACGGTGCTCGTCCTGCGGCTCGTGGAGGGCTTGGCGGCGTGGCTCTTCGTCAACTACGTCGCCGGAGAAACGGCTCTTCTCTGGATGGCGCATACGGCGTTTTGCGCCTACTTCGTCCTCAATGGACTCCTCGCGCTGTCCTATCGCGAGCGCCCGGCGACACCGCGGTTGCTCGTCGTCGACGTGAGCGTCAACCTGGCGACGCTGGCGCTCGCCGTCGTTCTCACCGGTGGTATCGATAGTCCTCTCGTCTTGATCGTCATTCTGAAGATTGCCGGCTACGGCTTGCTCTTCAGCACCCGCGTCGCGCTCTTGGGGGTCGCCATCCTCGGGCTCTGCCTAGTGGGCGCGGCGCGATTGGCGTTTCCGGACGTGCTGCCGCGCGCCGCCCTGCGGGTGGCGCCCGACTCCGCAGGGTTGCTCCGCTCGGCGCTCCTGGCCCTCTCGTTGGTGGGTGGCCTGTGGGTGTTTCAAAGAGTTGCCGCCAACGAGCGCCGTGTCGCGCGCGTGGCGGCCGACATGGAGGCCAAGAAGAAAGTCATCGCCCGCGAATTCGAGTCGGCCCGCGCCGCCGCCGAACGCGCCGACGAAGCCTACACCGAAACGGTCGCGCTCGACGGCGTCAGTGAGACGCTGAGCGGCTTTACCGAACCGCGCGACATCCTCAACAAGGTGGTCGAAATCGCCCGCGGGGTGCTCTGGTGGGACTACTGCCTGATCCTGCTTTGGGACGACCAGAACCACGTCTACGTCTGTAGCGAAGTTTCCGGATTCGATCCGGCACGCGCGCAGCAGTTGCGCGGCCTGCGCTTCGAACCCGCCGACGAGCCCGACCTGGAATGGGTGCGTCGCCTCGGGCATTGCGCCGTCATCGCGCCGCGCGGCGAAATGCGCAGCCCGAGTGGCGATGCGCTGACCTTGCTCACGGCACCCCTCTACAGCGATGGCGAGTTCTACGGCGTCCTGCAATTCGCGCGTACCTCGAACCAGCAAACGTTCACCACCAACGATCTGCGGCTCGCCGATCGTATCGTCTCGCGGACGACCACGGCTCTTCAGCGCGCCAAGCACCTGAAGGAACAGCAGGAGGCCGATCGCCTCGCGGCGGCGGGTGAACTGGCTGCGGGCGTTGCCCACGAGGTCAACAATGCTCTGACCGGGATCCAAGGCCAAGTCCAGGCCGTGCGCGGCTCGCACGATCCCGCCACGCTCCGCGCTGCGCTCGAGACCGTCGAGGCTCAGACACACCGTATTGCGGCGATCATCCGCGAGCTGCTCGGTTTCGGTCGACCACAGCAACCCGTGCGCGAGGCCGTCGACCTGGCCAGTCTCGTCGACGATACGCTGACACTCATGGCGCACGAGTTGGAGCGCGAACACGTGACCGTGGAGCGCGTTTTCCCGCGCACGCTGAAGCCGGCGATGGCGGACCGCAAACAGATCCAACAGGTGCTGGTGAATTTGTTCACCAACGCGATTCACGCGATGGAGCCTCACGGTGGGACCCTGCGACTGACGGCGCGCGAGGGCCAGAGTGTCGTCTATCTCGAGGTTCAAGACACCGGCACGGGTATCCGCGAGGAAGCCCTGTCACGCATCTTCGATCCGTTCTTCTCCACCAAGAAAAAGGGAACGGGCTTGGGCTTGAGCGTCAGCTACAACATCGTCCGGGCGCACGGCGGCGATTTGTCGGCGGACAGCGAACTCGGCAAAGGAGCGACCTTCACCCTGCGCTTGCCGACCCCTGTCGAACCGAAGGCCCTGTCGGCCCGTTCGGTGTTGTTGGTCGACGACGAACCGGCGGTGGCGGCGTCGATCGAAGACATGCTCGTGCGCGAGGGATTGCGGGTGCGGCGGGCCGGTTCGGGACAAGAGGCTCTGGCCGCGGCCGAGGAAGCCAGCTTCGACGCCATCTTTCTCGACGTCAAGCTGCCGGATCTGAGTGGCCCCGAGGTCTATGCGCGATTGCTGGCATCGCAACCGAATCTCGCCAAACGCGTGATCTTCGTGACCGGAGGCCTGTGGCGCAACGATCGGCGCGGCTTACGCGACCGGCTGCCGCCGCAGCCCATGCTCGCCAAACCCTGCACCTCCGAGCAAATCCGTGAGGTGTTGCGCATCGTCCAGGAGTCGCGCGGCACCGCCTGATCGTTCCGTTGTTCGCCGTACTTGCGGCGCTGCTTGCGCCCGCCGTTTCAGGCCGGCGCCGGAAGGCGAAACAGGCGCCGGGTGTTGGCCGTAGCCTGTGCGGCCACCGAATCCAGGCTCTCGCCGCGCACCGTCGCCAGCGTCGCCGCGGTGCAGGCGACGAAGGCTGGTTCGTTGCGGCGACCGCGGAACGGAATCGGCGCCAGATAGGGGGCATCGGTTTCGACGTGAAACCGGTCCGCCGGGACCTCGGCCGCGACGGCACGTAGCTCATCGGCGTTCTTGAAGGTCACGATGCCGCTGAACGACAGGTCGAAGCCGAGGTCGAGAAAATCGCGTGCCTGAGGGCGATCACCGCTGAAGCAGTGGATGACGCCTCCCACCTCCCAGGCGCGTTCGCTGCGCATGACTTCGACGGCGTCTTCGTAGGCGTCGCGCAGGTGGATGACGCAGGGAAGTTTCCTGCGCCGGGCCAAGTCGAGGAAACGGCGAAAGGCTTCGAGCTGCCGTTCCCGCGGTGAGTGGCCGTAGTAATAGTCGAGGCCGGTTTCGCCGATGCCGACGACCTTGGGGTTCGCTGTCATGGCATCGAGCTGGCTCATGATGTCGTCGTCGACCAGACGGGCGTCGTGCGGGTGGATGCCCACGGTGGCGAACACTTGGGGCAAGCGCGTGGCCAAGTCGACGGCCGCGTGGTTGGTCTCCATGCCGCTGCTGGCGCCGATGGTCACCATTTGGCGCACGGCCGCGTCCGCGGCGCGCGACAGCATCTCGTCCCGGTCGTCGTCGAACCGTTTCTCGTCGAGGTGACAGTGGGAGTCGATCAACTCGACACCCGGCGAAAGGCGGGGGATCGTGCGCTCCACGTGTCGGCTCACTCGGTGGGAATCTCGATGCGCGGGAACAAGCCGATCGACGGCTGGACTCGATGCCCCGCCGGGAAATGGGTGCCCCATCCGAGGTCGTCCGGCAGACCCTCGGGCGCGTCGACGCCGAGCAGCGCGAAGATCCGCGCCGCCGTATCCGGCATGAACCAACGCAAGAGTGACGCCGACGCGTACAGCACTTCGAGCAGTTCATGTAGCACGGCGCCGACGCGAGGGCGTTGGGCGGGATCCTTTGCCAGAGTGAACGGCGCCGTCTCGACGATGTACTTGTTTGCCTGGTCGATCGCCTGCCACAACTTCTCGAGGGCGCGATGGAAGAGGAACCCTTCGGTCAATGCCGGCACCTCGCGGTAGGCGGCGGCGAACGCTGCGCGCAATTCGAGGTCCAACGGTTCGAGCGAACCGATCGGCTGCACCTCGCCGTCGAAGTACTTCTTCTGCATCGACAAGCAGCGGCTGACGAGGTTGCCGAGGTTGTTGGCCAAGTCGGCGTTGATGCGGGTGACCAACGCGTCCTCGGTGAACATCGCGTCCTGCCCGTAGGACATCTCGCGCAGCAGGAAGTAGCGGAACGGCTCCATGCCGTACTGCGCGCGCACTTCCAGCGGCCGAATGACGTTGCCGAGGCTCTTCGACATCTTGCTCGTGCCGCGCGTCCAATAGCCGTGCACGTGCAGTCCGCGGTACACCGGGAGATCCGCCGCCAAGAGCATGGTCGGCCAGAAGACGCCGTGGGGTTTGACGATGTCCTTGCCGATGATGTGGTGGACCTGCGGCCAGAACCGTTCGAAGGTCGCCTCGCTCTTGGCCTTGAGGCCGCTGACGTAGCTGAACAAGGCGTCGAACCAGACGTAGGTCACGTAGTTGCGATCGAACGGCATCTCGATGCCCCATTCGAGCCGGCTCTTGGGGCGTGAGATGCACAGGTCGCCGAGGGCTTGATCACGCAGCAGCGACAGTACCTCGCGGCGATATCCGTCGGGCGTGATCGTCTCCGGGTGCTGTTCCAGGTAGGCGAGCCACGCCTCCTGGTACTTCGACATGCGGAAGAAGTAGTTCTCTTCTTGAATCTGCTCGAGCGGGCGCTGGTGGTCGGGGCAGATGCCGTTGGTCGCTTCACGCTCGGTGTAGTAGCGCTCGCATCCCGTGCAGTAGAGGCCGCCGTAGCTGGCGAAGTAGATGTCGCCCTTGTCGTAGACCCGTTGCAGGACTTCTTGCACGAGCGCCACGTGATGCGGATCCGTCGTGCGCACGAAGGCGTCGTACGAGATGCCGCAGGTGTCCCACGTCGAGCGGAAAGTGCCGGCGATGCGGTCGACCATGGCGCGCGGCGACTCGGCGGCCTCGGCGGCGGCGCGCGCGATCTTGTCGCCGTGCTCGTCGGTGCCGGTCAGGAAGAACGACTCCTCACGCAGGCGCCAGTAACGGGCGAGGGTGTCGCAGACGACCATCTCGTACAGGTGGCCGATATGCGGTTCGGCGTTGACATAGGGAAGCGCGGTCGTGACGTACATCGTTCCTCGAGCTTGCGATGGTTTCGTTGGCGGAGGTGCTCGTCGAGTTCCCGTCGAACGCCTTGTCCCGCCTGGGTCGTTGCCCCTCAACTCATGCCGTCGACGAGCTTCAGCAGCAAGCCCTCGAGCAACATTTGTCGATTCGGGTTGGTGCGGCGCAGGGCCCGCACGGCGCCACGCACCTCGTCGGCCTGACGCAGCAGGCGGCGCATGGCGTAACCCCCGTCGTCGGCCCGCGCCAGCGCTTCGTCGCGCAACTCCGCCAGCAACAGTTCGAGCTTGAAGCCCAACGCCGACTCGGGTTCACCGAGACGGGCGGCGACGCGCGCCAGCTCGGCGTAACGCCCGGCGGCAAGCGAACGGATTTCCGGCAGCAGCGGAGAGCCGACCGCCTCCGTCGCGGCGAGTTCCATGGCGCGTCCGGGACTACCTTCGCACAGTCGCGACAACCTCTGCGCCGTGGCGGCCTCGACCGCCTGGCGCTCGCGCAGGATCGTTTCGACCTCCTCCGGCGCGAGCGGGCGGAAGCGCACGCGCTGACAGCGCGAACGTACCGTCGCCAGCAGGCTGTCGGCGTTGGCGGCGACCAGGATCAAGATCGCTCGCCCGGCCGGATCCTCGAGGGTCTTCAAGAGGCCGTTCTGTGCCGCGACCGACAGACGGTCCGCATCGTCGACGATCGTCACCTTCACCGACCCGGAAACCGGTGCGAGCTGGACGAAGCGCTTGATCTCGCGCGCTCGGTCGATCCCGATCTCCTTCTTGCCGCTGGCGAGGCCGACCGATTGCACGTCCGGATGGCTGCCGGCGGCGATCCGCTTGCACGCGCCGCAGCTGCCGCAAGCGTCGTCCGTGGGTTGCTCGCAGAGCAGCCATCCCGTCAGCGCCCGCGCCACCGAGTGCTTGCCGATACCCGAGGCGCCGGCGAACACCAGGGCGTGCGCCAGGCGTTGCTGGCGCCAGGCCTGGCGCAGATGATCGATCGTCGCCGCGTGGCCGACGATGTCGGCGAAGCGGATCATGCCAGATGCTCCAAGACGTGCCGCCGAATCTCTTGCTGCACGAGGTCGGCGCCACGGCTCGCGTCGATGACCCGATAGCTCGTCGGCGACTGCGCCGCGAGTTCGAGAAAGCCGCGCCGCACGCGTTGGTGGAATTCGATGGTTTCGGAGTGGAAGCGATCGTCGCCGTGGGCGCGCTGCAAACCCAGCTCGACGGGGCAATCGAGGACGAGCGTGAGGGAGGGGAGGAGATTGCCGCGCACGAGAGCGTCCATGCGGCGCACGTGCTCGCGATCGAGGCCTCGCGCGTAGCCTTGGTAGACGATGGTCGAGGCCGAGAAGCGGTCGCACAGCACGATCTCGCCCCGCGCCAGCGCCGGTCGTACGACCTGGTCGAGATGTTGCGCCCGGTCGGCGAGGTAGAGCAGCAACTCGGTCATCGGCGCCGGCGTCGGCTCGCGGAAATGCATCACCAGCCGGCGCAGCTCGCGCCCGAGCGGCGTGTCGCCGGGCTCGAAGGTGCGAACGACCCGGCGGCCGAGTCGCTGCAGTTCTTCCTGTAAGGCCGCCAGCTGGGTCGATTTCCCCGCTCCCTCGACGCCCTCGAAGACGATGAATTGGCCTCGAACCGTGCTCATCTCGCGCGCCATCCTCGTCGATCCGCCGCGCCGCTGCAACGGTCGACACGGCGACACGGCGGTCCACGGGTGCGCCGCCCGCCGAGTTCGAAGGGAGACTCGAGCGTGGCATCGTGGACCCCTCTCTCCCGAATCCTCTGGAGCCCACCAAAGCGGGGCAGGTTCAAATCGTCCGTAGGGCTTCAAGTCCCCAATCTGTCGCGGCCGACGCGGAGCACCTCCACCGGGGCGCCGCGCTCGACGATGCGACCGTCGCGAGGCGCCAGCCGTTGGATCGTCGATGGAACTCGAGATACCGATGCTTGCGTTTTCGGGGGGTCCAATGAGGTACCCTCGGGCCGAGCGAAGGCGAGGTGGGGGCCGAGTCGGTGCGGCTGAATCGTGAGCGTCTGTGGGAAATCCCCTTGCCGCCATGTCTCACGCGTGACACGTTGAGCAACCATGAAGACGATCTCGATCAAGGATCTGCATGACGAGACCGGTCACTGGCTACGCTTGGTGCAGTCCGAGGGCGAGGTTGTCGTCATCGACCGCGGCACGCCGGTCGCGCGGCTGCTGCCGCCGACTCCGATCCCTGTCGCCAAGCCGTTCACCCGCCGCAAGCTTCTGCCCGGCGTTGCCGATCTGATCGAGCGCCCAATCGACGGCCCCGATAGCACCGAGATCATCTCCTCGATGCGAGGCGAAGACTGATCTACTTCGACTCCTGCTATCTCGCGAAGCTGTACCTGATGGAGCCGGATAGCCCGCGGGTGCGGGCATTGGCGGAATCTTCCGATGGCCTCGCGAGTTGTGCCATCGCCCGCGGCGAGGTGCTCGCCTCGTTTCATCGTCACCTCCGCGAGGGACGACTGGCGCATTCCGAATTCCAGCAACTCGCGGCACAGGTGGAAGTCGATCTGGACACCGGTTTGTGGATGGCGCTACCAGTGACCTCGCTGCTGATCGAGGCGCAGGCGCGTCGCATCGCCGGACTCCCAGCCGCCGTATTCCTCCGCGCCGCCGACGCCTTGCATCTGGAGTGCGCGGCAGCGGCGGGCTTGGCCGAGATCTACAGCAGCGACCGCCATCTGATTGCCGCCGCCCCGCACTTCGGGCTCCGGCCGGTAGTCCTGTGACCCCGCCCGAGATCTAGGCTTTCGCCATGGGCGAGGGTGGGCGAAGTGGGCCAGACCTGGGGAACGGCGAGCGCCGCCCCCCTACCGTCGTCACTGCCATCACCCGTGGGCAGAACTTTTGCAACGGACTTTCGGCATGGACGCTTTGGCGTGCGTGCGTGCGATTCGGAACCCGCAAAGCAGTGTGCTTTGTCACTTCCGAACGGTTCGGAACCAACGAAGCAGCGTGCTTTGCGACTTCCGAACGGTTCGGAACCCGCGAAGCATCGTGCTTTGCGACTTCCGGACGGTTCGGAACCCGCAAAGCAGCGTGCTTTGTCACTTCCGAACGGTTCGGAACCCGCGAAGCATCGTGCCTTGCCACTTCCGAGCGGTTCGGAACCCACGAAGCAGTGTGCTTTGCCGCTTCCGACCCGTTCCGGACCCACGAAGCAGTGTGATTTTCGTCGCCGCTCGTCTCGCGGCGTTCACCCCGGCGCATGCGCAGTTTCTCGAGGCCGTCGAGTGCATCCACGTCGCGCAAGCCGGCATCGACAATGCCGTAGCCCTCGTCCGCGAGCGCAGCGCCCTGCACGACACGGCTCTAGGCAACCCGTGGCCTGGACATCCGGCACCCGTGAGCCCCGGCGTCCCGGCGCGAATCTGCCGTTGCAGTACTCATGCACCTGGGCAACCATGCCGGCACTGCAAAATTGAGGAAGGGGTTCGGCGATGAGCGAGGGGCGGTTTCCATACAGGGCGTTCGGGTCCGTGTGTCCGGGTCGCGGGTGGGTGGCGAAGCTGCTGGCCAGCTTGGCGCTGCTCGTGACCTTCGGTGCGGCGGCCCCGGCCGCGGCGCAGGGTCCAGCGAGTTGTGTGGGCCGTTGCGGCGCGCAGGCGCCGTCCGGGTGCTACTGTGACAGCGTCTGCTTCACCTACAACGACTGCTGCAGCGACAACTATTCGACCTGCTTCAAGCCGGTCGTGAACAGCATCGCGCCGACGACGTCCGCCACCGCAGGCGGTACGCTGACCATCAACGGTACCAACCTGGTGCCGCCGTCGGGTGTGATCAACAGCATCGTGACGATCGACGGCACACCTTGCCCCCTCGCATCGACGCCGACGGCCGGCATGCTCCAGTGCACCGTCCCCGCAGGCCAAGGGACCGGCAAGGACCTCGTCGTCCGCCACGACCGGACCAACGGCAACCAGAGCACCCCTTATCCGTTCAGCTACACTGCGCCGGACGTGATTTCGGTCTTCCCCACCTCGGGTCCGGCGGCCGGCAACATCCCGATCACGATCACCGGCACCAACTTCGGCACCAGCGGCAGCGTCACCGTCGGCGGCGCCGCCTGCCCGACGACGTCCTACGACCACAGCCTCATTCACTGCACACTGCCCGCCGGTTCGGCCGGGGTGCGGATCCTCGCGGTCAGCGTCGCCGGCCAGAGCGACAGCACCGACTTCACCTACGAAGCCCCTACCCCGACGGAGACCCCAACCGTAACCCCGACGGCGACTCCGACCGAAACCCCGACCGGTACCCCGACGGCGACAGAGACCGCGACCGCGACGCCCACGGTGCTCTGCAACCCGACGCCGCGCAGCGATTGCCGCCCGCCGGGCAAGTCGGCGCTGACCCTGCGCGACAGCGCCGCCGACGACGGCAAGGACCAGCTGGTCTGGACCTGGACGAAGGGCGCGGCGACGACCGTCAGCGACCTCGGCAATCCGCAGACGACGACCGACTACCGTTTCTGCCTCTATGACCCGACGCAGCCCCTCATCGAGCTGCGCCTCGCGCCGGGCGGCAACTGCGCCCGCGGCAAGCCGTGCTGGAAGACGGACAAGAGCCCCTACCGCTACGCCGACTCGGCGGGCAGCGCGTCCGGCATCACCAAGCTGCAACTGAAGGCCGCCGAAGCCGGCAAGGCTTCCGTCCAGCTCCGGGGCAAGGGGGCGAACCTGCCCGACGTGCCCCTGCTGCCGACGCTGCCGCTGACGGCGCAGCTCGTCAACTCCGACGGCACCTGCTGGTCGGCGACGTATGCCGGCCCGGCATCGAAGAGCGAGCCCGACTTCTTCAAGATCGGCTACACCGCTCCCTGACGCTGCGGCCGAGAGCCGTCTGAAGGGTCCGGCGTCCCCTCGAGCCCGCGGCTCGGATTCGATGGGACGCCGGGCGCGGTCTCCGCGCGAAGGCAGTTCGTGCTGGCGCCGACACTCTCGGTGGGGGGCGAACCCTGACCCAGCAGAACCCGAACGACCGCAGCCGGAAGACACCGCTCGCCCGCGTTTGCAACATCGGCATCGCCGCCCACGTCGACGCCGGCAAGACCACCCTCACCGAACCCGTTCTCTTCTAAACCGGCGCCTTCTGGAAGGTGGGCGAGGTGCTCGATGCCACCGCGCCTATGGACTGGATGGAGGAAGAACGCGCCCGCGGCATTCCCACCGCCGCCATGTCGATCCGCCGCTTCCTTGCAACGGCCGATCCGGCGCTCCGCGATCAACGGGTGCGCCGCCAAGCTGTAGTGACGAGCCTGCCTTGGTCGAAGCGGGCGCGCACCGTCACTTCGCACTGCGTCTGACGCGGTCCCGCGCCATGCGCCGCCAGCTCGACGGTTTCCGCATCGATGCGCCGCACGCCGAGTTCGAAGCGATACTCCGGCGTGGGCACCCATCCGGGAGCAACGAATGCGGGAAAACGCCCGTCGTCGGCGGTGCCCGGCTGTTGATCCGGCCCGTGCTCAATACCCGCCAACGTGTCCAGCGACGCCACGTGGGCCAGCGCCCCGGCGAGTCCGGCCTCCGCCGCGTAGAGGGTCTGCGTTTGCGCCGCCAGATTGGCGCGCACCAAGCTCTCCAGTCGCACCTCCAACAGCACGTGACCGACGGCGGGCATGACGATCGCTGCCAGGGCCAAGGTTGCGATCAGGGCCGTGCCCCGCTCTCCTGGGCGCGTTCTCATCGATTGCGCAGGCCGACCGCGTGGTGCATCCGCACCGCCCCAGCCGAGTCGTGGAGTTCCATGCGCACCACCGCGATCGCACCGCGACGGGCGGCGTCGAGTCCGCTGGGTCCCGCCGAGAGTTCGCTGCCGGCGACGTCGAGGTAGCGAAAGCGCACCGCGCCTTCGTCGAGTTCATCGACGAAGGGCTGAGCCCCGCCCGTGCCCACACCACGCCGCAAGATCCCGGCCCCGGCGTCGAAGCGATACACGATGCGCTCGTTCCGGCCGGTCGTCCGCCCGTCACCGTCGAAGTCGGACGTGAGCACGACTTCGTGCTCGCGGGCCAGGGCCACCGCTTCCACGGGTGCTGCGGCCGCGGCGCAACCGGCATCGCGGACGTCGGCGGCGAATACCTCCGCGGCGACGGCCCAGGCCCGTTGGGTTCGGCTCTGGCGGTCGTCGTCGCGCACCGCTGCCAGCGCGGCGCGAGCCCAGGCGTAGGTCGTGCCGAGCAAAACGGCTCCGAACGTCGAAGCGACCAGCACTTCGAGCAATACCGTGCCGCGGCGGTTGGCGATCGCCCTCATGGCCGCCATACCCAAGTGCTCAATCGTACGCGCGGTCCGGAGCCCGTGTGCGCGTGCACCTCGACGTCCACGGCCTCGACTCCCGGCAAGGCTCCCGGGTGCACCGTGACGCGTCGCGTCCAGTCTCCGTCGAGTTCCCAGAGCCGCGGCGGCATCCCCGCGCGCGCCAGTTCGAGTCCCTCGACCGCGAGGGCGTGGGCTTGCTGCCAACGCGTCAGCTCGTGCCCGACGCGGCGCGCCGCGATCAGGGTGCGCGTCGACGCGGCCGCCACCAGGGACAACAAGGCCAGCGCGATCACGACTTCGAGAAGGGTGAAGCCGGCTGGTCGCAGATGCCGCGCGCGCGTTCGCATGGACTCACCTCGGTTCACTGCGCACGCGGCCGGTGATGCTCACGACGACGGCGTGTTGCCCACCGCTCGCGTCGCCCACGACGATGGTGCCGAAGCGCGCCGCCGTGCCGCGCGGCGTAAAGTGGATCTCCGCGCCTGGCGCACTGCACGACGTGATGGTGACGCCGTCGGGCAGGCGGGCCTCCGTCGTCGTCGCGCCGCCGGGGTTGGCATCGGCATACGACCGAATCGCTCCGCTGCCGATCGCAAAAGCGACGCGCTGCTCCGTGTTGGTCGCGATGGCGCGTGTTCGGGCCGTGTCGAGGGTGACGATGATCTGCCGGGCCGAGGCTTCGCGTCGGGCCGCGGCGCGTAGGTCGCTCCAAGCGGGCAAGGCCGCCGCTGCCAGGCCCGCGGCGAGTGCCGTCGCGGCGACCAGCTCCAGCAAGGTGAAGCCGAGTGCCGCCCCCTGCTTCAGAGGCCCAAGCGACCCAAGTACCAACCGATGATCGTATCGCCCCAGAACAAGCTGACGAGAGCGCCGCCGACGAGGAACGGTCCGAACGGGATCGGCTCGCGCGCGTCGCCGCGCCCGAGCAGGACCAGGCCTCCCACGAGCGAGCCGAGCGTCGACGACAACAGCAGCACGAGCAGCACGCTGGCCCACCCTTGGAAGGCCCCGATCATGGCCAGCAGCTTGATGTCGCCTCCCCCCATACCCTCCCGACCGGCCAACGCGTAGTACCCGGCGGCGATTCCCCAGAGAAAGCCGCCGCCGAGCAGCACCCCGGCGAGACTGTCCGTCCAATGCGGTCCCAGTCCCGCCAGCGACAGACCCAGGCCGATCAGAATGCCCGGTAGGGTGATGACGTCCGGAATGATCTGATGCTCGAAGTCGATGAACGTGACGATGACGAGGGCGGCGACGAAGGCGGCTTGGATCACCCAAGCGAGGTTCAAGCCGAACTCCCATGCGAGGGCGACGAAGAGCAGGGCGGTCAAGGCCTCGACGATGGGATAGCGCCACGCGATGGGCGCGGCACAGGCGCGGCAGCGGCCACGCAGCCAGAGGAAGCTGAGGATGGGGATGTTGTCGTAGGGTCGGATCGCCTGCCCACAGTGGGGGCAGTGCGATGCCGGCCGCACGATCGACTCGTCGCGCGGCAGGCGCCGGATGCAGACGTTGAGGAAGCTGCCGACGACGGCGCCGAGAACCCCGGCGATGAGCGATTCCATCGGCGCACCATACTGCGAATCGCCGTCGCCGGCGAAGCCTCCGCTCACGGTACGATGCCGCCGATGTCACTGTCGTAGCTCCACGTGCGCGAGCCGCGGTCATGGCGCGCCGTCGCCACGAAGCCGTCGTCGCGCGCGGTCATCGTCAGCGCGACGCCGGGCGACAAGCGGAAGCCGGGTAGCTGGGCGGCACAGTCGGCGTCTTGGCAGCTGACGTAGCGTTCGTCCTGGGCGAAGCTCGCTTCCTGCGCCAGGGCCGCGTTGCGCAGATCGGATTGCGCCCGCGCATCGAAGCCCCGTTGTCGGTAGGCCGCGTATTGCGGTACCGCGACCGCGGCGAGCACGCCGATGATGGCAATTACCACCAGCAGTTCGATCAAGCTGAAGCCGCGTGATGGTCGTACCTCGAACATGGTTCGTCCTCCCTTCGTTGCGTCAGATGAGGGCACCGAGTCGAAACACGGGCAGATACATCGCCACCACCAGGCTGCCGACGACGACCGCCAAGGATAGAATGATCGCCGGTTCGAGGAGCATCAGCAGCAGCGCGACGCGCTCGTCGGCCTCGCGGCGCAGGACCTGTGCCGTCCGTTCCAACATCGCGTCGAGGCTGCCGGTCGTCTCGCCGACGCGGATGAGCTGCACGGCGAGATCCGGCCAGGCGTCGTCGTGTCCCAAGGCCGCGCTCAGTGGCTGCCCGCCGCTCACCGCCCCACGAGCATTGCGAAGTCCGTCGGCGATCACGGAGTTGCCGGAGGTGTCGGCGGCGACCGGCAGCGCCTCCAGCAAGGGAAGACCGCCGCTGAGCAGAGTGGCCAAGCTGTCGGCGGCGCGGGCGACCGCACTCGAGCGCACCACGTCGCCCAGCCAAGGGACGCGCAGCAGGACAGTGTCGCGCTGGGTTCGCCACGAGGGGCGGCGCCGCAACGGCAGCGACACGAGCAGTGCGCCCACCAGCACCAACGCTGCCAGGGGAATGCCGGCGGTCGCCCATTCACTGCACGCGAGGACGACGCGTGTCGGCCATGGCAGCGCTTCGCCCTCGCCGGTGAAGATCTCGGCAAACACCGGGACGACGAAGACCAACATCACCGCGATCGCCAAAGCCGCTACGCCGAGGACCAGGGTCGGGTAGACGAAGGCACGGCGCACGCTGCGCCGTGTCGCCTGCTGCCGTTCCTCTTGGTCCGCCACCCGTTCCAAGGCGACGTCGAGTGTTCCCGTCATCTCGCCGCAGCCGATCATGCGGACACAGAAGGCGTCGAAGGCGTGTGGATGCTGCTCTAAGGACGCGGCCAAACCGCGGCCGGCTTCGACGTCGTGGTGCACTTTCACCCACAGGTCGCCGGCTTTCGATCGTCGCGGCCGGGCCCCATCCATCGCGACGAGAAGCGGTACGCCGGCCCGCAACAACAAGGCCAGTTGTCGCAACCAGTGGGTTCGTTCGCGGGCGCTGAGGCGCGGTCGATCCCACGCAGCTGCCGCCCATGTGCCCCACGCGGCAGAGCGACGCGTAGCTTCGGCCTGAGCCGAGCGTGCTCGCAGCGTTACGGCCGCCATGGTGTTCCTCGACCGTCGCGTGGACTCGCGTCGATAGTGAAGTCGTCGTCACTCTCCGCAGTCCGGCCCGCACTATCGACGGCGACGATGCCGCGGCGCACCAACTCGGCGATCGATTCGGCCATGCGGCATAACCCTGCGGGCCGACCGCCCGCTTGTAGATGGTTGCCGATGTGGTGCGTCTTGCCGTCGCGAATGAGACGGCGCACCGCGATCGTCGGCAGCAGCACCTCACAGGCGACCACGCGGCCGGTGCCGTCGCGGCGCGGCAACAGTCGCTGGGCGACGACGAGCCGAAGGACGGTGGCGATCTGGTTGCGTACCTGGGTCTGTCGTTCGGCGGCGAAGGCGTCGATCAGGCGGTCGATCGTTTCGATGGCGGTGTTGCTGTGCAGGGTCGACAGGACGAGATGCCCCGTTTCGGCCAGCGTCAGTGCCGCCTCGATCGTCTCCTGATCACGCATCTCACCGACCAGGATGACGTCCGGGTCGTGCCGCAGCACGTGCCGCAGCGCGCTGGCGAACGATGACGTGTCGCTCCCGAGCTGGCGTTGGGTGACGATCCCGCGTTGGTTGCGGTGCACGAACTCGATCGGATCCTCGATGGTGACGACGTGGACGGGGCGGCTGGCGAGAATGTGGTCGACCAGCGCGGCAAGAGTCGTGCTCTTGCCGCTGCCGGTGGCTCCGGTGACGAGCACCAAGCCGTGGCGCAGGTGTGACGCTTCGGCGAGGGGCGGTGGCAGGCCCAACTCCGAAAGGCTGGGAGGACGGGAGGGAATGAGACGCAGCACGGCGGCGACGACCCCGCGGCGCCGCAATAGGCTGGCCCGGATACGTGTACCGTCCTCCAGTTGCCAGGCCGCTTCGGTGTCGCCGCTGCGGTGGTACTGCTCGCGCGCCGTTTCCGGCAAGGGGGCGAGACAGAGGCGTTCGATCATCTCGCCGGATACAGGTGCTTCGACGAGCGGCTGCAGCGCGCCGTGCCGGCGGATCGTCGGCGGCATGCCCGGGGCGAGGTGCACATCGCTTGCACCGGAGGTAGCTGCGGCGGCGATCCAACCGAAGAGCGTCGCGTCCATGGCGCCAGAGTTCCGCCGTGACGAAGCTATGTCAATGATCTTAACAAAACTTCTCTGCTCCGCCCCAGGCGAGCCCGTCGATGTGGCGCGCCGCCTCGACCTCCGTCGTCGTCCCTTGCGCCACTGCCAGGCGCGCCGCATCGGCCAAACTCGGCGCACCCTGGCGGCGCGCGGCGTCACGCAGTTCGCTCGCTCCGGCACCCCGTGCGATCCGTTCGCGCAGCCCCTCGTCCACCGCCAGCGTCTCGAACAACCCGATGCGGCCGCGGAATCCACTGCCGCCGCAAGCCGCACAACCAGGCCCGCCACACTCGCGGCAACGTCGCCGCACCAGCCGTTGCGCCACGACCAAGCGCAGGGCAGCCGCCACCAAAAACGGCGCGACCCCCATCTCGACCAATCGCGTGACCGTCGACGCGGCATCGTTGGCGTGGACCGTGCTCAATACGACGTGCCCGGTGAGCGCAGCCCGGACGGCGATTTCCGCCGTCACCGTGTCGCGGATCTCACCCACCAGGATGACGTCCGGATCCTGCCGCAGGAACGAGCGCAGAGCCGTGGCGAATCCGAGTCCGATCTCTTCGTTGATCTGCACTTGGTTGACCCCCGCGAGGCGGGCTTCGACCGGATCCTCGGCGGTGACGACGTTGCGTTCGACGGCGTCGATTTCGCGCAGCGCGGCATACAGAGTGGTGGTCTTGCCACTTCCGGTGGGTCCACTGACCAGCACCATGCCGTGGGCTGCGGCGAGGGCGTTGCGCAGTTGGGCCAAGGCGGAGTCGTGCAACCCGAGTCCCGTCAGCTCGTGCTGATCGTCGAGGGGGCGGAGCAGGCGCAGGACGAGCGACTCGCCGTACACGGTGGGAAGGGCCGACACGCGGACATCGACGGGCCCGCCGCGTCCGGCGAAGGTCAGCCGTCCGTCTTGCGGCAAGCGTCGTTCGGCGATGTCGAGACGGGCCAGGATCTTGAGGCGTGAAGCGACGGCCGGTGCGAGGGCGGTCGGATGGCGGCCGATCTCACGCAACCGCCCATCGACGCGTAGCCGCACCCGCAGGGCGCCTTCGACGGGTTCGACGTGGACGTCGCTGGCGCCGCAATCGACGGCTTGCTGCAAGACGGACTGCACCAGGCGCACGGCCGGCGCGTCGGTGGTGGTATCGCTCGTGGTTCGGGGGAGTCGGCGATCGGCATCCATGGGCCGATCGTAGGCGAGTTACAAGTTTAATGCAGCCCAGTCGTCAGGTGCGGCGACGCGCGGCGGCGGCCAGGGCGCGCCGCATCACTTCGATCGGGGCGTCGCAGCCGGTCCACTGGCGGAACGCCGCGGCCCCTTGGTGCAGCAGCATCGGTGTGCCGTCGAGAGCGCGGCGACGGCCGTCGCGGGCGAGTTGCAGGAACGGCGTCTGTCGCTTCGGGATGAGATCGAAAAACAGACAGTCGCGACGCGTGGCATCGACGCGCATCGGCGCGAAGGGTTCACCGCGGAGGCCGAGCGAGGAGGTGTTGACGACCAGGTCGGCGCTCTCCAGCAGGGTCGGGTCGCCCAGACGGTCGAGCGGCAGGCCGTGCATGGGCGTGCGCGGGGTGGCGAAGGTGCGTGCCAGCGTTCGCGCCTTGGACAGCGTGCGGTTGACGATGACCACTTCGGCAGCTTCGACTTCGGCGAGGGCGAACAGGGCGGCCCGTGCCGCCCCTCCGGCGCCGATGAGCACGACCCGCCGTCCATGCATGGATTGGCCGGCCTCCTCGAGGGCACGGCGGAATCCGTAGGCGTCGGTATTGTCGCCGCGCACGCCGTCGGTACCGAAGACGACCGTATTGACCGCACCGGTGCTCTGCGCCGCCGGGCTCTTGTCGCGGAGTAGCCGCGCCATGGCTTCCTTGTGCGGGACGGTGACGTTGCAGCCGAGGGCGCCGAGGGCCTGCAGCCCCTGCAGAGCGGCACGCAATCCGGTGGGACGCACGTGAAACGCGACGTACACGCCGTCGAAGCCGACGGCGCGGAAGGCGGCGTTGTGCATCGCCGGAGAAAGAGAATGTTCGACGGGATCGCCGAGGACGGCAGCGACCCGGGTGCGGCCCGAGACATTCATCGTGGAGGCCGCACCCGGAGTCTGCTTCACCGGTTCAAGGCGGCGTGTGCCGCTGCCAGGCGGGCGATGGGAATGCGGAAGGGCGAGCACGAGACGTAATCGAGACCGATCGCGTCGCAGAACATCACCGAGGCGGGATCGCCGCCGTGTTCGCCGCAGATGCCGAGCTTCAGGTCGCGTCGCACCTTGCGACCCTTCTCGACGGCCAGACGCATCAAGGCTCCGACGCCTTCCTGGTCGATCGACTCGAACGGATCGCGCGGGTAGATCTCCAGGTCCTTGACGTAGGGGTTGAGGAAACGCGCCGCATCGTCGCGCGACACCGCCAAGGTCATCTGGGTCAAATCGTTGGTACCGAAGGAGAAGAACTCGGCCACGTTGGCGATGGCGTCGGCGGTGATGGCCCCGCGTGGTACCTCGATCATTGTGCCGACGTGGTACTTGATCTTGATCTTCGACTCGGCCTGCAGTTCTCGAGCGACGCGGTGCACCACCGCGGCTTGCAGTTCGAGTTCCTTCACGTTGCCGACGAGCGGCACCATGATCTCGGGAATCACCTCGATGCCTGCCATTTTGAGGTTGACCGCGGCTTCGAGAATGGCGCGGGTCTGCATTTCGGTGATCTCGGGATGAATGATGCCCAGCCGGCAACCACGCAAGCCGAGCATCGGGTTGAACTCGTGCAACGCCTCGATGCGCTGGCGGATGCGCGCCACGGGGATGCCCATCTGCGTCGCGAGCTCTTTTTGCTCGGCGGATTCGTGCGGCAAGAACTCGTGCAGCGGCGGGTCGATCAAGCGAATCGTCACCGGACGGCTGCCCATGACGCGGAAGATGCCTTCGAAGTCGGCGCGTTGCAGCGGCAGCAGTTTGGCCAAGGCCGCGCGACGCTCTTCGAGCGTTTCGGCGAGGATCATCTCGCGCATCGGCTCGATCTTGCCCTCGCCGAAGAACATGTGCTCGGTGCGGCAGAGACCGACACCCTCGGCGCCGAAAGCGACCGCGTTGGCGCACTGGTCCGGCTGATCCGCATTGGTGCGCACCCGCAGGCGCCGCGCCTTGTCGGCCCATGCCATGAGTTCGGCGTACTGCTGGTAGACGGGCGCCTTGTTCGGTGAAAGTGACTTGTCGATGAGCACGCGCACCACCTCGCTCGGCTCGGTGGTGATGCGGCCGCGGAACACTTCCCCCGTCGTGCCGTCGATCGAGATGTACTCGCCTTCCTTGACGGTGATCGTGCGCTCGCCGTTTTCGACGGTGATGGTGCGCTTGCGATAGTCGATCTGCAGCGCATCACAGCCGGCGACGCAGACCTTGCCCATCTGCCGCGCGACGAGTGCCGCATGGCTGGTCATGCCGCCGCGAGCGGTCAGGATGCCTTGGGCCGCGGCCATGCCGCGGATGTCCTCCGGCGAGGTCTCGATGCGGACCAGGATGACGTCGCTGCCGTCCTTGGCCGCCGCCTCGGCGTCGTCGGCGTGAAACACGACCTTGCCCGTGGCCGCGCCCGGGCCGGCGTTGAGGCCCTTGGTGAGGCGGTCGCCGCGCTTGATGGCGGCTTCCTTCTCTTTGGCGACGAACGTCGGGCGTAGGAGTTGGTTGAGCTGGTCCGGCTGCACCCGCAGCAGACCCTCTTGCCAGCGGATCAGCTTCTCCTTGACCATGTCGAGGGCGATGCGGATGGCGGCGCTGCCGGTGCGCTTACCGACGCGGCACTGCAGCATGTAGAGGCGGCCCGACTCGACGGTGAACTCGATGTCCATCATCTCGCGGTAGTGCTTCTCGAGCTGGTGCCGAATCTTGACGAGTTGCTTGTAGATCTTCGGGTTCTGCGCCTCGAGGGCGGCGATCGGCATCGGCGTGCGTGTGCCGGCGACGACGTCCTCGCCCTGGGCGTTGGTCAGATACTCACCGTAGAAGAGGTCCTCGCCGGTCGCCGGGTCACGCGTGAAGGCGACGCCGGAACCCGAGTCCTCGCCGAGGTTGCCGAAGACCATCGACTGCACGTTGACCGCCGTGCCCCATGATTCGGGGATGTCGTTGAGCTTGCGATAGACGATGGCGCGGTCGTTGTTCCACGAGCCGAAGACGGCCCCGATGGCGCCCCACAGCTGCTCTTCGGCGTCTTCCGGAAATTCGACGCCGAGTCGCACGCGGATCGCTTCCTTGTATTGGCCGACCAGTTCTTGCAGGTCGTCCGCCGACAATTCGGTATCCAGCTTCACGCCGCGGGCATGTTTCTTCTTTTCGAAGAGTTCTTCGAACGGATCGATTTCGTCCTTCGACTCGGGCTTGAGGCCGAGCACGACGTCGCCGTACATCTGCACGAAGCGACGGTACGAGTCGTAGGCGAAGCGGCGGTTGCCGGTGAGCTTGGCCAAGGCTTCGACGGTCTGGTCGTTGAGACCGAGGTTGAGGACGGTGTCCATCATCCCCGGCATCGAGGCACGTGCGCCGCTGCGTACCGACACCAAGAGGGGGTTCTTCGGGTCGCCGAAGCGGCGCCCGACGAGCTTCTCGACGCGACGCAGGTGCTGACTGACTTCCTGGCGCAGCGTGTCGGGGTACTTGCGCCCGTGGGCGTAGTAGTAGGTGCAGACTTCGGTCGAAATGGTGAGACCAGGGGGGACGGGCATGCCGAGCGCCGCCATCTCGGCGAGATTGGCGCCTTTGCCTCCGAGCAAGTTCTTCATCGACGCGTCGCCCTCGGCGGCGCCGCCGCCGAAGCCGTACACGTACTTGACGGCCTTGCGGCCCTTCTTGGCTTTGCTCGTGTCCTTCTTATCGCTCTTGGCGCGTGCGCCTAGCGGCGCGGCAGCTCGACTCACTCGACCACGGGGCATCATGGCTCGATCCGTTTCTCCAATACCTCGACCAAACGATCGAGGGGCAGTCGTTCTTGTTGCATGGTGTCGCGGTCGCGCAGCGTGACCGTGCCGTCTTGCAGCGTTTGATGATCGACGGTGACGCCGAACGGCGTGCCGATCTCGTCTTGGCGGCGGTAACGGCGGCCGATGGAGCCGGCCTGGTCGTACTGGACGATCCAGCGACGTTTGAGGATGTCGACGATCTCGCGCGCTTTCTCCGGATGCCCTTCTTTACGGAGAAGCGGAAAGACCGCGACCTTCACCGGCGCGATGCGCGGGTGGAAACGCAGGACGACGCGCGGCTCGCCTTCAGCCTCGTCTTCGTCGAAGGCGTCGACGAGGAAGGCGAGGGTGGCGCGGTCGGCGCCGGCGGCCGGCTCGATGACGTAAGGAACGAAGCGTTCCTTGGTCTCGTCGTCGTAGAAAGAAAGATCTTTGCCACTGTATTCGGTGTGCTTGCGCAGATCGAAGTCGGTGCGGTTGGCGATCCCTTCGAGTTCCGACCATCCGAAGGGGAACTCGTACTCGACGTCGGAGCAGCCCTTGGCGTAGTGGGCCAACTCGTCGGCGGCGTGCGGGCGCAGGCGCAGGTGTTCCGGCTTGATGCCGTACTTGACGTACCAGTTGAAGCGCTCCTGCACCCAGTACTCGAACCACTTGTCGTCTTCGCCCGGCTTGACGAAGAACTCCATCTCCATCTGCTCGAACTCACGCGTGCGGAAGAGGAAGTTGCCGGGCGTGATCTCGTTGCGGAACGACTTGCCGATTTGCGCGATGCCGAACGGGATCTTGTTGCGGCTGGAGTTCTGCGCATTGAGGAAGTTGACGAACATGCCCTGCGCCGTTTCCGGACGCATGAAGACGACGTTGGCGCTGTCTTCCACCGGGCCCATGAACGTCTTGAACATGAGATTGAACTGACGCGCTTCGGTCAGCTCGCCGCCGCACTCGCCCGGGCGCTTCGACGGCTTCTCGGGGCAGCGCGCAGAGTCGAGATGGTCGGCGCGGAAGCGTCCCTTGCACTTCTTGCAGTCGACCATCGGGTCGGTGAACCCGGCGACGTGCCCGGAAGCCTCCCACACCCGCGGGTGCATGAGGATGGAGCAGTCGAGGCCGACGATGTCGTCGCGGTAGCGCACCATCTCGCGCCACCAAGCCTCCTTGACGTTGCGTTTGAGTTCGACCCCGACCGGCCCGTAGTCCCAGCAGCTGGCCAGCCCTCCGTAGATCTCGCTCGACTGAAACGCGAAGCCCCGGCGCTTGGCCAGGTTCGTCACCTTCTCCATGGTTGCGGCGCGACTCATCGGGAAAGCCGTACCATGACGCCCCCAGGGCGGCAAATTCGCGCCGGACCCATGGGACGTATAGGTCCCATAGGTCCTATACGTCCCATGGGTCCGCCCGAGCCGTCGACTCCAGCATCTCTCGGACGGCGGCGTCGGGGGGCGGGAGTAGACGGGCCGCCCTCTGCTCCCAGCTGACCCACAGCTCGGCGCCGGGGGCGAGCCCGGGTGGGCGCATCGCCGCGGCGACATGCGCGACGATGGTATCTCCGGCGGCGTCGACGAGCCCACAGCGCAGGACGGGTCCCAGAAAGTCGATGCCGCGCAGCGTCGCGCGCACGCCGCAGTCGTCGCCCGTCGGCGGTTCGTGGGATAGCCGCACCCGCTCCGGCCGAATCATCACCACCGCGGTAGCCTGCGGTGCGAAGGGTTCATTCGTTGCGACCGCACAGCGGCCGCCGGCGTCGAGACATACGGTCGCGTGGGCGCCGTCCCAGCGCTCCACCCGCGCCCGCAACAAGTTGGCACCGCCGATGAATCCCGCCACGAATGCCGTCGCCGGCGCGTCGTACATCGCCTCCGGCGTGCCCACCTGCTCGACGTGCCCGGCTCGCATCACGGCGATCCGGTCGGACATCGTCAGCGCTTCTTCCTGGTCGTGCGTGACGCACAGGAAGGTGATGCCGACCTCGCGCTGGATGCGCTTCAATTCGATCTGCATCGCCTGGCGGAGCTTGCGGTCGAGCGCGCTCAACGGCTCGTCGAGGAGCAGGGCGCTCGGCTGATTGACGAGCGCCCGCGCCAGGGCCACCCGCTGGCGCTGCCCGCCGGAAAGCTGGTCGGGCCGGCGCGGGCCGTAGCCGTCGAGATGCACGACCGCCAACATCGCCTCGACGCGACGCCGCACTTCGGCGTCGGACGCGCCTTGGAGGCGCGGCCCGAAGGCGACGTTGTCGAACACGCTCAGGTGCGGAAACAGCGCGTACTGTTGGAACACCGTGTTGATGTTGCGCCGGTACGGCGGCACGCCCGACACGTCGACACCGTCGAGGCGGATGCGACCGGAGGTCACCTCTTCGAAGCCGGCGAGCATGCGCAACAGCGTCGTCTTGCCGCAGCCGGACGGTCCGAGCAGCGAAAAGAACTCGCCCCGCCCGACGGCGAGACAAACCCGATCGACCGCGCGCACGGGGCCGAAGTCCTTGGTGACCTCCTCGAGCGCGATGACCGGATGTCCGTCGCCGCCGGTCGGGGTCGTCTCGACTCGGCCAGGCATCGGCTCGCTATTCCTTGGCGATTTGGTCGAGCACGCGCGCCACGCCGTCGAACAGGCGATCGAGTTCGGCGTGGGTCACCACCAGCGGCGGCGATAGGGCGATGAGGTTGCGAATGCCGCGGACGACGATCCCCTGTTGGCGCGCCAGCAGAGCGCCGCGCATCCCGAGCAAGGTCGTCGGCGTCAGTTGCGCGCGCCCTGCCTTGGGCACCAACTCGATCGCGCCGATCAGGCCGTAGCCACGGGTTTCACCCGCCGCGGGGTGGGTCGATAGTGCGTGCAGTTTCTTCTGGAAGTAGGGGCCGACGTCGTCGCGCACGCGCTCGACGAGTGCCTCGCGCTGCAGAATGTCGAGGTTGGCGAGCGCCGCGGCGGCGGCGACCGGATGCCCCGAGTAGGTGAATCCATGCGCGAGTGGTCCGCCGTGCCGCAGCGTGTCGGCGATGGTGGCGCTCACGAGGGTCGCCCCGAGCGGGACGTAGCCGCTGGTGATCCCCTTGGCCATGGTCATCAGGTCTGGTTCCAGCTGCCACAGCTCGGAGGCGAACCAGGAGCCCAGGCGCCCGAAACCGGTGATCACCTCGTCGGCGACGAAGAGGATGTCGTGGCGCCGCGCCATCTCCCGCAGGTGCGCGAGGTAGCCGGGTGGCGGTACGATGACGCCACCCGCCCCCTGGATCGGTTCGACGAAGAGCGCCGCGATGCTGTCCGCACCCTCCCGAACGATGATGCGTTCGGTCTCGGCGAGGCATTCGTCGGCATAAGCGGCCGCGTCCTGCTCCCGCCCGGCTCCGTAGGCGTACGGGCCTGGCACTTGCACGAAGCCGGGCAACGGCAAGTCGAACGGGTCGGTGCAGTTGGGCAGCCCGGTCATGCTGGTCGTGGCGATGGTGACCCCGTGGTAGGCGAACGAGCGGGTGAGGATCTTGGTCTTGGACGGCTTGCCGCGCAGCTTTTGGTAGGCGCGGATCAGTTTGAGGGCCGTCTCGTTGGCCTCGGAACCGGAGTTGGAGAAAAACGCGTGGCCCAGGCCGGCCGGGGCCAGTTCGGCAAGTTTGTCCGCCAGACGGATCGTCGGCTCGGTCGTCGTATTGAAGAAGGAGGGGTAGTACGACAGCCGCTGCATCTGGGCGAATACGGCGTCGGCGATTTCGCGCCGGCCGTAGCCGACGTTGACACACCACAGTCCGGCGAGGCCGTCGATGAGTTCACGCCCCGATTCGTCGACGATGGTGGAACCATGTGCCACTTCGATGACATGCGTGCCCGTGGCGTGCATGTCGTCGTGGTTGGTGAACGGGTGCAACAGGTGGGCGCGATCGCGCCGGCGCAGGTCATCGAGGCGAGTGGCTTCCATGCAGGCTCCATCACGGAGACATCCCGGTGTGTCAAGCGCCGCGAGATTTCGGAAGTCCTGCTTCGGCTAGCCCTCGCCGCGCCCGAGGCGACATGGTCTCAAAAGCTGACGCCAGTAAACCCTGAGCTCACGGGAGTGCTCGGGTACGGAATGCTCGGCGCCACGGTTACTGCCGTTACAGTGCTGACGTCGTCCAGTTCGGGCGGGGCGCTCAGCTCGGTCTCGCCGCGGCGGATGCCGAAGGCGTAGACGCCCATCCCCCTGATGCCGCGTGCGTGTACCGTGGGCATTTCGATTCGGAGCGCGGCCTCGCCCCTGGGCTCGAGCTGGGTGTCGACTTCGCGTGACAAACGATCGAGCTCGCGCGGTTTGTCGCCCTCCGAGAGCAACACGACATAGAGCCGGACCCCTGAAATCGCCTCGTCGTATGGATTTCGCATGGTCCCACGTATCAGAAGGTTGTTGCCGTCGAGCGCCCGTACATGCAGGTTGCTGGTTGGCATCCAGCCGTGACGAGCGAACGCTTCGGGAACTGGTTGCATCGCCATCTCTGCGCCTGCTTCAGCCTTCGTCGTTCCAGGCGAGGCCGAGCAACCGCTATTCACCATGGCGGCGCATGCGAGGAACCATTGAAGCGCCACCCATCGGTTCCGCTTCCTCGCCTGGCACGTCCTGCTTGGTCGGGGCAGTCTTTGTGGCATGTTTCCTTGCTAAACCACGAATGATGTTTCGTCAACATCTGGTTAGTGCCAGAGTGGTTGCTTGCGGGGGTCGCTCGCCGGGCCGGTCGAGTGCTATGCGCCTTCGGTGAATCCACTTGTCCCACTCATCGCCGACCTCGCCCCAGGCGATCGTCGCTGCGCGTCGTACGACTGGAGGGGTCTCGACCTGCGACGCGTCTCGTCGGCGACGGATCCATGGTTCGACGCGGCCTACGAGTGCCTCTGGCGCGAGTTCGGGCCGCGCGGCGAGATGGAGCCGCGTCGGGTCATCGAAGATCGTCTCGCTTGGCATCCCGTGCAGTGGCGTGGCGACGTGGCGCTCACGTACGAGATGCTGGTGGTGAGCCGCGGCGACAGCCTGGTTGCGGTGCGCGACCACAGCGTCATCCTCGGCCGCGACGGCTTCGGCGTGGTGCATCTGTCGCACGTATGCATCGCCCCGGAGCGGCGCGGTAGCGGCCTTGCCGGCTGGTTGCGCTGCCTGCCGATCCAGACGGCGAGAGCTTGTGCCGCGGCCGCTGGAATCGAGGCGCCGTTGCGTCTCGTTCTCGTCGCCGAAATGGAGCCGCTCGATGATGACGACGCGACGCGCCTCGCTCGCCTGCGATCCTACGGGCGGGCCGGCTTTCGTCTTCTGGACGGGCGCTACGCGCAGCCCGACTTTCGCCCGCCGGCGCAAATCGACGCCACCGGCTTCCAGCCGCTGCCGCTGTGGTTGATGGTACGCTGCTTCGGCGACGAAGCGGCGGATTCCATCGAAGGCCAGGCGGCCGCGACGATCGTCGGCGCCCTGTACACCATGTTCGGCGAGCATCTGCGGCCGGTGGACGTACGGCGCCTGCGGGAGGAGTACGAGCCGCCGCTGCGGCGTCGCGATCGAATCGCGCTGCGCACGTTCGGCTGAACCCGTGGGTGCGCCGCGGGCGACCGCGGCGCGACGCCGTAACCCGACTCGTTCGGTCGGCGCGCGCCGGTGCCGGCGCAACCGGCGCTGGGTGTAGTGGCCCAGGCCGTCGGGGTGGAGTAGCCCTTGGCCGCGTCGATCTGCTACCTCCGAGGCGATGATCACCCTCCACGACCCACGCGGCGGTGCGGCGCCGATCGGAGCGCGCTTCCCGCCGACCCGGCGCTTCGGTGGGGTTCCCGGCGACGACGCCCAGCGAGGCTCGCCACATGCTCTCGCCCGCCCCGCGGACCCTGCCGCGGCGCTCGGCGTCTGGGGTAAGTAGGGCGATGGCTGGCGGTATCTGGATGCGGCGTGCGCTCCAGCGCGCCCGCCGGCGCCTGCGCGCGACGCCGCCGATCGAGCAGCAGCTGGCCAGGCTCGATGCCACGTGTCGCGATCGGCTGTTGTCGATGTACGGGGGGCATGCCCAGTTGGGTGTCGACGGTGTCGAGCACGCGCTCGACGCCAGCACCCGCATTTCACCCGACGAGGGCTTGTGCTTGTACGATCTCTACGTCGCGGCGCGTCCCGCGAACTCGCTCGAAGTGGGTATGGCGTTCGGCTTCAGCACGCTCTATTTCCTCGCCGCCATCGCCGCGAACGGGCGGGGCAAGCACGTCGCCATCGATCCTTACCAGAACGACGCATGGCGCGGGATCGGCCAAACGCAGGCGCGGGCCGCGGCGCACGATCTCGGGCGCGCCGACGCATTCGCACTGATCGAGGAGCGGTCCGACCGCGCGGCGGTGGACTTGCTTCGTTCGGGAGCGCGATTCGACTTCATCTTCATCGACGGAAACCACCGCTTCGACGACGTGCTCGTCGACGTTTACTTCTACGCCCAGCTCTGCGCGCTGGGCGGCTTGCTGATTTTCGACGATCTGTGGATGCCGAGTGTGCGCAGCGTCGCGCGCTTCGTGCGCCGCAATCGCCTCGACTTCGTCGAAGTGCCGGTGGACGAGCCGAACCTGTGCGTTTGGCGTAAGGTCGGCGAAGATGCCCGTCGCTGGGACGATTTTCGGCGCTTCCTGGTGGGGTGAGCGTAACCTTCGCGTGGTCGAATCGGGGCGCCATGGAGTCCGGTTCGGCGTTGCACCTTCCCTTGCAAAGGCGGGGACCGGGTTATAGACGCGCCGCAGGTCGCCGCACGGCGATGCGCAAGAAGGGAATCGCAGCAAGATGAAGCGCGTCAAGGCGATGCTCGCGGTGTGGACCGGGGTGGTGCTGCTGTTCTTCTATGCCCCCGTCGCCATCCTCGTCGCCTTCTCTTTCAACGAATCGCGTCTCAATGTCCTTTGGGAGGGGTTCACTCTGCGCTGGTATGCAGCACTGCGTGACGACCGCGTGTTGCTGGCATCGTTCCAGAACAGCCTGATCGTCGCCCTGGCGACGACGCTGCTCGCCGTACTCCTCGGCACGCTCGGGGCCTGGTTGCTGTACCGCTATCGCTTCCCGGCCGGACGTTGGTTGCAGACCATCGTCTACGTTCCGATGATCGTGCCCGAGGTCATTCTCGGGGTCAGCCTTCTCCTCCTCTTCGTCGCCTGCGGTATGGAACTCGGGTATGCGACGATCATCATCTCGCACGTGACGTTCTGCTTCCCCTTCGTCATGGTCGCGGTGCAGGCCCGCTTGTCGGGGCTCGACCCGGGTCTCGAGGAGGCGGCCCTCGATCTGGGGGCGACGCCGGCGCAGGCGTTTCGCCTGGTGCTCGTGCCGTATCTGGCGCCTGCGATCGTGGCCGGGGCGCTGATGGCGTTCACGCTGTCGCTCGACGAGCTCATCGTCACCTACTTCACCGCCTCCGCCGCCACCCGCACGCTGCCGCTCGAGATCTTCGGTCGCATCAAGAAAGGGCTCGACCCGACGCTCAACGCCGTGTCGACGGTGTTCCTCGTCGCGACTTTCGTGCTCGTCATCGCCACCGAACTACTGCGGCGCGGTCGCGCGTCCGCTGCCGCCCGCTGAGGAGCCCAACGTGAAGCGTCTCGCCACCTTGGCCTTGGTCGTGTTCGTGCTGGCTGCTTGCTCCAAGCCGCAGGCGGACGAGCGCGAGCTGAACCTGTTCGCCTGGTCGGAGTACGTCCCGCAGACGATCATCGATGGCTTTACCGCAGAGACCGGCATCCGCGTGAATTACGAATCCTACGCCTCGAACGAGGAGATGCTCGCCAAGCTCGTTTCCGGCGCGCAGCGTTACGATCTGGTGCAGCCATCGGATTACATCGTCGAGGCGCTGGCGCGCGAAAAGCATCTCCAGCCGCTCGACCACAGCAAGCTCCCCAACCTCGGCAACATCGACCCCGAGTTGCTGCAACTGCCGCACGATCCCGGCTTGAAGTTCAGCGTCCCCTGGATGGTCGGCACCGTCGGCATCGTCGTCAACAGCGAAAGGGTTCCCGAGGAGGTGCGTGGCTATCAGGATCTCTTTCAGGAGAAATACCGCGGGCGCATCGTCATCGTCGACGACGCGCGTGAAATCGTCGCTTGGGCTCTTGCGTGTGTCGGTAAGGGCGCCAACGAAGTGAACGAAGCGACGCTAGCACAGGTCGAGCCGCTCATCGCGCGCTGGTTGCCGTTGGTCAAACTCTACGACTCCGATAGTCCCAAGACGGCGCTGCTCAACGGCGACGTCGATCTCGGGGTCGTATGGTCCGGCGAAGCGGCGTTGCTGTACGCCGAGGACAAGAAGTTTCGCTACGTGCTGCCGGCCGAAGGGGCGCACCGTTTCATCGATAGCCTGGCGATTCCCGCGCATGCGGTGCACGTCGATGCGGCGCACGCGTTTCTCGCATACATCCTTCGCCCCGAGGTCAGTCAGCGGATCTCGGCCCACTTCCCCTATACCAACCCCAACGTCGCGGCGCGCCAGTTGTTGTCGCCCGAACAACTCGCCAACCCGGCGAGCTACCCTCCCGGCAATCCCAAGCTCGAAGGCTTCCGGGACATCGGCGACGCCGCCGTGTTGGTGGACAAGTTGATCACCGACCTCAAGGCGCGGGGCTGAACCGGGAGTGATGTCGCGATGCGCGCGGAAGCCATCGTCACGGCCGCACCCGCGGGGTTGCGCCGGCGGCCGAGCCTGGCGGGCTGGCTGTTGCTCGCTCCCTTGCTCGCGTGGCTGCTGGCCTTCGTCGTCGCGCCCACCTTGCTCATGCTGGTCTACAGCTTCGGTCGTCGAGGCACTCTCGGCGGTGTGGTGTTCGACTTCACGCTCGCCAACTACGTCGCCGTGTTCGACCCGACCTATTTGACGATCATCGTTCGCTCGATTCTGTATGCCGGACTGACCACCGTCATCTGCCTGCTCGCCGGTTATCCGGTGGCCTTGTGCATCGGCCGCGCCTCGTCAGCTTGGCGGCAGCGTCTGCTGTTGCTGGTGATGGTGCCGTTTTGGACGAGTTTCCTGATTCGAACCTACGCGTGGGTGACGCTCCTCAAACGAGAAGGACTGGTCAACGCGGTGCTGCTGGCATCGGGTTGGATCACGACGCCCTTCGAGATGCTCTATACGCCGGGCGCGGTGGTGCTCGGGCTCGTCTACACGTTTCTGCCGTTCATGATTCTGCCGATCTACGGCAGCGTCGAAAAACTCGACACCGGCATGGTCGAAGCCGCGTTCGACCTCGGCGCCGGGCCGCTGCGCACGTTCTGGCGCGTCATCCTGCCGCTGACGGCGCCCGGCATCGCGGCCGGCGTGCTCCTCGTCTTCGTGCCGGCACTCGGCCTCTACGCCGTCAACGACATTCTCGGCGGCGGCAAGGTCGACATGATCGGCAACGTCATCGAAAACCAATTCAAGGGGACGGCGCGCAATTGGCCGTTCGGTGCGGCTCTCGGGACGACGTTGCTGTTGGCTTGCGCCGCGGCCTACGGCCTGAGTAGTCGACGGCGGACCTGACCTGCCGCTGCTGGAGGATCGATCATGGCGACTTGTCGCGACCACCGTGTGTCCACTCGTGGGCTCGAGTTCCACTACGTCAGCTGGGGCGATCCCGCACGGCCGCCGCTGCTCTGCTTTCACGGCATTACGCAGACGGCACACAGCTGGGACGAGGTCGCCGAGGCGTTGGCGGACGAGTACCACGTGTTGTGCTTCGACCAGCGCGGTCACGGCGACACGTCGTGGCCGGAGGATGCCGACTACACGCGCCAGAGCATGGCCGCTGACGTCGAGGCGCTCGCCGTGGCTCTCGGGCTGCCGCGCTTCTTTCTCGCCGGCATGTCGATGGGCGGCATCAACTCGATGACCTTCACCGCGGCCCACCCCGAGCGGGTGGCCGCGCTGGTCATCGTCGACGTCAGCCCCGAGATCAAAAAGGAAGGTGTCGACAACATTCGCAAGTTCGTCCAGGCCTCCGACATCCTCGATTCGTTCGAAGCCTTCGTCGAGCGGGCGCATGCCTTCAATCCACGCCGCTCGCGCGAGAACATCGAAAGCCGCCTGCGTCACAACCTGAAGCAGCTGCCGGACGGTCGTTGGACATGGAAGTACGACCCGCGACTGCGCGGCGGTATGGGTCGCCCCGGGGAGAATCCCAAGGGTGGTCTGTGGGATGACGTCGCCAAGATCACCTGTCCGACGTTGATCTTGAAGGGGGACGAGAGCGATATCTTGTCGGCCGACGGCGCGAGCCGTCTTCAGGAGGCGATCCCCGGCAGTTCTCTGGTCGTCATCCCGGGCGCCGGCCATTCGGTCATGGGCGACAACCCGGTGGCGTTCACGGCGGCGGTGCGGCAGTTTCTCCGCGGTCGGCAGCTCTGATCGCCTTGGTCGCTTGGCGCACGACGTCGAGCAGCAAGGTGGCGGTGAGTTCGGGATCTTCCATCGGTAGGAAGTGCGTCTGCTCCGGTAGGTGCACATCGGTTCCGTGTCGCAGAGACGCCGCCAAGCCCGGCCAGGTCGGGGAGTAGCTGAAGTCCATGCGCTGTTCTGGAGACCGGGCCTCCTGCGCGCGCACCACGATGATCGGTTGCGCCAGCGCCGCGGCGTGCGCCAACACATCCGGATTGCTGCGGGCGCTGCCGTAGATCGAAGCCTCGAACCACGGCGGGCAAGCGAGCATGTAGGTGCCGCCATCGTCGACCGGTTCGAGGCCGAAGCGGCAGTACGCATCGAGCGCCTCCGGGTGGAAGCGGGAGTACGGCGGTCGGTGGATGAAACGGGCGATCATCGCCTCGGGCGAGTCGAAGTGATTGCGGCGCCGCGCCGTCGGATGCTGGCTGCCGTCGAAGTCGATGGTGCCGAGTCGGGCCGAGCCATAGCGTTCCGGCGACAGAATGACCGGGTCGATCAGCAGCAAGTGACGCAGACGCGTCGGCTCGTGCAGCGCCGCTTCGACGGTGGCATGGCCACCCATCGAGTGGCCGACGCCGATGGCATTTCGCAGATCGAAGGCGCGCAGAACCTGCGCCAAATCGCGGCCGAAGTCGGCCCACGATGCGAAACGGACCTTGCTGCTGCGTCCGTGTCCGCGTTGGTCGACCGCCAGCACGTGTAGGCCCCCGAGCCGGCGCACGACCGGGTCCCAGCAGCGACCGTGAAAGCCGGTGGCATGGGCCATGACGATCGTCGGGGCACCGTCCCGAGCATGGCTATTCCATTCCCAGACGGCGATTTCGTGGCCGCCGACGTCGATGCGCCGCAGCTTCGGCGCGGCCGACGGCGTCGCGGGTAGGTCGGTAGGATGGCGCACTGCGGATCTCTCGTTCAGGCTCCGAGCCGATCGTCGAAGCAACCCCTCACCGGGACGTTTCAGGCGCCGCGCTTGGCGCGGTTGTAGCGAATCGAGTCGGCGAGCGCGGCGATGATGAAGCCCGCGCCGATCAGGCCGGTGACGACCTCGGGGACGTGCACCACCGTCTTGGCGAACATGATCACCGCCAGGGCGATGATGGCGTAGAAAGCGCCGTGCTCGAGATAACGATACGAGGCGAGCGTCTCCTGCTCGACGAGCATGATGGTCAGGCTGCGGACGAACATGGCGCCGATGCCCAGGCCGATGGCGATGATGAAGAGGTTGTTGGTCAGGGCGAAGGCGCCGATGACGCCGTCGAAGCTGAAGCTGGCATCGAGCACTTCGAGGTAGAGAAAGGCGGCGGCTCCCGAGCGCTTGACGCCGTCGGCACTCTCTTGGGCCATGTCGAGCAAGGCCGAGACGCCGTCGACGGCGATGTAGGTGAGGAGACCGAAGATGCCGGCGACCAGGAACTCGAGTCGTTGCGCTTCGGGCAGCCACGCGCCGATCGAATACAACAGGATCAGCACGAGTCCGATGCCGACGGCCTCGATGCGCCCGAGCTGCGCCAGCGGCCGCTCGATGACGCCGATCCAGTGGACGTCCTTCTCGAAGTCGAAGAAATGCTTGAAGCCCACCATGGCCAGGAAGGCACCGCCGAAGGCGGCCACCGAGACGTGGGCGCTCGTCAGGACCCGCGAGTATTCGTCCGGGTCCGACGCCGCCATTGTCAGCGCTGCGAGCGGGCCGATCTGCGCGATCACCGCGACGATCACCAGCGGGAAGACGATCCGCATGCCGAAGACGGCGATCGCGATGCCCCAGGTCAGGAAGCGGCGGCGCCAGAGATGGTCCATCTCTTTCAAAACCGTGGCGTTGACGACGGCGTTGTCGAACGACAGCGACACTTCGAGAATCGCCAACACGAAGACGATGAAGGTCGTCGACAGGGTGCCGGCGAGGGTGCCGCTGGTCTGCCAGCCGAGGAAGGCGCCCAAGATCAGGCCGAGAGCGGTGACGATGAACGAATTGCGGAAATAGCCCATGCGGCGCGCCTCATAGCAGAGCCGGTCGGCCCGACCAACCGCAGCCCGGCTCAGGCCTCGCGCGCCGCGTGGCGTAGCAATTCCCCGGCGAGATCGGCCTCCTCCACCGCCGCTGCCCCGGCGGCGACCAATCCGGCGTTTTCGCCGTACCACGACAGGACGATCTGGCCGCGGTCGAGGGCCTCTAGGCAGACGTGCTCGATGACGCCCCCGGGCCGCGCATGCACCGCCAGAATCACGTCCGCCAGCCCGGCGATCAACTCGTCGCGTCGTTTGCCGTTGTGGGCCACGGCGTGGTCGCCGAGGCGAAAGGGCGAGAGCACCAGGGTGCGGCGGTTGTCGAGCCGGCTGCGGCCGGGTCCGAAGCCGAACGGATCGCCGCCGACGTCGGCGCCGAAGGTGGCGAAGAGGCCGCGGTCGAGCACGACGATGCGGGGGGCCGCGGCGACGCGTGCCGCCACGGCGCTGATCCGGTGGCTCGCCTTCATGCCGCCGCTGACTACGGCGAAGCCCTGGGCGATCGCCGCCTGCACCGCGGCGCTGCTGGCGAGTACGACCCGCTCGTCGATGTGGCGCGAGTTGAGCACCGCCAGCGTCGGCAACTCGAGCACCGCCTCTTCGCCGAGTAGGGCGACGACGGCGGGCGGCGACTCCATGCGACGGCTCCAACGCTCGGGATAGCCCGGCTCGCCGGCGACGTGGATACGTGCGCCCGCCGCTGCGGCGCGTTGTTCGAGCCAGCGGCAATGGGTTTCGTGGGCCTCACGCTCGCGCGTCAGGCGCTCCAGGGCCGCCGGATGTAGATCGTAGTCCTCGCGCAGCACAGCGGCGGGCAGACGAAAGAAGGTGGCCAAGGTGCGCCCCCGTTCGCGATTGACCGCGAGGATGCGCCGTGCCGCTTTCTCGCCGACCTGCGGCAGCTCCCACAGCTTCAAGGCATCGAGAGTTTGGCTGGACATACGACGATCTCCGGTTTGGGGCGAAAGGCTGAACGCTGAAGGCGGAAAGCTGAACGCTGAAGGCGAAAAGCTGAAGGCGGAAAGCGGAAGGCGAAAAGCTTAAAGCAGAAGGCAAGAGGTGGAAGGTTGAGGGATGGTGGCCCGCTTTGTGCCCTCCGCCTTATGCCTTGTGCCTTCCGCATTACGCCTTGTGCCTTTCGCGTTAAGCCTTTCGCCATTCGCCTTTCGCGTTACGCCTGTCGCCCTCACCAGTAGCCGTCGTCGACGAAGCTGACGTAGCGGCCGTTGCCGATGACGATGTGGTCGAGCACCCGCACGCCGACGAGGTCGCCGACTTCACGCAGCCGGCGGGTGATTTCGAGGTCCTCGCGGCTCGGCGTCGGGTCGCCGCTCGGGTGGTTGTGGACGAAGACCACCGCCGCCGCCGCCTCGCGTACGACGGGCACGAAGACGTCGCGCGGGTGCACCAGGCTGGCGGTGAGCGAGCCCTGCGACACCTGGACGTCCTTCAGCTTGCGGTGCTTGTTGTCGAGCAGCACGGCGAAGAAGTACTCGCGTCGCGCCGCGGCGAGGCGTTCGCGGAAGTGATGGTAGACGTCGGCGCTGCCGCGGAAGAGAGCCCCGGGCTTGAGTTCTCGTTGACCGTAGCGCCGGGCGATTTCGAGGGCGGCGAGCACCTGCGCCGCTTTGACCGGGCCGATGCCTTTGACCGCGAGCAGATCTCCGGCCGCGGCGCTGCCGAGTCCGGGGAAGTCGCCGAACTGTTGCAGCAGGGTGCGACTCTGATCGAGGGCGCTGGCGTCGGGGCCGCCCGAGCGCAGCAGGATGGCGAGCAGTTCGGCGTCGGAGAGGTGGTCCCCGCCGCGCAGCAGCAGCTTCTCGCGAGGGCGGTCGGCTTCGGGCCAATCCTTGATGGTCGCGCGCGTCATCGACGCTTGCGAGTTTGACGATGTGTCTAACTTAGGTCAATCGGGGTCGGCGACGGCGAGCAACAACCCTTTGAGGTACTGTCCCTCGGGATGCGCCAGCAGCGTCGGGTGGTCGATGCCCGGGCCGAGGCGCCCGAGCCGTTGGACGCGGCGACCGGCGTCGCTGGCGGCGCTGCGCACGATCTTCTCGAACAGTTCTTCCTCGAGATGTTGCGAGCAGGAGAAGGTGAGAATGCGCGCTCCCGGCGCGGCCCGCCGCAGTCCCCACAGGTTCAGGTCCTTGTACGCGCGGGCGCCGCGTTCGACGTCGGCGCGCCGCTTTACCAGCGCCGGCGGGTCGAGGATGAGCACGTCGTACTGTCGCGGGCTCTCGCGCAGGTGGCGAAAGACGTCGTCTTCGATCCACTCCATCGTCGTGCCCGGCGTGTCGTTCAGCTGCGCCTGCAGGCGCGCTTGTGCCAAGGCAGGAGCCGAACTGTCGACGGTGACGACCTCGCGCGCGCCGCCGGCCGCGGCATACAGGGAAAAGGCCCCCGTGTAGCCGAAGGCGTTGAGCACGCTGCGCCCGTGGGCCAGGCGCCGGACCCAGGCGCGGTTGTCGCGTTGGTCGAGAAAGAAGCCCGTCTTTTGACCGCCGCGCACGTCGACGGCGAAGCGCAAGCCGTTCTCGCGGATCAGCACGGCATCGTCGTCGAGGCTCCCGTGCACCAGTTCGATACGGTCGGCGAGGCCTTCCTCGCGGCGGGCCGCGCCGGCGCTGCGTTCGAAGATGGCGCGCGGACGCAACTGGTCGACGAGTGCGGCGAGGACGTCCCGCCGCAGACTCTCGGCGCCGGCGGTGATGCATTGCAGCACGATGACATCCGCGTAGACGTCGACGACGATGCCGGGCAGGCCGTCACCCTCGCCGTGAACGGCGCGATAAGCGTCTGTGCGCGGCGGCAAGAGGTCGCGCCGCAGGCGCAGCGCCTGCTCGATGCGGCGGGCGACGAAGCGGGCGTCGATGGATTCGGGTTGGCGCGAGAGGATGCGAGCGACGATGGTGCAGCGCGGGTTGGCGTAGGCGCGGGCGAGGAACTGACCTTGGTCGTCGGTGACGTCGACGATGGCTCCGGCGGGTAGGTCGGCGGGCACGCTGGTCAAGGCGCCCGAGAAGATCCACGGGTGACCGTGCAGGATGGGCCGTTCCTTGCCGGGACGGAGGCGCAGTCGGGGCAAGGCCATGGCGCGGGTCGAGGTCGGGGAGGGGCCTTGCGGCCTCCCTCCCCGAGCGCTTCAGATTTGGTTGGCCGAGGAGCTCGCAGCTTCGCTGACCGCGCGTTGTTCGAGCGGCACGTAGGGGCGAGTCTGGCTGCCGACGTAGAGCTGGCGGGGGCGGGCGATGCGCAACTCCTCGTCGAGGAGCATCTCTTGCCACTGGGCGATCCAGCCGGGGGTGCGTCCGATGGCGAAGAGCACCGGGAACATTTCCATCGGGAAGCCCATCGCCTTGTAGATGATGCCCGAGTAGAAATCGACGTTGGGGTACAGCTTGTGAGAAATGAAGTACTCGTCTTGCAGGGCGATGCGTTCGAGTTCGACGGCGATGTCGATGAGCGGGTCGCGGCCAGTGACTTCGAACACCTCGTGGGCAATTTGCTTGATGATGCGGGCGCGCGGGTCGTAGTTCTTGTAGACGCGGTGGCCGAAGCCCTGCAGGCGGACTTCCTTGTTCTTCACCCGCTTGATGTAGTTCGGGATGTTGGCGACGCTGCCGATGTCCTCGAGCATGCGGATGGCGGCCTCGTTGGCGCCGCCGTGCAGCGGGCCGTAGAGCGCGGCGGTGGCGGCGGCGACGGCGGAGAACGGGTCGGTCTGCGAACTGCCGACGACGCGCATGGCGGTGGTGCTGCAGTTCTGCTCGTGGTCGGCGTGCAGGATGAAGAGCACGTCGAGGGCGCGTTCGAGCACGGGATTGGGCTGGTACTTCAGCTCGGTACGCTTGAACATCATGTTCAAGAAGTTGCCGGTGTAGCTGAGGTCGTTGTCCGGGTAGGCATACGGCCAGCCGATCGAGTGACGGTAGGCGAAGGCGGCGAGGGTCGGCATCTTGGCCATGAGGCGGTGCGTCTGCTTCTTGCGCGACTCGACGTCGAAGATGTTCTTCGCCTCGGGGTAGAAGGTCGACAAGGCGCCCACGGTGCTCACCAGGATGCCCATGGGGTGGGCGTCATGGTGGAATCCATCGATGAACTTCTTGATGTTCTCGTGGATCATCGTGTGGTGAATGATGTTGTGGACGAATTGCTTGAGATTGCTCGCCGCCGGCAGCTCGCCTTTGACGATCAGGTAAGCGACTTCGAGGAAGGAACTCTTCTCGGCCAACTCCTCGATCGGGTAGCCGCGATATTCGAGGATGCCCTTGTCGCCGTCGATGTAGGTGATGGCGCTCTTGCAGGCCGCCGTGTTGAGGAAGCCGGAGTCGTAGGCCATCAGCCCGAAATCGTCGCCGTCGGTCTTGATCTTGCGCAGGTCCGCGGCGCGGATGCTGCCGTTCTCGATCGGGAGTTCGTAGGTCTTTCCGGTCCGGTTGTCGGTGACCGTCAGCGTATCTTTGCCCATGGCGGCGTTCCTTTCTCCGTGTTCTCGCCTGCGCGACCGCCTTCCACCGGGGACGGCGGGGAGCCATCTCCGCGGCATCGCACGCGTGCGTGCCGTAGGGTGCCACACCATTTCGGAAGAGCAAGGCCGGGGATCATCTCGGCGGGATCGGCGCCGCAGGCTTCCCCCAGCGGTGTGCAATCGGCATGATGCGGCGGTTGCCCGGAATTTACGGACGCGCCGTTCGACGTTCCGGCGCATCGAGGAGGTGTGCGATGTTGCTGCGCGTTGCCTGGTTCGTGCTGATTCTCGCCTGTTGCGCTCCGACCTGGGCCGCCGATGGAGGGTCCGAGGCCGACGGCGCTGCGATTCTGGACGAAATTCCCGACCTCGCCGAGGCGCTGGTCGGGCAATGGCGACAAGCGGACCTGACGCCGGCGATCGAGGCAATGCTGGCGGATTCCGGCTCCTACGGCCGCCTGCGTCCGACCACGGCGCGGCCGCTGTCGCTCGCCGACTGCATCGCCCTGTCGCTGGCCAACAACACCGGCTTGCAGATTGCCCGGCTCGGTCCGCTCGGAGCGCGGGCTGCCGTCCGCAGCGCCCAGTCGGTGTTCGACCCGAGCTTCTTCAGCGAACTCGACAACCGGCGTTCGGTGCGGCCGGTGGGCTCGGCCTTGCTCGGCGACGTACCCAGGTCGCGCCAGAACGACTTCGACCTCAGCGTCGGGGTGCAAAAGTACCTGCGCAGCGGCGGCCAGGTGTCGGTGTCCTGGGTCAACCACCGGATGAACACCAACAACCCCTTCGTCCTCCTCAGCCCGCAGTACACCTCCGACCTAGTGCTCTCGCTCAACCAGCCGTTGCTGCGCAACTTCGGCCGTAGTTTCAGCACGTTACAGGTGCGTATCGCACGTTCCGCCGAAGCCGGCGCGCGCAAGCAGTACGAGGCGGCGCTCAATACCTTGGTGCACCAGGTCGAGTCCGCCTATTGGCTGCTCGTCGGCACGCGCGAGTTCGTCGGAGCGCAGGAACAGGGCGTTGTCGCGGCGCGCGAACTGCTGCGCCAGAACGAAGGGAAGTTCGCCGTCGGCACCGTGCCCCGCACCGCGGTGCTCGAAGCCCAGTCCGAGCTGGCACGCCGCGAGGCCGATCTGATCCAAGCGAAGAACGCCGCGACGATCGCCGAGGATGCGCTGCGCGCCGTGATCAATGCGCCGGCGGAGGACAAGTCGCTGCTCGTCAACGTGGAGCCCACCGACCCGCCGGTCGTCGAGCCCTACACGGTCGATCTCGACAAGAGCCTGGCGCTGGCCCTCGAACGGCGCCCCGAATTGGCGGCCGCCCGCCTCAACCTCGAACAGGGCGGCATGAAGCTGCGCCTCGCCGAAAACCAGTTGCTGCCGCGTCTCGACGCCCTCGGCTCCATCGGCACCAACGGTCTCGCCGGCGACCAACGCGCCGGCTCGCCGGGACTGCCGATCCCCACGACCGAAAGTCCCTACACCGGCAACATCGACGATGCGTGGGGGCAGCTCGACAGCGGCGATTTCTACAGTTACTCGATGGGGCTCATGCTCGAAGTGCCGCTCGACAACGCCAGGGCGCGGGCCGATTACTCGGCGTCGCGCGTCGGTGTCGACCAAGCGCGCCTCGACCTGCGGCAACTGCAGGAGAGCATCACTCTCGAGATCAAGCGCGCCGCCACCAACCTCGAGACCGATCGCAAGAGCATCGAAGCGCGCCGGCTGGCGCGCGAACTCGCCGAGGAAAACGTCCGCAACCAGCAGGCGCGCTACGATGTCGGCCTGGCGACGACCAAGGATCTCCTCGACTTCCAAGACCAGCTGACTCAGGCACGGGCCGCCGAGATCACGGCCATGACGAAGTACCGCATCGATCTCTCGGAACTGCGTCGCGTCGAGGGATCGCTGCTGGAGACGCACGACATCGCCCTGGAAGCCACGCCGAAGGACGAATCCCCCTGGTGGGCGATGTTCTGACGCCTCGCCTGGGGCGATGCGTCAACGAGAATGACGCCGTGTCGCCTGGGCGATGCCCCAGGCTGGTATGGCGCCGCGCCGTTGGCGCTGCGTGGGGGGAGGGCCAACGGCCCAGGGTGATACCAGCCTAGGGCAACGCCCTGGGCGTTTAGGCGTCTAGGCGTTTGTGCGTCGATGCACGCCGCGTCACGCCGTGGGCAAGCGGTAGTCCTTGAACCTTTCGCGCAACGTCGTCTTCTGGATCTTGCCCGTCGCCGTGTGCGGGATCTCGTCGACCACCACGACGTCGTCTGGCAGCCACCACTTGGCCACCTTGTCGGTCAGGTAAACGAGCATCTCCTCGCGGCTGATGCTGCGACCGGGTTTGCAGACCACAATCAACAGCGGCCGCTCGTCCCACTTGGGGTGGGCGATGCCGATCACCGCCGCCTCGGCGACGTCGGGGTGCCCCACCGCCGTGTTCTCCAAATCGATCGACGAGATCCACTCGCCGCCCGACTTGATCACGTCCTTGGCGCGATCGGTGATCTGCATGTAGCCATGCGGGTCGATGGTGGCGACGTCGCCGGTGTCGAACCAGCCGTCGGCATCGAGGATCCGGCCGCCCTCGCCGCGGAAGTAGCTGGCGGCCACCGCCGGGCCGCGCACTTCGAGGTGGCCGAAGGCGACGCCGTCGCGCGGCAGTTCCTTGCCGGCGTCGTCGGTGATGCGCATCTCGACGCCGAACGGCACGCGCCCCTGCTTGAGCTTGAGGCGGATCCGCTCCTCCGCATCGAGATCCTCCATGCCCGCCTTGAACGTCCCGAGCGTCCCCAGCGGGCTCAGCTCGGTCATGCCCCAGGCGTGCATGACCTCGACACCGTAGTTGCGCTCGAACTTCTCGATCATGCTGCGCGGACACGCCGAACCGCCGATGGCGACGCGCTTCAACGTGCTCAGCGTCTTGCCCTCGCTCTCCAGGTACTGCAGCAGCATCAGCCACACGGTCGGCACCGCGGCGGTGAAGCTCACTCGCTCGCTTTCGAGCAGCTCGTGGATGCTGGCGCCGTCCATGCGCGCTCCGGGCATGACCAGCTTGGCGCCGGCCATCGGCGCGGCGAAGGCGAGGGCCCAAGCGTTGGCGTGGAACATCGGCACCACCGGCAGCACGTTGTCGACGCTGCGCAGGCCGAAGCCGTCGCCTGCATTGACCGTCATGGCGTGCAACACGTTCGAGCGGTGCGAGTACAGCACGCCCTTCGGATGTCCGGTCGTGCCCGAGGTGTAACAGAGGCCGCAGGCGTCGTTCTCGTCGACCTCGACCCAGTCGAAGTCGTCCGTCTCGGCCGCCAGCAGCTCCTCGTAGCAGAGGGCGTTGGGCAAGCTCGTCGCCGGCATGTGGGCGCGGTCGGTGAGGATGATGACGCCGTGCAGCAGCGGCAGCTGCGGCGCGATCGCCTCGAGGATCGGCACGAAGGTCAGGTCGGTGAAGATGAAGCGATCGCCGGCGTGGTCGGCGATGTAGGTGAGCTGCTCGGGGAAGAGGCGCGGATTGAGGGTGTGGCAGACGGCGCCGAGACCCATGATGCCGTACCAGGCTTCGAGGTGGCGGCCGGTGTTCCACGCCAGGGTCCCGACGCGGTCGCCCTTGACCACGCCGAGGCGGCGTAGGGCGTTGGCGACGCGGCGGGCGCGCCGGTGCAGTTCGGCGTAGGTGCTGCGCACCAGCGGGCCTTCGACGCTGCGGCTGACGATTTCGCGAGCCCCGTGGTAGAGCGCGGCATGGTCGAGAATCTTCGGTACGACCAGCGGCCAATCCTGCATCAATCCCTTCATCGCGGTTCCTTTCTTGTGCCGTGGCACCCGGTCTGAGTATTAGGCCGAAGCGGCGTCGCAGGTGAAGAGGGGCGCCGCATCGACATGCAGCGAACCTTCAGGAGCGTCATCGTGAAAGCCGTACTGTGCACTGAATTCGGACCACCCGAGAAACTCGTCATTCGCGACGTCCCCGACCCCGTCCTCGGGGCTGGGCAGGTCCGTATCGACGTCCGCGCCTGCGGCGTCAACTTCCCCGACTTGCTGATCATCCAGAACTTGTACCAGTTCAAGCCGCCGTTGCCGTTCAGCCCGGGCGGCGAGGTGGCGGGGGTCGTGAGCGAGGTGGGCGAGGGCGTCACCAGCTTGAAGGTTGGCGACCGCGTCCTCGCGTCGCCCGGTTTCGGCGGCTTCGCGTCGCAGGTCGTCTGCGGCGCGGCGTCGGCGATTCCGGTGCCCGAGGCGATGGACTTCGTCACCGCCTCGGCGTTGCTGATGACCTACGGCACGTCGCATTACGCGCTGAAGGATCGCGCCGACCTCGAGGCAGGGGAGACGTTGCTGGTGTTAGGCGCGGCGGGCGGCGTCGGCCTCGCCGCCGTCGAGATCGGCAAGGTCCTGGGAGCGACGGTCATCGCCGCAGCCTCGAGCGACGAGAAGCTGGCCGTCTGCCGCGAGCACGGCGCCGCGATGACGATCAACTACGAGAGCGAAGACCTGAAGGCGCGGGTGAAGGAACTCACCGGCGGCAAGGGTGTCGACGTGATCTACGATCCGGTCGGCGGGCGTTACGCCGAACCGGCGTTGCGCTCGATCGCCTGGGAGGGGCGGTATCTGGTGATCGGCTTCGCCGCCGGCGACATCCCGAAGATCCCGCTGAACCTGACGTTGCTCAAGGGTTGCGACATTCGTGGCGTGTTCTGGGGCTCGTTCGTCATGCGCAATCCCAAGCGGCACATGGGGCACGTCGACGAGCTGATGCAGTGGTACCGCGACGGCAAGATCAAGCCGCGCATCTCGGCGACCTATCCGTTCGAGCAGGTGGCGCAGGCGCTCAACGACATTGCCGCGCGCAAGGTCACGGGCAAGGTCGTGCTGCTGCCCAACGGCTGATGCAGACGTAGCATGCGTGACTCGGGCTTGGCGGCGGCGTGGCGCGCGCTCTTGTCTCCCGAGGTCGGCTCGACGGCGACCTCGTTCGAGGAGTACCGAAGCGACGTTTTGCGCTCGCGTCTCGCCGCCATCGCCTGGGCCACGCTGTTCGGCGGTGTGTTGTTTCGGTTGGTGCTGATCATCACTCGGCCGGAACAATGGTTCGTCGAGTGGCAGGTGATGCTGGTGACGCTCGCCTTGCCTGCCGGACTGATTCTGGCGCGCCACACCCGCTTGGCGCGTGCCCCCGACGTGCTGATTCTGGGGGCGTACCTGATCTACATCGGTGCCGGACTGACACGAGCCTTCATGCCGACGGCATTCACCTCGGGCATCGAGGTGTCGACCGTCGTCGGTCTGATGGTGATGGCCATTCTCTTCCCGTGGTCGGTGCACTTCCAGGCGATCGCCGCGAGCTTGACCCTGATGGCCTACTGGGGGGCCCTGTGGGCTTCGGGGAGAATCGTCCCCGGAAATCTGGAGTTGGCGCACCAACTGACGAGCCCGGCGTTCGCGGCGATCATGTCGGTCTTGGGTGTCGCCATCGCCGATCGCCTGCGGCGCCAGTCGTTCGAACAGCGGCGCGCCGCGGAGCACGAAGCACAGGTGCGCGGACACTTCGCTGCGATCCTGTCGCATGAACTGCGCAACCTGCTGACGGCCGTGCAAGGGTATGGAGAAATGCTGGTGCAGGAAGTGCGCGACATGCATCCGTCCCTCGCCGATGTGCCGTCGCGCATCGAGGCTCTGGCCCGTGAAGGGCTCGACATCATCCATGTGACGTTGGAGTTGAGTCGGACGGAACAGGGGGCGCTCGCGGCGCAGCGCCGTCCGGTCGAGGTCGCCACGCTGGTCGCTTCGCTCGAGCGCGAGTTCGCGCCGTTGCTGTCGATGGATGGGGCGCAGTTGTCGTGGTCCTGCGACCGCGCGCTCGTCTTCGATACCGACCCGAACAAGGTCGAGATGATCCTGCGCAACCTCATCGGCAACGCTCTCAAGTTCACCCGCGAGGGCGAGGTGCGGGTGACGATCCAGCGCACGTCACGACCGAAGGGGGTCGAGATCGTCGTCGCCGACACTGGACCCGGAATCGCGGCGGAGGAGTTGGAGAGGGTGTTCGAGCCCTTTCAGCAGGGGCGCGACGGACGCGGCCGGGCGGGGAGCGCCGGGCTTGGCCTCTACGTGGTGGCGCGTCTGTCGGCGGCCCTCGGCGGCAGCGTCAGCGCCGAGAGCGAAGTCGGCCGCGGCACGATCTTCCGCGTCGTCCTCCCGAGCATGCCGGGCGTATGATTCGTCCGTCGGATGGTGCCTACTCGAGTCCGCCGGGAAGAGGTCTACTCGATCACGTCGTCCGTGCTGATCAGCCCTTCCGAGTCGTAGATGAGGGCCGCGCCCTGATGGAGCGGGTTGGTGCCCGACGCGGCGAGCTGCACGTCGACGGCTCGCGCATAGGCTGCCTCCACTCGACTGGCAAAACGGGAACCACGGATGGACTCGGCCGAAACGATGGAATGCCAGAGGGCCGCTAGGGCAATCGCCGATCCTCCAACGGCGCCGCCGACCACCGAGGCGGCCGCGGTTGCTGCCACCGGCGCCGGGCATGCCGTGGGCGGTGTGCCGCCACAAACGGAACTTCCTGAGTTGCAGTCCACACCCCATTCGAGGCCGGAGTTCGGGACGCCGTCGCAGCCGGCGCAGCTCGAGCCGTTGCCGCCGCATACGCCACAGAGGTCTACGTGCAGACAGATGGGTGTGGGCTCTGGGTCGTCCGGGCAGACGCCGTCTCCGCACAGCACGCCGCACTGGTCGTAGTACGAGGGCTCGCCCGAACACTGGCCGTTGCAGTCGGGTTGCAACGTGCACAACAGGCCGGCGCAGAGGCCCTCCTCCTGTCCGGCAGCGAGGCACTCCAGGTAACGGCTGGGGCAACAACCGCAGACGAGGTCGACCGGGCAGATCTCGGAGTTCAGCGCCGACGGCGGCTGCACCTCGGCCAGGTGGTAGACGGCCTCGGACTGCCGCACGAGGGTCGAGCCCGGTGTTCCCTTCTCGAGATTGCGGGCGTTGCGCGCCAGATCCTTCTGCGCGTCGGCCAGGTCCTCGACCGGCGTCGCAACCTCGTCGAGGCGCTCGGCGGAGATCTCGATGGCGGCAGTGGCAGCCTCGACCCGCGCGGCGAGATCGCGGTGGCCGGCGATGAGAAGCTCGCGCTTCCAGGCCGGCAGGAGGTTGCGGAGACGCGTGAGCTGGCGATGCAGCTTGGCGAGTCGCTTGTCGAATTGCCGCAGGGTCTTGGCCTCGTCCTTCAGTGCGCCAGCGTCACTCGCGACCTGCTCCGACAGCGTGGAGGGAAGCGTCGAAGACACCAAGAAGTACGAAGCGGTGCAGTCGACGGTGCAAGACGCGTCACAGCGGAGAACGACGGATTGGCCGGCTGCGACGACCGCGTCGATGGTGCGCGTGCCGTCGCGGGGGATCGAGTAGCGCCGTTCGCCAATCGAGACGTCGCTGCCCTTGCAGCCGGTCGCCTCGAGCATGAGCACCATCGTCCGGTCCTGCGGCATGGCGACGAGAATGCTCATGTCGCCGGCGGGGATCTGCACGGATGTCCGCGCCGGCAGCGCCGCCTGCGCGGCCGGCGCGACGACGAGCAGCAGCGGCAGCACCATCCTCGAATTCAGCCGACTCCTGCGATTCATGTGCGAGTTCATCCAACATCTCCCAGGCGGGACAGGCCCACCGCGAACAAGGCACAACGGTCGGCGTTTCCGGGCGATCATCCTCCGTGCGGAGGTTCGTTCCCCGCCGCAGGGAACGTGTCTCGTGGATCGTTACCGAATGCACCGTGAAGGTCGTCGTAAGGCCAAGCGTCGGACGGATCTCACACGGGCTATTCGAGCGCCCTTCCAGCCCCCCTGTTGGTTTTGCACCGCCAGTTCTTCTTTACGTCCGACGTAATCCGGGTGCTCGAGATTTGTCAATTTCAAATTTGGGTGGCGTGGACGCACCACGGCCGCCTGCTGCTCCAACTCTCGGCGAGGAGTCCACGAGCCCCACCCTGGATGGGTTGTGACTCCCTCATGCATTCCACGCCCGGCGCGCGCCATGTGCCGGCGGGGCGCCTGCACGGTACGTCCGATGGTCCATGCAAGCATCCCCAGGGTAGCCGCAGCCGCGGCAACCCTGGGCTGTGTAACACAACGCCTTCGGCGTTGGGCCGTGGCTCTGTCGATTGTGGTCAGATTGCGCCCGAGCCCAACGCTGAAGGCGTTGTGCATCATAGCCCAGGGTTGGCGCGCCGCGCGCCTACCTTGGGTGCACTAGTGTTAGTGGGGGCGCGGCGATCCGTCGTGGGGCTCGACGGGTCCGCTTCTCCGGCTGAGCGATAGGACGCGGGCGGCGTGGGCTGGGAGTGTGCCGAAATGCGCTTGGCCCTCGCGAATCTCGATCGGCGAACCCGTCCAGTACTCGGCGTGGCGTCCATCCTCAGGCTGCACCCCGATGCGGCGTAGGTCGAACGTCATCGCTTGCGGCGCGTCGCTGAGATTGATCACCGCCACGTCCAGCCGCTCGGGGTGGCGGCTGACGATGCGACCTGGGAGCACGTCGTCGAACAAGTCGCAGACTTCGACCCGACCCCTGGCCAGGTGGCGCGCCTGCCGCAACAACCTGAGACGCGGGGGCGGGAGGCGGTCCAGTCGGTCCGATAGCACCAACATGCCGTCCGTCATGGCGAATACGGTCGCCATGGTGAGGACCTCCTCCTCGGTCAGCTTGGTGTCGCGGTCGCGTACCATCAGACAGTCGGGGTCGTTGCGCCACCAGGCGCGGTCGAGCACGGCACGCGTCAGCGTGTTGATCAGCGCGTGCCGTGTCGCCAAGCCGTGTACGTCGAGCAGGATGCGGCGGGCGATCCAGTCGGTCCAATGCGGTGTCACGTCGGCACCGATGCGCATGGCGTCGACCACGCCCACCGCCGGTCCGAGCGGACAACCGCAACCCAGCAGGAAACTCGCTGCGCCGGCACCGCGGCGGATCGCCTCCAGGCCGCGTCGCAGCGCTTGGGCGCGCGTCGCCTGCATGTCGTGGCGTCGGCCGGGCAGGGCGGCGGCATAGAGGAAATCGAGCTTCTGAATCTCGTAGCCCCAGTCGTGGCCGATGTGGCGCGCGACGTCTTCGAGATGCGCCAGCACCTCGGGATGCGTCGTGTCGAGCACGCGCATCGGTGTAGTGATGCCCCACGCCGGGTTGATCAGGCCGGTGATCGGACGGCCGTGCGGGTGCCGCACCAACCACTCCGGATGGTCGCCGGCGATGCGCGAGTTCGCAGCCACCAAAAACGGCGCCCACCAAATCCCTGCGTCGAACCCCGCCGCATGGATCCGCTCGGCCACCGCGCGCATGCCGCTCGGGAATTTGTGCGGCGCGGTCTCGAGCCAGTCGCCGATGCGCGACTGGTGGCCGTCGTCGACCATGACGTAGTCGCAGCCGAAGCTCGGGCCGCCCCGCCCGTCGCGGGCCAGCACGTCGAGGTTGACGTCGATGTCGCGCTCGGTGACTTTCTCGAAGTAGTAGTACCACGAGCACCAGCCGGTGGGTGCGTCGATCGTCGTCCCGCGCGCGCCCATTGCCATGCCGCTGTGCTCGGCAACACGTCGCAGCGCTTGCCAGCCGCCGGCGGCGACGGCGAGCACCAACTCGACCGCTGGCGTCGATGCTCCGGGGCTCAGTCGCATGCCGTCGAAATCCGCCCAGCAGACGAGCCGCGGCTGGGTGCTGGCGATCTCGACCTCGACGAAGCCGAAGGCGACGTCGAGACTCGTGAAGGCGATGCCGACCGCGGCACCATGTGCGGTATCGACGATGGCGGACAAGGCGTCGGAACGCACGCGGCCCGGCACGTGCGGCGCCCGATGGCGCGCGTCGGTGACACCGACCCGCGCGAACCGCAGCGGGAAGTCGCGATCGGCTTGTGCCGCTCCCAATGTGTAAGTTCCCGACCACGACTGGTAGCCGTTGCGGAAGATGCGCCAGCCGCGCGCGTCGCCACCGAGGCGCACGGGCTCGGCGCGCAGCAACTCGAAACGCTCGACGACGGTCTCCGCATGTCCTTGGTTGATGAGGTGTCCGCTGACGACGATCGCGTCGTCGCCGTTGCGGGAAACCGTCCATTCGAGGGCGAGGCCTGCCGGTCCATCGCTCGCTCGCAGCTGGTCGCCATGCTGCGTGAAGCGAGTCGGGCTCCAGTGATGCGCATAGCCGGCGATGCGGACGACGGCCCGCACCCGCGCTGCTTCGATGACGAAGCTGCCGTCATTGGCGGCGACGGACCAGCCCGAGGTGCTGCGCCGGATGTCGAGCGTTGGGGTCATCCGATGCTACGCGCTACGGCGGTGACGCCGGCGATTCCCGCGACCACCAGCACGGCCCAGCGTACCCAGAACGGGGACAGCCAGCGCGTGCCGAAGTTCGACAAGAGAAAGCCGACGAAAGCGGCCGGGATCAGGCAGAGGCCGAGGGTCAGGTCGGAGCCGCTCAGGCGGCCTGCCAGGGTCAGGGTCGACAGGCCGATGATGCCGCTGGCGAGCAGCAGCGGCGCCAGGGTGCCGCGCAGTCGCGTCGGTCCGGCGTGTTGGTACAGCAGTGCCAGGGGCGGACCGGGGATCGAAGCGGTGGTGCTCATGAATCCGGCGAGCAGGGTGGCGACGAAGGCATTGCGCGGCGTCGGCTCGACCCGCAGGCCGACGGCGCTCAGCAGCACCGCGAGCAGCACCAGGATGCCGAGAAGCAGCGGCAGGCGTTCGGCCGAGATGTGGCTCAGCAGGACGGCGGCGGCGGCGCTGCCGGCGATCATGCCGGGGATGCCGAGGCCGAGTTCGCGCCAATTCCAACCGCTGCGCTCGCGCAGCGTCATGCCGACGCCGAGAGCCAGGCCCGACATCATGAGAGGTACCGGCACCAGGGCAGGGTGGAGGAGCACGAGGATCGGCGAGGCGGTCAGCGACATCCCGAAGCCGACGACACCTTGCACGAAGGCGCCCAGGCATACCGCGGCGCTCGCCATGAGCAGCTGTGACGTTTCGACCGCCATCGAATCTAGGTAGCCGAACGGCGCCGATCGATGCAAAGCACCGGGTCGCGCCGCACCGCGTCTCGACGCGCCGCGGCGCCTGGACTATGCGGGTGGGTCGAGACAGAAGACGCACTCAACCCAATTCGAGGACTCGCATGGACATTCAAGGTAAGGCGGCGATCGTGACGGGCGGCGGAACCGGCGTGGGACGCGCCACGGCGTTGGCGTTGGCGCGCGGCGGCTGCTCCGTCGCCATCAACTACTCCAAGTCGAAGGAAGACGCCGAGGCGACGGCACACGAGGTCGAGGCTCTCGGCGTGCGCGCCCTGGCGGTGCAGGCTGACGTCGGCGACGATGCCGCCTGCCGCGAGTTGGTGCGCCGCGCCGTGGCGGAGTTCGGCCGTCTCGACGTGCTCGTCAACAACGCCGGCACGACGGAGTTCATCAGCCATCAGAACCTCGATGCGGTGACGGACGAGGCGTGGGAGCGCATCATGGCGGTCAACCTGCGTGGCCCCTTCTATTGCGTGCGGGCGGCGCGGGATGCCCTCAAGGCTTCGGGCAACGGCGCCGTGGTCAACGTCTCGAGCGTCGCCGGCCTCGTCGGCGTCGGCAGTTCGATCCCCTACTGCGCTTCGAAGGCGGCCCTCAACAACCTCACCCTCACCCTCGCTCGCGCGCTGGCGCCGGAGGTGCGGGTCAACGCCGTGTGCCCAGGCTTCATCACCGGACGCTGGCTCAAGGGTGGACTCGGCGACGCCTACGACGCCGTGCTGCAGTACTATTCCGGCAAGGCGCTGCTGAAGAAGGTCTGCGACCCGGAAGACGTCGCCGCGGCGATCCTGTCGTTCATCAGCGGTTCCGATCTGGTGACCGGGCAGATCCTGACCGTCGACGGCGGCATGACGCTGGGCGAAGCCTGAGACTCGGCGATGGACGCTGCATCGATGGTGGTGACGGACCCGCTGCGCGCCAAGCCGCGGGTCTACGCCGCGCCGGGGCCGGTGACGGAGGACGTCTTCCTGCACCCGCTCTTCGTCAATTCGTACGTTTTGCGCACGGACGAGGGGTTGGTGGTCATCGACCCGGGGCTGGGCGAGGCGTCGGGCTCGGTGCAAGCGAGCGTGCGGCGCTGGAGCGACGCGCCGCTCGTCACCGCCATCTACACGCACGGCCACGCCGACCACGCCTTCGGCCTGCGCGCCTTTCTCGAAGCGGGCGATCGCCCGCGCATCGTGGCCCAGGAAAACGTACCGGCGCGTTTCCGCCGCTACGCCATGACGCACGGTTGGAATGCGTGCATCAACCAGCGTCAGTTCAGCCTGCCGAAGCCGACGTTCCCGCGGCATTTCGATTGGCCGACGACCACCTTCCGCGACACCCTGCTCCTGCGGCACGGCGACCTCGATCTCGAACTGCACGCCGCCAAGGGCGAAACCGACGACCATTGTTGGGTGTGGGTGCCGCAGCGGCGCTACCTCTTCACCGGCGACCTCATCATCTGGATGGCCCCCAACTGCGGCAACCCGCAGAAGGTGCAACGCTACCCGCTCGAGTGGGCCGAGACCCTCGAACACATGGCGGGACTGGGGGCGGAGTGGTTGTTTCCTGGGCACGGCTTGATCGTGCGCGGGGTCGACGCGGTGCGCCGCGTGCTGAGCGAGACGGCGCGCTACCTGCGCGTCATCATCGACCAGGTACTCGAGCGCATGAACCGGGGCGAGACGCCGGAAGCGATCTTCCATGCCGTCGAGCCCGACCCCGAGTTGGCGACGCGTCCCTACCTACAGGCGCGCTACGATCACCCGAAGTTCATCGTGCGCAACCTGCTGCGCTTGTGGGGCGGTTGGTGGAACGGCAACGCCGCCGACCTGCTGCCGGCGACCAGCGAGCGACAGGCGCACGAGATCGCGCTTCTGGCGGGTGGCGTCGAGGTGCTGGTGCAGCGTGGACGTGAGCGGCTGGCGCAGGGCGAATTGGCGTTGGCGGCGCATCTCGCCGAGTGGGCGACGCGCGCCGCGCCCGCCGATGCGGCAGCGCAACATCTCAAGCGCGACGTCTACGAGGCGCGTCTGGGTGCCGAGCCGTCGTTGATGGGCAAGGGCATCTACCGAGCGGCGTCGAACGACGCGCGCCGCGCCATGGGCGAAGAGCCGTTGCCGGCGGCATCGCTCATGAGCTTCGGTACCGACGAGGGCTGATTCCCCGAACCTCCACCACCCATCACATAGATCAGGGCCAACGGCTCGGCGCGATGCTCCGTGGAAAAACGCTTGTCCACCCGGAGTGTCGAGTTGCACTCGACACTCCGGGTGGACAAGCGCCGGGCGCGCCCCGTCTCCGCCTTCACCGCGTGGCGCCAGAGGTTCCCTCGGTACCCGGCTTTGGCAATCCTTGCGCTACGTCTCCGCCACCCGCGGCGGGCCCGCCGCGGTACAACTCGGCGCTCCAGGGCGCTCCGCGCCGATATTCATCCACGATCGGGCGACGGCAGGTCATGACCACTCCGTGGTGAAAAACCCGCTTCAGCCCCGCGCGTCGAAATAGTCCTGCAGCCCCTTGGCGAGGTCTTCCATGTTCGGCGTCAGCAGCGCGACGACGAACTTCTCCACCTGCGGCACCAGGCGCGACGCCAGGAAGCTGGGGATGCCCGGCAGCTTGTCGGCGTGGATCGTCAGGTCGCCGGTGACGCGCACGCGTGTCGCCGTCTGCTCTTCTCCGGGGAAGGGTTCGAAGTAGTTGATCCCGTGACAGTCGTAGAAACCGCCGAGGTGGGTGCTGAGGGTCCAGTCGACGCGATACTCCGCCGGCACCCAGACGGCGGTATCGACCCAACCCATCATCTCCTTCGAGACGAAGGGGCGTAAGGCCGAGGGCACGTTGCTCGCCGCCCCCTGCCAGTGACGCACGATGCGGATGCGTCCGTCGGGTAGTTCGGTTCGTTCCTTTTGCTCGATACTTTCGACGTTCGGCAGGAACGGAACGATTTCCTGCATGCGGTCGATCATCAGGGAGAGGATCGGCCCGGCGGGATGCGAAACTTTGCTCGTTTTCTCGAAGTTCATGGCTGCCTCGTCAGGGAACGTAATACCGGCCCAAGAGAATGAACATTTCGTCTTCGGTGGTCACGCCGCCGGTCAGCGTGCAGGCGTCGCAATGGCCATCGCCGGCACCCGGGGCGCTGTCGCAGGATCGGTTGCGATTGGCCTCGCCGCGACCCTGGCAGGCGGCGCCGACCTTGCCCGCGGTGCAGTGGCTCGCCTGCTGGCAAGGGCCGCCGATGCCGCCGAGATTCACCGGCGGCATCGGCGAGGTCGAACGTCGCTTGACCTCGCTGGGATCGAGGTGGCCGTTGTCGAAGAGAGCACAGAAGGTCACCGAGCGTTCGTCCTCGGTGCCGCGCAAGACGTCCGGCGTCGTCGGGCGCAGGACGGTCGGGTCGTTGTAGATGGTGCTCGTGTAGAAGAGGGCGTCGCGCGCCTCGATCGGCTCGGGCGCCGGCACCCCTTCCAGCGCCGCGGTGACGCCGGTGATGACTTCGTCGACGGTGACACGGTAGTCGCGGTCGCCGTCGGCCTCGGCGCAGGTGTCGACGGTGCTGGTGCCGAGCCCGATGTTGACGCCGGTGATGATCTCGTCGACGGTTACCGCTTCGTCGCCGTTGCAGTCGCCGACGTGACGGCGCGAGTAGGCGACACAAGGCGCGCCGCTGCAGATGTCGGGGCTGGTGAAGTCGTACCCCATGGGCGAGCACGCCTCACCGTCGGCCGCTCCGCCTTGGCAGCGGAAGGCGCCTCTGAAGGTGCGGAAGCGTTTGCCGTGGCGGTGTGTGTGGGCGCCCCATTCGAACACGTGCGTGTTCTCGTCGAAGGTCTTGATGTTGCAGACCTCCTGCGTCTGGAAGGGCGGCACGTCCATGCTGAAGATGCGGTCGGCGACGAAGATGTTGGTGGCTAGGGAGATCTGATCGGCGGGTGGGGCGAAGTGGAAGTTGACCCACGATTCGACCTTGCCTTCCTTGGCGGTCAGGTTGAAGGCGTGCGAACTCCACAAGATGATGCCCTTGATCGGCAGTTCCTCGTACACCCCGGGCGGCACGGGAAACTCGTTCGCCGTCTCTTGGGTCACCGAGATGCCGGCCGAGGTGAAGCCGATGCCGTCGTCGCCCGGACCGTAGCCGAGGCAGCCGACGGTGCTGGCGATCGGCGTGGCGCAGAGACCATCGCCGCACGACGTGGTATCCGTCGGTTCGCAGAGTTCGCCGTCGCGTGCGCCGCCGCGGCAACGCCAGTCGCCCCAGGTCGGGCTGTCGACGCCCGCGGCACCCTTGTAGTTCACCGGCACCATGTGATGGCTGAGCGGATCTTGGCGGGTTTCGTGAAAATTGTAGCGGAAGGTCGTGCCGTCGGCGCCGCGGTATGGCTCCGGAACCTGGTCGCTGAAGTCGACGTAGGTCGCCATGCAGATCTCGTCTTCGCTCACCGGTGGCAGAGTCCAGCGCGGCATGCGCATCTGTACGCCCTTGCCGGGAGGCGGCGGCGCGAGCGGCTTGATTTGGATCGGCTCCGGCGGCGGCAGGCAGGCGTCGAGGAGTTCGCCGGTGCCTTCGACGACACCGGTGCGCGGCGCCCCTTGTTCGATCCACAGACGCACCGCTTCGAGTTCGTCCTCGCTGAGCGCCGGGACCGGGTCGAGAGGCATCGGACGCAGCGGCGCGTCGTACTCGTCGGGCAGGGTCTTGGCGGCGAGATTGAGCCACAGCAGGCTCTGTTTCGATTGGCCGGCGCGTACCCGGTCGAAACCGGATGCCGTCTGGGCCGGAACGTCGATCAGGTTGTCGTAGGCGACGTCGGCCTGCAGGTCGAGCCCGCCGGCGGCACTACTGCCGTGACAGATCGAGGTCGTGCAGCCGCGCGGCTCGAAGACCGCCGCCTGAATGAGGGCGAAGGTGCTGTCGAATGTCTTGTCGCATTCCGCCGCCTGCGCCTGCCCCGCCGCGACGATCGTCGTGGCCACCAACCCGAGGATGACTCGTAGCATCGGTTACCCCTCGCAGGAGTGGGCGGCGCCGGTCAAGGGGCGTCCGACAAGTCCGACAAGTCCGACACGTCCGACACGTCGGACAAGTCGGACACGTCGGACTCATGGAGTCATCCGCAGCCCGAAGAAGATCTGTGCCGCCGACACCAGCAGCGCCGTCACGCCCAACCACGGATGCGCCTCGCGCGCCCAGGCGTGCTGCGGCCACCTCGACGTCAGCGTGCTGCCACTCAGCAACAGCACCATCGCCACGCCTAGTTGAAAGTGGGGGCTCTGTGCCAACTCCAGTTCCGGGCGCAGCAGCCACGTCGTGCCCACCCCGCCGAGCCAGGTCAGGACGCAGGCGGCGTAGGCCCATGGGGCCCAGCGCGCGTGTTGCTGCAGCAGCGCCCGGGCCCGTCGCGGCTGGTTGCGCGCCCGCAGTCCCAAGGTGCCCGCCCAGACGACGAAGGCGATCACCAGACCGCCGGTCACCGGATGCAGGTAGGTCAGCCACAGGCTCGCTTGCGGCCTCATGTCCCGATCTCCCGCAGGATCGCCGCGAAGGTTCGCGTCGTTTGCTGCAGATCGCTCTCGGCGATCATCAGCGGCGGCGCCAGGCGCACCACCGTGTCGCGATGCAGCGTCCAATTGAGAATCAACCGTTCCTCGAAACAGCGGCGCACGAAGGTTTGGGTGGCGGCGGGCGTGGTGAACTCGAGCGCCAACAGCAGGCCGATGCCGCGCACCGCGGCGAGTGCTCCTCCCACGAGCCCGCGCAATTCCTCGCGCCACGCCGTGCCCACGCGGGCCGCGCGTTCGACCAACCGATCACGCAGCAAGACCTCCAGGCCCGCCAGCCCGGCGGCGCAACACACCGGGTGGCCGCCGAAGGTCGTGACGTGCGCCAGCGGCGGGTCGTGCGCCAAGGTGGCCATCGCCGCCGGCCGCCCGACGAAGGCGCCCAGCGGCATGCCGCCGCCCAGGGCTTTTGCCAAGACGAGGATGTCGGGCGTGACGCCCCAGTGCTCGGCGGCGAACAAGCGACCGGTGCGGCCGAAGCCGGTGAGCACTTCGTCGAATACCAATAGCGCCCCGACCTCGCTGCAGCGCGCGCGCATGGCCGGCAAGAAGTCGTCCGCCGGAATGCGCACGCCACCTTCGGCCTGCACGGGTTCGATGAGCACGGCTGCGATGCTGTCGTCGATCTGCGTCAACGCCGCGACGTCGTCGAAGGGGATGCGGCGGACGCCGGGAAGCAACGGCTCGAAGGGATCGCGGTAGATCGGATTGCCGCCGACGCTGAGGGCGCCGAAGGTGTCGCCGTGGAAGGCGCCGTCGAAACAGACGATGCCCGGCCGACCGGTGTGCTTGCGCGCCGTCTTCAGTGCTCCCTCGATGGCTTCCGCGCCACTGTTGGTGAAGTACACGGTCGATAGGTCGCCGGGGGTGAGAGCCGCCAGGCGGCGCGCCAGTTCGACTTGCGGTTCCTCGATCAGCTCACCGTAGACCCCGGCGTGCAGGTAGTGGCGCGCCTGGTGTTCGATCGCCGCCACGACCTCCGGATGGGTATGGCCGATGGCGGCGACGCCGATCCCCGCCAGCAGATCCAGGTATTCGGTACCGTCCGTGTCCCACAAGCGCGCCCCGGCGGCGCGTTGCACGACGATGCCCAGCGGCGAAGGTGAGGTCTGGCAGACGTGCCGACGAAAGGCGTCGACGAGGTCTTGGCGTGGTGCGTTCATCGGGTTCGGCGTGCCGGCCGCGGTTCGTCGAGGCGCAACCAATCGGCGATGCGCGGTCGTCCTCCCTGCCGCCAGGCCAGGGTCGGCGTCTGCATCATCCCGACCGGGCAGACCCGCGGCACGCCGGCTTGTTCGAGCAGGCTGCTCAGGGCCGGAGCGACGAGCGGGTCGGCGGCGATGCCGGCGCATTCGAGGTGACGTTGGTTCTCCGCCAACAGCGGCATCAGTTGTTCGAGGCGATCGAGGCGGACGAGGCGCGCACAGCGATTCGGGGCGCTCGGGCGAAAGCGAGGCGTGTGTTCCAAGCTCAGGCTCCATGCCGTCGAGTCGGGCGGCACGAGGAGCGTATCGCTCGCTCCCGACGCGTCCCATGCGACACTCTGGCGGAACTTACCGATCGCGGTGCGGTCCTCCAACGTCAGCCGCCGTGGCGGCAGTTCGATCGACATCCGATCGAGGGCTTCCCCGAGGCGGGCGGCGAAGCGTTCGAAGGTCGCGGTATCGGCTTCGACGAACGCGAGCTGCGGCGACAAACAGCCGAACTGATCCCACTGGGCGATGTCGAGGGCGAGTTCGCGCGCCGCCGCGCTTGCGGCAGCGTCGTCCGCGGCGATGGCACGCGTGACGACCGCGAAGCTGATGCGCGTGCCGTGCAGGATGCCGCGTTTGCCGGCGGCGCGTGCCGCCAAAAAGCGAATCGTTTCGTCCGAGCCCATGACCACGAGCAACGGCGTGACGTCGACGATGAAGTCGCAAGGGTCGAGGCCGCCGCGCCAATCGTGCACGACGACACAGCGCCCCAACTCGGGGTCGATGGCGGCGATGCTGCGCGCCACGGCGGCCGGCAGGTATGGGTCGCCGAGCGCGCTCTTGATCAGCGGCACGCTGCGCAGCGCCAGCGTCAGCAGCATCGGCCAGATCGCCAAGCCGGGCAGGTTGCCCGCCATGTAGTGGGTGGCCGAGGCGAAATGGCGCCGGCGCAGGTCGCGGTCGAGACGCAGGCGGTCGCCCAACTCGCGGTCGAGCAGGGCGCCGATCGCGTCGCCGGAGAGGGCGGCGAAATGCGCCTGCAGCCCGCGGCGCAGCACCGGCACCGAAAAGCCCGTGATGTCGTGCAGCACGCTCACGGCGCGCGCGAAGTCCTCGCTGTCCGGCGCCAGCCAATGGTCGACGACACGCGTGAGAGCGGCGAGGATCGAGCCGACGGGACGCCAGCGCAGGGACTCGGCCGCGCGCTCGGCCGCCGCGACCTCGGCCCGCAATTCGTCCGGAGTCAGCGGCGCGGGCTCGACCGTCCAGCCGTTGGCGTCGTAAGCGCCGCTCGGCTCGTAGTCCGGCTGCGTCGGCAGGTAGGTCGAACGGAAGCGCATGGGAGACACGCGTCCTCCGTTCCCGATTCGTCGTCGCCGCGCAAGTCCGCGACGGGCTGCGGCGCTGCCGATGGGCAAACGGTTGGACTCGCGCCGCGGCTCGCCTACAGTGTCGGCATGCGACCCGAGGATCGAGGCCGACCGCCGGCCGGACCACGTCAACGTCGTTCGGTGTTGGCCGAACGACACGGCATCGACGCGTTCGTGCTCTTCTGCGCTTACCATCTGGGGATTACGGCGGAAGGGAGCTACCGCTTCCAGAACATCCACAACGTCGCCCGGCGCTTCAACGTCAATGCGGGTGTCATCCGCCAGATCCTGTGCGATTTCGAGATGGACTCCGACACGATCATCAACACCAACTTCGACCTGGCCGGAGCGCAGGTCGACGTGATGTTGGCGCCGGATGGTGTCGATCGCTACGAGATCGCGCGGGAGTATTACGAGACCTACTTGGTGGCGCCGCGCAAGTCGCGCGACTGGGTGAAGGAATTGGCGCAGGACGCGCGCGACAACGAACGCATCTTCGGCCCGTCGCGCCGCTGAGGCTGGTCAGGCGCGTACCAGCTCTTCGAGGGCCAGCGAACAGCCGCGGGCTTCCGCCCCCGCGGCGCGGCCGACGATCTCGAAGCCGCCCTCGACCACGCGGCCGAGGTCCTCGGTCAACACGCAGGCGGCCGTCGCGGCGTTGGCCAAATCGAAGTGGCACAGCAGACCCGTCTCGCCCGGCGCGACGTCGACGAAGGTGGCCGGGTCGAGCACGCGCGTGTGCATCCACGGCGGGCCGGCGAGAGCGCGCGGGCCGAAGCGGCCGGCGACGCGGTTGAACACGACGTTGTCGTAAAACTGCGACGACAGCTCGGTCATGCCGTATTCGTTGACGACGAAGTATCCCGGAATGGCGAAGGTCTCCCAGATGGCGCGCAGGATGCCGTTGCGCGACATCGGCCGCGGCGCCCCCTTGGCGCCGCCGGTGTCCATCAGCCGACTGCCGTGGGGCAGGCGGAACTTCCAATCCCGGTCGCGGCAATGGTCGAAGAAGTGAATCAGCGCGCCGGTGGTGGTGAAGATGCACAGCGGTTGGCCATCGCCCTCGGAGCGGCGAACGGCGTCGGCGAAGGCGTCGAAGTCGAGACTGCCGTCCGCGGCGAAACCGGCGCTGTCGTCGCTGCCGAACTCGACGAGGGCCCAGTCGATCATCTGCGCCAGCGACGATTCGGGTCGCTCGCTCGCCGGCCAGACGAGCGACGCCATGCGCATGCGCCGCAGGTCGGGGAGCAGGAAGCGCTTCAGCCCGGCGATCGCGGCGGCGTGGTACAGCTCGAGGTAAGGCATGGCATGGCGCCCGCGTGTGGTCGGGCCCTGCGTCGTGCCGGTGGTGAGAAAGATCCTCTCGGGCTCGGCCGTGTGGAGCGCCAGGTGTTTGAAGGCGAGCGTCGGCACCGGCGGTACCTCGCGCCAGTCGCGGATGCTCGCCGGCGTGATGCCGCGTTGCTCGCACACCCGCCGGTAGGCGGCGATGTGCTCGAACTGATGGGCGAACACACGCAGCGCCAACTCGTGGAAGGAGCCGCTCGCGGGATCACGGATGAAGGCGATGACGTCGTCGATGAGACGGGGCCGGCGGTCGGAGTCGCTCACGGTGCTTCTCGGCAAGCCACAGCGAGCCCACAACTGCAAGCCGCGCGGGCGGGCGGGAGCGGCATCGGCTTACGCCGGCGTCGACAAGGCGCCGAGTTGTCGTAGCGCTTCGAACAACACGATCGATACGGCGTTGGACAGGTTGAGCGAACGCACATGCTGCGGTCGGGCGATGGGGATGACGAACGTGTTCTCCTCCTGACCGGCGAGGATTTCCGCCGGCAGACCACGCGTCTCGCAGCCGAAGACGAGTTGGTCCCCCGGCCGATAGCCGGCTTCCAGGTAGGATCGCTGCGTGCGCGCCGAGAAGAACAGCCGTCGCGCCGGCACCACCGGCGCGGGCACGTCGCGCCAAGCTTCGTGCACGGCCAAATCGACCCAAGGCCAGTAATCGAGCCCGGCGCGCTTGAGGTAACGGTCCTCGAGCGAGAAGCCCAGCGGCTTGACCAAGTGGAGCCGAGTCGCGGTGGCGGCACAGGTGCGGGCGATGCTGCCCGTGTTCTGCGGAATCTCCGGGGCGACCAGCACGACGTGCAGCAAGGGTTCCGGGGCGGGAGGAATCGTCACGCCGCTACCTACCCTTGCACGGCGATGCGATGGGTGTGCTCGCCGACGCGCAACGCGAAGCCGTCGTCGGTCTCGATGAACAGCGGCGCCAGATGGTGGTAGGCGGGACGCAGGAAACGGGCTCGTTCGCGGCCTTGCTTGACGGAGCAATAGAGTACGTCGCCGGCGCCGATGCTCAGGCTGCTCGCGTCGAGCGCTTCGCGGCTGCCGTCGTTGAGTTCGAGCGTGATGCCGGTCGGCTCCACCTCGACGGCGGTGACGACGTAGGGGACGTCTTCGACCTCGACGTCGGCGTGGTAGCGCTCGTCGATCCAGATTTCGAAGCTGCCGTCGGGCTTGCGGCGCAGGTGGCGACTGAAGAGCAGGGCCAGCCGCGGGTGGGTGATGGGCTCCGCGTCGGCATACCAGCGGCCGTCGCTGCGGAAGCGGATGGTGTCGGTGTGGATCGCGTAGAAGCCGGCGCCGGCCATGGTCGGGTCTCAGACGCGCTCGTCGGTGTCGAGCAGCAGGGTCAGCGGCCCGCGGTTGACGAGGTGCACGTCCATGGCGGCGCCGAAGCGGCCGCAGGCGACGGCGATGCCGCGGGCGGCGAGGGTGGCGATGAAGTGTTCGTACAGGGGCACGGCGATTTCGGGCGGGGCCGCCTCGGAGAAGGAGGGGCGGCGTCCTTTGCGGGTATCGGCAAGCAGGGTGAACTGAGAAACTACCAGGATCGCTCCGCCGACGTCGACGACCGAGCGGTCGAGCTTGCCGGCGTCGTTTTCGAAGATCCGCAGGCCGACGATCTTGTCGGCGAGGCGGTCGGCGTGGGTCGCGTCGTCGCCATGGCCCACACCCAAGAGCACCAGCAGGCCCGTGTCGATGGCACCGACGACGGCGTCATCGACGCGGACACGGGCCTCGGCGACACGTTGGACTACGGCGCGCATGGGCGCCGTGCGGCACCGCGAAAGTCGAGTTCCTCGATTTCCTCTTCGTCGTCTTCCTCGTCTTCGTCCTCGTCGAAGTCGTCCTCGTCATCCTCGTCGAGTTCGTCATCGTCGAGGTCGTCGTCGAAGTCGTCGTCTTCGTCTTCGTCGAAGTCGTCGAAATCCTCGTCTTCCTCGTCTTCGTCTTCGTCGAAGTCGTCCTCGGACGCGTCGTCGCTCTCGAAGTCTTCGAGCTCCTCGAAGTCGTCGTCGCTTTCCTCGTCTTCGTCGTCTTCGTCGTCCCAGTCGAGGTCTTCGTCCGGACGCTTGCTCATGAGGCGCTCGTACATCTGCGGGTCCCCTGTGTTCATTCGAGTTCGTTGCCGCCGCAGCGGCGCTGCGCCCGTGGCTAGCCGCGCCCGAGCGCAATGTCAATGGACTTCGACCGGCGCTGCACGCCGCGAGGCTTAGGCTTGGGCTTAGCCTGAGGCGGAGGGACGGAACCCGATGAGACAGGCGAGGATTTGTCGATGATCGAGGTTCTCTAGCCGGGCCTCGACTTTGCCTCGGCCTCCCGGCGCTGAGCGCCGGTCGATTCCCGCGGGTGCTTGACGGTGGTGGGAGCGTGATGGATGAAGGGCTCCTTCGATGGCGCGCTAGGGCGTGTGTCGACACTCGCGAGCGGGCGCGCCTGGTGCTCTTGCGGCGAGCCGTCCGCCGCGTGCGTCACAGCAGGAGGAACCATGGATCTCGTGCACACGATCTTCGAGCCCAGCGGGCCGGGACCGCATCCGACGTTGCTCACGCTGCACGGTTGGGGCGCGAGTGCGATGGACCTTTTGCCGCTGGCACCGATGCTGGCCGACGGGCGCTTTCTCGTGCTCTGCCCGCAGGGGCCGATGCGTTTTCCCGTGGCGCCGGGGCAAGACGGCTTCGGCTGGTTTCCGATCTCGGGCGGCGGGCCGACCGATCTCGATGCCGCGGCGCGCGCAGTCGATGCCTTGCGCCGCTTTCTCGACGAGGCGGTGCGCCGCTACCCGGTCGACCCCGACCGGCTCGGCTTGCTCGGCTTCAGCCAGGGCGGAGTCATGGCCTATGCCTTGGCGCTCGCCGAGCCGCAGCGCTTCGCCGCGGTGGCGGCGCTCAGTTCCTGGCTGCCCGGGCCGTTGGCCGCGGGCGTCGCGGGCCTGCCGCTGCCGGCGCTGGTGCATCACGGCAGCCGCGACCCCATCATCCCCGTCGAGCGCGGCCGTGAGTCGGTCGAGCGCTTGCGGCAACTGCAGGCGCGCGTCACCTACCGCGAATTCGACATGGCGCACGAGATCAACCTCGCCAGCCTCACCCATCTCTCGGAGTGGCTGGGGGAAAACATGCTGTCGCGCCTAGTGCTGGCCGGTTGAAGCCGCGGCGTCCGTCTCGAGATTCCGCTCCCAGGCCGGCTCCGGCGTGCAGCTGGCGACGAGGTAGTCGATGAAGGCGCGTATCTTGGGCGCCACGTGCGGCGTCGGCGGATACAACACGTACAAAGCCTGCCGCGAGAAGGTCCAGTCCGGCAACAGGATGCGCAAGCGCCCGGCGCGTACGTCGTCGGCGACCAGGAAGGTCGGCAGGTAGACGATGCCTTGGCCGCTCACCGCGGCTGCTGCCAGCACCTCGCCGTTGTTGGCGGCCAGCGGCCCTCCGACGCGGACTTGGTGGCGGTCGCGAAAGCGCCAGACGTCGGGCGTCGCGGCGTTGGTGTAGACGAGACAGTCGTGCTGGCGCAGGTCGTCCGGGACTTGCGGGATCCCGCGGCGACGCAGGTAGGCGGGGGCGGCACACACGACCTGCCGCACGCCGGCGAGGCGGCGCGCCACCAAGGTCGAATCGCCGAGTTCGGCGATGCGCACCGCGAGGTCGAAACGCTCTTGGCGCAGGTCGGCGAATGCGTCGCTCAGGCTCAGTTCGACGGTGATTCCGGGGTGGCGACGCAAGAACTCGGGCAGCAGGGCACTCAAGTGGAGGCGACCGAAGGACATCGGGCAGGCGACGCGCAGACGGCCGCGCGGGGCGGACTGCAGGGTGGCGACGGTTTCGCGCGCCGCGTCGACTTCCTCGGCGATGCGCCGGCAATGTTCGTAGAGGGCGGCGCCGGCTTCGGTGAGGCGCATGCTGCGGGTGGTGCGGACCAAGAGCTGTGCGCCGAGGTCGCGTTCGAGTTGAGCGATCTGCTTGGCGACGGCGGCACGGGTACGACCGGATTGGCGGGCGACGGCGGCGAAGCCGCCGGCATCGACGACCTGGGCGAACAGTAGGAGGGGATCGAGCATGCTCGATTGTCAACTCTGGGTCGGCAAAGAGTCAACAGTGGGCGTATTGTAAACTCGATGGCGATCGCTATCCATTGGTTCATTCGCAGCACGGAAAAAGGAGAACCGACGTATGCACCATAGACCCGCCGCCGCTCGCGGCCTCACGCGCACCGATTGGCTCGAATCGGCGCACACCTTCTCCTTCGGCTCGTACCACGACCCGCGCTTCATGGGCTTCGGCCCGCTGCGCGTCATCAACGACGACCGCGTCGCCCCCGGGGCCGGGTTCGCACCCCATTCGCACCGCGACATGGAAATCCTCAGCTTCGTCGTCGACGGCGCCCTCGAACACCGCGACAGTCTCGGCAACGGCAGCGTCATTCGTCCCGGCCAGATCCAACGCATGTCGGCCGGCACCGGCATCACCCATAGCGAGTACAATCCCTCGCCTGGCGAGCCCGTGCGTTTCCTGCAAATCTGGATCGAGCCCGAACGCACCGGTCTGGCGCCGGGCTACGAGCAAACCGACCTGCCGCCCGCCGTCGGTGCGGCCGACGTGCGTCGCATCGCGGCGCGCCAGCCCGCGCCCGGTGCCGTGATCCTGCATCGCGACGTCGAAGTGTGGCTGGTGCGACTCGCCGCCGGCGCTACGACCTCGCTGCGGCTCGCCGGCCGGCGTTCCGGTTGGTTGCAAGTCGTCGACGGCACACTCGCCGCCGGCGATCTCGACTTGGTGACCGGCGACGGCCTGGCCCTGCCGCAAGCGGCGGAGTTGAGCTTGCGCGCCGCGACGGCCAGCCACGCCCTGTGGTTCGACCTCCCCGAAGTAGCGACGCGTTGAGGCCGCGACGGCGGCCGTGAAAGGAACCGACGATGAGCCATCCCAAGGCAGCCCAACTCGAGCATCCCATCGAACCCGTGCTGGCGGCGCGCTGGAGCCCGTACGTCTTCGCCGACCGTCCGGTCTCGGCGGCGGACTTGCGCTCCCTCTTCGAAGCAGCGCGCTGGTCGGCATCTTCGTACAACGAACAGCCGTGGCGTTACCTCGTGGCACGCCGTGACGAACCCGAGCGCTTCGCTCGCGTCCTCGGCTGCCTCGTCGAGGGCAACCAGGCGTGGGCGGCGCAGGCCCCGGTGCTCGCGCTCGGGGTGGTGAGCCTCAACTTCACGCGCAACGGCAAGCCGAATGTCGCGGCGCACCACGATCTCGGCCAAGCTTCGGCCAATCTGACCGTCGAGGCGACGGCGCGTGGGCTCGTGGTGCACCAAATGATCGGCATCCTGCCGGACGTGGCGCGCACTGCCTTCGCCATCCCCGAGGGCTACGCCGCCTTCACCGGTCTGGCGATCGGTTACGCCGGCGACCCCGCCACCGCCGACGAGCGCTGGCGCGAGCGCGACGCAGCGCCCCGGCCACGACTGCGCCTCGACGAGTTCGTCTTCGGCGGCACCTGGGGCGAGCCGGCGAACCTCGGTGGAAGCCTAGGCTGAGGCTGAGGCTGAGGCTCAGGCTAAGGCTGAGGCTGAGGCTGAGAATGCGGTTCACACCATTCTCAGCCTCAGCCTTTGCCTCAGCCTCAGCCTCCCGGCGCAAGCAAGCGCCGGGTCTGCCTTGGCCCCTTCGCTTCCGCTATAGACTAGGCAGTCTCGTTCGTTGGAGGTCTGCCATGTGGCTCAGAAAAGAACCGCCGCGTATGCCCACCGCCGCTGAAGCATTGCCCGGTCGGTCGACCCGGATGCCGGTGCCGCCGGCGCATCACCTCAGCGGACGACGCCTCGAACCGCCGTTCCCGGAATCCTGCGAGCAAGCCCTCTTCGGCCTCGGCTGCTTCTGGGGGGCGGAGAAGCGCTTCTGGTTGACCCCCGGCGTGTGGGTCACCGCCGTCGGCTACGCCGGCGGCTTCACCCCCAATCCGACCTACGAGGAAGTCTGCACCGGCCGCACCGGCCACAACGAGGTCGTGCTCGTCGTCTTCGAGCCGTCGCAGGTCTCGTACGAGGAGCTGCTGCAGGTCTTCTGGGAAAGCCACGACCCGACCCAAGGCATGCGGCAAGGCAACGACGTCGGCACCCAGTATCGCTCGGGCATCTATTACCATTCCCCCGAGCAGTGGCGCAGCGCCTCGCACTCGTCGCAGGTCTATCAGGAGGCCCTGGAGCGTGCCGGCTTCGGCGCCATCACCACCGAGATCTTGCCGGCACCGGAGTTCTACTACGCCGAGGCCTATCACCAGCAGTACTTGGCAAAGAATCCGTTCGGCTACTGCGGTCTGGGCGGCACCGGAGTGCGCTGCCCCGAAGGCCTCGGTGTCTGACGTGTACTTCACCGACGAGCCGGAACACCTCACCCAACTGCGCGCCACGCTACGGCGTTTCGTCGACGACCACCTGCCGCGCGAAGCGGTGCGCCAGTGGGACCGCGAGCATCGCTTCCCGCGCGACGTCTTCGCCCGGCTCGCCGCACTCGGCGTGTGCGGCCTGACCATCGACGAGGCTTATGGCGGCCAGGGGCGCGACTTGGTCGCGGCGGTGGCCGTCATCGAAGAACTCGCGCGCCGCGGCGGCGCCGCCGCCGGACCCTACATCCACTGCGCCTTCTACGGCGGCGTCAACATCTCTGAAAACGGCAGCGAGGAGCAAAAGCGCGCGTTGCTGCCGCGTCTGGCCCGCGGCGAGTTGCTCTTCGCCTACGGTCTCTCCGAACCCGACGTCGGCGGCGACCTGGCCAGCGTCACCACGACGGCCCGTCTGTCGAGCGACGGCACCCAGGTGATCCTCAACGGCAGCAAGCGTTGGTGCACCGGCGCCGACTTCGCCGACTACATCTATTGCCTGGTGCGCAGCGATGAGGGTCGGCCACGTTACCGCAACCTGACGTTCGTCCTCGTGCCGCCGAACCTGCCGGGCGTCACGGTGACGCCGATCGAGCACGTGAACCTGCGCTATACGCTGAGCTGCGACGTCACCTTCGAGGACGTCGCCGTGCCGGTCGAGTCGATCGTCGGCGGACGGGCGCGGTGGAACGACGGATGGCGCATGCTCGCCGGTCCGGCTCTCGACGTGGAGAAACTCGAGATCACCGCCGTCACCCTCGGCATCGCCCAGGCGGCGATGGACGAAGCGTGGCAATACGCCCAGGAGCGGCGCCAGTTCGGCCGGCCGATCAGCGGCCATCAGGCGGTGCGCCATGCGCTCGTCGACGCCCGCACCAAGCTGCAAGCCTGTCGCCACATGCTGTACCACGCCGCCTGGCTCGCCCAGCAGGGACGCCCGTGCAGCGTCGAAACCTCGATGGCCAAGCTCTTCGTCGCCGAAAATGCACTCGAGATCGGCTTGACGTGCCAGCGCGTGCTCGGTGCCTACGGTCTCTCCGACGGCTTCGACATCGAGCGGCACGTGCGCGATCTCTTGGGCATGCCGATCGTCGGCGGCTCGTCCAACATGCAACGCAACAACATCGCCAAACGCCTCGACCTGGCCGAATGACATGACGCACGCACACCTACCGATCGATCGGCCGTTGCACATCCCGGGTCGTGGCACATTGCACGTGCGCGACATCCCCGGCCCGCCGGGGGCACCGACGGTCTTACTGTTGCACGGACTCGGGGCGACGGCTCGCCTCAACTGGGGACCGAGCTTCCGCCCGTTGTCGCAGTACTTCCGCGTCGTCGCCCTCGATCACCGCGGCCACGGACGCGGCTTGCGCACCATGTGGTTTCGGCTCGAGGATTGCGCCGACGACGTCGCGGCGGTGGCCGACGCCCTCGGCATCGAGCGTTTCATCGCCGTGGGCTATTCGATGGGCGGGCCGGTGGCGACCCTCGCGTGGCGCCGCCATCCGCAGCGGGTCGAGGGCTTGGTGCTGTGCGCGACGTCGTATCGCTTCGTCAGCGGTGCGCCGCATTTCGCCGCACCGGTGCTGCCGTTCGTGGCGCAGGCGGTGCGCCTGATGCCGGACACGGTGCGCCAACAGATGCTCGACAACATGCTGGCCAGGGTGCGCGACGAGGGCTTGCGGCAGCGGGTGCGCGACGAGTTGGCCGGCCACGATCCGGCGACGGTGTTGCAGGCGGCCGGCGCGGTGGGCGGCTTCAGCTCGCGCGCTTGGCTCGAAGAAATCGACGTGCCGACGGCGGTGATCGTCACCAGCCGCGACCGCACCGTGCCGCCGCGGCGCCAGCGGCGCATGGGCGAGCTCATTCCCGACGCCCAGGTGATCGAAGTCGAGGGCGACCACGTCGCCTGTGTCGCCGCGGCCGACCGCTTCGTGCCGGTGCTCGTCGAGGCCTGCACCTGGGTGGCGGAACGTCGCCACACCGTGTGAACGCGGTTCAGCGCGGCTTCAGGTTGGTCGCGCGCGGCCCCTTCTCGCCGGGGCGCGTCTGGAACTCGACGTCGTTGCCCTCGCGCAGATCGTCGAACGACACGCGCGGCGCGCAGCTGGCGCGATGGAAGAACACGTCCGTGCCGTCGTCGGCGGCGATGAAGCCGAAGCCCTTGTCGCGCATGAGTTTCTTGATCGTGCCGAACATAACGTTTGCCACGCGTCACCTGGACGACGTGCCTCCTGGTTTGGGGGTGGAATCGCTGCGGGTCGCTGCCGGCGCATGCGTCGCCGCGGCCCGTTGCGGGTCGGGGATGGCGGCGGCGGGTTCGTCGCCGCGCAGTTCGTAAAACGGTTGTCCTTGCTCCAGCTGGTAGATGCGCTGGGCGTATTCGCCGATGAGCGCCAGTACGAGCCCCAGCCCACCGGCCGTGGCCAGGGCCAATCCCGCGAGGGCGAGGCGCGGCATGGTGAAGATGCCGACCAGCAGCGACACGACGCCGGCCGCCAGCGCCAAGGCGGCGATCAGGCCGGCGCTCAAGAACGGGCGGCGGGCGCTGAGCAAGTAGAAATCGAGCGCGATGCCGAGCAGGCTGAAGGCCGAATGGCCGCTGCGCTGCGGGCGCGGATCGTGCTCGATCGGCACCTCGACGATCGCTCGCGCCCGGCGCAGCAGCAACGGCGTCAGCAGGCGGCGCGCTTCCCCTTCGAGGCCGAGATTGCGTACGACGCGGCTCTCCATGGCGCGCATGCCGCAGCCGATGTCGCGCACCGAGGTGCCGGTGCGGTGGCGGACGTAGGCGTTGAGCAAGGCCGAGGGCAGGCGGCGGCGCAGCCACGAGTCGCGCCGGCGCTGGCGCACGCCGCAGGCGAGGTCGAAGCCGCGGTCGAGCGCCGACAGCAACAGCGGGATGTCCTCCGGGCGGTTCTCGAGGTCGGCGTCGAGACAGACGGTGCGGCGGCCGCGCACCAAGTCGAAGCCGGCGCACAGGGCGGCCTGGCTGCCGAAGTTGCGGGCGAGAGAATGGGGTCGGATGCGGCCGTCGAGCGCCGCGCGCCGGTCGAGGATGGCGCGGCTCGTGTCGCGGCTGCCGTCGTCGACGGCGATGATCTCGAACGACAAACCGGTGGTGTCGAGGGTCCGCAGCAAGCGGTCCAGCAAGGGATCCAGCGTCTCGGCGTTGTTGTACACCGGGACGACCACGCTGAGGTCGATTTCGTTCAAGCGAAACGCTTCCCTTCGGTCATGTCGTTCACGACACGTCGAAATCGCCCATCGTGGAGTTGGTGCAGCTTCCGGCGCATGTCAATCCCGCGCGGCAAGTTCTTCGCGCACGATGATGTCGGCGATGGATTGGGCCATCAATCGGTTGCCGAGTTCGTTCACGTGGCAGCACGAATCGATGTAGACGGTGTCGCTCGTGTCGGAATAGATCATCGTCAGATCGAATGCCGGCACGCCGGAGGCGCGGAGTTCGCCGACCATGCGGCGCAGGTGGGCATAACGTTCCCCGATTGCCGGCCCTTCGCCGTCGTTGAGCGCGTGGGTCTGTTCGAACTCGGAGAAGGTTGGCTTCGACTGTGGGACGTACTGATTCGGTTGAAGGAAGAAGTACGAACGAATCCCGTTGGCCGAAAGCACCTGGTGCTGAAACCGCGAGAATCGCTGGTAGTACCGCGCGTAAAGTTCCTTCAACTCCTCTTGTGACAACCCGAGGTCGCGCGCCGAATCCGGTTTCGGCGCGGCATAGAAGGCAGCGTTCAGTCGCTGCGAGAGATTGTACCAAAGAAGGTAATAGGTGTGACTGTAGGACAGCAGCGGAATGGCGGTCGGCAAGACGCTGATCTGCCGGCAGATCGACTCGCCGAGGCGTATTCGCAAGTACGCCAACGAACCGTTCCCCGAATAGAACACATCGGAGTACATCGGGAATTCGATCGGGAACTCCGGGTACTGCATGATCGCGACTTCACTGTATCCGTCGAGGTTGATGCTGACGTCGAAGAGGCCCTGGTACATCGTGGCGATGGCGAACTGCGCCGGTTGGCGGGAACCGCCCACCGCCATGTTGCGGATGACGACGTCCTTGTCGCGCCACTCGGGGACCCCCTGCTTGAGCCGTTGGCTGAAGGTGGGGTCCTGGGCGACGTAATCGGCGAAGGAGCCGGCGACCGAGGCGCCGAAGATGCCGATGGTCACGGTCGACCTCGGGCGCGGATCGTCCCCGAGAAGGATGCGATAGCGCAGGCGGTTCTCGTAGTTCGGGCTGATGCGGTCGTCCTCCGCATCGGCCTCGGCAAAGCCCGGGTTGCCGACGAAGCCGAAGAACGGATGCGGAACGTTGTTCAGCATGGTCGTCAGTTCGTCCGGCGAGCGGGCGCGAGGACCGTTGTTGTAGGGGTTGGTCTTCAGGCAACCCGTCGATTCGTACATCCAACGGTAGGGTTGTTCCGGAAGCACGCCGACCTGCCGCAAGATGAACCAGGAACCGAGTTCGCAGCCCGCGACGAGGACGCTTGCCAGCGCCACGATGCGGCCAACCTTGCGCCTCCATGGGTGCGAACGGACCATCGACGCATCGCATAGAGTAATCAGTTCGGCGCATCAAACGATTGTCCGCCCGACTCCCTTCCCGCTATAGCTCGGTCCGTCGCCATGACTGCATCGGCCCCCTCTTCCTTCCGATACCCTCTCGCCAGCCCCGACCTCGCCGGGAACGAGCTGCGCTTCGTCACGCGAGCGCTGCGGGCGGGACATGTCTCGGGTACGGCCCCCGAAGTTGCCGCCTTCGAGGAAGCCTGCGCCACGACCTTGCATGCGGCGTCGGCGTTGGCGGTTTCGTCCGGCACGGCGGCGTTGCACCTGGCCTTGGTCGCGTTGGGTATCGGTCCGGGGGACGAGGTCATCGTACCCGACCTGACATACGTCTCCGCGGCGAATGTCGTGCGCTACGTCGGCGCCACGCCGGTGCTGGTCGATGTCGACCCGGACAGCTGGACCCTCGACCCGGTGGCGAGCGCGGCGGCGATCGGCCGGCGAACCAAGGCCATCGTGGCGGTTCACGTCTATGGCAACCCGGCCGACCTTGGTGCCCTGTTGCGGCTGGCGCGGCGCCGGCGCGTCGCGCTCATCGAGGATGCGGCGGAGGCCTGGGGCGCGCGTTGGCGCGGAAGTCTGGTGGGAACCGTGGGAACGATTGGCTGCTTTTCGTTCTTTGCCAACAAAGTGGTGACGACGGGGGAGGGCGGTTTGCTGACGACGCGATCGCCGACCCTGGCGCGCGCCTTGCGCGCCTTGCGCGACCAGGCGAAGTCGAGTCGCCGAGCGTATTTCCATGCGCATCTCGCCTTCAACTATCGTCTGTCGGCGCTGCAGGCCGCGTTGGGTTTGGCGCAACTCGAGCGCCAGGCGGAGTTTCTCGCCAAGCGCGACCGTATCCGCTCCTGGTATCGCGAGGCTCTCGCCGGCGTCGAGCCGTGGCGCGAGCCCGCGGCTGTGCCCGGCGCCGAGCCGGTGAATTGGCTGTACAGCGGCACCCTGACGGGATTCTCGCGGCGACGGCGGGATCGGTGCTTGGAACGATTGCGCGGCGAAGGGATCGACGCGCGGCCGGTGTTCGTGCCGATGTCGGCGTTGCCGGAGTTTCGGGCGCCGCGTCTGCCCGTGGCAAAACGGATTGCGGATACCGGTCTCAGCCTGCCGGTGTATCCGGGGTTGCGCCGACGCGACGTCGCGTCGATCGCCGCGGCGCTGCGCCGGGCGCTGTAATCGGCGACCGAGCGCAGCGCTCGAAGCACCCCTCTAAATCACTTGCTTTAGCGCTGGCTTTGCCATAGCTCCGAGGCATCTCTTTCCCGGAGGACCCGTCTGCATGAGTGAAGCGCAAGCGGCCAAGCCGCTCCCGGTCGTCGATTTTCTCAAGCTCCCCGACGACGGCGACCCTTATCTCGAAGCGACCAAGTGCGGCGCCTGCGGCGCCATCTACCTCAACTCTCGACTCGCCTGCGGCAAGTGCGGCGAGCGCCGGCAGCTCGGCCCCGTGCGCCTCGGCAACACCGGCACGCTCTACTCCTATTGCATCGTGCATCGCTCGTTTCCGGGAATCGAGGTGCCCTACATCTCGGCGATCGTCGACCTCGACGGCGGCGGCACCCTCAAGGGCAACCTCATCGGCATCGAACCCGATCCGGCCAAGATCCCCTTCGGCTTGCCCGTGCAGGTGGTGTTCAAGGACGCCCTCGGCCGCAAGGACAAGGACGGCAACTCCTACATCAGCTACTTCTTCCAGCCGCGCTGAAGCGGAGCTGAGGCGACCTGCACCCCGATTCGATTCCATCCGAATCTTTCGTGCGAGAGATTCACCACGGAGTGGTCATCGCCCGTAGGTAGATGAAACCAGGACCGACCCGTCGCGGCCTCGAGGGTCCCCTCGCCCCTCAGGGGAGAGGGTTAGGGTGAGGGGACGCGACCTCCCTGCATCCCAATTTTCTAAGGAGCCAACCATGAGTGACGTCTACGTCGTCGGCATCGACATGATCAAGTTCGGCCGCTTCCCCGAGAAGACGGTTCCGCAGCTCGGCGCCCAGGCCGCCCTGATGGCGCTGGACGACGCCGGGCTGAACATTCGCGACATCCAGGCCATGTACTGCGGCAACCTCATGCAAGCCGACGCCATGGTCGGCCAGCGCGTGCTGCAGGAGATCGGCCAGACCGGCATCCCCGTCGTCAACTGCGCCAACGCCTGCGCCACCGGCGCCACCGCCTTCCGCGAGGGGTGGATGTCGATCAAGGCCGGCGTCTACGACCTCGTCTTGGCCGTCGGCGTCGAGCAGATGGGCAAGGGCTTGCTCGGCGGCGTCGGCGGACGCAAGGGCATCCCGAAGGAAGGTCTGCTCGGATCCGGCACCATGCCCGCGGTCTTTGCCGAGGCCGGCATGGAGCACAGCCGCAAGTACGGCACGAGCTTCGCCCAGTTCGCCAAGGTGTCGGTGAAGAATCACCATCACTCGACCCTCAACCCCAAGGCCATGTACCAGGTCGAGACGCCGCTCGAGATGGTGATGAACGCCGAGATGATCTCCTACCCGAACACCAAGCTCATGTGCTCGGTGAACGTCGACGGCTCCGCCGCCGCCGTGCTCGCCTCGGAGAAGAAGGTCAAGGAACTCGGCCTCATGAGCCGCGCCGTCAAGGTGCGCGCCTCGGTGCTGACCAGCGACCCGTGGCAGGAGCGCGACCTCGTCATGCCCGATGTCAACACCTGCACCCGCCTCGCCGCCAAGGAGGCCTACGAGCGTGCCGGTGTGGGCCCGCAGGATCTCGACCTCGTCGAACTGCACGACTGCTTCGCCACGGCGGAAATCCTGCACTACGAGAATCTCGGCCTCTGCGCCGACGGCGAGGCCGGCCGCTTGATCGACGAGGGCTTCACCGCCATCGGCGGCAAGACGCCGGTCAACCTCTCGGGTGGTCTACTGTCGAAGGGGCATCCGCTGGGCGCCACCGGCATCGCCAACATCTACGAGGTGACGACCCACCTTCGTGGTGAGGCAGGCGCCCGCCAGGTGCCGAACGCGCGCATCGGCCTGACCCACGTCATCGGCCTCGGCAGCGCCTGCGCCATTCACATCTTGGAGAAGTAGGGCCCAAACAGAACGAGGGCCAAGGGCCAAGGTTCAAGGGCCAAGAAGGTTCGCGTCATCACGCCGCGGCCGGATCGTCCTTCTTGGCCCTTGGCCCTTGCACCTTGGCCCTTTCTTCCATGCGCATCGGCGTCGTCAGCGATACCCACAATCACCTGCGCAACGTGGCGCGCATCGTCGAGTTGTTCAACGCGGCGGCGGTCGAGCGGGTGGTGCACACGGGCGACATCACCCAGGCCAAGACTCTCGAAGTGTTGCGCCATCTCGATGCGCCGCTGCACGGCGTCTTCGGCAACAACGACGAACGCCGCAGCTTGCGCGAGGCCGCCCGGCTACACGGCTTGGCGCTCGCCGAACCTCCCCTGGAACTCCATTGGTCGGGCCGGCGCATCGTCGTCGTGCACGACCCGCTCGATCTGCGGCACGCGCTGCGCGACGAGCATGAGCTCGTCCTCCACGGCCACACCCATCGCCAAGTCGTCGAGCGCCGACCAGGCCGCCTCACCTTCAATCCGGGCGAATGTGCCGGTCATTTGACCGGCCACAACACCGTCGGCGTCGTCGACCTGAGCACGCTCGCCATCGAACTGCTGCGCTTCTGAACCCAAGTCGAGTTCGGCACCACGGCGTGGTCATGATCTGCCTTCGCCCGAACGTGGGTGAAAACGGGACCAACCCGTCGTAGCCTTACGCGCCCCCACTCCCCTCCGGGGAGAGGGCTAGGGTGAGGGGAAGCGACCTCCCTACACGCCAGTTTTCGAAGGAGACTCGGCCCGTCCGCCGAAGGCTTCTGGTCGCGAGCGAGATGCACGGAGTCCGCGGTAGTTCGCGTGGACCTCGCGATGTAACCACGGGTCGATCACCCGGATCGTCGGTCGCGGGTAGGGGGTTCAGTCGTCGAACAGGCTGCGGATCGTCGTGGCGAGCGCCGTGCCGCGCGCGTCGAAGCCGCAGGGTGATGCCGCGTCAGTGGCGTGCAAGCGCAGGTGCTCGATCACGTCGGCCGCCGTACGACGCGCATCACAATTGGCATCGTCATCACGTGCGGGTGTCGGAGTCGTTGCCCCTGCCGTCGGTGTCGGGGTCGTCGTCGCCACCGCTTGTGTCGGCGTTGGCGTCGGCGTCGATCCTGTCGCGACGGGCGTCGGGCTCGCTGCGGTCGTCGTCGGGGTGGTGCTGACGATCGGTGACGCCGTCGGGGTCGGGATCAGATTGAGGGTGTCGCAGGCATCGCCGACGCCGTCGCCGTCGCTGTCCAACTGGTCGAGATTGGCGCGCGTCGGGCAATTGTCGCAGGAGTCGGGGATCTCGTCGGCATCGGCGTCGGCGTCGCCGGCCTGCGCCAGTCGCCGCCGGCAGAGCGCTCCGTCACTGCAGGTCAAGTCCGCGTCGCACGAGCCCACGATGCGTTCGCACGTCCCCTGCGGACCGCAACGTTCCCCGTCGCCGCAGGCCGCGTCGTCGTTGCAGGCGGTGGCGTTGGGTACGACGCAATCGCCGATCTCCGTGGCGAACACGGTGGCGTCGCCGTCGAACGGGCTGACGAGCCGCTGCATGTTCTGACCCGTATCGGCGCAGCGACAGGCGCCGGCGCTACAGGCGACGAGGTCGCTGCAATCGCTGGCATTGCGGCAGCTGCCGACGATGCGCTGGCACACGCCGGCGTTGCCGACGAGGCCGCAGAAGCTGCCGGCGGGGCACGTCGAACCTTGTCCCGGTTCGCGAGCGAGGGTGCAGTTCGGACCGGCGAGGATCTGGATGCAACTCCCCGGCGGCAGAAAGCAGACGCCGCCGGTGCAGTCACCATCGGCGAGGCAGGGTTCGCCGTCGTTCGAGCAGATGCCGCCGGGGACGCTGCCGAGTGCGAGCGCGGGCGAGGCTTCGCGCCGGCGGGCGCACAGGCCGCCGGCGCTGGCGCCGCCGCTGCCGCGGGCCGCGTTCTGCGCTCGCTGCGGGTGCACCGTCTGCAGGATCAGGTCGTCGTCGTCGCCGTCGCCGTTGAGGTCGGCGCCTTGTTCTTGTTCGAGGGTCAGGAAGGTGACGGTGTTCTCGCGTACCCGGTAGGGCAACTCGGCGCTGCACGCTTCGATGCGGCAGGCGATGGCCGTCTGTCCGGTGGGCAACACCCGTTCGGCGCGGACGTCGTAGGCATACAAAAAGGTCGGTTGGCGGCTGCTTTGGCCTCCGCGCTGGGACGGGTCGGTGCTGCGGAAGGCGAGCAGTGCCGGGCTGCAGCGGCCGCCGCCGGTGCACGCGTCGCTGCCGACGCAGCTCTCGCCATCGCGTGTGCCGCCTAGGCAAAGTGTCGGCCCGAGCACGAAATCCTCGACGGCAAAGCCGCGGCCGCCCGCGTCGAGCACGGGCAGCGTGCGACCGAGAGAAGCATCGTACAGGCCGAGAATGCGATCGGCCGTGTCACCATCGCCGTTGAGGTCGGTGCCGCGCCGGCCGCGTTTGGCTTCGGGAATGGCGAAGGCGACGAGCGAGCCGCCGAGTCGCAGTGCATCGGCGGCGAGCTGCGTGTTCGACCAGGCCGCCGGGTCGGCTTCCTGGCGCGGGAGCACGTGCAGCACGGCATCGTCGGCATCGGCGTCGCCATCGAGGTCGGCACCGCCTTGTTCCGCTTCGGCGACGAGGGCGGCGAGCCAGTCCTGTGACAAGGCGACGGCGCTCGCCGCACGTTCGGTGTTGATGACCCGTCCGTCCGTGTACAAGTGGACCACCCGGTCGTCGGCGTCGCCGTCGTCGTTGAGGTCGTCGGTCGGCATCACCTGCACCGCCAACCCCCACGCCAGCACGCTCCCCGTATCCTGCAGCACCTCGTCGTCGATCTCGAGGAACCAGGTGCCTTTGGCTTCTTCGCCGTGCAGGCGGCGCAGCGACTCGTCCGGACGGAAGGTGCCGGCAAAGGGTGCGGCGACGGCATGGACCGGCAGGGTGGCTTCGTCGTCGAAGCCGGTGGCTTCGTAGCCCTTGCCGTTGGCGCCGTTACGCGCCGACAGCACGACTTCGCTGCCGGACGGTGAACGCAGGGTCAGCACCAGGTCGGAGACGAAGGTGTGGTCGATGGTGACGCCGAACACGTCGACGTCGACGATGCGCCCGGCGGCTTCGATTTCGAGCGGCAGGGCCAGTTCGTCGCCCGGGGCGTCGAGGATTCCCGCCGGAGGATCGTAGGTGGTTTCCGCGACGGCGGTGCGGGCGGCCGCATCGGCTCCTTCGGGCCGGAGAAAGGCGGCTCCCCCGGCGGCGACGACCACGCCTTCGGCCGGACCGAGACTGTTGAGTGTGGCGCGCGTGCCGGCCGGCCGGTGCAAGACGTGCAACACGGAGTCGTCGACGTCGCCGTCGTCGGTCAGATCGCTCAGGGCCGCGCCGTCGGGGGTGGGTCCCCAGGCGTAGAGGTCGCGCTCCCCGTTGCGGTCCTCCTCGACGAGGGCGTGCGGCGATTCGAAGACGACGACGTTGCCATCGGCACTGAAGGCGAACGGGAAGCCGCCGCTGATGACGGCACGATTGCCGGCGCGTCCGGCATCGACCCGCATCGTGCCGCGGGTGAGGGAATCGTGCACGAACAGGTCGGGGGCTCCGTTGGTGTCGGTGGGGACGAGGTCGGGCGCGGTCGACTCGAAGGCGACGTAGCGGCCATCGCCGCTCAGACGGGGGCCGAGGCTGAAGCCGTTGGCTTGCGCGCCGCCGCTGGCGACGCTGGCTCGGTAGGTCGTGGCGCTGCGACGATCGCGCAGGAAGACGTCGGTGGTTCCGTTGGTGTCGCCGGCGACGAGATTGTCGGCTTGCGACTGGAAGCCGATCACGCTGCCGTCGTGACTGATCGCCGGCGCGGCGCTGGCGGCATTGGCGACGCTGCCGTCGTCGGCGACGTCGACCCGTTCGGTGGTGCCGAGGGTGCGATCGTACACATAGATGCCACCGGCCCGGTCGAAGGCGACGTAGCGGCCATCGCCGCTGAGCACGGCTTGCGCCGCGTCGCGTCCGACCAGACGCGAGCGGCCGTCGGCGGCAACGAACACGTCCCCACTCGGGTTGAGGGAGGCCATCACCTTGCCGTCCTGCGACAGGCGGGCTTGGCGACGATTTTCGGCAATCAGGTCGGTGTGGCCGAGATCGCGATCATGGCGGAAGACATCCTGCGAACGCGGCGGATCGCCGGCGAGGTCGGCATTCGAATGGAAGCCGACGAAGCGGCCGTCGCCGCTGAGGCTGGGCCCGCCGCTGTCGCCGACGGCTTCGTCGCCGGCATCGGTGATGCTGACACGGTCGGTGATGCCGGTGCGGCGATCGCGTACGAAGACGTCGACGGCGCCGTTGGCGTCCTTGAACGGCGGGCGCACCAGGCTGTCGTCGAGGGTGGCGAAGGCGACGACGGATCCGTCGTCGTCGACCGCCGGGTCGTAGCTGACCCCGGCGCGGCGAATCGGTTCGCCGAGGCTGCCGAGGCTGACGAGTTCGGGAGCACGCGGCAGCGCATCGACTTCGCGGCGCCGGAAGAAGATCGAGCCGTCGGAGAGTGCGATGGGTTTGCCGCCGACGGCCGGCGAGGCGTCGACATCCACGGTCAGGCCGGCGGTGATCTCCTCGGCGCGGCCGTCGACCAAGGCAAAGGCGCGCAGGAGCGAATCGCCGCGGTCGTCGTCGCCATTGCCGCCGCCGCCTTGTCCTTCCTCCGACTCGAGAAAGACGAGTGTATCCGCCTCGGCGGCGATCGCCGGAAAGGAGAACGGCGGCAGCCTGAGCCGGGTCGCGGCGACGCCGGTGGCGTCATCCCCCAATGGGACCACTCCCCCCGAACGGCGGTCGAGGAGCACCACGACTTCATCCTCTTCGTCGGCGTCGCGGTTGAGGTCGGCGCTGCCGCCACCTGCCCCGGCCAGAGCTTCGGGCACGACATAGGCCAGCAGCTCGTCCGTGCCGACCAGCGCGTCGAGCGGCACCGGGTCGCGCGCTTCGACGGCCAGCCGGGCGCGCGGCACGACGACAGGACCGACGGCGTCGGTGACCCGGCTGCTGAAGTCGAAGAGGGGTGGGCTGCACGTGCCGGAAGGGCATTCGGTGTCGGCGCGACAGGCGAGTCCGCCGCGGTCGCCGCCGAGGCACTGGCGGCGGGCGATGCGCAGCACCGTCTCGGGGGCGTCGGCCGTGCCGAACAGGGTGAGGTCCTCGCTGTCCGAGGTTTGCGGGTCGAAGATCGGCGGTAGTTTGGTGCCCTCGGGCGAGTAGGACCCGAGGAAGCTGCGATCCGGGATGGCGATGGGGGCGCTCGAATCGGGGAAGGCTTGCACGTCGCTGCTGCCGCGCAGCAAGCGGGCGATCGGCAAGCCGGCGTCGATGAGGATGCCGCGCCAGTCGATCGGCAGCAGGATATGGCCTTCGACATCGAGGGCGAAGCGCAGGCCGGCGGCGTTGCCGGTGCACGGAGGCGACGGTTCGCGGCACAGCGCGCGGTAGTCGTTGGGCGGCGGCAGCGCGGTGAGCTGGCGGAAGAGGTCGTGGCGCGCCCGGTCACAGCTGCCGTTGGTGGCGAAGAGGTCGTCGATACAGGCGATGCCGTCGCCGCTGTCGCAGGGCCGGCCGGCCAAGTCGCACGGGATGGGCGAGCCGAGGGCGGTGACGGCGATGCGCATCGGTCCAGCGAGCGTGAGGTCGTCGCTGGCGCCGCGCAGCAGGCCGTCGGTATCGGGAAAGCGAAAGCGCAGGCGTTGGCTGCCGTCGCGTTCGACGAGGTCGAGGTCGCCGTCGCGAGCGGTGACGCAGGCGTGGCGCGCCACACCGGAGCAGGCGGCGAGTTCGGCTGCGACGGCGGTGCAATCGCGGGCGAGGCTGACGGCGCTCACCGAGCCGCCGGCCGGGGTGAAGAAGAGGGTGACGACGTGCGCCTCGGGGTCGGCGAGGAAGGCCGAACCCGCGTCGCAACTCGGGCTGAAGCGCAGTTCGAGTTGATCGCCGGGGCCGGCGAAGGGGCGATCGACGACGCCGTGGGCGCCGCGGAAGGAGTTGGTGACGCCGGGAATTTGGTTGCAACTGGCGTCGGCCGCACCACTGCGAAGTAGCAGCGCGACGAGCGTAGCGAGCAGGGTAAAGCAGTTGGGTCGTCGGCGCAGAGAACTCATCGCAGGTCGTGCCGCAGCTGGCATCAGGGTGACCCGGCGCCAGGGGCAGGGTCAAGCTGGAAAGAACGAAGCTGCCAACTTGCCCCGAGCCTCCGCTTCATCCCTGCGCGTGGCCTTCGCTCCGACCTTCCCGCCGCCCGTGGGCCCCTCCGTCATAAGGTCTTCAGATACTCGATCACGGCGCGCCGTTCGGCGTCGCTCAGGTGGTCGCCGAAGGTGTGGCCGTCGTTCGATTGGCTGAACAGTGTCGTGTCGTAGAGCATGTCGCGCTCGGCGACCGGCGCCTCGTTCCAGCCGTACGCCACCTCTTGCCACGGCCAGCCGAGGGACTCCTCGTCGAAGTTGCGGCTGTCGAGGTCGACGCGGCGCCAATAGGTCGGCCGCGCGGCGCTGTTCAGCACCAGTTCGACGCTCGGCACCGAGCCGTTGTGCAGATAGGGCGCCGTCGCCCAGATGCCGTCGAGCGGCGGCGGCATGTACCCGGGGAACGGATCGTTCGGCTCCATGCGGGTGATGCCGCCGTAGAAGGAGTCGTTGTACCACTCGACCAGCTGCGGCGCGTGCACCACGCCGGCGTTGGCAATGACCGAATCGGTGCCGATGACGTTCAACGGCAGCAACAGGTTCGGGTACCACTCTTCGGCGTCGTCGTCGCCGTAGGTGCCGTGGCAGCCGGCGCAGTTCTGCACGAAGACGTCATGCCCCTCGTCCGCCAGCACCGGATCGATCGTGCGCTGGTACTTCGGCGCGCGGGTGGAGGCGACGAAGGCCTGGATGTCGACGAACCAGTCGTCGACCTGGCGGGCACGATCGACGTCGTCGACACACACCGACGTCGCCAGCGCCATGGTACCGCGGTGATCGCCGCGTGCCATGCCGTTGTAGAAGAGGGCGTTTTTCTTGTGCACGCGCCACCACGGCGGCGGGTCGGAGGTGATGCGGACTTCGTCGTTGTCCATCGGCAGACCCGCGTCGTCGAAGATCTCCAGCGGCACCACCGGCTCGTCGCTCCAAGCGAGCGTGTCGCGGTCGTGGTGCACCATGAGGATGACGGCGAACATCTCGGCCGGGTTCATGCCGATGGTGCGCATGTTGGTCATCGGCCCCAGCACTCCACCACGACCGAACGTCTTGCGCAGTTCCGCTTTTTCCTCGGCGTCGAGGCCGAAACGATCGAGCAGGGCATCGGTGAGCGGCAGGCCGACGTTGCCGCCGCCGGCGCCGGCGGTGAAGTCGGCCGTGGCGTTGCCGAGGCCGACGACGAGTTCACCTTCGAACTGACCACCGTGGCAGAGCAGGCAGTTGGCGTTGACGACTTCGGCGCCGTTGGGGGCTTCGAAGACGTTGAGGAAATAGGGCATCGCGGCGTTTTTCTCGTTGCGGTCGGCGATGCGCGGGGCGTTGCGCGAGCCGCCGAAGCCGCCGGCGATGAGATCCTGAAAGGCCGGCTGGGTCCACAACTTGTAGGGCACGCCGCAGGTCATGAAGCTGCCGTTGAGCAACAGGTCGCGCCCACGCACGGGATCCCCCTTGACCTGCGGCTCCGCCGGCAACTCGACGCCGGCGCTCCATGGCCCAACCGCCGGGATGGCGGCGCGGTCGGCTTGCGGTCCGCTGCTGTCGCTGGAGTCGTCGCCGCAAGCGGCGAGCAACAGCAGGATGGCGAGCAAGGGGATGGCGCGTCGGCGACGCATCAAGCGGTTCGTCGGCATGGTGGATTCCTTGGTGCTCAGGCGTCGGCGAAGAAGCGACGGGGGTTGTCGACCAGCATGGTGTCGATCTTGGCTTGGGTGACGCCGGCGTCGCGCAGGCGCGGCACGATGTTGCGGAAGACGTGTGTCGGGTTCCAGTTGGGCATGATCTCGCCGGCGATGGGCAGCGGGCGGCCGCGCCAGCACCAGACGGTATCGTGCGACAGGATGAGCTGCTTCTCGTAGCCGACGCCGAGCAGTCCGATGAGGGCGGCGAGCCGCAGCTTGTCGGGGTGGATGATCTCGATGCCGAAGCGGTCGAAGCCGAGGCTGCAGCCGGTATCGAGCATGTCGATGTGGCGCCGCAGGTCGGTGCCGCCGCAGCAGTGGCCGATGATGACGCGTTTGGGGTCGACGCCTTCGCTCGCGAGAATCGTCAGCTGTTCGCGTCCGAGAGCGCCTTCGTCGGTATGGGTCATGATCGGCGCGCCGGTGGCGCGGGCGGCGCGGGCGGCGGCGCGGATGACGTTTTCTTCGTAGGCCGAGATGGCGTGTGCCCCGGTGGCGACCTTGATGACGCCGGCCTGGATGCCGGTATCGCCGATGCCGACGGTCAGTTCGCGCACGAAGATTTCGGTCATCTCGGCGACGACGTCGCTGAACTGGCCGCGGAACTTGAAATACGGCGCGCCGCCCTGGTCTTCCTTGTAGAGGCCGGTGGCGCAGACGATGTTGACGCCGGTCGCCTGCGACACCTCGGCGGCGAGTTCGACGTCGCGCCCGAGGTCGATCGGGCAGGGGTCGACGAGGCTGCGCAGGCCGAGCGTCTTGAGTTCCTCGAGCTTGTCGACGCAGACCTTGACCAGCTCCTTGCGTTGCGGGCGGGGGACGGCGGTATCGGCCTCCCAGCCGGGCCAGCCGATGAGGAGGTGTTCGTGCATCAAGGTGACGCCGAGGTCGTCGGGGGTACAAGTGCCGGTGACGGTCGCGATGGCCATGCTCGTCGTCGTTCCTCTGAATGAAGTAGGGCCACCTTCCCATTGCGAGCCGTCCCCCGGCAAGAGGCGCGCAGCGGGGGGCGCGGCGGACCGTCTCGGCCCGTTGGCGTCCACTATCGCGAGGGGTTGTGGATGTTGCGCCGAAGAAAATGCCACGATCCTCGCGGATGCCGGCGTGAAATCCGTCCGTTTGCCACGAAGCATGTGGATTGCGGCTGATCGGTTCGTCCGAATGCCACAATCCGCGACGTCATGGGTCCAAGCTTCGTCGTGGAAGCCACCATCGTCGGCTGATGTGGACGCAAGGCGAACCAAGCATCCACGATCGCCGCGGATTATGGATGTGGCGTCGTCGCAGCGTCCGCGATCCGCGTGCATTGTGGCGGGAAGTCGGATGGAACCGCCGGCATCGCGTTTATTCGTGGCGCCAGGTCCGTCCTGGCGTCCACGATCCTAGATCGTTGTGGCATGGCGGCGGCGGTTCAAGACGTAGCCGCGCTCGTGACCTCGGGGGGGATGGTCGGGGCGACGTAATGCTCCAGGATGATCGCTTTGGCGCGTTGTTCGCCGGTGACGGACAGGGTGTAGGTCTCGCGTTTGCGCGAACCGGACTTGCTGATGAGGCCGGCGTCGAGGTGGGGTTCGATGACGCGGTCGAGGCGAGCGACGCGGCAGCCCGAGGCGGCGAGTGCATCACGCAACAGGGAAGCGGGGACCGTGGGCGTGTGCGGCAAGAACAGGCGATAGCCGTAGAGCACCAGCAAGGCGGCGTCGCCGTTCCGCCGGCGCCCGCGACTGACGACGCGCGGCACCACCAACTTCCGGGTGGCGTCGAAGTGGAAGAGGTCGGCGGGCGTCGGCGCCGCCGGCGGGTTGGCTTGGAAGAGAGGTTCGCGCACCGGATCGGCCGGTTCGCGAAGCGCGCTCGTTGGCGTGTTGGCCAGCCCGGCGAGCTGCGCCCAGCGTTCGACGTGTTGCGCGACGAAGCCGGGCGGCCCTTCGATCTCGATTTCGTGATCGGCGATCTTGAACCGCAGCCGAGCGACGGATTCCGTGGTCATGGGCACCTCCTGTTGGGCAACAGAGTGCCACAGTCCGTCGCTGGCGACTATCCTATGATTGTGATCTGTGGACACCGAGGCGGCATTTTGCTGGGTCGTGGCGCCGGATCGAGGTGGAGTGAGCCGGGAATCCGCCGTGTCAGGTGCCATGGCCGGTTCGCTGCCGATCGTCCCCATTGGAACCGCAAGGCAGCGATGCCTCCTCGTCCTCGGTGAAAATTCAGATTGACGCCTAGCGCGCTATGTGAGAGTGACGCGCCCACTCACGCAGCACCAATGCGACGACCCGGCGTGAGCACCAGTTCATCTATTGATGCGGCAGCCAGACGTGTCCGCGCGATCGGCGAAGGGGACAGTCCCCAGGCGGGGACTGTCCCCCTTGCTGTGCGACCTTTTGCCCGCCGAACCAGTAATTTTGGTTCGGCGATCGCGAGAAGTATGGGTTTCCATGTGATCTTCACGCGAGTACGCCTCCTGGATTGCCGATGTTTGGGTTCTGATGGATCCATCGTAGCCAGGGATGATGGGGGGCTTCCTGGTAATGGTGTCCTGATAGCGTGATGGATATGGATCGTTCTCAGGGGCATGAATTGGGGGAGCCGTGGATCCTCACTCTGGGACTCAACTTGCTCGTCGTCGGCGTTGTCCTCGTCCTCGTCACGATTCCCTTTGAGCTGATTTCGTCATCGGGTCTGCGACTCGACCGACTGTGGAGACAGCATCGCCTTGTCATGCCGTTCGTCTGGGGGGTGTTCACGCTGTTCAGGGTGTGGGATAGGCACGTTCGTCGATGGCTTGCGCTAGCGTATGGCCTTCGCAGTGAAGTTGTTGGAGCAAGTCGGATTTTCGCGTGTGTGATTCCGGTGTTCGACGCACGACCATCTGCTCGGGTAGTCGAGGCTAGTAGGTTTCTGGAAGAAAACTTTCCCGATGTTGTGATCGCGCAGGTGGGTACACTGGGGGGCTGCCGTTCTCGCAACGGTTTCGCGACCAGCCTGACGCAGCTACGATCATGCGGCGTGCGCGGGAGAGAATCACAAGTCGAACAGTAGAGTTGACCGAGAAATGAAGCACGTAGGCAGTGAAAGCGACGACCAGGAAGACCACGGGTCTGGCGACCAAGGGAGATCTCTCTCGGCTTTGGGCCCCAGTCGAGAGGTTGCCTTAGTCGGATTGGGGCTCGCACTTCTGCTGGGACTGGTCATGGCGCTTGGTAATGTTCTTGGCAGGGGTGAAGCGACGTTTCTCGAACGGTGGTATGCAGAGTCGTGTCTGTTCGTTCCTCTGATGCTTAGCCTGGTGTCGCTGCATCTGCTTCAAGATGGAATGAATCGAAGGACGATTGCGCGGGCTTGTCCGATCGAGCGTGTGGAGTCACGAGTAAGTGTGACCTATTCCGCGCAAGTTGCTGTGGTTGGCTCGCCGCGAGAATCGATCAAACGAGCTTTCGAGTTCCTCCAGGAGAATCACGCAGGCATTACGACTCTACGACACGACGCGGATCGAGTCGTCGGGACCGTGGGCGAAGGAGGTTGGATCGAGTTTTCAGTCGTGGCAGTCGGCGCCGAAGGCGCTGAACTTCGCGTTGAAGTCGTTACGAGCAGGTGGCTTTCCCGAGTCGGTTTCGACTTCGGAGCGGTGATCGTCCTTGTGCTGCTTCTCGAAGGACTCATGGGCGGGTTGCCGTTCGGGGCGGCGTTCAAGGAATCCCCGTCGCGTGGACCCATCGTTCGGCGTGCTCGTGAACGAATTCGAAGTCGAGAAGATGCGAGGCTGAAATGACCGCGAATGACGGGCGATACCGTTGTCGGAACGATGCGCGATGAGGATGGTTCACGAGCCCCCAAGGCCATGTGGTGCCATGAAGAGGCGAGTCGTCGACGTCGGACGACGATGGGCGGTACAGGTTCTTCTATTCTTCCTCGTGGGATGGGCCATCTTTGCCACGTTCTCGTCGGATCTCGTTGCTTCGCAATGGTTCGGTGTGAGTCGCACGGGTTTGGGCATCATTGCCTTCGTGCATTGGTTGCTGCTCTTCGTCAGCCACATCTTCGTCGACACTAGGCTCCGGAGTCTCTCGGCGTCGGTATACGGGCTGGTTCGCGAATTCGATGGAGGGAAGGTGTCCACGTCCGCGAGGATCAATGTGGCCGATTTCACGGAAGGTCGCATGCGAACTGCCGTGGAGCTGGTACGGTGTAGCCATCCCCGAGTGCGTCTCGTTGCGTCTGACAGTCAGCACGTCACGGGTATCGTTCCTGGCTTCGTTCCCGTTGAGTTTAGTGTCCGCCTTGATGGGGTGCGCGAGAGTGAGGCGGTGGTCGCTGTTCGCGCCGATGCGCCGCGATGGGCTGCCTACGTCGGTCTCGATGATGTCCCGATCGCGATCACCGTCGTACTCATCGAGGGTCTGTGGGGCGGATTGCCTATCCTGCAGGCGCCACGTCTTGTGCCCTTCCGTTGGATACTCATGCAGAGAGCACTCGAACGGGAGCGATGGATTGCGTCGGCATCGGCGTTGCATCGAGGAATGGTGGGAAGCGGACACCCTATAGGACCTGCTCGGCCTTGAGCTTGGGTGTCGATGCCGGGGCCGCCTCCGGCGGCCGGGCCAAGGGCCAAGGTGCAAGGGCCAAGGAGGGCGGAGGGCTGAAGGCGAGAAGCGCAAGGCAGTAGGTCGAAAGCGTGGACATCGGACGCCTTACGCTTTCCGCCTTTCGCCTTGTGCCGCTCTTGGACCTTGGCCCTTGCACCTTGGGCCTTCGAAACCAAGGTCTTCAACGCCGCCGGCACCCAGCTCACCCCCGGCCCGCAGCCGACGGAGCGCCTGTACACCGGCCAAATCTGGGACTGGAACGCCAACGTCTACCACTACGTCGCCCGCGTCTACGTCCCCGAACTGGCGAGGTTCACCAGCACCGACCCGGTACGGGAGTACGCCAACCCCTACGCCTACGTGAAGTGGGCGCCGACGGCGCTGATCGATCCGACGGGGATGTTCTCCGGGCAAATCGCGCCGTGCCTGTCGGCATGGGATGTATTGCGTAGTGGCTTTGCGGAGCTCCGCGAGCGCCTTCAGCCGGGCAATGGCGGGTATACCGGTCCGCACGGTGCGGGGTGGAACGGGATAAGGCCCGGTGAATTCTCGCAATCCGCAGCGGCTGCCGGGGAGTCTTCCCCGTCGAGTCTGTACCAGTCTGGTGCGGCGGAGTCGGTTTCCCCTGTCGAAACGATAATTGCGCTCCTTCCAACGGCGCGCGTAGCGAGTGCCTCGCTGCGCGTAGCGGGGGCCTTCGCGAGATCAATGGCGTCGTCCCTCAAGGCCAATGTGGGCAAACTCTATCACTACACTTGGGCGAACCCTGCGAAGATTGCAGCGGAAGGCCTCAGACCTGGTGCGTCCGGGAAGGTCTTCACTACACCCGCTGGCAACCTTAGCTCTCTCCAGGCGCAGGTCGATCTCGCGCTACCGCCCAACAGAGGCCTTCCCGGACACCTCATCGAAATCGATGTTGGAACGCTCCAGCGGATGGGTATATCAGTGCCGAACGCGAGCCAAGTAGGTCGCATGTTCAACATGCCCGGCGGCGGGAGCGAAGTTGTGTTCCCTCACGCCATTCCAGCCGAGGCTATCAAGGTGGTGCGGTGATGGCGAAGTTCGACGTTGTCCAGGCTCTTCAAAGTGACTTAGACAATCCCGCCTCGTTCAAGTCGGGCGAGTACCTCGAGGATCGCATCCTTCGTTCGGTTCGACGTGCGCTGGCCGCAGGCAACCGTGATGGAGTGCTTGACGCACTCCGGGAGTGGCTCAATCTGCGCCAAGAGCCACATACAATGCTTGCTGTCACTGCTGCCAAGAAGGAACAGCTCAGCGAGCTGGCACCGGAGATTCAAGCGTTGAGGACGGATGTCTGTGCTGGCCGCGCGCTTCAAAAGTTCTACCTTCGCTGGATTGATGAAGCGCTCCATGCGGTTGAGGAATCGAAGCCTTTACCAACGAAGCAATGAGAAAATCGAAAATGAATTGGGTTGAACGGATTGGGGAGAAGCAGTGGCTAGGAATCTTCCTGGCGTTGCTGTGCTTGCCGGTTTCGGTTGTGGCCTCGGCGGTCGATGCCATTGCGCCGGTACAAGAAACCTCCGAAGCAGCCGCCGCGGCGACCGGCACGGGGGAGTGGCAGAGTCGGGAGCGGGGGACGGCGACGTTGCCGTGGCAGGTAGAGATCGAGAAGTTCGGCGACGGAGCCGTGCAAGGGTGGCTGCGGGTGTTGGGCTCGGACTACGGCAAGGTGCAATTGGTCGGCCGTGTCGATGGCAACGACGTCTACGGTGAGCTGCTCGACGCCGGCGGTGCGCAGGTCGGCACCTTCCAGGGAGCCGTCGCCGGAGCCGGTGCCGCCGGCACTTACTCCATGAATAACGGCGACGACGGCAACTGGACCTGGCCAGGTGTGAAGGCCGCCGAAGCTCTTACCGCCGGGGAATGAGGTGGGGCCGCCTCCGGCGGCAGGGCCAAGGGCCAAGGTGCAAGGGCCAAGAGAGGGCGGAAGGCTGAAGGCGAAAAGCGCAAGGCCGTCGGTCGAAAGCGTGGACGTCGGACGCCTTACGCTTTCCGCCGGAGTCCTCGAACTGCCTCGGGTCACCTATGCCTGCACTTCCGGCGGCAAAATCGCGTACCAAAGCGGAAATACGGGACTCGAGAAGCACGTTGTCTGAAGCCGATCGGGCACGTGGAATGGTGCTGCCCCGTTCGACGGTGCCGACTGCAGGCTCGTGAAGCACCTGGTTGACCGTATGTAAGCGAACGATTACGCTCGATCCGTGTACACGATCAGGCAGCTTCCCGAGTTCGCCGCCTGGATATCTGGGATTCGGGATGTCGCGACCCGTCTACGTCTGGCGAAACGGTTGGACAAGGCAGGGCGTGGCCTCTTGGGTGACGTGAAGCCGCTGGGTCGGGGAATTTACGAAATGCGCGAGGACTTCGGGCCGGGCTGGCGCATGTATTACGTTCAACGTGGCACGACCTTGATCGTGATGCTCGGCGGTGGCGACAAGTCCACGCAGAAGGCGGACATCGCCAAGGCGATCGAAGCGGCCTCGCAACTGGAGGATTGACGGATGTCTCGCAAAATCAGAATCGCCGACCTGCCGCAGTTCGACATCACCGAGCATCTAGGCAGTGAGGAGGCGATTGCCGCCTACCTGACAGCGGTGATCGAAGAGAACGACCCGTCGGAATTGGCGCACGCGCTCGGAGTCGTCGCGCGGGCTCGCGGGATGACACAGGTGGCGCAGGAAACGGGGCTGGCCCGAGAGGCGCTGTACAAGGCGCTGCGGCCGGGGGCACAGCCGCGTTTCGAGACGGTGCAGCGCGTGTGTGCCGCCTTGGGCGTCAAGCTCGGAGTGGCCCCAGCCCATGTTCCGACGAGGAAAGCAAGGAGCTCCGCGTCGCCTGCCGATCCGAGTCCCAAGCGCGGCAAACAGAGGCTGACAGGCCAGCCGGCTGCATCGAAGGTGCGGACTAGGGGAACCTCGCGATCGCGAGCCTAGTGCGACCTATCGATCTCAGCCTCGAGCACGTGGTGCGCGGCGGTGTGGCTACCCACCCGCCGGCCGGGAACCTGTTGGCGATCGACGACTCGGTGAGCGCCCCGGCATTGAGCCACGACTGGCAATACCAGTACGACGGCCTCGGCAACATGACCCGCGGCAACGGTCGCGACTTCGACCAACTCGACCCGCTCGACGTCGACTGGTCGGGGGACGACGATCCATGGACCATCGACCCAGGGGTAGCGCCGCACCGAAGGCGACGGATCCGCACGGCCGGAAGCGGAGTTGCGACCGTGGCGGCAGGGCTCGAGGAGGGCGGAAGGCTGAAGGCGAAAAGCGCAAGGCAGCAGATCGAAAGCTTGGACGTCGGACGCCTTACGCTTTCCGCCTTTCGCCTTGTGCCGCTCTTGGCCCTTGGCCCTCGTTCACCTAGCCGTTTCCGCCGGGCGTGAAGACTTCGTCGAGGGTTGCGGCGTCGAGGATGCGTTCGGCGTAGTTGTCGAGTTCGGCGATGGAGGCGCTCCGAAGCCGTTGTTCGAGTTGGGCAGGCAGTGCGCCGAAGCGATGGGTCAATTGGCGCAGGAGCAACTCGACGCGGCCCATGGCCTCGCCTCTGGCTTCACCTCTGGCCTCGCCTTCGGCGACGCCGGCCGCGCGTCCTTCTCCGAAGTAACGTTTGGCGAACT
>CAZGEJ010000020.1:0-97585 GCA_964524885.1 uncultured Binatia bacterium (SeqCode)
CGGGCCCGCCGAGTACAACTCGGCGCTCCAGGGCGCTGCGCGCCCATCTTCATCAACCTTGGGGGGGACGAGCGGTAGGTCATGACCGCTTCGTGGTGAACCGCACGACCATGAAGCCTCGCGCCACATTCTTGCTGTGTATGTCCGTCTGGACCACGCTGGTGCCGCTATCTTCAGGGATTGTGGCGCGAGCGGCGCGCTTGGTGCCGTTATCACCCGTCCGAATGTCCCGATGGGGCCACTTTAGGTACGCAATCTTTGACTTTTGTGGCGCTTTTGCGGACCAAGGCGCCGTAATCATGGGGGATAGCGGCGTCTTGCCTGTGCTGGGTGCCACAATCGTCGTGCTTTGCGGCATTCGGACGGTTCGACTTGCCACAATCCGCATGCTTGGTGGCGCGAAACTCGTCCCTGGCGCCACAATCGTGGTGTCGACGTCCGCAAGGATGCCCCTCCGGGGCGCTTCACGAAATCGCCGCGATCGAGCGGATCATCGGCGCTCCGTATCCCATCCCCGCAACATCTCCAGCGCGATCTCCCGACGCCTGGCTTCGTCGGCTCGTCGCTTTCGTGCGGCTTGCCATCGCGGGGGGACGTGGCGCGCGAGCCGGTCTAGTTGCTCGAATAGGGAGTCGGCGGAGGTGCGCCACGTGAAGCGCGATCGGGCCTGGCGGACGCCGGCTCGAGACAGCCGCGCGCGCTCGGCCGCCGGCATCGCCACGGCCCGCTGCATCTGCCGGGCGAGCTCGTCGACCGGAGTCTCGCAGAAATCCACCTCCTCGACCTCTTCCTGAAACCCGAGTGTATTGATCGCCAACGACCAGCCGACCGGTAGGCTGATGCGGCGCACCGGCATCAGCAGCGACGTCTTCGCCGAACAGAAGTCGAGCGCGGCGCCAAACTGCGGCACGATCGATGGCAGCCCCGTCGCCATCGCTTCGAGGATCGGCAGGCAGAATCCCTCGGCCCGGTATGGGAACACGCCGAAATCACACGTGCGGTACAGCGCCGCCAACTCGCCCGGCGGCAACAGCTCGCAGATATATTCGATCGACGGTCCGCTCGCATCGGCCGCCGCTGCCAGGATTTGGTCGCGGATCGCCGCACCTTCGTAGAACAAATCGTGCGGGTGGTCCTTGATCACCAGACAGACGTCGTCGTCGGGTCCGAATGCCTGACGATACGCCGCCAGCACGACGTCGGCTCCCTTGCGCGGCACCGGCGCCCCGACGAACAGAAAGCGGAAACGCTTCTTCGTCGCCAGCTCGTAGGTGTCGCCCGAGGGTGTGAAGACCTCCTCGTCGAACCCGAGCGGCACGACCTTGACCTTGTCTGCCGCAATTCCCGAGGCCATCGCGTGCCGCCTTACGTGGTCGCAGTAGACCAGCAGCAGGTCGACTTCCTCCTGGATCCGCTTCACCCAGGCCGGAGGGTAGGGGCCGAAATCCCAGGTGCGTACCGCGGCGATGCGGCCGACGTCGGGCAGCTGCGCAGTGGCGAAGTGTTCGCCGTAGTTGTGATGCACGGTAACGTCCGGCAGCACCCGCCGGAGGTCCGCGGCCCCGGCCACTTCGACCAGATCGAGCCCCTCACGTCGTGCGGCTGCCGCCTTCCAGCGCGCGTTGATCATCTCGTAGGCGGTCGCTCGCTCGCTGCCGCCGCAGAGTGCGATCAGCCGGGTATCGAAGCGCGGCCGTGCCTCGGCCGAGATTGCAAGCACCAGCTCGGCGAGGGCCTCGGCCGATTGCGCGCCGAGGAAGGGCTCCGCACATCTGCGCCCTTGCTCGATCGCTTCCTGCAGCCAGCTTGGCGAGGTCAGCCCGCGGCTCACTGCCTCGATCCAGGCCTTCGGCTGATCGAAGGATTCCACCGTAAGTGACGAACCACCGGCAATCTCGGCCAAGCCGCCGGTCTGGCTGACCAGCGTCGGGATGCCGCTCGCCATCGCCTCGATCGCGATTCGGCCGAACGGCTCGGGCCACTGCGAGGGCACGATCACGAGGCGGCTGAGACGGAGGAATCGCTCGGGCCGCGCCCGTCCCAGCCAGCGGATGTTCTTGCGTGCGGCGAAGGCCGGGGCGAGCGCCGGATCGATGTCGCCGATCAAAAGAAATCGCTCGCGCGGCAGCGCATCGGCGAGAGCGAGGAAGATGTCCGCTCCCTTGTAGCGATGGCCACAGATGCCGCTGATGAAGTGCCCGGCCTTGCCGCCGGCAGTCGGCACCGGCACCTCGATGTCAGGATGGATCACCTCGATCGATGGTTCGGCCGAAACGGCGTCGCGTCCGTCGTGTTCGCTCAGTCGTCGCGCGAGAAAGCGAGAGTTGGCGATCGCACGGGTCGCCACCGACCTGGCCCACGCCGCGTCGGCCGGGTCCGGATAGGTCCGGCGCGACGACACGCCCCAGGCGGCGACTTCGTCCGCCGTCGGCGGACAGAATTCGAAGCTGTGGTGCGAGAGGATCGAGGGAAGGCCGAAGCGGGCTGCGACCCGCAGTCCGTCGATCACCCCGTCGAGGGCGCAGACGAGCGCCCCCGGTCGTTCACGCGCCACGATCTCCTTGAGTTCATCGACGTCGCGATAGGTCTGGATCGGCACGCCGTCCTTCGTCCGCCGCATTCGTCGCGGCGCCGCGGTCAGCAGCAGCGGCTGCCAGCCGCGCACGGCCTGCAGGCGCCGGAGAAACGAATGGGCGCTGATTTGGGCGCCGCCGAACAGCGGCTGTGCGCCGCTGACGATCCACGCAAGCTTCATCCGCGCCGCGTCAGCACGCCTTTGGCCTCCAGCTCGGCGACGAAGGCCTGCACGTCGGCGCGGGCGACCTCGATCGGAATACCGTAGTCGGAGGCAAGCGCGTCGGTGATCGTTGCCAGGCCGTCGCCGCGGGCGATTCGCTCCCAGACCATTCGTCCGCTGCCGTTGAAGGTATAGAGGACGTCGTCGTTCGGAGTCAGCAGCAGCAGCTCGCCTTCGATCTCGCGTTGCGCAACATCCGGGTTGGCGTCGTACTCGGTCGTCATCGCGCCTTTATCGCGAATTCCACCTTGTGGGGAAAGCACCGCGCCGGCGAAACGGGACGAGTGATTCCTGATCCGGCGGGCAAAAGGTTGCACAGCAAGGGGGACAGTCCCCGCATGGGGACTGTCCCCTTCGCCGATCGCGCGGATACGTCTCGCGGCCACATCAACCATACAAGACCGCGGAGCCTGCCTGCAGTGTCATCACGCCTGGAGCGCGAGTGCGATGTACGACGACGACAGCATCCCACCACGGGTGAATTGGCCGCGGAGTGGTCATGACCTGCCGTTGCCCACACTGGAACGAAAACGGGCGCGCAGCGCCCTGGAGCGCCGAGTTGTACTCGGCGAGCCCGCCGCGAGTAGACGGAGTCGTATCGCAAGGAATCTCACGTCGACCTCTGAGGCGATCTCTCGCGCATCCCGGGAGGAATGGTAGCGGGGCGCGCCCGGCCTAGGACTTTTCGATCCGCCGCAGGTACCAATCCGCGCCGAGCCGCTCGTCGGTGGATGCCGGCGGCTGGGCTTTCGACGAGAAGACCAGATAGTCGACGCCCGGCGGCACTGGTCGCATCGGGCGGGTGCCGTCGCCGAGCGGCACGATCCGGCGGCTCATGCGCTCGCCGAAAAAGACGTACTCGAACATGTAGTCACCGTAGATCGCAACCGTTGCCTCGCGCGGGACGAGCGCCTCGTAGCGGCGGACGGCAGCCGCATACCGCGGGATGTGTGCCGTCAGCTGCGCCGGCCGGTCCTGCTCGGTGATCGCCGTCACCGAGCGATCGCCGTAGCTGGCCGACACCAGCGTCGCATGCTCGCGGAAGATCACGGCCGACACCGCCGACCCGCAGCCGAGGAGCACGATGACCAAGGTGAAGAAACGCCATGCGCGGCTCCGGCGTTGCTCGAGATGGCAGACGATGGCCGGCAGGGCGAACATCGCCATCGCCAGAAACAGTCGTCCGCGCCACGGGTCATACGCACCGGCATAGGCGACCGTGAGGAAGTAGACGATCGCCGCCGCCGCCAGCGGCCGTGCCTCGGGGCGCTGCCGAACGCCGGAAATCGCCACCCACGGCAACAACCACAGGAGCCCGATTCCGAGGATTCCCCAATACGCATACTCCTCCCTCGCCCGCGGATCGCGATACGCGGTGAAGGGCGGAATGCGCGGACCGCTCGGCCGCTCGATGTCGGTGACGCGAGCGAGAAAGGCTGCGGGCGAGCGAATCAGACGTTGCAGCCGTTGGATCGGCTCGATCGGTGGCAGCCCGTCGAGGGATAGGAAATCGAGTCCAAGGCGCAAGACGTTGCGGGTCCCCTCCGCGATGACCCCAGGCAACGGCTTGCCGACCTGAGAGTACGGGGCCAGTGCTGCCGAGGGCGTCAGCGCATCGCCGTAGCGGAGATAGTTGTCGACATAGCCCGCCGGTAGCGTGAGTACCGCGAGTGACAGCGACGATGCGATGGCGAGAGTCGCGATCGCCTTCCCTCGTTGGTTTCGCGCTGTCGTCCATGCGACGAGATAGAGCGCGGGGCCGGCCACGAACCCGGTCGCCTTGACGGCACACGCCAGGCTCCAAGCGGTGGCGCTCCAGGCCAACAACTCGCGCCGGTCGAAGCGACCGGAGGCGACCACGAAGTAGAGGGCGCAGCCAACATAGCCGGCGCCGATCAGGTCGCTCATCGGCGTGGTCGCCTGCATCAACGCGATCGGCAGCAGGCCGAAGAGGGCGGCCGCTAATCCCGAATACGACCGACCCACCTGGAGCCGACGCGCGACTCCGTACACCGCGAGGATACCGATCCAGTAGCTCGCATACGCGACCAACAGCATGGCGCTCTCGCGGCGATCGGACGCGAGAAACGCCCATGCCAGCAGGATGGCCGAACCGCGACCCTGTACGATTTGCCCGGGGTAGTTTGCATCGAAATGCGCCAGGCTTCCCTGCTGCAAGTAATATCCGACGCGGGGGAGGTGGTAGGTCAGCCCGTCGATCGCGAATGGTGCAACACGAAGGAGGGTGGTCAGCTGGATCACGCCGAGCACGGCGACCGTCGTCGCGGCGCAAACGAGCGGCAGCGCCTCGTGCGCCGGCAACGAGCGCCAGACGCCGGCTCGCCAGTGGATTCGCCGCTGCGGTCGCGCCGCGGCAATCGCCAGCCCGGTCGCCAGCCATCCGATTCCGGCCAATGCCCATGCCGATGCGTTGCCGAAGGCCTCCAAGGCCGACAGACCGTAGCCGGTGAAAAAGATTGCGGCCGAGAACGCGAGCCAGGCGGCGAGGATCCTGTCGACGAGGCGCGGCGCCGCCAGCGCGCGACTGCACAGCCCGGCGGAGAGGGCGAAGCCGGCGAACATGGTCACGCCGGTGAGAGTCGCCATCATCCCCCGCGACCCACCGCGGCGAGAAGTGCCTGCCGACAGAGCTCACGATACAACGCGGCGAGTCGCACGATGTGATCGCGTACGATCGTGCCGAGCATGCGGCGCTCGGACGGTTCCAGCAGCAGGGTGCGCAGCTTCGCCCGGATCTCCAGCGGATCGTCGGGATTGTCGACGACCAGCCGGCGCGTCACCTCGACCGGCAATCCATGCGCACACGGAATCGCCGACGAGACGACGACCGGGATCGCGCGCAGCATGTGTTCGGCGACGACGTAGTTGAAGCTGTCCGCCAGCGACACCTGCAGGCCGATGTCCACGCCGTCGAGCACGCCGGAGTAGGTCGTGTCGTCCATCCAGCCGTGGTCGATGTGCGGGATCTCGGCTTGCGCCAACAGTGAAGCGTATTCCGCCCGGTGGCTGAGCCCGTTGAGGTGCAACACGTACGGCACGTCCATCCCCGCGAGCGCGGCGATGCAGCTGAAGGCATTCTTGCGGCGGTACTCCGCCGGGCCACAGAACAGGCTGACCGCGGGCGGCTCCTGCCGGCGCTCCTTGGCCTCGACGGCCGGGACGTCGTCCGTGCGCAGCGGGGGCGGAAGATGATGGGTTGGGCGGCCGCCGGTCGCCAGCAGATCGAGCATCGATGCGGTCGAGGCGAAGAAGCGCCCAATGCGGGGATCGTGCAGCAGCGATGCGAGCGTCGACGCCTCCTCACTCAGCCCCGTCTGCACGGCGCTGCTGGTCCACAACACGGCACCCTCCGCGCCGACGGCGATCGCGGTATCGAGCAGAGCATCGTAGCTGCGATGCCAGCCGCCGAAGATCACGAGCCGCGGGCGCCGTGTCTCGATCTCCTCGCGAAAGAAGGTCGCTTCGACCGAGGTGGCGTCGCCGCCGGCGGTGACGATGTGCCGCACCAGGCCGGTCGCCGCACGTACCTCGCGGAGTTGGCGGTTGGTGCCGGGAAATCCGCCGAAGCAGAAGCTCAGAATCTCAGCTCCACCCATGCGCGGCCTCCATGCACTTCAACAGCTTAGCGACCTGCGCCCGCAGCGAATAGTGCTGCCGCACGTGCCGTCTGCCTGCGTCGGCGATGCGTCCCCGATCGTCCGGTCGTCGCAGGAACTCCGCGATCCGTTCGATGCACTCTTCGTCCGAGCGATACCACACCAGATGGCGCTCGTTCTCGAACATGGTCTCCAGACCGGGGACATATTCGGTGATGTGAAAGCCGCCGCAGGCGAGGGTGACGAAGGTGCGATTCGAGAAATAACGATACACGCGGTTGGTGGTGTTGACGCCCAGCACCACGTCGGCGGCGCGGCACACCTTGACGCATTCTTCATTGTACGCCGGCCAGCGTACCGTTCGGAACGGCATCGTTTGCGCGTGGCGGTCGAAGTCGGGCGACTGCGGGCCCCAGACGCGCAAGTCGAAGCGCTCGCCCACGGCGGTGAGCAGACGCAGCCGTCGATGCGCGAGCAGCGGTTCCGGCACCGGTGGCTGGAAGACGTTGCCGAGAAAGGCCACCTCACTGCGATAGCGCGGCGCAACCGCGTCGGCCATCGGGAATGCCGGAAGGTGTGCTCCCTCCATGACCCAGTGAACGGGAGCATGGCACGCTTGGCGATACGCCGGCAGCATGCCCTCGGCCGTGGTGAAGGCCACATCGACCTCGGCCAATAGCGGCACGATCCATGCGGGAAGCTCCGGCGTGAAGCAGTCGACATTCCACAGGGCTACTGGCACGCCGCTCGCCCGCACCTCCGCGAGGGCCGCCGGTGCGATCGCCTCCAGCTTGAGTCCGAACAGCCAATCGGGCCGTTGCGCCGCGACCGCCGCGACCAGCGCCTGCCCGGCGGCGGCGGGCGAGTCGAAGCCGCGATACTCGAACACCGAAGTGTGAATGCCTTCGCGCTGCAGGACATCCACCAGATAGGTGGCGAGATCCCACTCGAAGCACGAGCGGGTCGCGATCAGCAGCGAACGGCCGCGCCAACGCTCGCTGATCACGCGGGGTCTCCTTCCAGCAACGCCGCAACGACATCCGCCGCCTCGGATTCGAACGACGACCACGGGCGTCGGCCTGCGGTCGTGAATGCTTGCTCCCCCATGCTGTCGAGCTGCTCCGGATGGTCGCACAGCTCGGCGATCGCGTCGCGCAGCGCATCGACGGATCCGGCCGGCACGACCATGCCGTCGCTGCGATGGGTCAGCAGCTCGGCAATGCCGGTCTGGTCCGAGACGATCGCCGGCAGACCGCGGCTCATCCCCTCGGCCACCACCAGTCCGAAGCCGTCGTCGAAGGACGGCAGCAGCTGACAGTCTGCCTGCTCGAACTCCGTCGCCATTTGGTCGGCGGCGACCAATGGCCGCACGTGAATGTTGGGATTGCGGATCAGTTGACGCAGCACCAGCTGCGAGCGCAGCACCTCGGTGTTGACCAAGCAGAGCAGCTCGGCGCCTCGGGGATGCAGCGCGTTCCAGGCCTCCAACAGGATGCGCAGTCCCTTGCGCCATGGATCGGTGGCCGCAAAGAGGAACCGCAGCGTCTCTCGGCGCGGCGAGGTCCGTCGCGGTGCCGGCGTGAAAGCGAGCGGCACGATCCGCAAGGCGTGCACCGCGTGACCCTCGGCTGCGTAGCGTCGTGCCGTTGCCTGGCTGTGGACGAGAAGTACGTCGGCCTGGCTTTCTTCCCGGCGCAGTCGCCAGCGCTCGATCGCGGACGGTCGATCGAGTTCAAGACCGCAGGTGGCACGCTCCCGATCGACCAGCGCTCGCAGCGAGTCGACAGGGCCGTTGCCTCGCACCAGTACACGAAGGGGCGGTCGCGGCTGATCGGCGGCCGCCCGGAATGCCTCGAGAGCGAAGCCCGAGTGGGCTACGACGACACGTGAGGCGAGCGCCGTCATCCGACTGCGCTGATCGAAACTCGACGCGGCGAATCGTTCCTTCAGGGCGGTATCGAGATGCGCCGCGACCTTCTTCCAGCTGGTGGCGCCTTTCTCGCCGAAAACGTGCACGACCGGGGTCGTCGGGCGCGGCGGGCGCGAGCGTCGAGCGGCGCGGCAGCTCTCGATCGCATGGACGAGGATGGTCAGCGTTCGCTCCCAGGTCCAGGCGCTCACGCTCGACGCGATCCGCACGCGATCCCGCGGTTGCCCGCGCTGCTCGTAGGCGACTCGCATGTGGCGACGGAGTTCGGCGAGATCAGGCTCGAGCTGACATTTTCCGTCCGTAATCTGCTGGCTGGCGCGAACGGTCGTGGCGTTCTCCCGCGTGCAATAGTCCGCCGGCCCACCGCCCTCGGTGACGATCACGGGGGTGCCGCTCGCCAGGCATTCGAGCACGGGCAGCGCGAAGCCTTCGCCGCGGAAGGGGAAGACGCCACAGTCGGCTGCCGTGAAGTAGCCGGCGATGGAGTCCTCGTCGCCGTGCACGTGGAGGATCTCCGGTCCATCGGCTGGAACGCGAGCCAAAACGTCGCGAAACCACGGCTGGAGGTGGTCGTAGCCGAAGGTCTTCAACACCAGGACGACATCGTCTTGGTTCGTGAACTCGGCGCCGTACGCATCGACCAGTCGGTCGACGCCTTTCCGTTCGGTCGCACCGCCGACGTAGACGAAGCGAAAGCTCCTCGTGGTCGGCAACGTCACGGGTGGTGCCGCGGGGTGAAATTCCCGCGGGTCGAAACCCAGGGGGCAAAGAACGGTCGGGATGTCGATGCCGCTGGCCCGCGCGGCGTCGACGACGAAACGGCTCGGCGCGAGACAGGCGTCGAAGCGCGCCTTGATCTCATCGGCGAGCGGCTGATCCGTCGACGTGAAGCGGGCGTAGTCGTATTCGAGGAAGAAGAGATTCGTCCGGCCCGGTGCGGTGCGCGTATCGTAGGGGTGTCCGTGGGTCAGACAGACCTCGGGCATCGCCTGGCGTTGGGGCAGCGATGCGTCGGTGCACCAGACCTCGTAGCCCGCCTGCTCGAGACCGGCGGCCAGCCGTCGGTTGATCAACGCGAAGCTCGACAGGCCGGCGATCGGACCGTTGAGAAGCAGGGTGTCACGCGTGGTCATGGCGCACCCATGCGATCAGACGATCGAGATCGTCGAGGTTCGGACTCAGCTCGACGACGAACGTCTCGACCGACGCGACCAGGGTCGAAAGATAGTCGAGGTAGGAAGAGTAGTCGTCGGCACCCGAAAAGCGGTGCGAGGAGCGGGTGGCGCGGATCAACGCGAGCAGGGCGTCGCGCCGCGAGAGGGCTCGCCGTTCGAACTTTTCGCCGACGGACGGGAACACGAGTCGATCGAGCGGATATTCGCGGAACGGCTGACTGGTGCAGTAGCGTCCGATCGCGACCTCGCGTTTGCGCACGCCGCCGAGCTCGACGATGCGCGCCTGCAGCGGTCCGCCGAACAGATGATGCTCCGCATCTTCGAGGAGACGCGCTTCGCGGTCGCACCCGCTGGCGAGGAAGCGGCTGCCGTCGCGGCGCAGAACGAGGTGGTCGTCGGCGAGCACGGTCGCGCCGGCCAGGCCGAGTGCCAGCGTCAGCGTCGACTTGCCCGCGCCCTTGTCGCCGACGAAGGCATAGGTCGTATCCCCGGAGCGGATGCCGGCCGCGTGGAGGAACAGGCGCTCGAGCAAGAGCAGTGCGCGATGCAGGGTCACCGACAGGTGCACGCGAAAGTGCAGCTCGTTCGTCGGTCGCTCGCGCACGATCAAGAACAGCTCGATCGGCTCGGTGACGAAGAGATGCGCGGTCAGCGCCTCCGTCGCGATGATCCAGCGGCCGTCGGCTGCCCGCGTGACGTCGAGGCCGTCCGGCGGCGCGGACAGGACGAGGCCGGTGGAATCGAGCGCTTCCAGAGCGACCACCCGCGCGGCGGATTCGTGCGGCGCACCGGCGTGCTGCCCGGGCTCGGTGCGAAACAGCGCCAGGATCGCGTCGAGATAGAAGGGCTGATCGCTGATCACCTCGGTGTCGAGGCTACCGAGCCGCATTCGGTCGCGGTGCGGCAGCGAGCGCGACGCGGCCAGCTCTCGCAGCCCGGTATGCGACGGAAGCGTCATCCTGCCGCCCGTGAGAGCAGTTCCGGACGATGGGCGGCGATCCGAAACGGCAGGGAAACCGCCCACCAGGCGGCGGCGCGCACCATCGAGGGGTCCTGCATTCGCAGGGCCCACATGCGGTCGGTCGCCGAGCGTCGGCCGCCGACGAGGCGGGAGAGGATTCCGTCCGGTGCCGGGCTCGCTGCAACCGCCGACAGCGATTGCCCGAGTCGGGGAAACCGCTCGCTCGATTCGAACAACCGCAACAGGAGCGACAAGGCCGCGACCACCGGGCGTAGGGTGCGTTCGCGCTCGCATGTGACCAAGAACGGATCCCAGTCGAGCCGCGCTTCACAAGCAGTGGTGAGAAAGTGGAGATCGACGAACGACTTGAGCTTGAGGGTCCCGAGTTCGAGATCCTTGAGTATGGCGAGGCACTGAAACGTATGAGCATATCCGTCGTCGAGCACCCGGACCGCCGCGCCAGCGGCGTCGAGGCCGCGGCTGCGCGACCACACGGCGTCGTAGTCGATGCGATACGCGGGATGCCTGACGAAGACCCAGTGCAGGTCGACGGCCGTCTCCTGCCGCGTGAGTTCGCAGGCATGGGTGAAGCGTGCGGCGAGTCGCCGGCCGAACAGGGCCCGCGAGCGCCGGCGAAAACCGTCGTGTTCGAGCACGGCGAGGGTGCGCTCGACGTCGGCCGGGTGGACGAGCAGGTCCAGATCGGTAAAGCCGCGCCGGTCGCTGCCGCCGTAATAGGAGAGCGCGAGATGGAGGCCCTTGAGCAGCAGGAACGGACAATCTTCCGCGGCGAGCAGCAGCGTCAGGCGGCGCAGCTCGGCCGCGAGACGTTCGTTGGTCGCCCATTGATGGAGATAGGCACCGGTCAGGCGTTCCCAGGCGGCGGGGGAGAGCGCGTCACGCGCCGGGGTGCCGTCGATCCTGGCGTGTACGAAGCCGGCGAGCTGATGGCGATGGAGGAAGTCGACGAAGGCCTGCTCGTCGAAGGACGCTGCGCGGCGGGCGGCGATAAAGAGGTCGGGCTCGCCGCGAACGATGCCGGCGAGCGCCGCCAGCTCGGCGGAGTCGGTTGCGGCGTAGCAGGGCTGACGCATGTCCTGGGGATTCAGCGTCCCGGTTGCTGCGGTCGCGGACCGACGACGTCGCCGACGCGGCTCGCGGCTTGCGCCCGGATGTCGAAGCACGATCGGCAGAGATCCGGAAAGTCGCCCTTCTTGTTGCGCTGGCGGAAGATCCGGTAGTCGCGCGAGTTCCAGGCGGTGCGGAAGTCCGTCGCGGCCGCGTTGCCGAAGGCGAGCGGTTCGAGAGTCACCTCCTTGGTGCCGTCGAACAGGGTGCGGCCGTCGTAGTCGAGGAAACAGCAGGGGTAGACGTCGCCGTTCTCGCCGATGTGCGGATGGTAGGGGAAGAGACAGGCGTTCGGCGACACGCTCGGCAGGTGGAGAGCGACGCCGAGCCGGTGACCGATTTGAATCGCGTAGCGCAGGGAGCGACCCTCGTCGCGAGCGATGCCGGCGGCGAGGTTGTCGCGGACGTCCTCCCGACAGGAGGGCTGAATCTCGAGCAGATGGACCTGTTCGATACCGATGCGTCCGGCGAGGCGGATGAACTGTGGCAGCTCGCGGTAGGTGCCGTAGCCCAGCATGTAATTCGCGTGCAGGACCGGGTAGCGGCTGTCGCGGGTGCGCTTGATCGCCGTCAGCTGCTCGACGTTGGCGACGATGCGCTCGAAGTCGCTGTTGCGGCGGATCGCCTCCACCGTCGCGGCGGTCGCGCCGTCGATCGAAATCGTCACGGAATCGAGCCGCAGGCGCACGAGCTCTTCGGCGACGTCTTGGCGGAGCAGGGTGCCGTTGGTCGTCAGGCTGATGCGGGTCGAGGGCGCCTCTTGGCGCACACGCTCGATGAACCGCAGCAGGTTGCGGTTGTAGAGGGGTTCGCCCGAGCCGCTGAACAGCACGGCGCCGACCCGCTTGATGGTCGGGAGCAGCCGCTCGAAGGTCTCTTCGCTCATGAAGGTGAGGTAGTCGTCGTTGCGGTGCACGCCGAGATACGGGCACATGCGGCACTCGAGGTTGCAGACCGAGCTGACGTTGAGCTGAAGAGCGGTCGGCATGCCGATCATGCCGTGGCTCAGGGCGAGCACATCGGCACGCAGGCGATGCACCAGACCGACCGCCCGCCGTCGGACGGAAGCGGCGCGCCGGCGCAGCCGGTAGGAGACGACGGCGCGCGCGGCGGCTCGGCGCCAGGCGGTGCCGGTGGAGGTGATCGTCTGACCGTTGCGCTGAAGGCCGACGACGAGGCCGAGGACATCGTCGGGCCAGACCTCGAAGATCGGTGCGGGCCAGTTGTCTGCCTTCAGGAAGAGCTTGCCGGCGAGCTTCTCGACGACGCGCAGCGCCGGGAAGCGATCGTCGAAACGGTAGATGATGATGTCGCCCAGTGTGATCCGTTCCCAGGGGATGGCCTCGACGGTGAGCCGATCGCCATCGCGCAGCAGCGGCAGCATGCTGTCGCCGTGGAATTCGACGCCACCGACGGCGGCGCCGTCGAGCAGCATTTCGCGGGCAATGGCGATGGCCGCGGGTGTATTCATCGCGCAGCGGCCGGCCAGGCCGGCGCGGTTGGGCTGGCAGGGGCAGCGCTCATTCGCCGCTGACGATCAGCTTTTCCAGCTTCTCGAACTTGAGCAGCTTCGGTGGCTCATAGGGCGGCGGAGTGGTGGAGGTCGTCTTTTCGTTGGCTGGTTTCTTGGCGTCGTTTTTCACGGGTTCACCGGATGACAAGGAGATCTTCGCGGGTCAGCTCGTCGAGCAGCTGGCCGACATCGTTGCGTACCGCGGCCAGCGGCTGCTGATAGTGGTCGGCGGTTGCCGCCGCGAGGTCGTCGAGGGACAGGTCCCGTTCCAGCAACAGGTTCCACAGGAACGTGCCGGTCCGGTTGAGGCTGTAGTAATGAGTATGGACCAGGTGAATGACCACGGCTTCGCCGTCGACGATGCGCCAGCGCGCGTTGTCTCGATTGATCGAGTAGAGCTCGGGCATACTTCCTCGCGCGGCCGGATGGTTCACCGTACCGACCGTCATGCACTTTTAATCCACCGCTGCGGATCGTCGCAACTCGTTTTGGTCGGGCGCAGCGTCCGGGGACGGGTCGTCGGCGGTCCGCCGGCATGAACGGAGGTTCCGGCGGGAGACGCCGTTGCCGGAGGTGGGACGGGGGCGGAAGGCGCAACTGGCTCGCTGCTTGGGGGGCTCGGGCCCAGGCCGCTCCATTCTGGTCGGGAAGGCTTGGGACGGCTCGGCCCGAGCTGTCGATTTCGAGTTTGACGGGGTTGCACACGCGGCGGCGTGCGCCTGCGATCGACTTGAGAGGTGCCCACGAGGGGACTACCATCGCGCGTGATGATCTGGATGGCACTTGGGCTCTTTACTGCGATCGTATGCAGCGCCGATGAGGCTTGGGCCTGGGGCCCGATCACCCATCTGACCCACGGGGTCGCGTCTCTCGGTAGCGTGGCGATCGCCAGTGGGGTGCTGCAACGCCTCCTGCGCCGGCATCGGCTGGAGTACCTGTACGGCTGCGTCGGGGCCGACATCACCCAGGCCAAAAAATACACGCGGGCGCAGCAGGCCCATTGCCATTCGTGGGAGGTCGGCTGGGAGATCCTCGAACGTGCCGAGTCGGACCGCGAACGGGCGTTCGCGTACGGGTACCTGACCCACCTCGCCGGCGACGTCTTCTCGCACAATCACTACGTCCCGACGCAGATGATCGTCAGCTTCCGCGGCCGGGCGTTGCGGCACGTGTATTGGGAGGCGCGCTTCGACGTGACCCAGCCGAACCCGCCGCGCGACGTCATTCGCGAGTTGCGGCAGCACGAGTTCCCGGAATGCGATCGGCTGGTCGAACGGGTGGTGGCGCGGACGTTGTTCTCGTTCCGCATGGACAAGCGCATCTTCGATTCGTTCATCGCGGTACACGACCTCGAGCAATGGCACCGCATCATCGGCGGCTTGAGTGAGCGTTCGCGGTTCGCGCTGCCGTTGAGTCTGGTCGAAAGCTACAACCGTGCCTGTTCGAACGCGGTCGGCGATCTCTTCGATCGCGGCAAGGGCTCGGCCTGCCAGCAAGCCGACCCGACGGGTTTTCAGGCCTTGGAGACGGCGAAGCAGATTCGCGCCAGCCTGCGGGCCCTCGAACGGACCGGCAAGATCACACCCAAGATCGAGGCGGAAGTGCGGGCTCTCGACGAGGCGCGTGTCTACGATTTGCCGTGTTGCACCCCGCTGATCCAGCCGACGCTGACCGAACGCCCCAAGCGCCGATGGCGCAAGCAACCGGCGACGGGTACGGGGACGTAGCGACAATTCGGACAATTCTTCGAAGAATTGTCCGAATTGTCGCTACGTCCCCCCCAAAAACTAGAGTAGCAGGTCGTCGTCGCCTTCGTTGTGGAAGGCGAGGGCGGCGTCGAGGATGCGGTCGGCGACTTCGTCCTTGCTCATCAGCGGCACTACCTCGCGGTCGCCGCGGCGGCTGAGGATCGTCACCGCGTTGGTGTCGACGGCGAAGCCGGTGTCGGCGCGCGCCACGTCGTTGGCCACTACCAAGTCGACGCCCTTGCCGCGTAGCTTGCGCTCGGCGTTGGCCAGCACGTTTTCCGTCTCGGCGGCGAATCCGACGATCAGCTGGTGCTCGCGCTGTTCGACCAGGTCGTGCGTGATGTCGGCGGTGCGCACCAACTCCAGCGTCAGTCCGCCTTCGCCTTTCTTGATCTTCTCCGTCGCCGGCTTGGCGTGACGATAGTCGGCCACCGCCGCCGCCATGAACACCATGCCGCAGTCGGGATACACGTTGAGGATCGCCTCGCGCATCTCCGCCGCCGTGGCGACGTCGACCCGCTCCACCCCCGTCGGCGTCGGCAGCGACGTGGGGCCGGCCACCAGAGTGACGCGCGCGCCGCGGCGCCAGGCGGCGGCGGCGATGGCGAAGCCCATCTTCCCCGTCGAGCGATTCGAGATGAAGCGCACCGGGTCGATCGGCTCGCGGTTGGGTCCGGCACTCACCAAGACGTGCAGTCCCTCGAAGTCGTGCGGCGATACGGCGCGTGCGATCTCGGCGAGCAATACTTCCGTGTCGGCCAGCCGCCCCTTGCCCTCGTAGCCGCAGGCGAGAAAGCCTTCGCCCGGCGCGATGACGTGCATCTGATGCCGTCGCAGCCGCTCGAGGTTCTCTTGCACGATGGGGTTCTGGAACATGTGCACGTTCATCGCCGGGGCGATGAGGATCGGCGCCTGCGTCGCCAGCAACACCGTCGTCAGCAGGTCGTCGCCGATGCCGGCGGCGATCTTGCCGATGATGTTGGCGGTCGCCGGCGCGACGATCACCGCATCAGCGCAATCGGCCAACTCGATGTGACCGATCTGCGATTCGCGGGTCAGGTCGAACGTGCTGCGCCCGACCGGATGGCCGGACAGGGTCTGCATCGTCAGCGGGGTGATGAACTCCTCCGCCGCTTGCGTCAGGATGACGCGGGTCTCGGCGCCGGCGCGGGTCAGCGCCCGTACCAGCTCGGCTGCCTTGTAACAGGCGATGCCGCCGCTGACGCCGACGACGATCGTTTTACCTTCCAGAGGGCGTGCCATTGCTACTGACCTCGCCGACATCGTGCAGGCTCATGCCCTGCTGCGCTAGCGAAAACAGCCCGGCGCCGATGATGGCGACGAACTGGATCGCGTGGACCGCCAGACCATAGGCGACGGCGTCCCCCTCGGACGCGCCGAGGATGTCGAAGCCGATGGTGCAACCGAGTTGGAAGGCGCCGATGAAGCCGGGCGCCGAAGGGGCCGACACGGCGACGGCGATGACCACCGTCAGCAGGATCTGCCCCAGCAGCAGCGGCGCGTCGACGCCGAACATCAACAGCCCGAGACCGAAGACACACGAGTTGATGAACCAGAGGAAGAGGGACCAGACGACCAGCCGGGCGATCGTCGCCGGGCTGTCGAGCACTTCGAGCGCGTGCACGAAGCCGCCGAAGAAATGGCGCAGGGGCTCGGCGATCTTGGTCGGCAGCGGTGACGACACCAGGTCGAGCAGGCGCAAGGCCAGTTTCTCCTGCCAGCGCACGAAGACGATGCCGGCGGCGACCGTCGCCGCCAGGCCGAGCAGGCCGAAGCCCCAGCTGCGCACCGTCTCGGAGATCGGCGCCAGCGCCGCCGTCAGGCCGAAGAGAAACAGAATGGTGAACATGTCGAAGATGCGCTCGACGGCGATCGTCGCCAGCACCGCGCCGAGCGGCAGCTTCTCCTTCTGACTCAGCAGGACCGGGCGGATCACCTCGCCGGCGCGCAGCGGCAGCACGAAATTCGCCAACCAGCCGATGTTGGTGGCGGCGACCAGGGTCGACATGTGCGGCTGGCCGATGTGGTGCAACAACACCCGCCAGCGCTGCGCCCGGATGTACAGCTGCCAGACGGTGGTGCCGAGGATGGGCAGGACGTAGAAGTAGTTGGCGTTGCTCAAGGCGCGCAGCGCGTCGCTCCACTCGATGCCGCGCAGGGCGAAGAACAGGAAGACGCCCGAGATTCCGATCGACAGCGCGATGCGCGCGTTTCGCTGCATGCCTTGGCTACTCCGATCTGCCGCGCTCGGCGAAGCCCGCCGCGCCCCACGCGAACGCCGCGGCGCCGAGCGCCAACAACGTCAACCCGGCTTCCAGTGGCCCGCGGTCGACGATGACCCCCGACCCCAACATCAAGAGGAAAAAACCCAGAACCCGTTTGCCCTTGCCCGGTTGCGGGTCCATCGGCTCAGTCCACCAACTCGCGTTGCACGAAGATGATACGTTCGACGGCACTGGCGTTGGTCGCCAGGGCCAGCAGGGCGAGGACGACGGTCAGCAAGCCGTCCGGCTGGCCGTAGAACCAGGGCCCGAGCAGGCGATCGAGCAAGACGCTGAACATGCTGGCGAAGCCGAGCACCACGGTGCGTTCCGGGCGCTGCATCAGTCCGACGCGGCAGTCGACGCCGAGGGCTTCGGCGCGGGCGCGGGTGTAGCTCACCATCGAGGCTCCGACGAGGGCGAAGAGCACGATCCACAGGATCCAATGGTCGCGGAAGTACACCGCGAGTCCCATGTAGGCAAATGCGTCGGCGTAGCGGTCGAGCACCGAGTCGAGGAAGGCGCCGCGCGGCCCGTCGGTGTGCGTGCGTCGCGCCACTCGCCCGTCGATGATGTCGAGGCTGCCGATCGCCAGCACCAGCCAGCCGGCGACGAAGATCCAGCCGTAGGCATAGGCGGCGGCGATGCCGAGGCTGAGCACGCACTGGGTCAGCGTCACGCCGCTGGCCGAGATGCCGTGCCGGATGCAGAACTCTTCGATCGGCTGGAGGTTCTCGAAGTACCAGGCGCGTAGCGATGACCCGAGCATGGCCGAGCCGCGGACGTCCGAGACGTCCGGATCGCGCCGCCGAAAGGCCCACAGGCTGGAGCCGGCGGTGCCGAAGATCAGGGCGAAGACGGCGACGGCGAAGACCGCTTCCAGCGTCGGACCCACCGTGACCCCCTTGGCTTTACTCGATGATGGTCGGCGCGGCGGTTTCGGCGCGCGCCGTTTCGATGCGGATCAACACCGAATTGGCGATGTCGGCGAAGGTCCGGCTCACCGGGTGATTCGGCTGCGCCACGACGATCGGCGTGCCGGCGTCGCCGCTCTGCCGCACCTCGGGGAACAGCGGCAGGCTGCCCAACAACGGCACCGCGTGCCGCTCGGCCAGGCGCGCCGCGCCGCCGGCGCCGAAGACTTCGTCGTGCTGGCCGCAGTTCGGGCAGGCGAAGAAGCTCATGTTCTCGACGATGCCGAGGATCGGCGTTTCGACCCGGCGGAACATGGCGATGCCACGCTCGACGTCGAGCGTCGCCACGTCCTGCGGCGTGGTGACGATCACCCCGCCGGCCAGCGGCACCTGCTGCACCAGCGTCAGCGGCGCGTCGCCCGTGCCCGGCGGCAGGTCGATCAGCAGCACGTCGAGTTCGCCCCAGGCGACGTCTTGCAGGAACTGCCGCACCAGGCCCATGACCATCGGTCCGCGCCAGACGACCGGCGACGAGTCGTCGAGGAAGAAGCCGACGGACATGACGCGCACGCCGTACTTCTCCGGTGGGAAGAGCCGTTTGTTGGCGTCTGCCTGCGGCCGACCGCTGAGGCCGAACATGGTCGGCATGCTGGGGCCGTAGACGTCGGCGTCGAGCAGGCCGACGCGTTTGCCGGCGCGGGCGAGGGCGACGGCGAGATTGGCGGCGACGGTCGACTTGCCGACACCGCCCTTGGCACTGGAGACGGCGACGATGTCGCGCACCCCAGGCAGCGGCTGCGGCCCCTCGGGCGCGGCAGGGGTGTCGACGAGGGCGACGCGCACCTCGCGCACGCCGTCGAAAGCGCCGACGGCGCGTCGCACCTCGGCGAGCGTCGCCTGCACTTGCGCTTGCGGCAAGCCGGGTAGGGCGAGGCGGATGGCGACGACGCCCTCGGTGAGGTCGACCTGGCGCACGGCGCCGAGGGCGATCAGGTCGCGGCCCATGCCCGGGGGGCGGATTTCGCTCAGTCGTTCGCGGATGTCTTCGATCTTCAACATGGCTCGTCAGTGGGGTAAGGGCGGCGCGCAGACGTCGCACGGGCACAAGGTGCGCAAGGTGCGGTAGCTGTAGATGCCGGTTTCGTGGCCGTCGCTCCAGACGACGCCGAGGGCGTAGCGGCCGACGACTTGGATGTGCAGCGCGTGCGGCGGCTCGCCCTCGAGCACCGGGAGGGCGTGTTTCGGCCGCGTCTCGCGACAGTAGGCGCACGGGCAATTGTCGCGCAGGTAGCGGTTCGGGTAGAGACTCTCGTGCCCGTCACTCCAGGTGATCTGCAGGCCGTCGACGCCACGCCGCCGGACGCTGGTGGGAACCGGTTCGGGCTGGGCGACCATCGCCGCAACCTATCGACTCGACCCCACGAAAGCAACGATGCGCGCTTGACTCGGTGGATCCTTTCGACATTAATCCCCCCAGGTCAGCAACCGTTCTCGAATCCGAGGTGATCCTTGCTCAAGGCTTCCGCAAGCGTACCATCGAGGGCCGCCGACCCGTCGCTTGCGCAGGCGTTGGACCTCGTTGAAGCGCGGCTCAAGGAGCGGCTCACATCCCGCGAAGAGCGACTGACGGAGATTTCCTCCTACCTGGTGGACTCCGGCGGCAAACGCGTGCGCCCGCTGGTCACGCTGATGATGTTCCGCGCCTGCGGCGGCACCGGTCTCGACGACATCGTCGACGTCGCCGCCGCCCTCGAGTTGATCCATTCGGCGACTCTGCTGCACGACGACATCATCGACGAAAGCGAGCAGCGCCGCGGCAAACCGTCGGCCTACCATCGCTACGGGCTGGCCAACACGCTGGTCACCGGCGACTTCGTCTTCAGCAAGGCTTTCCAGCTCTGCGCCCGTTTCGAGGAGCGGCTCATCAATTGGGCCGCCGAAGCCTGCATCATGCTCACCGAGGGCGAGGTCATGCAGGCGCGCTTCCGCAAGAACCCGGCCGTCACTCTGCCGGACTACCTGGAAATCATTCATCGCAAGACGGCGAGCATCTTCGAGCAGGGGGCGCGCACCGCCGCCTACCTCGCCGGCTCGTCGCAGCGCATCGTCGACGGCATGGCCGCCTGCGGCTTCCACCTCGGCATGACGTTTCAGATCGTCGACGACCTGCTCGACGTGGTCGGCGAGTCGGAACGCACCGGCAAGCCCGTCGGCCTCGACTTGCGCGACGGCAATCCGTCGCTGCCGATCGTGCTCAGCTTGAACCGCGATCCGGTGGTGGCGCGGGTCTTTCAGATGGCGCAGCCGAGCGAAGCGGATGTCGAAGAGGCTTTGGCCTCGATTCGCGGCTCGGGGGTGTTGGACGAAGTGCGGCGGTTGGCCGCGGAACATGGGCAGCGCGGGCGCCTCGGCATGCAGCAATTGCCGCCGTCGGCGGACCGCGAGCAGCTGATCGCGATGATCGACCAACTGCTCAGTCGGGTCGACTGACGCCGAGCCGGAAGCGCCGGCGGCGCTCCCGGTCGGCGTCGGTGCTCACTTGGCCTTGCCGCGCGGCTCCATCTGGAGATCGGGCGGCGGCTGATCGGGGAGCTTCCAGATCAGATACGGCTTCTCCTTCAATTCGTGGTAGGCGTTGGCCGCCTCGATCGCCTTCTGGAACGCTTGGTCGAAGGCCTCGAAGTCCTTGCGGTCGACGGCGTCGCCGACTTCCTTCCAACCCTGCTCCATGAACTCGTTGAGGGCGTCGGCGTGCTTCGGGCGGGTGATCGCACCCATCTCGAACAAGCCCTTCACCTCCTTGAACTGAAACTTCGCCAGCGGCCAGTTGCCGGCCTTGGCGGCGTAGTAGAGCTTCCAGGTGCGCTGGCCGACCTCGGGCATGATGCGGGCCAGGCCCGGCTGCAGCATGGCGATGTCCTCGATCGTCAGCTCGCTCTTGCCGGTCCAGAATTTGAATTCTTTGAGCTTCTCGAGAAGCTGTTCATCCGTCATTCGGAAAACCTCCAATTGGGGCGTGAAGTCGGGTCGACTAGCACGCGTCTCCGACGACTGTCCAGGCGGCGCCGCCGCCGCCTAGACCTTGGGCAGGCGCGCCGCGGTTGCCGCCATTGCGGGCAGCCGGCGGCACGCCATCCGCCCAAGGGCGCGGCGGCAGGCGATCCCTCGGCCTGGCGTCGGCTTTGCAACCCTCCGCGCCGGAGGTGGTGCACGATGTTGGGACTGGTACTTACGGCGGGCGGGGCCCGCGGCGCGTATCAGGCGGGTGTCCTGAAACGCATCGGTGAATTGGCGGCGCGCTACAAGAGCGCCTCGCCCTTTCCGATCATCGCCGGTGCCTCGGCCGGCGCCATCAACGGCTCGATGATCGCCGGCGGAGGACGCCTCGCCGCCTCCAGCGCCGCGCTCGCCGACCTATGGTCGTCGCTCACGGTCGAGAAGGTGATCCGCACCGATCCCCTGTCGCTGGCCCAGATCGGCCTGACCTTGGCGCGCGACCTATCCCTCGGCGGGTGGCTCGGCGGCGGCAACGCCCAGGCGTTTTTCGACGCCACGCCGCTGCATCGTCTCCTCGCCGACAAACTGCCCCTCGCCGGTATCGCGCCGGCGATCCGGCGCGGCGAACTGTACGCCGTCGGCATCTCCGCCACGAGCTACCACTCCGGCCGCGCCTTCACCTTCGTCCAGGGCAGGCCGGGGCATCCGGTGTGGCGCAAGAGCCGGCGCGTCTGCTTGCCGGTGAACCTCACCCCCGACCACATTCTGGCGTCGGCTTCGATCCCGTTGCTGTTTCCGCCGGTGCTCGTGCGCCAAGAGGGCGAGTGTTATTTCGGCGACGGCGGCCTGCGCCTGGTCACGCCGTTCAGTCCCGCCATCCGTCTCGGCGCCACGCGCCTGCTCGCCATCGGGGTGCGTTGCTCGACCGCGGCGGACGCCCTGTCGCAGGTCGAACTCGGGGTCAAGCAGACCTGGAACGAAGATCGTCCGACCTTGCGCGTGCCGCCGCTGGCGCAGGTCTGCGGCGTCTTCCTCAACGCCATCTTCCTCGATCACCTCGATGCCGACCTCGATCATCTCTTGCGCATGAACGAACTGATCCGCTCCTACGAGAAGACGCACACGCGCCATCCCCGCACCCTGAGCGAAGGCGTGCGCGAGCCGATGCGCATCATCGAACCGTTGATGATCAGCCCCTCCGAGGACCTGGCCCTGGTGGCGCGCCAGTTCGAGCACCGCATGCCGGGCGTCGTGCGCTACATCCTCGATGGGCTCGGCAAGCCGAACGCCGAAAGCGCCGACCTGATGAGCTACTTGCTGTTCGACTCGGCCTACACCAGCGCCCTCGTCGACATCGGCTACTCCGACGCAGAACGCCAGATCGGTGCGATCGAGGCTTTGCTCTACGGCGCGGAAGCACCTACAAAACGGCGCGCGACCCGAACGCCCAAGCGGCCCGCCAAGGCGGCCGCTGAAGGTGCCGGCGTCAGCAGGAGGTCTTGATTCGATGGCTCAACGGAAACGACTCGGCATTCTCGTCGGCGGCGGTCCGGCCCCCGGCATCAACAGCGTCATCAGTGCCGCGACCATTCGTGGCGTGCTCGATGGCGTCGAAGTCCTCGGCATCCAAGACGGCTTCGAGTGGATCATGCGCGGTGACGTCGACCACGTCGAGCCGTTGTCCATCGATACCGTCTCCCGTATCCACTTTCGCGGCGGCTCGTACATCGGCATCTCGCGCGCCAACCCGACGCTCGACCCGCACCATCTCGAGAACGCCGTCGTCTCGCTGCTGCGCCTCAACATCGACCGCTTGATCACCATCGGTGGCGACGACACCGCCTTCTCGGCGATGAAGCTCGAGGAGAAGTCGGCCGGCCGCATCCACGTCGTGCACGTGCCCAAGACGATCGACAACGACCTCGACCTGCCGCCGAGCAACGACACGTTCGGCTTCCAGACGGCGCGTCATGTCGGTGTCGAAATCGTCAAGAACCTCATGGTCGACGCGCGCACGACGTCGCGCTGGTACTTCGTCATCGCCATGGGCCGTAAGGCCGGCCATCTGGCGCTCGGTATCGGCAAGGCCGCCGGCGCGACGCTGACCCTCATCCCCGAGGAGTTCCGCACCGAGACGATCCCGCTCAAGACGATCGTCGACATCCTCGTCGGCGCCATCATCAAACGCCACAGCTACGGCCGCCGCGACGGCGTCGCCGTGATCGCCGAAGGGGTCGTGCTCAGCATCGACCCGAACGATCTCGCCGAAGTGGCCGACGCCGAGCGCGACGCCCACGGCAACGTCCGCATCGCCGAGGTCAACATCGGCGAGTTGCTCAAGAAGGCGGTGCAGGATCGCCTGCGCGGCTTCGGCATCAAGGCGACGGTGGTGTCGAAGAATCTGGGCTACGAACTGCGTTGCGCCGACCCGGTTCCGTTCGATCTCGAGTACACGCGCGACCTCGGCTACTGCGCCACCAAGTACCTCATCGAAGGCGGCAACGCGGCGATGATCTCGATCCAGGGCGGCAACTTCGTGCCGGTGCCCTTCCGCGAGATGCTCGACCCGGTGACCGGTCGGGCCAAGATCCGCTTGGTCGACGTCAACTCGACGCGTTACTCGATCGCCCGCCGCTACATGATTCGCTTACGGCGCGACGACTTCGAGGATCCGCATGAATTGGCGAAGTTCGCGGCGACCTGCCGCTTGAGCTTGGAGGAGTTCCGCCAGCAGTTCGAGGCCTTGATCGCCGACGAGCCGCCGCCGCTGATGTTGAAGAAGCCGGCGTGAGGGCAGGGAGCTCGCCCTCACGCCGCTTTCGCGACTGGTTCTAGATCACGCCTTCGGCGCGCAGCGCGTCGATGGCGCTCGGCTCGAGGCCGAGCCCCTGCAGCACTTCGTTGGTATGTTGCCCGAACTTCGGCGGCGCCGTCGGCGTCGCCGCGGGCGTGTCGGACAACTTCACCGGCGAGCCGAGCAGCGTCAGCCCGTCGACCTTGTGCACCAGGTTGCGCGCCAGCAGGTGCGGGTCCTGCAGCGACTCGGACACCGAGTTCACCGGACCGAAGCAGATGTCGATCGGATCCAGTTGCGCGAGCCACTCGGCCTGGGTCTTTTCGAGGAACTTGCCGCGCAACACCCGGAACATCTCCTCCCGCCGCTCGCCCTCGGCATACTGATCGGCGATGAACTCCGGCACGCCGAGCTGGTTGCACAGGTTGGCCCAGAAATGCGGCTCGATCGCACCGACGGTGACGTACTTGCCGTCCTTCGTCTCGTAGACGCTGTAGCAGGGATTGAGGCCGGTCAGCTGGGTGCGGCCGCGCTCCGGATCCTTGCCGGAGGCCAGGTAGACGAGTTGATGCCAGACGTTCCACAGCACGCTGCCGTCGGTCATCGAGATGTCGACGAACTGGCCGCGGCCGGTGTGTTCGCGTGCCGCCAAGGCGGCGAGGATGCCGACGACGCCCATCAAGGCGCCGCCGCCGATGTCGGCGACCTGCACCGGCATGATCTGCGGTGCGCCGCCGGCGGGGCCGGTGTTGGCGAGCACGCCGGAGTAGCCGAGGTAGTTGATGTCGTGGCCGACCTTGTCGCGGTACGGTCCGTCCTGGCCGTAGCCGGAGATCGAGCAGTAGACGACGCGCGGATTGATGGCGGCGAGGGAGTCGTAGTCGATGCCGAGGCGCTGGGTGACGCCGGGGCGGAAGCCCTCGAGGACGATGTCGGCATCGGCGACCAGCTTGCGGAAGATCTCCCGGCCGCGCTCGTCCTTCATGTTGAGGGTCATGCTGCGCTTGTTGCGTTGGATGATCGGCATGCCGAGGCCCATCGGGTCCTTCGGAGCGGCGACGATGAGCACGTCGACGCCCAAGTCGGCGAGCATCATCGAGCAGAACGGACCGGGCAATTGCCGGGAAAGGTCGAGCATTTTCAGGTTGCGCAGAGGCGTGGTCATCGCGGTACTCCGGGGCTGAAGATCATCGGCCGACGTTAGTAAAGCGCCGCGCCGCGGGCAAGAAAGGCCGCCACGCCGTCGCCGGCGAAGCGGCGGCCGACAGCGGCTGGCCCTGGGGCGCCGTTCGCCGTACCCTGGCCCGGCATGGCTTCCCTCGAGCAGAGCATTCGCGCGGCGGCGTCGGCGGCCGGCTTCGATCTGTGCGGCTTCGCCGCGGCCGGCACCCCTGAGCACGCCTCGTTCTTCCGCGATTGGCTCGGGCGCGGCCACGCCGCCGACATGTATTACCTGGCCACGGGAGCCGACAAGCGCTGCGACCCGAGCCTGCTGCTGGCCGACGTGCGCAGCATCGTCTGCCTCGGCGTGCGCTACGACCCGCCGCCCCCGCCGCCCGTCGATTGGCGCTCCGAGTTGCGCGGCCGCATCGCATCGTATGCCGCCGGACGCGACTACCACGACGTGTTGCGCGGCCGGCTGAAGCGTCTCGCGGCGGAACTGCGGCGCAGCGTTCCCTCCGTGGCCCATCGCATCTACGTCGATGCCGGCCCGGTGCTCGAACGCGACTGGGCCGCACGCGCCGGGCTCGGCTGGTTCGGCAAGAACACCAACCTGCTGCACAAGCGGCACGGGTCGTGGTTCTTCTTGGCCGAGATCTTGACCGATCTGGAATTGGAACCGGACGCTCCGGTGACCGACCACTGCGGCACCTGCACCGCGTGCCTAGTGCGCTGCCCGACACAGGCCTTGGGCCCGGGCTTCGACCTCGATGCACGCCGCTGCATCTCGTACTGGACCATCGAGCACCGCGGCGCCATTCCCGTCGCGATGCGCAGCGGGCTGGAGAATTGGATCTTCGGCTGCGACGTGTGTCAGGAAGTGTGTCCGTGGAACGAGAAGATGCGTCCGCCGGGCCCGGCCGACGAACGATTGACGCCGCGCCTGCCGGAGTTGCTGCAGCTCGACGATGAGGGCTTTCGGCAGCGCTTTCGCGGCACGCCGGTGAAACGTGCCAAACGCGAGGGGCTGTTGCGTAACGTCGCGGTCGTTCTGGGCAACACCGGCAATCCGGATGCGGTGGCGCCGCTCGCCGCGGCCTTGGCGAGTGATCCGTCGACCCTGGTGCGGGTCCACGCCGCATGGGCTCTGGGCAAGCTCGGCGGTGGAGTCGCGCGCCAGGCGCTCGAGGTCGCCCGTCGCCACGACGACGCTTGCCGAGAAGCCATCGAAGCGGCCCTCGCAAGCATGTGAGGACCGAGGGGCCGTCCGACGCCTGGAATAGGGGCTCGGGGCGCGGTACCTTTCCGCCATGCCTTTGGCGCTGGGTCGTTGGGTTTGGATCGGGCTGCTGCAGACCGCTCTGGTCATGAGTTCGGCGATCGCCCATGCCGACCCGACGCCGGCGGCGGATCGAGCCGGCGCTTGTCCGTCGTTGCTCGGTACCTGGTACGGCTCGTTCGAGGGCTCGGCCGTCGGCTCGTGGAGCGCGGTCTTCGACGAGGCGCCGGGCGGCTTTGCCGCCACTGCCACCATCGTCGTCTCGGGCATCGGTCCGGTCGACGGCGCCGGCACGGCGGTCGTGCGCTGCGAAAACGGCGTGGCGACGCTTTCGGGCGAGGGCAAGGCCGGCAACCGCAAGTGCTTCTTCGACGGGGTGGCGCACCGCGATGGTCGGTACCTCGTCGGCACCTGGAGTTCCGGCAGCCTGGCGGGCACTTGGAACGGCGAACGCTGAGACTAGGCCTCATGCTGCAGGGCGTGTGCTTGGCGCCTCAGCGTCTCTGCGCTGCAAGGCTCCGCGGACGAGGGGGGTGACTCGCAGCGCGTCTTTCGCATAGGATCGCGGCGCAATGATCGAACCGACCCCCTCTAGCGACGTGCCGCCGCCGTCGCCCTCCGAAGTCGCGCCGCGCGGCATGATCGCCACCGTCGTCTCTCTTCTGCGCTCGCCCGTCGCCACGGTGCGCCACGTCACGCGCCAGCCGGCGATCGGCTCGGTCCTGTTGTTGCTGGTGATCTCGTCGGCGGCGAACTGGTTGCTGCAGTCGGCGGCCATCCTCGATCGTTTGCCGGAGATGGGCCTGGAGGGGGAGGCCGAGAAGCTCGCCGAGAATCCCGAAACGCTGGCGCTGTTGCGCCAGACGATGGCCCTTTTCGCCGTCTTCGTCGCGCCGCTGTTTTCGATCGGCACGCTCGTCCTGGTTGCCGGCGCAGTGCGCATCACGTGCTCGTTCTTCGGCTTCCTTCCCCCGTATCGCGCGCTGTTCGTCGGGCTCGGGTATGCCGCTGTCCCGTCGATCCTGGCCTCGTTCGCCGCGGGTCTGTTGGTCTTCGTCGGACCCATCGGTGCCGGGCTCGGTTCGCTGCTGTCGTTGATGGGCGGTCTGGGCGCCGTGGGGCTCGGGGTCCTCGTCATTCGTGAGACGACGCCGTTCACGCTGGCGCGTTCGGCGATGGTGTACAGCCTGGCGCTGCTTTCTCTCACGACTCTGAGCTTGTTGTTCATCGGCGCCGTGGTGGCGCCCTGGTTGGAGCGCCACGGCATGCCGCTGTGAGCTGGACTTTCGCTTCTGCTGACGCGCCGCAAGGAGTTTCCGATGCATGATCTGGTCTTGCGTAACGCTACCATCGTCGACGGCACCGGCGCCGCGGCGTTTACCGGAGACGTCGCGGTCGACGCCGATCGCATCACCTCGGTGGGCGGCAAGGCCGGCGCCGGGCGCCGGGAGATCGACGTCGCCGGCCGCTTGCTGACGCCGGGGTGGGTCGACATCCACACCCACTACGACGGCCAAGTCACGTGGGATCCATACCTGACGCCGTCGTGTTGGCATGGCGTGACGACGGTCGTCATGGGCAATTGCGGCGTCGGCTTCGCTCCGGCCAAGCGCGACCGCCACGCCTGGCTCATCGGGTTGATGGAGGGGGTCGAAGACATCCCCGGCACGGCGCTCGCCGAAGGCATTCGTTGGGAGTGGGAGACTTTTCCCGAGTACCTCGATGCCATCGATCGGCAGGCGCGCGTGCTCGACGTCGGCGCGCAAGTGCCGCACGGCTCGGTACGGGCCTACGTCATGGGCGAGCGCGGCGCCAAGAACGAAGCCGCGACGGCGGAGGACATCGCCGCCATGGCGGCCATCGTGCGTGACGGCATCGCGGCCGGCGCGCTCGGCTTCAGCACGTCACGTACCTTGCTGCACCGCGCCGTGGATGGTGAGCCCGTGCCGGGCACCTTTGCCGCCGCCGACGAGGTGCTCGGTATCGGCGCGGCGCTGGGCGACCTCGGCGCCGGCGTCTTCGAAATGGCCTCCGACCTCGCCCCCGAAGAGAAGGAGTTCGCCTGGATGCGCGAATTGTCGTTGCGTACCCAACGGCCGGTGACCTTTGCTCTCCTGCAGAACGACTTCGATCCGCAGCAGTGGCGGCGCCTGCTGCGTCTCACCGAAGAAGCGGTTGCCGCCGGCGCGCGCATCACGGCCCAGATCGCGGTACGCCCGACGGGTCTGCTCGTCGGCTGGGACAGCAACATCCATCCGTTCCTGTTCCATACGACCTATGCCGAAGTGGCGCACCTGCCGTTGGCCGAACGCATCCAGCGCCTGCGTGATCCGCAGCTGCGTGAACGCATGCTCGCCGAGAGCCCGGTCATCTCGAATCCGTTCGCGGCCTTCGTCATGAGCGCCTTCCACAAGATATTCCCGCTCGGCGATCCGCCCAACTACGAGCCCGAGGCCGAATGCAGTGTCGCCGCCATCGCCGCACGAGAGGGGCGTTCGCCGCAGTCGGTCGCCTACGACCTGATGCTACAGCGCGATGGGCGCGAGCTGCTCTATTTGCCGGTGCTCAATTACGCCGACGGCAGCTTCGAGCCGATCCACGAAATGCTGTCGCACCCCAACACCGTCCTCAGCCTGAGCGACGGCGGAGCCCATTGTGGTGTCATTTGTGATGCCGGCACGCCGACATTCCTGCTGACGCATTGGGTGCGCGATCGCACGCGTGGTCCGCGGCTGCCTCTCGAGGTCGCGGTGCGACGCCAGACGAGCGAAACCGCCGCGATGTACGGTCTCGGTGATCGCGGCCGCATCGCCCCGGGTTTGCTCGCCGACTTGAACGTCATCGACTTCGAGGCGCTGGCGCTCGAGGCACCGCAGCTTCACTTCGATTTACCGGCCAACGGCAAGCGCTTGCTGCAACGAGCCCGGGGCTACGATTACACCATCAAAAGCGGTCAGGTGACGTTCGAAGCGGGCGTCGCCACCGGCGCCTTGCCTGGATCGCTGCTGCGCGGTGCGCGCGCCTGAAGAGAGGAAACCCACATGGTGCACATGGAGATCGCCTACCTCGGCGGTTTGCGCTGCGAGGCGACACACGGCCCTTCCGGCGCCGTCGTCCACACCGACGCCCCGGTCGACAATCACGGCAAGGGCGAGGCGTTTTCGCCGACGGATTTGGCGGCCATGTCGCTCGGCGTGTGTATGGCGACGGTCATGGGCATCGCCGCCGAGCGTCATGGCGTGGAGCTGAAGGGGATGACGTGTAGCATCGACAAGACGATGTCGAGCGACAGTCCGCGGCGCATCGTGCGCATCGACGTGCGCTTTCGCATCCCGTTGGCACCGGATCACCCGCAGCGAGCTCTGCTCGAAGCGACGGCGCGCGCTTGTCCGGTGCACCACAGCTTGCATCCCGACATCGAGAGGCCGGTGCATTTCGATTGGGTCGGCGTGGGCTGACGTAGCGCAACCACGGAGACACGGGGGCACGGAGAGTCAGCTTCGCCCTCGTCGTCTCGCTGCCGTTGCATCGATGAATTGAGAGAGCGATGGCGTGTCGCATGGTACGATCGTGACGCAAGGAACCGATATGGCGATTGCCGCGGGGGCGGCGCTGGCGGCGGGTTTCGTCAATGCCGTCGCGGGGGGCGGCACGCTGATCTCGTTCCCGGCGTTGCTCTTCGTCGGCCTGCCGCCGGTGACGGCGAACGTGACGAACACCGTGGCCCTGTGCCCCGGATATCTCGGCGGGGCTTGGGCGCAGCGCCGCGACATCGCCCATCAGGCCGAGGAACTTCCGGGGGTCGCCATCGCCAGCGGCCTCGGAGGGTTGTGCGGCTCGATCCTCCTCGTACTCTCCAGCGACAAGCTCTTTCAGGACTTGATCCCCTACTTGATCCTCCTCGCGTGTGGGTTGCTCTTCTTCCAAGACGCCATCAAGCGGCGCATCCTCGCCCACCGCACGGAAGCCAATGCCGGCGCGCATCGAGTCGGCCTTTGGGTGACGATCTTCGTCGCCGCCATCTACGGCGGCTACTTCGGCGCCGGCCTCGGCGTCATGCTGCTCGCCGTGCTCGGTGCCGTCTTGCACGGTGAGTTGCAGCGCCTCAACGGGCTCAAGCAGGCGCTGTCGTTGATCATCAATTCGATCGCCGCCCTGTATTTCGTCACCTCGGGACTCGTGGCATGGCAGTTTGCGTTCGTCATGGCGGGCGCCAGTCTCGTCGGCGGCAACCTCGGTGGGCGACTGGCCGGACGCATGCGGCCGGAGGTCTTGCGCATCGTCGTCGTCGCGGCCGGGCTCGCCGTGGCGTTTCAGTACTTCTGAGAGGGAAAGCTGTTCATGTCCGAATCCTGGCTCGATGCATTCTTCCGCCAACGCCGCGTTGCGGTGCTGGCCATCCCACGCGAGGGGAAGTCGCCGCTGGCGACGCCCGTTTGGTACGACTACGACGGCAAGCATTTCCGTATCCAAGTCGAGGCGACGAGCGCCAAGGCCAAGGTCTTGTCGCGCCAGGAGGTCACGCCGGTGGCCCTGACGATCCAAAGCGAAGTGCCGCCGTACCGTTATGCGGTGGTGCACGGCCAGGCACGCCTGACGCCGACGCGGCCCGAGCTGCGGCTCAATCTGGCGCGGCGTTACTTCGGTCGCCTGGGCGGCGACATGTACGACGCCGAGGAGAAGAAGCGCGGCATGGACCTGTCCAAGTTGCGCGTCATCGAGATCGAGCCGGAGCGGACGGTGGCACACGACTTCCGACCCGAGGCGGGCTGGAGCGGTCGCTTGTACTTCGCGCTCTATCGTCTCTTTCGGCCCGTGCCGGCGTGAGGTTGGCGCCGCCACCGCGCTGGGTCGCGCTGCTGCCGCACCCGGCGACACCGAGCCAAGCCAGCCTAGCGCTGACGGTGGACGTCGCGCGCCGGGCGGGCGGACGATTGACGTTGGAGTACGCTGTCGTCGGGGATACCTCTGACGTGCGTGTGCCGCCGCGTGCCGGCGGACAACGTCGCGATGGACTTTGGCAGCACACGTGTTTCGAGGCCTTCGTGCGCCGCGCGGGCGCGACGGCCTATCACGAGATCAATCTGTCGCCGTCGACCGACTGGGCCGTTTACGCTTTTGCGGGCTATCGAGAGCGGACGGAGGTTCTCGAGGATCCGCGCCTCGTACGCTTCGATGCCGTGTCGTCGCTGGGTGGGTTGCGGGTCGCGGCGCAAGTCGACTTGAGCTTGCTCGACGGCGGCTATGTCGATGCGCCCATCGACGTGGCTCTGTGTGCCGTGTTGGAAGAGAACGACGACCGACTCTCGTATTGGTCCCTGCGCCACGCGTCCCGCACGCCGGATTTCCATCATGCCGCATCGTTCGCCTTGCACCTCGAAGCCTTAGAGGCGACGGCCCACGCATGAGATCACACGTGAACCAACCAAAGTGGCTACGGGGCAAAGTGTCAGCCTTGTGCCTTGCGCCTTTTGCCGGGAGCCCCGAACGATGAAACTACCGAGTCGCGGCATTGCCGCCGAGGATCTGTTCGCCGAACTCGACGCCATGCAGGCGCACGATGTCGACTGGAAGGCGGGCCGGGCCTTCAGTCTCGCGTACCATGCGGGCGACGAGGTGCTGCAACTCGCGACGCGGGTGCTGGGGCAATTCCAATCGAGCAACGCGCTCAATGTCGAGGCTTTCCCCAGCTTGCGGCGCATGCAGAACGAGGTCGTCGGGATGATGGCCGACTTGCTGCACGGCGGCGACGAGGCGGCCGGTTTCATGACGAGCGGCGGCACCGAGAGTTTGCTGCTGGCGGTCAAGGCGGCACGCGAACGGGGGAGGGCGCGCGGCATCGATACGCCGCGCATGGTGTTGCCGACGACGGCGCATGCGGCGTTCGAGAAGGGGGCATACTACTTCGGTGTGGAGTCGGTGCGGGTGCCGGTGCGTGACGATTTCCGCGCCGATCCGCAAGCGATGGCCGAGGCGATCGACGATCGCACCGTGCTCGTCGTCGGTTCGGCGCCGAGTTATCCGCAGGGCGTCGTCGATCCGATCGCCGAGATTGCCGCGCTGGCGGCGGCGCGCGACATCAACTGTCATGTCGATGCCTGCATGGGCGGCGTTACCCTGCCCATGCTCGAACGCTTGGGGTATCCGGTGACTGCGTTCGACTTTCGCGTGCCCGGCGTGACGTCGATCTCGGTCGATCTGCACAAGTACGGTTACACCGCCAAGGGCGCTTCGGTATTGCTGCATCGCAATCGCGCTCTGCGCCGTTGGCAGACCTTCGTCACCGACAATTGGCTCGGCGGCTTGTACGGCAGTTCGGGGGTGCTCGGCACCAAGAGCGGCGGCCCGATCGCCGCGGCGTGGGCGGTGCTGCGGCACCTCGGCGAGGAGGGGTACCTGCGCTTGACCCGCGAGGCCCGCCTGGCGACGGAAGAGTTGTACGCCGGCTTGTGTCAGTTGCCCGGGGTGCGGGTGTTGGCGGCGCCGGAGGCGACGCTGCTGGCGTTCACGATCGACGATGCCGACCCGTTCGCGGTGGGGCGCGAGCTGAGACGGCGCGGCTGGATGCTCGACGAGCAGAAACCGCCGCCGAGCCTGCACTGCACCGTGAACGCCGTGCACGGGCCGGTGGTCGCTCCTTTCCTGCAGGAGTTGGCCGAGGCGATCGAGATCGTCCGCCGCAGCGGCGCCACCGACGAGATGAAGGCCTACGGCTCGACCTGAAGGTGGACGGGCGGTTCGGTGATTCGCGCGTCGGTCCAGCACGGCATCGCCATCGGCTTGTAACCTTTTCGCTCTCTCGGGCGTGGAAGCAGGCGAGGAGGTGCTCGATGCAAACAATCACTCGGCCCCATGTGGTCGTCGGTGGCGGAATCGGCGGGCTCGCGTGCGCCGCATGGCTGGCGCGCGCCGGCCACACGGTGATCGTGCTCGAAAAGGCGTCGCGCCTCGGTGGGCGCGCCGCGACGCAGACGCAAGAAGGATTCTCCTTCAATCTCGGGCCGCATGCGCTCTATCGCCAAGGAGCCGCGGCGCACGGCTTGGCTGACCTGGGCGTGACCGTGCGAGGCGGAAGCCTCGACCCCAGAAAGGCATTTGCTGCCGTGGGCCAGAACATTCATGCCATGCCGGCCGGCCCCATCTCGTTGCTCACGACCGGCCTCGCTGGACTCGCCGGCAAACTCGAACTGGCGCGGCTGCTCGCCGGCCTCGGCAAGTTGGACACGCGGCGCCATGACGCCGTCAGCCTCCAGGACTGGCTGCATCACCACTTTGCCGACCGAGCGGTGCGTGCCTTCGTGCAGGCGCTGTTGCGGCTGACGACCTACGACGACGACCCGGCGCACCAAAGCGCCGGGGCTGCCTTGCGCCAACTCCAGCTGGCCGTGCGCGAGACGGTGCTCTACGTCGACGGCGGATGGCAGACCCTGGTCGACGGGCTGCGGGAGGTCGCCGAACGCCACGGCGCGACGATCCAAGCGGGAGCCAAGGTCGTGCGGGTTCACCCGGGTGCCGACGGCCCGCGCGTCGAACTCGCTGACGGTACGTCGATCGACGCGGCCACCGTGGTGCTGGCGACCCCTCCCGACGTCGCTGCATCGTTGTTGCCCCAGCCGCCCGCCTGGGCGGGCACGCTCGCTCCGGTGCGTGCCTTTTGCCTCGATCTCGGCCTGAGCCGCCTGCCGCGTCCGCGACTCACGTTCGCATTGGGGATCGACCGGCCGCTCTACTTCTCGGTGCACTCGGCGGCGGCGCGCTTGACGAGCGACGCGGCGCACGCCTTGGTGCAGGTCGCCATGTACGCTCGGGGAGAGGAGGAGATCGACCCGGATGCAGCGCGTGCCGAACTCGAAGCCTTCGTCGACCGCCTGCAGCCCGGTTGGCGCGCGTTCGTGGTGACGCGCCGCCTGCTGCCGCGCATGACCGTGAGCCATGCGCGGGTCACCGCGGCCATGGGCGGGGAGGGCGGTCGGCCAGCGGTCGACGCCAGCGGTTGCGCCGGCGTGTTCCTCGTCGGCGATTGGGTCGGCGGCGAGGGCATGCTCAGCGATGCGGCGATCGCCAGCGCCCGCCGCGTCGCCGAGCGGATCGCGGCCGGTTCCCCGGCCGTCGCGGCACGCGCCGCTTGACGCCATGCCGACGATGGTCGCCGAAACCTTGGACGCTGCCTTCGCCAGCGAGCGACGCCGGCTGTGGGGCTTGAGCTACCGCATGACGGGCAGTGCCTGTGACGCCGACGACATCGTCCAGGAGACCTTCGTGCGCGCACTCGAACACCCGCCCGCCGATACGACGCTGCCGTGGCGTCCGTGGCTGATGCGGGTCGCCGTCAATCTGAGTCGCGACCACCTGCGGCGTCGGCGCCGCAGGGGCTATGCCGGCCCGTGGTTGCCCGAACCGGTGGAACTGGCGCCGGAGGACTTGGTGCCGGCGGTGGAGCCGAGCGTGGGGGGCATCTCCACCGAGGCACGATACGATCTGCTGGAAAGCGTTTCGTTCGCCTTCCTGGTGGCGTTGGAACGGCTGACGCCGTTGCAGCGGGCGGTGCTGCTCCTGCGCGACGTGTTCGACACCGACATCGAGGAAACGGCGCGGACGTTGGGAGTGAGTGCCGCGAACGTCAAGGTGACGCTGCACCGTGCCCGGCGGGCGATGGCCGGCTACGACGGACGCCGTTGTCGGGCTCCGGGAGCGGGGGAACTGCGGGCTGCGGGTTTCGCGGCTTTCTTGGCGGCCCTGACGTCGGGCGATGCACACGCGGCCGCCGCGGTGCTCAGTCCCGAGGTCCAAAGCCTCAGCGACGGCGGCGGGCAGGTGCACGCGGCGCGCCAAGCGGTGGTCGGGCGCGACCGCGTATGGCGGTTTCACTGTGGGTTGCAGGCACGCCGAGCCGCCGACGGCATGGCGTGGGCGGTGCGGACGATCAACGGGCAACCGGCGGTCGTCGGAGCCTTCGACCGGGGGCCGGCGGGAGACCCGCGGCGCTTCGTGCTGCTGTGCGAGGTCGACGCGGCGGGTAGGGTGACGACGATTTACACGGTCGTGGCGCCGCCGAAACTGGCGCGGCTCCGCTTTCCCGGGGAAAGCGGAGCCGCTTCTCGAGCGTAGAGGGGGGAGGGGGTCAGGCGGCTTCGTCCCACTCGAACGACCGTAGCCGGTCGGCGGCGGCAGGGGCGCCGAGTTCGAGGAGTTCCTTGCGTGCGGCCTCGGGGTCGATGTCGAAGGCTTCGCAGACGCGTACGAACGAGAGGCCTTCCTCGTCTTCGCGCTTGGCGGTCACCCAAATGTAGGCGTCGGCATAGATTTTCTGCTCACGCAGGCGACGCGAGAAGCGGAATTTGGCGAGGTCGAGGATGGCGCGGAACAACATGGCCATGGCCAAGCGCTGTACCGGGGTCATCGCCGAACTGCGGCTCCACAGAGCATTGAACTGCTGCGGCAGAAGAATCTCCGCGTGGAGCACGTCTTCGAAGAGTCCTATCGAGCTTCCGTTGGGCCGTTCCATGGGATCCTTTCGTCACGTGATGCGGCAGGTATAGAGCGGCCCAGAACGAAGGACAAATAGATAATTCACGGGGGATCTATAGGTCTGGACTATGTAGAGACGCAGTGGACGCGGAGCCGTCGGCTTGTCTCCCGCCGCCCGCCCACGCTAAGGACAGACCCTCGTCGATTGTCGTGCCGCCGAGGAGTTCCGCCATGCCCCAAGCCCGCAGCGTCAAGGTCGCCGTCGTGCAGATGTCCTGCTCCGCCGACCTCACCGCCAATACCGACAAAGCGCTCCAACGAGTCGCCGATGCCGCCGCGCGCGGTGCCCGCATCGTCTGTCTGCAAGAACTCTTTCGCTCGGAATACTTCTGCCAGGCGGAAGACGCCGCCCGCTTCGATCTCGCCGAACCCATCCCCGGCCCGACCAGTGCCGCCCTCGCCGAGGCGGCGCGGCGGCACGACATCGCCATCGTCGGCTCGCTCTTCGAACGCCGCGCGCCCGGCCTGTACCACAACACCGCCGTCATTCACGACGCCGACGGCTCGCTGGCCGGCATCTACCGCAAGATGCACATCCCCGACGATCCGCTCTATTACGAAAAATACTACTTCACCCCAGGCGACCTCGGCTTCCGCGCCCAGCGTCTGCGCGACGCCACCATCGGCACCCTCGTCTGTTGGGACCAATGGTATCCCGAGGGGGCCCGCCTAACCGCGCTCGCCGGTGCCGAAATCCTCTTTTACCCCACGGCGATCGGTTGGCACCCGGCCGAAAAAGCCGAATTCGGTGCCGCCCAGCACCAAGCTTGGGAGACCATCCAGCGGGCGCACGCGATCGCCAACGGCGTCTTCGTCGCCGTGCCCAATCGCGTCGGGCGCGAGGGCAACCTCGAGTTCTGGGGCGGCTCGTTCATCGCCGACCCCTTCGGCCGCATCCTCGCCAAGGCGAGCCACGACCAGGAGGAGATCCTCGTCGTCGATTGCGACCTCGGCCTCATCGAGGAGACGCGGCGCAATTGGCCCTTCCTGCGCGATCGCCGCATCGACGCCTACGGCGGCATCACCCGCCGCCTGTTGGACGACTGAGATGACGTCGACCCCCGCCTCGCTCGGCTTCCGCATGCCCGCGGAATGGGAGCCGCACGCCGCAACCTGGCTCACCTGGCCGCACAACCTCAATTCGTGGCCCGGCAAGTTCGAACCGGTGCCCGACATCTGGTGCGACATGATCCGCACCCTCGTCCCCTACGAGCCGGTGCAGCTCGTCGTCGGCGACGCCGAAGTCGAGGCCGACGTACGGCGCCGCCTCGGTCCCGAGGTCGCGGCGCGCGTCGGGTTCCACCACCTGCCGAGCAACGATGCCTGGATGCGCGACCACGGTCCGACCTTTTTGGTGCGCGATGGTGCGGGGGGACGCGCACTCGGCGCGGTCGATTGGATCTACAACGCCTGGGGCGGCAAGTACCCGCCGTTCGAGCACGACGCGGTGATCGCCGAGCGGATCTGCGGCATCACCGGGGCGCAGCGCTTTGCGCCGCCACTCGTGCTCGAAGGCGGTTCCATCGAGGTCAATGGATGCGGCACCGTGCTCACCACGGAGTCGTGTCTGCTCAACCTCAACCGCAACCCGCACCTGTCCCGCCCGGAGATCGAGACCTTCTTGCGCGATTACCTCGGCGTGCGTCACGTCTTGTGGCTCGGCGACGGCATCGTCGGCGACGATACCGACGGGCACATCGACGACATCACGCGCTTCGTCGACGCGACGACCGTGGTCACGGTCATCGAAGAGGATCCGAGCGATGCCAACCACGAACCGCTGCGGGACAACTTGCGCCGATTGCGCGACATGCGCGATCAGGACGGCCGCCCGCTGCGGGTGATCGAGTTGCCGATGCCCGGCCCCGTCGAATTCGACGGCTACCGTCTGCCGGCGAGCTACGCGAACTTCTACATCGCCAACGGACTGGTGTTGGTTCCCGTCTTCGACCACGCCAACGACGCGCGCGCGCTGTCGATTCTGCAGCAGTGCTTTCCCGACCGGCGTGTGGTCGGCCAGCGGGCGGTCGACTTGGTGCTCGGGCTGGGCGCGTTCCATTGCATTTCGCAACAGCAACCGGCGGTCTGAGGCTCTCCATGCGTCGTCCCTTCGCCCTTGCGCTGGTGCTCTCCTCGGTCATCGGGCTCGTCTCCGCCTGTCGCCCCGCGGCGCCGCCGCCTCCCGCCCGCTTGCGGGTGCAGGTCGTCGGCGAAGACGGCCAGGCGACGCCTGCGTTCGTCGCCTTCGAAGACGTGCAGAACCGGCGCTGGGTCAAGGTGGCGCAGCCGTTTCTCGCCAACGAGCAACGCGACAAGCGCTCGCGCCGACCGCAGTGGCGCGGCAAGGAGCCGATCCACTGCAACGGCGACGTCACCGTCGACCTGCCGCCGGGCAAGTATCGCGTCGTCGCCGGCAAGGGTCTCGAATTCGCTCCCGCGGAGGCGGAGGCTGTGGTCGCGGCCGGCTCGACGGCGGAGGTCCGCCTCGTCTTGGCCCGCTTCGCCGACATGCCTCGCCTCGGTTGGTGGGCCGGCGACACGCACGTGCACCTGACGCGACTGCGCCCGGACGACGAGCAACGCATCCTGTGGGCGGCGCAGGCGGAAGACGTGCACGTCTCGAATCTCCTCGAGATGGGCGATGCCGACACGGTCTGGTGGCCGCAATACGCCTGGGGCGAGGCCGGCGCGGTGCGGCGCGACGATCATTGGTTGGTCGTCGGCCAAGAGGAGCCGCGGACGCACGAACTCGGTCACGCGATCGTGCTCGACATCCCGTATCTGCTGCGCGACGCGTCGCACTACTACCTCTACGATCGCATCTTCCGGAAGGCGCGTGAACTCGGCGGCCTGACCGGGCTCGGGCACTACGTGCAGGGCAAGTTCAAGAGCGAGCGCAGCGGCGACCTGTTGTTCCCCGAGCGCTTGGTCGATTTCGTCGAACTGCTCGACAACAACAACGTGTTGCGCCCGCAGAGCTACTACGACCTGCTCAATCTCGGTTTTCGTCCGGCCATCGTCGCCGGTTCCGACTACCCATGGGGGTCGCACATCGGCGACCAGCGGGTGTACGTGCAGGCCGGGCCGCAACAGCCCCTCGACCCGCGACGTTGGTACGACGGCATCCGCGCCGGCAAGACGTTCGTCACCCAGGGGCCGATGCTCAAGCTGAACGTCGACGGTCGCGCCATCGGCGGCGAGCTGCGGGTTCCCGCCGGGGCCGAGTTGCGTATCGACGCGGAGGCTTTCGGCCACGTCGAGATCGGTGCTCCGAGCCTGCTCGAGTTGGTGAGCTTCGGCGAACCGGTGGCGCAGGCCGAGGCCGAGTCGCCAGGTAAGGGCAATCTGCGCCTCGAGCACCGCATCGTGGCGCAGAAGAGCTTCTGGATCGCCGCGCGCGCGACCGCCAGCAACGGCGCGGTGGCGCATACCGGGGCGGTCTACGTGGTGGTCGACGGCAAGCCGATCGTCGCCGAGGGCGCGCCGCTGGAGTGGGCGATCGAGCGCGCCGTGCAGCGCTTGGAAGCCGCCCGGCCGGCGCCCTTCATCACGGATGAATCGCAGCGCCTGGAATACCAAAGCCAAGTCGACCGCGCCCTGTCGTTCTACCGTAAACGCCCCTTCGCCCCGGTACGTGGGTTCGCTCCGCCGCCCCGTCCCGCTCCAGCGCCGCGACCCTGAGTGTCACGCTCGGGTCAGCCCCGGTGCAGTGGTAGTTGCGGACGGGTGTCGGCGGTGATCTCGTCCAAACCGACTTCGCGACCTTCGCAGGCGGAGACGTGCGCCGCGATGGTGAAGCGCAGGGTCTCGGCGGCGTCGCCGGCGCCCAAGTCGATCTCGTCGTCACCCCGCCGCAATCCGTCGATGAAGGCGTGTGTGCCGCGGCGGAAACTCTCGGCCCAGTCGGCGTCGATGTCGTGGAAGGCGCGTGTCTCGCCATCGCGGTAGAGCACCAGCGGCGGTTCGTCGAGCAACTTGCCGGTGCAACGGGTGACCCACAGCACTCCTTCGCTGCCGTGGATCTCGAGGCGATCGTCGCTCGGGTAGTAGTTCGAACGCACGCGCATGCCGATCGAGGCGATGACCTCCCAGCTGCCGAACTTGGGCACACCCAGATACTTCCAGCTGATCATCGCCGGCCCGTCGTAGTAGAGATTCGGACCCAATTCGTGCACGTGGATCCAGGCGTGCACCCGGTCGACCGGCTCGGGGATGAAGAAACGTCCCATGTGGAAACAGTGGAAGCCGTGGTCGAAGCAGGTCGGGCCGGCACCGCAGCTCTGCGGGTTCATGCGCCAGGCGGTGGCAGTGAAGGGAACCTCCCAGCCGTCGCCCAAGCGGCCCGCGGCCGTCTTGATGCGTACCGACAGAGGCTCGCCGATGGCGCCGTCGCGAATCAGTTCGCGCGCCTTCACGTGCGGCGGGTAGTGCATGAAGTTCTCGAAGACGCGCAGGAGCTTGCCCGAGCGCTGCGCCGCGTGGTCGAGATCGCGCAATTCACCCAACGTGAACGTCGGCGGCTTTTGCAACGAGACGTGCTTGCCGGCGGCGAGCGCCGCCAGCGTGACCTCGTGGTGCAGGTGGTGCGGCAGCAGAATCTCGACGGCGTCGACGCGTTCGTCCGCCAGCAGCTGATGGTAGTCGGTGTACACGGCGGCAGCGTTCCACTCGCGACCGCGGCGTTCGGCGAGGTCCCGGTCCTGGTCGCAAACCGCGGCCACGCAGGCGTGCGGGTGGTCGAGATAGCCGAGAACCTGCAGGGTCGAGATGCGGCCGCAGCCGATGATGCCGACACGAACCTGTTCGAGCGCTTGCATGCGACGAGGCTAGCCGATGCCGCCGTCGTGAGCGAGGCTTGCCGCGACGTCGCGTCGTCCGCTAGAGAGCCGCAACCCGAGGAGAGCCCACCGCATGGCCGATTTCGAAACGATTCTCTACGAAGAGCGCAACCGCGTCGCCTGGGTGACGCTCAACCGTCCGAGCGTGTACCACGCCTTCAACGCCCAGATGCAGCGCGAGTTGAGCACGGTCTGGCGCTCGCTGCGACGCAACGACGACGTGCGCGCCGTGGTGTTGACGGCGACGGGCGACAAAGCCTTCTGCACGGGTATCGATCGCGCCGAGGCGATGGCGTCGAAGCAGACCTCCGAGGAGCGCATGGTCGGCGCGGCGTCGACGCCGTTCATGTTCGACGATCAAGGGGCCAACCTCGGTCCGAAGAGCAACGACTTGTGGAAGCCGGTCATCGCTGCGGTCAACGGCATGGCCTGCGGTGGGGCGTTCTACATGCTCGGCGAGGTCGAGTTCATCATCGCCGCCGAGCATGCGACGTTCTTCGATCCGCACGTGACCTACGGCATGACCGCCGCCTTCGAGCCGATGCACATGCTGCAAAAGATGCCGTTCCACGAGATCATGCGGTTGTCGTTGCTCGGCAACTACGAACGCATGTCGGCCAAGCGGGCGCACGAGGTGGGGCTGGTCTCCGAAGTGGTGCCGGCGAGTGAGCTGACGGCGGCGGCGACGTGGGCCGCCGAGACGATCGCCTCGCAGCCGGCGCTGGCGGTGCAGGGAACGTTGCGTGCCCTGTGGGCGGCGCGTGAGCTGACCCGTTCGCAGGCGCTCGGGTTGGGCTATGCCTTCATCGGCCTCGGCACCAGCCGCGACGCGTTGCGCGAAGGGCAGGAGACGTTCGCCTCGGGGCAACGGGTGAAGTGGAAGTTGCGTTGAGCGGCGCTCGCGCGCCCCTCAGGGCCAAGGTGCAAGGGCCAAGGGCCAAGAAAGCGGCGTTCGAACCCTCGCCTCAATCGATTTCGTAAACGACGGAGACGTCGGCGCTGACGCGTACTTGGCCGGCCTCGATCGGCGTCGCCGGGACGGCTTCGGCCATGGCCATGCGGGCCATGCCGTCGTAGTGTTTGGCGTAGACCGGCATCGGTCCGCTCGACGACACCGACTGCACTTTGCCGAGGCCGACGCCGAGCGCGGCGGCGATGCTGGCGGCTTGGGCCTTGGCGTGTTTGCCGGCCCGGGACAGCGCCTCCAAACGAGCGGGTTCGGGGTTCTCCGCCGTGAACTCGAGTTGGTCGACGCGGTTGGCGCCGACGCGGATGGCGGCGTCGACGATCTTGCCGATGCCGTCGGTGCGTTTCGTCTCGACCCGCACGCTGTTGCTGGCGACGTAGCCGGTGATGCGCGGTTCGGGGCTGCCGTCGCGATGTTCGTAGCGCGGCTGCAGGGAGAAGCCGGTGGTGCTGACGCGATCACCGTCACCCAAATGCTGCTTGATCGCCTGCACCACACGATCGCTGCGTTCGGCGTTTTCCGAAACGGCGGCGTCGGCCCGCTCGTGCACCGTCTCGACCGCGAGGGACACCAACGCCACGTCCGGCTCGATGTCGACTTCGCCGTGGCCGGAGACGCTGATCGTGCGCTTCTCCGGCGGGCAATCGTCGCCCCAGGCGGGTCCGCACAGGGCGAGGGCACAGAGCGACGTCACGGCGACGAGTTTCATGAATCTTCTCCTGGGGGGCCGGGGGCGAAACCCGGGCAAACGCGAACGGGTAGTTGCGGGTACTTGCTGTAGCGCGGGTCGCTTTCGGCGCGCCGGCAGAGGAAGAACGTCGAGCCGCGGGCACTCTCGATGCGGCGGGTGAAGCGACAGCCGGCACACAGGCCGATGGCAGCGGGGGAGAGGGTCATGCGCGGCGCAACCGGAAGAGGGTGATTTCACGCGGCGTCGCCAGGCGCAACTTCTGCGACGTCACCCCGAGTCCGGGGTTCGTATAGAGAAAAGTCGCGCCGCGGCGGAAGAGGCCGCGGTCGAACTCGGTGAGCACGCGCGACGGGTTGAGCGAGCGGCCGTTGAACCACGGGATGCCGACCTGCCCGCCATGGGTATGTCCGGACAACGTCAACGGGATGCCGAGCTTGGCCGCATGCTCGAAGGTATCGGGCCGATGCACCAGCAACAGCACCGGTTCGCCCCGCGGAACCTCGGCGTGCAGAGCGCTGAGCACGGGGTCGAGCCGCAGCCCGCGGGCCCAGTCGAGGCCGCGGTCGTCGAGGCCCAGGACGTGCAGCGTCGCGTCGCCGATGCGCAAGGGCAGGTGTTGGTCCCGCAAGATGGTGAAGTCCGTGTAGTGCCGCAGGGCGTCGACGACGCGCTCGGCGCCGGCGGCGTGGTCGTGGTTGCCGAGGATGGCGACGACGCCGTAGCGCGCTCGCAGACCGGCGAAAAGCGGCAAGTAGGCATCGAGGTCGGTGCGGGCCGAGTCGATCATGTCGCCGGTGACGCAGATCATGTCGGCGTCGAGTCGATTGACGCGGTCGACGTAGCCGGCGAGTTGCTCGCGGTCGAGGTTCAGACCCATGTGGATGTCGCTGATCTGCGCGATCGAAAGACCGTCGAGAGCCGCGGGCAGGTGCGGCACGGGGATGTCGAAGCGGCGCGTGCGGATGCGCCGCTGACCGATCGTATAGCCGTACAGGAACGTCAGGCCGATGCCGGCAAAGCCGAGTCGAGTCGCCGTGCCGAAGGAACTCCACAAGGCCTCGTTGCCTCCGAGCAGGTCGCCGTATGCGGCGAAGACGCTGGCTTGCAGCAGGCTGAGCCCGCCGGCGACGCCGGCGGCGAGTACGAGAAAGAGAAAGCACACGACGCTGGTGAAGGCCGTGGCGAAATACAATCGCGCGAGGTGGCCTTGGCGCGGCGGCATGCGACCGAAGCGGCGAAATCCGCCGGCCAGGTACATGTTCGTGGCGTAGAACCCGGCGGTGCCCAGGATGTGCACGACCACGGGTACGGATCGGCCGACGAGCCACCACAGAGTGACCCACTGCGACACGCTGATGAATGCCATCAGCAGGTCGAAGAAGTGCCGCAGGTACCAGGCGGTGAAGCCGCTGCCGGCGCTGCGCTCGGTCGCGTGAGCTCGGCTCATGGACGACGACTCGCGCCGGCTTTTTTCGCGGCGTCGTCGCTGTCGTTACGCAGGACGACGACCGTGCGCGATCCGCGGTTGACGATGGCGAGGTCGGCGCGTCCGTCGCCGTCGAAGTCGCCGATGGCGACGGCTTCCGGTCGGCGGCCGACGGGAAACGGGATGGGCCCCGAAAGTCCGCCCTGACGTTTACCTTGCAGGATCTCGACGACGTCGCGCGCCCCGCCGGCGATGACGACGTCGGCCAGGCCGTCGCCGTCGAAGTCGGCCGCGTGTGTCGGTTGGATCGGCGCGGTGCGGCTCTCGGTGGTCGGGGCGGCGAACCCGTTCGGGCGCTTGAGCAGCACCGCGACTTGCTGCGACCGCCGGCGGCCGACGAGCAGGTCGCGCTCGCCGTCGCCGTCGACGTCGCCGTACACGAGGTACTCGGGGCGGGCCGTCACGGCGTGGTTGATCGCCTGCGGAAAGCGCCCTTTGCCGTCGGCGAGAAGCAGCGTCAGGCTGTCGGAGAGCGTATTGACGACGGCTAGATCTTGGTCGCCGTCGCCGTCGACATCGACCGCCTGCAGGGCGCTCGGGCCGCGTCCGACGGCGACGAACATCGGCGAGGCGAAGTTGCCGCCGCCGGTGCCGGTGAGGACGGCGACGTCGTCACCGACGTAGTTCGTGATGGCGGCGTCGAGCCACGGGTCGTCGTCGAGGTGGGCCAGGACCAGGGCCGAGGACTGGCGCCCGACCGGGGTCGTTCGATGTAGGCGAAAGCGACCCTGGCCGTTGCCGAGCAGGACGTGCAGGGCGCCGGCAGTGTGGTCGAGGACCAGCAAGTCGGCATGCCCGTCGCCGCTGACGTCGCCGGCGACGGCGGCGATGGGGTCGTCCCCGACGTCGAATACCGGCGCTCCGTCGAAGTGGCCGGCACCGAGGTTGCGGAACGCGGTGACCGTGTCGTCCTGGCGGTTGACGACGACGAGGTCGCTGCGGCCGTCGGCGTCGACATCGGCACTGGCGCCGGCGCCGACGCCGGCGCCGACGTTGTATCCGCCTGCGGCAGCGAATTGGCCGCCGCCGCGGTTGCGGAGGAGTAGGAGTGCCCGCCGACTCTCCTCGGCGAGCGCCAGGTCGGTGAGTCCATCGGCATCGAAGTCGGTGGCGACGACGGAACGGGCGCCGTCACCGCGATACAACGAGCGCGCGGCGGCGAATCCGCCGCGTCCGTCACCGGCGAGCCAAGCGACCCCGTTGCGCTCGGTGATGACCAAATCAGCACGGCCATCGCCGTCGAGGTCGGCGGCGGCGGCATCCACGACCAGTGTGCGCAGGCGCGTGCTGCCGCTGGCGCGCGGCGGCTCGCCTTGGCGGCCCTGGTAGGTATGGACGATACCGCGATCGCCGCGGAAAGCGGCGAGGTCGACGAGTCCGTCGCCGTCGAGATCGGCAAAGGCGAGTAGGTCGATGGGCTCGCCGACGGCGAAGACGACGGCGTCGGCGAAGGTGCCCTTCGGCCGGCCGGCGAGGAAGGCGAGCCCGGCGTCGGTGGCGACGACGAGGTCCGGACGCGCGTCGCCGTCGAGGTCGCGGGCGCCGACCCGGATCGGTCGGCCGGGCAGAGAGAGTTCGCGGTATTGGGTGAAGCCGCCGGCGCCGTCGCCCGCGAGGAGACGGACCTGCCGGCCCATTTTGTCGGTCGCCGCGACGTCGGTGTGCCCATCGCCATCGAAGTCGGCGACGGCGATGGCGGGAGACGACCCGGGGACAGGGCTTGCCAGCGGCGCGGAGAGGGTGCCTTTCGGGGTGCCGAACAGCACGGCGATCCCCTCGTCGTTGGCCACCACCAGGTCGACGAAGGCGTCGTCGTTGATCTTGGTGGCGACAACCGCGCGGGGCCCAGCGCCGGCCGGATAGTCGGCACGGGTGACGAACGAAACTTCGGCGGCCGCCGCGGCTGCCTGAAGCCCGACGACCGCGACCAGGACGGCGCCCACACGAACCAGCATGGCGCCAGGCTTCACGGGATGGCGGCCGGAGTCAACGCCTCGACGTCGCGGCTGAACTTCGCGCCACGGTTGTGGTAGGGGGGAACGATGTTCTGGCACCGCATCGCCATCGATCTCGGCACGGCCCATTCGCTCGTCTACACGCGCGACCGCGGCATCGTCCTGTCCGAGCCCTCGGCAGTGGCGATGCGGCGCGACACCGGCGAGGCGATCGCCTTCGGCGAGCGGGCGCGGACGATGATCGGTCGGTCGCCCGATTTCATCCACGTGGTGCGGCCGTTGAGCAATGGCGTCATCGCCGATTTCGAGGCGGCGCGGGCACTCATGCGCCACTTCATCAAGGTCGCCACCCCCAAGTTGCGCTTCACCCGCAAGGCGGTGATCGTCTGCGTGCCCTTCGGCGCCACCGCGGTGGAAATGGATGCGTTGATCCGCGAAGGGCAGGCGGCTGGCGCCGACCGGGTCGACTTGGTGCGCGAGCCGTTCGCGGCGGCGCTCGGCGCCGGCATGGACATCGACCAGCCGCGCGGCAACCTGGTGATCGACGTCGGCGGCGGCACCACCGAAGTGACGTCGCTCTCGCTCAACGACATCGTGCACTGCGAATCGGTGCGCATGGCGGGCAACGCGATGGATCAGGCGGTGCAGGCGTTTTTCCGCAATCGCTACAACTTCGCCATCGGCGAGAACACCGCCGAGCAGATCAAGATCCAGCACGGCGCGGTGTGGGAACGTACTGACAGCTTGTTCGAAGTGAAGGGGCTGAGCCAGCGCACCGGCAAGCCGCAGCGGCTGATGGTGCACACCAACGAAATCGAAGAGGCGCTCGAGCCGGTGGCGCGCAACATCACCGACGCGGTGCGCCGCAGCGTCGAGCGGCTGGCGCCGGAGTTGGCGGCCGACGTCTTCACCGACGGCGCTGCCTTGGTCGGCGGCGGAGCGCTGTTGCCCGGTTGGCGCGAGCGTCTGTTCGACGCCATGGGCCTGCAGGTTCGCGTCGTCGACGAACCGCTGCTGGCGGTGATGCGCGGCCTGATCCTGATCCTCGATCACCCCAAGAAGTACCAGGAGCTGATCGACAACTCGCGCTTCCGCACCTCGTTGGACTGAGGCCCGGCTCAAGCCAGGCGGGCGACGATCTCCTCCTCGACGCGCCACAGACGGTCCTGACCCCAGGTGTTGAAATCGGGTCGGTCGCCGCCGCGCACCCGGAAGCTCGGCACGCCCCAGAGGCCGAGGTTGAACATGGTTTCGCGGTTGGTCTCCAATTCGGTGCGCCAAGCGTCGGCCTCGCGGTGAGACTGGGCTTCCGACCAATCGAGGCCGGCACGTTCGACGACGTGCCGCAGGCCCGCTTCGGTGCCGCAGTCGATGCCCTCGGCGAAGGCAGCGCGGGTGAAGGCGTGGAGATACTCGCCGCCCCGTCCTTTGTCGCGAGCCCAACGCCAGAGCGAGAACCCCATTTCCACCGGCTTGCCGACCGGGTCGCAGACGAACCCGAAGTCGACCCCAACACGGTCCGCCTCGCGCTTGGTGTCGAGCATGATGTACATGCGCTTTTCGTACGGCACCGGCAGACCGCGCATGACCATGGGGAGCACCGGCCGCAATTCCAAGTGCACCGGGTAGCGACGCGGCAGCGACAGGACCCGTTCCATGGCGATATGCGTGTAGGGGCTGCGAAGCGAAGCGTAGAACTCCACCGTGACGGGCGACTGGGGCGGACGCTCGTGGCGCTCGACGCCGGCACGCGGGATGGGCACGATCGGGGTGGCGTCGTCGTGCGGCGCTTCGCGCCGCGTCCCGAGCCGGGTGAGGCGCTCCTCCAGGTAGTGCAGACGGTCGACACCCCAGTACCACTCGTCGCCGTACCAGAACATCGCGCTCGAGTAGTGGCCGAGGTGCTGCCGCATGGCGTTGCCCTTGGCCAAGGCGGCGTCGACCGCCGCGTCGCTGCCGACGCCGTAGGTCTGCTCCAACTCCTGCAGGGCAGACTCGTCCCCGAGCCACAAGGCCAAGCCGACCTTGGGAGCACGGGTGACGAAGTCGAAGGCGCCGTCACCGAGGAGCATGCGCTGTGCCCGGCGAACCTGTTCGGCCGTCGGGTCGACCGGCTGCGACGGAAACTCCAGCCCGTAGCGTTGGCTGATGTCGGCGGCGTCGCGCTTGGCGAAGTCGTGCAGGCGCTGTCGCTCGGGCGCGGCGTCGTCCCGCGGCGGTCCCACCAAGTAGGGCACGACCTCGATGTCGTAGCGCGCGTGCAGTTCCTCCAGCACTTGCGCCGCCAGCTGGCTGTAGGGATCGTCCACCTGATGAAAGTACGACACACGATGCGGCTCGCGCCGCAGCCAGCGCTGGACCTGGGCGAACTCACGTCGCCACAGCTGCAATTCGCGGCTGGTGAGAGCGGCTGCGACGTAGGGAGAAATCATCCGGACGATCGACATGCCTTCCTGTGTAGCGTACGGCGGGCCGGCGTCCACCCTTCGGCTTGGGATTTTGCGACGCTCGGCTACAATTCGCTGCCATGAATCCCAATCACCTGCTCCTTTGGTTGCCGACGGTCGCGCTCGTCCTGTCGAGCTGCGCCACGGTGCCCTACACCAACCGCTCGCAGCTCTTGCTTTCGTCGGAAGCGGAGGAGGTCCGTCTCGGGGCGGACGTCTACCGCGACGTGTTGCAGAAGGAGAAGGTGGTGCACGACCCGCAGATCGTCGGGCCGGTGCGCGAGGTCGGCCAGCGCATCGCGGCGGCGGCCCAACGGCCCGACTACCAGTGGGAATTCAACGTCATCGACGCGCCGGGGGTCGCCAACGCCTCGGTGCTGCCCGGCGGCAAGGTGTTGGTCTACTCCGGCCTGTTCCCGGTGGCCCAGGATACCGCCGGCTTGGCGGCGGTGCTCGGGCACGAGGTCGGCCACGCCATCGCCCGCCATGGCGGTGAGCGCATGAGCCAGGGCACGTTGGTGCAACTGGGCGGCTTGGTGTTGGGCACGGCGGTGGCGTTCAGCGACCAGTCGCCGGCGGCCAAGCAGGGGATCATGGCAGCCTTCGGGCTCGGTGCTCAGTACGGGGTGATGCTGCCGTTCAGCCGCTCGCAGGAGTCCGAGGCCGACCGCATCGGGCTGATTCTGATGGCCAAAGCGGGTTACGATCCGGAGGCGGCGCTGCGCCTCTGGCAGCGTTTCGCCAAGCAGAGCAACGGCGCGCCGCCCGAGTTCTTGTCGACCCACCCGAGTTACGATACCCGCCAATCGACCATTCGCGGCTGGCTCCCCGAGGCACGCGGCTACCTGACGAGCGCCTCGGCCGCCCCGGTGGTGGCGCTGCCGGCGATCGCGGCGCCATGAGGCGAGGCGGCGGCGGCCGTCCGCTGGCATGCGTTGCGCGGATCGGCTTATAGTCCGCCGACTTCAACGCGGAGACCTATTGATGAGTTTGCGGACCTGGGCCGCCTGGGGCGTCCACCTGTACACGGCGATCGGCGCCCCGCTGGGGGTGATGGCTCTCATCGCCTCCGGGCAGGGTTGGTTCAGCACCGCGTTCCTCTGCATGTGCATCGCGACCTTCATCGACGCCACCGACGGCGGCTTGGCGCGCAAGGTCGACGTCAAGAACGTGCTTCCGCAATTCGACGGCGCCCGCCTCGACGACATCGTCGACTACCTCAACTTCGTCGTCGTCCCGATCGTGCTCGCCTACCAGGCGGAACTGATTCCGACGGGCTGGCCCGGCATGCTCGTCGCCAGCGCCCCGCTGGTCGCCAGCGGCTACGGCTTCGCCCAGGCCGAGGCCAAGGTCAGCGACGGCGCCGCCCACTACTCCTTCACCGGCTTCCCGTCCTACTGGAACATCGTCGTCTTCTACCTGTACGCCTTCGCCGCGTCGCCCTGGGCCAACGCGGCGCTGCTGGTCGGCCTGTCGGTGATGGTGTTCGTGCCGATCCGCTACCTCTATCCCAGCCGCAGCCAGGTGGCGCGCCTGACGACCTACGTCCTCGGCTCCCTGTGGGTGGTACTGGTGCTGGCGTTGCTGTGGCAGTTCCCCGAGCCGTCGTTCGAGCTGACCCTGCTGTCGCTCTACTTCCCGGCCTACTACATGGGCCTGTCCTTCTATTTGCACTTCCGCCCGGCCCGCTGAGCTCGCCGACATCGGTTACCTTTACTACCCGCTGGACGGGTGGTACGGTCCGGCCGCCTTGTCCGGCGCTCGACCGATTCGCCATGAAGAAACAGTTGCGTTGGCTCGTTACGGCGACCTTGCTGGCGAGTGTGGGTACCGTCCTCTTCCTCGTCGGCCGCCAGTTGTGGGAGCAGCGCAAGCTCGACCTGGCGCAGAAGGCGCTGCAGGTGATCCCGGGCGTGAGTCAGCATTTGCGCGACTTTCGCCGGGTGCACGTCGAAGGCGGCCGCAAGATGTGGGAGGTTTCCGCCGAGGATGCCAGCTACTTCGACCGTGACGGCATCGTCGTCGTGCGGCAGCCGATGGTCGCCTGGTACACGGACGACGGCCGCCGCATGGGACTGCAAGCCGACGAGGGCAAGGTTCTGCTCGACGGCACGGACCTGCAGTTCATCGAGGTGCGCGGCGGCATCGAAGTGGATCTCGTCGAGCTGCGCATCCTCGCCGACGAGGCGGTCTACGATCACCTCGGCCGGCGCATTTCGTCGTCGCGCCGGGTCCAGATCGCCGGGCGTTCGCTCGATGCCGGCGGCGACGAGATGCTCGTCGAACTGGATCAGAAGAAATTGACCTTGCTCGGGAACGTATCGATGTCGCTCAATCTCGCGGCGCTGCAACAAGGGGGGGCCTACGAACTGCCGTGACGTCATGCGGCCGGGGCGCGTGGTTCTGCTGCTCGCGGTGTTGTCGGTTCCGGCGTTCGCCGCCGAGAACGGCAAAGGTTCCGACCCGTTGCTGGCGCGGCTCGCTCTCGACCGCAGTGGCGCGCCGGTCGAGGTTAAGGCCGACAAGCTCGAGTTCGACTACGACCAGCGGGTCCTCGTCTACGAGGGAAACGTCGTCGTCGAGCAGGGCGACATTCAACTGCGCACGCAACGGCTGACGATCACGCTCGGTACCGACAAGGTCGCCTTGCGCAGCGTCGTCGCCGTCGGTGCCGTCGAGCTGAAGCAGGGCGCCCGCATCGCGACCGCCGGGCGCGCCGAGTTCGACAATCAGGCGCAGACGGTGATCTTGAGCCAAAACGCGGTACTGCGCGACGGTCCGAACGAGGTCAGCGGCGAAAGCATCGTCGTCGACTTGGCGCGCGAGCGTAGCGTGGTTCAGGGAGGCCAGGGCCGCGTGCGCGCCGTGCTCTTCCCGCCGACGCCCAAGCCCGACAAGGATGAGCCATGACGCGGCACAGCGGCACCCCCAGCGGTCGGCTGCAGGCCAAGGCTCTGTGCAAGCGGCTCGGCCAGCGCGACATCCTGCGCTCGGTGTCGCTCGAAGTCCGCGCCGGCGAGGTCGTCGGTCTGCTCGGCCCCAACGGCGCCGGCAAGACGACCACCTTCTACACCATCGTCGGTCTGCTGCGGCCGGATCGCGGTAGCGTCGAGTTGAACGGCGAAGACGTCACCCAGGACCCGATGTACATCCGGGCGCGCAAGGGCGTCAGCTACCTGCCGCAGGAGCCGTCGGTCTTTCGCAAGCTGACCGTCGAGGAGAATTTGCTCGCCATCCTCGAGATGCTGCCGCTCAGCCGCGACCAGCGCCGCGTGCGCCTGGGCGAGCTGCTCGAAGAACTCGGTATCGCCCATCTGGCGAAGAGCATGGCGGACTCGCTCTCCGGCGGCGAGCGGCGCCGCCTCGAGATCACCCGCGCCCTGGTCATCGAACCGACCTTCATCCTGCTCGACGAACCCTTCGCCGGCGTCGATCCGCTTGCAATTCTCGACATTCAGAGCATCGTTCGGCAACTCAAGGAACGAGGCATCGGAGTGTTGATCACCGACCACAACGTGCGCGAAACGCTCGGCATCTGCGATCGCGCCTACATCCTCACCGAAGGCTCCGTCCTCGAAGAAGGGACGCCGCAGGAGATCGCCGCCAGCCCGCGGGCGCGGCAGTTCTACCTCGGCGAGCAGTTCTCGCTGTAAGTGCGACGATGGCCCTCGAGACCAAGCTCTACCAGAAGCTGAGCCAGCAGTTGGTCATGACGCCCCAGCTGCGTCAGGCCATCAAGATCCTGCAGGTCTCGCGCGCCGAACTCGAGTCGCTGATCCAGGAAGAGCTGTCCGAAAATCCCGTGCTCGAAGAAAGCCTCGAGCCGGTCGACGAGCCCGAACCCGAGCCGACGACGCGCACCGACGAGGCGAACCTCGACGGCACGCCCCCCGAGGAAGAGTGGTTCGAAGTGCGCCACGAGACCGAGACCACCAGCGAGATCGAACCGAACAGCGATCGCTTGGCGGAGATCGACTGGCGCGAGTACCTCAGCAACTACAGCAACGACTGGCAGGGGGCGTCGCAGACGTCGGCCGACTACGACGACGACGAGAAACGCCCGGCCTACGAAAACGCCTCGAGCCGCTCGTCGTCGCTCACCGAACACCTCGTCTGGCAACTGCGCCTGGGCGGTCTCGCGGAGATCGACGAATCCATCGTCGCGCGCCTGATCGGCAACCTCGACGACGACGGCTACCTGCAGGTCGAGATCGAAGACGTCGCGTTCCAGTGCGGCGTCGACTACGACATCGTCGAAGGGGCCCTGCGCCGCATCCAGAGCCTCGAGCCGGCGGGGGTCGCGGCGCGCAACCTGCGCGAATGCCTGCTGCTGCAGATCGCCGCTGCGGACGAGGAACACCCGCTCGCCTATCGCATCGTCGCCGACCATCTCGATCTGCTCGAAGGCCGCCGTTACGACCGCATCGCCAAGGAACTCGGCGTGAGCCTCGAAGACGTGGTCGCCGCCGCCGGCTACATCGCCCGACTCGAACCCAAGCCGGGACGCAACTACGACGACGGCGACGTCCGCTACATCGTGCCCGACGTCTTCGTGCACAAGTTCGGCGACGAGTTGGTCGTCACTCTCAACGACGACGGCATGCCGCGCCTGCGCGTCAGTCGCTATTACCGCGAGGTCCTCGGCGAAGAGGGCGGCGGCGACGCCAAACGCTACATCCAAGACAAGATGCGCTCGGCCGCTTGGCTGATCAAAAGCATCCACCAGCGGCAACGGACGTTGTCGCTGGTGGCGCAGAGCATCGTCCGCTTCCAGGCCGACTTCTTCGAACACGGCGTTTCCCACCTCAAGCCCTTGGTGCTCAAGGACGTGGCCGAGGACATCGGCATGCACGAGTCGACCGTCAGCCGCGCCACCGCCAACAAGTACGTGCACACGCCGCAGGGAACGTTCGAACTCAAGTACTTCTTCACCTCGAGCCTGGCGAGCACCGAGGGCGGCGACGACGTTTCGGCCGAAAGCGTCAAGGAGCGGATTCGCGCCATCATCGAGTCGGAAGACACGAAGAGTCCGCTCAGCGACCAGCACATCGCCAAGATGTTGGCCGACGAAAACATCGAAATCGCTCGTCGAACGGTCGCCAAGTACCGCGAGATGATGGGTATTCTGCCGTCGTCGAAACGACGCCAGGCGTTCTGAGATTGTAGGCAGGACAGGCGTAATGAAGCTGGTCGACATCCTTCCCGAGAACCTCGTGATCCCCGAACTGCACGGCAGCACCAAGGACGCCGTGCTGCGCGAACTCGCCGAGCACATCGCGGCCGTCGAGCCGGCGATCGATGCCGAAGCGCTGGTGCGGATCCTGTGGGAGCGCGAGCGCCTCGGCAGCACCGCGCTCGGCGACGGCATCGCCATCCCGCACGGCAAGCTGCCGGCGATGGATCACGTCCTCGCCGCCTTCGGCCGCCACCCCGCGGGCGTCGACTTCGATTCGCTCGACACCAAGCCGAGCCACATCTTCTTCGTTCTCGTCGCGCCCGAGCACTCCGTCGGACTCCATCTCAAGGCTCTGGCGCGCGTCTCGCGCTTGTTGAAGGATGATCGGGTGCGGCAGCAACTGCTCGAACTGCGCGACCGCGCCGAACTCTACCGGGTGATTTGCGAGGCGGATGACCGACACTGAACCCGGGGCGCACAGCGCCATCCTCGAAATCAAGAACCGCCTCGGTCTGCACGCCCGAGCCGCGACGTTGTTCGTCAAGACCGTCGCCGCTTACGACGCCGCCGTCGAGGTGATCAAGGACGGCCGCAGCGTCGACGGCAAGAGCATTCTCGGGCTGATGACGCTGGCGGCAGGGCAGGGCTGCACCATCGAAGTGCGCGCCACGGGCCCGCAGGCGAGTGACTCGATCGCCGCCCTGCGCGCCTTGCTCGACCGCCGCTTCGACGAAGAAGAATAGGCCGTCCGCTCTTCACCATCCCCGCATCGCCGCGCTCGGCGTATCGACTCTCGCCTCAAAGGGAACCTTGCATGAACTTCGCAGGAAAAACCGTTCTCGTCACCGGAGCCGGCAGCGGCATGGGCCGCCTCGCCAGCCGCAACATGGCGGCCGCCGGCGCCAAGGTGGCCGCGCTCGACGTCAACGAGGCCGGTCTCGCCGAGACCGCCGCCGGTAACCCCGCCATCCGCAGTTTCGTCGTCGACGTCACCAACGCGGCGCATGTCTCCGAGGTCGTGCGCGAGACCGAGGCCGAGATGGGTCCGGTCGCACGTGTCTACAACTCCGCCGCCATCATGCCCCTCGGCCGCCTGCTCGATCAGGATCCCGCCCTCATCCACAAGATCATGGCGATCAACTACGGCGGCCTGGTCAACGTCGCCATGGCGACCCTGCCGGCGATGCTCGAACGCGGCAGCGGCGACATGATCCTCTTCGCCTCGATGGCGGGGTGGCTGCCGGCCCTGTACGTCGGCGCCTACAACGCCTCCAAGTTCGCCGTCGTCGCCTTCTCCGAGGTCCTCTACCACGAGAACCGCGACCGCGGCGTGCGCTTCGCCTGCGTCTGCCCGCCGCCGGTCAATACCCCGCTTCTGGATCAGGGCCGTGCGACCGTGTGGCCGAAGCTCTTCAACGAGGCGCCGCCGATCGAGCCGCAAGAGGTCCTCGACGCGATCGAACGGACCCTCGACGACGGCTCCTTCTGGGTGTTTCCCGGCAAGGGCACCAAGCTCGGCTGGCGCATGCGCCGCTTCGCCCCGAACTTGCTGTGGAAGCGAATCCACCAGGTCGAGGGCTTCTGAATGGGGCCGCGGCGGTGAACTCCCTCGATCGCCGACAGTTCTTGCGCGGCGCCGTCGCCTCGCTCGCGGCCTTGGCCCTGCCCGGCTGCAGCGACGGCGATGCCTACACGGCGGAGGACGTCGCTCGCCTCCGCCGCCAACGCCGCGCCGAGGCCGCCGCCCGCGGCAAGGGCCCCTACGGCGAACTGCGCTTTCGCGGTTACCGCGGTTTGGCCGAGCTGCCGTATTTCGAACTCGACGGCAGCGGCCAACTGCGGCTGACCGTCGAGGGTTTGCCCTCGGCGTTCGATTTCCATGCCCACCTCGGCATGAACCTGCTGTTCGCCCCATCGATCGATCTGCTGCAACGCACGCCGCGCATCCAGTACCTGCTCGACTGCGACCGCGACAACCCGGGTTGTGAACTCGACCTCGACGTCTACATCAACTCCGCCTTCAGCGAGGCGATGCACGACGAACTGGAATCCGAGATCAAGGACCAACTCTTCTTCGGTAGCGCCGCCGCGGCTACCCACACGATTCCCAATCTCGTCGACGAACTCGATCGCGTCGGCTTCGGCCAAGCGGCCGTCTTGCCGATCGCCCTCGGCCTGCCCTTCGGCGACTCGCTCACCGAGGCTTGGCTCGACGCGATCGGCCGCAGCGAGCGACAGGATCGGCTGGTCCCCTTCGCTTCGGTGCACCCGGGCTCGCGCAGCGCCCCCGAGCAGTTGCGCGCCTTCGCCGCCCGCGGCGCGCGCGGCGTCAAGCTGCATCCCGAAATGCAGCGCTTCTTCCCCGACGACGACGGCGCCATGGCCGTCTACGCCGAATGCGAGCGACTCGGCCTGCCGATCCTGTTTCACGCCGGACGTTCGGGGATCGAGCCGGAGTTCATGCGCAAGTACGCGCTCATTCGCCGTTGGGACAAACCGGTGCACGACTTCCCCAAGGTGCAGTTCGTCTTGGGCCACGCGGGAGCGCGCGACGTCGACGACGCCATCGCCCTCGCCAAGGATCACGACAACGTCTGGCTCGAGATCACCGGGCAGGGAGTCAGCAAACTCGACGAGATCCTGACCCAGGTCGGTCCGGAGAAGATCGTCTTCGGCAGCGATTGGCCGTTTTATCCGCTGGCTGCGACGCTGGCGAAGGTCCTGTTGGTGACCGAGAAGCGCCAGGAAACGCGCGCCATGATCCTCCGCACCAACGCCGACCGCATCTTCGCCGCCGCCCGCGGTTGATCTGCTTGGACGCTACCTGCATCACCCGGAGTGTCGAGTTGCACGCGACACCGCCCGGCGCCAGGCGCCGGGCGCGGCCCGCCACCATATTCCCCGCGATGCGCTGTAGATCCCCTCAGTCCCCGGTGTGAGAATCCTGGCGATACGTCTCCCTCAACCCGCGACGGGCCCGCCGAGTACAACTCGGCGCTCCAGGGCGCTCCGCGCCCGTTCTCCTCTAAGTCCGCACGATGGCAGGTCACGATCACGCCGTGGTGTAGGATTCGCTTCAGTCGCACCCTTCGAGCGCGGTCGTAACCGCCTGGATGATCTCGTCGACGCTGACGGCAAGGTCGCCGCTCGTATCGATCGCCGGGCAGACGGCCAGAGCCTGGTTGCCCAAGGCGATGTCGACGCCGCGCAGCAGTTCGTCGACCGTCACCGTGCCGTCCGTGTCACAGTCGCCGGCACATGCTTGGGGGCCGGGTAGGCTGGTCGGATCGGCCGGATCAGAACGTCCGAGCACCTCGTCGAAATCGAAGGCGCCGTCGCCGTCACGGTCGAGGGCGACACGATTGCCGCTGCCGGGAGGCGCGCAGGTGAAGGTCACTGGAGTCGTCGCCGCCAGCGTCTGCAACTCGTCGAGCGTCCGAGCTGCCGCCTCCGCCTGATCGGCGACGAAGCGATCGCGGCTCGGGTCGTAGAGAAAGCTGCGGGTGCGGCCGTCGATCAGCGTACGCGCCACCAGGTCGCATTCCCTCGCGCTCGGCTGGCCGAATAGAACAAAGGGTGTGGCGGCGCGTTGGCGCAGCAGATCCACCCGCGGACGCGCCGCGGCGGAGGCGTCGAGGGTCGCTTGTTGGCCGACGATCGGCGCGTAGTCGGTGTCGAAGGCGAAGGTGAATCGTTCGAGTTCCTCGCGATCCGATTCGCTGAGGAAGAACACCGTGGCGTGGAGAAAATCTCGAACCGTCGCGATGCTGCCGTCGTGCAGGAAACCGAAGCCACGCACCTGCGGGCCTTGGTGACGTCGTTGTTCCGGGCCGATGTTGACGAACGACACGTCGGGCATGCCGAACATGCCGACCTTCTGGTAGGCGTTGCGCAGGTGCGCCACCTTCATCTCTTGCGGCTCGTTCTCGAAGGTGGTGGTGCCGTTGGTGCCGAAGAAGCCGCGCGCCGGATCGAGCGTGTGGCAGCCGTTGCAGCTGGCGATACCGTCGGTTGCGGGACGGTTGAGATAGGTGTTGCGGCCGCGCGCTTCCGCCGGCGTCAGCGCGTTGTCGAGCCGGCGAATGGGATTGGGCGGCAGGCGGACCTCCAGAATGAAGTCGGTGAAGTCCTGCATGTCGGCAGCGGGGATCTCGCCCGCGTCGCGCCCCAGCAACCCGGGAAACGCGGGGTTGAAGGCCTTGAACGCGAGGTCTTCGTCGAGCGCCCGCGGGTCGCCTTCGAACGTGGCCCCGGTCCGATCGCCGCGCCAGTGCATCGGCCCGTGGGTGGCCATGCCGCGCAGGGTCTGGGTCGTCATCGGCCCCTTGAGCGGGTGGAACGGTTGGTGGCTGCCGATCGGGCCTGTCGGGTTGGGATTCGGAACCACCCGCCCGCCGGGATCGCCGAGGTCCCACGCCAAGCTGTCGAAGTCGGCAAACACGTGGCAAGCGGCGCAGGCCGCTTCGCCGTTGCTGGAAGAAAAACGTGCATCGTACAGTACGCGCCGGCCGCGGACGACGTGCTCGGGTTCGGGGTTGTGCATGGGGTAGCGCGCGACCTCCTGTCGCGCCGCCGTGTCGACGACTTTGATTTCGTTGTCGAAGCGGGTGAGCACGTAGAGGCGTTGGCGTGCCTCGTCGAGGGCGAGTCCCGCGGGGCCGCCACCGCTCAGGGCAACGTGGTCGTCAGGGTTGGGGACGTAGCTGCCGTCGTCGAGCTGGGCGGTGTCGAAACGGGCGACCTTGGCCGAGCCGAAGGCCGCCAGCCAGAGGGTTCCGTCCGCACCGATGGTGAGATCGACCGGTGTCGCCAGACTCGCCTCGGCCACCCCGGCAGGCATCGGCTGCGTGCGATAGCCTTGCGGCAGGGCGTCGATGTGCTTGTTCAGGTGGCGTGGATGGACGCCGCCGTCGTCGACGACGGTGATGCGTGCCAGATGCAGACGGCCGCGCACGCTGGTGTGATCCAGCCCCGCTCCCTCGAAGCGGACTTCGTTGCCGGCTTCGGTATTGCTGACGTACAGCCGCCCGTTGGTCGGGTGCACCGCCAGGTTGAACAAGATGGTGCCGACGTGCGCGAAGGCGTCGACCTCGACGGGTTCGTCGGCGATCGCGTCGATGGCGAAGACGTCGAGATCGGGCAAGTCGAAGCGCACGGCATTGTTCCAGTTGCGTCCGAGTTCGTCGCGCCACTGGCCGCTGGCGGCGTCGAACTTGACGATGAGCCCGGTTTCGGGGCCCGGCGCGCCGTCGGCGCTGCGATTGGGCGCTGGTAAGCCGCCGGGGGCGCGGCCTTGGCTCAGACCACCTTCGACCGTGATGCCGTCGATGGCGCAGGGTGCGGCATTGGCGCCGCCGTTGCAGACGGCGCCCTCGCTCACGGTGGTCGTCTGGTTGCCCGAGTGGAACACCGCGGCGTAGACGCGAGCCCCGTCCGCCGTCTTGGCTAGGCCGCGCGGGGTATCGCCGAACAGCTCGACGATCTTCTCGGGTCCGGCCGCGGGCGCGGCGGAATCGAAGACCCAGACGAGCGCGCGTGGCGTCCCCGGAGTGGTGAGCTTGGGGTCGATGCGGGCCGGCAAGTTCTGGCCGCGCCGGGCGGTGGTGACGAAGGCGCGGCGAAAGGTACCGTCGTCGTCGCGGCGGCCGGCGAAAACGATGTCGCGCGGCTCGTCGCCGACGAGTAGGGTCTGGCGTACGAAGGGAGGATCGCTGGCGACGTCGACGATGCTGATGCTGTCGGACAGGTGGTTGACGACCCAAACCTCGCGGTCGTTGCGTGCCGCGACGGCTACCGGCTCGAGGCCGACGCCGACGCTCGCCGTGTGGCGCAGTCCATCGTCGGTGATGGCGAAGATTTCCAGCCGGTGGTCGGGGGTGTTGAGCGCGAACAAGCGCGAGCCGTCCGGGGACAAGGCCAGCGGGCGCACGGGGCCGCTTTCGAAAACCGGAATGGGCGCGGCAGCCCATCCCGAGCCGGCGACGGCGCTGAGCACGACGGCAAGCAGCAACGACCGGTGGCGAAAGCGCAAGCGAGGCATGTCATTGGGCATAACGCGCCTCCGAGCCACAGGGAAGCGCGAAACCTCGATCGCGTCCCAGAGATTCCCCGCCGGCTCGTTGCAGGGGACGACCGGATCGTCACCCCGGTGCAAACACCGAAGTCATCATGCCCCGGTGCGTACGGTCCAACCGGTTGGTTGGGTCATTCGGCAGGGCAAAGATCGAGAGCGAGCACGAACAACTCCAACGACCCCGGGCGCCGTTCCGCCAACAGCGTTACGCGCTGCTCCGGCCGGGCTGCGACGAAACGCGCCAAGTCCTCGCGACTGCCCTGCAGTACGAACCGCTGCATCGTGTTCGGCGCGACCTCGGGCTCCGATCGATCCTTGCCGGCGAGGGCAAAGACCTGCCAGTCGCCGGCGGCGAAGGCGTAGGTCTTGCCCAGGGCGGTGACCTCGACCCGACGGCTCGTGCCTGGCGGTGCTGTAGCGGTGCGATAACCTTGCAGGCGGACCAACTCGCGCGTCGCCCCCTGCGGGCCCGCGTGGCCCCAAGCGCTACAGGCGACGGTCGTCAGCAGAAGAGCCGTCGCCGCCCAAGTCACGAGGCGTTGCATGATCAGTGGTCGTGGACTTCGAGGCCCGACTCGACGATGTGACGCACACTCTCGTCGGGATGCTTGGTGGCGATGTTCTGGACGAGGGGATCGTCGTGGGCGATTCCGGTCATCAGCAGCAAGGTGACGGCAAACTTCTGCGCATCGGGTGGTCCGTCGAAGGCCAGGCGAGCCAGGGTTTCGGCGGCGGGGCGTCCGCCGATGGTGGTGATGGAGCGGCCGGCGGCGCGCCGTTCGCTCCAGTCGTCGCCGGCGAAGATGCGCCCGAGCGCGGGCAGGGCGGCCTCGCCCGTGTGCCCGAGAGCTTCGATTGCCGCCAGGCGGACGCGGGCTTCCGGATCGCCTTGCGCCAATCGTTCGAGGGGCTCGCGTGCCGCGTCGCGGTGGTTCTCGGCGAGGGCCGCCACGGCGGCCAGCCGCGTGTTCGTGTCGGGGCTGCGCGAAGCCGCGACGAGGTCGTCGGCCGTGGGAGCCGCGCCCAGTTGGCGCAGGACGTCCCAGACATTGCGCTGCAGTTTCGCGTCGGGTTGCGGCAGTTGACGCAGGCTCGGGATGAGCTGGCGTAGGTGGCTTTGGCCGATGGCTTCGACCAGGGCGGTGCGCACCCATGCCGGGAGGTCGGTGCGCTGCAGCGCGGCGTGCAGCCGGGTTCGTTCGTCGGCACTCAGCGTCGCAGCGAGATCGGCGAAGCGCGGCAACGCTCGGGCGCCGTCGCCGACCAGAGCTGGAAGCTGCGCCGCCACTTGATCGAAGGTGAGGGCGCGCGCCTCGGCGACGCGTCGCGTCGGATCCTGGGCGGGCGACCGACGCGCCGCGAGCAGCCGTGTCACGAGTTGCGTCGTCTGCTGGAATGCGGCTTCGTCCGGCGCGGCGAGGACGCCGGCCGGGCGCCCGTAAATCTCGTAGTAGGTCGCTTCGGGAAGAACCTTCCGCATCGCCGAGTTACGCCGCGCCGGCGCCAGCAAGGCGACGACACGCGCTTGCGGCTCGAGAAGCGGGCGGCTCGAGGCGAGATCGTGGCGTTCGACGACGGCAACGGTGGTCGTCTCTTTGCCTTTCAGGGTTTGCGCGACGCGGAGGTGAGCGACGGTCAAACGACCACTGTCGTACGACTGCACGTCGCTCACTTGGGCGGCGACGACGAGAGACGCACGGCCGAGGGCCGCCGACAGGTCGGGGACTGCGGTGGCGGCGCCGGTCGCGGGGATGGCCGCGACGGCGCCGCCGAAGAGAAGCGCGAGGAGGGTTTTCTTCACGGAGCGACCTGGACGCCAGGAGCCGTCCATCCGCCGCCATCGACATCGACGAACAGCGGATTGGTGAAGGCGGTCGCGGTGATGCCGCACTGGTTCAGGTTGCCGTCGGTCAGCTCGGTCGTGGTGGCGTTGCTGACGTTGCACAGCCCGCCTCCGGTGCAATTGCTGTTGCTGCTGCAGGCGCGACAGGGGTTGTTGCTGCAGGCCTTGGCCAGCAGTGAGTTGGGAACCACCGGGAACAACGGCTTGGAGACGTTGTCGCTGCCGCGCACGACGGCGATGATCCAAAAGTCCTCGGTCATGCCGCTCAAGGTCAACGGAGCGGTCGCTTCGAGGTGCGACGCTCCCGGAATGCCGGGGTGGTCGTTGACGGTCGTCACGGTGAAGTCGACGTCCTTGGTCAGGGTGTAGTCGGGGGTGACGCCGTAGGTGGTGACGGGCACCTCGCCGGAGCCGCTTTCGCTGAGCGCGGTGGTCTTGCTGGTCGTACTGTTGACGTAGAAGTCGACACGATCGAACTCGGCCCACACGGGGCTCTCGATCTCCAGTTCGACTTCGACTTCCCCGTCGGTGGTGCTGATGAGCGTCGGCAAGCCGAGCGCCAGGCCACCGACTTGGCCGGTCGAGCCGGCTTCGACGGTGAACCGCAGGATTGGCCCGTTGGTGGCGAAGGTGCGGCCGTCGTTGAGGTTCTGCGACGCGTCGGCCGGGTCGATGGCGGCCGGGTCGTCGGTCGGCGAGGAGATCATGTTCCGCGGCATGCCGGACTGCGTGATGATGCGGCGGTGGGTGTCGGAGTTGGCGAGAGCGGTGGTGATGATGCCCTGGTTCAGCAGGTTGAACCAATCGCCGAGGTTGCGGCCGAAGAGGTTGTTGGTGATCTGGCCGCGGTCGTCGCCGATCCAGATCTCGAGCGCATCCGGCCGATCCGGGGCGGCGGGAAAGTAGTTCGGAATGGTCGGGTCGAGACGGCGCGCGGCGCCCGGGACGGCCGATTGCGGCGGCTCGACGCCGGTGTCGATGGCGAGTCCGGAGCCGCCGCCCAAGCCGAAGAAGCTGTGCACGTGGTTGATCTGCACGGTGGTCGCGCCGTCGGCACGGACGGCGGCGATGATGTCGCCCGGGGGCAGGCCATAGTTGCCGTAGGACGGGAAATCGAGGCCGGTCGGTGCGGCGCCGCTGTGGTCGATGCCGCCGCCGTTGACCTGGTTGGGGTCGATCGGCACCGGCCAGGCGTTGAAGTGGCCGTAGTCGTAGGTGGTCATCTCGGCGCTGGTCGCCACCTTGATCAACGACTCGGCGCCGAGGGCGGCGACGGTCGGTTCGAAATCCGAACGGAAGTCGTGGTCGCTCGGCGTGAAGAAGTCGACCCCTTCGGCGAGCATCGAGCTGACGCGATTGACGCGGCTGATGTTCGAGTCGGGGCTGTCGATCGAGTGCACGTGGAAGTCGCCCGAGATGAGGCCGCCGCTGTCGACGACGGGGGCGATCTGGCCGTTGACGGTCGTCGTCGCGCCGGCGGTGACGACGATGTCCTCGGCATAGGCCGAGTACTCGATGCCGTGGGTGATGACGACGCGGTAGTTCCCGGGTTCGAGCGACACCGGGCCGATGGCGCCGCTCGTGCCGGCAAAGTGGACTTGGGTGACGCCGTAAGGAACGCCGTCCTGCTGGACGTCGTTGAAGACGCCGGTGGTGTTGTTGATCAGTCCGAGGATGCTCTGGGTATTGAGCGGGTCGGAACTCGGGTCGAGTCCGACGACCGTGACCTTGGCGGGCAGGGGGTCGGAGCCTTCGTCGACGACCGACACTTGCAACGCCCCCGTGGCCGGTAGGGCGATGTCGAGGTCGACGCTGTCGCTGGCCTTGACGGTCACCGCGTGCTGCGTCGGGCTGGCGCCGCCGCCCTCGTAAGGGTGGCCTTCGAGGTTGGCCATGACGCGGTAGTTGCCCGGCGGCAGGGTCATGGAGAACTGGCCGGCAGCGTCGGTGAGGGTATGCGACACGACGTTCTTGGCGAGAGGGGAGAGGGTGGGGCCTTCTCCCGTCCGCAGCACGGCCACTTGGGCGCGTACCGCGGGGCTGCCGCCGGCGGTGACGGTTCCCTGGAGGGTTCCGGACGGCAGGAACTGGATCTCGTTGCGCGTGTCGAGCACGTCCGAGACGCTGCCGTCGCCGATGATGAAATAGCGGGTGAAGGTCCGGCTATCGCCCGGCTCGCCGGCCGCTGCGAGTTCGTAGGGCGGCCCGGCCGTCCCGGTCAGGGCCAGCAGCACCTCGGTGCCGATGAGCGGTACCGACACGCCGGAGGTGCTGAACGTCGAGGACGAGGGGTCGTCGTTGGTGTAGCCGTAGGAGACGCCGGCGGCTTGGTTGAAGCCTTGGTAGATGACGGCGTTGCAGGGATTGCTGGCGGATGGTGGGCAGCGCACGGTGGCGAGCGGCTCGCCGAAGCCGTAGGCGGGCTGGAACTGCGTCAGCTCGCCGGAGCCGTTGAGCACGTCGCCGAAAAAGAACGGAAAGCCCGTGGCGCCGACGTTGACGACGGTGGTCTCGACCTGCACGTAGTTGCGCCCCGGCATCAGGATGTAGTCGGTGACGATCTCGATCGGCAGGTCGACGTCATCCGTCGACGGATCGAGCAAGAAGCCGAGGCCAGCCACGGTCGAGCTGGGATTGAAGAAATCCAGCAGGTCGTCGACGCCGGTGGCGCGGATCACCGCCGGCGCGCCGTCGCTGCCGTCGTTGAGCACCGAGATCGAGGTGTAGTGCGCGGTGTTTTCGAGGTTGATCAGGGTCGACCACTCCTCGAAGTTGTCGCGTTCGGGACCCGACGTGCGCACCAGGTCGGCGTCGATGATTTGCCCGCCGTACTGGCCGATGCCGTATAGGTTTCGCTGGACGTCTTGCACGACCACGCGGATCCGTCCGTTCTCGAGCAGGAAGTCGCCGGCGCGGCAGCGGCTCAGTGGGCCGTCGACACAATCCGCCGTGTCGGTGATCTCCTTGGCCAGCGCCGTGTCGCCGGTGGGGTGGACGCCGTATTCGATGGCAATGAGTTCCTCGTCGCCCTGGCTATGGCTGCGCAGCAGACACCTGGCCAATTCGGGTGCGTCGCCGATGCCGGCGCAGGCCCCTTGGAAGGTCAATGGGCCGATGGCGACGGCGCACGTGTCGGTAATCTTGCTCACCGACTTGGCGTGCGTCTTGGCGAGTTTGGCGAGGGATCGTCGGACGCAATCGGTCTCCGCCGGCAGGTCGCCCTCGTTGACGGAATCCAGGCAGCGGCGCAGCTGCGCATGCTGCTTGAGGGCGAAACTCAGGGCTGCCTTGCCGGCCAGCTTCTGACAGGACTGCGGGCCCTTGGCGATGACTCCGGTCGTGCCGTACGCCGTGTCGACCAGGTCAACCGCCGTGTCGCGGTGGCTGTCCGCCAGGCAGGTCGCCAACGCGGCGAGGGTGGCACTGCCGTCACACGGGCCGCCGAAGGTGAGGCCGGCGACCAGGCCGTCGGTGCACGACTTGGCGAGTTTGTCGCGCAATTCGTCACCGTACGCCGCGAGCTTGTCCGTGATGTCGGATTCGAGCAGGCAGTCCGTGCCGGCCGTGCGTTTGCCCTTGCCGATATCCTGCCGGCAGCGCTGCAACGTGCTGGCCACCTTCTTCAGGTAGCTGCCGCCCAGCGAACCGATCGACTTCTGGCACTTTTGGGCAGCCGGGGAGAGTACTCCCGCGGAGGGGGACGCCAGCAGGAGCGTGGCGAACAGGGCGGCCAGGGACGCGCGTGTCGACATGAGTCCGTTCCTTCCCGAACGACGGCGCTCGCGGCGGCGCTGCCGTTACGACGTGACCGAGGTCAAGATGACGTTTCGGTTACCGTTCCGTGACATTGCGAATGGCTCGTCGAGTCTTCGTCGAACCAGCCCCCCGATGTCAATACGAAAGTGGAAGGTCGCGGGCGTCGCCAACCCGTGGGTTGGCGAACGTCCGACCCACGGGTTGGCCCCCGTGCCCTCGGCAGGACGCGGGGGCTGAGGGATCTGACGCGAGCGGGCGCGGACCGCCCGCGGCGTTACTCGCTCAGGCTGAGGGCGCGCACTCGCGAGGGCAGGCAAACGCTTTCGACCTTGACGGTGTCGAGGGCGAACGGCGCTGGGAAGCCGGAGTCGGTGGCGAGCAGCACCGGGTTGCCGTCGCGGCTGCGGCGACGCACGTGTTTCGCTTGGGCCGGCGACAGCTGTCCCCGTTGCCCCACGAGCAGGGCGGCATCGGCACTGGCGACGCTGGTGGCGCGGTGCGCATGGTAGCAGACCAGGGTCGGACCACTCGTTGCCGTCGCCGGGACGGCGTCGGCGCTGCTGCGGCGCGGCGGCTCGACCGGGGCCAAGCCGACCGGGTTGCACAACTCCTTCGGTGCCTTGAGTTCATAGAGGCAATGGCCCGCCACCGACGTGCCGTCGAAGCCCGGGCGCCTCGACGGGTTGCAGTCGTCGAAGCGGTCGCGGGCAAAGATCTGCAGGTCGCGCCGCAGCTTGCCACTCGTGGTCTGCGACGCACCCGCCTCCGGCATCGCCTTGACGGTGTAACACAGATAGGCCGGGGCGGTCTCGGCGACCTCGTCCCCCGTGAAGGGTGCCGGCGTCAACAGCCGTGTCGGCTGCTTCGTCTCCACCAGCAAGGTGCCGAAGCGGTTGTCGATCTCCCACAGACGCGCCCGGCGCTTGCCGGCGCGTCGGTCCGCGTCGGCCGCGCTTTCACTCGCCCGGCTCAGTTCATAGGCGACGTAACTCGGCTCCCCGTCGCCGTCCGGGCGAAGGATCGGATTGAGCAGGGCGCGGGCGTGGCCGGCCGTGTAATTCTCCGGATCGTCGCCGGCGTCGTTGGCCACCACCAGGTCGTCGAGCGTCAAGTTCCAGTCGTCCGGCAGGACGTTGCCGTCGAAGGGTGCGGCGAGCGCCTTGAAGCCGATGAATCCATCGAGCGCCGTGGTGTGGCCGTAGACCCCAAAGCCGTCTCCGTCCGTCGCGTCGCTCGCCCACACCACCTGGAAGCTGCCATTGGGATGGACGGCAACACTCGGCTCGATTTGGAAGGCGTCGACGGCGACGCTGACCCGCAACTCATCGCCGACGGCCTTGCCGCGGTCGTCGAAGCGCCGCGCGATGACGCTGGCGCCGGAGGGATCGTCCTCGGTCTCGCTCTCCCAAACGACCAGGAAATGTCCTCCCGGCGACATGGCGACGCGCGGCCGGGCACGGTAGCCCGGGCGGTCGAGGCTGGCGCGCAGCATCGGTCCGAGCGGGGTGCCGTCGGGGTGGAAGCGCTGCGCCAGGATGGTGTCGCGCTCGTCGGCGCTGCCGATGTCCGGCGCTTGCCAGGTGACGACGAAGCGGCCGGTGGCATCGGCGGCCACCGAAGCCTCGGGCACCGCGCCCGCGTCGATGAGCGGTTGCCACACGGTCCAGCTCGCCCCGCTGGCGACGCCACCCTGCAGCCACAGTCCACGGATGGCGGGCAGCTCGATGCCTTCTTCGCTCCAAACGAGCAGCGTCCGTTCCGGACCCGAGGCGATTGCCGGTGCCGACAGCTCGCTGCCTTGGCCTTTGGCGACATAGGCGACGGGAGCGGCGGGTGTGGCGTCGCTGGCGAGGCGACGCAGCGCGATGCGGGTGTCGTCACCTTCGCCGCTGACCCAGGTGACCACGATCTCGCCGTTTGGTTCGATGCTCACCGCCGGTTCGTCGGCTCGGTTCGAGCTGCCGTCGTCGACGCGCATGTCGCCGGTGAGCGGCTCCCCGGCGGGGCTGAAGCGACGGGCGAAGATGGACTGGGTGGTGCCGGCCACGTCGCTGCTTTCCCACACCACGACGAAGTTGCCGGTTGGGTCGGCGGCGACGGCCGGGGCGTTCTGGTCTCCCGTCGCCGAGGCGTTGACGGGGATGTCGCCGCCGACGGGGCGGCCGCGGTCATCGTGCAGGCGGGCGAAGATCCCTTCGCCGTCGCCATCCTGCGCATCGCTGCTTTCCCACACGACGACGAAGCGACCGGCGGGGAGGGTCGCGATGGCCGGAGCATGTTGGTTGGCGCGTGTCAGACGGTTGGCGCGAAACTCGGGGCCCGCCATCGCCGGCAGCGGCCGCGGCGCTTGCGGGCTGTTGGGATTCGCCAGCGGCGCATCGGCGCGCTCGAAGGCGCCGATGTCGCAGCCCATGACGCCGTCGCCATTGCCATCGCGCGGGCGCGGCTCGCCGCGTTGGTCGACGGCGGGGCAGTCCGGCCCCATGCCGTTGTCGACCGCCGGACTGCCCGGACGGATTTCGCGTGTGTGCGTCGGACCGCCATTGGGCGCGTCGCGGCCGATGTTCGGATCAGCATGGCCGATGTCGCCGGCGGCGGCGAAGCCGCAGCCCGTACCCCCGTCGAGGTTGTGACCGAGCGACAAGATCGGCACCGGGCCGCCGCAGTTGGTGTCGTGCTCGCGCGAGAAATTGCCCCACAGAATGGAGTTTTCGATGGTGGCCGAGCCGTAATTGACGACGCCTGCGCTGACGAAAGCGGACTGGTTGCGGACGATCGTCGCGTTCAAGATCGACAGGTCGGCCCCGGCGTCGTTGACGATGGCGCCGCCCTGGCTCAGCCGAGCGCGGCTGCCCCAGATGGTCGAATTGACCAGGTGCAAGCTGCCTGAATTGTAAATGCCGCCGCCGCCGTCACCGATCCGGCCCTGGCAACGGGCCAGCAGCGACTGCTCGACCGTTGCCGTGCCGGCATTGTGGATGCAGCCGCCGCCGCCCGAGACGCGGTGGCGGTTGCGGCGCAGGGTCGTCGCCCGCACGGTCAGCGTGCCGCCGACGTCGTTGAAGATGCCGCCGCCGGAGCGCGCTACGTTTCCCAGGATGGAGACTTCGTGCAGGTCCGCCGTGCCGCCGTTGTAGAGGGCGCCTCCCTGACCGAGGCGGGCTCGATTGAACTTGAGGAGCACGCGGCGCAGGGACACATGACCGGCGGGATTGTCGATACCCGCGCCACGCGCCGCGCGCCCCCCCTGAATGAGGACGTCCGTGAAGGATGCGGCTACCGCTCCGGCGATCGAGAAGACGCTGCTCTGGGTGCGGCCGCGGATGTCGCTCGCGTGGCTGCCGGCGCCGCGCACGTCGAGGTCGTCGGTGATCACGAGCGGCGCTCCGATGACTTGGTAGATGCCCGCGGGAAGCACGATCTCATCGCGTCCGACGAACGCGTTGGCCTCGTCGAGCGCGGCGCGCAGGGAACAATGGCCCGCGCCGCTGGCGCAGACGCCATCGCCCGGGGCGCCATCGCCGAGGTCGCTCACGGAATTGACGAAGAAGGTCGCCGCCGAGGCCGGACCTACCCACGCGAGCACCAGGCACGTGGCGATCGCCGCGCGATAGACGGAATACCTGCGATGTATCATTTCGTTGCCCTCTCCCTGCGGCAGCTTCGTACGACTCGTCGCAAAAGTGAGCAAGACACGAATCTCGGCTTCCAGTTCGGTAGTTTCCCGGTCCGAAGAACACCATTTCGCGGGGATTACGCGGATGTCAGGCGATCCGGTGATCCGACACGAGCGGACGATGGGCGGCGACACGTCGGCGGAGAACGATCCGTTGCCGTCGCAGGAGTCCCGCCGGAGGGTCCAGTGACGCTGCGATGGACTTCGCGCGCCGGCCCAGGTCGGGCGTGCGAGCGCTTGTGTCTGGAGGGGGAACGTTTATTTTGAGCACCGCTGCCAACTCAACCGAAGGCCAGCGGCACGTGGAGTCGATGGAATGATGCTCATCTCCCTGGACCAATTGAGGGCGCTGTCGCGCGACGAACAGGGCGCCGCTCTTGCCGAATGGAACGACAAGCTCGGCACCATGAGCGCGGAGGATCGGGTCCAGTGGGCCTTCGACCATCTCGAGAAGGAAATCGTCGTTTCCTCGAGCTTCGGCATCCAGGCGGCCGTCATGCTGCACCTGGTCACCCGGGTGCGGCCGCGCATCCCCGTCGTTCTCACCGATACCGGCTACCTCTTCCCCGAAACCTACCGCTTCATCGACCAGCTGACCCGTCGCCTCGACCTCAATCTCCAGGTGTACCGCGCCGATCTGTCGCCGGCCTGGCAAGAGGCACGCCACGGCAAACTCTGGGAGCAGGGGGTCGACGGCATCGAGCGCTACAACCGCATGAACAAGGTCGAGCCGCTCAACCGCGCCTTCGAAGAACTCAACGTCCGCTCCTGGTTCTCCGGTCTGCGCCGCGAACAGTCCGACTCGCGCGCGCAGCTGCCTGTGCTGGCCGTTCAACGCGGCGTCTTCAAGATCCTCCCCGTCGTCGATTGGTCCAACAAGGACGTCCACTACTACCTCGAAAAGCACGACCTGCCGTACCACCCGCTCTGGGAGCAGGGGTACGTCTCGGTCGGCGACGTGCACACGACCGCCAAGTGGGAACCGGGCATGAGCGAGGAGCAGACGCGATTCTTCGGCCTCAAGCGCGAATGCGGTTTGCACGAAGACGACGGCGAGAAGGACGGCAGCGGCATTTGATCGACCGCCGGCGGGTGACGCCGTGAAAGTTCTACTCCTCACCAACGAGTTTCCGCCGAACATCTACGGCGGCGCCGGCGTCCACGTCGACTATCTGACGCGCCAACTGGCGCGCTCGATCGACGTCGAGGTGCATTGCTTCGGCGCGCAGGACGACCGCGCCGACCACCTGCGCGTACGCGGCTTCGCGCCGCCGCAGGAGCTGTTGGCCGGCGTCGACGGTCGCGTGCGGGGAGCCTTCGATGCCCTCGGCCGCGGTATCGCCTTCGCCGCCGACCCGGCCGGCGCGGATCTCGTTCATTGCCACACGTGGTACAGCCACTTCGGCGGCCTGCTCGCCAAGATGGCCTACGGCCTGCCGCTGGTGGTCACCGTGCATTCCCTCGAACCGTTGCGCCCCTGGAAACGCGAGCAGCTGGGCGGCGGCTACGACATTTCGTCCTGGGTCGAGAAGACTGCCCTCGAGGCGGCCGATGCCGTCATCGCCGTCTCGGCGGAGGCGCGCGCCGACGTCCTGCGCCTGTTCGACGTCGATCCCGCGCGCGTGCACGTCGTCCACAACGGCATCGACACGGTCGAGTACCAACCCGTGGCGACGACCGCGGCGTTGGAACGCTACGGCGTCGACCCGCGGCGCCCGTACGTCCTGTTCGTCGGCCGCATCACCCGGCAAAAGGGCATTCTGCACCTGGTGCGGGCGGCGCGGCACTTGGATGGGCGCCTACAGGTGGTGTTGTGCGCCGGGGCGCCGGACACGCCGGAGATCGCCGCGGAAATGACCGAGGCGGTGCGCGCCCTGCAGGCCGAGCGCGACGGGGTCGTGTGGATCGAGGCGATGGTCGACAAAGCCTCGGTGATCGAACTCTATAGCCACGCCGCCGTCTTCTGCTGCCCGTCGATCTACGAACCCTTCGGCTTGATCAACCTCGAGGCCATGGCCTGCGGCACGGCCGTGGTCGCCAGTTCGGTCGGCGGCATTCGCGAGGTCGTCGTGCCCGAGGAGACCGGCCTACTCGTGCCGTTCGCCGCCGACGACAGCGGCGAGCCGCTCGCTGCCGAGGCCTTCCAGCGCGAGCTGGCCGCAGCTCTCGACCGCGTCGGACTCGATGCCGCCTTGCGCCGCCGTTTCGGCGAGGCCGGGCGGCGCCGCGCCGTGCAGTCGTTCGGTTGGGATGCGATCGCACAGCGTACGATCGAGATCTACCGCTCCTTACTTGCGTGAAGCGGCTGCCGGCGGCGGCGCCACCACCGATCCGGGGCGATGCTCGCGCGGGCGGATCGTGCCGGCGGGGCGCAGCATGTCGCCTTCGCGCACACTGCCGTCGCGGCCGACGATCGAGCCCTTGGGGACGACGACGATGCCGCCCGGCGACACCGGGAAGCGGGCCGCGTCGGCCTGCGGATCGAAGCCGATCACCGCACCGTCCTCGATGGTCACACCTTTGTCGCAGATCACCCGCCGCAACTTGGCGTGCCGCCCGATGCTGCAGTGCTGCATGAGAATCGAGTCTTCGACCTCGGCGTAGCTGTGGACGAAGACGTTGGCGAAGACCACGGAGCGGCGCACGGTGCTGCCGGAGACGATGGCGCCGTTGGCGACGAGGCTGTCGAGCGCCATGCCGCGGCGGCCTTCTTCGTCGAAGACGAACTTGGCGGCGGGGTAGTGGACGTTGGCCGAGCGGATCGGCCAGGCCGGGTTGTAGAGGTTGAGCGCCGGCTCGACGGCGCGCAGGTCCATGTTGGCCTCGAAGAACGCGTCGATGGTGCCGATGTCGCGCCAGTAGCCGGCCGCCGCCGGGCTTTCGCCGGGGATCTGGTTGTCGAGGAAGTTGTAGGCATAGACGCCGTACTCGCCGATCATCGCCGGCAGCACGTCGGCGCCGAAGTCGTGGCGCGAATCGGGGTTTTCGTGATCGCGCGGCAACACGTCGTAGAGCGCCTCGGGGTCGAAGATGTAGTTGCCCATCGACACCAGCGCCATGTCGGGTTGGCCGGGGATCGGCTTGGGTTCGGTCGGCTTTTCCTCGAAGCCGACGATGCGCCAGTCGGCGTCGACCTCGATGACGCCGAAGCGGCCGGCGGCTTCGTGGCGCGGGAAGGGCAGCGCTGCGACCGTGGCGGCGGCGCGGTGGCCGCGATGGAAGTCGAGCATCTGGCGCACGTTCATCTTGTAGACGTGGTCGCCGCCGAAGATGGCGACGTGCTGCGGCCGCTCGTCGTAGATGATGTTGAGGTTCTGGTAGATGGCGTCGGCCGTGCCCAGGTACCAGCCGAGGTCGCCGCTGCGCTGTTGGGCGGGGATGGCGTCGACGTAGTGCTCGGTCATCGAGCCGAAGTTGAAGCCGCGCGGCAGGTGCAGCAGCAGCGAACTCGAGAGGTACTGGGTGAGCACCTTGATGTGCAGGAAGCCGCTGTTGATGAAGTTGCTCAGGACGAAGTCGATGATGCGGTAATTGCCGCCGAACGGCACCGCCGGCTTGGCGCGGTGGCTGGTCAGCGGGTGCAAGCGCTCACCCCGTCCGCCGGCCAGAATCATCACGAGCGTGTCCATCATCCACTCCTCCCAATCGTCGGCGCCCCCGCCAGCGTGTGCATAGCATTCCCAGAGGTCGCAGCGCTACGCGCTGCGACAGGCTTAGGCTTAGGCAGAGGCTAAGGCTGAGGGGGAGAGGCTCCCTACATCCACCTCAGCCTCAGCCTTAGCCTTTGCCTAGGCCTGCCGGTGCGCCAGCACCGGCCCAGCCCCTAGTGCAGCGGTGCCGCGGACCTGCTACCTGATACGTCGACACGCATTGCATGGAGGATTGTGCATGAAACGAGTGTTTCTGTTCCTGGTGACCAACCTGGCGATCATGCTGGTGCTCGGCACGACGCTGCGCCTGCTCGGCATCGAGGGAATCCTCGACGAGCGGGGCGTCGATTTGAACCTGCCGTCGCTGCTGGCCTTCGCGGCGGTGTTCGGTATGGGCGGCAGCTTCATCTCGTTGGCGCTGTCGAAGTGGACGGCGAAGCGTCTGACCGGCGCCGAGGTGATCGCGCAGCCGCGCAACGAGGTCGAGGCTTGGCTCGTGCAGACGGTGCAGCGGCAGGCCCAGGCGGCCGGTATCGGCATGCCGGAAGTGGCCATCTACGACGCTCCCGAGCCCAATGCCTTCGCCACCGGCGCTCGGCGCGACAACGCCTTGGTCGCGGTCAGCACGGGCCTATTGCGCGGCATGAAGCGCGACGAGGTCGAGGCGGTGCTGGCGCACGAGGTCAGTCACGTCGCCAACGGCGACATGATCACCATGGCCCTGATCCAGGGTGTGGTGAACACCTTCGTCATCGTACTGTCGCGGGTCATCGGCCACGTCGTCGACCGTGTCGTCTTCAAGACGGAGCGCGATCACGGTCCGGCCTTTTGGATCACCACGATCGTCGCCGAACTCGTCATCGGCATCCTCGCCAGCATCATCGTCTTCTGGTTCTCGCGCCAGCGAGAGTTCCGCGCCGACGCCGGCGCCGCCGGCCTGGAAGGGCGCGGCAAGATGATAGCGGCGCTGCGCCGCCTCGGCTCGGTGGAGCCGACGCCGCTGCCGGACCAAATGGCGGCCTTCGGCATCTCCGGCGGCGACCGGGGCGGCTTGATGCGCCTGTTCATGACCCACCCGTCGCTCGAGGAGCGCATCGCCCGCCTCGAGGCGGCGCCGCGCTGATGCGACCGCGCGCGCCCGCACGCCGGCCGTCGGAGTAGATTCGCGGCGAGGCGCCCACCGGCGATGCCGATGCGCCTCGCCGCCGTCGCCGTGAGGAAACTCTGCCATGGAACGTTCACCCGACGAAGACGTGCGGTCCGACCGGGATCCGGTCGAAACACGAGAGTGGTTGGATGCCCTGCAAGGTGTGATCGCCGCGGAAGGTCCCGCGCGGGCTCATTTCCTCATCGAGCAGCTGATCGAAGCCGCCACCCGGAGCGGGGCCCACATCCCCTACAGCGCCACGACGCCCTACATCAACTCGATCCCGGTCGAACTCGAGCCACCGTTCCCCGGCGACGCCACGATCGAGCGGCGTATCCGCGCCTATACGCGCTGGAACGCCATGGCCATGGTCATGCGCGCCAACCGCGACTCGAACGTCGGTGGACACATCGCCTCCTTCGCTTCCGCCGCGACCCTCTACGACATCGGCTACAATCATTTCTGGCACGCTCCCAGCGACGAGCACGGCGGCGACCTCATCTACATGCAGGGCCACGTCTCCACCGGCATCTACGCCCGCGCTTTCCTCCTCGGGCAGCTGAGCGAGCAGCAACTCGACAACTTCCGCCAGGAGGTCTCGGGGAACGGTCTATCGAGTTATCCGCATCCTTGGCTGATGCCCGACTTCTGGCAGTTCCCCACCGTCTCCATGGGCCTCGGCCCACTGATGGCCATCTACCAGGCCCGCTTCCTGCGCTATCTCGAGGATCGCGGCTTTGCCCAGACGGAAGGCCGCAAGGTCTGGGCCTTCTGCGGCGATGGCGAAATGGACGAACCCGAATCGCTCGGTGCCATCGGACTCGCCGGGCGCGAGAAGCTCGACAACCTGATCTTCGTCATCAACTGCAACCTGCAGCGCCTCGACGGCCCGGTGCGCGGCAACGGCAAGATCATTCAAGAACTCGAAGCCGAGTTCCGCGGCGGCGGCTGGAACGTCATCAAACTCGTCTGGGGCCGTCGCTGGGACGCGCTCTTCGCCCGCGATACCGAAGGCGTGCTGGCGCGCCGCATGATGGAGGTCGTCGACGGCGAGTACCAGACGATGAAGTCGCGCGACGGCGCCTACATCCGCCGCCATTTCTTCAACACTCCCGAGCTGGCGCATCTGGTACGCGACTGGTCGGACGAGGACATCTGGGCTCTCAACCGCGGCGGGCACGACCCGTTCAAGATCTACGCGGCATACAGGGCCGCTAGCGAGACGCGTGGGCAACCGACGGTGATCTTGGCCAAGACGGTCAAGGGCTACGGCATGGGCTCCGCCGGCGAGGCGATGAACATCAGCCACCAGCAGAAGAAGCTGGATCTCGATTCCTTGCGCCAGTTTCGCAATCGCTTCGGCATCCCCGTCGCCGACGAGGATCTGGAGAAGCTGCCGTTCGTGCGCTTCGACGAAGGGTCGCCCGAACTCGAGTACCTGCGGCGGCATCGCGACGCTCTCGGTGGCCAGCTGCCGCGCCGGCGGCGCCGCGCCGAGTCGCTCGAAGTGCCGCCGCTGGCGTCCTTCGCCGCCATGCTCGCGGGTTCGGGAGAGGGGCGTGCCTTCAGCACCACCATGGCCTTCGTGCGTATGCTGACGCAGCTTCTGAAGGACGAACACATCGGCCGGCGCATCGTGCCGATCGTCGCCGACGAGTCGCGCACCTTCGGCATGGAAGGGCTGTTTCGCCAAGTCGGCATCTGGAACCAAGAGGGCCAGAAGTACGTGCCGCAGGATGCCGACCAGCTGATGTTCTACAAGGAATCGCGCGACGGCCAGATCCTCCAAGAGGGGATCAACGAGGCCGGCGCCATGTGCGACTGGATCGCCGCCGGCACCAGCTACAGCGTGCACGGCATCCCGATGGTGCCGTTCTACATCTTCTACTCGATGTTCGGCTTCCAGCGCATCGGTGACCTCGCCTGGGCCGCCGGCGATTCCCGCACGCGCGGCTTCCTGCTCGGCGGCACCGCTGGTCGCACCACGCTCAACGGGGAAGGTTTGCAGCACCAGGACGGCCACTCGCACTTGGCGGCGGCGACCATCCCCAATTGCATCTCCTACGATCCCACGTTCGCCTACGAATTGGCCGTCGTCCTGCAAGATGGCCTACGGCGCATGTACGCCGAGCAAGAGGACGTCTTCTATTACATCACCCTGATGAACGAGAACTACGAACATCCCGCCATGCCCGAAGGGGCCGAGGCCGGGATCGTGCGCGGCATGTACAGCTTCCGCCGCGCCGGCGGCGACGGTCCGCGCGTCCAGCTCTTGGGATCGGGAACCATCTTCCTCGAAGTGATCGCCGCCGCCGATCTGCTGCGCGACGACTGGGGCGTCGAGGCCGACCTCTGGGGCTGCCCGAGCTTCACCCAACTGGCGCGCGACGGCATGGCCTGTGAGCGCGAGAACCTGCTCCACCCCAACGAGGCGGCGAAGATCCCGTACGTGACGCAGCTGCTCGCCGAGTCTCGAGGGCCGGTGCTGGCGGCGACCGACTACATGCGCTTGTTCGCCGAGCAGATCCGCGCCTACGTTCCGCGGCGCTACGTCGTCCTCGGTACCGACGGCTTCGGGCGATCCGATACGCGGCAGCAGCTGCGCCGCCATTTCGAGGTCGATCGCTATTTCATCACCCTCGCAGCGCTCAAGGCTTTGGTGGACGACGGCAAGCTCGCCGCGGCGGTCGTCGAGCAGGCGCGCGAGCGTTACGGCCTGCCGCACGCCAAGCCGGCGCCGTGGACGGTATGACCCGCGCGAGATCGGCAGGGAGACGCTTCGCATGAGCCAGTGGATCGAGATCGAAGTGCCCGACATCGGCGACTTCGAGGATGTCGACGTCGTCGAGATCTTCGTCGCCCCGGGCGATCACGTGCAACCGAACGAGTCGCTGATCGCCCTCGAGACGGACAAGGCAAGTGTCGAAATCCCGGCGACTGTCGGCGGCGTCGTGCAAGAGCTGCGCATCGCCGTGGGCGACAAAGTGCGTCAGGGCTCGCCGATCCTGATTCTGCGCCCCGACGCCGCCGGCGCGACCGAAACGCCGCCGCAAGCCGAGACGGCACCGCCGCCGCCGCCCGCCGCATCACCCGCGCCGCCGGCGCCGGCGCCGCCCGCTCTACCCGCCAGCCAAGGGGACAGTCCCGTTAAGGGGACTGTCCCCGTCCCGGCGGGGTCGGCGGCGCATGCTTCCCCCTCGGTACGCAAGCTCTGCCGCGACCTCGGCGTCGACGTGAATCAGGTCGCCGGCACAGGGCCGAAGGGCAGGATCCTGCACGAAGACGTGCGCCAGTACGTCAAGGCGATCGTCCAAGGTCACGGGCCCGCGGCCGGCGCCGGTGTCGAGGCTCGCTCGGCATGGCCCTTCATCCCGTGGCCGGTCGTCGACTTCGCCAAGTTCGGTCCGGTCGAGCTGCAGCCGCTCAGCCGCATCCGCAAACTCTCGGGTGCCAACCTGGCGCGCAATTGGGTGTCGATCCCGCACGTGACCCAGTTCGACGAGACCGACATCACCGACACCGAGGCTTTTCGGCGTGCGCAGACGGACGACCTGGCGCAGCGCGGCATCAAGCTGACGTTGCTGGCGTTCCTCGTCAAAGCGGTTGTCGCCGGACTGCAGCGCTTCCCGGAGTTCAACTCTTCCCTCGACGGCGAGCAGTTGGTCCTCAAGCGCTACTTCCACATCGGCTTCGCCGCCGACACGCCCCACGGACTGGTCGTGCCCGTGCTGCGGGATGCCGACCGCAAGTCGCTGAGCGAGCTTGCGGCCGAGGCCGCCGAGCTCGCCGCGAAGGCGCGCGAGGGCAAGCTTACCGCGGGTGACATGCAAGGAGGATGCTTCACCATCTCGAGTTTGGGCGGAGTGGGCGGCACCGCCTTCACGCCGATCATCCAAGCTCCGGAGGTGGCGATCCTCGGCGTCTCGCGCGCCGTGATGAAGCCGGTGTGGGACGGCAGCAACTTCGTGCCGCGTCTGATGTTGCCCCTGTCGCTGAGTTACGACCACCGCGTCATCGACGGAGCGTTGGCCGCGCGCTTCACCTCGTATCTGGGCCAGGTGCTCGCCGACGTGCGGCGGCTCCTCCTTTGACCGACGAAGGCGCAACGTATGAGCCCAACGACGCCAACCGATAGTGCGAATGCCGCGGCTGCATCGGCAACGGCCGAGCGCAGCTACGATCTCGTCGTGCTCGGGGCCGGACCCGGTGGCTACTCGGCTGCCTTTCGCGCCGCCGATCTCGGTTTGAAGACCTTGCTCGTCGAGCGTTACCCGACCCTCGGCGGAGTCTGCCTCAACGTCGGCTGCATTCCCTCCAAGGCGCTGCTGCATCATGTCGCGGTGATCGATGAGGTACGGCGCCTGTTGGCGGAGGGCATTGTCGATGCCGTGCCGCGCCTCGACTTGGAAGGTTTGCGTCGTTTCAAGTTGGATGTCGTGCAACGCCTGACCAACGGACTGTCGGGGATGGCGCGTGCGCGTCGGGTCGACACGCTACGCGGCGTCGGTCGTTTCATCGACGAGCATCACCTCGAGATCGCCTGCTCCGAAGGGGAGGGACGAGCGACCACCGGCGAGCAGGTGCGGGTACGCTTTGCGCAGGCGATCATCGCCGCCGGGTCGCGTCCGACCCGGTTGCCGTTCTTGCCCGAGGATCCGCGCATCGTCGACTCGACCGGTGCGTTGGCCCTGCAACGCATCCCCGAGAAGCTGTTGGTGATCGGCGGCGGCATCATCGGCTTGGAGATGGGCACGGTCTATTCGACGCTGGGAGCGCGTCTCGACGTCGTCGAGATGCTCGACGAACTCATGCCCGGCGTGGATCGTGACCTGTTCAAGGTGTGGCAGAAGATGAATGCCCACCGTTTCGACCAGGTTCTTCTGTCGACGCGGGTGACCGCGGTCGAGGCCCGCGACGACGGACTGTGGGTGCGCTACGAGGGCGAGACGGCGCCGAGCGAGCCGCAGCGCTACGACATGATCCTGGTGTCGGCGGGGCGTGTGCCGAACGGCGGTGAGATCGGCGCCGAGACGGCCGGGGTGCAGGTGTCGGAGCGTGGCTTCATCGGCGTCGATGCCCAGATGCGCACCAACGTGCCGCACATCTTCGCCATCGGCGACATTGCCGGCGCGCCGATGCTGGCCCACAAGGCGGTGCACGAGGGGCACGTCGCCGCCGAGGTCGCGGCCGGCCACAAGTCGTTCTTCGATGCGCGCGTGATCCCGAGTGTCGCCTATACCGATCCCGAGGTCGCCTGGGTGGGAATGTCGGAGCGCGAGGCGGAACGCGCCGGTGTGGCGGTCGAGACGGCGATCTTTCCGTGGGCGGCGAGCGGTCGCGCCATCGCCAACGGCAGGGACGAAGGTTTGACCAAGCTGATCTTCGATCCGAGTTCGAAACGCATCATCGGCGGCGCCATCGTCGGCACCCACGCCGGCGATCTACTCGGGGAAATCTGCTTGGCGATCGAGATGGGCGCCGACGCCGTCGACCTGGCGCGTACGATCCACGCCCATCCCACTCTCGGTGAATCGATCGGGCTAGCCGGCGAAGTCCAAGAAGACACCTGCACCGACCTCCCCCCTCGCCGCCGCAAAGCCCCGTAAGCCCAAACCTTTGAGCTTTGAGCCTTGAGCTTTAAGCCTTACGCCTCAAGCCCGAGCCCCCCGCCGCACCACAAACGGCCGCTGCTTGCCGATCCCCTTCAATCGCGTCGTCGGCAGCCGTCGTAACTCCAGACCCGGCGCTTCTCCCAAGCGCTCGCCCAAGGTTTCGCAGACCAAGGCCGTCCCCGGCCACGCCACGTTCACCAGCCGATTGGCCAAGTTCACCGTAGGGCCGAAATAATCGCCGTCCCACGCCAGAGTCGGGCCCAGCGACGCGCCGACGCGAATCGGCGGCAGGTCCGGGTCTTGGGCGTGGGCGTCGATCAGGTCGAGGGCGATGTCGGCGGCACGTTCGGGCTCGTCGACGCAGAACATGACCTCGTCGCCGATCATCTTCACCTCGCGGCCGCCGTGGCGGACGATGTGTTCGTGGGCCACGGCCTCGAATCGTCGCAGCACGCGGGTCAGCTCGGCGTCGTCGAGGGTTTGGGAGAGCGGCGTGAAGCCAACCATGTCGGCGAAGCCGACGACACGCAGGTGCTCGCCGTGCGCCGGTACGGCGGCCGAGCGCAACGCGGCGGCGACCAATTGCCTGCGCCAGACGTAACCCAAGACTTCCTCCAGCGTCGGCGCCAAGGCCTCCAGGCGCGCGGTGAGGTCCGAGTCGTTCGTCGTGGCGTTGGGATCGTCCCGCCGGCGGGCTTCGATGCGCGCCCGCACGATGCCGACCTGGGCGTCGCCGATCGCGGCCAAGGCATGGCCGAGGACGTGGGCCAGATGCAGCACGTCTTCGGGTTCGGAACGCTGGGTCTCGACCAGCCCGAGCACGGCACGCGCGGCGTCGACGTCGGCGGGGGTGAAGCGCAGATCGTCGTCGGGGACCGGGGCGAAGCCGAGGCTTTGCCAGAGGCGGCGCAACTCGCCCAGCTCCAGTCCGCTCTGTCGGGCGACGTCGCGTGCGGTCAGAGTCGCCGGCCCGAGCAGCGTCTCGGCAAGTCTTCGCCACGGATCCATGCGGTCTTGTCGCGGTGTGATGCGCTGCCGTCAAGCGGTTGCGTGGCGAAGCTACCCGGGGTGGGGTCGCGTCGATCGCTTGACAACCCGACCCGGGTCGAAGTTGGAGGTGGGATCATGCGAGCAAGTCATTTCGTGGGGCGGAGCCTCGGTGCCGTCTTGGTGCGCGCCGTGTCTCTCGTAGCGCTGGTCAGCGCCGTCGGCTGTACGTCGATCGTCGGGTCGTCGCACTGTGCGGCACAGGCCGAACTCGCCTTCGTGCGGCGGCCGTTTGCCGTGATGCAGGGCGAGCGGTGGATCGGCAACGGCATCTGCTACAGCCCCTACCGCGACGGTCAGCGGCCGGCCGGCACGCTGCCGACGGAGGCGCAGCTGCGCGAGGACCTCGACCTCATCGCGCCGCGCTGGCAACTGCTGCGCACCTACGGCTCGCGCGACACGAGCGAGACGATGCTGCGGATCATCCGCGAGCAGTCGCTGCCGCTGCGCATCGTGCTCGGGGTGTGGATCGCCCCGGAGGTCCGCAAAGACGAACAGGGCACGATCATCGTGCAACTGCCGGAGGAGGTCGCCGCCAACCAAGCGGAAGTGCGCGAGGCGATCCGGCTGGCGCGCGCTTATCCCGAGATCGTCGCCGCCATCAGCGTCGGCAACGAAACCCAGGTCTCGTGGAGCGCCCATCGCAGCGATCTCGATACGGTCATCGCCTACATCCGCCAGGTGCGGGCCGCGACGACGGTGCCGGTGACCAGCGCCGACGACTTCAAGTATTGGCGCTTGGAGGAAAGCCGGCGCCTGTCGGCCGAACTCGACTTCCTGACGACGCACATCCATCCGCTTTGGAACGGGGTGCCGTTGGAGCAGGCCTTGGCGTGGACACGCAACGTGTATGCCGAACTCGTCGCCATGCACCCTGGCGTGCCGGTGGTCATCGGCGAATCGGGCTGGGCGACACGCCGGCTGAACGAAGGCGAGCAGGCGAAGTTGATGCTGGCGACCGCGGATGAAGCCGCCCAGAAGCAGTTCTTCGCCGCCTACAACGACTGGGTCGACCGCGAGCGGATCATCTCGTTCTGGTTCGAGGCCTTCGACGAAAATTGGAAGGGCAGCGACCATCCCGACGAAGCCGAGAAACACTGGGGCCTCTACTACGCCGATCGCCGCCCCAAGCCGGCGCTGGTGCCGTGACCGCCGACGGACAGCGCGTCGGCGGCATGCCTCGGGCAGGTGTTCTCACCACGAAGTGGTCATGACCTGCCGTCGCGCCAAGATGGAGGAAGATCGTGCGTAGCGCCCTGGAGCGCCGAGTTGTACTCGGCGTGCCCGTCACGGGTTGAGGGAGACGTGCCGCGAGGATTGTCGCGGCGCGCGCTGTGGGGAGCTCCCGCGCATCGCGAGGAGAAGGGTGGCGGGGAGCGCCCGGCACCTGGTGCCGGGCGGTGTCGAGTGCAACTCGACACTCCGGGTGGCCGTCGAATCTTCAACGACGCCGAGATACGGAGTCGAGACAGGATCCGATGCCTTGGGCGGATGGTCCGTTGGCTCGTTGATGAACCGTTCAGCTCAGTGGTGTGCGGCGCCGCCGATGAAGTCGTAGACGATCGAGATGATCTGCTTGACGTAGCGGTCGTACGCGGCCCACTCGTTTTCCGTTTGCGGCGGGTCGTCGACGTAGGTCTGCAAGCGGTCGACCCAGCCCTGCAAGAGATTGATCGCGATCGGGTCGCCGAAGCCGGCCGCGGCCGGGTCGGCGAGGACGACTTCACCCAAGGCCAGCAGTGCCCGCGCATCGTCGAGCTGCGGCACGGGCGTGGCGACGAAGGACGGGCGGGTGTCGGCGTTGGCGACGTCCGCCGTGACGAGGAGCACATGGCGTGTGATGCGCGCGAGCTTGTCGAGGCTGACGACGTCGAGCTCGTCGGCGGTCGTGTGATACTGCGGCGGCGAGCCGGAGCCGAAGAAGATGATCGGCACGTTGCGCAGGCGGAAGGGTAGGTGATCGCTGCGGCCGCCGGTGTCGCTGCCAACGAAAAACGACGACACGGGCCATTGGGTGAAGCCGGTTTCGACGTTGATGGCGTGCACCAGTTCGCGCAGGCCGGCGGCGTACTCGGTGCCGATGGCGAAGGAGTCCTCGACGCCGGGGATGATGTAGGCGCCGACGTTGTCGACCGAGAACATGGCGGCGATGGACGTCAGCGGTACGAGCGGCTCGACGTCGGCGAAGTGGCGACTGCCGAGGAGGCCGTCCTCTTCCGCGTCCCAAAACACCACGAGGATGGAGCGGCGGGTGCCGGTGTCACTGTCGGCGAGGGCACGGGCAAGGGCGAGGGTGGCGGCGACGCCGGCGGCGTTGTCGGCGGCGCCGTTGCAGATGCTGTCGTCCGGGTCGCTGCGGCGGACGCGGCATTGGGTGTTGGGCGCACCGACGACGCCGAGGTGGTCGTAGTGACCGCTGACGACGACGTATTCTTCGGCGAGTGCGGGATCTCGGCCCGGCAGGCGGCCGACGAGGTTGATGCCGCGGTCGAAGGGTTGGGCGAAGCCGTCGCTGCCCAGGGGTTCGAGTCCGATCGCGGTCATCTGTTCGACGAGCCATTCGCGGGCGCGTTCGCCGCCGGCGGTGAGGTTGTCGCGCCCCTCCATGGCATCATCGGCGAGCATCGCCATGTCGGCTGCCAGGCGGGTGGTGTCGACGTTCGTCGCGGCAGCGCGAGCCGAGGCGCGCCATTCCTCGGGGGTTGGTGGCGCGGCGGAATCGCCGTCCGATCCGCACGACGAGGTGAAGCCGAGAAGGGTCAGCGTCGCGAGCAGGAGGAGCCGCACTCGCCGCCCACGAGCCAAGGGGAACAATCGAGCCGTCGACGATGCATCCATGCGGCTCCCCCTAGCACGAATCGCGACGTCTGCAGCCGGGAAAATCGCCGCTGTGGCGAGGGCAGGTGGTTCGGTCCCGCGGTGGGGTCGCCGGTCATCGGGGGCGTGGAACACGGCAAATGCTAGATGACGGAGGGCGGTGTCGTGAGAATTGCCCGTTGCGACGTGTGGGTGTGCGCATCGCGTCCGGCAACCCTTGCGCGAGCGGTTTACGGGCCCGCAACGGTTCCAGCAAAGGTTGTTGCAACGGTTTTCGGTTCTGAAACCGTTCCGACAAACCTTGTTGAGACGGTTTTCGATCTCAAAACCGTTCCAACAAACCTTGTTGAGGCGCTTTTCGGTTTCAAAAGCGTTCCAACAAACCTTGTTGAGACGGTTTTCAGTTCTGAAAGTGTTCCAACGAACCTTGCGGCAACGGTTTCAGGGTGAAAAGCGTTCCCCCATGCTTTGCGGAGACGGATTTCGCAGTCGAATCCGCTGCCGCAAAGGCTGCGCCGTGCGATCAGGGCGCTTCCTTGGCCAAGATCCTCGTGAAACGACGCTGTCAGGGAGGGGCGATCGTGTCCCCCCAATTCTCACGGCACGACCCAGCGTCGGAGATGTCAGCGGCAGCAACGGGATGGAAACCGCTCCCCGGAGTGTCGAGTTGCACTCGACACCGCCCGGCGGCGCCGCGGCGCCGGGCGCACGCCGCTTCGCTCATTCCCGCGTGACGCGGCACGGCAACCCGCTGCTGGTGGTGGTCGTCGAAGGTCGCATCGGTGGTCCGCCTCGTGGACGGTACCGCTGAGAGGAGGGCGCGGAAAGAACGCGCTCGTAGGTTCTCGCGCATGTCGCAGCGCGTGGTTGACGCCAGTCCGGGGCGATCGTAGGAACATCGTATGCCGAAGCAAGCCATCTCCGTCACCTTGGGGAGCGAAAACTTGCTGTGGCTGCGGGGGCAAGCGCACGGGAGCGGACGGATGAGTCTCAGCGCCGTTCTGGACCGTCTCGTGTCAGAGGCACGCACGCGCGGACAAGTGCACGAGTCGACCATCCGTTCCGTCGTCGGGCGTGTGCGCATCAGCGATGACGATCCGCAGCTGCTTGCGGCCGACGCTACCGTTCGTGCGCTCTTCCCCATGCCCGTCGTCGCTGAACGTCTCGCTGCGAGAGTTGATTCAGGATTCGTATGAAACAGCTACGGGCAGCGCTGCTGTTCGCAATGGGATCCATCGCAAGCGCCTGCGGCGACAATGGCAACGATACGCAAAGTTCCGTATCTTTTGAGGAATGCCTCCGCGCAACGAAAACGACCCGGGAAGAATGCGTTGCCAGCGGTGGTAGATGGTCGCTAACTCCGACCTTCCTCGAGGTCTGTCGGTGCCCAACCGGCGAGGAGGGTATTCCTTGCACTCGTCACGACGAGTGCTCCGGGAGCTGTGTTGGTATTCCGGCTAGGGGAAGCCTTACCTGTTCGGATGTTCAGTTCTTTTGTTCAGCGGAGTACCCACTTGGGGGATGCCGTTGTAGCGTGGATTACGATCGCATCGTCTGCGATTGACGTGGTCGCGCAGCGAATGCTCGGGGATGTTGACCTTGTTGGTGTAGACGAAGCGGCCGACCACAGCGCAGACGGCGTTGAGTCCGGCTGTCGGGCGCAGTTCCTGTTCGTGCTAGGTGGCGTTGATGCTGCCGTAGATCGGGTCGAAACCGCTCCCCGGAGTGTCGAGTTGCACTCGACACCGCCCGGCGGCGCCGCGTTCATTCCCGCGTGACGCCGTACGGCAACCCGACCCGGGCCCGCCGAGTGCAACTCGGCGCTCCGAGGGTTGGACCGGCCGTCGCCGCAGAGGTTCCAGAGCCGTCCGGTCGGGTCGTACTTGTAGAACGACTCGACTGGCGGCCCGCCTTGGATGCTCTCCGTCTTGTGCTTGATACGGCCGAGGGCGTCCCGCTGGTATCCGATGCTCAACACGTTCGTCATCCCGCTGCTCGCGATATAGCCGGTTACCTCCATGTCGAAGCCCAGCACCGGCACGCTGACGTCCTTGTAGGTCACGACGTAGCGACTGAGTTTGGCGTCGCTAGCGATGATTGGCGTCGTACCGCCGTGGGTATCTTGGTAGTGGACACAAGGGAATTGAGCCGTCGCTGTGCGGCGGCGAGCACCGCGCCTAGGTCAGCCTCGTGTTGAGGATGTGCATCGCGCGCGACGAGCGAGTCGCGCGATCACCGAGGTGCCTCACGATTCCCAGGCGCGCGCCCGTTCGGCCCACTCCCTGGCGTGCAACGGCCAGTCATGGAGCGTCTCGGGGTCGAAGTCCGCGCCGTTGGGCCAGACTAGCGTATGGACATCCGGGTCGATGGCAACTTGTCGAAATAAGTGCGGTTGAAGCAGTGGACCGTAAACTTCTCCACGCAGGACGGGTTCGAAGTCGATACGCTGCTCGGTGCCGTCATCGAACCCAACGACGACGACGTAGGAGTCGCAGATTCGAAGCGACTTCACGCGATAGATCCGGTGCATCGTGATGTCCTCATGCTAGCGGCTGAATCGGAGCCGGTTTGCGGCCTGCTTGGAGCAGATCCCAGTCCCTACGCGCAACTGATACGCGTCGTTCGGCAACATCGTCGGATCGAAGGTGCCGAGCACCTCCGGCGGCGCCCCGGCGCCGCTGGCGATGAGTTGCGGCGCACCGCCGTGGGTATCTTGGTAATGGACGCTCCAGGTGCTGATCGTCTCGCCCTCGGGGGGGAGCACGATGGCGGTGATCGGCATGGGTTTGGTTACGATCGTCCCGTCGGCCGGCGAAAACTCGCTCATCGCCGGCCCCGGCGGGCCGTCGCTCCAGATGATCGACACGACGTTCGAGGCCGATGCCAGACCGTTCAGCAGCACCTCGGCCTGGACCGTATCGATACCCGTGGTCATGCCGGTGTAGGTCAGGACGGCGGTGCCGTTCTCATCGGTTAAGCCTGTCACTCGCGACGGATTCGGGCCGGAGACGGAGACGGTGACCTCGGCGTCGGCCGCCGGCTCGCCGAGGCCGTTGCGAACGCTGACGATGACGCTGGCCGAGCCGCCGATCTCCAACTCGGGGGCCGAGCGCGCGATCGTCACCGTCCCGATCGGTGGCAGCGGGGCATCGACGACCGACCCTCCGGTGTTCTGCTCCTGTGACAGGCTGAGCGAGAGCTGCTCGCCACTGCCGCCGAAGAAGTCGATTTCGAAAGGATAGATCCCGGCGGCGGGGAAGTGCACGGTGACGGGGTACTTCACGGGCGTGGCGCTGCCGGGCTGATTCAGGGCCGCCATCAGCGGGTAGTCGTAGAAGGGGGTGAGTCCGAGCGGCGGTGCATTGACGTAGACCCCGCTGGAGGACGCGGCGCCGCCGCCGATGCCGAACACCCCGAACGCTTCGTCCACGGCCGCCCTAAACCACCCGCTCGCCCCGACGCCGTGTGGATCAATCCTCCAAAGCCCTTCGTTACCCAAGACAACACGGCCAGCGTCGAACCCGGCTCTCCCCTCGTCGCTGCCATTGCTCACAAAACTCTGACGTCGACTGTCTCATTGTCATTGACAGGCTCCGGTCGACCGTCTCATTCTCCTTGACACGTTCCGCGGGCGCCAAACCGTCGATGGAGAAGTACGAAGGAATACCCTTACCTGTCGCCTCTTCTTCGTCTGCGCGACCCATTACTCTGTGACGCCAAGTCGTTGATAGCGTCGGCGACTGCACGAATGTCCTCTTCACTCGTCGCAAAGACACAGAAGTTGTCGGACTCGGAATCGAAGTCAAGCCGATCAAGAAGCATTCGGTCGCGCCGTAACGCGCGCCGGACTCTCGCCTCGGCCCCGGTGTTCGTACGTCCTCCGACGAGATCCACGATATCCTCGAAGATCGACCAAGCTTGGCTAACGCCCGTCGGCGGGATGATCGAAATCGGGCCCACCGCAATCCGCTGTGCTGCAGGCGCATTCCCAGTGAAGTATCCTTTCAAGGGCGTTGCGCGACTATCGGACATCTTTAACGTCGCAAATCCGATCCCTTTCGCATCTTCAACGTGGACAACGTGGACGTCCGGACGCAAGCGTTGTACTTCGGAAGCCGCCGAGGTTTGAGATTCATCACCGGACTTAATCGTCAACTGACGTAGCGTACGTACGTTCGCCAGAAACGAAAGATCAGCTTCACCTACTGCGTGATACGAAACATGAATATCCGGTCTCACGCGTTGAAGCTCGACAGCTGAATGTCTCAGTGATCCATCATCGTTGTGGATCTTCACTCTCTCCAACCTTGGTAGTTCGGCAAGCGGCGAAAGATTAGCATCGTCGACGAGTACTTGCGAGAGTTCAATTGCCTGAAGGGCTCTACACTGTCTCAATCCCTTGAGCGAACCGATGCGTGCGGCGGGACGCGCTTCGAGCTTAAGTTCCTTGAGATTAAAAAGCCGGCTTAGGTCTCCGAGCTCGGGCGAATCTGTAAGAACAAGGGTGAGTAACCTGAGGGACGGAACGGCAGTTAGCGCTGAGATTGAATCGAGAGGACGCTCATTGACAAGCACAAACTGCTCAAGCGCGTCGAGGACCTCGATTCCAGCCAAGCTCCGGAGCTTTCCCGAAATCGTTAGTCGTCGAAGACCGCGCCATGTAGCCAGTGGACGCAAGTCCACGGCGCAGAACCCGTGGAGCGTGGACTCTTCAATCCGAGTGCAGTTTCGAAGAGCTTTCCAGCCATTCAGCGCACCGCGCCAAACACCACAAACATCCAAGCGCCGCAACTCCGACAACATCCCAAGCGCGCGAACTGAGTCTCCGGTGCGACAGCTTGAGATTCGGAGATCTCGCAGATTTTGTAGGGAAGCGAGCGAAGAGAGTTCATCAACACACCATCGACTCACTGCAAGCTGTTGTAGTGAGTCGATGGGGAGCGAATCAAGCACGAGTTTCCCATCGCTTTTTGCCGTACCAGCATAGAGCGACTCCAACCGGCAAAGATTGCGGAGGGTCATGGCGTCGGGAACTGGTGCATCGTGTAGAAGTATCAGCTGCCTAATGGTCGGGATCGGACTCATGGCCGACACCATCGTTGATGAGACGACGGAGTCGACGGAAGGAAATCGACGAAGTGAATCAAGGGGAACGATCGGTTCGCGGCACCATCCATCGGGGTACCCGGCCGCAAGAACCTGGGTATCACCCTCTTGAACCGCATCGATCGGTACAATACGCAACTCGGAATCGACGCCATCTGGCGCGTCATCAAATGATCGCCGTAAGATTTCCTTTGGACGTTGACAACGCATTGAACCTTCCGGAAGGGAGCTCCACGATCCTAGTTTCACAAGTTAAACCTCCAGTACGGCTACATAATCGCTTCGTGACTGGTCATGTACGGCCGCATATTCCTTGAATATGCGTAAGAAAATCGAGAAGCTGACGCACTTGCCCGTGTTGAAGGCCCCGCGCTGTAGCGATGGATCTCGCAGGAGCCCCTGCAAAGAGGGCTACTTCATTTCGCGCGTTTGCCAGTGGGATTCCCGCGTCGTACTTCAGCACGTTGATCGCGATTTGCTCAAGATAGCGGATCTCTCCGTCTGCAACGGCGAGCCCAGCATCCCAGAGGACGTCGAAGCGCTCGCCATGACGTGCTGCACGGTCGAGAATGTTATGGCTCCTACCAACGTAACAGCGTCCTGGGCTGTTCCCAACCTTTTCGACAGCTACGTATATTGTTTGCCGGACACGCCCCGTCGACCGCCTCCCTGCGATTGAACGAGCAACACGAGCGCTCTTGTCCAGCACCATGCCGTACTGACCTACGGAGGCCGCGCCGCTTGGATCAGTCAAGTTGACGGGGTCGTTGTCGGCATAGGGATACAGATTCAGTGCAGGGATGGGATCTTCGGACAGGAACCGACCGATCGTTGAATCGTAAGCCCGTAGGGGCATCAGATATAGGCCCGTCGTTGGCTCGCGTAGCACACCGGTGAAGGCGAAAGGGTTGCCGCTGCTCCCGCCGCCGCTGACGTTGCCGAATGAATCGTAGAGAGTTTGCTCTGGATCCGCAGCTACATACCCATACAGCGAGGCATCCCCGCCCTCGAACCTGATCGGATCCTTCGCCGTCCACCTTCCCACCTGCGCGTCATAATCCCGGGCGCCGAACCTGATCAGGACCGTGTAGGAATCGTACAGCCCGCCGGCGAAGCCGAAGGGTTGGAAGCCGGGGCTGGTGTCGGTCAGGACGTTGCCCCATTCGTCGTAGGTCATCGACTGGGCGATCGCGCCGGTGGTGGTGTCGATGACCAAACGCGCGCTGCCGAGGTGGTCGGTGAGGATGCGGTAGGTCACGCCGGCCTTCACCATGTACTCGGGGACGTTGATCTTGTCGGCGTAGACGAAGCGGCTGATCACAGCGCCGGCGGCGTTGAGTTCGGCGACTGGACGGAGTTGGTCCTCGTAGAGGAGGGCTTGCGCCAGGGTGCCGTCGACCTTCTTGGCCACCCGGCGGTTGCGGCCGTCGATGATGTAGTCGATGTCCGTGCCGTCGGGTAGTGCGACGTGGCGTAGGTTGCCGAGAACGTCGTAGTCGTAGGTTGTCGTGCCGGTGGCGTCGACCTTGGTGTCGAGTTCGCCGTTTTCGCTGTAGGTGTAGGTCGTCGTCTGGGAGCCGAAGGTCGTGCTCAGTAGTCGGTCCTGCTCATCGTACGTTGCGGCGATCGTACCGTGGACCGGGTCGAAGCCGCTCCCCGGAGTGTCGAGTTGCACTCGACACCGCCCGGCGGCGCCGCGGCGCCGGGCGCACGGCGCTTCGGTCATTCCCGCGTGACGCCGTCCGGCAACCCGACCCGGGCCCGCCGAGTACAACTCGGCGCTCCGAGAGGCGGACCAGCCATCGCCGCGACCCTTGTCACAGGTCCGACCGAGTGGGACCTGCGCCCGGGTTGCAACGGTTGCCTCCAAAGCGGGTCCGCCTCCAATTGAGTTCCATGTCGTGGACCGAAACGATGCAACGATGGCGTCGGCTACCGGAAAACGGAAGCAACTACTGTGGCTGTGCCGCCTTGCAGGCGAGTTTGAGCTTCGACCGGAGCCCTTTGGCCGTCGTGCTTGCGCCCTTGGTGCTGATGGCGATTTGGACACGACGACTCCCATACCGCGACCCCTCCAGCTCCAGCGGCACGCTCACGCGAAAGGCCTGGCTGCAAAGACCGCGCTGCTCGGACGAGAGCGGAGGCGAGGCGGTGTAGCCGGCGAGCGGAAACCGTGGATCGAGAAGGTGCGTTACCGCATGGTTCACGGTCGCGCTCAGTTCCGACGCAAGATCCGGTCCGTTCGTTTGTTTCGGACGGAGCCGAACGCCGTCGACGGCAACGGACGAGATCTCCTCGGCGTGGCAAGCCGGGAGGAGGGGATTGTCGTTGTTGAGACAGAGGGTAACATCGAAGCCGCACACTCCGATCTGCGGATCGAAGTCGCACCACGGATCGTTGTCGTGGCAGGCTACCTGACTCCGGCGAAGGCCATATCGGTCGCGCTCAAGGCCGGAGTCGGCGACGTACCATCCCACCTTGCACCCGTTCGTATCCCGCGCGGGGCTCTTGGCGAGCGTTCGCGCCAATCGCTCGGCGAACCTGCACCCATTGCTCGAGCGCGACGGGCAAAAGTCGTACTCTTCCTTGTTGCCGTCGTCGCACTGTTCCGTCTCGTCCAAGACCCCGTTGCCGCATGGTTGAGAGTCGCTGCCATCGACGGCTGAAATCCGTGCTACCAGCGCGTCTCGCATTCGGCAGGTCGAGCAATTGACGACCCGACGACTGAAGATCCTTCCGACGCCTACGACTGCGTCGCCCTGTACAGCGATCTTTTCGAATGCACCTTGGGCATTTCCTTCGGGGCCGCCGAAGCGTCGCTCCCACAGGCCGGCAAACGTGCTCGAGTTGAATCCAGCAACCCACGCGATCCCGGGTTCGACATAGCCCGCGACGATAAAGGTGTCGCTCGGCCCGGACTTGAGGGAACGTATCGTCACGTCAAGAGTCGGCCCTCGCGTCACCGTACCATCCGTTCCGGATACGCGGGAAAGTGTTGTCGTTGTGCAATCGCGAGACGTGTTGTCCTGGCAATTCGAATAGGCCAGCACCACATTGCCGGCTGCGTCCAGGGCGGAGTTCGGGCTCGAAGAATTGTTTGGGAACTCGGCGTCCTGCTGAATCACGGTCCGCCAGAGTGTGCGCAGGTCCTCGTCCAACTTGCGAACCTCGACGGCATTCTCTCCTCGATCATCGTAGAAGTCACTGATCACGAACAGGTCGCCATTCGGGTCGACGACGAGCTTAGGGTGGAATGCTTGATAAAGGTCGACGGAGTTCAACCACTGTCCCGTATCCTGAGCGAACCTGGCGAGGCTTGTTCCAGCGAAATACTGCTGCGCCGAGATGAAGGTGCCGGCGTGTGTAACGGCAATCTCCCCGAGATCCTTACCGTTGCTTTGCCGTTCCCAGATCTGCAAGCCCGTTTGCCCGGAGATTCGTCGGATGAATGCGGTGCGATCCAACCCGGATTCACTCCGGTAGCTGTCCAACATGAGGATATCGTCGTTGGGAAGCATCGCCATCCCGGCGTTTGCCAGATGGTGCAACACGTCGTTCTCGCGATCCAGCATCTCCGGATCAGGACCACCCCAGAGCGTATCACCATTGGAAGTCGATACCTTTTGGAGGAACGGACCACTTCGGCCCGAGGACGGTGCATAGTTGACCCCAAGAAGTACGATCTCACCGGAAGCCGCGAGGTGAATCGACTGGTTCGCCGCCGTCTGAAATGACCGCTGCGACCAGACGTCCATGCCGCTCGACGACAACCTGCGAAGGAACGGAAACGTTTGCCAGTCCGTCTCCCCGAATCGCGTTCCGGCGACGATAACGTCGCCACTGGAGTCGATTGCGACGTCCTCGAGATGAACCCAGTCGTCGGGGTCGGGAATACCAATCCAGTACTCCCACGCCGTGGCAGGCCGAACCAGCAATCCCGCAAAGGCCAGAAGAAGCGCGACGGTGCGTCTGGAACGCTGAAAAATCCATGCAGCATTCATCATGCGGTGATCTCCTTCGACTACATGCTGGACGTTTCGCCCCGTCACCCCTCACATGTAACGCAATCCTTCGTCGGTCGGCAAGCCGAAACGTATCCGAAATCGTATGGAAAGCACCGCCTTTTTCCCCACCCGGCGGCTGCTGACTTCGATCAGGATGTCGAATACGTCACAGTTGGACATATTCACCTGGTACAGGTTTCCGGAAGCGCCGTAGTGGTCATCCGTTGTACCGGTGGGGTCGGTCTTGCTCGTGCGGTCGCCGTTGGCCGGGTACGTGTAGGTTGTCGTCGCGGCGCGGAAAGTGATGCTCCGCGGCCGATCCTGTTCGTCGGAGATCGCGTCGAACGTGCCGTGTGCCGAGTCGAGACCGCTCCCCGGAGTGTAGAGTTGCACTCGACACCGCCCGGCGCCGCCGCGGCGCCGGGCGCACGCAGCTTCGGTCATTCCCGCGTGACGCCGTAAGGCAAGCCGGCCCGCGCCCGCCGAGTGCAACGCCGCGCTCCGAGAGGCGGACCAGCCGTCGCCGCAGAGGTTCCAGAGCCGTCCGGTCGAGTCGTACTTGTACAACGACTCCACCGCCGCCCCGCCTTGCACGCCCTCCGTCTTGTGCTTGATCCGGCCGAGGGCGTCCCGCTCGTATCCGATGCTCAACACGTTCGTCATCCCGCTGCTGGCCGTATAGCCGGTTACCTCGCCGGAGTCGTTCCGCGTGAAGTCGTCGACGACGACCCCGAGGGTCGTGGTGTCGAGCAAGCCAAGCTCCGGATCCAGTTCGCGGTGCAGCTGGCCCGCGTTTTCGAGCTGCTTGTCGGCGTAGTAGGTGAAGACGACGGGATCCAGCTGATTGACCGTCTGCTGTTCGATTCTGCCTTCGGGATCTCGCTCCGTCTCGACCGTGCCGCTCGGCGCGCCTGCCGTGACCCCATCCGAGCTTTCGCTGGCGAGGTAACCCCCGTCGTCGTAGCCGAAGCCGAGCACGCCGCCGGTGGGTCCGGTGATGTAATGGATCTGCCCGGCGCCCGTCGGCGCCGTGTTGGGTAGAATTCGTACGCCAGGCTGCCTTGGCCGGGGGGGCAGGGTGACGCTTTCCACCTGATGCACCAGCTGGGTCAATACATCAGAGCCGACCGTTCAAAGTTCCTATCTGCCGCTCTTGGATTTCCGCTCAATCCACCAGGACATTCAGTCGCGCAGCAACGCGCGTCAGACTCTTACCCATTGAATACACGGTGAATTATCGCATGGCCTGTTGTCATTGCTATGACCCAGAGAAGAATGAAGGAGAGCGACGTGTATCCCTCAGAAAGGAAGGATACCAGGACAAGGTATCCCGAGAAATTCAGGAGCACTTCCGCTCGAGTCTTACTCAGCTTCATGCCTAAACCTTAGACTTGACTCCGGTCCAATCATGCCCCCGGGCGGCAACCTTCCCGGTCCACACCATAGGTAAAGCCGTCGCCTACCAACTTAGCGGCGTAATTCATTAATCCCGCATGGTACCCCCAGAGCGCCGCGTTAACCACTCCTAGGCCGGAAGGCCCCATGAGTCCCGTGAGAGCTGCGCCCGTTGCCGCATAAAGTAGTCGCCCCGCAAAAGATGTGGAGCAGGGCGAAATCGGTTTTAACGGGTTGTGCTCCACGTGTTTCGCTGCCCACAACTCTGGTAAGACAGAGGTGCCCACAAAGACCGCCCACTCAACATACGCTCGTTCGACGAGCTTCAGTCCGGAGGGGTCGGAATTGTTCACTGGATTGCCTCCAGAGTAATTGACGATGTTTGCGTCTCCACCTCCGAATCCAATTGGGTCCTTCGCCGTCCACCTTCCCACGCGCGCGTCGTAGTCCCTGGCGCCGAACCTGACCAGGCCCGTGTCAGGGTCGTACAGCCCGCCGGCGAAGCCGAAGGGTTGGAAGCCGGGGCTGGTGTCGGTCAGGACGTTGCCCCATTCGTCGTAGGTCATCGACTGGGCGATCGCGCCGGTGGTGGTGTCGATGACCAAACGCGCGCTGCCGAGGTGGTCGGTGAGGATGCGGTAGGTCACGCCGGCCTTCACCATGTACTCGGGGACGTTGATCTTGTCGGCGTAGACGAAGCGGCTGATCACAGCGCCGGCGGCGTTGAGTTCGGCGACTGGACGGAGTTGGTCCTCGTAGAGGAGGGCTTGCGCCAGGGTGCCGTCGACCTTCTTGGCCACGCGGCGGTTGCGGCCTGGCTTCCGAATGTCGTGCTGAGGAGTCGGTCCTGCTCGTCGTAGGTTGCGGCGATCGTGCCGTGGACCGGATCGAAGCCGCTCCCCGGAGTGTCGAGTCGCACTCGACACCGCCCGGCGGCGCCGCGGCGCCGGGCGCACGGCGCTTCGGTCATTTGCGCGTGACGCCGTACGGCAGCCCGCCCCGGGCCCGCCGAGTGCAACTCGGCGCTCCGAGGGACGGACCGCTCGCGTACCTGCCAAGAACGCCTTCGGGGCGTTTCGGTGAGCCGCGACCTCTCTCGCTCAGGAGTCGGCGAGGAACTCCGGGGGCTTGCGCTGAACCTTATCCGCCGCGGGATAGCAGCCACGCCGCGTTGGCCAGGTAGAAGGCGCCGATCACCAGCACCGTCCAGGCCGTCCAGCGGCGGAAGTCGGCGTCGGTCATGCGCTCCAGGACACCGCGCGATAGGGTCGTCCCCACCAAGGCACATGCCGCCATGCTCACCGCTACCGGCGCCGACACGTCGGCGGTGCCGCTGACCAGTCCGCCGAAGTAGAAGATCTTCAACAAGTGACCGCAGCTCTGCGTCGCCGCCTTGGTGGCGACCACCTGCTGGCGCGTCAGCGCCGTGCGGACGAAGAAGACGTCGAGGATGGGTCCCGAAACGCCCGACGCCAGTTGCAGCGCCGTGCACACCGCGCCGCACAACCACGGCTGGCCGCGTCGACCCACGTCCAGACGGATGCGCGCCGGCAAGGCCGCCGCGAGGTACGGCGTCGCGCCGAGCAAGAGGTAGGCGAGCGGCTTGTCCACCACCAGTCGTATGGTGGCGAACAGCGCCAGCACGGCCAACGCGCCCAAGCCATAGCCGGCGAAGATGCGCCCGTCGACGAAGCGGCGCCAGAGCCAGGCGCGCCAGCCGTTGGCCGCCAGCTGCGTGATGCCGTGCAACAGCATCGCCGCCGGCACCGAGACCACCGCCAACAGCACGCCCATCAGGATCATGCCGCCGGCCATGCCGAGAATGCCGCTGATGAACGACGTCACCAGCGCGGCGACGGCCAGTACTGCGAACTGCGCAGCAGCGGACATGCACGACGCTCCCGACGGGCCGCGCGCCGCTACTCGGCGGCGTCACATTCGGCGCGTAGCTTGGCCAATACCTCGGGCTTGGCCCGCAACTTCAGGTGCGTGCCGGCTTCGTCGTAGCGTTCCTCCAATACCCGCGCCTGACTGTAGGCCGCGCCGACGAGCTTTTGCTTGGAGTAGGGGATGAACAATTCCTCGTCGACCATGTCGGTCTCGAAGAACGACAGGATGCGCTCGCGCACGCGTTGCACGTCGGCCGTCGACTTGGCCGAAATCAGCATCGCGTCGGGGTAGCGCTCCTGCAGTTGTTGGCGCTCGTCGTCGCTCAGCTTGTCGACCTTGTTGAGGATCAGCACGCGCGGTGCCTCGGCGGCGTCGAGTTCGCCCAACACCTGCAGGGTCACGTCGATCTGTTCGGGAAAGGCCGGGTCGGCGCCATCGACGACGTGCAGCTGCAACGCCGCGTCGCGCGCTTCCTCCAAGGTCGAACGGAACGACGCGACCAAGTCGTGCGGCAGCTTCTTGATGAAGCCCACCGTGTCGCTCACCAGGATGCGCGGCTTGGTTTCGGGGAAGAGGGCGCGCACGGTGGTGTCGAGCGTAGCGAAGAGCTGGTCGGCGACGAGCAGGTTGCTGCCGGTGAGGGCGCGCATCAGCGACGACTTGCCGGCGTTGGTGTAGCCGACGATCGCCACGGTGGGCGCGCTGGCGCGGCGCGACCGGCGCGTCGCCGAGTCCTTTTCGATGCTCGCCAACTCCTGCCGCAGTTCGGCGATGCGGTCGCGCACGCGGCGCCGGTCGAGTTCGATCTGCGACTCACCCGCGCCCTTGCCGCCGATGCCGCCGGCCTGGCGATCGCCGCCGCCGCCGGTTTCGCGCAGCCGCGGCGCCATGTAGGCGAGGCGCGCGATTTCGACCTGCAACACGGCTTCTCGCGTGCGCGCATGGCGCTGGAAGATCTCGAGGATCACCGCGGTGCGATCGAGCACCTCGGCGCCCGTGGCGCGTTCGAGGTTGCGTGCCTGCGACGGGCCGATCTCGTGGTCGACGACCACCACCGAGGCGCGATGGCTGGTCGCGACGTGGTCGCTCTCTTCCTCTTCCACGTCGTCTGGGTCGTCGTCGTCCTTCTTCTTCAGGCGATGCGACGGCACCCCGGACGGCACGACGCCCGTGCCACCGGTGAACTTGGCCAACTCCTTGAGCTTGCCCTCGCCGAGGACGGCGGCCGGGGCCAGTCCGCCGCGTTTCTGGCTGACCTCCGCCACGACCTCCATGCCGAGGGTGTGGGCGAGGCGTCCCAGTTCGGCGAGCGATGCCGCGTGCTCGGCGTCGGTCACTCCGGGCAATTGGACACCGACGAGCACGGCGCGTGGTTTCTTCTTTTCGACGTCGACGGCCATCCGACTACGATGATCGCCCCTCCCGCCGCATGCAAACGGATCGTCCATCATCGTTGAGAAGACCGCCACAGGCGCGTCGTCTGCGCCCGCGTCGGGTCCGCGAGGCCGGACGCCCGAGGGAGGCCGGGATGGAGCTGGCACCGCCCGCCGCATTGAGACAGTTTTATCTGATTGCTACACGTGCTCCATCGTGGCCTTAAACCTACGCAACAAAGAGGCGGAACGTCTGGCGGCCGACTTGGCTCGGCTGACCGGCGAATCGAAGACCGATGCCGTCATCCAAGCATTGCGCGATCGGCTGGCGAGGCTAAGCCGCCAGCGGTCGAAACGTCGCCTCGCAGATGATCTCGACGAAATCGGCAAGCATTGTGCCTCCCTGCCGATTCTCGACGCGCGCCCCGACGAGGAAATCCTCGGCTACGACGAAAACGGACTGCCACGCTGATGGTGGTCGACACTTCGGCGCTGGTAGCGATCCTCTGCGATGAACCAGAGCGGCGCATGTTTACTGAAGCGTTGGAGGAACAAGCGAAGCGTTCCGGGGACACCCACCCTTCGGAGACTGCGACGCTTGGCGCGCCCGGTGCCTTCCTCTAGGAATCCAGGGTGGGTGTCCCGCATCCTCAGTGTCCCTCGCCGGTGGCCGACGAGCCGTTTCGCAGGGGTCGGCCGCACTCTCGCTAGGCGAGTAAGGCGAGAAGATCGTCGCGGGTGAGGGCCGACGCCTGGCTGGCGTCGCTGAGCGCCGCGTCCCACAAGCGGCGCTTATGCTCCTGCAGTGCCAG
>CAZGEJ010000021.1:0-80396 GCA_964524885.1 uncultured Binatia bacterium (SeqCode)
GGCAGACACGGCAGACTCAAAATCTGCTTCGGGCAACCGAGTGGGGGTTCAAGTCCCTCCTGGGCCACTCTTCGATCCTTCCCGACCTCTTCCTCCCCTCTGATTCCTCCGGCGCGTCGCGCTCCGGCACTCGCCACGCGGCTTGTACCGCCTCAGCCTGCCGCTACCTTTGCCGCATGAGCGCGGCATCCGATTCCACTCCCCACGTCCCGATGCACGTGCTGTACGGCGACGAGATTCGCGCCCGCGCCGCGGTCCTGCGCCGGCAATATCCCGGCTGCGGCATCGACTTCATCGTCTGTTCGCTGGAGTACGACACCGGCTTGCGCCCGGCCGTGCTCCGCCGCGCCCTCACCGAGGAGACGCCGGCATGACGTTGCTCTTCCTGGTGCACGTCGGTGCGACCGTCGCCATGGCCGGCCTCGTCTGGTTCGTGCAGGTGGTGCATTACCCCTTGTTCGCGGCGGTGGGTGAGGCGTCGTTCTCGCCCTACGAGATCGAGCACGCGCGGCGCACCGGCTTCGTCGTCATCCCCCTGATGCTGGCCGAGGCCGGCACTGCCGTGCTGCTCGCCTGGCTGCGCCCCGCCGGTCTCTCGCCGACCTTACTGCTCGTCGGCCTCGCCCTCGTCGGCCTGATCTGGGCCTCGACCTTCCTGGTCCAAGTACCGCTGCACGAGGTGCTGGCGCGCGGCTTCGATGCCGAGGCTCACAGCCGTCTCGTCGCCAGCAATTGGTTGCGCACCTTCCTGTGGTCGGCCCGCGCGGTGCTCGTCCTTGGGCTGGCGTCGACGGTGCTCACGCTGCGCTGAGACGATCGCGCAGAATTCGCCGGATCCGCCCGGGCGAGCCTGCAAACCGTTGCAGGCCCAGGGCGCCGCGCCGCCACGCGCCGCGCCCCACCGCTCGTTCATGGCAACGGGCGTCCGCTTGGCACGCGATTCGCTCTCCTCCGCTGCATCGTTTCGCGGAGGTGATCGAATCCATGCTGCATCGTTCCCGGGCTCGCGTAGCCCTACTCGTCCCCCTATTGGCCGCCGTGCCGCTCGCCGCGCCGGCGCAACCCCCCGCCGGTCGCCTGCTCGCATCACAATGCGCCCAGTGCCACGGCACCGACGGCAACTCGGTCAGCGACCTCGAGACGCTCGCCGGCGAGAGCGCCAAGGACATGCTCTCCGAGCTGCTCGACATGAAATACAGCGACGACGTCGGCGACATCATGATCAAGCAGGCCAAGGGCTACACCGACGCGCAGTTGCGCCTCATTGCCGAATACTTCGCTGCCCAACCGCGCCCCGGCGACGACGACTGACGCGCCGCCCCTTCGACCTCGGAGAACTCCATCATGTCATCGCTACGTCGTCGTGACTTCCTCAAGCTCATCGGTGCCGGCGCCGCCGTCGCCACCTTGCCGCGTCTGGCGCGTGCCGCCACCGCCGCGCCGCGTGTCGTCGTCGTCGGTGGCGGCTTCGCCGGCGCTACTGCCGCCAAGTACCTGCGCCACTGGGGCGGCGCATCGGTCGACGTGACCCTCGTCGACGCCAACCCGAGCCACGTCTCGTGCATCCTCAGCAACCTCGTCGTCAACGGCAGTCTCGGGTTGAGCGGCATCACCTTCGGTTATGAGAACCTGCGTCAGAAATACGGGGTCAAGCCGGTCAAGGGTCGCGTCTCCGCCGTCGACGCGGCGCGCCGCAACGTCCGGCTCGCCGACGGCAGCACGCTGCCCTACGACCGCTTGGTGTTGGCGCCGGGGATCGACTTCGACCCGCTGCCCGGCCTCAACACGAGCCTCGTGCCGCACGCCTGGATCGCCGGCCCGCAGACCACGTTGCTCAAGAATCAACTGGCGGCGATGCCCAGCAAAGGCACCGTCGTCATGACCATTCCCGCCGCCCCGTACCGCTGTCCGCCGGGGCCCTACGAACGTGCCTGCATCATCGCCGACTACCTGCGCCGCAAGAAACCGGGAGCCAAGATCTTCGTCCTCGATGCCAACCCCGGCATCATGGCCGAGAAGGAAACCTTCACGCGCGCCTTCAACGAGAAGTACAAAGGGACGCTGCAGTATTTCTCGGGAGTGACCCTGAACGAGGTCGACTCGGTGCGGCGCATCGCCAAGACCAGCCAAGGCAACATCCAGGCGAACGTGCTCAACGTCATTCCGCGCCAGCGCGCCGGCAAGATCGTCGCCGACGCCGGCCTGGTCAACGATGCCAGCGGTCGTTGGGCCGGGGTCGACCCGCTCAGTTACGAATCGACGGCGATCGCCAACATCCACGTCATCGGCGATTCGCAAGCCACCGGCCAACCCAAGGCGGGTCACATCGCCAACGGCGAGGCCAAGATTTGCGCCGATGCCATCCTGCGTTTGTTCGCCGGCCAGCCTCTCGACCCGGCGCCGCAGACCAACTCCGCCTGTTATAGTCCGATCACCGCAAAGGAAGCCTCCTGGTTGACCGGCGCGTTCGCTTACGACCCGGTGTCGCGCACGATGAAGCCCGTGCCCGCTGCCGGCGGCGAGGCGCCGGAGTGGAACTCGGGTAACTTCGAGAAGATGTTCGACTGGGCCGTCAATCTCTTCAGCGATACCTTCGCCTGAGTTCAGTGCGGACGAGGCGGGGACCCGCAACCGCGCCCTGGCGCGGGAACGGTCCCCGCTCTCGCCTCTCGATCCTGGTTCCTCGTCTGCCGCGAAGCCCCGCGCCACACCCCGCCGCCGGATGGCACGGGGAATGCACGACCATGTTCTTTTGGAAGGAGGGCATTCGCCCATGATCTGTGCGCGTGTCGTCGTCGCCATGTTCGCGGCGGCGGCGCTTTCGACGCCCGGCTGGGTCGCTTCGGCGTCGGCCGAGGTGCCGCTGGCGACGGCACTCGACGCGGCGCGCTCGGCGTACCGCAATCGCGCCGCCGCGGCACGGGTCGAGGCCGCGCAAGGCGCCTTGGCGCAGGCCGCCGCCTGGCCCAACCCCAACCTCGAACTCCGCCAAGAGAACCTCGGCCACGACAGCGGCTGGTCGGCCGAAGTCGCCTTGCCGATCGACTTCTTCGCCACCCTGAGCCAGCCCATCGAACTCGGCGGCGATCGCCGGGCGCGCCGTGACATGGCGGGTGCCGAGCTGCAACAGGCGGCCGCCGAGGCGCAGGCGATGCAGCGTGCCGTCGAACTGGAAGCCATGCGCCTCTACTTGGCCGTCCTGCGTGAACGCGAGATTCTCGCGGCAACCGACGAGCGCCGCGGCGCGCTGCAGGCACAGATCGACGGACTCCAGCGCCGGGTCGACGAAGGGCACGTCGCCGAGGCCGACGTGCTCAAGCTGCGCACCGAGGCCGCCCGACTCGACGCCGACATGACGCGTTCGCGGCTGACCCTACGCCGTCGACTCGGTGCTCTGGCGGCGCTGCTGGCCGGTCCGGATCCGTTGTCGGCCGACGACTTGGTGCTGCCGCCGCCGTTGGCGCCGCCGGAGGGTGATCCCGAGGCCTTGGCCCAAGCGGCATTGGCCCGCCAGCCGGATGTCGCGGCGGCCGTGGCCAGACAACGACGCTCGGACGCCGCGGTGGCGTTCGCCTATGCCCAGCGTGTGCCCAATCCGAATGTCACGGCGGGATACAAGCGAACCTCCGGTGCCGATACCTTCGTCGCCGGAGTGAACGTGGCGCTGCCGTTGTTCGACCGCAACCGCGGCGCTCTGATGAGTGCGGTGGCCGAGCAGCAAGCCACGGACCTCGATGCCGAGGCGCTGCGGGCTCGGCGCAAGGCCGAGATGGTCGCCATCCTGGTGGCCGCTCGTGAGCTGGCGGAACGTGCGGCGCGCGCCCCACAAGAGCTGCTTGCACCCGCCGAGGCGGTCCGGCGCGCCGCCCGCTCTTCTTTCCGCGAAGGCGTGTCCGACGTGTTGCCTCTCGTCGATGCCGAACGTGTTTACGGCGAGGCTCAACGCGAGGCGCTCGATCTACGTCTCGAGGCCTTCGCCCGTTCGTTCGAGGCGCATCGCCTTCTCGATGCGGAGTTCCGACCATGAAATCGTTTTCGCGATGGTGGATCGCGCTCGTTGTCGCTGCGCTCATCGGTGTCGCGGCGTTCGTCGTGTTGCGCCCGCAGCCGGCGCCGGTCGTGCCGGAAACGCCGCAGCCCGCGCCGGCTGACGGTGGCGTCGTCCTTTCCGCCGCGGCGCAACGCAATGCCGGCATTCTCGTGGCCGCGGTACAGAGCCAGCCGTGGTCGGAACGCTTGCAGGCTCCCGGTGTGCTCGCGGTCGACGAGACGCGCACGGCGCGGCTGGGTGCACCCGTCGACGGCAAGGCGGTGCAGGTCGAGGCCTTCGTCGGCGACCGAGTCGTGCCGGGTCAATCGCTGGCCTTGCTGGAGAGCCCGGTGGTCCACGAGGCGTGGGCCGCCTATCGCCGCGGCCGTGCCGAGCTGAAGCACGCCGAGGCGGAGTTGCGCTTTCGCGTGCAAGCCGAGGCGAGAGCCCAGCGTCTGTTCGCCGACAAGGCGGTGTCACGCCAAGAAGTGGAGCGTGCCGGTGTCGACCGCATCGCCGCGGAGCAAGCGCTCGACATGGCCAAGACGGAATTGCGTCGGGCCGAGGAAACCATGGAGCACCTCGGCATCACTTCGGGCGATGATCCGAGCGGCGAGTCGGGCGAGTTCGTGCCCATTCGCAGTCCCCTCGCCGGCGCCGTGCTCGAACGTTTCGTCACCGAAGGCACGGCGACGACGACCGGTATGCCGCTGTTCGTGGTCAGCGATCTTTCCAAGCTGTGGGCCTTGGCGGAACTCGACGAGACCCTGCTGCCCCAGGTGGCCGTCGGTATGCCCGTCGAATTGCGCGTCGCGGCCTATCCCGAAGAGAGGTTCGGCGGCACCATCGTCTTCGTCGGTGACCGGCTCGATCCCAAGACCCGCCGCGTCGCGGTGCGCTGCGCCGTGCCCAACGGCGACGGACGCCTCAAGGCGGAGATGTTCGCGACCTTGGTGTTTCAGGCCGCAACCGAGCGCGCCGCGCTGACGATCCCGCTCTCCGCCGTGCAAGACGTCGACGGCAAGCCGACGGTGTTCGTGCGCCAAGGAGAGGAGAGGTTTCTACCGCGCAGCCTCGAACTCGGTGCGACGCAGGACGATCGCGTCGAGGTGAAGGAGGGGCTCGCGGCGGGCGAGAGCATTGCGGTCGCCGGCGGCTTCGCCCTCAAGTCGGAGCTGCTCAAGAGCGCGATGGAGGAGGAGTGAGGTGGCCGGCGTCGAGCGTTTTGTCGCCTTCGCGCTGCGCCAGCGGCTGTTCGTGCTGCTCTGTCTCGCCGCCCTCGTCGGCGGCGGGCTGCACGCCTACAGCCAGCTGCCCGTCGAAGCCTTTCCCGACCTGACCAACAATCAGGTCGTGGTGACCACCGAAGCGCCGGGGCTGGCCGCGGTCGAGGTCGAGCAGCGGGTCACCTACCCCATCGAGTCGGCCTTGATGGGAGTGCCGGGGACGCAGGAGGTGCGCTCGATCTCGAAGTTCGGTCTGTCGATGGTGACGCTGATCTTCGAGGACGAGGTGCCCGTCTACTTCGCGCGCCAATTGGTGTCGGAGCGGTTGAACGAAGCGCGTGGCCGCATGCCGGCGGGTCTGGATCCCGCGCTGGGTCCGGTCGCCACGGCTTTCGGCGAGGTCTACCAGTACCTCGTCGAAGGCGAGGGTCTCGATGCGATGGAAAAGAAGACGCTGCACGACTGGCAGCTGCGCCAGCGACTGCGTTCGGTGCGCGGCGTCGGCGAGGTCAACTCGTGGGGTGGACTGACCAAGCAGTTTCACGTCGTCGTCGATCCGGTCCAACTCGACAAGTACGGGCTCACCTTGCACCAAGTCTTCAACGCCGTGGCCGACAACAATGCCGCCTTCGGCGGCGGCTTCATCGAGCACCGCTCGGAACGATATACCGTGCGCGGCCTTGGGCTCGTCGAGAGCGTCGAGGACATCCGGCGTATCGTCGTGACCGCCGATGCGGGTGTGCCCATCTACGTCGGCGACGTCGCCGAGGTCGTCGTCGCGCCGATGCCGCGCAGCGGCGCGGTGACGCGTGACGGCAAGGGCGAGAGCGTCGCCGGCATGGTGATTCTTCTCAAAGGAGAAAACGCCAAGGGAGTCACCGCGCGCGTCAAAGAGCGGTTGAACGAGATGGCGGCGTCGTTGCCGCCGGGGGTGTCGATCGAGCCTTTTTACGACCAGACCGAGGTCATCGACCGCACCAGCCATACGTTGCAGCGCAATCTCCTCGAGGGATCGTTGTTGGTGGTGGCGGTGCTGTTGGTGTTCTTGCGCGACGTGCGGGCGGCGATGCTCGTCGCCTGCGTGATCCCGTTGTCGTTGCTGGCCGGCTTTCTCGGCATGCGGCAATTCGGCGTGTCGGCGAACCTGATGTCGCTTGGCGCCATCGACTTCGGGCTCATCGTCGATGGTGCGGTGGTGATGATGGAGAACTTCATCCGCCGCCGGGCGGAACAAAAGGGCGAGTCGGGCGTGTCGTTCTTCATCGGCGCGGCCACCGAAGTGGCGCGGCCGATCCTCTTCGGCGTGCTCATCGTCGTCGCCGTCTATCTGCCGATCTTCACTCTCGAAGGATTGGAGGGGAAGATGTTTCGGCCGATGGCGATCACCGTGTGCTCGGCGATTCTCGGCTCGCTGGTCTTGTCGCTGACGGTCGTGCCGGTGCTGTCGTCGTTCATGTTGCGCCAGCACGGGGCGGAGCACGACGAGGCGTGGTTCCGTCGGTTGCATCGGCGCTACGTGATTCATCTTACCGACGCCATGGACCACCGTTGGCGCACCGTCGCGGTGGCGCTGTTGGTGGTGTCGACCGCCATCGGCTCGGTGCCCTTCCTCGGCACCGAGTTCATGCCCAAGCTCGACGAGGGGTCGATCTTGATCGAGACGCGCAAGCTGCCGTCGATCAGCTTGGCCGAGTCGGTCGAGCTGTCGACGCAGGTCGAGCGCATCCTGCGTCAGTTTCCGGAAGTGAAGAAGGTCGTGACCAAGATCGGTCGGCCGGACGTCGCCACCGAGGCCATGGGCATCTACCAGGGCGACGTCTACGTCTCGCTTCATCCGGCGGAGGAATGGGCCTCGGGGTGGTCGAAGGAGCAACTGATCGAAGCGCTGGCGGCGAAGCTGGCAGACATGCCGGGAGTGACCTTCAACTTCACGCAGCCGATGGCGATGCGCTTGGATGAAGTGGTTTCGGGGATCAAGGCCGACGTCGCGGTCAAGGTGTTCGGCCCCGACCCGGCGGAATTGGAGCGGATCGCGGCGCACGTGCGCGAGGTGTTGGTCGCGGTGCAAGGTGTGGCGGATCTGCAAGTCGAGGTGTTGTCGGGTGCGGCGCAGTTGCAGATCGACGTCGATCGCGAACGTATGGCGCGTTACGGTCTGAACGTCGCCGACTTGCGGGAGGTGGTGGAAACGGCAGTGGGCGGCGCCGAGGCGACGCAGGTGCTCGAAGGCACCAAGCGGTTTGCGGTCGTCGTGCGTTACCCGGACGCGGCGCGGGCCGACGCCGGCGCCATCGGCGGCTTGTTGTTGACGGCGCCGGGAGGCGAGCGAGTGCCGCTGACGGCGGTGGCCAACGTGCGCACGGTGCGCGGGCCGGAGGTGATCCAGCGCGAGGACGGCGAGCGACGCATCGTGGTGCAGTGCAACGTGCGCCAGCGGGATCTCGGCGGTTTCGTCGCCGAGGCGCAAGAAAGAGTCGCCGCGGCGGTGCGTTTGCCGGCGGGCTATCAGATCGGCTGGGGTGGGCAGTTCGAGAACCAAGAGCGCGCCATGCAGCGCCTGCTGGTCGTCATTCCGCTGTCGCTGGCGATCATTTTCTTGTTGTTGTTCTTGAGCTTCTATCGCGTGCGTCAGGCGGCGTTGGTGATCCTCAACGTGCCGTTCGCCTTGGTCGGCGGCATTGCGGCGTTGTGGCTACGCGGCTTGAATCTCAACCTGTCGGCGTCGGTCGGCTTCATCGCCTTGTTCGGCGTGGCGGTGCTCAACGGCGTGGTGATGATCGCCGCGATCAATCAGTTGCGCGAGGGCGGCATGAGCCTGCGCGAAGCGGTGTTGACCGGAGCCGGACAGCGCTTGAAGCCGGTGTTGATGACGGCGTTGGTGGCGGCCCTCGGCTTCGTGCCGATGGCGCTGTCGCATGGCGCCGGCGCCGAGGTGCAGCGGCCGCTGGCGACGGTGGTCATCGGCGGCATCCTGACCTCGACGCTGCTGACGTTGATCGTCCTTCCCACCCTGTACGAGTGGATCGAGGGACGCATCCTCCGCGGCAACGCGGCAAAAGAGTAGACCGGAAAGAAGAACGACAGCGGCCGGTGCGGCCCGCTAGCCGCGCAGGATCGAGCCGGTGAGGAGGGCGAGGTACAGCGTCAGCAGCAGGACGCCTTCGGGGCGGGAGATCGTCCGTTCGGTCCGCATCAGGAATACGGCCAGGCCGGTCATGAGAGCGAGAGCGGCGAGATCGCCGGCGAGTTCGTGCAGCGGTGCGCCGACGTCGCCGATCAACGCCGCTGCCCCGAGACAGAGGAATACGTTGAAGATGTTCGAGCCGACGACGTTGCCGAGGGCCAAATCCGCATGGCCGCGGCGGGCCGCGACGACGCTGGTGATCCACTCGGGAAGGGATGTGCCGATCGCGACGACGGTCAGGCCGACGAGGCGCTCGGAGATGCCGAGTGCCTTTGCCGCGGCGACGGCGCCGTCGATGAAGAGAGTGCCGCCGACCAACAAGACTCCGAGCCCGAACAAGGCGAGCAGGGCCGCCTGTGGCGGGTGCATCGCCTGGGGTGCACCAGCGGCGTCGGCCAGCTCGCGTTCGACGACCGTACCGGCCCGGGCGCTCGCTACCTCTTGCCGGCTGCGGGCCGCATGGATCATCCAGACAGCGTACATGCCTCCAGCAAGTAGCAGCACCATGGCCTCGGGGCGGCTGACCGCGCCGTCGACGAGCACGGCCGGAACCATGGCGGTCGCCAGCACGAGTACCGGCAACTCGCGCCGGCGCAGGCTGGCGTCGACGCGCGCCGGAGCGAGCAGCGCCGCAGTGCCGAGAATCAAGCCGATGTTGGCGATGTTGGAACCGATCACGTTACCGAGCGTCACGCCGGTGTGTCCCGCGAGCGCGGCCTGGACGCTGACGATGACCTCGGGCGCCGACGTGCCGTAGGCCACGACAGTAAGCCCGACGATGAGTTGAGGAATGCGCAGGGCGAGAGCCAAGGCGGAGGAGCCGGCCACGAGCCATTGCGCGCCGAAGTAGAGGAGCAGGCCGCCGCCGAGGAGATGAAGCGCTTCGATCACGGGGAAGCCTCGCGAGGGTTCAAGGGTCGATACCGCGGCGGGTGTCGTCGATGCTCTTCTCGATCACGTCGGGCGCGATTTCGAATCGTTCCAGTGCCGAGCGGCCCAGTTCGAGCGCCAATTCCAGCTCGCCGACCACGGCCTCTTCGGCCCCCAACTTTTGGAGGAACCGGCGGTCGTCGTAGCTGTGGGTGCGCGCCAGCACGACGATGGCGGGATTGACTTCACGCGCGTGTTCGAGAGCGCGCCGCGCCGCCATGCGTTCGGGCATGCAGGTGATCAGCAGGCTCGCCGAACGCACGTGTGCACGGTCGAGCACGGCGGGAAGACTCGCATCACCGACCTGTGCTGCGATTCCGTCGGCACGTAAGGATTCGACGATTCTCAGGTCCTCCTCGATCACCACGAACGGCTTGGCATGCCGTTCCAGAAGGGCGCAGACGATGCTGCCGACGCGTCCGTAGCCGCACACGATCGCGTGGTCGGCCAGGGGAGCCTCGCGCGTCGACTGCGGCGTCTCGGGTGTCCCCGGGCGACCCTGGAGGAGGCGTTGCGCCAGCGCCGGCGCCAGGTCGTTGACGAGCGGCGACAGCAGAATCGTGACCACAGTGGCGCTCAAGAGCAGATTGAAGATCGACGCCGTCAGCGCCCCTTCCTCGAGTCCGATGCGTGCCAGCAGGAACGAGAACTCGGCCGATTGTGCCAAGCCGGCCCCGAGCAAGATGGCGATGCGCGGCGAACAGCCCAGGCCGCGCGCCACGGCCGCGGTCACCATGCCTTTGACGAGCACGATCATGCCGACGGTCAGCAGCACGAGCGCCCACGCCTCCAACAGAAAGTGGGGGTCGAGCAGCATGCCGATCGAAACGAAGAAAACGCCGGAGAAGACGTCGCGAATCGGCGCGGCGTCGCCGAGCACCCGGTGCGCCAGGTCCGATTCGCCGATGACGACTCCGGTGAGGAACGCGCCGAGAGCCAATGACACGCCCAGGAGTGAGGCCCCGCCGGCCATGGTCAGCGCCAAGGTGATGACCGCGAGGGCGAAAAACTCGCGGCTGCGGAAGGCGGAGGCGCGGCGCAGGATCCACGGCAAGATCCAGAAGGCCAACGGCATGACGACGAAGAAGAACAGTGCAGCTTTCCCCAGGAGCGGGCCGATCTCTCGTGTCTTGGGCGAAGCGAATGCCAGAATCGCCACGATGACGACGCTGGAAATGTCTTGCACCGACGACCATGCCAGGCCCAGACGGGCGTGCCGACTGTCGATCTCGCCACGGTCGCTGAGCACCTTGCCAAGGACCGTGCTCGATGAGTTCGAGATCACGGCGCCGAAGGCAAAGGCTTGGAGCTCGGTCCAGCCGAGCAGTTTGCCCACCCCGTAGCCGATCCCGATCATGATGATCACTTGGGTGAGGCCGCCGACTACCGCGACTTTGCCGTCCCGCAGCAGTTCGCGCAGGGATAGCTGGACGCCGATGACGAACATGAGGAAGACGATGCCGACCTCGGCCAGCTCCGCGATCGCTTCGGTGTCGCCCATGATCCCCGGGGTGAAGGGTCCGATGACGACCCCCGCCAGGATGTAGCCGAGGATCAACGGCTGGCGCAGCCGCAAGGCGATGGCGGCCCCGACGAGAGCCGCGCCGAGGGCCGTCACGAGGTGAATGATGAGCCCGCTGTCTTCCATCAGGTCGACTCGGGCGGCGGCACCACCAGAACGTCGCATTCGACCTGTCGCAGGACATCGCCCGCCACGGAACCGAGAAACGTATGCGCGAGCCCCGCGTAACCATGCGTGCCGAGGACGAGCAGATCGAACTGGCTCTGCTTGACGGCTTTGGCGATCACGGTCCGTGCCGAGCCGTGTCGCACGTGTACCTTCCAGCGAATCTCGCCCGGCGCGAGTCCCGCTCGTGCCAGCGCTTGCGTCAGGATTCCCGCGAGTTGAATGGATGCATCGTGCCGCAGCTCGGCCCGCCGCTCTTCGAGGTCCTCGCGCGGCAAGCTCGGATAGAGCAAGTTCTCGAACGGCGCGCGGAACGCGTGGAGTACCTCGAGGCGCGGGCGCGGCGGCGGGACCAAACGGAGCAACCAATCGACGACGCGGGGCGCGGCTTCGTCCAGGTCGATGGCCATCGCGGGCTGGTGGTACGGCCCTCGCGGCGCCAGCCGCACGGCCAGCACCGGCAGCCTCGCCGTGCGCATCACTCTCTCCGCCGTCGAGCCAAGGAACGTGTCGCGCCACGTGCGCCCGCTGCCACGACCCATGACGATCAGCTCGGCCGCCTGCGCCGCTGCGAACTCCGCGATCACCGTCGCCGCCGGCCCCGCCTTGACCGCCGATCGGACGCGCACGGACGGCGGTAGTGCCGTCGCCAGGTGCCGCGCCTCGGTCACGAGCGACTCCTTGGCGTCGTGTTCGACGTCGCGCCGCTGGCGCGGACTCAGACCTCCCGGGACCACGTGCAGCAGCGTCACCAGACCGCCCTGCGCCACCGGAAGCTTCGATAGGCGCCCGAGAACTCGATCCGACGCCGCGCTCAGATCGGTGGGTACGAGCACGGATTGCAGACCGTCGCGTGTCCGCGTTGGCGTCCGCGCGGGTGCGGGGCGTGGGCGTTCGCTCATGGGGTGGATTCCTCCGTGGGAGTCGGGGGATCGATTGGCGCCATGCCAGGGTCGATCAGCTCGATGCTTGAGCGGCAGCGCGTCGTCGGGGGATGCTCGGCGACGCCTGCGGCGTCTCGCGGCGGGTCAGGGGCAAGTATGAATCTCCTGGGCGTGGGCGTTCACCACCGGCGAAGGATACCCGCGCGAGTCGAGAAATCCACCCCTCCTCGGAGCAGGAGCCGAGCCCGCGACTCTCGGCGCCCACTCCCCTTGCGCCAGTTCAAACACACGTTTAAAACTGCTGTCCATGAGCGGACCCGAGGAGACGCGGCGGCGCGTGCGTGAGGCGGCGGCGGCCTTGTTCGCGGCGCGCGGCTTCCACGCCACCACCCTGCGCGACATCGCGGCCCACGCCGGCGTCAATCTCGCCTCGGCGCACTACCACTTCGGCTCCAAGCGCGACCTCTACCTCGAGGTGCTGCGCTTCTACTTCGCCGAGGTCCGCCAAGTTCTCGCCAGCCGCGGTGCATCGCAGCCGCGCGAGGTCGTCGCCCGGCTCCGCCGCGACGAATTGGTCGCCCTCCTCCAAGCCCGCGCCCAGGCCATGCTCGACATGCTGCTCGGCCCGCCCCCTGCCGTGCACGGCACCCTCATGCAGCGCGAAATGCTCGACCCCAGCGAGGCGCTGCCGGCCATCGTCGCCGAGTTCATCACGCCGATGGTCGAAGAACTGGAACAGATCATCGCGCCCTTGGCACCGAGCCTCGACGCGACCCAGCTGCGCATCTGCGCCCACGGCATCGTCGGCCAGGCGATGTTCTACCGCACCGTCATGCCGGCCATTCTCCACCAAATGCGGCGCGACACGTACCCGCGCGGCTTCTCTACGACGGTCGCGCAGCAGCTGACCGCCTTCTCCGTCGGCGGTCTGGCTGCGCTCGAAGCCCAGGCCAAGTCCAAGCGCCGCCCGCGCCCGACCTCGGCGCGCCGCAACGTAGCCAGGTGAACCCATGCAACGCCAGCTCCTCGTCCTTCTCGTCGTCGCCGCCCTCGCCGGCCTCGCCGTCGCGTGGCGCTTCCACCATCCGGCGCCGCCGCCGCACTACACCGGGGTCGTCGAGGGCGAAGAGCGCATCCTGCGCGCCGAGGTCGCCGGGCGCATCGTCGAAGTCACGCGGCGGGAAGGCGAAACGGTCGAAGCCGGTGCTGTCGTCGCGTCGTTCGACGACACGGGCATCCGGGCGCAGCTCGCCTCCAAGGAGCAGGAACTCGCCGTCCACGACGCGCAGATTCGGGCGCAACGCGAGCGGATCGAGTTGATCCAGACCACCTGGCAGCGGCGAGTCATCGCGGCTCATGCCGCGGTCGACCGCGCTCGCGCCACCGCCGACGTCGCCATGCGGACGGACGCACGTTTGCAGCAACTGCTGGCTCGCGGCGTGGCGACCGCGCAACAAGTCGACGATTCGCGCGCCCAGCGTGACGCGTCGCGCTCGGTCGTCGAAGAGACCGAGGCGCAACTGGCCAATGTGGAGGCGCAGGCGCGCAACATCACCTTGGCGCGCCAGCAGCTCGATACCTTGCAAGCCGAACGGGCCCTCGCCGAACGCCAGCGCGACGAGCTGATGATCACTTTGGGCAAGTTCGCCTTGCGCGCACCCGACGTCGCCACCGTGGTGCAAACCCAATTCGCCTGGCCCGGTGAATTGGCCCAGCCGGGGACGCCGATCCTCGGCGTCCTCGATCCACTCGACAAGTACGTCCTGGTGTACGTCCCAGTGACGGACCTGGCGGAGTTTCGCGTCGGCCGACGCGTCTCCCTCGAACTCGACAGCCAGCCCGGGCGCCGCTTCGCCGGTGAAGTCAGCTTCGTCGCCTCGGAAGCCAACTTCACGCCGCAGAAGATCGAGACGCGCAGCGACCGCGTCGGCCAAGTCTATCGCGCCAAGGTGCGGTTGCTCGAAGGCGTCGCCGAGTTGCAGCCCGGGACCGAGGGCGACGTCTACTTGGAACCCGCCGCATGACCGAGGAAGCCTGCATCCGCTTGCGCGGGCTGCGCAAGCGCTACGGCAAGCGACTCGCTCTCGACGGGATCGATCTGACGTTGGCCGATCGCCAGATCGTCGGTGTCGTCGGTCCGGACGGTGCCGGCAAGACGACCCTGATTCGCACGCTGGCGGGTCTACTCGACATCGAGGCGGACGAAGCGAGGGTCTTGGGCTACGACCTGCGGCGCGACGTCGGCGCATTGAAGACTCGAACGGGTTATGTGCCGCAGGCATTCAGTCTGCACCGCGACCTTTCGGTGATGGAGAACCTGCGCTTCACGGCGCGACTGCATCGGCTGACCCCGGAGGAATTCGAGAGCCGCAGCGATGCGCTGCTCGCGACGACCGGGCTGCTGCCGTTCGTCGACCGTCCGGCGGGAGCCTTGTCGGGCGGCATGAAGCAGAAGCTGGCGGTGTCCAACGCCCTGTTGTCGGAGCCGTCGTTGGTGCTGCTCGACGAGCCGACCGCCGGGGTCGACGTGGTGGCGCGTGCCGACATCTGGAGCATGTTGGAATGGCATCGCCAGCAGGCGTTGGTGGTGATCAGCACGAGCTATCTGGACGAGGCCGAGGCGTGTGACCTGCTCGTCTATCTCGACGCCGGCAAGGTGTTGGCCGTCGGCACGCCGGCGCAATTGCGGCAGCGCGTCGGCTTGGTGCTGTTTCGCGCTTGGGGGGACGACCCGCGTGCCATCGCCCGCGCCGCACGCGACTTGCCGTACGTCGCGGGCACGCGCGCCACCGGGCGTTTCGCCTGCGTCGAGATCGAGCAACAGGCGGCCCCGCCGACGCCGCGGGTTTTCGCCGACTTGCGCCATCTGGCCAGCGCGCCGGTGCGTTTCGTCGAATCGATCCCCGTCGACATGGAATCGACGTTGCGGGCGTTGGCCCGCGAGGGGGCGACGTGAGCGACTCGATCATCCGCGTACGCGGGCTCTGCAAGCGCTTCGGCGACTTCGCCGCCGTCGACGGCATCGACATCGACGTGCGGCGCGGCAGCATCTTCGCGTTCCTCGGCGCCAACGGCTCCGGCAAGAGCACGACCATTCGCATGCTCATCGGCCTGCTCGCGCCGACGCAGGGATCGATCGAGGTCGACGGAGTCGACGTCGTACGCCAGCCGCGCAAGGTGCGCGAGCACATCGGGTACATGGGGCAGAAGGTCAGCCTGTACCAGGGGCTCACGCTGCGGGAGAACATGGAGTTCTATGCCGGCCTGTACGGCATCGCGCCACGCGACCGCGAGCAGCGGTGGGGGCGCTTGCGCGAACGTTTTGCGCTGGGGCCGGTGGAAGACGAAACGACGGACGACCTACCGGCCGGCGTGCGGCAACGCGCCGGCCTGGCCCTGAGTACGTTGCACCAACCCCCGGTGCTCTTCCTCGACGAGCCGACGGCGGGCGTCGACACCGACAATCGCGCCCTGTTCTGGGAACTGATTCAGGACGAAGCGCAACGAGGCACGACGATCTTCGTCACCACCCACTTCCTCGAAGAGGTCGAGTACTGCGACTGGGTCAGCTTCATCGACAGCGGCCGCCTCATCGCCAACGCCGCCCCCGAGGAATTGCGGGCGCGCACCTCCTTCGGCTACCGCGCCGACATCGCGACGCCAGCGACGCAACGTGATGCGGTGGCGGCGTTCCTGCACACGGCCGGGTACTTCGCCGAGTCGGTCGCCGGCGGGCTGACCCTCACCACGACCGACCTCGACGCGGAGTTGCTGCGCGTGCTCGACGAACTCGGCGGTCGCTTCGCCGGCGTGTCGGTGCAGATCGAACAAGCCCCGATGACCACGGTGTTCCGCGCCGCGTTGGGGCAACGCGAGGCGGCATGAGCTGGCGACGGCTACGTACGCTCATGCGGCGCGAGGCGCGAGCCACGCTGCGTGATCCGTTCACGGTGACGATCCTCGTGACCGTGCCGTTGGCCTCGTTGCTGGTCTTCGGCTTCGTCTTGTCCACCGAGGTCGAGGATCTACCGCTCGGTGTGGTCGACTTCAGTCGCAGCGCCGCCGGCCGCCAAGTGGTGGCGGAACTCGCTGCCAACGGCACCTTCCGGCCGCGACCCTACGACGATCGCGCGGCGCTCGAACACGCCTTGCGCGGTGGTGCCATCCGTGTCGGCATCGTGCTCCCCGCCGATTTCGGGCGTGACGTCGGCAGCCGTCGGCGGCCGCAAGTGCAGGTGCTGTACGATGGCGGCGAGGCTGTGCTCGCCGGCAACGCCGAGGGTTTCGTGCAAGGCTTGCTGCAAGCCAGCGGCCTGGCGCTGCAGCGCCAACGAGGCGGCGCGCTCCCGGCGAGCGCGCCAGGCGTCGAAGTCGTCACCTCGGCTTTGTTCAACCCGCGCTTGGACGGCAAGCCGTTCATGGTCGCCGGCACCTTCGGCTTCGTGTTGTCGTTTCTCACGACGCTGATCACCGCGGTGTCGATCGTCAACGAGAAGGTGACCGGTACCTTCGAACAGCTACAGGTCACGCCCGCCACGTCGTTGGAGATTCTGCTCGGCAAGATCCTACCGCTGGGTGCGGTGTTCGCGCTGGACGTCGTCTTGATGTGGTTGGTTGCCGGGGTGGTGTTGGACGTGTGGCCGAGCGGCAGCGCCTGGTTCTTCATTCTCGTGTCGGCCTTCTACGTGCTGGTGTCGCTGGCGTTGGGCATGATCATCTCGGTGACGTCGGCGACCGCCGCCGAGGCAGTCCAGAAGAGCGTGTTGACGAGTATCCCGCTGGTGCAGCTGAGCGGCTTCGCCTTCGCCACGCGCAACATGCCGTTGCCGGTGCAGTGGGTATCCGAGATCTTTCCGGCGACCCATTACATCCGTATCAGCCGCGCCATCTATCTCCGCGGTGAGGGTCCGCTCGACCTCATCTCCGAACTCGCCATGTTGGTGGTCTTCGGCGCTTTGCTCATGGGGCTGGCGTTGCGCCGCATGGAGGCGCGGGCATGACGCGGCGGCAGGGCAGCTTCTGGTCGAACACCTGGGCCGTCGCCTACAAAGAGGCGGTGCTGCTGCGCCATGATCGCGCGCTCATCGGCATGATCTTCGCCCAGCCGTTGATGATGCTGATGTTGATGGGCTTTGCCCTATCGAACCAGCCGACCAACGTCCCCTGGGTGGTGTTGGACCAGAGCGGCACGGCGGAATCGCGGCGGCTGGTGCGAGAGATCCAAACCACCGGGTACTTCCTTGAGCCACGCGCGGTGCGCGATTACGCAGAGGGTCGCGAGCGGCTGCGCGGCCAAGAGGCGATCGCCATGGTGGTGATCCCGCGCGACTTCCGCCGTGAGATCGAACGCGGCCGGCCGCGCGTGCAAGTCCTGCTCGACGGCAGTGATCCACTGACGGCGGCGCGCATCGGTGCCTACATCGGCCAAGTGGCCGCGGCGATCGAGTGGCGGCGTGGTGATGCGGCACAGGCGACACCCTGGCCGGCCGCGTCGGTCGGACCGATCGACGTGCGCCAGCGCTTTTGGTTCAACCCCGGACTGAGCGATCGGGAGTTCTTTCTGGCGGCTCTCGCCGGCATGCTGCTGACCAACCTCTGCCTGTCGGCGACGAGCCTCGGTTTGGTGGCGGAGCGCGAGAGCGGGACCTACGAGCAGATGCTCGCCTTGCCGACGACGACTCTGCAAATCGTGCTCGGCAAGCTCGTGCCTTACGTCGGGGTGAGCTACGTGGTGCTGGCCTTCGCGCTGGTGGCGCCGGGTCTGTTGTTCGGACTGTGGCCGACCGGAAGCATCGCCGCGATCATCGTGGTGACCTTGCCCTTCGTGCTGGCGTCGTTGGCGATGGGCGTCTTCGTGTCGGCCCTGTCGCATACCTCGGCGCAAGCAGTATTCATCGCGGTCTTCTTCATCCTGCCTTCGATGGTGTTGTCGGGGGCGATGTTCCCCTATGAATTCATGCCGCACGGCGTACGTGAGATCGGCGGCTTGATGCCGTTGCGCTGGTACCAGATCGCCCTACGTCGACTCATCGATCGCGGTGCCGGCATCGAGGATGTCCTCGTTCCGTTGGGGGTGCTGACCGCGATCTTCAGCGCCTATCTCGTCGGCATCCGCTGGCGGATGAAGCCGCGACTCGGCTGAGCGCCACGTCAGAACGGCGCGCGGCTCGTGAACGTCACTTCATCGCCGCTGGCCGGATGGCGCAAGGTCAGCGAGGCGGCATGCAGCAGAAGGCGATCGCCGCCGCGGCCGTAGAGCCGATCGCCGACGATGGGGGCATGCAGCCCGAGTGGGTGCGCAGCATGCACGCGTAGTTGATGGGTGCGACCGGTCAGCGGCACCAATTCGACGCGGGTGCGCTGCGCCTGCACGTCGAGGCGGCGCCAGAGCGTGCGGGCCGGCTTTCCGTGCAGGGGGTCGTGGATCTGCCGCGGTCGGTCGTCGAGGTCGACGCGCAAGGCCAAGTCGATGCAGCCGCTCTCTGGTTCGACCAGCCCGTCGAGCCAGGCGATGTAGCGCTTGTCGACGCTACGGCTGAGGAACTGCTTCTGCAGGTCGATGAAGGTGGGCAAGTCGAGCGCCGCGACCAACAACCCCGAGGTGTCCAGGTCGAGGCGATGCACCAGCAGTGGGCCGCTGGCCTGGGGGAAGGCATCGCGCAACAAGTCGAGGAGCGATGCGGGCCCACCGGCTTCGCGTCCGGGAACGCTGAGGAGCCCGGCCGGCTTGTCGACGACGACCAGGTGGCGATCGGCATGCACGATGTGCAGGGCGGAGGGCGGCGCCGGCGGGGGGGCGAAGCGCCGGGGCGGAGCGACGTCGAGACCCTCGAGCAGGGCGGGGAGCAGCGGACCGCATTTGTCGCGGCAGGCTGGGTAGAAGGCGCCGCTCGTGCGTCCGCCGCCCAACGGTGGAGCGCCGACCCAGAATTCGGCGAGAGCCACGGGGCGCAAGCCGCGCGCCAGAGCGAAGGCGAGCAGTTTCGGGGCGGCACAATCGCCGGCGCCCGAGGGCGGCTCGCCGGGGTGGTAGAGGCGGCGCAGCGGCAAGGGCGGCCGTGCACCACGAGGGATCGCGTAGCAGTCGTGGATGGCGCGCATGAAGTGGCGCGCGACGATGCGGCTGAGGCGGTCGTGTGCCGCTAAACGCCGTTCGAGCTGCATGGCGGCCCGCGCGCCGCGCGCCGTCTCCTCGGCCATGGCGGCGGCGAGCTGGCGTCGTTCGGCCTTGTCGGCCCGACTGCTGCGCTCGAGGTCGCGCAGCAGCGCCGCCACTTCGTCGGGTGTACGGGTCAGGGCGAAGAAGGCGCGGCGGGCGCGGCGCTGTTGCTTGCGCGCGGCGTGTACGTGACGCAGCGCCTGCAGCGCGTCGTGCGCTGCCCGGGCGATGGCGTCGCGTTCGGCCCGCGCCCGCGCCAGTTCCTCGCTGTTGGCGAAGGCGATGCGTCGCTGGTGCACGGAACGCACCAATTGTTCACCTGGGGCCTCGATGCGGCTGCGCGCGCCGCGGTCGAACATCGGCGGCACGAAACCTTCGACGTCCCAGCGACCGGCGAGCATCCCCGAGAAGGCGCGCAGATAGCCGAGCCGTCCCGCGGCATCCGCGGCGATCAGCACGCCGAACATCTTGCCGCCGCCGGGGGCGAACAGATCGGCGGCGGCGAGGGTGTCGTGCCACCGTCCGTTGCTGAGGTCGTGCAGCAGCAGCTCGGCGGCGTGTCGGGCGATCGGGGCCGGGCCGAGTTCGTCGAAGGGGCTCGGAAAGACGGCGGGCAGCACGCCGGGTTCGAGGATGGGGGTGAACAGCGACTCCACGTCGACGGCGATAGCACAAGTCGGCCGACGGACTCATGCTTCCACGGCAGTGGAGAGCGCCGTGCGTGGGCCTGCGGTTCGGGATATGCACGTTTGCATGCAGGCAACGGTGGAGCAGGCACGAATCGAGGTGGGAGTGGAAGCGACGGCGTATGCCGGGCTGATGACGGCGACGGTCCTGTGGGCCGCCGCCTTCATCGCCGGTAAGGTCGCCTTGGTCGAGATGTCGCCGCTGTCGATGGCCTCGTGGCGCTATGTCCTGGCGACCGTGTTGGTGCTGCCGTTCGGGCTGCGCGCCTGGCCGGAGCGCGAACGCCTGCGAGCCGTGGCGCTGCCGTTGGGATTGCTGGTGCTGTGCGGTGGGATCGCCTACCCGTGGCTCTTTCTGTCCTCCCTGAACGAGACGACCGCCGCCAACGCTTCGTTGCTGATCGCGCTCAATCCGATCGGCACGGTGCTGTTCGCTCCGTTCATCGGCGAGAAACTGACGCGGCGACGGGTATTCGGGACGGTGATCGCCTTGAGCGGTGCGGTCATCGTCATCACGCAGGGCGATTTGACCCGCTTGGGAGAGATCTCGCGGCAGCGTGGCGACCTGTTGGCGCTGGCGGCGGCGGGTGCGTGGGCGACCTTCAATCTCGTGTCGCGCGGCGTGGTGGCGCAGGTGTCGCCGCCTTTCGTCAATCTCACGGTTTTCTTACTCGGCGGCACTGGCTTGGTTCTGTTGGCCGACCCGGTGCACGTGGTGCAACAGGGCTTGCAAGCCAGTGCGACGGCGTGGGGCGCGGTGTTGGTGTCGGCGGCCCTGTCCTCGGTGCTGGCCGGCCAGCTCTTTCTGCAAGGGGTGCAGCGTATCGGCATCTCGCGTGCGGTGGTCTTCATCTATTGCGTGCCGCCGTTGACCGCATGTCTCTCATGGTTCTGGCTCGGCGAGTCGTTGACCCTGGCGCAGGCCGTCGGGGGTGCCGCGGTCCTGACGGGCGTGGCGATCGCCAGTCGCAGTGTGGCGCCGCGCTGACGCAGCAAGCGGTTGGCGGGGCGCACGCTCCGGGTTAGGATCGAGTCGTATGAAAGCACTCGTCCTCGAACGATATGGTGCCCCGGCGACGGCGTTTTCCCTGCGGGACCTGCCCGATCCGGTGGCCGGGCCAGGTCAGGTGCGCGTCGCGGTCGAGGCTTTCGGCCTCAACTACGCCGACATCTCGGCGCGCCAAGGCACGTATGCCGACGCGCCGCCGGCGCCCTGCGTCATCGGCTACGAGGTCGTCGGTCGGATCGATGCGGTCGGTGCTGGCGTCGCGGACCTCGGTCTCGGGCAGCGCGTGGCGGCACTCACCCGTTTCGGGGGATACGCCACGCTGGCGGTGACGGACGCACGCGCCGTCGTGCCGATCCCGGAGAATCTCGACGTCGGCGTTGCCGCAGCCCTGCCGACGCAGGGATGCACGGCCTACTTCTGCGCCGAGGAAATGGTGCGATTGTACCCGGGGGATCACGTGCTCGTGCAAGCGGCCGCGGGTGGTGTCGGTTCGTTGTTGGTGCAGTTGGCAAAGCGGCGAGGCTGCGTGGTGTACGGCACGGCCGGGTCGGAGTCCAAGCTCGAGTATCTACGCAGCATCGGGGTCGATCATCCGATCGCCTACCGCAGCGAGGATTTCGCTGCGGCCGTGCGCCGGGTGCGGGGGAGCGCCGGCCTCGACCTCATCTTCGATTCGTTGGGCGGCAGCGCCGTGCGCAAGGGCGTCGAGCTGCTCGCCGCGGGCGGACGCATCGTCTGTTTCGGAGCGGCCGAGCGCGAGGCGGGGCCTTTGCAAATGCTGCGTGACGTCCGCTTCGCCGCGTCGTTCGGATTGATCCATCCGATCCCGCTGTTGATGCGTTCGAAGTCGCTCCTCGGGGTCAACATGTTGCGACTCGCCGACGAACGCCCCGATACGCTGGCGCGGGTACTGCACGGCATCGCCGATCTCGTCTTGCGCGGCGAGGTTGTACCGACCGTCGGTGGCCGCTTCGGCGTCGACCAGATCGCGGCGGCCCACGAATTCTTGGGTGGGCGAGGTTCGATGGGCAAGATCGTCGTCACTTGGTGAGGACGAACGGAATGGATGTGTTGGGTCTGGCCGGGGTGTGGCGGCGGCAGTCGATCGTCATGCCCGACGGCACCAAGGACGAGAGCAGCCGCTGTTTGGCCTTGGTGACGCAGGACGGCTGGTGCGGGATGATCGGTCTGCCGGAGCACTCGCCGACGGAGGTCGGTCCGTTCGAGGGGAAACAGGTCGACGGCGCGACGGCGGCGGCCTTGGTGCGGCATCGGGGCTGGATCGGGCGCTTGCACCTCGACGATCGCCTGTGTCGTGTCGATCGTCGTCTGGACTATCAGCCCCCGGCGAGGGGCAGCGACACGGCGCGTCTGTTTCTGCAGGACGATGGTCTCATCGAAGACGGCGTGCAGGTGGCTTACCGGGCGGTGTGGTGGCGTGCGTTGGGTCCGGAGGTGGCGACCGCGACGTGGGAGTGGCATTCGGAACATGCCGGCCCACGGGTGATGATGGTGATCGTCGGGGACCGCTTCCTCATGGCGCGCGAGCGGCGGCCGCCGTTACCGCCGCATCGCGATGGCTTGAGCGGATTGCTGCTCGACGGTCAGTGGGCCCATGGGCTGCGGCCGCTCTTCGACTGCGAGGTCTCGTACGGCGAGTGGAATGAGCACGGCGCCGCGATCGTGGCGTCGACCTTGCCGTGGCGCGAGGGTATGCACTTGGCCCCGGCGACGATGGGTGTGCCCTTCCATGTCGATGCGCTCCCACCGGGGACGTGGGTCGCCGCGGCGTAAGGCAGCGAGGCTCTTCGGGGCGAAACGCCGTTCACCGGCGCATCGGCTCGGCGCTCGTCGAGCGATCGAGATGGTGGATCGGCAGGCCGCTGCGTTGTGCGACGAATTCGGCGAGTCGACGCAGGCGGGCGACATCCGCCGACGGTGAGCCGCGACCGGCCCGCCAACGATGGCCGTCGGCGAAGTGCAGCGCGAGTAAGGGGCCGGCCGTACTGCCGTCGCGCCGGATGCGTCGTTCGGCAAAGCGGATCTCGAGCACGTCGTCGTACGCCAAGCGCTGGACGGCGCGGCTGCCGAACTCGGCGAACTCGATCTCGCTGGGGCCGAAGCGGACGTACCAATCGAACAAGGCAGCGACCATGACTACGGAGAGCAGGCCGGTGGTGCCGTAGACCGGCGCTCGCAGCGGACGCGAGTCGTATCCGAACTTGACGATTTGGTATGCCTCGAACTCGTCGTAGCGCGGCCCTAGACCGCGTCGGAGCGCCGCTTCGATCGGCAGCACCGAAGCCACGATGCCGATGAAGAGCGCCGGTACGGCCCACATCCACGCCCGCGGCGCGAGAAAGAGGGTGTCGGTCGTGTCGGCGAAGTAGGCGTCGGCGACCCGTACGAGGACCAACCAGGTGAGACCGATGATGGCCCACATGGCCACGAAGCTAGCCGCCTCCCAGGTGAAGTAGCGTCGACGCAGCACGGACATCGGCGGCAGGTCGGTGTAGCGGCTGCCGGCGTTCTGCCAGCGTCCGACGGCGAGCAAGCCCAGGTATGCCAGGCCGCCTCCGATGCAGGCGGCGACGATGGTGCGCATCGGTCGGGTCGTCTCACCAGCGGGCGATATGTTCTTCCGCCCAACCGAGCAGTTGGTTCACTTCGAGGCGTTCGCCGTCGTGGGTGCGTACGAAGCCGTCGAACGAGCCGAGGCTCCAGTAGAGCTGCGTGCGCACGACGAGTGCCTCGATGTTCACCGACTCGTCGATCCATGGGGTGAAGCGCAGGTCGAGGCAACGGCTGCGTGGCGCGTGGATGCGCCACGGGCGGCGGAAGTCGCGCGCGTCATACTCCCAGACGAGATCTTCTCCAATCTTGTGCAGGCGCCCGTCGACGCAGATGCCGTTCTCGGTCATGCCGGTGCCGTCGGTCCATTTGCCGCCGAGGTTCAACCCAAGCAGACGTCCGCCTTGCCAGCCCGACGCGGCCGCCCAGTTCCAGGCCGTGTGGTACGGCCATACGCCGCGCCCGAAGTCGAGGATCCCGTAGGCATGATTGTCGGCGCCGAAGGCGTAGGTCTTGCCGTCGAGTCGGGCTTCGCCCCGCGCCGGACGAGTGTTGTGCTTCGACGTACATTGGAAGGTGTCGTCCGACCACGGAATGACGACGGTGAGGGTCTCGTGGCCCGCCGGCCGTTCGACCATGAGATCGCAGTCGAAGTGCATGTCCGGGGCATCGACCCGTGCCTGGAGTCGCGTCCCCGCCGGGCTCTCGCCGATGCGGAGATCGACTCCGCCGGAGGCGAACCGGATGTCGCCGCCGCCGACGGTGTCGGGAAAGTGCATGCCGTAGGCGAAGGGGACGATGCGCGCGCATTCGACTCTGCGGCCGACGTTGTAGTCGAGGAGCGATACGGTCACGGTCCCGACGTAGTCGGTGCAACCGTAGGTGATGCGCAACAAATGGGTATCCGTCGTGATACCCCAGAACTCCCAGCGCTTACGGCGCGGCCAGCCGGCAGGAAGGGCGCAGCGGTGCTGCGGAAAGCGCGACCAGCCGATGGCTGCCGGATTGAGCCGACCGTTGGCGAGGCAGAGGTCGACGGGTTGGGTGATTTCGGGCTCGAATTGGTTCACGGCGTCGGGGCTCTCCTTGGGTCGGTCACAATTGCGGATGCGACCGTAAACCACGGATACGGAGGGTGTCCAGGGGGATCCTCCGTCGCGGCCCCGTGGCTCGTGCTCGCGATGCATAGGCGCCGAGGTGAGGCCGCCGCGTCGGGGCGCGCACGGGTTTCACTCGTGCGCGATACGGGCTAGGCTGCGCTTCGTCCGAGGTGCATACAATGGAATGGTGGATCTGGATCGTGCTGGCGCTCGTTCTCCTCGGGGCCGAGGCGGTGACCCCCGGTGGGTTCGTCGTCATCTTCTTCGGCGTCGGCGCCCTGGCGGCAGGCCTCGTCGCCTGGTTCGAGGCGACGCCGTCGCTGTGGATCGAAGGGCTGACGTTCTCGGTCGTGTCCTGCGTCTCGCTGATTCTGTTTCGCGGGCGGCTCCTCTCGGCCTTGAAGCCGCCGCCGCCGCGCGTCGACTCACTCGTCGGCGAGGTCGGCAGCGTGCTCGAAGACTTCGGCGCCGGGGACGTCGGCAAGGTCGAATTGCGGGGTACGATCTGGAACGCCCGCAGCGTCGCCGATGCGATGCGCCGCGGCCAACGCTGCCGCGTCGAGCGGGTCGAAGGCCTGACGCTGTGGGTCTCATTCGACTGACAAAAAGGGAGAAGCCATGACCGGAGCTGTATTCGTCGTCGTCGTGTTGGCGTTCTTGGTCGTCGTCATTCTGGTCAAGACCGCCGTCGTCGTGCCGCAACAGAACGCCTTCGTGGTCGAACGCCTCGGGCGCTACCACCAGACTCTCGGCGCCGGGTTCCACATCCTGGTACCGTTCGTCGACGCCATTCGCTACCGCCACTCGCTCAAGGAAATCGCGGCCGACATCCCCGAGCAGACCTGCATCACGCGCGACAACGTACAGGTCGCCGTCGACGGCGTGCTCTACCTCAAGGTGATGGATCCGGAGCGCGCCTCGTACGGGGTCACGGATTATCTGTTCGCCATCTCGCAACTGGCGCAGACGACCTTGCGCAGCGAGATCGGCAAAATCGACCTCGACAAGACCTTCGAGGAGCGCAGCCACATCAACTTCCAGGTGGTGTCGGAACTGGACAAGGCCTCCGAGCCCTGGGGCATCAAGGTGCTGCGCTACGAGATCAAGAACATCACGCCGCCGGCCGACATCCTGGCGGCGATGGAGAAGCAGATGCGCGCCGAACGCGAGAAGCGCGCTCTGGTGCTCACCTCCGAAGGCGAGCGCGACGCCGCCGTCAACGTCGCCGAAGGTCACAAGCAGCAAGTGATCAAAGAGTCAGAGGCCAAACAGCAGCAGCAGATCAACGAGGCGGAAGGCGCCGCTCGCGCCATCGAGGCGATTGCCAAGGCCACCGCCGAGGGCATCCGTGAGGTCGCCGCCGCCATCCAGCTCCCCGGCGGCCACGAGGCCGTGCAGCTGCGCGTCGCCGAACAGTACATCAACCGCTTCGGCGAGCTGGCGCGCACCACCAACACCGTCATCCTGCCGGCCAACGTAGGCGACGTCGCGTCGATGATCGCCACGGCGATGAACGTCATCCGCCACGGCGATGCGCCGGCGTCGCGCTGAACACGACCATCGGGGACGGTCTCCGCAAGGGGACTGTCCCCTTCTTCGTGCTCCCAAGCACGCGTCTCAATAGATCGGGCGGTTGCCCCAGCGGCGCATTTGGTTGAGGACCCACGCCTGGCGGCTGCGCAACAACGGCCCCGGGCTCGCCGGGTTGACGGCGCGCGGCTGGGGTAGGGCCGCCGCCAGTGCGGCGGCTTGCTCGCGGGTCAGCGCCGCGGCCGAGCGGCCGAAAAAGTGGCGCGCCGCGGCTTCGGCGCCGTAGATGCCGTCGCCGAACTCGACCACGTTCAGATAGACCTCGAGGATGCGGCGCTTACTCCACAACAGCTCCAGCCACAGGGTGAAATAGGTCTCCAGTCCTTTGCGCAACCACGAGCGAGCCGGCCACAGGAACACGTTCTTGGCCGTTTGCTGCGAGATGGTGCTGGCGCCGCGCAGTCGTTCCGAGCGTTGGTTGTGGTCGAGCGCCTTGCGGATGGCGACCAAGTCGAAGCCGTGGTGGTTGGGGAAGTGTTGGTCCTCGGCGCAGACGACGGCTAGAGCCAGCGAAGGAGCAATCCGGTCGAGGCTCACCCAATCGTGTTCGAGGCGGATCGGCCGCTCCTCGCGCCACTGCTCGAGCGTGCGCTGCAGCATCAAGGGGGTGAGCAGCACCGGCACGAAGCGCAGCAGCAGCACGACGACGCCGCTGCCGGCGATGAGCCAACGTGCGGCGCGCCGCAGCCGCGGCCACCATCGTGCCCACGCCGACGATGGCGAGGATCGTCGCGTGCGGCGACGCATGAGTCGGGTCGGGCGCACGCCTCAGCCGTGCCGCGACGCGTCGGCGTCGCCCGCGGCGCGTGCCTCGAGTTCGCTGACACAGGTGGCGATGGTGATGTCGCCGGTGACGTTGAGGACCGTGCGGCTCATGTCGAGGATGCGGTCGATGCCGAGACAGAGGCCGATGGCCTCGGGCGGCACGTCGACGCTCTTGAGGATGATGGCGATCATCGGCCACGAGCCTCCGGGAACGCCGGCGGTGCCGACGCCGGCGACGATGGCCATCAGCAGAACGGTCAGCTGTTGGTCGAGGCTGAGCGTTATGCCGAAGAACTGCGCCAAGAAGATCACCGTGATGCCCTCGAACAGAGCGGTGCCGTTTTGGTTGGCGGTGGCGCCGACGGTGAGGACGAAGGTCGCGATGTCGCGCGGCAGCCGCAGGTTTTCGGTAGCAGCGCGCAGCGCGGTCGGCAACGTCGCGTTGGAGGACGACGTGGCGAACGCAGTCAGCATGACCGTGCGGATGTCGGCGAAGAACTGGCGCGGGTCGCGGCGAGCGATGAAGCGGATGGCGGCGCTGTAGGTGACGAACTGGTGCAGCGCCAGCGCGCCGAGGACGACGAGCACGTATTTCCCGAGAGCCCAGAGCGCGTCGAGCCCGAGCACCGCCGCGGTCGAGAACATCAGGCCGAAGACGCCGAGCGGCGCCAGCCGCATGGCCATGTCGATGACCCGCAAGCTGACGGCGAGCACGGCTTCGAGGAGTTGCTTGAGCGGCGCGACGACGAGCGGGTCGACGCTGGCCATGGCGATGCCGAACACCAAGGCGAAGAACATCACCGACAGCAGGCCGCCGTCGAGGGCGTTGACCGCTTCGGCGAGCGGATTGCGCGGGATGATTTCGACCAAGGCCTCGACGACGGGTTTGGCCTTTTCGGCATTGGCGACCGACTCGCGGGCTTGCGCGTGGGCACCGTAGACGGCCATCAGGTTGTCGCGTTTGGCGGGGTCTACGCCGGCTCCCGGCTGAAAGACGTTGACCAGCACCAACGCCAAGGCGACCGCCAGTCCCGACAAGAGCAGCGTCAAGGATAGGGCGCGGGCGCCGACGCGCCCGACCTTGCGCGGGTCGCCGATCTCGGCGACGCCCAGGATGAGCGCCGCGACCAGCAATGGCACGACGATCATGAAGATGAGGCGGAGGAAAACCTGGCCCATCGGCTGGGCGAGGTTGCGCACGCACCACAGCAGGCTCGGATGATTCTCGCCGAGCGTCGCCTGCGCCAGGGCGCCGCAGGTGGCGCCGAGAACCAGTCCGATGAAGATCTTCGTGTGCCGCGGCAAGCCCCGCTCCGGTGCCGCCCCGTCTGTCGTCGCGTGCATGATTTCCCTCGCCCGTACCGGATAGCATCCCCTTTGCCGGCGGCACCAGTCGGCGCTCGCACGCCGGCGTCTCGCTGAAGGGCGTTTTGTGCTTGCCCGCGACGCGGCCCGGAGTATAGACCCAGGACTCTCTGGGGTGAGGACGGTTCGATGCGCCTGTCAGCGACAGGCGTGCCGGAGAGGGAGAAGCACATGCGTTGGATCCGAAATCTACCTTTGCGAGCGCCGTGGCTGACCTTGTTGGTCCAACTGCTCGCCACCAGCTTCTTCGGCTTCTACGCGATCCAGGTGCAGGTCGACAGCTCCTTCGAGAATCTGTTGCCGGCGGACGACCCCGAGGGACACTACTACGACGAGATCAAGCAGGAACTCGGCGACGAGAAGATCGCCGTCGTCGGGGTCTTTGCCGACGACGTCTTCACTCCGGCGACCCTGGCCAAGATCGACGCTTTGTCGCGTAAGCTGCAGGCGATCGACAAGGTGCGCGAGGTCACCAGCCTGACGACCATCCGCGGCGCCGAAGACACCGACATGGGCCTGACGGTCGACAAGTTGCTGCGCCAGCTGCCCCGCACGCAGGCCGAAGCCGATGCCTTCCGCGCCAAGGTTCTCGCCAATCCGCTGTACGTGAAAAACGTCGTTTCCCCCGACTCGACGGCGACCGGTCTGACCATCTTCTTCGAGGCGATGAGCGACGAGGAATTTCGCCATCGCGGCATCGACGGCGAGATCCGCGCCATCGTCGACTCCGTCGGCGGCCCCGAAACCTATGCCGTGACCGGCCTGCCGACGATCAACGTCAACGGCTCGGCGATTCTCGAGAAGGACGTCAAGACGTTCACGCCGTTGGCGGTGGTGCTGGTGGTGATCGTGCTCTCCATCGCCTTCCGCAAATTGCGCGGCATCGTCATCCCACTGATCCCGGTGTTCATCGGCTTGGTGTGGACCAACGGCATGATGGTGCTCAACGGCAGCGCCATCAACCTCGGCACCATCGTGCTCAATCCGTTGCTCATCGTCATCGGCATCGCCTCGGGCATTCACCTCATCAGCGCCTACTACCACGAGGCGCGCGCCGATCGGTCGAGTCGCGAGATCGTCGGCGCCGTCGTCGACCACGTGGCGACGCCGATCGTCATCGCCGGCGCGACGACCCTGATCGGCTTTGGGGCGCTCGCCTTCACCGAGATCAAGGCGGTGCGCGAGTTCGGCGCCTACAGCGTCTTCGGCATCATCAGCATCCTCCTCGGCAACTTCACCGTCGTGCCGGCGCTGCTGGTGCTGCTGCCGGTGCGCACGGCGGGACACGCCGACGACGACATCGGCTGGCTGGCCGAGGGCCTACAGAAGATCGGCGCCTTCTCCGTGCGTCATCGCTATGCCGTGCTCGCCGCCTCGGCCGTACTCGTCGGCATGAGCGTCTGGGGCATCACCAAGATTCGCGTCGAAACCGACTACCTCAGCTTCTTCCACCCCGACAGCGTGGTGCGCACCGAAAACGCCATGATTGCCGAGCGTCTCGCCGGCACGCAGCCGGTGGCGATCGTCATCGAAGGCGACGCCGCCGGCACGGCCCATCGGCTCGACGTGCTGCAGGCGGTGCACGACTTACAGAAGTTCCTCGCCCAGCAGCCCGGTGTCGACACGTCCTTGTCGTCGCTCGACCTGTTCCAACAGATGCGCAAGGCGCTCAAGTTCGAGGAGGGCGAAGTCCCGGCCTCGCAATCCGAGATCGAACAGCTCCTGCTCTTCCTCGATCCCGCCCTGCTGCGCGGCTTGGTCAACGGCAACGCGACGCGCGCCAGCGTCCTGGTGCGCACCCGCCTCACCGGCTCGGTCGAACTCGGCGCGTTCGTCGAGAAAGTCGAAGAGTTCGCCCACCAGCGCTTCCCGCGTGACGTGCGCGTGCGGGCCACCGGCACGGCGGTGTTGTTGGCCAAGTCGGCCGACGACCTGGCGCGCGGGCAGATCGAGGGGATCTGGCAGGAGTTGTTGGTGCTGCTGACCCTGCTGTCGCTGATGTTCCTGTCGGTGCGCATCGGTGCGCTGGCGCTGATCCCGAACGTGGTGCCGACGATCGTGCTCTTCGGCATCATGGGCTGGTCGGGTATCCCACTGAACATCTCGACCAGCATGATCGCCGCCATCGCCATCGGCATCGCCATCGACGATACCATCCACCTGCTCAGTACCTTCAACGAGGGGCTGCGCGTCACCGGCAGCCAGGAGCAGGCGATCATCCGGGCCATGGCCTCGGCGGGCCAGTCGGCGTTTTTCATTTCGATCGCCCTGTCCGCCGGCTTCTTCATCGTCTGCTTGTCCAGCTTCCAGCCGGTCATGCATTTCGGGTTGTTGTCGGGCGTGACCATGGGCATCGCGCTGGTCGTCGAGTTGTTCCTGACGCCGGCGTTGCTGACGACCACCCGCATCCTGACCATCTGGGATCTGTTGTTTCTCAAGCTCGGACCCGAACCGCACAAGCAGATTCCGCTCTTCGCCGGGATGCGGCCGTTCCAGGCCAAGCTGGTCGTGCTGATGGGGACGCTGCGTTCGGCGCCGGCCGGCACGGTGATCGCCCAGCGCGGCGAGAAGAAGGCCGAGGCCTACGTGTTGCTGTGCGGCAAGGCTGACGTACTGCGACCAGGCAGCACACAGCCGATCCGCACGCTCGAGCGCGGCGACGTCATCGGCGAGATGGGCTTGGTGCGGCAACAGGCGCGCTCGGCCGACGTCGTCGCCACCGAGGAAATCGAGTACTTGGTGGTCGACGAACGATTGCTGGCGCGCATGCGGCGCCGCTACCCGCGCATCGGCTGCACCTTCTTGTACAACCTGACGCGCATCTTGAGCGACCGTCTCGAATCGACGACCGACGCCCTGGCAGCCCGATCGTCGCACTGACCTGGCGGGCCACGCAGAGGCGCAGAGTCTGGGCCGAGATCTCTGCGTCTCCGCGTGGCAGCGCGAGTCCCAGGTCTACTTCAGGGTGAAGACGATGGGGACGATGGTGACGGTGACCGCCATCACCAGCAGGTTCAGTAAACCGCCGAAGCGGGTGAAGTCGGAGAAGCGGTAACCGCCGGGGCCGTAGACCATCAGGTTCGTCTGGTAGCCGATCGGCGTGGCGAAGCCGCACGAGGCGGCGATGGTGCAAGCGACGACGTACGGTGTCAGCTCGACGCCCATGGTCTGGGTGGCGGCGACGATGATCGGGAACATCAACGTGATCGCCGTGGTGTTCGACAGCAGCTCGGTGAACAGCATCGTCGACAAATAGAGCATCAGCAGGGCGAGATGCGGGTCTCCTTGCGCGAAACCCAGCATGCCGTGCGCAATGCTCGTCGCCAGGCCGGTCTTTTCCATGGCCTTGCCGATGCCGAAGGCCGCGGCGATCAACATGAGGACCTGCCAATCGACGGCCTTGCGTGCGTCGCTGATCGAGCAGCAGCGAGTGACGATCATCAGCCCCGCCGCCATCATCGAGGCGTGCAGCATGGAGAAGTGGCGCTCGATGAACCACGGCACCTGCTCGAATGCCGTTGCCGAGACGATCATGAAGGCGAGGATCGCCAGGGCGGTGACGGCGCGCTCGTGGCGCGGCGGCGACGAACCCTCGATGGCGCTGACGAGATAGAAGTCGCGCGAGCCGCGTTGCTGTTCGACGAAGGCCGAACGGGCTTCGAGCAAGAGCACGTCGCCCGAGCGCAGCACGATGTCGCCGATCTTCTGCTTCAACCGTTGGTTGCCGCGCGCCACGGCGATGATCACCGCGTTGTAGCGTTTGCGGAAATTGCTCTCGCGCACGTTGCGCCCGATGATCGGACACTGGTCGGAAACGACGGCCTCGACGAGGATGCGCGTGTAACGCGGGCCGTCGAGCTTGAACACCTGGTTCGTCGCCGGGTTGAGGCCGCGGATGTGGGTCAGCTCGACGACCGCTTCGACCACGCCGACGAACACGAGCCGGTCGTTGGCTTCGAGGCGCAGCGTCGGACTGACGGCGACGATGATCTCGCCGCGGCGTTCGACCTCGGCGAGATAGGTGGACGGCAGGTGGCGCAGGCCCGCTTCCTCGATGGTCTTGCCGACGATCGGTCCGGCCGGATCGACGAGCATCTCGACGGTGTAGCGCTGCGTGTCGTCGGCCGTGCTGAGCTGCGGCTTGCGGTCCGGCAGCAGCCAGCGACTGGCGATGAGCATGTAGGAGATGCCGACGAAGGCGACGGGCAAGCCGACGAGGGTGATGGTGAACATGCCCATCGGCTCGCTGTCGACGACGCCGGCGGCGATCTTGTCGCGCAGCAGGCCGGCGGCGACGACGTTGGTGCTGGTGCCGATGAGGGTGCACAGGCCGCCGAGGATCGTCGCGAACGACAGCGGCATCATCACTTTGCTGACGGAGATGCCGAACTTGCGGGCCCAGTCGTTGACCACCGGCAGCATCATCGCCACCAGCGGCGTGTTGTTCATGAAGGCGCTGAGGGTGGCGACCGGCAGCATCATGCGCAGCTGCGCATCGCGCTCGCCCTTGGGCTGACCGAAGAGGCGCGACGCCACCAAGGTCATGCAGCCGGTCTGCTGCAGGCCGGCGACGACGACGAAGAGGACGCCGACCGTCACCATGCCCTCGTTGGCCATGCCGGAGAGAGCCTCTTTCGGGTCGATCACGCCGCAGACGAGCAGCACGGTCACGCCCGCCAGCATGACGACGTCGGCGGGCACACTACTCGCCAACAATAGACTGAACACCATGACGAGCACGGCCAACGTGAGCCATGCTTCCCAACCCAAGGCTGCCATTCGACCTCCGACGCCGGTTCCCAGGGACCCGCGGTCCCGGGGTCGTAGGTCGCGGGTCCCCCGGAGTCAAGTCATGTTTCGCTCCGTCAAACGGTGTCAGTCGCGCAGGTAATGGCAGGTGTAACCGTCCGGATTCCGCTGCAAGTAGTCCTGGTGGTAGTCCTCCGCCGGCCAAAACTGCGTCGCCGCCGTGATCTCGGTGACGACGGGTGCCGACCACTTGCCCGAGGCATCGACGCTCGCCTTGACCTTCTCCGCCGTCAGCCGCTGCGCCTCGGAATGGTGGAAGATCGCCGAGCGGTAGGAGGTACCGACGTCGTTGCCTTGGCGATTGAGGGTGGTCGGGTCGTGCATGCGGAAGAACCAGCCGAGCAGGGCTTCGTACGAGAGACGCGACGGGTCGAAGACGACTTGGACCGCTTCGGCGTGCCCGGTGGCGCCGTCGTGCACGTCTTCGTAGCGCGGCCGTTCGGTGGTGCCGCCGGTGTAGCCGACCGTCGTCGACAGCACGCCCGGGATCTTGCGCAGGATGTCCTCCATGCCCCAGAAGCAGCCGCCGGCGAGGGTGGCGGTTTCGCTGGCGACCGCGGTTGGGGCGAAACGCGCGGCATACCGACCGTAGCCTTCGCGTTCGAGGTCGGCCGCCGGCACGAAACGCAGCGCCGCCGAGTTCATGCAGTAGCGCAATCCCGTCGGCGGAGGGCCGTCGTCGAAGACGTGCCCGAGGTGCGAGTCGGCGGCTTTGGACCGCACCTCCGTGCGTCGTCCCAGCCAGGAGATGTCTTCGCGTTCGACGACGGCGTCGGCCTCGATCGGCCGGGTGAAGCTCGGCCAGCCGGTGCCCGAGTCGAATTTGTCCTGCGAGCTGAACAACGGTGCGCCCGAGACGATGTCGACGTAGATACCGGGGCGGTGCTCGTCCCAATAGGCGTTGGCGAAGGGACGTTCGGTGCCGTCTTCCTGGGTGACGTGGAACTGCTCCTCGGTCAGCCGTTGCCGCAGCGCCTCGCGCGACGGTCGATGGCCGGTGCCCGTGGGCACGGCGGCATCGTCCCCGCCAGCGCGGCAGCCGGCGAGCAGAAGAAGCAGGGCGAGAGCAATCGAGGTGCGACGAGGCATGGGGGACTCCTACGGAACAGGGTAGCGGCGCGCCCGGGCGATTCCACCTGCATCGTGGCCCGTCGGGTCGCTGCGATCCACTCCAACCCCGCCGCGTTCCGGCGAGTTCCCGACCCACCCGCCGTGTCCGCGGTCCCGGCGTAGGTCCCTTGCCCTGGATGCAGTGCCGATATAGACCGCCCCTACCACGGCAACGGCCGGCAGTGATTGGGGACGCAGAGATGATTCGACCCATGCAGGCATGGTCCGAATCGTCTCTACGGCCCCGCTTGCCCGATGCCACAGAGGACAGCCATGAAGGCGGGCGGACCGGTGCTCATCGTGCCGGTGGAGAATCAGGTTCGGGAATTGGATGCGAAGTTGCTGCTCGCCTGCGCGGCGGTGGAGCGCGGCTTCGACGTCGTCTTCGGCTCCCGGACGTTCGTCCACTTCGTCGTGCCCTATGTCCCCCGGGGCGTGTTCCTCGCCAAGAGCCTGCGCGGCATCAGCGCGCGTATGTTCCGGTTGCTGCACGGTTTGGGCCACGACATCGTCGCCTGGGACGAGGAAAGCCTGGTGCGCTTCTCCTCGCCCGAGTACTACGAATTCCGCTACACGCCCGAAACCTTCGCCGCCGTCGATCGCCTCTTCGCGTGGGGGCCCGACGACGCCGAGCTGTTCGAGAACTACCGCGGCTACACCGGGATTCCGATCCACGTGACCGGCAATCCGCGCATGGACATGCTCCGACCGGAGCTGCGCGGTTACTTCGATGAAGAAGTCAGCGCCCTGCGGCGCCGCTTCGGCAACTTCATCCTGGTGAACACCAACTTTCCGTTCGTCAATCCGTTCGTCCCGGGGCTGGCTCTGCTGCAGCCGAACGCGAGCGGCGGCGGCGTGCACGTCGGTCGTACCGGGCGCGGCATGAGCCTCGAGTTCGCGCGCGGCTATGCCCATCACATCGAGACCATCTGCAAGCACTTCCAGGCGCTGATCCCTCGCCTCAGCGAATGGTTCCCCGACCACACCGTCATCGTCCGGCCGCATCCTTCCGAGAATCACGAGACCTGGCGGCGGTTGGTGGCGCATCAGCCCAACGTGCAAGTGCTGCACGAAGGCAACGTCGTGCCTTGGCTGCTCGCGTCGCGGGCTCTGCTCCACAACGGCTGTACCACGGCGGTCGAGGCCGCGGTTCTCGACCATCCTGCTCTGAGCTACATGCCGGTGGCCTCGGAGTGCTACGACTACCCCCTGCCGAATGCGCTCAGCCATCAGGCCACGACCCTCGATGATGTGCGTGCGAAGTTGACCGCCATGCTCGACGGCAGCTTGGGCCCGCTGCAAGGGCCCGAGCGCGATCGCCTGCTCGATCGCCACGTCGCCTCCAACCGCGGACCCTTCGCGGTCGATCGCGTGCTCGATGCTCTCGAGCAAGCCGGCTACACCGACGGCCCCAGGGACAGGCCGCCGCTGCCCACCTACTTGGCCGCCTGGATCGGCACCAACCTGCGCACCCTGGGCAAGCGCATCAATTGGTACCGCCGCGGTCACCGTAACAGTGCCGCCTACCACGAGCATCGCTTTCCGGAGATCGAGACTGCCGACATCGAAGCCCGCATCACCCGCCTGCGGCGGCTGCTCGGACGCTTCGATGACGTCGTGGTCGAGCGGCGCTCCAGGTTCGTCTTTCATCTCTCGCCCCGAACGCGTGGGCGGGCCGGCGACGAGGCGACACGGCAAGCCGCCGGTGGCGCATGAACGAGTCCAAGGTTCTCGCCTTGATCCCGGCGCGCAGCGGCTCGAAGTCGGTGCCGGACAAGAACATCCGCGACTTCGACGGTAAGCCCTTGCTCGCCCACTCCATCGAGCAGGCGCTCGCCGCGCGTCGGGTCGATCGGGTGATCGTCAGCACCGACAGTGAGACGTACGCCGCCGTTGCCCGGTCTTACGGCGCCGAGACGCCGTTCCTGCGGCCGGCGGAATTTGCCGGCGACGACGCGACCGATCTGGTCGTCTTCGTGCACGCCCTGACGTGGCTGCGGCAGCAGGAGGGGTGGCAGCCGGAGGTCGTGGTGCATCTGCGGCCGACGTATCCGCGGCGCGACCCGGCGGACATCGACCGTGCCGTCGACATCCTGCTCGCCGATCCCACCCTCGACTCGGTGCGCAGCGTGGCGCCGGCGCCGGAGACGCCTTTCAAGATGTGGCTGCGAGCGGCGGACGGCTTGCTCGTGCCGGTGGCCGACCTCGGCAACGAAGCCTACAACCAGCCGCGCCAGGCCCTGCCGCCGGTGTTTCTGCAAAACGCCTGCATCGACGTCGTGCGCAGCCGTGTCATCCTCGAGCAGCATTCGATGACCGGCAAGCGCATCTTCGGCTACGTGATGTCGGACAACATCGACATCGACACCTTTGCCGATCTCGAACGTGCCCGCGGCGGCGGACCCGGTTCGCGCCGAACCCGATCCTTCTGCCTCGATCTCGACAGTGTTCTCGCGCATCGAAGTGCTGACGCCACGGGTGATGCCCTGCGTCCACGCCTCGACGTCATCGCCGCCGTGAACCGTCTCGCCGCGGCGGGCTGTCGTGTCACCATTCAGGTGGGCGAGCGATCGCCGGCCCGGCGTGGTGATGTCGGTTCGCTGCTGGCGCGTTGGGGCGTGCAGCATCACGCCGTCGTCAACGGCGGGTTCGATGCCGATTTTCTCGTCGACGGTCGCGCCATCGGCATCGACACGTTTCTCTCCGTCGCCGCGAGTCTCGCGCCGGAGCAAGATCGACCGATTTCCAAGTCCGAGGAACCATGAGTACATTCGCCACCGACCTGTTCATCTTCGAGATCGCCAACAACCACCAGGGTTCGGTGGCGCACGGCAAGCGCATCATCGATGCGATGGCCGACATCGCCGCCCGCCACGGCATTCGTGCCGGCGTCAAGTTCCAGTACCGCGATCTCGACACCTTCATTCATCCGGAGTTCCGCGACCGGCAGGACGTGGCGCACATCCCACGCTTTCTGAGCACACGCTTGTCCGATGCGCAGTTCGAGGAACTCATCGCGCACGCCCGCACCCGGTCGCTGCGGACCATCGTCACGCCGTTCGACGAGGTGTCGGTGGCCAAGTGCCTCGACCACGGCGTGGAGATCCTCAAGATCGCCAGCTGCAGCGCCAGCGACTGGCCGCTGCTCGAAGCCGTGGCCGGCGCGAACAAGCCGGTGATCGCCTCGACCGGCGGCGTCACCTTGCCGGAGATCGACAACGTCGTGAGCTTCTTCAGCCACCGCGAGGTGGAGTTCGCGCTCATGCACTGCGTCTCCATCTACCCGACGCCCAACACGCGGCTGCACATGAACTTTCTCGGCAAGATGAAGAGCCGCTACCCCGGCATCGCCGTCGGCTACTCGGGCCACGAGGCTCCCGACAACACCGAGGTCGTCATCGCCGCGGTGGCCAAGGGCGCCGACATGCTGGAGCGCCACGTGGGCGTGCCGGCACCCGAGCAAGGCATCCAGCTGAACCAGTACTCGATGAATCCCGAACAGACGGACGCCTGGGTGGCCGCGGCGCTGCGCGCCCGCGCCATCTGCGGCCCTACTGCGGAGAAGGAAGTCAGCGAGGACGAGCGTCAGGCGATCCGCGATCTCGCCCGCGGGGTTTACGCGGCAGCTCCCGTGGCTGCGGGCGACGTCATCGACCGCGAGCGCGTCTACTTCGCCATGCCCCGCCAGGAGGGGCAGCTCAGTTCGGGCGAGTTCGGCCGCTACCGGGCGACCTATCAGGCCTCGCGCGCCTACGACGCGCACCAGCCGATCCGCGAACAGGCGACGCCCGATCCGATTTCGTACGTCCGGGAGATCATCCACGACGCCAAGGGCATGCTCTTCGAGGCGAAGATCGAGCCCGGCCCGGGCAGGCAAGTGGAACTCTCGCACCACTACGGCATGGAGCGGTTCCGCGAAGTCGGCGCCATCTTCATCCACGTACTCAACCGCGAATACTGCAAGAAGCTCGGCATCATGCTGCCGGGCCAGAGTCATCCGACGCACCACCACACCCGCAAGGAAGAAACGTTTCAGCTGCTGTGGGGCGACCTCACGGTCGAGCGCGACGGCGAGAAGGTGGAACTCGCGCCTGGGGACACATTGCTCATCGAGCGCGGCACACCGCATTCCTTCTCCAGCCGCGGCGGCGGTATCTTCGAAGAGATCTCCACCACCGACGAACGCGGCGACTCGCGCTACGCCGATCCTGCCATCAACCGGCTCGATCCCATGCAGCGCAAGACCATCCTCGAAGACTGGTAGTCCAAAGCCTCCCCTCCAGGGGAGGTCCCCTTTCCCCGGATCGGCAACGTTTCGGCAACTTCTCGTCAAGCGACCTTCCGTCGGCGTCGCTACCTTCGGCTCGACGGGCCGGCCCTCGCCGAGGTCTGGGTCGACGAAGGAGGAGAGCGATGCAGAGACGTGACGAGACCCTGCAACCCGAGACGCGGTCGAGGTGGTGGCGGGCGATCCGCGTCTTCGCTGCCGTCGTGCTCCTCCAGGCCGTCGCCGGTGAGGGTCGTGTCGCGCCGGCGCGCGCCGACTCGTGGACCGCGGTAGCCTCCCTCGGGACGGCGCGCTTTTCCCACGTCGCGACTCTGCTCGACGACGGCCGCGTGCTGGTCGCCGCCGGCTATGGCGGCGGTGTCGGGGCTCTCGACGGCGCCGAGATCTATGATCCGATCGCCGACACCTGGACCCCCACCGGCTCCCTTTCCGTGGCTCGCTACGGTGCGACGTTGACCAAGCTCGCCGATGGCCGGGTGATGGTTTCCGGCGGATTCAATGGCGGTCCCCTGGCTTCCGTCGAGATCTACGACCCGACGACCGCTACCTGGAGCAGCGTCGCACCGATGAGCAACCCGCGGTGGTTGCATCAGGCAACGCTGTTGAACGACGGAAGAGTCCTGGTCACGGGTAGTCATGTCAGCGCGTCGGCAGCCGAGGCGGAGATCTACGATCCGGCCGCCAACACATGGACTGCGGCCGCACCGATGGCGACGGCACGCGGGCGTCACAGCGCGACCCTATTGGCCGATGGACGCGTTCTCGTTGCCGGAGGGTCCAACGCCGACGTCAATCTGAACGCTGCCGAAATCTACGACCCGGCGACGGATGCCTGGAGCGGCGCCGGGACGATGACGAGTGTGCGGTCGGGGCATTCGGCCACGCCACTCGCCGACGGGACGATTTTCGTCGTTGGCGGGTTCGGCGGCGGACTGCCCCGATCCACGAGCGAACGCTACGATCCGGCGACCAATACGTGGACCGCCGCTGCGCTGGCATGGTCGTCGTATGCCGACCACGCCGCGATCCCCCTCGGCAACGGCAAGATCTTCATCGGCGGGGGCAGCGCAGCCAACAACGGGGCCCAATTGGCGATCGACCTTTACGATCCCGTGACCGACACTTGGTCGCCGGGGGCGCCGCAACTTGCGAATACCGTCGCGGCAACGATGACCTTGCTGCCGTCGGGTTTCGTTCTGAAGGCCGGCGGAACGCTGAGCAACCCAACGTCGGCGGCGCAGGTGTACGACCCCACCGGGTTCGAGCCGACACCGACGGCGACGGCCACGGCTACTCCGACTGCGGCCGAACCGGAGTGTCCGGTCTCCCCCGATGCATGCACCGTGGCGCCGATGGCGAAGCTCGATCTGTCGCGCAAGCGCAGCCCCGGTCGCTCCAGCTTCCGTTGGCAATGGAGCGCCGGCACCATCGCCCTCGCCGAACTCGGCAACCCGCTTGCCGACACATCCTACGGTCTCTGCCTCTACGAGAACGGGGGGCTGGTGTTGTCCGCCGCCGTCGATCCTGCCGGGAATTGCGGCGGCAAGCCGTGCTGGAAGGCGCTGTCGCGAGGCAAGGGCTTCGCCTACAAGAACCGCGCCGGCAATGAAGACGGCATCGGCGCCATTCAACTCAAGGTCGGCGACGGCAAGGCGAAGATCCAGATCAAAGGCAAAGGCGCCGCCGTCGATGCGTCCTTGGCCACGGTTTTGCCGCTGGGCGGAGCTGCCGAGATGGCCGTGCTCTTGATCAAGGACAGCAGCGCCGGTCCCGAATGTTGGGCCTCCGTGCATCCGGCCCCGGCGAAGAAGAACGACGGCAACCGTTACCTGTCGACCATTCGCCCCTGACGCGAAGTTGGTCCTTGCTCGATGCCTCCCGCATGATGCGGACGGGCGCAGCCTGCACCGTGGTGACGCGGCGAAAAGTTGCGCCGCCGTGCTCGACCGCCTTCCGATTCGCGTGCTACCTGGCACGCGGATCGTATGGCTGCGGGCGCAAATCCGGTCGAAGGTGTTCTTCGCTTCGGCGTCGTCGAGTTCGATGGGCCGCGGAGACAGGTGCGCTGTCGGGGGCAAGCCGTTGCCGTCGAGCCGAAGCCTTTCGAACTCTTGCTGTACCTGGCGCGCCACCCCGATCGCGTCGTTCGCCGCAGCGAATTGTTGGAAGCGCTCTGGCCCGGCGTCGTGGTCAGCGAAGCGACGCTGAGCTCCGCCGTCCGCCGCGCTCGCGACGTCCTCGGCCCGGAGCGCCAGCGGATCGTGGTCGTGCGTAAGGTCGGCTATCGCTTCGTCGGCACCGGACTCGCGGCGGGCCCCGAGGCGTCCGCCTCGAGTTCCAACGTTGGAGAGCGGGCCGCGGCGGCGGAGTTCGTCGGTCGCTCGATCGAGCTGCGGCAGCTGCGGCGGGCGGTCGACGCCGGGCTCGCCGGCAACGGCTGCTTCCTGGCCATCGCCGGCGAGCCTGGCGTCGGCAAGACGCGCACCATGGAGGAACTGGCCGCCCACGCGCGGACACAGGGCGCAGAGGTGTTGTTCGGGCGCTGCTACGAGGGCGGCGGCAGCCAAGTGTTCTGGCCGTGGGTACAGGTCTTTCGCGGCTTCGCGGCGTCCCGCTCCGAGGCGGAGCTGCGCGCGGTGCTGCTGGGCGAGGCCGGCGACCTGGCTCGTCTGACGTCCGCGATCGGCGCTGCCGAGCCCGAGTCGCCGGCAAGCGACCCCGAGATGCAACGGGCGAGGCTCCTCGATGCGGCGGTTGCCGTGCTGCGTCGGACGGCGCGGGCCCGGCCCTTGCTGGTGGCGCTCGACGACCTGCACTGGGCCGACAAGGCAACGATCCTGCTGCTGCACGTGCTGCTCGACGCGATCGCCGCGCTGCCTCTGGTCGTCGTCGGTACGCTGCGCCATCTCGAGCTCGAACCCGACGACCTGCTCGCCGACCTGCTCACCTCGATCCGAAGGAAGCGCTTGGGGGCGACGATCGAATTGCGCGGCCTGGGGTGTGACGAAGTGGGCCTGTTGCTCGGTGCTGCCGCCGGCGCGACCGTCGACGAATCGATCGTCGCCCCGGTATTCTCCGCCACCGAGGGCAATCCGCTCTTCGTGCATGAGTACTGGAACGACCTTGCCGAATCGGCGGCGGTCGTCCGCCGTGAGGACGGTTGGCACTGGTCTTCCGCCGGGCCGCAATTGAGTATCCCCGCGACCGTGAGTGAGATCATCGGGCGTCGCCTGCGCCGCTTGCCCCGGGCCACCCAGCGATGGCTCGAACTCGGCGCGGTGATCGGGCGCGAGTTCCATCACACACTGCTTTGCCAGGTGTCGACATCGTCCCCCGAAGTCGTCGTCGACGGGCTGGAGCAGGCGCTTGTCGCCGGGGTGATCGAAGAAAGTGCCGCGGCCCCGGGACGCTACCGCTTCACCCATACCTTGTTTCGCGAGACTCTCTACGGCGGCATGTCGCGACTGCGGCGGGCCGGCTTGCATCGGGCCGTCGGCGACGCGCTCGCGTCGTTGCCCTACTCGAAGCGTGACGCACAGCGTATCGCCGCATTGGCCCATCACTTCGCCGAAGCCTTGCCGGTCGGTACGCACGCGGCCGCCGTCGAGTTCGCCGTGCAAGCGGCCGACGAGGCGATTCACGCCTGCGCCTACGACGACGCGGTCCGCCATCTCGAGCAAGCCGTGCGTTGGCACGACGACGTCGCGACGTCGGCACCGGCGGACGTCGAGTACCGCTGCGAGTTACAACTCCGCCTGGCGGATGCGTATCGCCAGGCGGGCAGGGGTGCGGCGATGCGGCTGGCCTTCGAGGAAGCGGCGGCACGGGCGCGCGCCATCCCGGCGCCGCAGCGGCTGGCGCGGGCGGCCATCGGCATGACGAGCCGCTGGATTCCGGAAGACCAGGCGGCGGTTCAACTTCTCGAAGAGGCCTTGGCGGCGCTGCCGGCGGAAGAGCTTTCCTTGCGGGCCTCGACGATGGCGCGCCTGGCGAAGACGCTCTATTTGTTCGAAGGAACGCGTGAGCGCCGTGAAACGCTCTGCGCCGAAGCGCGCGCCATGGCCCTGCGAACGGACGATCCGCATCTCCTTGCCGATGTGCTGGCCGATGCCGTCGAAGCGCTGTTTCATGGCGACGGTCTGGCGGAACAGGAAGCCCTGGCGGACGAGCTGCATCAGGCGGCCACCGCCGCCGATGACGTGCGCCTGCGATTGCTCTCGGGCTCGTGGCGCATCGTCAATGCCATGCGCCGGGGACACCTGAACGAAGCCGACCGCCGCCTCGCCGAGGTGCAGCAGCTGGCGCGCGAACTCCGCCAACCGCGCTTCCTTCATCATGCCGCCATCTTCGATGTTGCTCTCTTGATTGCGCGGGGTCGACTCGACGCCGCCGAGCAGCGCATCGCCGAGGCACTCGAGCTGGGGCTGCCCATCGACCCGTCGCTCGCGCGCTGGCAGCACTGGACGCAACTGTCGCATTTACGCCGCGAGCAAGGTCGCCTGGAGGAGTTTCTCGGCGAAGGCAGCATGATGCGTCTGCCGTCCGAAGCTCCCGGCGCTCTGTTCTTCGAGCGCACTTCGCGCTGGCTGATCCCGCACGTCTTCAGCGAACTCGGTCGCGACGAAGATGCCCGCGCCAGCTTCGTCGCTCTGATGCGCGAGGGACTCGCCGGCCTTCCCCCGGAAAACAGCCGCAACACCCGCATCTCGGCGTTGCTATCCATCAGTGATGCCTGTGCGACGGTTGGCGACGCGGCCGCCGCCGCGCTGCTGTACGACGAACTCGCGCGCTACGCCGACCAGTGGCAGGTGATCGGCTGGGGCAGCGCCGTGTTCGCTTCGGTCCATTCGATGTTGGGCGCCCTGGCGGCGGTCGGCGCCCGCTGGGACGAGGCCGAGGCGCACTTCGAGGAAGCCATGCTTCAGCACGACCGCGAGCGTGCGATCTGCGCCCAAGCACGTACCTTGTTCCAATACGCGCGAGCGGTGCGACGGCGCGGTCGAAGGCGCGACCAGGAACGGTCGCGCCGGTTGATCACACGCGGGCTCGATCTGGCCCAGTCTCATGGTCTGGAGGGGGTAGCCGCTCGCTTGCGCCGACTCGGGGCACGCGATTTGGCGCCGCCGCCTTCTCCGGTCGATGCCCGCGCCTGACGCCTTGAAACGGACAACGTCGATGCCCTCGGGTCGAGCCTTGGCGAAGGCTTCCCGCAAGCGCCCCGACGGGCGCGTCCCAGGAGGAGCCACTGAGGGTGCCCGCTTGATACTTTCTTGATGCTTCGGCCGTCGACCTAGACGGCATCCTGATTCGATATCGTCTATCTTCCGTCCCAAGCGGCGCAGATCGGCTTGCCGCCGCGCGGTACGGAGGTGGACATGGCAGATCTAGCTTTTCTCGGATTCCTCGCCGTCCTGTTCGGCGGTTGCTGGGCCCTCGTCCTGCTCTGCGAAAGGGTATGAGATGATGGATGCGTCGCTCGTCGTCGGTGGCCTGGGTGCCGTTGGCCTCTTCCTCTATCTCGTCGTCGTCCTGTTGTTCCCGGAGCGCCTGTCATGAGCGGCGTCGCGTGGATGCAGGTCGGGCTCTACTTCGCCGTCCTGGTCGCCCTGGCCATACCCGTCGGTGAATACATGCACCGCGTCTTCTTCGGCGGCTCGGCGCGCCTCGAGCACTTCTTCGCCCCTTTCGAGAGGATGCTCTATCGCCTCGCCGGCATCGATGCCGACGAGGACATGGGCTGGAAGCGCTACGCCGCGACGATTCTGGTCTTCAATTTCTGCGGCGCGTGCGTGCTCTATCTCGTGCAACGTCTGCAAGGGTGGCTGCCCTTCAACCCCGCCGGGTTCGGCGCGGTGCCCCCGGAGGTGGCATTCAACACGGCCATCAGCTTCACCACCAATACCAACTGGCAGGCTTACGGCGGCGAGACGACGCTCAGCCCGTTGACGCAAATGCTCGGCCTGGCGGTGCAGAATTTCCTTTCGGCCGCGACCGGTATGGCCGTGCTCGTTGCCGTCACTCGGGGTTTCGTGCGTCAGTCGACTGCCGCGATCGGAAATGCCTGGGTCGACATCACGCGCGGTGTGGTACGCCTCCTCCTGCCTCTTTCGCTCGTGCTGGCGTCGACCTTGTCCGCCGCCGGGGTGGTGCAGACCTTCGACACGAGCGTCACCGTCGACCTGATGGACCCTACCGCTGCCGACGGCGGAGGTGAGATCGATCGGCAAGTCATCGCCCTCGGTCCGGTGGCCTCGCAAGTGGCGATCAAGCAGTTGGGCACGAATGGCGGTGGCTTCTACAACGTCAACGCGGCCCATCCCCTCGAGAACCCCACTCCGTGGACGAACTTCCTCGAAATGCTGGCGATCCTGCTGATCCCCGCCGCCTCCTGCTTCACCTTCGGCGCTGCGGTGCGCCAACGACGCCAAGGCTGGACGCTGTTCGCCGCCATGTTGATCGTGTGCCTGCCGCTGACCTGGGCGACGATCGCGGCCGAGCAGGCGGGCAACCCGACGTGGCCGGCGACAGCGGTCGATGCCATGGCGAGCGACCAGCAGTCCGGCGGCAACCTGGAAGGCAAGGAGGTTCGCTTCGGTGTCACCAACAGTGCCCTCTGGGCGGTGGCGACCACCGCCGCCTCGAACGGTTCGGTCAATGCGATGCACGACAGCTTCCTGCCGCTGGGCGGTCTATTCCCAATGTGGCTCATGCAGCTCGGTGAAGTCGTCTTCGGCGGCGTTGGCTCGGGGCTCTATGGCATGTTGGCCTACGCCCTGGTGGCGGTGTTCGTCGCCGGGTTGCTGGTGGGTCGCACGCCGGAGTACCTCGGCAAGAAGATCGAGGCCTTCGAGATCAAGATGGCGTCACTCGTGCTCTTGGTGCCCGCCGCCATGGTGCTGGTGGGCACCGCCGTCGCATGTCTCGTCCCGGCCGGCACCGACGCCTTGGGCAACCCAGGGGCGCATGGATTCTCCGAGATTCTCTATTCTTTCTCGTCGACCGCGAACAACAACGGCTCGGCGTTTGCCGGCCTCACTGCCAGCGGACCGTTCTACGCGACCCTGCACGCAGTCGCCATGGCGATCGGACGCTACTGGTTGATCGTCGCCATGCTCGCCGCGGCGGGCTCGCTGGCGGCCAAGCGCGCCGTGCCGCCCAGCGCCGGCACCTTGCCGACGGATACGCCTCTCTTCGTCGGCCTGCTCGTCGGCACCGTCATCCTCTTCGGCGCGTTGACCTTCATTCCCGCATTGGCGCTCGGTCCGGTCGTCGAGCACCTGACCCTATTCTCTCGGTGAGCGAGGCATCGATGGCGACGCATCGTGTGACCCAGACCCCTCTCTTCGAATCGCGCATCGTCGGCGCGGCTCTCGTCGACTCGTTCCGCAAGATGGACCCGCGCCGGGTCGTGCGGAACCCGGTCATCTTCGTCGTTGAAGTCGGCAGCATCTTCACGACCCTGCTGTGGCTGCACGCGGCCTGGACCGGCGCCGGCGATGCCACGCCCGGCTTCATTCTGGCGATCTCCCTATGGCTGTGGGCGACGGCGTACCTGGCCAACTTCGCCGAGGCGATGGCCGAAGGACGCGGCAAGGCGCAGGCCGATGCTTTACGTAGCGCCCGCAAGGACGTGGTCGCCAAGCGTCTCGAGCGACCGGCGCGCGACGCCTGGCGCGAGAGTGTGCTGTCGAGCCAACTGGCGCGCGGCGACATCGTCTTGGTCGAAGCCGGCGACCTGATCCCCGGCGACGGCGAAATCATCGAAGGCGTCGCATCGGTCGATGAAAGCGCCATCACCGGTGAGAGTGCGCCGGTGATTCGCGAGAGCGGCGGCGACCGCAGTGCCGTCACCGGCGGCACGCGGCTGCTGTCCGATTGGCTCATGGTGCGCATCACCACCAGTCCGGGCGAGACGTTCCTCGACCGCATGATCGCCATGGTCGAGGGGGCCAAGCGGCAGAAGACACCCAACGAGATCGCCCTCGACATCCTGCTCGCCTTTCTGACGATCATCTTCCTGCTCGCCACGGTGACCCTGTGGCCCTATTCCTCGTATGCCGTCAGCAGCTCCGGGGCTGGCCAGCCGGTGAGCCTGACCATTCTCGTGTCGCTGCTCGTCTGTCTCATCCCGACCACCATCGGCGGCTTGCTGTCGGCGATCGGCATCGCCGGCATGGATCGACTGATTCGCGCCAACGTCATCGCGACTTCCGGTCGCGCCGTCGAAGCCGCGGGTGATGTCGACGTCTTGCTGCTCGACAAGACCGGTACCATCACCCTGGGCAATCGCCAGGCGACGGCTTTTCTGCCGGCACCGGGAGTCGACGACCGCGAACTTGCGGATGCAGCCCAGTTGGCTTCCCTTGCCGACGAAACGCCGGAGGGACGCAGCATCGTCGTGTTGGCGAAGGACCGTTTCGGTCTGCGTGGGCGCGAGGTGCAGGAGATCGGCGCTATCTTCGTTCCCTTCACCGCACAAACGCGCATGAGCGGTGTCGACATCGCCGGCCGATCGATTCGCAAAGGCTCGGCCGATGCGGTCATGCGCTTCGTCGAGGCGAACGGAGGCAAAGTGCCGAGCGAGGTGCGCGGCCAGCTCGACAGTGTCGCCAAGCAAGGGGCGACACCGCTGCTCGTGGCCGACGGCGCGCGCGTGCTCGGCATCGTGCAGTTGCGCGACATCATCAAGGGCGGCATCCGCGAGCGTTTCGCCGATCTGCGTCGCATCGGCATCCGCACCGTCATGATCACCGGGGACAATCCCTTGACCGCCGCGGCCATCGCCGCCGAAGCCGGCGTCGACGACTTCCTCGCCGAGGCCACGCCCGAGGCCAAGCTGGCGATGATCCGCGCGTACCAACAGAAGGGCCACCTCGTCGCCATGACCGGTGACGGCACCAACGACGCGCCAGCGTTGGCGCAGGCCGACGTCGCGGTGGCGATGAACACCGGCACGCAGGCCGCCAAGGAAGCGGGCAACATGGTCGATCTCGATTCGAACCCGACGAAGCTGTTGGAGATCGTCGAGATCGGCAAGCAGACCCTGATGACACGCGGCGCGCTGACGACGTTCAGCATTGCCAACGACGTCGCCAAGTACTTCGCCATCATCCCGGCTGCCTTCGCCGCGACCTATCCCGCCCTCGGGACACTCGACTTGATGCAGCTGCACTCGCCGACCACGGCCGTGCTGGCGGCCGTCATCTTCAATGCGCTGGTGCTGATTGCGCTGGTGCCGTTGGCGCTGCGGGGAGTGGCTTTTCGGCCGGCTCCCGCGATGCAACAGCTGCGGCGCAATCTGCTCTACTACGGTGTCGGCGGGGTGCTGTTGCCGTTCCCTTGCATCAAACTGATCGACATGGCGCTCGCGGCCGCGGGTGTCGACTGAATGGATTCTCGCGAGTGCAGACCATGACCTCATTGCTCCGTCCCGCCCTGGTGTTGCTCGCCTCGTTCACTCTGCTGACGGGCGTGGCGTATCCGGCCGTCGTGACGCTGATCGCGTATGGACTGTGGCCGGAGCGTGCTGCCGGCAGTTTGATCAAGGAAGGCGAACGTGTCGTCGGCTGCGAATGGATCGGCCAACCCTTCGCCGCGCCAGGCTACTTCTGGGGGCGCCCGTCCAGTACGGCGGCACATCCCTACGATGCCCGCGCTTCGACCGGCAGCAACTTGGGCCCGTCGCATCCGGAATTGAAACGACTGGTCGAGGCGCGTGTCGAGGCGTGGCGTGCGGCGCATCCGACGCAGACGGGGCCGGTGCCGGTCGAACTCGTCACGGCATCGGGCAGTGGTCTCGACCCGCATCTGTCGCCCGCCGCGGCGCTGTACCAGGTGGAACGGGTGGCCGCGGCGCGCGGGATGCACGCGGATGCAGTGCGTCGCCTCGTCGAGCAACACGTCGAGGGAAGGACGTTCGGCAGCCTCGGAGAACCGCGCGTCAACGTGCTACGACTGAACCTGGCGCTGCGCCGCCAGCAAGGCCGCGCGCCCTGAGAGTCGACTTCGCATGAGTTCGCCTTCGGCAAGACCCGATCCCGACGCGTTGCTGCGCGACGTGCAGGCGGAAGAGGCACGCGCCAAACGCGGCAAGCTCAAGATCTTCTTCGGCTTCGCTCCCGGAGTGGGCAAGACCTACCGCATGCTGCAGGTGGCGCGCGACCTGGTGCTCGAACAGCACCTCGACGTCGTCGTCGGGCTCGTCGAAACGCACCGGCGCGCTGAAACCGCGGCGATGACCCTGGGCCTCGAGATCCTGCCGCGGCGCGAAGTGGAGTATCGCGGCAAGCGCATCGAAGAGTTCGATCTCGATGCGGCCTTGGCCCGGCGACCGGCGCTGCTGCTGCTCGACGAGTTGGCGCACACCAATGCGCCGGGTTCGCGCCATGCCAAGCGCTGGCAGGATGTGCTCGAACTCGTCGACGCCGGCATCGACGTCTACACCACCGTCAACGTGCAGCACGTCGAGAGCCTCAACGACATCATCGCCCAGATCACCCACGTGCAGGTGCGGGAGACGATTCCCGATTCGCTGCTGGATCGGGCCGACGAACTCGAGTTGATCGACATCGCGCCCGAAGAGCTGTTGCAGCGTCTGCGGGAAGGCAAGGTCTACCTGACCGAGCAGGCCCAGCGAGCAGCGGAGCATTTTTTCAAACGCGGCAATCTCTTGGCGCTGCGCGAGTTGGCCCTGCGGCGGACGGCGCAGCAGGTCGACGACGACGTACAGCAGTATCGCTTGAGCCATGGGGTCACCGCGACCTGGCCCGTCGGCGAGCGTATCTTGGTGTGTGTCGGTCCATCGCCGAGTTCGGCACGCTTGATTCGTGCCGCGGCGCGCATGGCGAGCGGACTCCGTTGCACCTGGGGGGCGCTTTACGTCGATCCGGGAAGCCTGGCCGGGGCGGAGCGGGTGCGGGAGAACGTCGAAGCGCATGCGCGCCTGGTGGAATCGCTCGGCGGCAAGTTTACCCGCGTCGCGGCGCGGCGTGTCGGGGAGGCGATCCTCGCTTTCGCCCGGCGCAGCAACGTGACGCGATTGATCGTCGGCAAGCCGACGCATTCGCGTTGGCGCGATCGGTGGCGGGGCTCGCTGCTCGACTCGATCGTGCGTGGCAGTGGCGACATCGAGGTACACGTCATCGCCGGCGACGAGGCGACGGACGCGGCTCACTTGCCCAGTGCCGAACCCGTGCCGGTGGCGGAGGTGGCGAGCTATGCCGGCGCCGCGGCGCTGGTCGCGGTGACGACGGCCATCGCCATCGGCTTGAAGCAGTGGTTGGACCTACCCGATCTGGAGATGTTGTACTTCGTCGCCATCATCGTCGCGGCGATCCGACTTGGCCGTGGCCCGGCGATCGTCTGTGCCGCGCTGGGAGTCGCTGCCTATGACTTCTGGTTCGTCGAGCCGTTCCTCACCTTCGCCGTCGCCGATGCGCGCTACATTTTGACGTTCGCCATGATGTTCGCGGTCGGTTACGTCGTGAGTGAGCTGACGACGTCGCTGCGCCGACAGGAGCAAGAGGCGATCACCCGCGAACAGCGCACGGCCGCGCTGTATGCGTTGAGCCGCGACCTCGGCAATGCGCACGACAAACGCGGCGTCGCGATGGTCGTGGCGCGGCACGCCACCGAAGCCTTTGCCGGCGCTGCCTATGTCTACGCGCCGCTGGCGCAAGACGGCATCGAGCTCATCGGGGCGACGCCCGGGGCGCCGATGCCGCAGGCGAAGGAAGTCGGCGTGGCCAAGTGGGCCTTCGAGAACGACGCGCCGGCGGGCGTCGGTACGGATACGTTGCCGGGGGCGGGCGTGCTTTGCGCGCCGCTCACGGCGGGCGAGGGCGTCCTCGGCGTCTTGGCGTTGGCGGAGTTGCCCGATCGCGGCATGCACAGCGAGCAAAGAGCTTTTCTCGATGCCTTCCGGACGCAGGCTGCCTTCGCCCTCGAGCGGGTGCGTCTGTCCGAAGAGGCGCGGCGTGCCGCATTGCGGGCGGAGACGGAGGAGATGCGCAGTTCCTTGTTGGCGACCGTGTCGCACGATTTGCGGACGCCCTTGGCGGCGATCACCGGCGCCGCTACGTCGTTGCGCGACGACGTGCACGCGAGCCCGGATACCCGTCGCGAACTGGTGGAAGCGATCTGTGAGCAAGCAGAACATCTGGAACGATTGGTCGGGAACCTGCTCGACCTGACGCGGCTCGAAGCGGGCAACTTGGTACTCAAGCCCGACTGGGTGCCGCTGGAAGAGGTCGTTGGTTCGGCGCTCAATCGCCTCGAGGGGCGTCTGGCGGCGCGCCCGGTGGTGATCGACTTGGCGTCAGATCTGCCGTTGCTGTCGCTCGATCCGGTGTTGTTCGAGCAGGTCGTCGTCAATCTGGTCGACAACGCCATCAAGTATGCGAAGGGGGATGCGCCGATCGAGTTGCGCGCCAAGGTGGAGGCGAGCCTGGTCGTCTTCGAGGTGATGGACCGAGGGCCGGGGCTGCCGGAGGGGAGTGAGGAGCGGGTGTTCGAGAAGTTTTACCGCGGCAGTCATGCCGGAGTCGCGGGCGTGGGTCTCGGTCTTCCGATCTGCCGGGCCATCGTGCAGCTGCATGGCGGCACCATTCGCGCCGAGAATCGCAGCGGCGGCGGGGCGGTCTTTCGTATCGTCTTGCCCCTGCAAGGCACGCCGCCGTCGCTGGCACCCGAGGTCGGCGCATGAGCAATGCCGGTCCGCTGGTGCTCGTCGTCGAGGACGAACCGCAGATGCGGCGGTTCATGCGCGCCTCGCTGACGGCGCACGGCTATCGCCTCATCGAGACGGACCGCATGAGCGACGCGGTGGGGTTGCTGACCAGTCACAACCCGGACCTGGTGTTGCTCGACCTGGGGTTGCCGGATGGCGATGGGCTGACGCTGACGCGTGACATTCGCGGCTGGAGCAGGGTGCCGATTCTCGTGGTGTCGGCGCGCGGCCGCGAAGACGACAAGGTGGCGGCGCTCGATGCCGGAGCCGACGATTACCTGACGAAGCCGTTTGGGGTGAACGAGCTGTTGGCGCGCATGCGCGTCGCGCTGCGCCACGCGCGTCAGGCAGCAGGCGGCGAGAGCGAGCCGGTGGTCGTCTGTGGCCCGTTGCGTATCGACTTGGCGCGGCGCTTGGTGTCGCGTGATGGCACGGAGGTGCATCTGACACCGATCGAGTTCAAGCTGTTGGCGCTGCTGGCCCGCAACATCGGCCGCGTGCTGACGCATGGGCTGCTGTTGCAGGAGGTGTGGGGGCCGACGTATCGGAGTCAGACCCACTACGTTCGGGTGCACCTGGCCGAACTGCGGAAGAAGATCGAAGCCGATCCGGCGCGGCCGCAGTGGCTGGTGACCGAACCGGGCGTCGGCTATCGCCTGCGCGAGCCGGCGGAGTCCTGAGTCGGGGCGCTTTTCTCCCCCGCCGGCGCGGGCTATGCGCAGGGAATGCATCCACCTACGGAGTCCGAATGGCCTGTTTCGCCGGTGACGCTGGTTGCCGCGCGCGGCGTGGGCATCGTCGTCGGGGGTGTGTACCTCTTCGAGTTCTGGCTCGACTACCGGCTGCCCGACGACAAGTCGCTGCTGTTGTTCTTCGTCGCCATCCCGATCATCTGGAGCACCCTGGGGCAGTTGTGGACGGCCTATAGCTACAGCGATCTCGACGGCCCGTGGCTGACGTGGGCGTCGCATGCACTGACGGTGTGCATGCTGGCGAGTTCGGTCTTCCTCATCAGCGCCGTGCTCAACACGGTGAGCGATACGCTCGACCCGCTCGGCAACGCGCTATTTCATTTCGTCGGCTGGACCGTGTTGCTGGCGCTGGTATTCCACGACGTGATGGACATGCATCGGAGTTGTCGGACGGGTCCGACAACTCCGACAAGTCCGACAGGTCAGACAGGTCAGACGGGTCGGACGGCCTCCTCCAGTGGTGGTCGGTAGTTGGGGGGCTCGCCGAGCCGGAGCCTTTGGCGCACCTCGTCGAGGGGCTTCTCCAGCATGGCCTCCCAGTCGACGGCGGGCATGTAGGCGGCGCGGCGGCCGCGTTGGAACGCATGCCAGATGGTACTCACGGCCTTGGGCACGCCGTGGCGCCACAACTCGAACGCTCCCAAGAGGGCGATGAAGCCGACGCCGCGGTTGCGCGTCTGCGCGTAGGTGAAGGCAAGTAGCGCGCCCTCGCCGAGCAGGTCGCGGCCGTACCCGGAGGAGACGTGCCAGAGGTCGTGCATGTCGCGCATGCGCTCGCCGAGTCGTCGTGCCCGCGGATCGAGGAACTCGATGTCGTCGGCGCCTTGCTCGCTCGCTTCCACGAGGCCGCGTGCCGTCAGCCCTTGCTCATCCATGAAGCGGGCGTACGCGCGACCGAGAGTGCCGCTCGGCAGAGCCCGCAGTCGCGGCAGGTCGTCGAGGGTGTCGAGCAGCGAACGACCTTCGTCCAGGGTCGCGCGCCCGACGGGGTCGGCGAGGACACGCCGGAAGGCGCCTTCGAGTGAGTTGCCCGACAGGGCGCGGATGATGACGAACACCTGGTCGGTGCGTTCCGGATCCTGGACCAGCCGGCGCATGGCGCGCCAGGCGACGAGGGGCTGCAGCGGTCGATGTCGGATGCCTCGGGCCATGGGATCTCCTGTGCGGACATCGCATGATTCGGGCGGCGCGGGCGTGAGTCAACCGAGGCCGGCCGGATTCTTGGTAATTTGCAGCCGAGTCGCGTATCAGCCGGGGCATGACCAAAGATGCGGTGCGGCCGTCGTTCGGCGAGGCTTGCTGGGTTTGGGCGCGGGTCGCGCTACTCAGTTTTGGCGGGCCGGCCGGACAGATCGCGGTGATGCACCGCATCCTGGTCGACGAGAAGCGTTGGATCTCGGAAGCCCGATTCCTGCACGCGCTCAACTACTGCATGTTGCTGCCGGGTCCGGAGGCGCAGCAGCTGGCGACCTACATCGGTTGGTTGCTGCACGGCACGCGCGGCGGCTTGTTGGCCGGCATTCTCTTCGTCCTTCCCGGAGCACTGGCGATGCTCGGGCTGTCGCTGCTGTACGCCAGTTACCAATCCACGGCCTGGCTGACGGCCGTGTTCTTCGGCCTCAAGGCGGCGGTGTTGGCGATTCTGATCGGGGCGGTGCGGCGCATCGCGACACGGGTGCTGCACAACCAAGGCTTGGCGCTGCTCTCCGCTCTGGCGTTCGCCGCGCTGTTCTTGTTCGCGGTGCCGTTTCCGTGGGTCATCTTGGCGGCGGCGGTCACGGGTGCCGTCGGCGGTCGACTGTGGCCGGGGGTATTCGTCGCTTCCGGCGGGCATGGCGCGACCGGTGCGGCGGACGACGCGGTGGCCGACGCCGCTGGGCCGCCATCGTTGCGCCGAACCGGGCAGGTGCTGCTGTTGGGGCTGTCGGTATGGGCGGCACCGGCACTCGCGTGCGCATTGTGGTTGGGCTCCGACCACGTATTGGTGCGGCAAGCGGTGTTCTTCGCCAAGGCGGCGGTGGTGACCTTCGGCGGCGCCTATGCGGTGTTGGCCTATGTGGCGCAGCAGGCGGTCGAAGTGTACGGCTGGTTGCGTCCGGGCGAAATGATCGACGGCCTCGGCTTGGCCGAGACGACGCCCGGGCCGCTCATTCTCGTAGTGCAGTTCGTCGGCTTTTTGGGGGCGTATCGCATGGCCGAGCCTTTTACGCCTCTGGCGGCTGGGATGCTCGGCGCAGGTATGACGTTGTGGGTCACCTTCGTGCCGAGCCTGTTGTGGATCTTCCTCGGGGCGCCGTACGTCGAGAGCTTGCGCGGCAATCGGCTGTGGAGCACGGCACTGGCGGCGATCACGGCGGCGGTCGTCGGCGTCGTCGCCAACCTGGCCCTTTGGTTCGGGCTGCACGTGCTGTTCGCGCAAACGCAGGCCGTCGAACTCGGCCCTCTACAGGTGCTGCTGCCGGATCCCTCCAGCCTGCAGCCGATGGCCGGCTTGGTGGCCGTGCTCGGCTGCGAGCTGCATCTGCGACGCGGCTGGGGGGTGGCGGGCACGCTGGCCGTCTGTACCCTGCTCGGCGCGGCCCTGGTGTACGCGGGGGCGTAGGTTCTGCCCGCGCCGCGACTCGGAAAGGCTGGATGGCCCGGCCTCAGACGAGGCGGGGTGCCGACCAGCCGCGGCGACGGCGAAGGTCCTCTTCGTAGCCGCGCGAGTACGTGCCGAAGAGGCCGTCGACATAGGCCATGAAGCCGGCGTAGTTGCCGCGCACCTTGGCGTGGTGCACGTCGTGGTGCACCGCGCCGTCGCCCAGCGGCAACAGGTGCGACGGGCTGAAAGGGAAGTCGTAGCCGCAATGCCCCTCCGCCGCTTCCCACTGGCGGAAGACGAACCACACCCACAAGGTCACCACGTGCGCGCCCAGCAGCAACGGGCCGATCAGCGCGATGCTGCCGGTGATGACGTACTCGAGCGGATGCATGTAGTGGCCGGTGATCGCCCACGGCGTCAGGATCGTGTGGTGCCAACCATGGATACGCTTGTAGATCCACTGCGTATGCAGCGCCCGGTGGGCCCAGTAGAAAAGGAAATCGTCGAGGTAGAGGAAGAAGGCGATCTGCCACGCCACCTCCCACCATGCCGGTGGCGGTCCGGCGTGCACGTTGCTGTAACGCAGCAGCGGCCAGGCGACGACGACGACGGCCGTCAGCACCAGATTGTTGATCAGCCAGGCCCGCAGCGACGGCCCGACGAGGTCTTGCCGCCGCGGTTTGCGGCTCTGGATGCGGTAGCGCCGCAGCGCCGGCGGGTCGGCTGCCGCCAGCCAGGTCAGCGGCAGGGCGAAGACGAGGAAGGCGATCATGCTGACGACGGTCGAGGCGACCGGGAAGAGCCAGAACAGAGGCTCGCGGTAAAGGTCGATCCAGGTATCCATGGCAGCTTCCCCGCCAGTTCCTTACCAAGGCTTGGCGGCGCGCGGAAGTCGCGGCGACGTCGACGATCGTCCACTCGCGACGGTGGCGCTCGGCGGCGAGAACGGCTAGGAAAGCCGGACCGTGCGACGCGACATCGTACATAGAGGTGCAGGCAATCTCACCTACGAGATCCGCGAGATCGTGGCCGTCGGCCGCCTTCTGCAGGGCCTCGGGGTGAACGTGACCTGGGAGAACATCGGCGATCCGGTGCAGAAGGGCGAGGCCCCGCCGGCGTGGATCCGCGACATCGTGCACGACCTGCTCGACGAGCCGATGTCGTGGGCCTACTGCGACACCGCCGGCGTGCCGCAGACGCGCGAGTTCCTGGCGGCGCGTGTCAACGAACGCCCCGGCGGGGTGCAGATCACGGCCGACGACATCCTCTTCTTCAACGGCCTCGGCGATGCCGTGTCGAAGGTCTACGGCCAGCTGCGCCGCGAGGCGCGCGTGCTCGGCCCATCGCCTGCCTACAGCACCCACAGCTCGGCCGAGTCGGCGAGCAGCGGCTACAAGCACCTCACCTACGATCTCGACCCGTACAACGGCTGGATGCCGAACCTCGACGACATCCGGATGAAGGTGAAGTACAACGACTCGATCGCCGGCATCCTGTTGCTGACGCCCGACAACCCGACGGGCGCCGTCTATCCGCGCTGGCTGCTCGAAGAGATCGCCGCCATCGCGCGCGAACACGACTGCTTCATCATCGCCGACGAGATCTACGCCCACATCGTTTACGGTGGCGAACACCTGCACGCCAGCCAATGGGTCGGCGACGTCCCCGCCATCGCCATGCGCGGCATCAGCAAGGAGTACCCCTGGCCCGGGTCGCGCTGCGGCTGGATCGAGGTGCTCAACCGCGGCCGCGACGAGAACTTCTCGCGCTACTGCGCCAGCCTGCTGGCGGCCAAACGCCTCGAGGTGTCGAGCACCACGCTGCCGCAGATGTCGATCCCGCGCGTCCTCGGCGACAGCCGCTACGCCGGCCACCTGCGCCGCCGCGAAGCGCTGTTCGAGAATCGCGCCGACGAGGCGGTCGCCGCCTTCGCCGACTGCGAGCACGTCATCGTCAACAAGCCGGGCGGCGCCTTCTACTTCACCGTCATGTTCAAGGACGGTCTGCTCAACGATCACCAGACCCTGGCCATCGACAACCCCGTGGTGCGTGACCGCATCGAGACCATGGTGCGAGGCGTCGCCCCGGACAAGCGCTTCGTCTATTACCTGATGGGCGCCACCGGCATCGTCGTCGTGCCGCTCACCGGCTTCCAGAGCGACCACCACGGCTTCCGCATCACCCTTCTCGAGTCCGACGACGACAAACGCGCCTGGATCCTGCGCACGTTGCGTCAGTCGATCGACACCTACGTCGCCAGCTGAAGGACGACGCGGGCCGCACTCCGGATTGATTCGATGCCGTCCGCCGCACAACAACTCGACCTGCTCTACGAGGTCAATCGCCAACTGGCGACGTTCACCGACCTCGAGGCGATCGAACGTTACATCACCCGCCGCGTCCGCGAACTCTTCGAGGCCGATGGCGCCGCCTTGCTGGTGCTCGACCGCGCCCGCAACGAGTTGACCTTTCCGATCGCCAGCCAACGCGAGTCGGGCAGCCGGGCCACACGCGCCCTAGGCGAGGTGCGGTTCCCCGCCACCGCCGGCATCGCCGGTTGGGTGCTGCAGCACGACGTGCCGGCCGCCGTGCCGGACGTGACGCAGGACGAGCGCTTCTATGGCGGGGTCGACGCCGAGACGGGTTTCGCGACCAAGAGCGTGCTCTGCGCGCCGCTGCGCACGCGCGACGGCAACATCGGCGTGCTGCAGGTGGTCAATCCGGCCGCCGGTGTCGGAGCGCCCGAGGATCTGCGCTTTCTGGAAATGCTGGCCGCCGATGTCGGCGTGGCGCACGAGAAGGCCGCCCTGTATGCGCGACTGCGGAGCGAGGCGGATGGGCTGCGGGCCGTGCTGACCGGGGGCGGCCTGGTGCTGGGTCTCGGCGGCGTCGTGGTCTGGTTGGCGACGGCCCTGGCGCTGTTGGCTCGCGCCGTACCTTTGAGCGAGTTGCCCCACCGACCCGGCGCCGCGGCGGGTTTGGTCGCCGTCGTCGCAGGCGCGGCTCTGTTCGCCGCCGGCCGCGGTCGCTGGGTGCCGCGCGCCTGAACCTCCGCTGGCGTCGCCCGAGCGTCGAAATTGTGGCGCTGCCCGTGGTCGCCGGTCGCCACGGCCCGCCGTTTGTGGTCGCTACGCGCGGCCCGGTCCGCTGGTGCGGCGATTGCTTCTTCGCCGTAGCAGCGTCCGGTATTGCTCTCGCTTGGCAGGGCCGCCGACGCCGGAGGAACGTCGTATGTTGGATTCGTTCGGGGACGAGAGCCCGTCATCCGGGGCGGGCGCGGCGGATACCACCCGCGCCAAGGGCCGATTCTGTCCGGAGCCGCCGCAGTCGCTCGCCGAGGCTGGGCTCAGCGAGGTCATGTGTGAGGCGCTCGTCTGCAAAGCGCTGCTCGCCGCCGGTACCTTGACCACCCGTGCCGCGGCACGCGCCACCGCCTTGCCGGGCAAGGCGGTGCTCAACACGCTGCGCTCGCTCAAGAATCGCCAGTTCGTCTTCTTCAAGGACAGCGCCGCCCACGGCGACTTCGAGTACATGCTCACCGACGCCGGCCACGCCCGCGCCCGCCACTACGTCGACGAGTGCGCCTACTCCGGCCCGGCCCCTGTGCCGTTGTCGCAATATATCGATTCGGTCGGCCTGCAGGGCATCACCACGGTGCACCCCCAGCGCGCCGACCTCGAACGCGCCTTCGCCGATCTGCTCATCGCCGACGGCATGTTGGCCCGGCTCGGACCCGCCATCAACTCGGGTCGCGGGCTGTTCCTGTACGGCAAACCCGGCAACGGCAAGACGAGCATCGCCGAGCGCATCACCGACTGCTTCGGCGACAGCGTGTGGATCCCCTACGCCATCGTCGCGGCAGGCGAGATCATCACGATGTACGATCCGGAGTCGCACGTCGTCGACGACTCCTTCGACCCCAACGCCGGCGGCGTCGACCCGCGCTGGGTGCGTATCCGCCGCCCGACGTTGGTGGTCGGCGGCGAGTTGACGATGGAAGCCCTCGACCTCTGCCACAACCACCGCACCCACGTCACCGAGGCGTCGCTGCAGCTCAAGAGCAACACCGGCACCCTGCTGATCGACGACTTCGGCCGCCAGCGCATGAGCCCGGTCGAACTGCTCAACCGCTGGATCGTGCCGCTCGAACGGCGACACGACTACCTGACTCTCTCCAACGGCCGCAAAATCAAGGTGCCGTTCGACCAGCTGGTGATCTTCTCGACCAACCTCGAGCCCGAAACGCTGGTGGACGATGCGTTCCTGCGCCGCATTCCGTACAAGATCGAAGTCGTCGACCCGACCGAGGCCGAATTCCGCCAGCTGATCGAGATGCTGGCGCCGCGCTTCGGCATCGAGTTGGTGCCGGGCGCCGTCGACGACCTCATCGAACGCCACTACCGCTCCATCGGTCGCCCGTTCCGCTGTTGCCAGCCGCGCGACCTGCTGCAGCAGATCCGCAATCGCGCCACCTACGAAGGGCGACCCGCGGTGGCCGACCCGCAAGCCTTCGATCTCGCCTGCCAGAATTACTTCGCCATGCTCTGAAGCCACGCCGGTTCGGTCGGCCGCCGGCGTCGACTATAGTGCTGCCATGCACGCAGAACCGCCTGCGCCGGCCGCCGACACGGCGCCGGTCGACGCCGACATCCCGCCCGCCCTCGCCGCCAAGGTCGAGGCCGTTCCGCCGCGTCCGGGCGTGTACTTGCTCAAGGACGAACGCGGCAAGGTCATCTACGTCGGCAAGGCCAAGAGCCTGCGCTCGCGCGTGCGCACCTACTTCCGCGGCGGCGACGAGCGCAGCCAGGTGCGCTTCCTCATGCGCCGCGTCGCCGATCTAGAGACGTTGGTGACGCGCAACGACAAGGAAGCGCTCATCCTTGAAAACAATCTGATTAAACAGTATAAACCACGCTACAACGTTCGGTTGAAGGACGACAAGTCCTACGTCAGCGTCAAGGTCAACGTGCAAGATCCCTGGCCGCGCATCGTCGTCACCCGCAAGATCGTCAAGGACGGCTCGAAGTACTACGGGCCCTACCACTCGGCGTGGAGCGTGCGCGAAACCCTCGACACCATCCGCAAGACCATCCCCCTGCGCACCTGCAGCGACTCCGTCTTCCGCAATCGCGCGCGTCCTTGCCTCGAGTATCAGATCAAACGCTGCCTCGCTCCCTGCTGCCTCGACGTCGATGCCGACCTCTACCGGCGTCACTTGCGCGAGGCCGTGCTGTTGCTCGAAGGCAAGAGCGACGAGCTCGCCCATAAGCTGCGGGCCGACATGCTGCAGGCCGCCGAAGACCTGCGCTTCGAGGAGGCAGCCCGCTTGCGCGACCGGCTGCGGGCGATCGAGCGGACGCAAGAAAAGCAGCAGGTCGTCGCCCACGGCGGCGCCGATCAAGACGTCTTCGGCGTGCATCGCGAGGCGGGCGGGGTCGAGGCGCAGGTGCTGTTCGTGCGCCACGGCAAGCTCACCGGCAATCAGGCCTACGGCTTCGAGGACATCGACCTGAGCGACGAGGAACTGCTGCAAGCGTTGCTCACCCAGTTCTACCAGGCCGAGCGCTACATCCCCGACGAGATCCTGCTGCCGTTCGACATCGACGACGTCGAAGCACGTGAGGAAATGCTCAGCGAGCGCAAGGGCGCGCGTGTCCGCCTGTTGCGGCCGCAGCGTGGCGACAAGGTGCGGCTGCTGGAGATGGCGGCGGAGAACGCAGCGCATTCGTTCCGCGAGCGGCGCGACGCCGGCCGCCAGCGCGAGCAGATCGCCGAGGACCTGCGGCGGCGGCTGCACCTACGCAGCGCGCCCAAGCGCATCGAGTGTTTCGACATCTCCAACATCCACGGGCAGCAGGCCGTCGGCTCGATGGTCACCTTCGACGAAGGCGAACCCGACAAGGGACGTTACCGGCGCTTCAAGATCCGCACCGTCGAGGGCTCGGACGATTTCGCCATGATGCACGAGGTGCTGACGCGCCGGTTCCTGCGCGCCAAGCAGGACAATAGCTTCCCCGATCTCGTCGTCGTCGACGGCGGCATGGGGCAGCTCAACGTGGCGCTGGCGGTGTTGCGCGAACTGGAGATCCAGGAGGTCGACGTCGTCGGCTTGGCGAAGATGCGGGTGGAGCGCGACGCGCGTGGTGTCGAGATCAAGCACAGCGAGGAGCGCGTGTTCCTGCCGGGGCGCAAGAATCCGGTGGTGTTGAAGCGCAACTCGGGCGCGCTGTTTCTGCTGCAGCGTCTGCGCGACGAGGCGCATCGCTTCGCCATCACCTTCCATCGCGAGTTGCGCGGCAAGCAGCGCTTGCGTTCGCCGCTGGACGAGGTCGACGGCATCGGCGGCGTGCGCAAGCGCGCGCTGTTGCGCCACTTCGGCAGCCTGCAACGACTGCGGGCGGCGACGGTCGAGGACCTGTGTGCCGTGCCCGGGGTGACGCCGGCGCTGGCGGAGCGGATTCGCGCGCGTCTCGCCGAGACGTGAGTGCGGCGCGCCGCGCCGCGGCGCGCGAGTCGATGGAGTCGTTTCTGCGGCGCGTCGCGCGCACCTCGCCGCCGCCGCTGTTGTCATGGGCCGGCGCTTGGATCATCGGCGACGCCATCGCTGTGCTCGAGGCACGGGCCGTCGTCGCCGCACTGGTGCTCGCGGGCGGATCACTGGTGGCGTGGTGGTGGCGCTCGGCGGTGCTCCTCGTCGCCGGAGCGGCGTTCGTGCTCGGTCTGGCGCGCGCCGATCTCGTCTATCGCCCCTACGTTGCGCCCGACGATATCGCGGGCTTGGATCTGCCGGCCGAAGTCTTCGTCGAAGGCGAGCTCGACGCGGCGGTCGAGCGTCGTGAGGCGGGGGCGCGGCTGTGGCTCGCGGTGCGGCGGGTGCGGCGGGGCGGAGTGTGGCGGGACATGCACGGGCGCGTCGCGCTGAGCTTGGCCGAGGTGTCGCAGGCTTGGGATGTCGGTGACGGCTTGCGCGGGTCGTTGCGGCTGCGGCGGCCGCGCAACTTCGGCAATCCGGGCGAATTCGACTACCGCGCGCTGTTGGCGCGCCGTGGCGTGTACGTCACGGCGTTTGCGTACGACGACCGCCGCCTGCGTCGGCTGGCGGCGGAGGAGCCTGGGCGTCTGGCGCGCTGGCGGCGGCAGGTGGGCGAGCTGTTCACGCGTGAGGCGCCGCCGCTGCCGAGCGTGATCCTGCGTGCCCTGATCATCGGCACGGCCCACGAATTGCCCGAGCGCGTGCGCGAGGCCTTCGTGCGCGCCGGGGTCAGCCATGTGTTGTCGATTTCCGGCCTGCACGTCGGGCTCGTCGCCGCCTCGGCGATGTTGGCGTGGCGTTGGTTGTTGGCGCGCAGCACGCGACTGTTGTTGACCGGAACGGTGCCGAAGTGGGCGGTGGCGTTGTCGTTGGTGCCGGTGCTCGCCTACGCCGGCATCGCTGGGGCCAACCATGCGACGCGGCGCGCGGTGTGGATGAGCGTCGTGGTGTTGGGTGCCGTGCTGCTCGACCGACTGGAAAACCTGTACGTGGCTCTCGCGGCGGCGGCGCTGGCGGTGCTGGTGGTCGCGCCGGGCGCCAGCCAAGAGATCTCCTTCCAGTTGTCGTTCATGGCGGTGTTGGGTCTGCTGTTGGCCGCCGAACGCTTGCGTCGCTGGTGGCCGGGGTGGGCCGAGGAGCGGTTGCTGGCACTGCGGCCGCAACGGGCGCGCTTCGAGTATCTGGCGTTGCAATTCGCCGTCGTGACCGTGAGCGCGACGGCCTTCACGGCACCGTTGGTGGCCTTTCACTTCAACGCCTTTTCGGTCGCGGCGCCGCTGGGCAATCTACTGGTGACGCCGCTACTCGGCAGTGTCGTCGTCGGGCTGGGTTTGGTGGCGGCCTCGCTGGCCCCGTGGTTCGAGTTGGGGGCGGCGGCATGCGTGTGGCTGGCGACGCCGGTCATCGAGCTGTCGTTGTGGCTGGTCGAGGCGATCGCGGCTTGGCCTTGGAGCAGCGTGCGGCTGACGACGCCGGGCTGGGCGGAGTTGGCCTTGGTCTATGCCGGCCTCCTCGCCCTTCTCCTGCTGCGTGGTCGGCAGCGGTGGTGGGTCGCCGGCGTTTGTTTGGTTTTGCTGGGAGCCGAGCACGCGCGGCGAAGCGAGCAAGCCCGGCCGGCGGGGCAACTGCGGGTGACGTTTCTGAGTGTCGGGCAGGGCGATTGTGCGGTGATCGAAACGCCGGGCGGGCCGGTGGTGGTGGTGGATGGGGGTGGGTTGCGCAGCCCGAGCTTCGATGTCGGCGAGCGTCTGGTCGCGCCCTATCTGTGGTGGCGGGGGCATCGGGCCGTCGAGGTGTTGGTGGTGAGCCACCCGCAGTGGGATCACTATGGCGGCTTGTCGTTCGTCGCCGAGGCGATGCAGCCGGCGGCGTTTTGGTCGAGCGGTGCGACGGCGGAGGCGCGCGGCTATGCGCGGCTGCTGGCGGCGGTGCGGCGGGCCGGTGCCGCCGCGATCGAGGTGCGGGAAGGATTCGAGCAGACGATCGGCGGGGTGCGACTGCGGGCTTTGGCGCCGCCGGCGCCGCCGGTCGACATGGGGGTGAACGACGCGTCGGTGGTGTTGGCGGTCGAGTATGCCGGGCGCCGGATTCTGCTGACGGGCGACATCGAGGCGGCGGGCGAGGCGCGGCTGTTGGCGGCGGCGGGCGAGCTGCGCAGCGAAGTCGTCAAGGTGCCGCACCACGGGAGTTCTACTTCGAGCGGCGCATCCCTGGTGCGGCGGGTGCAGCCGCGGCTGGCGGTGGTGTCGGCCGGATGGGGCAATCGCTTCGGTTTCCCGAAGCCGGAGGTGGTGCGGCGCTGGCGTGCCGCGGGCGCGCAGGTCTTGCGCACGGACGTGCATGGGGCGGTGGTCGTGTGGATCGCGGCCGACGGGCGGTGGGGGTATGCGCCGACGCTCGCGGCCAATTGACACTCCCGGACCACGGCGATAAGTCGAACCCATCGCCCGATGCATCCCACCTTCAAGCAAATGATGAACGAGGTCGTGGCCTACGGGAGCTGCTGCGAATGCGGTTCCTGCGTTCTGGTGTGCCCGCACAACGTCATCGACTACATCGACAACAAACCGAAGCAGGTCGCCAAGGCGAGCAACCCCTTCGACAAATGCGGCATGAGCGAGGGCATCGGCTGCGACGTTTGCGCCCAGGTCTGCCCGCGGCTCGGCGAGCGCGAGCACGTCTTGGCAGAGCGGTTGTTCGCCGCCGACGAGACCTATCGTGGCGGGCTCGGCCACTACCGTCGCATCGTCGCGGCGCGCTGCACGGATCCAGAGATCATGGAGCGTTGCGAGGACGGCGGCGTGGTGACGGCGATCCTGACGTGGGGTTTACGCACCGGCGCATTCGACGGCGCCGTGGTGTCGGCGACCGACGCGACGGATCCGTGTCGGCCGAAGCCGAAGGTGGTGAAGACGGTGGACGAAGCCATCGCCAGCGCCAGCTCGTGGTACACCTATTGCCCGAACGACATGGCGTTGGCGCAGGCGGCGGAGCAGGACTTGCACAAGGTGGCGTTCGTCGGCGTGCCGTGCCAGGTGACGCCGGTGCGCAAAATGGAGCTTGCCGACGCGAGCTTTCTCGACAACGGCAGGAAGAAGGAAAAGCACTTGGAGCGGCAGACGTCGTTCCTCAAGGGCTTCGCCGAGCGGGTGGCGCTGCAGATCGGGTTGTTGTGCAGCGAGGTGTTCACCTTCGACGAGCTGATGCTCGACACGATCGAAGGGCGGATGGGCATTCCGCTGGCGGACATCAAGAAGTTCAACGTCAAGGGCAAGGTCCTGATCGACAAGAAAAACGGCGAGCGGGTCGAGATCCCGCTGCGCGAGGCGCAGGAATACGCCCGCCCCGAATGCCACCACTGCGGCGATTTCTCGGCCGAGCTGGCGGACATCTCGTGCGGCGGTGTCGGCGCCAACGGCTGGACGATCACCATCGTGCGCACGGCCAAGGGCGAGCAGGTGTTCGACGCCCTGGTCGCTTCGGGCGGTGTCGAAGTGCGGCCGATCGAGGATTTCGAGGGCTCGATGAAGGTGGCCTTGCGCCTCGCCCGCAAGCAACGTCTGCGCGTGCCCCTGCCGCCGGGGCGGGCCGAGTCGTGGGCTCGTCCGCGCGGCTTCGGAGCAGCATAGGTCCAACATGGCCAGCCAACGGGCGCAGAACTCCAGTGGCGCGCCCATCCATTTCCCGCCGCATTACCTCGAGCAGCTCATCGAGAGTTCGCCGGACATCGTCGTCGCGGTCGACCGCAGCGGCAAGGTGGTCTTTTACAACGACGGGGCCGAGAAGAATCTCGGGTATCGCAGTGACGAGGTGCTCGGCGCCAGTGTCGAGCAGTTGTATCCGTCGCGTGCCGAGGCCCAGCGGGTGATGCGCGCGATGCGCGACTCGGGCCACGGCGGGCCCGGCAAACTGAAGAACTTCGAGACGGTGTTCGTCGACCGCTGGGGGGTCGAGCTGCCGGTCGCCATTTCCGGCTCGATCCTCTGCGACGAGGCCGGCCTCGAGATCGGTTCGATCGGCTTCGCCAAGGACATGCGCGAGATCCGCCGCCGCGATCGACTCGCAACCCTGGGCGAGGTCGCCGTCGCCGTCTGCCACGAGATCAACAACCCGCTCGAAGCCATCCTCAATCAGCTGTCGCTGTTGCGCAGTTTCGTCCAAGACGTGGCCGGCTCGGAGCGAGCCGCCGTCGAGGAGGAACGCATCGACGCCGTGCGGCTGGAGGCGTTCAAGATCCAAGAGATCGTCAATCGCCTCGTCGCGCTGTCGAAAGGCGAGCAGTACGGCACGAAGGAGTATCACGGCGGCACGCGGATGGCCGACCTGAAGTCGAAGCCCGGCGGGCAGCCGCAGCGTACGCTCGTCGGCCTGCGTGGTCTCGTCGTCGACGATGATCCGGGGGTCTGTTGCTCGTTGCGCGATCTACTCGTCGACGAGGGCTGTACCGTGTTCACCGCCGGCACCGGCCTCGAGGCACTGCGCGTGCTCGAGCACCAGACCGTCGACTTCATCGTCAGCGACGTCGTCATGCCGGATCTCGACGGCTACGACCTGTACATGGAGGTGAAGCAGCGGGGCGACACGCCCGTGTTGTTGATGACCGGCTACTATTACGACCGCGACCACGTCATCAAACGCAGCCGGCTCCAGGGTTTGGAGAAGGTGCTGTTCAAAAAGCCTGTGGATCCGGAGCGTCTGAAGGCGCTGATTCGGGAAGTATGTCACCGGAATCCGCCGGAGCCTCAGGCGTCGGCCGCGGATCCGACTTGAGGCGGCGGCGATCGCTGGTGGGGGTCGCGGCGGGTTTCAGCGACAAGGTGATGGCGCCCGTCGGGCTCTGCACGACGACGCGGTCGGGCAGAATCTCCTGCAGGCGACCGAGGTTCGGGATCTCGTCGCCGCTGCGGTACAGGTGGCTGGTGCCGTCGGGCAGCTCGATCGCGGCGTACGAGGTCGGATCACCGACGGCGGTGCCGGCGAGGCGGAAGGTACTTTCGGGCTCGGCGGCGACGGGCGCCGGCTCGGTGGGAGTCGGCACTGCCGTCGGCGTCGGTGTCGCCGCCGGCGGCTCCGGCCGATGCTGCAGGCGCTGATAGAGTAAGAAGGCGCCCGAAGCGAGAGCCGCGCCGAGCAAGAGCGGGACGAGAATGCGCTGGATCATGGCCATACCGCCGACGCAGAATGAGGCGCGATGACGGCGGCGCCTCCAAGCCGGCCGGCCGGCGCGGTGCTGGTGCGGTATTGGGCACCGGTCCTGTTATGGATGCTCGTCATTTCGACCCTTTCCGGCGATCCGTTCTCGGCCCGCAACACGCACCACTTCATCGATCCGGTCCTGCGCTATTTCTTCCCCGAGCTGACGCCGCAGGGATTTCTGCGGGCGCACGCTTGGATTCGCAAGGCGGCCCACTTCGTCGAGTTCTTCATCCTCGGCTGGCTCGCCTTCGTCGCCTTCCGCCGCGGCCGGCGGCCGGCGTGGCGCCTCGCCTGGGCGGCGTCGACGATGGCGCTGGTGGTCACCTGCGCCTTGCTCGACGAACTGCACCAGATGTTCGTACCCAGCCGCGGCCCGTCGTTGGTCGACTCGGCGGTCGACTCGCTGGGGGGGCTCACGAGCCAACTGGCGCTCTTCCTTTGGTATCGCATCGTGCGGCGCACTTCGGTCGATGAACCTCCCGCTTAGCACAACCCCGCGAGGTCCGGAACGGTCGGCGGCGCAGGAGCGGTGTCGATGAAGCGCGCCGATCGTGAGAGCAGTCAGGCGGCCCGCCTCGACGTGTTGCTGCAACTCGAGCGCCAACTGCGCGACCAGGGCGTGCGGCACATCGCCGGCGTCGACGAGGTCGGCGTCGGGCCGCTCGCCGGGCCGGTCGTCGCCGCGGCCGTGATCCTGCCGCCCGACTTACGTCTGCGTGGCGTCGACGACTCCAAGAAGCTACGCCCGGCCTTGCGCGAGGAACTGGCGCAGGCGCTGCGCGCCGAAGCCGTGGCCTTCGCTGTGGGCGTCGTCGAGGTCGAGGACATCGACCGCCTCAACATCTACCATGCGACGCTCGAGGCGATGCGCCGCGCCGTCGTCGGCTTGGCGGTGACGCCCGAGCATCTTCTCGTCGACGCCCGCACCGTCCCGGGCGTGTCGACGGCACAGACCGCTCTCGTCGGCGGCGACGCGCGCAGCTACTCGATCGCCGCCGCCTCGATTCTCGCCAAGTGCACGCGCGACGCGCTCATGCGCGACCTCGACGCGCTGTATCCGCACTACGGCTTCGCACGCCACATGGGGTACGGCACGCCGCAACACCTCGCCGCCCTAGCCAGTCACGGGCCCTGCCCAGCCCACCGCCGCTCGTTCGGACCCGTCCGACAACTCCGACTCGTCTGACCCGTCCGACCCGTCCGACCTGTCAGACCCGTCCGACCTGTCGGACCTGTCCGACTAGTCCGACAACTCGGACGCGGCGCCGATGGCCGTGGCGTAATCGGCGTGCTGCGGGATCACGAACTCCAGGCCGAACAGACGCTTGGCCGCCCGGATGCGGTCGACGATCGGGCCGACGCGCAACAGCTTCCCCGTCAGCACTACCGTCGTCAGGCGCTCGCCGCGCGCCGCGGTGACGCTCAGGGAAACGATCACCTCGGCGATCATGTTCACCAAGGCGCGCGCCTTGTCCTCCGGCGTCGCATCCGAGCGGAGCTTGCCGAAGTTGCTGGCGGTGACGTCGGGCGGCAAGCCGCCGATCGGCCCGCCGGCGATGTCGCCCACCGTCAAGTCGACTCGCTGCAGATCCCCCGCCGCCGCCATCCTCTCGATCGTCTCGATCCGCGTCACGTTGAGCAGGTGCTTCGACAACCCCAGCAACGTGCCGCCGCCGACCCCCGTGCCGCCGACGTGCTGGATCGAGTCGCCGCGCACCGCCACCAGCGCCGTGCCCGTGCCCATCGACACCACCAGCGCCTCGTCGACCCCCGCCAGCGCCGTGCCGCCTCGCCCGATGGCCGTCATCTCCGGCACCAGCGTCACTGGTATGCCGAGCAAGTCCGCGCCGAGTGATGCCGCGCCGGCGCCGGTCGCGGCGACCCGCCGTACCGCACCCAGCGCGCCCGGCATGCGGCTCACCAGCTTGCCGAGGGCGCCCGCCGCCGCCGCGTACGGGTCGTTCGCTTCGATGCTGACCACTCGCACGCCGTCGTCGATTGCCACGGCGTCCGTCGTCGAACCCCCGATGTCGATACCGATGATCACGCTGCCCCCCTCGCTTCGTGCAGATCCAGCCGCACCACCGCCACCCGCGCCAGCCGGTCGCGGTCGTAGGCGGCCCACTTGGCGGCGGGAACCTCGTCCGGCGTCACACGGCGAAAGCCCGAGCGCTCGAAGAAACCCAAGGCGCGCTCCGACGTCGTCGTGGCGAAGACGAAGCGCATACCCGTGCGCCGGGCATCGGCGACGCAGCGATCGAGCAAACGAGCGCCGACGCCTTCCCCCTTGAATCGGGTGATGGTGTAGAGGCCGACGATCTCGCCGGCGTGCTCGCCGCGGTAGGCCTCGGTGACGAAGGCGCAGAAGCCGGCGAGATACTCGCCGCCGATCTTGGCGCCGTAGCCGTGCGCCAGCAGCTCGGCGATCTCGTCCGTCGTGCGCGGCTTGAGCAGCCCTTCGCGCTGGCCGCGCTCGATCAGCCGTTCCGCCTCCTCGAAGTCGTCGATGCGCAGTTGCTCGACCGTGCAGTAATCCTTCAGCGTGAACAGCGTGCCGGTGCCCTCGTAGGTGAACAGCTCGCGCGCGCAGCCCGGCAGGGTGCAGAGATTGACCGAGCCGACGCCGGCCAGCAGCGCCGTCCGGATCGTCGCCACCGCTTCCAGTCTCGCCGCCAGGCCCGTCCACTCCGCCTCGCCCGCCGCCAACAGGGCCGACAGGGCACTCTCGTCGAGAAAGGAAATGGGCTTGCCGTCGCTGCCACAGAGGCCGCCGTCGGCTTCCAACAACACGAGCTTGTGGACGCCGAAGCGCGCGGCGATGCGTTCGGCGAAGCGACGATTGCTGGCCAAGTCGGTGTTTGGCACCACCCCGACGAACAGGGGCCCGCGCCGTAACGCCTTCCAGATTTGCGCCGCCGTCGCGGCGACCGAACCGCCGCTGCCGACGACGGCGACCGGCGGATGACGCAGCGGCGGCAACTCGGCGCCGCCGCGGCTGCCCTGGGCCACCAGCGCGGCGAGCAACTGCCGCTCGAGTTCGCGCCGCAACGCCTCGCCGTCCCCATCGGTGCCGACGCAGACGATGCTGCGCGTCTGGTTGTCGATCAGCGTCCGCAGCACCGCTGCCAAGGTGCGCAGGTCGGCGGCTCCTTCGATCTCGGAGGCGTGCAGCGCCAGCAGCAGGGTCTTGCCGCGGAACTCTTCGAGGTAGAACTGACGTTCGTCGAAGGCGTCGATCTCGGCGACGCTGGGAACGGCTTGCATGCCGCGCTCCTAGCACAATCTCGCCCCGCTGCCCTCCCTCTCGACGGGAACGCGCCGAAGATTCGCGTTGACAAGAGTCCGACGCCGGAGCAGCCTCGAACTTCTCTGCATGGATCGCGTCGTTTCGCTTCGCCCCCATGACGCGCTCCGCGTGGTCCTTCCTCTGATCGCCGTCGTCGCGTCGGTCCTCTCCGGCCAGCGGCCCGCCACCGCGGCACTCAGCTTCGCCCGGCCGGGGTTCTCCGCCGACGTCGTCGCCGCCGGCTTACCCTTCGCCACCTCGGTCGCCTTCCGCGACGATGGACGTCTGTTCATCGCTCTCAAGAGCGGCGTCGTACGCGTCTGGCGCAACGGCGAACTCCTGCCGCGGCCGTTCATCGACCTGTCGGCGCAGGTCAACGACACCTTCGACCGCGGCCTGCTCGATATCGCCCTGCATCCCGATTTCCCCGAACAGCCCTACGTCTACCTGCTGTTCACGCGCGACCCGCCTGGGGTCGTCGCCGACGGCGTCGGCGCGCGCGTCGCGCGCTTGGTGCGCGTCGAAGCCGACCCGGCCGCCGACTACGACGTCGCCCTGCCGGGGATGCAGAGCCCGCAACCCGCAGGTTGTGATGCCGAGGCGCCTCCGGTGTCGTGCCCGGGGCACGTCGTCTTGCTCGGCCGCGCCAGCCTCCGCCCCTACATCGGCGACGAGTTCAACGGTCGCAACCTCGCCGAGGCCTCGTGCATGGTGAACACGACGATGGGCGAAGGGCCGTTGCGCTTGCCGCCACAAGAGGCCAACGTTTCGTATCCGCCCGGGACCTCGCCTCCGATCGAGGATTGCCTGCCGGCGGATGCGAGCACCCACACCGTCGGCAGTCTGGCCTTCGCGCCCGACGGCGCGCTCTTCGTCAGCTCGGGCGACGGCGCCGGCTTCAACGTCGTCGATCCGCGCGCCCTGCGCTCACTCTACCTCGAAAGCCTCGCCGGCAAGATCCTGCGCATCGACCCGCGCACGGGAGACGGCTGGCCGGACAATCCGTTCTTTGACCCCAATTGCCCCGACTGCAATCGATCCAAGGTCTGGTCGCTCGGTCTGCGCAATCCCTTCCGCTTCGCCCTCGATCCCGCCTCCGGTGAACCGGTCGTCGGCGACGTCGGCTGGAATACCTGGGAGGAGTTCAACCGCGGTCGCGGTGCCAACTTCGGCTGGCCCTGCTACGAGGGGGGCGCCGTCGACGCGCACGAGGGGGGCGTGACCGCGAGCTTGGTCCAGAGCGCCTATGCCGCCAATACGGCGACCGCCGCCGCCTGCGCCGACCTCTATGCCCGCGGCGTCGACTTCGTGCAGGCGCCGGTATTCGCCTACGATCACGTCGAGGACGGCTACGGCGGCACCAACGGTGCCTCGGCCAATGCCGGTGCCTTCTACGTCGGCTCGACCTATCCGGAGGATCTGCACGGCGCGCTGTTCATCCTCGACTACAACCGCCGCTGGATCCGCACGCTCACGTTCGATGAGCAAGGCCGAGCCAGCGTCAGCAACTTCGCGCGCGAAGACGCCGCCGGCATGGTGAAGATCATCGCCGGTCCCGATACCAACTTGTACGTCATCGTCTACGCCGGCCAGCAGAGCGAGCTGCGCCGCATCCGCTACACCGCCGGCGGCAATACCCCGCCGGCAGCCATCGCTTCCGCCGCACCGACCGTCGGCGTCGCGCCGCTGCGTGTACAGTTCGATGCCGCCGCCTCCTTCGATACCGACGCGCAGCCGCTGCTCTACGCCTGGGACTTCGGTGACGGAAACGTCTCGTACGCCGTCGCGCCGGTACACGTCTTCACCCAGCCCGGCACCTATCGCGTCACTCTCCAGGTGAGCGAGGCCACGGCGCCGTTCGCTGCCGACGAGACCACTCTCGAGATTCGCGCCGGACTCGAGCCGCCGGTGGCCTCGATCCTCAGTCCGGCCGACGGCAGTCGCTTCCGCGTCGGCGACCGCATTGCCTACATCGGCGCTGGTCGCAGCGGCGCCACGGCTCTGCCGGCCACCGACCTCAGCTGGGAGCTGCGGCTGCACCACAACGAGCACGTCCACTTTTCCCCGCTCGGTTCGGGAAACTTCGGAGAGTTCGAAGCCGAGGAGCACGGCGCCGACTCCTACTTCGAACTCTGCCTGACGGCGCAGCTGCTGCCGGAAATCACCGATACCGCCTGCGTGTCGCTGCTTCCCGACACGGCGACGCTCTCCGTCTTCTCCGAGCCGCCGGGCATGACCGTCGTCTACGAGGACGAAGGCGGCGACCGCATCACGCCGTTCGTCGCCGAACCCGTCGTCGGTTCACTCGAGATGCTGACGGTCCCCGTCGAGCAGCAGGGTCGGACCTTCTTGCGCTGGTCGGACGGTGACACCTCGCCGTCGCGGCAAGTGGCGATCGGCGACGAACCGATTTCCCTGACCGCCGTGTTCTCGGAGCCGGCGGCCGCGTGTGGCGACACACCACAGCTGCACGACGTGCGGCTGCACTTGCGGGGAGGCCGCGTCGACGGACGCGCCACGGGCGGGTCGCTGCATGCACGTGTCGTCGGCGACCTGCCCGATCCCAGTCTTGGCGGAATGCGCCTCGAGCTACGTCCGGGCGCGGCCGCTCCCGATGCGTGGATCGACGCTCCAGCAGGATCGGCTTGGCAGGCACGGGACGGCGGCTGGTCGTGGCGCGGCACGACGGCACGTGGAGAGCACGCCCGTCTGCGCCTGAAGCCGACAGACGTCCCGCGGGAATGGCAGCTGCGTGTCGTGTCGCGCCGGGTCTCCCTTCCGTTGGTGGAAGCCGCATCGATTGACGCCCTGCGCCTGACCTTCCCGAGCGTGACTGACGCGGCGGCGATCTGTGCCGAAAAGAGCTTCACCGGCCCGCCGCCCGAACCCAGTTGCCGCACCACGGGGAGCGGACGCGCTGTGGTCTGCTACTGAGGGCGATGTCGCGGCGCGGCATGCTCGATTGACACCGGCGCGCAGCGGCGCCTATCGACAACCCATGCGCAAACTCGTCTTGGCGCTCGTGTTGGCGTGGTGGGCGATCGGTTGTGGCGACGACGATGGTTCGACTGCCGCGCCGCTGCTGCCGCAGTGGTCGACCTTCGAGGCCGACTTGGCGCGTCCGGTCGACGCGCCGAATCCGTTCGACCCGGCGCAAATCGAGGTGAGCGCCGAATTCGCGTCGCCGCTCGGAGAGGTGCGTCGAGTGCACGCCTTCGTTGCGCGCGACTACGATCGCAGCCTCGTCGACGGTCGTGAGCGTCTGGCTGCGGTTGGCGATTCGGCATGGCGCGTGCGCTTCACGCCCGACGCCATTGGTGCGTGGCGTTGGCGCTGGCGGGTGCAGACCCCCGTTGGCGAGGAGATCGGCGCGTGGAGCCATTTCGACGTGGGCGAACCCGAGCCCGACGCGCATGGGTTCTTGCGTCGCAGCCCGCGTGACGCGCGTCACCTCGAGTTCGACGACGGCAGCAGCTACATCGCCATCGGCGAGAACCTCGCTTGGTACGGCGCCGCCGGTACCTTCGACTACGATCGTTGGCTGGGGCGCTTGCAGCAGCAAGGCGCGACCTTCATCCGCCTGTGGATGCCGGCTTGGGCCATGGGGCTCGAAGCGATCCGCCGCGCTCCCGACGGCAGCGTCGCTTCGTCGACCCTCGGCAACTACGACCAGCGTCTCGATCGCGCGTGGCAGCTCGACTACGTCATCGAGCAGGCGCACCGGCGCGGCATCGCGGTGATGCTGGCGATCCAGAACCACGGGCCGTTCTCGCTCACCAACAACTCCGAATGGGACGACAATCCCTACAACATCGCCAACGGCGGCCCGCTACGGCAGCCCGGCGAGTTCTTCACCGACGCCACGGCGCGCGAGCTGTTCCGCCGGCGCTTGCGTTATGTCGTGGCGCGCTGGGGGCATGCGCCGAATCTGCTCGCATGGGAGTTGTGGAACGAGGTCGACTTGGCTCAGCGCCCCTCCGACGCCGCGGTGATCGACTGGCATCGCGAGATGGCGGCGGAGATCCGTCGCCTCGACCCCTACGATCACCTGATCTCGACGAGTACGAGCATCGCCGAAGCGCTGAACCCGAATGCCGGCCTCGCCGGCTTGTGGCAGCTCGAGGACATCGATTTCACCCAGGCCCACTACTATTCGTTCGCCGGCGCACCGGCCGACTTCACCCAGATCTTCGGCCGTATCGCGGCGCGCCTACGTCGCTTCGACAAGCCGTTTCTCATCGCCGAGGCCGGTGTCGACTTTGCCGGGCCGGCGGAGACGTTGGCGCAAGATCCGGACGGCGACGGCCTGCACGACTTGATCTGGGCCGGTCTCTTCAGCGGCGGCTTCGGCAGCGGCATGTCGTGGTGGTGGGACAACGTCGTCGACCCGCAAGATTGGTACTTCCACCTCGGGCCGTTGTCGCGGATGACCGAAGGCGTCGACTTCCCGGGCGAGGCCTTCGTCGTCGAAACGGGTTCCGGGTCGGCTCCGGATGGGCGACTCGTGCGCCAATTCGTCCTGCGCGGCCGCAGCACCGTGCTCGTATGGATCAAGAACGGTGTGCACCATTGGTATGCCCCCGACGCCCGCGACGTGGCCGGGGCGCGTGTGCGGCTGACGGGTCTGCCGGCGGCGCGTTACGCGGCGCGATGGCTCGACACGCGCACGGGCGCATTCACGGATGCGGGAACGTGGGTCCCGGCGGCAGGTCTTGTCGAGTTGGAAGTCCCGACCTTCGCCCGCGACGTGGCGCTGCGCCTCGACGTGTCCCCAGACACGGGGCGCTAAGTTGCCTGGATTCAACGCAGAGGCGCCGAGACGCGGAGGGGGAAACATCGAGCTTTGGCCCGCCCTCTGCGCCTTCGCGTCTCGGCGTGGCGAGCCTTACTCGCCGGTGCCGTCGATCTGCGCGCCGTCGGCGACAAGGTCGCTCGGGTGGACGATGACGCGTTCCCCCTCGACGAGCCCGTCGAGCACTTCGGCCGCGAGGGCATTGCGGTGGCCGATACGGATGTCGCGCAATCGGGCTTGCTTGCCGTCGGCGACGAACACGCGCCAGGTGTCGCCGGTGCGGAAGAGAGCTCCCGCCGGCACGGTCAGCACGTCGTCGCCACTCCATGTGACGATGCGTGCCTCCAGGCGGTAGCCGTCACCCAGATTCGCCGGGGCTTCGACGAAGTCGGCGATGACGTTGACCCGCTGCTCTTCGACGCCGAGGGCCGAGACCTTGGTGAAGCCGGAAGGCTCGACCCGGCGCACCCGCGCCTGGAGGGGTTGCTCGCCGCCCCATTCTTCGAGGCGCACCGCGGCCCCGGGCGTGATGCGCACGGCGTCGGTGGAAAGGACGTCGATGACGATCTCCAGGTCTTGCGGGTCGCCGACTTCGAGAATGGGTGAGCCGACCGGTACGACGCGCGCACTCTCCTCGAAGATGCGCAGCACCGTGCCGCGCACGGGAGCAGCGACGCTGACACGCGGGTTGTCGCTGGTGTCGTCGCCGGACGCGAGCAGGGCGGCCTCGGCGGCTTCGAGATTGTGCGCGGCGGTGCGTGCGGCGAACTGCGCCGCTTCGAACTCGCGCGTGCGCGTCGTCTCTTCGAGGGTCGCGACTTCGAGTTCTTCGGCGGAGATCGTCTTGTTGCGCGCCAAGCGGCGGGCGCGATCCGCCGTGCGCCGGGCCTGCGCCAAGGCGGCCTCGGCCTGCGCCACACGCGCGTCGGCCTCGCGCGTCTGGGCCAACGCCGCCTGTTGCCGCGCACGCGCCTCGGCGAGGAAGCGTGGGTCGAGTGCCTGTGGCACGATCTCGGCCACGACTTGGCCCGCCTCGAGCGCGTCGCCGGCGTCGAGGGTCACGCGCACCAACCGGCCCGTCACCGGTGCGGCCACGGTGTAGCGCTCGCGGACTCGCGTCTCGCCTTCTTCGTCGACGGTGACCTCGAGAGCGCCGCGTTGCACGGTCGCCGTCTCGACCGGCACGGGCGCCGGCCGCAGCCACAGGTAGAGCCCGCCGGCGGCCAGCAGGAACAGGGCGAACATGGTGATGCGACGCTGCGACGGCATGCGGCCTTCCTTACTCTCTCGTCTTGAGAACGGCCACCAAGTCGAGGTTGGTGAGTCGGTGGCGCATGATGGCGGCGGATACGACGGATGCGGCGATGACGACGACGATGGCGAAGATGTAACTCTCGGCGGTGATGATCAGCGGCAGGCGAAACAGTTCCCACTGATAGGCGTCCGAGAGCAAGGAGCAAATCCAATAGCCGAGGCCGAAGCCGATCGGCAGCGCGACCGTCGTCAACAGTGCCTGCTCGCCGAGGAGCATGGCGCTGATCTCCGCTTGCGTGAAGCCGAGGACGCGCAAGCTGGCGAGTTCGCGGCCGCGCTCGGACAAGGCGATGCGTCCGGCATTGTAGATGACGGCGAAGGCGAGAATGCAGGAGAAGGTGACGATGACCGAGGTGAAGACACTCAGGCTCTTGGCCAAGGTCTCCTCGAAGCTGGTGATCGCCGCACGCCGCATGCGCACGCCGGAGACGACCGGCAGGTCCTTGAGCGAGGCGAACAGCTCCGCTTGTCGCGCCGCATCGAGACGGAGCAAGGCACCAGAAACCGTCGCGTCTTCGCGCAACAGGCGTCCGAGGGCGCGTCGATCCATGTAGGCCGTGAGGCCGATCAACTCGTCGACGAAGCCGGCGACGACGACGCGACGCACGGGGCGCGCTCCTTCCAAGACTTCGACCGTTACTTCGTCACCTGGGTCGAGTTCGAGGATCTCGCCGAGCTTGGTCGTCATCAGCACGCCGTCACTCGGCAGGTCGACCGGGTCGAGGTGACGGTCGACCAAGCGCCGCAGCTGATCGTCTGGTTGCAGTCCGAAGAGCACGGTCTTGCGCGCGCGCGGTCCGTGACGCAGCTCGACCATCACCTGGCGGAAGTCTTCACTGCGCACCACGCCCGGCAGGCGGGCCAACTCGTAGCGCGCTCGCGCCGGCAGCGGTTCATGCGACACCAAGGTGACGTCGTCGCGCTGCACCACTTGGAACTGCACGTAGCCGAGGTAGCTGATCGCGTCGACGAAGTAGCGTCCGAGCAGCAGGATGGCGACGGCGAAGGCGATGCCGAGGGTCGAGGCGGCGGCGCGCAAGGGGCGACGCGCCAGATTGCGGACGATGATGCGTGCCGCCGGTGACAGGAAGGTACGCAAGCCGAGACGTTCGACCAGCCCGGCGCGAAACTGGGCCGGCGGCTCCGGGCGCATGGCTTCGGCGGCCGGCACGTTCCAGGCGCGGCGCATCGCGCCGAGGCCGCCGACCATGGCCGCGGTCAGGGTCACCACCGTGGCAAAGACGATTACCGAGGGATTGACGACGTAAGCCAGCACGGGGAAGCGGTAGACCGTGACGTAGAGCTGGTTGATCTGCGCCCCGAGCCAGATGCCGATACCTGTGCCGAGTATGCCGCCGACGAGGACGCCGAGCACGGCGAAGGCGAGATAGTGCAGGGCAATCGTCGCGCGGTCGTAGCCGAAGGCTTTGAGCACGCCGATCTGATCGCGTTGCAACGAGATCAGGCGCGCCAACAGCACGTTGAGGAGGAAGGCCGCGACCGTGAGGAAGAGCATCGGCAGGACGAGGCCGAACTCGCGGTTCTGGCGAATCTCGTCGGAGAGAAAGCGGTCGGAGACGTGCTCGTCGCGGCCGTAGGCGCGGGTGCCACCGAAGGGTTCGAGGATGCGGTCGATGCGGGCGATGACTTCCTTTTGGTTGGCCTTGGGGTCGAGACGGAAGACGACGTTGTTGAAGGCGCCGTCCATGTCGAAGGCGGGTCCGGCGGCGGCGTCGCTCATCCAGACGATGGCGAAGCGGCGATCGTCGGGGAACAGTCCTCCGGGCGGGATGGCGTAGACGTATTCCGGTGACAGGGCGAAACCGACGATTTCGAGACGGGCCCACCGGCCGTTGAGCACCGCGCCGATCGAATCGCCGAGGGCGAGGTGGTTGGCTTCGGCGAAACCCTCGTTGACCAACACCTCGTTGGCGCGCCCGGGTTCGGGATAGCGGCCTTGGCCGATGTGCACGTCATTGAGGATCGGGCGGCGGCGGTTGGGAATCGAGGTCAGCCGCCCGGTCGCCGGTTCCGCGAGACCGGGCACATCGAGGGTGACGTCGAAGACCATGCGTGGGTGGACTTCGGTGATGCCTGGGATGGTGGCGAGTTCGCGGGCGACGCGGTCGGGGGCGCGCGTCAACGAGGCGAAGACGTCGGCGAAGCGGTAGTCGGCGTAGTAGGTCGTGCGCGACAGTTCGAGCGACTCGTAGCCGACGCGCGAGGTGATCACGGTGGCGACGCCGCAGATGACGACGAGGATGATCGCCGTCATCTGGCCGCGCAGATGCCATAGGTCGCGCAGCAGTTTGCGGTTGAGGCTACGCATCGCCGGCCCTCGGGCTCACCACTCGATCTCGTCGGGTCGCATGCGCCGCTCGTTGTGGTCGATGCGGGCGATGCTGCCGCTGTGCATGTGCACGACGCGGTCGGCCATGTGCGCGATGGCGACGTTGTGGGTGATCACCGCGGTGGTCGTGCCGATGCGGCGGTTGAGGTCTTCGAGCACGTGCAACACGATCTTGCCGGTGTGCACGTCGAGCGCGCCCGTCGGCTCGTCGCACAGGAGAATGTCGGGGCGCTTGGCGATGGCGCGGGCGATGGCGACACGTTGCTGCTCGCCGCCGGAGAGTTGGGCGGGGAAGTGGTCCATGCGCTCGTCGAGCTGCACCATCGCCAGTGCCTCGCGCGGATCGAGTGGATTGCGGGCGATGTCGGTGACCAAGGCGACATTTTCGAGAGCAGTCAGGCTGGGAACGAGGTTGTAGAACTGGAAGACGAAGCCGACGTGTTCGCGGCGGTAGCGGGTGAGGGCGGCGTCATCCGCTCGTGTCAGGTCGTGATCGAGGAAACGCAGGCTGCCGCTGGTCGGGACGTCGAGTCCGCCGAGGATGTTGAGCAGGGTCGACTTACCGCTGCCGGAGGGGCCGAGCACGACGAGGAACTCGCCGCGGTAGAGTTCGAGCGAGGTGTCGCGCAGGGCGGGAACCTCGACGTCGCCCATTTGATACGTCTTGGTCAGGTGTACGGCGGAGAAGACGATGCGGTCGTCGGTGGCGATGGGGGGGCGCGAGGATTCGGGCACGATGCAACTCCGTCCGCCGGGATCAAAGCACCGGGACCGCGCTAGGTCCACCGGCTGCCGGCGCGTTGACGCCGTTCGTCGAAACGTACTACCAGCGCCGGCGGCGCGCGATGCAACCCACCTCGACTCGATTTCGTTGGACGATCTGCGCGCTCCTCTTCTGCGGCACGACGATCAATTACATCGACCGGCAGATTCTGTCCTTGGTCAAGCCGTTGCTCGACGCCGAGCTGGGCTGGAGCAACGAGCAGTTCGGGGCGGTGAATTCGGCCTTTCAGGCGGCGTATGCGGTGGGTTTGCTCGGCTTCGGTCGCCTGGTCGACCGCTTCGGCGCGAAGTGGGGTTACGCGGTTTCGATCGCGTCGTGGAGCCTGGCGGCGATGGCGCATGCGCTGGCCGGCAGCATCGGCGGCTTCCGCTGGGCGCGGATGGCGCTCGGGCTGACGGAGGCAGGCAACTTCCCGGCGGCGATCAAGGCGGTGGCCGAGTGGTTTCCCCGCCGCGAGCGCGCCTTTGCGACGACGCTGTTCAACTCGGGGGCCAACGTCGGCGCCATCGTCGCGCCGGCGATCGTCCCGTGGTTGGCGGCCGCTTGGGGCTGGCGCGCCGTCTTCATGGCAGCCGGGGTCGTGGGTTTCGTCTGGCTCGCCTTCTGGTGGAGCCTGTACGACAGTCCGCTCCGCCACGCGCGCGTCGCGGCGGACGAGCTGGCGCACATCCGCAGCGATGCCGCCGAGCAGGCTGGCGCAGCGGTGACGTGGCGCCAGCTGTTGGCGATTCGCCAGACGTGGTCGTTCATCCTCGCCAAGTTCCTCACCGACCCGGTGTGGTGGTTCTTCCTGATCTGGCTGCCGGACTACTTCAACAAGACCCAGGGGCTCGAGATGAAGCGGCTCGGTCTACCGTTGGTGAGCATCTACGCCATCGTGACCGTGCTGAGCATCGGCGGCGGCTGGCTGTCGAACGTCTTCGTGCGACGCGGTTGGAGTCAGAACCGCACCCGCAAGGTCTGTCTGCTGTTGTTCGCCGTCGCGGTGGTACCGATCGCCGGCGCGCAGAGCGCCGGGCTATGGGGCGCGGTGGTCTTGGTGGGCATCGCCGGCGCGGCGCACCAGGCTTGGTCGGCGAGTTTGTTCACCACGGTTTCCGACATGTTCCCGCAGCGAGCGATCGGCACGGTGATCGGCCTCGGCGGCATGGCGGGGTCGGTCGGCGGCATCCTCTTCCCCATCTACGCCGGCCGTCTGCTCGACCGTTTCACCGCGACGGGCGACGTCGGCACCGGCTACGCGATCCTATTCGGCATGTGCTCCGGGGCGTATCTGCTGGCATTCGCGCTGAACCACCTCTGCGCGCCGCGCTTCGAACCGGTCGCCCGCCTTTCGTGAGCCGCGACGCCGCAGCGGCGAGGCCCGCTTCGACGAGCTTCTCGCGCCACGCGGGAATCGATGAAGCGTCGATCGCACGGCCGACACGAGGTCGTCCGTGCGGTGTCGAGTACAACGCGACACTCCAGCAGTCTGGCGCCAAGCGGCCATCGAAGGCGTCCACTGGAGCGCCGAGTTGTACTCGGCGAGGCCCGTATCGAAGAGCTTCTCGCGCGACGCGGGAATCGATGAAGCGTCGATCGCACGGTCGACACGCGGTCACCGTGCGGTGTCGAGTACAACGCGACACTCCAGCCGGACGGCGCCAAGCGGCCATCGAAGGCGTCCACCGGAGCGCCGAGTTGTAC
>CAZGEJ010000021.1:80496-95083 GCA_964524885.1 uncultured Binatia bacterium (SeqCode)
GGCGCCAAGCGGCCATCGAAGGCGTCCACCGGAGCGCCGAGTTGTACTCGGCGAGGCCCGCATCGAAGAGCTTCTCGCGCGACGCGGGAGACAACGCTGCTCCGTTCCGGCTGGCCTTCGTCCAGTGGCTCGTGCCGTGGTACGGTGCGGCACGCATCAAGGAGGAGTCGTCGATGACGGAAGCCAGAGCAACGGTGGATTGGTTGCGGCGCGTGCGACGTACGGCGGGGTTGGCCGTCGGCCTGGGGATGCTCGGCCCGACCGCACCGGCCGCGGCCGGGATGGGCATGTTCGCCGATTGTATCGCCGACAGCGGCGCCGTCTTCTACGACGCCCACTGGTGCGGCAATTGCGCTCAACAGCGGTCTCTCTTTCGCGGCTACGCCAATCGCCTGAACATCGTCGAGTGTTACGCCTCGGGCGACTCGGACAACCTGCGCCGCTCGTGCAAGGACGCCAAGGTTCGTTCGTTCCCGACGTGGGTCTTCGGCGACGGCAGCCGGCGCTCCGGCCTGCTGAGCGTCGACGACCTCGCCGCCAAGACTGGGTGCGCCAAGCCGTGAACCCGCGGCGTCCCTGGGCGCTGCTGCTGTTGGTGGCGCTCGTCTTCTTCACGTCGGCCTGCGCCCCCAAGCGCAGTGTGCGGCGCATGGAAGTCACCGCCTATTGCGACTGTCGCAAGTGCACCAACTGGGAGCGCGGCAGCTGGAAGTACCTCAAGCTCGACTTCTGGAATCGTTACGTCAACGCCGGCCCGGACAAGGGGCGTCGCTACAGCGGTCGCACCGCAAGCGGCACCTGGCCGCGCGAGCCGCAGCCGGGCCTTCTTTCGCTCGACACGCTGACGCACCCCTGGATGCTGCCGTTTCGCCTGGTTTTGCCGTGGCTTTGGCGGGCGCGCCCGGGAACGGTGGCGGCGGATACGCGCTACTATCCCTTCGGCACGCGCCTGCACATCCCAGGCTACGGCGACGGCATCGTCGAGGATCGAGGCGGTGCCATCCGCGGACCACGCCGTCTCGATGTGTTTTACGAGTCACACCAGGACGCGCGTCGCTACGGCCGGCGTCACGTGAACGTGCAGATCTGGCGCGCCCGCCGCTGATCCGATGCTGCTCGTCCTCGTGCTCGCGGCGGCTTCCGTCGCCCTGCATCTCGTCGGCGCCACCGGCTACGACTACGGCGGCGCCGAACTCTACTACATCGTCGCCAGCGACCACCTCGATTGGGGCTACGCCGACCATGGGCCACTGGTCGCCTATCTGGCTCTCGCCGGGCGCATCCTGCTCGGTACGTCGCTCGCCGCGGTGCGGTTCGGTCCGGCGCTCGCCGGCGGTCTGACCATCGTCGGCAGTGCGCTGTTGGCACGACGTTTCGGGGCAGGTCGCAGGGGGATGCGATGGGCGGCGTTGGCGAGCTTTGCCATGCCGTCGTTGTTGGCGGCACACGCGACCTTGTCGCCCGACGCCCTGACGCCGCTGCTGGCGCTCGGCGGCGCGCTCACCTGGGTCGCCATGGTGAGGGATGGGTCGACCGGTCGCTGGCCGTGGTTGGGGGCGTTGGCCGGATTGGCCTATCTCAACGACCCGTTCGCGTCGTTGCTGCTGCCGTCGACGCTGGTCGTCGCCCTCGTCGTCGGACAGGCCGGCACGGTACTGCGGCTCGGGGGGCTGTTCGGCGTCGCGGTGGCCGGAGTGTTGGTGGCGCCCAATCTCGGCTGGCGAGCCTCCCAGGGGCTGCCGATGCCGCAATGGTCGTTGTCGACGACGGATGTCGAGGGATGGGTGCAGCGCGGCCTCGACCTCGCGGCGGCGGTGCAGCCGGCGTTTCTGCCGTTGGTGGTCGGCGGCATCTTGGCGTTGTTGTTGAGCCGGCGGGCGCGTGCCGGGAGGGCGCTGGGGGGAGCGGTCGTCGTGTTGCTCGGACTATCGCTGGCCTTTGGGGTGGCGATGGAACGCTTGGTGTTCCTCTGGCCGATCGCACTGGCCGCCGGTGCGGCATGGTTCGACGCCTTGGCCGGTCGCGTGGCGGGGGCCGCATTGGTGCTGGCCCTGTTGGGCAATGCCGCCGTCAGCCTGCCGTTCGTGTTGCCGGTGCTTCCGGTCGATGCGTTGGTCGGTTATGCCGCGCAGTTCGGGGGATGGGCGCCGCGACCCGACCGCGGTCAACGTGGCGTTCCCGAGCGCCTCGCCGAGCAGCTGGGTTGGGCCGAGCAGGTCGACGCGATCGAACGTGCTTTTGTGCTCGTCGATCCGCGCGAACGCTCGCGCGCGACGATCTGGGCCGCGTCGGCCTACACGGCCGCGGCGGTGGATGTCTTGGGGGAGCGTTACGGCATGCCGTCGGCGATGTGCGGCGAACGCGGCTTTCGCATTTGGGGGCCCCAGCAGCCGAGCGGTGACTGGCTGATCGCGGCGGGCGTTCCGGCGGCCCAACTCAAGCCGCGCTGCCGCCAGCTACGCGAAGTGGAGACCTTCTCCTGCGACTGGTGCCTATCGCCCTACCGCCGCATGAGCATTTCGCTGTGTGAACTGCGGCGCTAGCCGACCGCCACGCCGCGGCGCCAAGTGGCGCGGCTCGGACGGAGCCGCGCCCTGCAGGGTCGGACGACGGATGGGGGTCATGAGGAATGGAGGGCCGGCCTCCGTGCCGGCCATTGGGGAGTCATCCGATACCGACGTTTGCGGTAAAGAGGCGGGCCGATGGGCCAGGAATCGGCGATTCTATCGGTCCTACGCCGAATAGCTTGGAGCGAAGCGCGTCGTTACGTCAGCAACTACGCGGATTGTGGCTCCCGTTCTATTCCAGAGGAGCAACATCGGACGCATCCGTCTTGTCTCGTTGGCAGGGGGATCGGTTATGGCAACTTCTCGGGACCGAGCCGTCGGTTTTTCTTGTGCCCTGCTTGCTATCCTTGTTTCCGCTTCGATGGGGCGCGTGATGCGAGGGAGTGGGCTTGTCATTCACAAAAGCATCAAGTCGCTTCGCTATGTCGAGGATGCGACTGGAGTTCCGGTCATGTCCCCCGATGGCGAAATCGCGGTCCGAATCCATCAATCGCTGGCTTCGCTATCGCGGGATATTCACTTGCTTCTCGTGGGCCTCGTCCTTGCGTTGGTGTTGTATGCCACCCTGGGTCCCGGTCCTCGTGTTCTGCGAATGATGACTTTCGTGGCTTCGATGATCGTCGTCATGTGGCCGATCGTTGGACGAGTCGAATAGCTTGGTGTCGTTCGTTCTGCTGAATGTGGTCAGGTTGGACATTCCCTGGCCGATCTGGATCGATCATCCCTCATGAACGCAGCCAATACCGCATGGCTCGTAGCGTTGGTGATTGGGTGTGTTGTCGGTTCCAGCGGGTGTCGGGGGCGGAATCAGTCGGTGGTACTGTTTCAGCGCGATGTCATCCTGGTCGGCGATGTCGCAATCGATCGTCGTCATGTGGAGGCGGCGCACGGTGCTGCCCCTGAGGATTGCTTCGACCAGTTGATCCGTCGTCATGCCACGACGGCGGGCTCCAGCTTGGTTGTTGGGCGAGCCAGGTTCGGAGAGGGGCGCGCCGATGTCGTCGACGATGAGACCTTCGACCTCTTGACGATTCAGGTTCCTCCCGCACAGCTCGGGTCGCGAATTTCGGTCCCCTCCCCAGACGTCGTCGTCCGACGATCCTATGGGCCACGATACGGCTACCTCTCTTGTCGAGGGGCTGTGAGTGAAGAAGCCACTGGGTCGCTGCGTATCGAGTTCACGTCCGGTGGCGACATGCAGGTCGAGATCGATTTGGTCATGAAGGAACGCGGGGTCCGCCCTCCGTTCGCAGGCGATTCGAGTCGAGTTAGGGAGTCGTTCGTTGCGCGACGTGCGACGTATTCGATCGTCGATCCGGCCACTGGGTATTCGTTGCAATTCCATCCCAGGCAGAGCGGATCGATGGAGCGCCGGCGGCCGTGACAGCGTGAGTCCTCATAGCGTTTGCAACGCCGGTGCGCGATGCGCTCTCGGCGTCTCGGCGTCTTTGTGTTGCCTCCCGCTAGGACGGAAGTAGCGCCTCGCGCCAGCCGAGTTGGTCGGCGACCATAATGAAATCCGCGGCGGGCGGCGCGATCACGCGCAGCGGTGCTCCGGTGATCGGGTGTGCCAGCTCCAGCCGCACGCTCGCCAGCAGCAGGCGGCCGCAGCCGAAACGTTCGGCGAACATGCGGTTGTGGCGTCCCTTGCCGTAGACCGCATCGCCGATGATCGGGTGCGACAGATGCTTCAAATGGCGCCGCAGTTGGTGTCGGCGCCCGCTGCGTGGTCGTAGCTCGAGCAGCGCGTATCGGCTCGTCGGGTAGCGGTCGACCCGGATCGGCAGCTCGATCGTCGCCAGCCGGCGGTACAGCGTGACCGCCGGGCGAGACGTCGTGTCGTCGCCATCGCCCGTGGCATCGTCGTCGCGAATGTCGCGCAGCGGATGGTCGATGCACCCTGCCTCGGGGGGATGACCGCGGACGACGGCGACATAGGTCTTCTCCACCTGCTGCGCGGCGAATCGTCGTTGTGTGGCGCGGGCCGTCGCCGGATCGAGCGCGAACAACAACACCCCCGAGGTCGCCTTGTCCAAGCGATGCACCGGATAGACCCGCCGCTGCAGCTGACGCCGCAGGATCTGCACGGCGAAGCGGGTCTCATGCGCGTCGATGAACGTACGGTGCACCAACAGCCCACTGGGTTTGTCCACCACGACGAGATGCTCGTCTTGGTACAGGATGGGGAGCTGCTCGGCGTCTTCATTCATGCGGCGCAGACGAAGTCGCGGCCTTCGTCGAAGCCAGCTTCGTTCAACCAAGCACGGATCTCGGCACGCGGCTCGGCCCCGGCGACGGATACGACGATGGGTTGCGCCGCGAGTTGGCGCAGGCCGTCGGGTGCGATCACCGGCGCGCCTTGGATGCGTTCGCCGATGCGCCGCGGATGCAATTCGACGATGTGCGACGGCACGCGCCCGTGGCAGGCGAGGGCGCGGCGCAGCGCCTTGCCGGTGCCGCCGAACCCCCAAAGCACGTAGCGTTCGCTGCCCGCCAGGAAGCCGCTCGCCAGAAACGCGGCCTTGCAGCGGGTGAAACCGTCGATGCTGTAGGCGGAGCCGGTACGCGACAGGCGCATCTCATGATCGCGCCAGGCCAGCAGACGCTGAGGAACGACGGCGAGTCGCTCGCCGGCCGCGAGGAGTCTCAACACCAAGTCGTAGTCCTCGGCCCAGCCGGCATCACGATATCCGTGGCGCTCCAACGTGGCGCGGCGCAGAAGCAAGGTCGGGTGCGCCAGTGGGCACTCGACGAACGCCTCGCGCCGCACGTCGTCGGCCGAGACGATGGAGTTGAGCCACGCCTCGTAACGTCGTCGCCCATCCGCCAAATGGGCTCGCGGAAACAGGCGCACGTGGCTGCCGACTCCGGCGAGCGACACATCGCGGTCGAGACTCTCGACCTGTCGCGCGAGCCGCTCTCGATGCATCAGATCGTCGGCATCCATGCGGGCGATGAGGGTGCCACGACATTGGGCCAAGCCTGTGCGCAGGGCTTCGACGATGCCGGCATGTGGCTGCTGGACCAGGCGGATGCGCGGCTCCGCACGGCTCGCGTCGCTGCCGATCGCAGCGGTAGCGTCCTGCGAACCATCGTCGACGACGACACATTCCCAATCGGCATACGTCTGGCGCCGGATGCTGCGCAGCGCCGCGCCGAGGGTCGACGCGGCGTTGAAGGCCGGCAGCAGGATGGAGACACGCGGCACGCGGAAGGTCTCGCCTTGGACCTCAACCGTCCGTGCGAAAACGCCGGCGCCGGGCCGAGGCCTGCGGCGCGCCGGGCATGGCGCCCGCCTGCGGCGCCGCGTGAATCGGATCTTCGCCGGCCAGATGCAGATCGAGAAAACCAATGTCGTCGTAGCCCCAGAAGAGTTCGTCGCCGACCACCATCGTCGGCACGCCGAAGACACCGCGGGCGATGGCGGCGTCGGTTTGTTGGCGTAGGCGTTGTTTGTTGTCGGGCTGCGTCGCCGCCTGCACCAGCGCCTCGCCCGGCAGTCCGAGGCTGGCGAGGACCTCGCTGACCACGGCGGGTTCGCTGATGTGACGGCTGTCGACCCAGGTCGCCTGGAACAAGGCCGTCACCACCGCGGCCCGGTGCTCACCCAGCTCGGGCAGCGACGACACCCGCAGCGCCAGCAGCGGATTGAACGGGTGAAACGCCGGCGGCGCCAGCGGGATGCCGAGTTGGGCGCACTTGCGGAGATTGTTGCGCCACATCCAATACGACTTGACCGGCACCTCGGCCGGGCCGAGTTGGCCGTGCGCCTCGAGCAGCCCTGCGAACAACACCGGCACCGGCTCGACGCTGCGCCCGTGACGCTCTGCCAGTGCCGGCAAGACGTGCCAGGCGAGGTAGGCGTTCGAGGAGATGTAGTCGAAGTAGAAACGAATCGGTTCGGCGGCACTCATGCGCCACAGGATCACCACGTCGCCACCGCTGGCGCAATGGTTTGGGCCGGTGCTGGCGCACCGGGAGGCTGAGGCAAAGGCTGAGGCTGAGGCTGAGGCTGAGGCTGGGGAGATGGTGATGACCGGGTGGGAATGGGACGGGTTCGTCCAAGGGTGCGTCTCTCCCCTCTTGCTGCCGCTGCTTCCTGGCGGAAGCAGCCGATCGGGGCCATGGCTGCGTGTCAGGGTAGTCGGGCTCGTCTTGGCCGCGCGTTTGGGGCATGAGCAGGAACGATCGCCGATCCGTCGTCGTGTCGGCGAACGGAGGACCCACTTGCTAGCACCGTTGCAGCCCCCCTATCCGCCGTTCGTCGGTGTGCTGACTGCATCGCTGGGAAAACGTTTGGCGAGGGTGCGGGACGTCGCGAGTCGGAGCGACGTGCCCGACAAGCGCTGTTTGCAGCTCGAATTCGCCGACGGCTCGCGCGCCAAGGCTCGGCTCCTGATGGACGAGGAGCACGCCGCCGCGTGGATCGCTCTGCGCCATCACATCGGCGAGAAGAGTTTCCTTTGCGCCGTGCTGGCGCAGGCGGGGCGGGCGGTGCTCGAGGAGTGGGTCGACGGCGAGGTGTTGCCCATGGACGATTGCCCCCTCCCACTCGTGCGCGACGCCGGCGCCGTGCTGGCGTGTCTGCATCGCGTGGATGTCGCCACGACACAGCCGAAGGACGATCCGATCACGACCGAATTCGCCCGGTTGGAGGCGCGGCTCGAGGCCTTGGTCGGAGGCGGCGGACTGGATGCCGCAGCGGCGTCGCGACTGCGTCATCGGGCCGAAGTGTCGCTTCCGGCGTCGTGTCATGGGGGTGTGGCGCACTTCGACTTCTGCGGCAGGAACCTGGTGCTGCACCGCGAGCGTGGCATCGTCAGCATCGACCACGAGTGGATGCGTGTGGACGCGCTGGAGCTGGATGTCGCGCGGGCACTCTCGCAGTGGTCGCTCGTTGGCCCGGCCCGTGAATCGTTTCTGCGCGGCTACGGCGAGAGTGGGGGGCGAGCATCACTCGAATCGTTGGACTTCTGGCTGCTGTGCGCCCAGGTCGCCGTGGCGGAACTGCGTCATCGGCGCAACTGGAACGATGCCCCGGCAGCCTTGGCGCGGCTCCTCGCCTGGCTCGCGTGAACGGCGCAACGCCGTGCGGCGCTTTCTTTCGCCACGCCGATGCGGAATGAAGGTGACCCCATGCACGACGCGTCCCTGGTCCCCTCGGCCGTCCCCTACAGCGGGGCGACGCGAGTCGTCTTCATCGTCGGTGATCCGGTCGCCCAGGTGAAGGCACCGGCGGGCTTGACGCGTTACTTTCGCGAGCTCGGTCATGATCGGGTCGTCGTACCAGCCCACGTTGCACCCGCCGACTTTGCTGCCTTCGTTGCCTCGGTCGAACGGATGGCCAACGCCGACGGATTGATCGTCACCGTGCCGCACAAGTTCGCAGCGCACGCGCTCTGCGCCGAGGTGACCGCCGCCGCGGCACGTGTCGGCAGTGTCAATCTGATGCGGCGCCACCCGGCGGGCGGGTGGTTTGGCGCGATGACCGATGGCGACGCGTGTCTGCGCAGTTTGTGCTCTCGGGGGTTCAGGCCGCAGGGCGCTCGGGCTCTCATCGTCGGTGCCGGCGGCGCCGGTGTCGCCGTCGCCGATACCCTCGTGCGCGCCGGGGTCGCCTCCTTGCACGTCCACGACCTCGATGCGGCGCGTGGTCGGCGCTTGGTCGAGATCCTGCGCAAAGGCACCGGGTTTGCCGTCGACCTTGCCGGCGCCGATCCGACGGGGTTCGATCTCGTCGTCAACGCGACCCTTCTCGGCACCCAGGCCGACGACCCGCTGCCCTTCGATCCGGGGCGGCTCGCGCCGACGAGTTTCGTCGCTGACCTAGCCTGCGGACCTGGGAGCACGACGGCGCTGGTGCAGGCCGCCGCGGCGCGTGGGTGTACGACGATGACCGGCGACGAGATGTTCGATACGGCTTGTGGCATGCTGGCCGACTTCTTTCTCGAGCCGCACGATGCCACGCCCGTGGACGAACATCGCCGTTCCGAACCTGCCGCGGAACGTCTGCGCGCACTCCTCAATGGCTATCAGGCGACGCAGGCCATCCACGTGGCGGCGATGCTCGGCGTGGCGGATCACCTTGGCTGCGAGCCGCAGAGCATCGATCGTCTCGCCGCTGCAGTCGGCGCCGATCGCGACGCGCTCTACCGACTCCTTCGCGCGCTCGCGGCTCTGGGAGTTCTCCGCGAACACGAAGGGCACGCCTTCTCGCTCACGCTGATGGGCGCCTGGCTGCGGTCGGATGCCGAGCCGTCGTTGCGACCGTGGGCGATGTTCGTTGCGGAGCCCTCTCGCTGGAAGACCTGGGGCCATTTGTTGCACAGCGTGCGCACGGGAGAGAACGCCTTCCGAGCGCTGCACGGAATCGACAGTTGGGAGTACCGGCGCCGCCATCCGCAGCAAGCGGCGCTCTTTCACGCGGCGATGACGGCCAATTCGGCACGCATCGATCAGGCTGTCGTCGCAGCCTGTGATGTCGGTGGTCGGCGCCATCTGGGTGACGTCGGCGGTGGGCGAGGATCGCTGCTGGCGTCCTTTCTGGCGTCTCATCCCGAAATGAGGGGAACCCTTTTGGATCGGCCGGAGACCATCGACGGAGCACGTTCGCATCTCGCAGCCGCCGGCGTGCTCGATCGCTGTCGCCTCGTCGGTGGCGACATGTTCACGGATGTGCCGACCGGCTGTGATGCCCTCGTGCTCAAGTTCATCCTGCATGACTGGGGCGATGCCGATGCCTTGGCGATCCTTCGTTCCTGCCGCCGCGCGGTGGACTCCGGGGCGCTGCTCTTCGTGGTGGAGTACCAGATCGAAGCGCCGAATCAGGGACTATACGCCAAGATGTCGGACCTCAATATGCTCGTCGGGCCCGGTGGCCGTGAGCGCAGCGCGGCCGAGTATCACGAACTCCTGCGCGCCGCGGGCTTCGTGCCGCGCCGGTCCGCCGTGGTCGCCGGCCCGCTGCACGCCCTCGTCGCCGAAGCGAGTTGAGTCTACGGCTGACGCACCTTGCCCGGCACCCGAATCGCGGAGGAATCTCGTCTTGGACCAGCGCCCCATCGTCGTCTTTTGCATGCCGGAAAGAGGGCATGTGCAGCGGACGCTGCCGGTCATCGACGCCATCGCGCGGCGCGGTCGGCGGGTACATGTGTTCACCGATGTCCGCTTTGCCGACTTGGTCACTCGTGCAGGTGGCGAGTTCCTTGACTTGTTTGCCGCAGGAACGCTGGCGGAAGCAGATGCCGAGTCCGTGCCGGTGCCCAGCCGATACGTGACCTTCGCTGCCCGGCAGGCCGAGGCGATGGCGCGTCGCGTCGCCGCACTCGACCCGTCCGTGATCGTCTACGATACGTTCGCGGTGATTGCGCGGGTCGTTGCCCAGCGCTTGGGCGTGCCGGCGGTCAATGTCTGCGCCTGCCACGCGATGGTCCCGGCACGTGCATTGGCGGCGATGGAACACGATCCGCGTGTCCGTACGGCGCAGGTCTGTCGCGAAGCAGTCCAGATCTTGCGCGACGAGTTCGGACTAGCCGAAGCATCGCCCTTTTCGTATCTCGATGGAGTCAGTCCGTTGCTCAACCTCTACGGCGAGCCACCCCAGTTCTTGTCGGACGAGGATCGCTTGGCGTTCGAGCCGATCGCCTTCTTCGGTTCACTGTTGCCCTCGCTGTACCCGCAATCGCAGGTTGCGGCAGCGCGCGCCTCGCGTGCATCGCGGCGGATCTACGTCTCGTTCGGCTCGGTCGTCTGGCGCTACTTCGCCGACGCGGCGGAGGCGATGCTCGTGCGTCTCGCCGACGAGACGGACGGAGGGGGCTTCACCGTCGTGGCCAGCACCGCGGGGCATCGTCTGTCGGCACCGACCACGTCCCGACTCGAAGCCGCGGGTTGGCGCGTCGAGCCGCACGTCGATCAATGGCATACCCTGGGCGAAGCGGACGCCTTCGTGACGCACCAAGGCTTGAACTCGACTCACGAGGCGATCTGGCAGGGCGCGCCGATGCTGTCCTGTCCGTTCTTCGCCGACCAACCAGCGTTGGCCAGTCGCTGTCGCGAGTTGGGTCTCAGCTTGCCTTTGGCGAAGGCCGCGGAGCGACGGATCGAGCCGGGAGCGGTGCGGCAGCGTCTGACGGAGTTGCACGCGCGCGCCGACGAGTTCGCCGCGCGTCTCGAACAGGCGCGGCGCTGGGAAGAAGAGACGATCGCCGGGCGTGACGCCATCGTCGATCGCCTGCTGGCGCTGGGATGAGTCGAGTGTGCGGCGAGCGGATCGACGGCATGGAGCGACGCAAGCCTCCGCATCCTTGGAGTGATCTGCCCTGTCGGGCGGACGATCTGTTCGACGTCGTCGGTGCCTTTCTTCGGGGCGATGATGTCACTTCGGTGGCCACCGCATACCCGACCGCGGCGCTCGATGTGCTCATCGATCGTCACCGGCTCGGCCCGCTTCTGGCGACGCGTTGCTTGGCTGCGCCCGCGGCGGCCTCGTTGCCGGAGGCGACGCTGGCGCGGCTGCGTGCGACGCACCAGCGCCAGCAGTCGATCGCGCGCCGTTGTCTCGTGCTGCTGGACGAGATCGAGGCGCAATGCCGATCCGCTCGTCTCCGGTTCTTGGTGGTCAAGGGTATGGCGATGGCGCAGCGCTGGTACGGCGATGTCGCCGCCCGCGGCTATTGGGACCTCGACCTCATGGTGGCGGAAGCGGATCGCGCGTGCATGGAAGCGATCCTCCGAGGACTCGGTGCCTTTCGACTGTCGCGGGTTGTGGTGGCGCCGCGTTGGTCGGCGGCCTTTCATCATGCCTTCGATTACGAACGTGACGGGGTCAAGCTCGATCTGCATTGGTGCATGACCCGACTGCCCGGAATGGCGGGCGACGTGGACGAGGCCTTCGCGCGCTGCGAGAGGCTCGACCTGCAAGGGCGCACCATCACGGTTCTTTCGCTCCAGGATGAATTGCACTTCCTGTTGGTGTCGGCCTTCGCCGACATCCTGCGCGGACACCTGCGGCTGCAGACCTTCGTCGATCTGTGGGAGCTGTCGCGGCGCGTTCCCGAGGACGCCTGGTCCGCCTTTTTCGAGCAGCGGCGGCGGGAAGGAAGCGAAGCCGTGTGCTGTGCGACGCTCGGTGTGCTCCTGGCAGCCTTGCGGTTGGGCGACATGGCTCCGGCACTCGTCCGGGTGATCGACGCGTACCCCACGGCAGAATCAGCGCGCGCATTGCTCCTGCCGTCACCGGGTGGGTGGCGCAGCAAATCTTGGGGTGCGAGCCTCGTGCCGGGCGGGCGCGTGCGTAATGCAGTATGGTGGGCGACCTCGCTGCCATTTCGTCTTGCGGCGAGCCACCCGGCATGGCGCCGACGGCGACCGGCTGGGCGAGTCGAGAGCGGTCGGCAATGAAGCCGATGCGTCGGACGCGGGAGTTGCGGTCGTGGAGATGATCACCTTCTGCGACAGGCTGCGGCAGCGACTCGATGTCTGGTGGGCCCAGCCGGGGGGGTGGCGCAATCCCTCGGCTTGGCATCGTCCGTTGCACCGTGTCGTCGATACGCACCGATTGCGCAGCCGCGCGTGGCCGCTGCAGCGCTGGAAGTGCTGCGACGCGTGGCAGCGATGTCTGACGAACAAGTGGAACGCGCGTGAGTTCGCCGCCATGCACGACGTTCCGGTGCCGCAGATCTACTGGTGCGGGCGCAACCTCTTGCGGTTGCCCTATCATGCATTGCCAGGGCGTTTCGCCGTGCGACGAGCCTGGGGTGCCGGGACGTGCCAGACGCATTTGTACGTCGACGGCCGTGAGTTGCTCGACGACCGACCATGCACGCCACGTCAGCTGCAGCGTGACCTGCTGCGGCAGTACGGTCCTTGGACGAAGCATCCCCTGTTGATCGAGGAGTTCGTCGAACCCGCCGAGGGTGAGGCGCGAGCGGTCGAATTCAACTTCTATTGCTTCGGCGGATTCGTTGGTCTCGTGGAGCACTTCGAGCCTGCCGGGCGCACGAGTAATCGATGTGCCTACGATACTGCATGGCGGCCGTATCCCGAGGTGGTCTACTCCGGTAGGCCGCGGGCGCGGCCGATCGCGCGTCCACCGCAACTCGATGCGATGCTCGCCGTCGCGAGTCGTCTGGGTGCGGCTTACGGCACCTTCGTGCGTGTCGATCTTTACCTGTCCCGCGATGGAATTCGCTTCGGTGAGTTTTCCTCGACGCCGTTTCGAGGAAGCGAGATTCTTCCCTGGGCGGACGCACTGCTGGGGAGAATGTGGGCCGAACGCTGCCCGACGGCGCTATGAGGGTCCGACGGCGCGCGTCGACGCCGGGGTTCAGGTCACGACTGCCGCGAGGAAGCGGTGCAGGTTGCCGCTTTCATAGAGGGCGGGCCCCATGGTCAATTGAAAACAGGGAAGGCTTGCGGCACTGCGAGTGATTCTGGCGTCGAGCTCCGCGAGCGATGGAAACGAGCCAGCGCTGGGCCATGAGAACAACGTCGACGAGCCGCCTGCGCCGAAGCCACCGAGAAGCGCGGCGTGGAGAGCGGGGCGAGCTTCGTCGTGGCGCAGCTTTTCCAGGTGAAAGGAGGACGCACGCGCGTCGATGCGACAGAAAACGATGGCGGCAACCGGCGCCTCCGCTTGCAAGGGTGCTTGCAAGGCATCGCAAAGTTGCCGCGGCGACAGGATGTGGCGCGGGTTGGGATCCGTCGGCGTGTGTGCATCGCCGGTGTAACGCAGGTTGTCGTGGGCCAGTCGCCGGCGGAGGTCGGGGAGAAGTTCGAGACTGCCGGGACGCACCGAGACGATCGTCGGCATGGCGCGGGCCAGCGGGGCGTCGGCATGACCTTGCAGTGCGACACGATCATTGCTGAGGAAGGTGGCGCCTGGCACCGAGCCGAGCACGGCGCAAAGGAGGGAGGTCTTGCCGCTGTTCTTGGCGCCGGCGAGCAGTACGGCGCGACCGTCGAGAGCGAAGCTCGCGGCGTGGAGGAGCGAGCGTCCCGTGCGGACGAGGTGGTCCATGGTCAGTTCACGGACCACGCGCATCAGGGCGCCGCGCGCTCGTCCCGCTGCGGCGCCGGCGTACGAGGCGACGAACGAGGTGCCGCGATGGAGGGCGACATCGAAGAAAGGGTCGTAGGCGGTGATGTCGCCCGCGGCGGCGCGGGCGCAGGGCAGTCGTTCGATGCCACTGTCGAGGACGAAGGCATCGATGCGCGGCTGGTCTTTGGCGGCGAGCGAGCGGGCGGCGGCGACGACGTCGTCGTTGCGCTGCCAATGCAGCGCGGGAGCGGCGTGGAGGGAGTTCGTGGCGTGCGCGACTTCGAAGGAGGGTGCTAGGAAGTCCTCGAGCCAAGCAAGATCGGAGACATCGTCGGAAGCGACGTCGATCACGAAATCGCCGAAGATGAAGCAACGACGCGTGGCGCGCCCCGTCGGCTGGGAAAGGTCCATGCGCGACGCGTCCGTAGCAGATTGCTGGCGGCGTGCGTAGGCAGACCCTTTTGAGTCGCAGGTGCGGCGACCATGGGCCGATCCGCTCGCGCGTGGCGCTCGTCCGCCGACGCTGGCGGAGTGGTCGCGGTACCCGCGACCACCGTCCCGTGCAAGCAATCCAAGGCCGCCGCGGGCGTCCGACGCTTTGCTCACGCCGATTCCTGGAAGGGGGCCGGTCCCGGACATCCCCAATAGGACAGCCGGGTTGCCGCCGACCACGACCGGAGAAATGAAGAACTTCCGCAGGACTGCGAGGGTTCTGCCCAGCTAGCTTGCCAGGGCGGGATTCTGTTCGCCTCGATGCGCCGGAGGCGCCCGTGCCAGAGGCGGCGAGCGGGTACGAAAGGGAGACAGCATGGGGCAACTACGTAATTTGATGATCTTTGCCGGCGTGATGGCGCTGGCCGCCATTCCGGGGATGGCCCAGACGGAGACGCCGACGCCGACGCGGACTTGGACGTTCACGCCGACCCAGACGCCTCCGCCGACGTCGACCCCGACCGACACCCCGCCGCCGACGAGCACG
>CAZGEJ010000022.1:0-88966 GCA_964524885.1 uncultured Binatia bacterium (SeqCode)
AGTGGACGACGACGCGGCGCAAGCATTCTCAAACGCGTCGCTCATCGGATTTCCTACGGATCGCGGGGAGGATAGAGGCGGGGTGCGCCCGGCGCCGGGCGCCGGGCGGTGTCGAGTGCAACTCGACACTCCGGGTGCCTCAGGAATCTTCTCGATAGCTCGACGCAACGGGGCGCGCAGCGCCCTGGAGCGCCGAGTTGTACTCGGCGGGCCCGCCGCAAGTGGACGACGACGCGGCGCAAGCATTCTCAAACGCGTCGCTCATCGGATTTCCTGCGCATCGCGGGGAGGATGGAGGCGGGGTGCGCCCGGCGCCCGGCGCCGGGCGGTGTCGAGTGCAACTCGACACTCCGGGTAGCCGTGCCTGCGCGTCTCCGTGGTTCAGCTTTCTGGTGAACTATCCGGGCCAAGTGGAGCCAAGGCGACTTTTCGCCCGACTCGGGCACGAAAAAGGCGGGGCCGTGAGGCCCCGCCTTGGTTGCGGCGAACGGTGTGGGAGGTCCGCCGACGCTCGATCGTTCGGAGATCGAAGCCGACGCATCGTCGCCTTACTGCTCGACGCAGTAGATCGGGATGTAGCTGCTGCAGGGCACCGTGCCGTAGGCGTTCCACAAGTCGAAGGTGTTGGCCCACTTCAAGCCGATACCGCCGCTCTCTCCTGCCGCATCCGTCGTCCAGGCGGAGCAAGTCGCCGCCTCCGGCGTAGCGCCGGCGCCACAGGTGCCGTCGGTTCGGGTGCCGGTCCAGACGTAATCCGTCATCGGGATGGCGCCGCTTTCGTCCTTCAGCACCGCATTGTCGAGGCCGGCACCGCCGACGAGTTGGTTCCAACCGCCGCTGGCGATGACGACGCCGTCGCTGAAGCGGACGTACGGATCGGAGTACTTGGTGAAGCGGCTTTCCGGATCGTCGTCGGCACTGGTGCAGGTCCAAGCGTAGAAGTCGGGAGCGCCGGGATCGTACGCCTGCGCCAGTTCGTTGCAGCGCAGATCGAGGGTCGCTTGGTCGGCCAACTGCCAGGCGGCGAAGTTCATGCCGGTGATGAAGATGCGCTTGCTCACGCCGGTCGGGCACTCCAAGGGACACGAACCGCCGCAATCGACGCCCGTTTCGTCGCCGTCCTGCAATCCGTTGGCGCAGGGGACGCACGCACCGCAAGAACCACCACAGTCGACGCCGGTCTCGTCGCCATCCTGCAGACCGTTCGAGCACGAGACGCATGCACCGCACGAGCCGCCGCAGTCGATACCCGTTTCATCACCGTCCTGCAGGCCGTTCGAACACGAGACACACGGCACACACGAGCCGCCGCAGTCGACGCCTTCCTCATAGCCGTTCCGTAGGCCATCGTCACAAGCCGGATACGGGCCGTCGAGCTTCTGCTTCAGCTTGAGCTTGCCGGTCGCAGGGTCCTGGATGATGGTCTGCGCTTCGGCGCCGACGCAGTACTCGTAGCCGGTGCGTAGCTGCACCACGACCGGGCCGGTGACAGGCAACGAGAGATCGACCAACCCGACGCCCTTCGCCTTGAGCTTGACGCCACTGGTGGCGGACGCCGCCTTGTGCGACAGCGTCAACGCATTGACGCCGTCGTTGGCCCCGGAGGCATCCTTGAACTTCCAGAACTTGCCGGGCTTCGACACCCAGCACGGATCGCCACCGTTGCACAGCCCGCCGGCGGGAATCTCGGCGAGCTGGGTCAGGCTGCCGTTCTGGTACAGGCACAGGCACGACGAGTCGCTGGCCCCCGGATTGCCCAAGCCGTTGAACGACGACGGTCCTTGCGCTCCCTTGACCGTGAACGACAGCTTGTCCTTCGTGTCGTCGAGCGAGTTGGTGTAGCTCAGCGACGACGCGGCCACCGGCTGGCACTCGACGTCGACCGACGTCGGGCAGGTACAGGCGGCGGCGGAGCCGACCTCGAGAGCGCCGAGGACCAGTGCCACGGCTGCCAGCGAAACCATCATCTTCTTCGAGTTCATGGGAATCCTTCCTTTCGTCGATGCCGGAGGGGTCGCTTGCGCCTCGCTCCGTCGTCGTCCGAGATGGTGTGATCTCCCGCGTCACACCTGTGACCCGCCGCCTCCGGCCGCGTCACAGCCCCGCCCGGCTCTCCGTGGACCCACGCCAACCACCTGAAAATGCAGAGGATTGATGGATCTTCTCGGTCGCACCGGAAAGCGTGGCGGCCGGCGTTCTTGCCCGGGCGCGCGGCTTCCGTGCTAGGGGAGACACATGACTCGACCTTCCATGGTCCGCCGCGAAGACCGCGACGGCGTCGCTTGGCTCACCCTCGATCGCCCCGAAGCCTACAACGCCCTATCCCTCGACCTCATGCGCGACCTCCACGCCGAGATCGAGGCCATCCAGACGACATCCGACCTGCGCGTCGTCGTGCTCGCCGGCGCCGGACGCGGCTTTTGCTCCGGACACGACCTCAAGGAGATGCGGGCCAACCCGCGCCCCGCGGCCTACCGCCAGGTCTTCGCTACGTGCTCGCGACTGATGCAGGCGATCAACGAGATGCCGCAGGTGGTCATCGCCCGCGTGCACGGCATCGCCACCGCCGCCGGCTGCCAGCTCGTCGCCACCTGCGACCTCGCCGTCGCCGCCGACACCGCCCGCTTCGGCACCCCGGGCGTCAACATCGGCCTCTTCTGCACGACGCCGGCGGTCGCCCTGTCGCGCAACATCGCCGCCAAGCACGCCATGCAGATGCTGCTCACCGGCGACCTGATCGACGCCCCCACGGCGTTGTCGTTCGGCTTGGTCAATCGAGTCGTTCCCGAGGCCGAACTCGACACCGCCGTCGCGGAACTCGCCGCCAAGATCGCCAGCAAGTCCGCCTACACCTTGGCGCTCGGCAAGGATGCGTTCTACCTGCAGCTCGATCTCGACGTCGAGGCGGCCTACGAATACGCCTCCAGAATCATGGTCGACAACATGCAAGCGCACGATGCCGCCGAGGGCATCGACGCCTTCCTCGCCAAACGACCGCCGCGCTGGCGCCACGAGTAGCCGCTCGACATGCCGCACGTCGCCGCGCCGACCGGGGTGAAGTTCGTCAGCGAGGCTTCCAGCACCGGCTACGGGCGCGCCGCGCGCGCCTACCTCCACGCCCTCGCCCGCTCCGGCGTGCCACTGACGTGGACCCCCATGGTCCCCGGCACGGGTTGGCAGATGTACCTCGAGCCGGTCGACGGCACGAACTTCGACGACGAGTTCGGCTTCCTCTGCAACCGCGCCATCGACTACGACACCGTCTTCGTCCACCTGCTCGGTCCGTACTTCCCGCATTGGCGCGCCCGCGAGCCCGGCAAGAAGCTCTTCGGCATCACAATTTGGGAAAGCGACAGTTTTCCTGAGGATTGGCTGCGCCACATGCGCGTCCTCGACGGCATCTTCGTACCGAGCGAGTGGAACGCCGCGGCCCTACGGCGCGGCGGCATCACCTGCCCCGTCTACGTCGTGCCACTCGTCAGCCAGCTGCCCGAAGCGCCGGTAGCGCCGCTGCCGCTGCCGCGGATTCCGTCGGATCACTTCGTCTTCTACAGCATCGGCGATTGGAAGGACCGCAAGGGCATGCACCTGACGGTGGAAGCCTTTGCTCGCGCCTTCACATGCCAGGATCGGGTGACGCTCGTCGTCAAGACCGGCACGGTGAACGAACGGCGTCGCCGGCCATCGCGCTGGTGGCGACGGGACGCGCCGCTCGAATCGCCGCAAGCGGAGATCGACGAGATCCTGCACCGTTTCCGCGAGCCGCCGGCAGTCGTCTGCCTGACGCAGACCCTTTCCGACGACGAGATCTGGTCGCTGCACGAGCGCGGCGACTGCTTCGTATCGCTGACGCGCTGCGAGGGCTGGGGTCTCGGCGCCTTCGAGGCAGCGTTCGCCGGTCGTCCGGTCATCATTACCGGCCACGGCGCCCAACTCGACTTCCTGCCCAAGCACCTCTCGCACCACATCGACTTCCGCCTGATCCGGGCCGCGCCGATCGGCGCCATCGATCAAGGCCTCGCCGGACACACCTGGGCCGAACCCGACCTCGGGCACGCGGCACGGCTCATGCGCGCGGTGTTCGAGCACCGCGATGAGGAGAAGGAACGGGCCGAGCGACTGCGGCAGTTCGTGCGCGCCTCCTTCGCCGCCGAGCGAGCGGCACGAAGCATGCTCGACTTCGCCGCTGGGCTTGCGTGAAGCCGGCCCCCGACTCCCGTCGGCTCGCTTCGACCTTGCCCGCCTCGCGACCTCGCGATACAGCATCCGGCGATGCCCCTTCGAGGATCGCTTCGAACACGCCCCGCAGGCGCACATCCAATCCGCCTCCTCCTCGCCTCGACCAACCACTCTGCCACAGGCAACGGGCACCAATGCGCGCCACCGCCCTGCCGGGTCGCACCCTCGTCGCCGCAGGGCCGCCTCGCGCGCCGTCTCGAACTGCTCGCATGACCGCGACGCCACGCATCCCCAACATCTTCCACTTCGTCTTCGGATTGCGTGAGCAGCGCGAGCCGTTCCACCTCGTTTTCTACCTCTGTTTGGCCTCCTGCCGGGCCGTCAACCGCCCGGATGCGATTTACGTCCACTACCACCATCGTCCGTATGGCCATTACTGGGATCTGGCCCGCGAGTTCATCACGCCGGTCCCCGTCGCGCCCGACCCCTTCGTCGCCGACTTCCGATACGCCGACCAGGGAATCGAGCCCTACCGCTACGCGCACCACGCCGACTTCATCCGCCTCGAACGTCTGCTCGAGCACGGCGGGGTCTACGCCGACATCGACACCATCTTCGTCCATCCCATCCCCGCGGCGCTGTGGCAGCAGCCCTTCGTCCTCGGGCGCGAAGGCGACGTCGTCCCCGCCCCGGGGCAGCCGCCGCAGCCGTCCCTCTGCAACGCGCTGATCATGGCCGAGCCGGGCGCCGCCTTCGGGCGACTGTGGCTGGCGGAGATGCGACGAGCCTTCGACGGCACGTGGAGCGCTCATTCTACCCTGCTCCCCGAGCGTCTGCGCCAACGGCATCCCGAGCTGATCCATGTCGAGCCCGAACGGACCTTTTATGCCTACCCATGGACGCCGGAGGGCATCGGCCGCTTGCTCGAAGGAGTCGAGACGGATTGGCAGGGCATCGCCAGCATCCACCTCTGGAGTCACCTCTGGTGGCAGCGACGGCGGCGCGACTTCTCGAACTTCCACGCCGGACGGATGACGGAACGCCGCATCGCCCGCGTCGACACCACCTACAACCTCATCGCACGACGCCATCTGCCGCCACCGCGGTCGCTGAGCCAACGTCTCGGCGGCCGCTTGCGCGAGGTCGTGCACGCGTGGCGGGCGTCCGCGTGAACCAGGCTCGGGTCAGCGTCGTCATGCCGACGCGCGATCGCGGACCGCTGCTCGAAGCGGCGGTGCGTTCGGTGCTTCTGCAGACGACCCCTGCGGCGCAGATCCTCATCGTCGACGATGGCTCGCGCGACCCCGACTCCGTCGCGCGCCTCGGCGCCTTGCACCCATCCATCGAAATCTTGCGGCAGCCGACCTCGCGCGGCGTCGCCGCCGCACGCAATGCCGGCATCGAACGGGTCGCGGGCGATTTCGTGCTCTTTCTCGACGACGACGACCTGCTGCACCCACAATTCATCGAAAACGGCCTGGCGACGTTTGCTTCGCGTCCCGAGGCCGACGTCGTCGTCTTCCTCGCCGAGTGCATCTTCACCCCCGACAGTCTCGGCGCCGAGTACCCGATCGCGCTGCTCTTCGACTACGAGCAACTGCCGCAGCAGCCGCTGCGCATCATCGACGACGGCAACCCGGTGCCCATCAGCGTGCTCGCATCACGTCCGGTGTCGGCGTTCATCCGTTATACGATCCCGATCCATTCATGCCTGCTGCGCCGTTCCGCCTTGGGCGAACACCGCTTCCCCGAGGCGCTGCGCCAGGGAGAGGACACCCTCTTTTGGATCTCGCTGGCGGCAGCCGGCCGGCGCTTCGTTCTCGACCCGCGCGTCCAAGCCTTCGTGCGCCGTCACCCCGGCAACACTACCCGCTCGCGCGAACGCTACCGCAACGAAATCCAGAACTGCTACGAAATGCTGCTGGCGCAGGGACTGTTGCGCGAACCCGACGACGTCTACCTCGCCCACCTCAAGCTCTTCTGGTTCAAGACCGTGCAGGCAACACCCGGACGCTGGCTCCACGCCATGCATCTCGCGACACGGCCGCACCTGTTCCTGCGCGAGTTGCGCTTCTGGCTCGCCAACCTCAGCGCCCGACGCCGACTGCTGCGCTACTACCTCAAGTGATGCGACGCCTGCTCTTCGTCGCGCCCGCCGTCCCCGCGCCGACCCGCGGCGGCGTGCGCATGCGCGGCTGGCTCTTCCTGCAGGGGTTGGCGCGCGAGTTCCGCATCACCTTGATCGCCGGCAGTCCCGCCTTTCCCGACGAGTCGCCGGCCGACGTCGCCGCCCTGGGGACTCTGGTCGACGATGCCGTGCTCCTGCGGTTCGCGAGTCGCAGCGATCCCCGCTTGGCGCTGCGCCGCCTGTATGACGCATGGGCACCCACCGCGGCGGATGCCGCCATGGCCCGCCCGACGGCGTCGATGGCGCGTCGCCTGGCGCGTCTGCATGCGACGCACTTCGACCTGGTGCACGTCTTCCGACTCTACATGCTACCGATCGCCAGCGCCGCACTCGCGGACATCGAAGCGGCGCCGCTGCAGATCGACGTCGACGATTGGGAATCGCGTACGCGTCAGGGTTTGGCCGCGTTGGCCGAAGCTCACGACGCCAAGCTCGCGGCACGTCTACGCGCCGAAGCGCGCCACTTCGCGAGCCTCGAACAACAATGGCTGCCGCGCGTCGCGCAATCGTTCGTCTGTGCCGAGGCCGATGCCGTCGGCCTGGCGGCGCAGACCGGGGCAGCGAGCGTCAGCGTCGTCGAGAACGCCGTGGCACAGCCCGTCGCGCCACCGCCCCTGAGTCGGTCGGAGCCTGCCGAGATCCTCTTCGTCGGTAGCCTCGGCTATCTGCCGAACGACGACGCCGTGCGGTTCTTGCTCGACGCCGTGCTGCCGCGTTTGCGCGCAACGTGCACTCTCCCCTTTCGTTTGGTGATCGCCGGGGCCGGTGCCCGTCGCGCGCTGCGCCGACGCCTCACCGCCGCGGCCGACGTCAGCTGGGTCGAAGCACCGGCCGACGTCGAGCCTCTCTACCGCCGCGCCCAAGTCGTCGCCGTGCCGGTGCGTGCCGGCGGCGGCACGCGCATCAAGGTGTTGGAGGCCTTCGCCCAGGCGCGGCCCGTCGTCGCCACGCAGGCCGCCGTCGCCGGCCTGCAGGTCGCAGCCGGAACTCACTACCTGCGAGCCGAATCTCCAGAAGAGTGGGCCAGGACGCTGGCCGGCTTGCTGAGCGCCCCGGCGTCGGCGGAAGCCGTGGTCGCCCACGCCTACGACTGGCTACGTTCGCATTCGCTACACGACGCCGTGCAACGCGTCGCCGCACTCTCACGTCGCGTCGTCGGGTAGGACGCGCACGGCCTGGAAGATGCCCAGATTGACGGACGTCGGGCGGTAGCTCACCCGGAACCCGCGCCGTGACAGTGCTTCCTGCAGGTGCTCGACGCGCCATTCGGTGAACCCGTCGAGACGCGCATGGATGTCGAGATCGGCGAGCTTGGCGGCGTCGACCTCGTGGTATTCGCCGACGATGGTGTCGACCCGCCCGAGTTCGCGACTGGTCAGAAGGATGGGAAACTCGCTGCCTTCGCAATCGAGCTTCAGCAGCCGCACACGGGGGAAACGAGCGAGAACCTCGTCGAGAGCCACCGTCGCCACGACCTGCGCCGCGCTGCGCGGAGGCGCGTCCGGCGTCGCGACGAAGGGTTCACCCCCGAAGAGCAAGGTAGGCGCGCCGGTATTCGCCGCGGGAATGGCGGACAAGCGCATCGGGGTGCCGGGTACGTCGCTGCGGAAGACGGCGCGATCATCCAGTTGCACGCCGGCGCAGGAAGCGAGATTGCGCTCGAGCAGAGAGAAGGTCTGCGGGTTCGGCTCGAACGCGAAAATCCGCCGCGACCCACGCCGATGACAGAGCAACGAGAAGCCGCCGATGTGGGCGCCGATGTCGATCACGACGTCGTCCGGCAGCAAGCGCATCTCGACCACGTCGTACTCGTCGTCGTTGGTGATCGAAGACAGGATCTCCAGGTCATACGGACGGCGGAACGGCAGCAGGTCACGCGCCCGGCAGAACTCCCAGCTTCGTCGCGCCCGACGCAACCGTTCGCGTCCGTCCGGCAGCAGATAGCGACCCAGCGTCGCATGCACGGCAAGTCGTATGGCACAGACGATCTTCCACACCGTGGGCTGCAGCAGGGCAGCTTCCAGGTAGCGGCGCACGGCGGTGGAGCGAGGCGGAACGGCTTGGTTCATACCGAGGGCTCGGCGACGGCGGCGTGCAGGCGGTGATGACCGGGTTCGTGCAATTCCAAGACGAGGTGGGCGTCACGCAGGAGAGCGTCTTGGTGCGACACGATGACCACGGTGCAGGTGCCGGCGAGCGACCGTAAGGCATCCCGCAGGTCTTCCGCCGCGTGGCGATCGACATGCGCCGTCGCCTCGTCGAGGAGCAACAGTCTCGGCCGGCGCAGCAGCGCCCGGGCGAACGCCAACCTCTGCTTCTCCCCCGCCGACAACCCTTCGCCACTTTCGGTGAGAAGCGTAGCGAGTCCATCCGGCATCGCCTCGACGCGCGCGGCCAAGCCGACGACGTGCAAGACGCGAGCGATGGCATCCTCGGACACGGCCCGGTCGAGTCCATGCAGTAAATTCTCGCGCACCGTGCCGGCGACGAGGTAGGCATCGGCGCCGACGAAGGCGACGGCATGACGGTGACGGTCGACCCATGTGGCACTCGGGATGCCGTCGAGGAGGAGAGTTCCTCCGGAGGGCGACCACACGCCGAGGAGCAGGGCGAGCAGCGTGCTCTTGCCGCTGCCGTTGGCTCCGACGACGGCCAGCTGAGTACCGGCGGGAAGTTGCAGCGAGATGCCGTCGAGCAGCGGTGTCGGCGCGCTCGGCCAGCGGAAGGTGACGTCGCGCAGCACCAGCGAGGGCGGCGGCGTGGCGGCGGCGGCGGACGATGGATGCGAGCTGGCGACGAACGAGCGTGGCGACGGGACACGGCCGAAGGCACGAAATGCGGGGGCGGGATGCAGGGCACGCGCAGCGCGTTCCGGCGGGATGCCGTCGACGAAGCGCACCGCTTCGAGCAAGTGCGGGCCGTAGGTGAAGAGCCCACCGACCAAGTGGGAAGCGTTGGCGAGCAACTGCTGCAGGCGGAAGAGGAGATAGAAGAAGGGCAACAGCGAAGCCGCTGGAGCGCCGCCGAGGAAGGTGTGGGCGACGACGATGGTGGCGACGAGGAAGGTACCGAAGACCGGACCGAGCATGCTGCCGAGATTGCCGAAGAGGTAGCCCAGGACGTTGAAGCGGAACATCCGCGCCGCGGCCTCGAGTTGGGTGACGTACTCTTCCGTTTCGAGGCGATGCGCGCGGATGAACAGCCAATTGCGGACGCTGCGCACCTTCGACCGTTCGTAGGCGCCCTGGGCCGCCGGCAAACGCGATGAGACGCGGTTGTTGAGGTGATTGAACCACAACACCAGCGAACCGAAGGCGGCGATGCAGACGACCGCGATGCCGGCGCTGACCGGCTCGACGAAGAACATGGCCAGGCCGAGGGCCAGCATCTGCAAGGCGAGGCAGGTGACCTGCGACAAGTGGTAGAAAAAGGCCGTGGTGCGGGGGAACACCTCGCCGGTCAGGAAATTGAGATGACTCAGAGTAGGCGGCGTGCGGGCATGCAGCACGGAGTCGTCTGCCAAAAGCAGGCGCAAGCGCGCGTCGATCCCTTGCGAGAAGCGAGCCCGAGCGTGGAAGCTGACGACCTGCAGAAGCGATTGCAGCGAAGCGAGGGCGAGCAGCAGCATCCAAGACGCCGAGGCCGGCAGTTCGACGACGGAGCGTGCCACCCACGTGGGCACGCCGCCGTCGGGCAACAACCCAAGACCGCGCAGGAAAACGAGGAGGAGAATCGCCACGCCCCACTCGGTGAGACTTTGCGCCAGCCAGCCAAGGGTAGCGATGGCGAAGTGGAGCGTTCCACCGTCGGCGCGCACGAGCGGGGCAAGCCCCCGCCAGGCGCGTCGCGTCGAGCCCCAAGCATCCTCCATCGTGCCGAGCCGGCCCGGCTCTTGCGGGTTCACCATGGGACGCGGTCGGATCGGCACGGGGACGAAGGCGACAGCCTTCGACCTCAAACGATGGCGTCGACCGGACCGGCACCGGCGCGCACGATCTCGACTTGTGGTCCGCTGAGATCGACGATGGTCGACATCACCGCGCCGCAGACGTCGGCGTCGAGCACCATGTCGAGCTGCGGGTAACGCTGTTCGATGTCGATCGGATCGCTCAGCGGCTCGTCGTCGCGCGAAGCGCTGGTCGAAATGATCGGGTGCCCCAGCTCGCGCATGAGCGCTACCGGCACGGGATGATTGGGGACGCGGATGCCGACCGTCTTACGCTTCATCAGCAACACCTTCGGCACCTCGCGCGTCGCCGGCAGGATGAAGGTGTAGGCTCCCGGGACGAGGCGGCGCATCAATCGATAGGCGCGGTCGTCGACGACGGCATAACGGGCGATGTCGCTCAGGTCGGGGCAGAGAAACGCCAGCAGGTGGTCTTTGGCCATCGGCTTCATCTGATAGATGCGCTCGATCGCCTTCTTGTCGTGGATGTCACAGCCGATGCCGTAGACGGTATCCGTCGGGTAGGCGATGACGCCGCCCCGCTTCAGCACTTGCACGGCCTGCGCGATCTTGCGCGGCTCCGGGTTCTTGGGATGGATCGGTAGACGCATGCGAGATGGCTCCTTTCAATCGTTCAGCGCGCCCGACGGCGACGCAGCTGGTTCCGGCGTCGTGGCCAAGACGACGACGGATGCCGCCAGTACCAGCGACAGCACGGTGAAGACGAAGACGTTTTCGTCGAATCCGAGGATGTGGGTGTGGATCCCCGGCACGGTGATCGCCCCTTCGTAGATCGGTGCCAACCAGTAGGCCACCCAGAAGCCGCCGAGATTGCACGCCTGCCACGTCGCCGACAGCCACAAGTCGCGCACGTCGAAGGGGCGGCGGAACCAGATGAGGTACAGGTTGACGGCTCCGGAAAACACCATGAACCCGAGCAGCCACACCAGATGCACGCGGGCATGCCCGACCCACTCGGGGTTGAAGGCGTGGCTCGGGTGAAAGTCGCGCAGCGCCGGCCCGAAGAACTCGAGCGCGGCGAGGGTGAGTCCGATGCGTACCAGCCAAAGCCTCGTCTCGGGGGTCATGCGATCTCTCCTCTGCACCATCGGCTGCTCTTCGCCCGCGAGGCGTAAGACTCGTCCAGATCGCCGGCCACGTCAATTTGCCCCGCGCACCGACACGGCGTACACCGCCCGTCATGCGCAAGCTCGATCCCCAGCTGACGCGCCGCCAATTCGGCCGCCTGGTCGCGGCCCTGGGCGCCGGCGCCACCGTGCTCGGTTGCGGCGACGACGACGGCGCCGCGCCGGGCGACAAGATTCTCGTCATCGGCGCCGGCATCGCCGGACTCACGGCGGCCAACGTCCTGACCGCCGCCGGCTTCGACGTCGAGATCCTCGAGGCGCGCCAACGTGTCGGTGGCCGGCTGTGGACGGTCGACTTCGCCGGCGGCGCGGTCGACCTGGGCGCCGGCTGGATCCACGGCCCCGAGGGCAACCCCACGGCGTGTCTGATGCGCGCCAACGGCATCGACTGGCGCGTCGCCGAGGTCGCCGATGCCTCGATCTCCGCCTACGACGCCGGCAGCGGCTTCCTCTCCACCGCCGAGCTGCTGAACCAGTTTCTGTCCATGCAGGTCGACTTCGAGGCCGCCGCGCCGGGACTCTCGCAATTGTTGGGACCTCGAGCCTCGATCGCCGACGCGGTGCGGCGCTTCCTCGACGACCGCGGCACCCAAGGCGACGACCGGCGCTTCGCCGAGTTCGCCCTGCTGCAGGGTAGCTTCGAGCTGTTCTACGGCGGGCCGGCCGATCGCATCTCGTTGTCCGAAGCCTACGGCGATTCCTCGTTCGGCGGCGGCAACCATTTCCCCACCGGCGGCTACCGGCGACTCGTCGACCTGCTTGCCGAAGGGGTCACCATCCGCACCGGCGAAGTCGTGCGGCGCATCGTCTGGGACACACGCGGCGTGCAAGTCGAGACCGACAACGGACGCCATCGCGCCAGCCACGTCATCGTCACGCTGCCGTTGGGCGTGCTGCAAGCCGGCAGCGTCACCTTCGAGCCGGCGCTTCCCGCGGCCAAACGCGGCGCCATCGAGCGCCTCGCCATGGCACCGTTCGAGAAGGTGGTGCTGTCGTTTCCGCGTGCCTTTTGGGCGGAACAGCGGCGGCGCAACTTCGTCTACATCAGCGCGACCTACGGCGAATTGCCGGGATACTTCGATCTCACCCGCTACACCGGCGAGCCGGCGCTGCTCTGCTTCTATGCCGGCACCTGGTCGGCGACGGCGGCGACGTTGTCGGACGCCGAGATGGTGCGGCGTGAGGTGGCGATCCTGCGCGAGATCTTCGGCAACGACATTCCCGAGCCGACGGGCGTGCTGCGCACCCGCTGGGCCGACGACCCGTTCAGCGTCGGTGCTTATTCCTACGTGCCGGTCGGAGCGACGCGGCAGGACATGCACGTGCTCGGCGAACCGGCCGGGCCGCGCCTCCTGTTCGCCGGTGAGGCGACCGTGCCCGAGTATTACGGAACGGTCACCGCCGGTTATCTCTCGGGTCTACGTGAAGCCCGGCGCCTGCTCGGATTCCAAGACGTGGATCTGCTCGTTGGACCGGCCCCCGACGTCGGCTGCGTCTGAGGCGGGCGCGCGACAAGCATGGAGCGGCAGCAGCTAGGCTTCTTCCGCAAGTCGGTCTACGCCTTGGGCGACATGACGGTGAACACCGTCTTGGCGTCGCTCGGGCTGGTGTACGTGCCGTATTACCTGACCCAGGTGGCCGGGCTCGATGCGTGGCTCGCCGGTCTGGTTCCGCTGGTCGGCCGCTTCGTCGACGCCTTCATCGATCCGCTGCTCGGGCGCCTTTCCGACCAGACGCGTTGGCGCGCCGGGCGGCGGCGACCGTTTTTCCTCATCGGCGCCATTCCCCTCGGACTCAGCTTCACCTCGCTGTGGATGCAGCCTCCCCTTGCCGACCCGACGGCGCGCTTCCTCTACTACTGCGGCGCCTACTGCTGCATGAGCGTCTCGCTGAGCGTCCTCGCCGTGCCCTACCTCGCCCTGCTGCCCGAGATGGCGCGTGGCTATGACGCCCGCATCTCGCTCAACACCTTCCGCAACATCGGCGCCCTGCTCGGCATCTTCGTCGCCATCTCGATCCGTCCGGTCGCCACCGCCCTCGGCGGCGGCACCCCCGACTTCGCCGCCGCCGGCGTCGTCTTCGGCGTCTTCCTCACCCTGCCCTGGTTCGCCGTCTGGGCCGCCACCTTCGAGCGCCCCGAGTTCGCCGAGCGCACGTCGCAAGAGTCCCTCCTCGAAAGCCTGCGCACCATCACCCGCCACCGTAACTTTCGCCGCCTCGTCGCCATGTACCTGAGCGCCCGCATCGCCATGGACCTGATGAGCGCTTTGCTCATCCTCTACTTCACCTATTGGATCGGCCGCTCGCGCGACTTCGAGATCGCCATGGCGCTGTTCCTCGGCTCGGTGGTCCTCGCCCTGCCGGTCTGGCTGCGCATCTCGAAGCATTACGAAAAGGCCAACCTCTTCGCCGTCGGCACCCTCTGGTGGATGGGGATCAGCAGCTTGTTCGTCCTGGCCCAACCCGACTGGCCGCGGTGGACCCTCATGCTGATCCCGCCGCTGACCGCCCTGGGCTACGCCGTGGTCGACGTCATGCCGTGGGCCATGCTCGGCGACGTCATCGACGAGGACGACCTCGCCACCGGCGCGCGCCGCGAGGGGCTCTACAACGGCGCCTTCATGTTCCTACGCACGCTCGGCGGCGCCATCGCCGTCTTCGGCCTGATGAGCCTGCTCGACGTCGTCGGCTACGTGAAGGGCGCCGAGCAGAGCGAGACGGTACGCCAGACGATCCGCGCGCTGACGATGCTGGCGCCGCTCAGCTTCCTGGCCCTCGCCTTCTGGTTCGCCCGCGGCTACCCGCTGACCCGCGCGGCGCACGCCGAGATCGCCCGCCAACTCGACGAACGCACCGGACGATAGGCGTGCGCGCCGACCACCGTCGTCGGCGTCACGCCGCTGCCGTGAACCAACGGAGGATCGACCGGGAGCCCGGTCGATCCTCCCTCCTCGCACGAACCCTTATCGAAAGCCTCGACAAGCGCGACGCGACGCGGCATCGCCACCATGGACGCCACCCGCGCCGCCCGCCGAACACGTCGAGCGCGCAGGTCATTTCTTCCCATGCACCGACACAGCCCGATGGTCAGCGCATCGGTCGAGTGCATATGCCCAACTTTGGCGTTGCAATACCTCCCCCGGCAAACTATCGACGGTCACCATGCCGGAGGTTTCGTACGCTCACTCGGACAGAGCACCTTCGTTCATCGCGAAGCGCATCCTCTCCAGCTTGGGCCCCGCATTCGCCATCCTGCTGGCCGTCGCGAGCCAACCGATGTCGGCGCCCGCCGCAACGTATTACGTTCGCCAATCGGGGAACGACAGCAACGAAGGGACCACTCCCGACTCCGCGTTCGTCAGCCTGCGCCACGCGGCACGCAGGCTCATGGCACCGGGGGACACTCTCATCGTTGGACCAGGCGTTTATGCGGAAGGCAACGTCGAGCCTTTGGGCAGTGGCAACCGGGACCTGCCGATCGTCATACAGGCCGATGTGACAGGCGAGCTAACCGGAGACCCAGCCGCACCCGTTGTGTTGCGCCCTCCCAATACCCCCGACGCAACGACCGGCTTCATCGTCTACGGCAAGCACGACATCGTCATCGACGGCTTCACCATCGAAGGCGCCCAGGATGCCGGCATTCAGGTGCGGCCCCATTCAGAAACAGGTGTCGACGCGAGTCGCGTGACGTTGCTCGGCAATACGGTACAGGGCTCCGACCTGCGCGGCATCGAGGTGATCGCCGCGGGCGATGTCACGGTCGTCGGCAACCGAGTTTCCGACAACCGCATCGCCGGGATCGCGGTGCACGGCGGCAACAGCCTGCCGATTCGCCCGTATGTCGCCGCCAATCACATCTCACGCAACTCGTCCGTTGGTATCGCCGTCACCGAGGCCCGAGGCGGAAGCATCGAGAGAAACGAAATCGAGAACAATGGCTCAGGTATCGGAATCTCCACCTCGTCCGACTTGCGGATTAGCGACAACTCGATCCGGCACAACGTGGATCGCTCCATCGTCGCCGAATACGACTGCAGCGACTTGGGATTCGAGGCGAACGACATCGACACCGGACAACGATCCTCAATCATCGCCGCTTCCGGAAGCGTGTCGCTGGTTGCCAATCGCATCGCCGGCGACTCCGGCTTCTCCTTGGTCGTCATCTCTGCTCGCAACGGCGTAGTCGAGTTCACCGACAACGACGCGGGCGGCATCCATGTTCAAGGCGCTGGCGCGGTATCGTTGCAGCTCAATCGATTCCTATCGTTCGCCATGGGGTATTCCGGATCCTTGCAGGCAAGCGACAACACGGTGAACTTGATGGACCTCGATATCGTTGGGGGAACTGGCATAGCCGAAATTCGTGACAATCGACTGGGAAGCCTGCTCATCGAGGCGCCGGACGTTGTCGTCGCTGACAATGAGATCGCTGGAGATCTCACCACATACGCGCGGAGATCGTTGCACGTCGAGGCCAACGAGATTGGCGAGTCGCTCGTCGCTACCCGCTACGATGGTGAAGATCCGCAGGGAGAACTCGATCCCGTGCGCATCGTGCGCAACACCGTCGGCAGCTACGCCTTCGTGCGATCCGAGCGGCGATCCGAGCGGCCATCGGAGGTACCGCTGGAGTTCGTCGACAATCGCGTGGGAGGCGCCGCTGCGTTGCGCGTCCATGATTCCGTACATGCGCACCGTAATCAGGCCAGCGAACTCAGCATCCTGGCGGCAACCTCGACCAGCCTGGCGAGTGTGATCGACAATCGGCTCCATGGAGGCAGTTCTCACGGAATCTCCATTCAGAGTCGCGGCGAGGCGGTGATCGCGGACAACCAGGTGTCCGACTGCAGGGGCGTTGGAATCGAGGTCGATCGATCGCCGAATGTTCGCATCACCGGCAATCAGGTGCGCGGCGCCAAGAGCCACGGTATTCGGATCCGTTCGCGAACACCCAGAATCGGCGACTGCAACGGCGACCACGAAGTCACGGTCGAAGAGCTGGTTCAGGCGGTACATGCGGCGCTCACTGGAAGCGGGAGCTGCACCGCGGTAGGGCCGGACCTCGACACCGTGGTTTCCGTCGACGTGATTCTGCGCATGGTCACCGTCAGCCTCCGGGGATTCGACCATCTTTCCGAACCGCAAGGGAGTTTCGTCGTCTCTTCGAATCGAGTCACGGACAGCCGCGGAACCGGCGTCGACGCGCGTTCGGACGGCGCGATAGCGCTGACCGACAACCTGGTCCTGCGCAGCGGCGCCGCGGGCATCTTCGCCCGCACCGGCGATCCCCGTGCCGAGTTACGTGTCACGGGTTCGACCGTAGGAGGTAGTGCCATCGAAGGCATCCTCGCCGCGGGATCGGGACAGACCCTCGTCGAATCGAATCGAGTCTTCAGCAACGGACTCGAAGGCATCATGGTGCGTGACGCTCCGGCCGCCGTCGTGATCAACAACTTGGTCTATGACAATCGCAGCCACGGCATCGCCTTCGGTCGAGGATCGACCGTATCGATGCCGGAGGGAACGGTGATGAACAATACCATTCACGCCAACGCGCGATGGGGCCTCACGATCGGCTCCGCCGAAGGATCCGCTCCGGGCACGAGCGTGCTCAACAACATCGTCGCGGGCAACCTCCAGGGCGGCATCGCGGCGGAACTCGGCTCCTTCCCTGGCCTGTGGATCGCCTTCAACCTCAACAACGACGGCTACTCCGACGGCGTCGAGGGCCACGTCACCAACTTCGAGGCCGATCCTCGATGGGTCGATCCGGCCGGTGTCGACGGTATCCTCGGCGGCGATGGCTTTGGCGATGACGACTTCCACCTCTCGAATGAGGACCAGCGGCGCAGTCCGGCCATCGACGCCGGCTCGGGGCGGGCCAGCTCCCTGCTGATACGCGGTAGCGCCGTGCGCGGGATGACGGCGGATGCGGGGATCGTCGACCTTGGCTTCCATTACATCGCCGAGGCCGGGCCGGTAGAACCAACCTCGCCTTGATCATCTCCAGCCCGCGCTGGACCGTGGCGACGATACGTCCTTCCGGCATTCCGCCCGTTCTCTCGACAAGTGCGGCGCGACGCGGCATGACGCGCGGCATCCCGCAGGAGGATTGCGCATGCCCGATTCGCCCAGTGCTTCGTTCCAAGAGCGCCTCGCCGGCCTCGTCGGCCGACCCGTCGGCCCGGCCGAGGCGGCGGTCGCCCCCGACCCCGTCAACCAACCGATGATCCGCCACTGGGCCGCGGCCATGGAGGACAGCAACCCGGTCTATACCGACCCCGCCTTCGCCGCGACCTCGCGCTTCGGCGGCGTCGTCTCGCCGCCGTTCATGTTGCAGACGTGGACCATGCCGACGCCGAAGATCACCGGTATCGCCGAACGCGGCGGCTCGCCGGTCGAACTGAGCGGCGAGAACCCGCTGGCGCTCTTCGACGAGGCCGGCTTCATCGCCACCCTCGCCACCAATACCGAGTTCGAGATCGTGCGCTACGTCCAGCTCGGCGAGCGACTGTCGTCGACGACGGTGATCGACGCCGTCTCCGAGGAAAAGACCACCCGCCTCGGCACCGGCCACTTCATCACCTGGAAGACCGAGTACCACGATGCCGACGGCGCGGTCGTCGGCCGGCAATGGTTCCGCATCCTCAAGTTCAAGCCGGCGGAGGGGCTCCTCGGATGAGCACGCGTCTCGCCCCGGTCGTCACGCCGGACAGCAAGTTCTTCTGGGAGGGCTTGGCCGAGCACAAGCTGCTGATCCAACGTTGCCGCGACTGCAACACGTTGCGCCACCCGCCGCGTCCGATGTGCCCCAAGTGCAACTCCCTCGCCTGGGACACCATCGAAGCCAGCGGTCGCGCTACGCTACACAGCTACGTCTTGCCGAGACACCCACCCTGGCCCTGGTTCGAGGGCACCTACATCGTGGCGCTCGTCGACCTCGAGGAAGGCGTGCGTCTGGTGTCCAACCTCTGCGGCATCGAGCCGGCCGACGTGCGCAACGACATGCCGGTCGAGGTGTTCTTCGAGAAATTCGACGACGGCCTGGTGCTGCACCAGTTCCGCCCGCGCCAGGAGGCCCGAGCATGACCCGCACACTCGATTGGCATGCGATTCAGGTCGGCGACACCCTGCCCGACCTCGTTCTCCCGATCAGCGCGACGCACATCGTCGCCGGCGCCATCGCCACGCGCGACTTCATGCCGGTGCACCACGATCCCAAGTACGCCCAGTCGCAGGGTTCGCCCGACATCTTCATGAACATCCTCACCGACACCGGCTACTGCAGCCGCTACCTGACCGACTGGGCCGGGCCGAACACGATGATCAAGCGCCTGGCCATCCGCCTCGGCGTACCCGCCTTCCCCGGCTCGACGCTCACCTACAGCGGCAGCGTCGCCTCGAAGTCACAAGCCGAGGGTGAAGGCTTGGTCGAAGTCGCCTTCCGCGCCACCAACGACATGGGCGACCACGTCTCCGGCACCGCCGTCCTCAGCCTGCCGCTGTGAGCCCGGCGATGAGCAGCCCTTCCGAGACCAAGACCACTGCCCCGGTCGCGACCTGGGAGCAGGCCCTGGCGACGCTCACCGCGCCGGGGGCCGCCTTCGAGATGACCGACGGCGTGATCCGCGGCGTGCCGGTGAAGCTCTACCGCAACGCGCCGCCCACCTTGCGCCACTTCCTCGACGGCGCCCGAAACAAGGGCGACGCGACGTGGCTCGTCTACGAAAACGAGCGGTACTCGTTCGCCGAGGGCATGGCGCGCATCGATGCGCTCGCCAACACCCTGGTGCGACACTTTGGCGTGCAGCCCGGCGACCGCGTCGCCATCGCCATGCGCAACTACCCAGAGTGGATCTTCGCCTACTTCGCCACCACGGCGACCGGCGCCGTCGCCGTCGGTGTCAACGCTTGGTGGACGACGGAGGAACTCGACTACGGGTTGCGCGACTCGGGTGCACGGGTGCTCTTGGCGGACCGCGAGCGCATCGAACGCGTCACACCACTGCTGGGCTCTCTCGACTTGCGCGTGGTTGCCGTGCGTAGCGAACCGTCGGTCACCATGCCGGCGGGCGTCGAGCGCTACGAGGATGTAGTGGCGCCGTTCGCCGGCATGGCTCTCCCCGACGCAGCGATCGACCCGGACGCCGACGCGATGATCCTCTACACCTCGGGCACGACGGCACACCCGAAGGGCGTGGTGTCGACGCACCGGGCCATCCTGCAGTCGCTGTTCGCCTTCGCCTGCCGCGCCATCGCCAACGTCGTGGCACGTCCGCCGAAGGAACCGCATCCCTACCCCACTTGTTACATCCTGATCGTGCCGCTGTTCCACGTGACCGGACTCGTGCCGGTGATGCTGGGGGCGACGATGGGCGGCAACAAGCTGGTGATGATGTACAAGTGGTCGCCCGAGCGAGCCCTCGAGCTGATCGAACGCGAGCGCGTCACGCTCTTCGTCGGGGTGCCGACGCAAGCGCACGACCTGCTCGAGTCGCCGCACTTCGCCACGACCGACACGTCGAGCCTGCAGTCGGTGGGCGGCGGCGGAGCGGCGGCGCCGACGGCTCTGGTCAAGCGCATCGAGTCGAGCTTCTCGCGCGGGCGGCCGAACATCGGGTACGGCATGACCGAAACCAATGCCTTCGGCCCGGGCAACACGGGCGACGACTACGTGCGCAAGCCCGCGAGCACCGGGCGCATCCCGCCGATCTGCGAGATGCGCGTCATCGAGCAAGGCAGCGGCAGGGTTTGCGCCACCGGTGAGGTCGGCGAGGTTTGTTTTCGCGGGCCGAACTTGTTCCGCGGCTACTGGAACAAGCCGAAGGAAACGGCCGACGTGCTCTCGGAGGACGGCTGGCTGCGTACCGGCGATCTCGGCTACCTCGACGACGAGGGCTTTCTGTTCCTGGTCGACCGGGCGAAGGACATCGTATTGCGGGCGGGCGAGAACATCTCGTGTTCCGAGGTCGAGAACGTGGTGTATGCCTTCCCCGACACCTACGAATGCGCCTGTTTCGGCTTGCCGCACGAGCGCCTTGGCGAGGAGTTGGCGGTGGCGGTGTATCCGAAGCCCGGGCGCACGCTGGACCCCGAGGCGTTACGGCGACACGTCGGCGAGCACCTGGCGGCGTTCAAGGTACCGTCGCGGGTCTTCGTCTTCGACGAGCCGCTGCCGCGCAACGCCAGCGGCAAGCTGCTCCGGCGCGCCTTGCGCGACCAGCTCGCTACGAACCCTTGACGTCCCGCATGCTCTCGAGAAGGTCGATCAAGACCTGATCGGCCGCATCGACCCGGATGAAGCCGCGCCGCGGGTATTCGATGTCGAGGATCACATACACCGTGGCCGAGATCACCAGGGTGAACGCCAACACGTGCGCCCAGGGCCGGGATGGGCTCGTCGCCATCGCGGTTCCGGAGAGAAACGAAGCGGCGAAGGCGACGATCACGAGCATCGCGAAGATGACGGGCGGCGGATGGGTGAGGCTCGAGGCGAAGCGTGTCGTGGTGATGTCGATCATGTCGTTGAACGCCTGCAGCACGAGGGACAGCACCGCCGGGTTGCCGGTTTCGCCGGCACCGGCGACGGCGAGCCGCCAGGCGTCCTCCTGCATGGCAAGGCCGCGCCTGTACTCGGCCATGGCAGCCTCCAGATCGTCCGCGATTTGGTGCGTCCTGATCCGTGATTCGAGGTAGCGACGGAACAGCGGCCGCAGCGCGTCCTGACTCGGCTGCGGCAGCAGATCGATGCGCAAATAGGCGGTGCCAATGGCGTTCGCCTCCTGCGCGATCAGTTCCCGACGGTGGTCGAACCGCGTGGCGGCGCCGGAGAAGATGAAGGCGAGCAGGAGGCCGAACAAGGCGTAGATCACGCCGTCCAGCGCACCGAAGCCGCTGTCGACGGTGTCCGACTCGGCCCCCGCCTGGGCGAGTCGTGCGCGCTTGAGGCGGCGCCCCGCTTCCATCGCCAGCGGCATACCGAGCAACAAGGCGATGGGAATCAGGTACACGTGCGCAAACATCTTACGAATCCCTAGCGCATCAACGCGGTGCGCCGCTCATCGGGCGCGTACCGGCCATTTCGTCGGGCATCCCGCATCCCGACCCGGTCGTGCACGACTGCCACATTGTCCCCGCCCTGCGGGCGCCTAAGGCCATGATGCCAACCCTCTCTCCATCGCACCGGTAGTCGAGGGCATGCCCTGCGTCAAACCGGGGACGCCGATGATTCGCGGAGCCGACGAGGGCGAGCGAAGCAGCCGCTCGCCGGCGGAAGATCGACGCGACGCGGCACGCGAGAATCGGAACGCAGCGGCGGCGCGGTTGCCGTGAGCGCGAAGATCGCGCTCTAAGACGTTCCAGGCCACGTTCGCCCGGCCGGTCGCATTTTTGCACTTCGGGCGACGGCAACCGATGCAATGCGCCGCGCTCGTGCGGCGTCGAGGAGGCGAAACCGATGTCGACCACGTCCGCCGATGGGCACCTTCATCTGACCCAGGAAGAGCGCGACGCGCTCCGCGTGCGCTACCGTCAGGAACGCGACAAGCGTCTGCGCGCCGACGGCAACGACCAGTACATCGAGCCCACCGGACGCTACGCGCATTTCGTCGAGGATCCCTACACCCCGCGCGTCGAGCGGCCACCGGTCACCGATGAAGTGACGGTCGCCTTCATCGGCGGCGGCTTCGCCGGCCTGTGCACCGGGGCGCGCATGAAGCAGGCCGGCATCGACGACTTCCACATCATCGAAGGCGGCGGCGACTTCGGCGGAGTCTGGTACTGGAACCGCTATCCCGGCGCCATGTGCGACACCGCGGCGATGGTCTACCTGCCGCTGATGGAGGAGGTCGGTACACGGCCGACCCTGAAGTACGTCTTCGCACCCGAGATCTGGCGCCACGCCCTGCGCATCGCCGAGGTCTTCGACCTGCGCCAGAACGCCCTTTTCTCGACCAACGTCACGCGCCTCGAATGGAACGAAACCGACGCGCGCTGGATCATCCACACCGACCGCGGCGACCGCATCCGCGCCCGCTTCGTCGCCATGGGCCTCGGGCCGCTGCACAAACCGAAACTGCCCGGCATCCCCGGCATCGAGAGCTTCGGCGGACACGCCTTCCACACCAGCCGCTGGGACTACGACTGGACCGGCGGCGACCCGAACGGCGCGCCCATGAGCCGGCTCGCCGACAAGCGCATCGGCATCATCGGCACCGGCGCCACCGCGGTGCAGTGCATCCCGCCGCTCGGACGCGACGCCAAGGAGCTGTACGTCTTCCAACGCACGCCCTCGTCGATCGACGTGCGCAACAACCACCCGATCGACCCGGAGTGGTTCGCCGCGCTGAAGCCCGGTTGGCAGAAGGAATGGCTGATGAACTTCGCCACCCTCCAGACCGGCGGCTTCGCCGACGAGGACCTCGTCAAGGACGGCTGGACGGACATCTCGATCCGGGTGCGCGACCGGGTGGTGCAGGAGATGGGCACCAACGGCAGCATCCTCGACATGGCGTTGATCCAGAAGGCGTTCGAGGACAGCGACGACGAGAAGATGACCGAGATCCGCGCCCGCGTCGACGCCATCGTCCAGGACCCGCATACGGCCGAGCTGCTCAAGCCGTGGTACCGCCAGCTGTGCAAGCGACCGTGTTTCCACGACGAGTACCTGCAGACCTTCAACCGGCCGAACGTCCATCTGGTCGACACCGACGGCAAGGGCGTCGAGCGCATCGACGCGGCGGGGGTGTGGGCCAATGGCGTGCACTACGACCTCGACGGGCTGGTGTTCGCCTCGGGGTTCGAGTTCGCCACCGACTTCGCGCGCCGCGCCGGCTTCGAGACGGTCGGCCGCGACGGCAAGAAGCTTTCCGATCACTGGAAGGATGGCATGCGCACCCTGCACGGCATCCACGCGCACGGCTTCCCGAACCTGTTCATCGTCGGCTTGGTGCAGGGGGGTGGCCTGATTTCGAACATCACGCACAACCTCGTCGAGGCCGGGACGACGATCACCGCGGTCGTCCGACATGCGCTGACGACCGGCGCGGACGAGGTGGAGGTGACGGCGGAGGCCGAGGACGCCTGGACCGAGCAGATCGCCAGCGCCCCGCAGAGTTTCCTCGGCAACCCCGAGTGCACGCCTGGGTACTACAACAATGAGGGGCGCGAGATGACCCGGCGCGACAAGCTGAACGTCAGTAGCTACCCGCTCGGGCCGATCGCGTACTTTCAGTACATCGACGAATGGCGCACCTCGGGGAAATTCGCCGGGGTGGCGTTCCGCAAACGCGCCTAGGGCAGCGACGCCCACGGCATGGACACGCGCGAGACGATGGCACGCGACGAGGTCGCCATGGGTGTGGACATCCACAGGACACCTCGGGAGTTGCCCTAGGCTGGTATGACCCCGGGCCGATGGCCCTCTCCCCAGGCGACCGGCGCGGATTGACGGCTCGCGCCGGGTCGTCCTATGCACGCCGACGCACGAAAGGCGGGCACCGACCATGGCACATCATCCCCTGCACAAGACCACGGCCATCGCCGGCATCGGCCAGACCGAGTTCTCCAAGGAGTCCGGCCGCAGCGAACTGCAGCTCGCCTGCGAGTCGGTGAAGTCGGCCCTCGACGACGCCGGCTTGTCGCCGCGCGACGTCGACGGGCTCATCACCTTCACCATGGACAACAGCGACGAGACCGAAGTGGCCCGCAACCTCGGCATCCCGCAGCTGTCCGTGTTCACCCGCGTCCCTTACGGCGGCGGCGGCGGTGCCGGCGCCGTCATGCAAGCCGCCATGGCCATCGTCGCCGGCGTCGCCGAAACGGTCGTCGTCTACCGCGCCTTCAACGAACGCTCGGGCATGCGCTTCGGCGGCACCGGCACCGCGATGACCTCGCTGCCACCGTGGCTGTCCTGGTACGCCCCGTTCGGCTTGCTGACGCCGGCGTCGTGGACCGCCGTGCACGCGCAGCGCTACATGCACGACTACGGCGTCACCAACGAGGACTTCGGCCGCATCGCCGTGGTCGACCGCAAGCACGCCGCCACCAACCCCAATGCCTGGTTCTACCAACGGCCGATCACCCTCGCCGACCACCAGAACTCGCGCTGGGTCATCGAGCCGGTGCTGCGCTTGCTCGATTGTTGTCAAGAAAGCGACGGCGGCGTGGCCTTGGTGATCACCTCGGCGCAGCGGGCGCGCGACCTGAAACAGAAGCCGGCACTCATCGCCGCGGCGGCCCAGGGCGCGGCCGACGACGGCGAACTCATGACGAGTTACTACCGCAAGAGCATCACCGGTCTGCCGGAGATGGGCGTCGTCGCCCAACAGCTTTGGCGGCAATCCGAACTGACGCCCGGCGACATCCAGACGGCCTTCCTCTACGACCACTTCACCCCGTTCGTGCTGATTCAGCTCGAAGAACTCGGCTTCTGCGGCCGCGGCGAGGCCAAGCACTTCGCCACCATCGACAACCTCTCCCTCGGCGGCAAGCTGCCGATCAACACCAGCGGCGGCCTGCTCGGTGAAGCCTACATCCACGGCATGAACGGCATCACCGAGTGCGTGCGGCAGATCCGCGGCACCTCCTGCAACCAAGTGCCGAACGTCGACCACGTGCTCGCCACCGCCGGTACCGGCGTGCCGACGAGCGGCCTGATCCTCGCGGCGGCGTGAATCTGGCCTCCACGGCCCAAGCCCCAGGCGGACAGGCCGCGCCGGCATGGAGCGACAGACGTGTCAGTCGCCGCTGCGCCGCAGGTCGATCAACTCCAACGCGTGGTTGCCGCTGCTGTCTTCTTTCGACGGACCGCGCAGCAGCACGGCACGCGTCCCGCGCAGTGCATGCTTCGCCACCCAGTTGCGGGCGAACTCGTTCCAATCGCCCACCGGCGCCGCCACCACTTCGGGGTGTACGCCATAGGAGAGGTGCAATCGGCGCGCGACGTGCGGGTCGGAGGTGACCGCGGCGATCGGCATCGCCAAGCGGAAGCGCGACAGGCTGCGCGCCATGTGGCCCGTGCTGGTGGGCACGAACACCGCGGCCGCATCAGCGCGCTCGGTGATCGCCTCCGTCGCCAGCGCAACCAAGTCGTAGCCGTCGGTCGGCAGATCTCGCGGCAGGTTCTTCAGGCGTTCCCAAATCTCTTGCCGCGATCGGTGTGGCTCGGTCGCACTGGCGATGCGCGCCAGCGTCTGGATCGATTCGAGCGGATACCTGCCGCTCGCCGACTCGGCCGAAAGCATGACACTGTCGGTACCGTCGAGGATGGCGTTGGCGACATCGGTCGCTTCCGCGCGCGTCGGCTGCCGGCTGTGGGTCATCGACTCCAGCATCTGCGTCGCCGTGATCACCGGCTTGCCGGCGCGAATCGCCTTGCGCATCAGTCCCTTCTGCAAGATTGCGATCTGCTCGATCGGCACCTCCACCCCGAGGTCGCCGCGCGCGATCATGATGCCGTCGGCCGCGGCGACGATTTCGTCGATCCGCTCGAGCGCCCGCGCCCGCTCGATCTTGGCGACGATGAACGGTTCGTGCCCGCGTGCCCGCGCTGCGGCGCGGACTCTTTCGATGTCGGCTGCCGACTCGACGAAGGACTGACTGACGATGTCGACCCCATGCTCCAGGGCGAATTCGAGGCAGCGCTCGTCGTGCTCCGTGAAGGCCGAGATGCCCAAGTCGAGCCCGGGCAAATTGACGCCTTTGCGCGAGCGAATCTCGCCGCCCATCACCACCCGACACTGCACCCGGTTGGCGACGACGGACTCGACCTGCAAATCGATGATGCCGTCGTTGACGAACAAGTGATCGCCGGGCTTGGCCACCTCCGGCAGGCGCGCGAAGCTGACGAAAGCCCGTGTCGCATCTCCTTCGATCTCGTCGGTGGTCAGGGTGAATTCTTGCCCGCTGTGCAGCTCGATCGGTTCGGCGAGGATTTTGCCCAAACGGATCTTGGGTCCGGAGAGATCGGCGAGAATGGCGATGTCGCGTCCCGCGGCTGCCGCCGCGGCTCGTAGATTTTCGATGTTGCGACGATGCTCGGCGAACGACCCATGCGAGAAGTTCAGGCGCGCGACATCGAGCCCGGCCTCGATCATCGCCTGCATCATGCGAGGATCCGTCGAAGCGGGGCCGATGGTCGCGGTGATCTTGGTCTGATGGGCGCGCAGCAAGGTCATGTGCACCTTCCTGCCACGGCGCCGAGGTCATTGACAGGAGGCTCGCCGACCAGCACCCCACGACCGGGCCGCCCCACCGCATCCTGCTCCGCCCGGTCGCATGCCCCCCCCGACCGCGACGGCTGCCGCGGTCGGGACTCTTCGGTCGTCGCGGCTATTGCCCGGTCAGCTTCTCGACGTCCATCAGTTCCTCGATCTGTCGCGCATCGAGCAGACCTTGCTCGCGCACCAGGTCGAGCACGTTCTTTCCGGTGCGCATCGCCTCGGCCGCCAGTTCGGTGGTCTTTTCGTAGCCGAGAACCGGGTTCAACGCGGTGACGATGCCGATGCTTCGCTCGAAGTGTTCACGATTGACGGCGACGTTCGCCGCGATGCCGTCGATGCACTTGCTGCGCAAAGCGGGCAAAGTGCTTGTCAGCAGGCGCTGCGATTCGAGGATCGACGCCGCCGCCACCGGCTCGTAGGCATTGAGCTGCAGCAGTCCACCTTGTTGGGCCAGCGTGACGGTGAGGTCGTTGCCGATGACCGTGAAGCCGACCTGCGCCATCAGTTCGGGCATGACCGGGTTGACCTTACCGGGCATGATCGACGAGCCGGGCTGCAGCGGTGGTAGCGTGATTTCGTTGATGCCGGTGCGCGGCCCCGAGGAGAGAAACATGAGATCCGTCGAGATCTTGATGAGCTTGGCGGCGAGGCTCTTGAGCGCGCCCGAGTAGATGACGAACCCCTGCAGGTCGGAAGTGGCCGCGATCAAGTCAGGTGCGAGAACCAGCTTCTTACCCGTGAGCTTGGCCAAGTGCGACGTGCACTTCTCGGCGTATCCTTGGGGCGCATTCAAGCCGGTGCCGATCGCGGTGCCGCCCATGTTGATGACGTAGAGCGCGCGTTCCGCCTGGCGTAGGTTCTCCAGCTCCGCCTCGAGGGCGGCGGCGAAGGCATTGAATTCCTGCCCGAGGGTCATCGGCACGGCGTCCTGCGTCTCGGTGCGGCCCATCTTGATGACTTCGGCAAACTCGACGCCCTTGGCCCGAAAGGCCTGCGCCAGCAGTTCGACTTCCCGCACGAGCGGGTCGTTGTAGAGCAGCATCGCCACCTTGAGGGCTGTCGGGTAGGCGTCGTTCGTCGACTGCGACATGTTCAGGTGGTCGTGTGGCTCGACGATGTCGTAGCGCCCCTTGGGGTAGCCCATCTTCTCCAACGCGACGTTGGCGATGACCTCGTTGGCATTCATGTTGGTCGAAGTGCCGGCACCGCCTTGGTACATGTCGACCTGGAACTGGTCGTGGTAGTCGCCGGCGAGAATCGCTTCGCCGGCTCGTTCGATTCCCGCCAGCACCTTGGCATCGAGGGCGCCGACATCGTGGTTGGCGCGTGCCGCGGCGAGCTTGACCATCACCAGAGCGCGCACCAGTTCGGGATAGTCGTTGGTGTGCAGGCCGGAGATCATGAAGTTCTCCAGCGCCCGCGCGGTCTGCACGCCGTAATACGCCTCGGCCGGCAACTGCTTCTCGCCCAGCAGATCACGCTCGACGCGCGGTCCCTCTGCCGCGAAGCTGGCCGACCACAGGAGGGGATTGCCGACGACGGTGAGGAGGAGCGACAGGGCCAGACGTTTCATGGGATGATTCCTTCACAACGAGGCGGGAACGAAGCGATTCAGGGCAGGACGACGGAAGACAGGGCCAAAGCGACCAGCGTGGCGGACACCGTGGCCACCAACCCCGGTCGCATGAAGCTGTGATTGAGCAAGTACTTGCCGATGCGGGTGGTGCCCGTTTGATCGAACGACACCGCGGCGAGCACCGTACCGTAGGTCGGCAAGAAGAAGGCTCCGTTGACCGCCGGATAGAGAGCCAGCAATAAGGCCGGCGACAGGCCCAGGCTGAGACCCACCGGCATCAGCGTCACGACGGTCGCGGCTTGGCTGAACAGCAGAGCCGAGAGAGTGAACAGACCGAGTGCGAAGACCCAGGTGGCCTGGGCGATCAAGGCCGAGATGCCGGCGACGATCTGCGCCTCGTTGCCGCTGAAGAACGACGACCCGAGCCACGAGATGCCGAGGATCGAGATCACCGCCGACAGCCCGCCGCGCATGACCGAGCCCTTCATGATGTCGTCGGGCTTCGGCTTGAAGAGGATCAGAATCAAACCGGCAATCGCCAACATCACCATCATGATGACGGCCGCCGGATCGGCGCGAACGAGTCGGCTCTCGCCGTCGACGACGACCGTGTGCTCCGGGCGCAGTTCGGGCACCAGCCCGATGAGGACGACGATGGCGATACCGAGGAGAAAGAGCAGCGTCGAGCCGCGCGCGGCCGTCAGGCGATCGCCGAGGTCGGAACGTCGTTCGGTGACCTTGAGACCACCTTCGGCGAGTCGTTGTTGGTAGAGCGGATCGTCCGCCAGCGGTTCGCCGCGCCAGGCAACCGACAAGGCACCGAGAAGGACGCCGACCAGCGTCGCAGGAACGATCACCAGGAGAATCTGCGGCAGGGCGATGTCGTACCCCGCGAGAGCCCCGAGCAACGCCACGGTCGCGGCCGAAATCGGCGACGCGATCAAACCATGTTGAGCGGCGATGACGCTGATCGAGATCGGTCGCTCCGGCCGGATGCCGGCCTGGCGTGAAACCTCGGCGATGACCGGGAGCAAGGCGTAGATGACGTGCTGGGTGCCGGCGGCGAAGATCAACACGTACGTGACCAACGGCGCGACGAAGGTGATCTGTTGCGGGTTGCGGTGCAGCACGCGTTCGGCGACGAGAATCAGGTAGTCGAGGCCGCCGGCAGCCTCCATCGCCGCCAGGGCCGTGACGACGGCGATGATCATACCCAGCACGGTGGCAGGCGGGGTCCCCGGCGGCAGGTGAAAGACGAAGACGAAGACCACCAGTCCGATGCCGGCGATCGGACCGAGCGCCATGCCGCCGAGGCGCGCGCCGACGACGATGCAGAGCAGCAGCAGCGCGAGTTCGAGCCAGATCATTCGGCCCTCGCTTCCGCCTTGGCGCCCGCCGACTTCGGACCGATCGTATGGTCGAGCCAATCGATGAGTTCGGCGGCGGCCAGGAGCACGTTCTCACGCGCCCAGTAGTGATGCCCCTCGCCCGGCAGTTCGACATAGCGGGCGCGCGCACCTTGCCCGACCAGGGCGTGGTAGAAGCGGCGTGCCTGCATCGGGGGCGTGCCGCCGTTCTCGTCGGCACCGCCGTGCACCAGAAGCAACGGCCGCTCGACACGATGGGCGAAGTAGAACGGCGAGATCTTCGTATACAGCTGGGTCGCGTCCCAGAACGAGCGATACTCGTGCTGGAAGCCGTAGGGGGTGAGCGTCCGGTTGTAGGCGCCGCTCATGGCGATCGCCGTGGCGAACTTCTTCGAATGGATCAGCAGGTTGGCGGAAGAGAAGGCACCGTAACTGCGACCTCCGACGGCCACCCGAGCGGGGTCCGTCACGCCGCGGCGCACGAGGTAGTCGACGGCCGCGTCGGCACTGCTGACGAGTTGCGCGAGGTAATCGTCCTTCATCGCCCCCTCTTCGCTGACGATGGGCACGGTCGGATTGAGCAGCACGGCATAACCTTCGACCAGTGCGGCGAGGGGTGAGGGACCCTTGATGCGATGGTAGCGAAATGCGCGCACGTCGATCTGTTCCGCTTGCTCGCGGTCGGAGAACTCGTAGGGGTAGATCCACACCAAGGTGGGCAGTCGTTCCCCTTCACGCCGACCACGCGGCAGGTACAAGGTACCCGAGAGAGCGACCCCGTCCGCGCGGGTGTACTTGACCACTTCGCGCGTCGTCGCAGCGAGCTCGGGCAAGGGCTCCGGGATCGGTCCCAGCGGTTGGCGCTCGCCGTCGCGGACGACGAAGAGACGCGGCGCTTCCGTTTCGGTTTCGCGCGAGGTGACCAGGGTCGCGGGCTCGACCGTGAGCAACCCGAGGACCGGCTCGAACACCCCCGGCGTGGCGGAGAAGATCCGCTCGCTCGTCTGCGTGCGCAGGTCGAAGGCATCCAGGAAGGGCTGGGGGCCGTCGGCGCTGAGTCCATCACCGGCGAGGAAGATGCGCCCGTTGGATTCGATCACCGGGCCGTGGCTGCCATCCTCGCGGATGGCGCGTCCGGGGCTGTCGTAGCGTTCGGCGACGGAGCCGCTCCAGATCTGCCGCGGGCGGCCGTCGAGGACGACGAAGACGCGCATTTCGGTAGGCGTTGCGCCGGGCGTCGAAAACCACGGCGTGCCGGCGGTGGTCCAGCCGAAGCCGTCGATGGGATCCCGGCTGCGTACGACTTCCTGCGGCGGTTCGTCGAACGGAACACCCACGGCCTTCCAGCGATACGTGCCATCGCCCCCACGTTCGTCGATGAAACCGAGAGTGGTCGGCGCGGCTGCCTTCCAGATGGCACGGCGTGGTGTAGCCTCGGCCACGGCATCGTCGGTACCGAAGCCGACGCGACCGGAGGTGTACAGGCGCATGGACTGAGCGAGATCCCAAACCTCGACGCGGCTGGGAAAACGACGCGCTCCGACCAATCGCGGGTACGGCGGTTCCAAGCGAGTGACGACGGCATAGGCGCCGTCCGGAGACGGGTCGACCTCGGCGAGCAGACCACGCAGACCCGGAACCGTCCGAGCTTTGCCGTGGCTGTCGACGCGCGCGACTTCGACATCGAAGTAGTACTCGAAGAGGTCGTCGTCGGAACTGTTCCTGAGGAGGTTGGGGTAAGTCCGAATCGGCATTGCCCCGCCTTGGTGATCGAGGATCATCGGCACGGGCCGTTCGACGGGCGCGGGCCCGCGATCACTCGGGACGAGACGACACAGCAGCCCGTCGGATCCGGTCCACTCGCAGGGGCGCCCCCACGCCGCTTGGATCGGCGTCGCGAGTACTTCGGCCGTACCGCTGGCCACATCGAAGATCGCCAGGCGCGCAGGACCGTCGTCGATCAGCACCGCGGCGAGCTTTTCCCCATCCGGGGAAAAAGAGACGTGGTCGAACAGAGTACCCGCCGCCGGAGTCCACACGCTGGGAGCTGCATCCGGCGCCTTGGCGGCGATCACCTCGATGCGGGTGATCAAGGGTGCAACGCCCGAGGTTCCGGAGCGCGGGTCGTAGCGGAAGCCGGCCAGCCCGAGCCGCGGTCGGGTCAGGCGGCCGAGATCGATCACGGTTTCGCGGTGCAAGAGCGCGACGCGGCCGGAGCGTGCGTGCAACAAGGGCTCGGGTGCTTGCGCCGCCGTGAGTAGACGGGTGACCGCGCTCGACGGCTGGCGGAAATCATCGTCGCGCGCGGCACTGGGAGCCGCCAGTGCCAACACCGCGGCCGCCGCGAGGAGCATGCCGGCGACGAGTGGCTTAGAAGATCGAGTACACCAAGCCCAGCTGCGTCCGGAATGCATCGCCATCCGAACCGTCCTTGGTTTCCTTGAAGCCGTAGAGTTCCTCGATGCCGATCGAGAGACGTTCGCGCAGCTGCCACATGAGGTTGAGGCTGGCGTAATGTGTTTCATGGTAGGCACTTCCTGCCTGCGACGCTTCGTTGTCGAGGTTGACGTAGCCGTAGCTCGCGGTCGACCGCAGGACGCGATTCCAGCGATGGGTATACCCGAACATCAAGCCCAGATAGGGCAAGGCCTGCAGATCGCCATCGGCGTCGAAGGCCGCATCCGCCGACTCGAAGTCGTCGTTGCAATAGCGAAACAGGCCCTCGCCGTAGGTGACTTGCGCCTGCACGGCGTCACGCTCGAAGACATCGAAGCCGGCGGAGAGGTTCAAACCCCAACCGAGAGTGTTCTGCTCACCGACGGTCGGGCCGTCGACGCCGATGCTACGGAAGATGGTGGCGAGCTGGACGTGTCCGAAATCGGCCTGCTCCCAACGCAAGTTGAGGCCGCCATCCGGCGCCTGGTTGCGATTGTCGGCGTCGGTATCGATCGACAGGTCGACTTCCGCATCGGGCTGCTCGATGCCGAGGTTGACCTGCCAAGCGTCGTCGACGCGATACTGGTAACGGACCAACGGACGCCGGGCGAAGATGGCGGAGTTGGGCCCTTCGAAATCGACCGTGTCGGGCCAAACGTCCGGATCCTCGAAGATGCTGAAGGTCTGCCCGACGATGACGTTGTAGATCTTTCCGAACAGGTGGCGCACGCGAAAGGGGAACTCGCCGCCGCCCGAGCCGTAGAAGTCGTTCTCGTAGTAAAAACGCGGGCTACCGGCGACCTCGGGGGCGCGAACGTCGAGTCGCAACTGCGAGCCCTTGGCGTTGATGTTGAACACACCTTCACCGCCCTTCTTCGGATCACCTGCAACGGGGATTTTGGCGGTGATGAAGCGGTTGTCGTCGCCGGTGTTCTCGCCATCGAAGGTCATGTCGACACGCGGCTTGGCATTGAACTGAATCCACACCGGGGTATGCGGCACGGGCAGGAATCCGCGCAGCTTCGGATCGAGCGTCAGGTCGTCGGGGCGCGGGGCCGCTTGCTGCTGGTCGTTGAACGAGTCGCGCGAGGTGACCGGGCTGACGCTACCGCCGGTCGCGTCGGCCGCCGCCTTTTCGACCGGAGGTGCGGCGGGGGCATCGGCTCGGCGCAGCGCGTCGATCTTCTGGTTCTGTTCCTCGATCGTCTGCTGCATGGCCTCGACGGCCTTTTGCAGTTCGCGGATCTGATCGTCACGCGCATCCGCCGCGGCCTCCCCGGCGAGACCGCCGACGAAGAGGACACAAGCGGCGGCACTTCTCCATCGCGCATGCATCAGGGTCACCTTGTTCCTTTCGCCGACGGGGCGGAGCGCATCAGTATCGTCAGTACTCGAGGAAGAGCTGTTGCAACGCCTGCGGCTCCTTGGTCTGCATCAGTCCCAACATCAGAAGGATGCGAGCCTTCTGCGGACTGAGTTCCATCGCCGCCAAGAAGCCGAGCTTGTCGTCGTCGATCTCGACGTTGCGGGCGACGATGCCGCTGCCCGTACGCGTGGCGCGGACCACCACGACCCCTTTCTTCACGGCGTCGGCAAGGCCGGCGATGGCTGCGTCGGTGGTGTTGCCGTCGCCGACTCCGGCCAAGACGATCCCCTTGCTGCCTTTGCTGACGAGGAAGTCGATGACGTCGCGGCCGAGGTTGGCGTACGAGTAGACGATGTCGACGCGCGGTAGGTCCGCGGTCTGTTTGCCGGCAATCGACAGGGTGCTGCGGGTGGTGTGGCGCATGGGGTTGTCGGCGAAGAGATACGTGCGACCGACGTTCATCACGCCGGCGCGCCCGCGGTTGGGCGACTGGAAGGTGTCGAGCTGGGTGCTGTTCATCTTCTGGATCTCGCGGCCGTAGTGGATCTCGTCGTTGAGCACGACGAGCGGACCGCGGCCGCGCGCCGCGGGGTTCGCCGCCAGGGCGACGGCGTTGTAGAGATTCGCCGGACCGTCGGCCCCGATGGCCGTCGCCGGACGCATCGAGCCGACGATGACCAAGGGCTTGTCGCTTTTGACGACCAAGCCGAGGAAGTACGCCGTCTCTTCGATGGTGTCGGTGCCGTGGGTGACGACGATGCCGTCGACGTCGCCGGCGAGCGCCCCGTTGGCACGTTGCGCCAGCTTGAGCCAGACCTCGTGGTTCATCGTTTGGCTGCCGATGTTGGCCACCTGTTCGCCGGAGAGATCGGCCAGATTCCGCAATTCGGGAACGGCCTTGATCAAGTCTTGGATGGAAAAGCTGCCGGCCTTGTAGCCGGCTTCAGAGGAACTCGTTTGCGCCCCGGCGATGGTACCGCCGGTGGCGAGGATGAGGATCTTCGGCTTGGCCTGGGCGACCGAGGCGGCGCCCGACAGCAGCAGGAGCATGCTGAGGCCGACCATCCATCGTCGGATCCTGAGGTGGGTGAACGGAGTCGTCCGGCAGGACGGGGAGAGGGCGTTCGTACGCGTTGGCATGAGCGGCTCCTTCGGCGACGACCGTGCCCACGAGGAGCGTGGCGCACCGGCCTAGGACCACATGTTGATGCACCTGCCATGCCAAGGGTCCGCCTGGAATCGAGCCGCGGCGCAAGCGCCGCGGCGATTCCGAAAGACGCGAACGTGTGGGGAGATTGCCGGCGAGCGATGGGCGGGTCGGGGCCTCAGCGAGCACGCGCCGGCAGGTGGAGCACGAAACGGCTGCCCCTGCCGACCTCGCTCTCGACCTGAATGTGGCCGCCGAGGGCGTCGACGAAACGCTTGGTGATGTGCAGCCCCAGGCCGACTCCGCCCGAGCGGCTCTCGTTGCCCGACTGGCGAAAGCGCTCGAAGATGTGAGGCAAGTCGGACGCGGGGATGCCGTCTCCCGTGTCGCTGACGACGAACTCGACCCCTTCGGAGTCAGCCACCGCCATCACCGAAACTCGTCCCTGGGCCGTATACTTGATCGCGTTGTGGATCAGGTTGCGCAGAACCACCTTGAGCTTGCGCGCGTCGGTGACCAACGTCGCGACCGCAGGCATCTGCCATGCGACCTCGACGCCCGGCTTGTCCCAACTCGGCGGCAGATCGTCACGCAGACGCTCCAGGAACGCCGGCACGTCGAGTTCGGTGAGCTCCAGGCGCAAGGTGCCGGAGTCGGCCTTGTCGGCGTCGAGCAAGTTCTGCAGCATGTCGAACATATCGACGGCCTGCGCATGAATCCGGCCCAAGGCGTCGTCGATCGCCTGCGGGCCCTCGAACGCTCCCTCGCGCAGCAGCTCGCTGTAGCCGATGATCGCACTCAGGGGATTGCGCAGCTCGTGCGCCACGGTAGCGAGAAACTCACTCTTTCCGGCATGCGCCCGACTCGCTTCCTCCGCCAACCGCGCGTTGGCCGCGGCCAGCTCGACTTGCTCCGCGTGCTGGTCGAGAAAACGCCGGCGGTATCGGTCGACGGTGTGCGCCCCGAGCGTCATCGTCAACACGCACGCAAGCGTCGCCCCGAAGCTGTACCAAGGATCGAGGTACGAACGCGCGCCGTTGGAGAGGATGATCGGGTACCCGACGACGCCGACGACGCTCGCCTCCAACTGATGCCGCACCCCGAGGGGAAACAGGGCCACCACGCCACCGAGGATCAGCGTCATGCCGACGACCGTGAGTTCGGCACCGCCGCCACCGAGCGTCGTATACACTTGCATGATGGCGATCGCCGCGTTGATACCGATCACCGCGACGAGCACCGAATGCTGCGGCCATCTACGGCCAGCCCACAACCCGACGGCGCAGAGCGAGACGTACAGGCCGTCACAGAACAGCAGCGCGGGCCGCATCAGCGGACGCCGATTCCACTCGATCACGGCAAAGGCGAAGACGAAGAACAACAGCATCGCCACCGCCAAGTTGGCGTTGCGCAGGAGGGTCTGGCGTCGCTCTTCGTCGTAATCGACGACCAAGACGGCGTCGTCTCGCTCCCGCCGGGCGAAGGACGGTGCAGCCTCGTCGCGGCCGTCAGCTGCCATGACGTACATCCCTAGGCCGACACGGCAAAGGACTCAACCGCGAACTGGCGCCACGCCCAACTTTTCCCGCCCCCAGGGAATTCCCCGTTTGCAAAACGGGGTCGCCGGCAGGGGAATACCCCCATTCCCTCCGGCGGGTCCGCATGCACGCACGAACGGTCATCACCCTCGTCCTCGGTTCCCTCGTAGCCGCGATTGCAAGCATCGCCTCCGCCGCGTCCTACGACGTCGTCTACGTCCGGCAACCGCGCTACGGCGACACCACCAACACCACCTGGCCAGAAGTTTTCCACCCCGCCCGTATCGATCCCGGCGCCGACCTGATGCTGCTGCATCCCGACGGCTCGCAGGAACTGCTCGTCGCCGGCGGCGACGGCGCGGTGACCGATCCGTTCGTCTCCTTCGACGCACAGTGGGTCTACTACAGCTACTTTCCCGACGTCCGCCCCGCGTCCGTCAACTACCAACGCGGGCTGCCCTACGCCGGCGCCGACATCTACCGCATCCATCTCGCCTCTCGCCGCATCGAGCGTCTGACCTACGGCGAGTTCACTCCCAACACCGGAGCGGCACGTTGGTATCGCGCTGACGACGGAAACTACCAGCCCGTCGACACCCCGAACCCGTACGCCTGGGATCATCTCGGCTACGGCATCCTCAACCTCGGCCCGGCACCCATCGCCGGCGGCAAGATCGCCTTCACCAGCAACCGAAACGGCTTCGGCCCGCCCAAGGGCTACACCAACCCGACGCTGCAGCTCTTCGTCATGGATGCCGACGGTGGCAATGTTCGCCACATCGCGCCGATGAACATCAGCAGTGCCCTGCACCCGACACCCCTGCGTGATGGTCGGCTGATGTTTTCGTCGCACGAATCGCAAGGCCTACGCGACGCCCGCATGTGGGGTCTGTGGACGATCCTACCCGATGGACGGCAATGGGCTCCGCTGGTGAGTGCCTTCCGCGACGGCCAGGCGTTTCACTTCATGACGCAACTGTCCGACGGCGACGTCGTCTTCGTCGACTACTACAACCTCAACAACAACGGCTTCGGCGCCCTCTATCGCCTGCCGCCGCCGCCCGTTGGGCAGCCGGCATTCCACTCCGCCTTCGTCGACGACAACCCGCCGATCGCGCAGACCGTCGGCGCCGGCTTCGCTTACCCGTTTCGCATGCCGTTCACGCCGCGTGGACTCTACTCGATCACCCCGTTCACCACCGGCAACGACGAAGCCGCGCCCATCGGCAACACCGGCACGCGTGTCGGCAAGTTCACCCACCCCTCCGCCGCACCCGACAACGACCTGCTCGTCGTCTGGACCGACGGACCGGCAAACGACCTCAATCGCCCTTCGCCCACGCCCTACTACGATGCCGGTCTCTACCTCATGCCCGGAGCCGACATCGCCGATTCTCCGGCCGATCTCGTGCTGCTCGTCAATGACCCCGATTACAATGAAGCATGGCCGCGCGCCGTCGTGCCCTACCGCGCCATCCACGGCATCGACGAGCCGGCGCGCCTGCCCTGGCTGCCCAACGACGGCGGCGAACACCCCGACCTCCTGCCCGCCGGCACACCCTACGGTTTGGTCGGCACCAGCTCCTTCTACAAGCGCGAAAGCTTCCCCGGCTGGGTGACGTCGTGGTCGGACAGCTTCGACGGGCTCGACGCCTTCAACACCGGCGAGAACGGCCAGAGCAGCAACTGGTTCACCCAAGGCTCCGACGCCGGCAAGTACGACGACGCCGACATCTGGGCCGTGCGCCTGCTGGCGATGGAACCCGGTACACATCGTAGCTACGGACCCAACGGCGGCCCCAGCGGCGGCCAGCTCTTCTTCAGCCACGCGATGGAGCGCCTGCGCATCCTCGGCGAGATCCCGTTGCGCAAGACCGACGCCGCGGGCCAACCCATCCTCGACCCCGAAGGAAACCCTGACACCAGTTTCCTCGCCAAGATCCCGGCCGATACGCCGTTCACCTTTCAGATGCTCGACCGCAACGGCATGGTGCTGACCATGGCGCAGACCTGGCATCAGCTGCGCCCCGGCGAGTCGCGCTACGACTGCGGCGGCTGCCACGCCCACAGCCAACAGCCGTTGGACTTCGAGACGACCTATGCCGCCCGACCCGACTATGAAGTCTTCGACCTGTCCAAGGTGACACCACTGGTGAGCCACGACACCGGCGGCGCACCGAGTCTGCGTCTCGTCGATGCCGCTGTCGTCGACGTCGAATTCCTGCGCGACGTCCGGCCGATCTTACAGCGCAGCTGTGTGCCCTGCCACACGCGGATGAACCCGTCGCCACCGGGCAACTTGGTGCTCGACGACACGGCCGACTACGGTGGCCTGCCGGGCGACTATGCCCGCCTCGCCGACGACACGACCTCGCGCTGGGGTTACCCCGCCTTGATCGGCTGGGGCAGCGAGCGCTGGTGGCGCCAGAGCAATGCCAGCCGCTACGTGCGCATGTTCCAGAGTCGCCGCAGCTTGCTGACGTGGAAGATCTTCGGCGCCCGCCTCGATGGCTGGAGCAATGCCGATCACCCGACGGAAACTGTCCCCGGCGACCCGAGCACGCTGCCGCCCGGGGCCAATGCCAATGCCGCCGACCTCGACTTCACCGGCAGTATCATGCCGCCGCCGGGGAGCGGCGTTCCAGCACTCAGCATCGACGAGAAAATGACCATTGCGCGCTGGATCGACCTCGGCTGCCCGATCAACAACGGCGACGACGGCGCGACCCCGTACGGCTGGTTCCTCGACGAGGTGCGTCCGACCCTGCACTTGCAGAGCCCGCACGACGACGAACCCTGGGAGACGCTCGGCGACATCGTCATCGGCATCGCCGACGCCAACTCGGGGATCGAACCGGGATCGCTTTCGGTGCGCCTGAATTTCGTCGTCGACGGGCACGAAGCCGGCAGCGAACTCGCGGGCTTGGCCGAGGAGATCGGCGACGGCATCTACCGCATCGTCGTCGCGACGCCGGCCGATGTGCCGGCCGACGGCAAACTGGAGATCAGCGTACGTGACCGCCAAGGCAACACGACGTGGGTGCAGCGCAGCAAGACCAGTGCAGTGACGCCGGCAGGCGGCGCCACGTGTGCACCGGAACCGATCGCCGGGTGCAAGCAGAGCGGTCGCGGCCGGCTGAGCCATTCGGCAAACGGCAAGGGCTTTCTGCGCTGGAGCTGGGCCAGCGGCGATGCGACGCGGGCCGTCGACTTCGGCGACCCAACCAGCGCAACGGCCTACACGCTCTGCATCTACCGCGAGGCCGGCGGCGCCAGCACACCGGTGGCGACGATGAACATCCCTGCCGGCCGCCGCTGGTCGGGCACGAGCCAGCGTTTCCGTTACCGCGACCGCGATGCCCAGTCCGACGGCATCCGGCAGTTACGGCTGCGCACCAACGCGGCGGGGCGCGGCTCGATCGCCCTGCACGGCAGCGGGCCGCGGCTCCCGGTCGACGCGCTGACGTCGACCGCCGACACGCCCCTGCGCCTCCAACTGACGAACGACATGGGAGAATGCTGGGAGAGCCGTTTCCCCGCCGGCAGCCGGGCCGGCCATCCGTTTTGACGGATCCGCGGGTCACCGCGGCACCGACTCCCCGGCGCCGACCGAGCTGTTGCGGGCGACGCCACCGAGACGCAGCCGGACACGATTCAGCTTGACGGCACCACAACCACCGCGCTAGGCGTCGAGTGTGTCGGTTCCCATAACAAGTGAGTAGGTCCGCGGGGAATCAAGCGTACAGGGGGAATGCCATGTTCCGATACACGATCGGATGCCTTACATCATGGACCGTACTGGTCTTGCAGCTAACCTTCGGGATGCAGGCGAGCTGGGCAGAAGTCACTCCCGACCCGAACGATCCCACCGCGACGCCGACGGAAGTGGCGTTACCGACGGACACCCCTTCTCCGACGCCGACGCGCACCCGCACGCCGACGCGCAATCCCTGGTTCCCCACTCGGACGATGACCGCGACTCCCACCATCACCGGGACGCCAACCGTGACCTACACCCCAACGCGAACGCCGTCGCGGACGCCAGCGTCGACCGCGCTGTGCGGCAACGGAAGCATCTCCTCTACCGACGAGCAGTGCGACGACGGCGGCACACTCGGCGGCGATGGATGCTCGGCGGCGTGCCGCGTCGAGCCGTGCTGGAGTTGCAGCGGCCAACCGTCCACGTGCACGGCGGCGCCGAGTTCCATTCGCACGGTCGAAAGTTCGGGCGACGTCGGTTCGTACAGTTCGCTTGCGATCGGCGCCGACGGCCTGCCGATTCTCAGCCACTGGGACGCGACCAACAAGGACCTGCGGCTGGTACACTGCGACGACGCCAACTGCGACACGAAATCGACCCAAGTGATCGATGCGGACGATATCGTCGACGAACGTTCGTCGCTCACCATCGGCGCCGATGGTCTGCCCGTCATTGCTTACGCGCGAACCCAAGAAGCTCTGATGACAGCGACATTTCGGCTTTGGGTGGCGCGCTGCGGCGACCCGGCATGTTCGACGTTGACCCGGGTGCAGCGTCCCGCCGGCCCCTATGCTACGTCGACCGGCCGCCTCCTCGGCATCGACGCGACGATCGCCGGCGACTTTCTACCGGTCATCGTCTATTCCGCAACGGGGGATCCGACGGGTGCGGGCCGGCGTTACGTGCTTCAACTCGAGCACTGCAGCACACCGGACTGCTCGTTGGCGCGCGGCCCCTGGACCATCGAAACGGGCGTCTTGGCCCTGGGAAGAGTGATCGCACCCGTCTACGACCCACAGATCGCACTAGCCACCAACGGTTACCTCCTGTCGATCCATGGGCAATACGACTCCGACAACGTCAACATGGGACTGATGCTCAGCACCTGCAGCGCCACGAACTGCAGCAGCGGCACCTACCAGGAACTCGTCGGCGACACCCAAGAGAGCCTGCAACACGCGATCACCATCGGCGCCAACGGCTTCGCTTGGATCTCGCGTGTCCCCCAGAACGGCTCTCTGCAAGTTCTCAAGTGCGGCGATGCGGCGTGCTCGACGCATTCGACAGTAACGCCACTCGCGGCGGGAAGTGTCGTGGGTGATTTCGATACGGCGATGGCGCCCGACGAACACCTGATGATCGCCTATGTCGATGCTGCGAGTCGCGATCTGCGCCTCGCCCGCTGCAACGATCTCGCCTGTACCAGCGTGTGGACGCGTGTCATCGACCACGTCGGTCCCGCGGGGGGACAGCCCTCGCTCGTCTTCAATCCGGCGGGCTCGGCCGTCATCAGCTACTACGACGGCGTCAACCAAGACCTGAAGGTAGCCGTCGTCTGCCCGGTCACCTCGGGCTGCGGCAACGGCACGGTCGAAAGCGGAGAAACTTGCGACGACGGCAACCTTGCCGATGGTGACGCCTGCCCGTCGACGTGCCTGCCGCCGACGCCGACGCTCACGCCCAGCTCCACCATCACCCATACCCCCACGGTTTCCCCGACATCGACGCCCAGCGAAACGCCGACGCTGACTGCCTCGCCCACGGTGACGCAATCGCCCACGCAGTCCCCGACGCCGACGGAGACGGAGACACCGACGCTCACCGCCACGGTCCCCCCATCGGCTACGCCCAGCCCGACGCCGTCGAGCACGCCGCTGCAGGACTGCCCACCCGTCGCGCACGACGACTGCTTGGCCGCCGAGTCGGCCTCGGTGGCCTGGCGCACGCGCAAGGACGGCAGCAAACCCACGCTTTCCCTGTCCTGGAGTGGGTCGCGCGCGCCGACGAGCCCAGCGATGACGGAGGTACCGTCGACGTATAGCGTCTGCCTCTACGACGCGTCGGCAGGGGCTCTCGGCTTGGCCTTGGGCAGCCTGAGTCCGGCGGTCGACGGGAGTTGCGACGGATCGTGTTGGTCCGTGGCCGGATCGCCCGAAAAGGGCTACCGACATTCGTTCCGCAAGCCATACGCCTCCGGGATGCTGCTGTTCGAGCGGCGCAGCGACGCGCGCGGACGCGAACGGATTCGCGCCAGCCTTTCCGGCGATGCGCTGCGCCGTTACGCCACGCCGGCGGCGGAATCAGCCTTCTCCCAAGATCCTCGCATCCTGGTTCAGATTGCGACCTACGCCAACGACGACAACCGGCTTCAAGGCTGTTGGGATGCGGAATTCGCCGCCCCAGCCCAGTTCAACGAGCCCAGCCGCTTCAAGGATCGATACCGCGACTGACGACCCGGAGGGCGTCGACGGGAAGTTCCTCGCCGACGCCCTCCATGGCTCACTCACGGCATGCGCCAGTTGAGGATGGTGTCGCCTCCTTGCGAACCCGAGGAGCCATCGGGCGGCGTGCTCATGACGATGCGATACGTCTGGCCGGCCACGACCGAGAAGCTGATCGCCGTTTCATTGCCGAACCCCTGCGGAAACGGGCAACCGCTGGCTCCACGGTATCCGGATGTCACCAGGGTCAAGCCCGTCAACGTGTTGCCCGTATAGGCTTGCAGACCGGCCAGCACCGAAGGCTGCTGGAACGACGGACCGCAGTTGTCGAATCGCACCGTGCCGGTGCGCGGCGCGACCCACGTGTGCCACACCGTACCGGAGGCCTGCGAGCCCATCGGGTACGGCTCCCCCGGCTCTTGCTTCGAGTTGAAGTTGCGTGAAGCGAAGGTGCCCGTCTCGCCCGTCAGTGCCTGCGGCGTCACGAAGCGATCGTGCGCCGGCCGCAGCGCGACCGCGCCCGACGGCAGATAGGCTTCGAGGCTGCTGCCGATCTCGTTGTTCGCCGTCACTCGAATGGAATAGTTGTCCGGCGGCAAGTTGGTCAGAGAGATAGGGCTGCTCGTGCCCGTCACGCTGAACGTCCCGCTCAAGGTCGTGACGACGTGCACGGTGTACGACGTCACCGGCCGACCCCCATCATCCAACGGAGCGTCGAACGATACGTCGATGGTCCCCGTCTGCCCGGTAACCAGCCATGCCCCGTCGTAGAGATAGTAGCCGACCCAATCGGGGAAGGAGGCCACCGACGACACCGGCACCGTGCCCGCGCCGAAGGCCGTGGCGATGTGGCGCGGCGGCGACGGCACCGTCGCACCGTACACCGTCACCGGGTTGCTGGTGACGTAGGCGCTGTCGCCGACCACGTTCACGGCACTGACGCGGAACGTGTACGTGGTATCGCGCTGCAAGCCCGTGACGACCGCGGAGCTCTGTGAGGCGACGATGGTTTTGCCGCCGGGAAGCGCGACGATGCGATAGCCCGTGATCGGGCTCAATCCATCGTACGCAGGCGGCACGAAGGAAACGGTGGCCTGCCCCTCTCCGGCGACCGCGCTCACGCCGGTGGGTGCACCGGGGAGATCGACGATCTTGACCGAGGCGGTACGGGCTGACGCGCGCCCCGTGCCGACGGCATTGATCGCGGCGACGGTGAAGCTGTAGCGCTCACCCAGAGTGAGGCCGGTCACGTCGATCGGCGACCCGGTTCCAATGACCGTACGGCCACCCGGGAACACCGTCACCTGGTACGAGGTGATCGGCCGGCCACCGTCGTTGGTGGGCGGCGCGAAGCTCACGCGCCCGACACCGGGCGCCGGTTGGGCGCCGGCTCCCACCGGCACGTCGGGCGCCGACGGCATGAGGATTTCGTTCGACGGCGCCGAACTCCAGCTGTCGCCGACTTCGTTGGTCGCCACCGCGATGAAGCGGTAGGCCTTGCCCTGCGCCAGTCCGGAGATGGTCATTGGGCTGCCGCTGCCGGTGGCGCGGCCGCCGGCCGGCACCGAGCGGACGCTGTACGAGGTGATCGCGCGACCGCCATCGTCGTTAGGCGGCGTGAAGGTGACCGTGGCGGTCGTGTCGTTGGCGACCGCGACGACGTTGGTCACCGGATCCGGGATGCTGAGACGCGGCGCGGTGATCACCACCGAACCGGAGCCGGGGTTGGCCCCTTCGTAGATCGCGACACTGGCCCCGATCCCCGCGATGTACGAGGACGCGCCCCCGCCACCGCCACCGCCGCTGGAGAGACCGCCATCACGGCCGCCGGTGCCGCCGCGATGGCCACCGCCGCCGCCGCCACCACCGCCGCCGAGAGTGCTGTTGCCGCCACGCGAGGCGTCGAGGCCGCTCATGCCGCCGCCGATGCCGCCGCTGCCGCCGAGCGAACCACCGCCGCCGCTGCCGTCGTAGCCGATCTCGCCGGCGGCGCCGCCGTTGCCGGCGTTGGAGGCGCTGCCGTCGCCGCCCCCACCACCGCCGCCGCCGGCGATGACCAAGGGCACCGCGTTGCTGTCGAGCACGGCACTGCCGCCACCGCCACCGGCGCCGGCGCGATTGTAGGGCGCCGCGGTTCCGCCGCGGCCGCCGTTGCCATAACCGGCGCCGCCGGCCGAACCCTCGATATCAGCGCCGGCGCAGCCGACGACGACGTCGAGGGTGCCCCGCGGGGTCACGGGTAAGGTCGTTCGCACCCTCGCGCCGAAACCACCACGACCGCCGTCCGCATGCAGGCTACCGCCTTGTCCGCCGCTGGCGACGACGACGACGCTATCGCTGTCGGCCGGCACGCGGTAGGCGCGCGCCTTGCCGCCGTCGCAGCCGTAGACTTTGACGCGGGGCGATTCGTTCCAAGCCTTCAGCGGCACGAGGATGACGAAACCATCCGAGAAGGGCGCTTCGCCTTCGGTGAAGTCGATCTCGCCGGCGAGAGGGTCGACGTAGGAACGACCGCCGCCGCCGCCACCACCGCCACAGCTGGTGCAGGAACCGCCGCGACCGCCGTCGCCGCCGGGATAACCGCCGCCGCCACCACCGCCGGCGCCGCCACCGCTGCTTTTCCAACCGACCTGACCATCCGACGTGGCGGAAGCACCACCGCCGCCGCCGCCGGCCTTGTTCGTGCCGCCGCCGCGCCGCCCATCGGCGCCCAACTTGCTGCCCTTGCCGCCGCGACCGCCGCTGGCGAAACTCGCGCGCCCGCCGCCGCCACCGCCGCCGGCCGCGACGAGGAGTGGAGTCGCCGTCGCCAGCGGCACCCGCGCCACGGCGCTGCTACCGCCGCCTCCACCGCCGCTATCGTGGATCGAGGCATCGCCGCCGTCGCCGCCGCTGCTGTAACCGGCACCGCCGCTGCCGCCGAAGAGGCCGCCCGTGGCGCCACGACAGCCGACGACGAGTTCGAGCGTTTCTCCCCCAGTCACCGGCAACACGGCCGAGACGCTGGCGCCGACGGCACCCGGCTCGCCGCCGGGTCCACCCGATGCACCGGCGGCAACGACGAACAACTTCGTCGCGTCAGCCGGGACCGTGTACGTCCGCGTTTGGCCGTCTTCACAGCCGAAGGTCTCGACCTCCGGCGCAGCCAAGGCCGGCTGCACCGCGACCATGCCGAGAAGGCCGATGATGCACCCCAGCGCAACCCGGACGACGACGCGCAGTTCTCTCTCAATAGCCATGTGGATCGACCCCTTCCGTCTCACCCTGAACGTACGACCGGCTTTCCCCGCTCGTGGTCGTCGCGTAGCGCGCCATGAAGCCGAGCAATTCGGCCATGCTCTCGAAACGCTGGCTGCCGCCGGAAACGACGTGTTCGATGCGGCCGCGCAGGCATTGCCGGGCGACATCGCTGTCGGAGCGGAGTTGGACGACGAAGATGCCTCCCGCCGTCAGCGTGGGCTCGTCGGTCGAAACCGGGGGCTGGTCATTCATGCCTTCGACGATAGGCAGCCGGCGGGCTGACGATCCTGACGGACTTTTGTAAGTTCCTTGCAATCGGCTAGAAGCTGGCGGACGGAACCGCGTCGCGTGAACCAGCCAACGCCTGCCACGCTGCAGTTTCTCGACTGCACGCTCGAAGTCGCCGAGGCGCGACTGCGGCGCGGCGGCGAGGTGATCAACCTCCGGCCCAAGACCCTGGCCGTGCTCGCCCATCTCGCCGAACGTCCGGGACAACTGGTGACCAAGCGGCAGCTGCTCGCCTCCGTGTGGCCCGAGACGGCGGTGACCGAGTGGGTGCTGACCAGTTGCATCAAGGAGTTGCGCCAGGCCTTGGGCGACGACGCCCGCCAGCCGCGCATCGTCGAAACCGTGCACCGGCGCGGCTACCGCTTCATCGCCACGACGCCGGCGGGGCCCAGCGCCGCGGGCGTCGACACCGCGGCGGCGACACGCGCCGGCAACGTCGTCGCCCGCGCCGCGGAACTCGCCCAACTACGCGCTTGGCTCGACGACGCCCGCCGGCAACGCCACCAACTCGCTTTCGTCGTCGGCGAACCCGGCCTCGGCAAGACGACGCTCCTCGACCTCTTCGTCGCATCGCTCGCAGCCGACGATCCGCACGTGCTCGTGGCGCGCGGGCAGTGCATCGACCAACACGGCAGCGACGAACCGTACCTGCCCGTGCTCGAAGCGCTGACCCGACTCTGCCTCGATGACCGCACGGCGTGGGTCGTCGAGCCCTTGCGACGCTACGCACCGAGTTGGTTGGTCCAACTGATCGGCGTGCTCGAGCCGAGCGAAAGCGACGCCCTCGCGCAGCGCGTCGGCAACAACCACCGCGTCCGCTTGTGGCGCGAGTTCGCCGCTTTCCTCGCCAACCTGCCGCAACCCCTCGTGCTGATCCTGGAGGACCTGCACTGGAGCGACCACGCCACCCTGCAGCTGCTGTCGAACGTCGCTCTGCGACACGACCCGTTACGATTGCTCGTGCTCGCTTCGTATCGCCCCGTCGAAGTGGCGCTGCAGCAGCATCCGCTCAAGACGATCCACCACGAACTGCTCTCCCAAGGCGCTTGCCGCGATCTCTGGCTGCAACCGTTCGACACCGCGGAGGTCGCCGCTTTCCTGCGAGGGCGCTGGGGTGATTTTCCCGGACTCGACCGGTTGGCGGCGTTGGTGCGCGAACGCACCGACGGCAACCCGCTCTTCGTCGCGCACGTCGCCAATACCCTCGTCGCCGACGGGGTCGTGCAAGGCACAGAGCAGCAGTGGCGGCTTGCGGGCGATGTCGACGCGCTGACGATCCAAGTGCCCGACGGCCTGCGTCAGATGATCGCTACGCGCTTCGATCGTCTCGCGGATGGCGAGCGCGACATCCTCGCGGCCGGCAGTCTCGTCGGCCGTAGCTTTTCGTCCGCGCTGGTGGCGGCCGCTCTCGACCTCGACGTGCTCGACGTCGAAGACCGGCTGCTCGCACTCGTCGCGCGCGGGCAGTTCGTCCATGACGACGGCGAAGCGAGCTGGCCGGACACCACGCTCTCCGGCGTCTACCGCTTCCTGCATGCCCTCTATCCGACCGTCATCCGCGAGCGTGTCGCCCCGGCGCGGCGCCAGCGACTGCATCGCCGCATCGCCGACCGGCTGGAGAGCGCCTACGGCGAGCGGCAGGCCGACGTCGCCACCATCCTCGCCTTCCACCGCGAGGCGGCGGGACAGCTCGACGAGACGATCCCTCACCTCGAGGCGGCAACCGATCGCGCACTCGGACTCGGCGCCGGACGCGAAGCCGTGGCCCTCGTGCGTCACGGCATCGCCCTTCTCGATGCCGGCCCGCCGTCGCACGAGCGTCGACAAAAGCTGGCGCAGCTCTGCATCCGTCTCGGGCGAGCTTTGCCATCAGTACAGGGATACACCCAACCAGAGGTCGAGGTGGCCTACGAACGTGCCCGCGACCTGAGCCAGGCCACCGGCGACATCATGACGCACATCCAGTCGCTCGCCGGCCTGGCCACCGTCTACACGGCGCGCGGCAAGTTCGCCGCCGCCGAGGAAGCGGCGCGCGGCGTCAGCCTCGCCCATCGGCAATTTCCGTTACCGATCCTCGCCTTTGGTGATCACTTCTTCAGCGGGCTGGTTCGCTACCACACGGGATCGCTGACCGACGCGCTGCACCACTTCGAGGCGACGCTGGCGATCGACGACATCGAGCTGCCCGCCTTCAGTATCCATCCGCGTGTCGCCAACCTCGCGTATCTCGGCGCCACCCTCGTCCACTTGGGCTTTGTCGAACGTGGCCGCGCCAAGCTGCACGAGGCGTTGGACCATTGCCGCACCAGTGGCCGCCTGTTCGACCGCGCCTTCGCCCTGCAGATGGACTGCTTCGCCTCGATGAACCTGCGCGACTTCGCCCACCTCGAAGTCATCGCCGAGGAAGCGCTGCAAGTCGGCCAAGAAAGCGACAATCCTTCCGCGATCGCCGTGGCCACCGTCGCCGGCGGCGTGTGCATCGTTCAGCAGCGACGCGGCGACGGTGGTCTGCAACGCATGCGCGACGGCATCGACGCCTACCGCAACGGCGGACACCTCGCCGGACTCCCCTTCTTGCTCTGTAGCCTCGCCGACGGGCTGGCGTCCGCGGGTGATCTCGAAGGCGCGCTCTTACCGTTGGCTGAAGCGCGCGCCGTCGCCACATCGACGGGAGAGCAGCGCATCGCGGTCGAGTTGCATCGCCTCGAAGGAGACATTCGCGCTCAGCTCGGTGACCACGGCGGTGCCGAAAGGTGTTTGCACGAGGCGGTGAACCTCGCCGTCCAGCAAGGGGCGCGCTGGTGGGAGCTGCGCGCCAGAACGACATGGGCAGAATGGCTCGGCAGTCGGCCGCGCGAACGAGACCGGCAACGACGGGCTCTCGACGCTCTACGCGTCCTGGTCGATTCCTTCGACGGCGGCGACGACACCCGGGACATGCAGCATGCGCGACGCCTCTTGAGCGAGGCATGAGGCCGCGCGCATGCCAGGCTCGCATCGATGACGACCGCCAAGGCGCTGGTCACGGCCATCGCGCTGCCGTTCTTCTTCATCGCCGAACGGCTGTGGCCAGCCTCCGTCGAGGCGCGACGGATTGCGGCCGCGATGCCGCGTCTGGGCCGTAATCTGGGCTTGGCCGCGCTCAATGCATGGATGTCATCGCTTTGGACGCTGCCGTTGACGACGTGGGCGAGCCAGCATGCATGGCATTGGCGGCCGGAAAGCTGGCATGGGCCGCTTGCGGTGCTGATCGACCTCCTGCTTCTCGACCTGTGGATTTATGCCTGGCATCGGGCCAACCATCGGCTGCCGCTGCTGTGGCGTTTCCACGCCATTCATCATCTCGACGAGACGCTCGACACGACCTCGGCCGTGCGCTTCCACTGCGGCGAGGTCATGCTGTCGGCTCTGGCGCGAGCCGCCGTCATCGTCGCGTTCGACGTGCCGCTCGCATCGGTGTTGTTGTTCGAGTCGCTGGTGCTAATCGCCGCGGCCTGCCATCACTCGAACCTACGCTTGCCGGCTGCCGTCGAACGGTTCGCCAGTCGCATCGTGGTGACGCCGTCCTTGCACTGGGTACACCATCACGCCGTGCGCGCCGACACCGACTCGAACTACGCCACCATCCTCTCGCTCTGGGATCCGCTCTTCGGCACGCGCAGCACCACGCGCCGCACGGTTGATCTACGGATCGGCGTCGAAGGCACACGCGACCGAGGCCTCGTTCGATTGTTGGTCGATCCGTTCCGGCTTGCCGACTGACCCCGGGCCGGGGACATCATCCTGTCAGCCACGATTCGGCACCCGCCGCATCGCATCGAGCACCCGACCGCTCTCGCCCCCCTCGTCGCCTTCCGGCTACCGCCGGCTGCGGCGACTCCATTTCGCAGAACTTCACCGCGACTGCACCGCCTTGGGCGAACCACGCTCGCTCCGCGGATCACCGCCGTGGCGAATCCACCCCGGCAGCCACGGACCTTGAAGGCCAATTTCGCCCCTGAAGACGCAGCCCCGAGATCGATCGCAGGCCCCGACACGCGCCCTCTTCTGTAGACAGTGGATTACTTGGAGTGGTACCACCCCGTTTGGTTCCGTGATGCGCTAGCGATCCGTGGTTTTGCCGATCTCGAAGAGGCTGTCGTGCACGCAGCGGCCCGCCACGAAGGGCGTCATTGCATGCCCTGGAGTTGTGTGAGTTCATGGAACATTGAGAATCCCGCCCGACCCCGACCACGCCGTACGATGCGATCAAGCGAGAAACGACTCATCCCTTTTGCATCCGAAACCAGGATCTTGCTTGCCTTCGTATTGGCGTTCACGGCGCAGTTCTTCGTCGAACAACAGCCGTACGCAGCTCTCCCGTGGATCGCCTACGCTATCTCGTGTGCACTGCTTCTATCCGGAGTTCCGCGTCGGCCCGCTGCTCGGGAGTGGGCCGCGTCCAACGCCACGCCCGACGCTTCAGGCCCTCCCGTATGCGTCAAGCGATACTCGTGTCGCCTGCTCCTCGGCGCCCTTGCCGCGGCACTGGTCGGGTTCTCCCTCGGTACCATCAATGCCCTGCCGGCGATCGCAGCAGCCGCGTGGATGTTCGCGATCGCTTCGGCGTCGATTGCCTTCACCGGACGTCGGCTGTCGCTGCCGCACCGTGGCCCTTCCCTCTCGCGCGGCGAATTCGCGGCGATCGCGGCCATTCTCCTTCTCGCCGCTGCAGCGCGCTTCGCGTGGATCGCCGAAATTCCAGGTCGCTACTTCGACGACGAATCGCGGGTCGGCCTCTATCTCGTCAATCTGTTTCGGGTCGGCACCAGTGACTATTTCGATATCGGCTGGAATGCCTGGCCCATCCCCGGTCTTGCGCTGCAAGGAGCGTTGCTCCCGTTCGGGGATCGCCCCACCACCCAACTCCGCCTCGTGTCCGCCGCGATGGGCACTCTTGCCGTGCTCGGCACATACCTCTGCGGCCGTGCCCTTTTCGGTCCGCGCGCCGCCCTCCTGGCGGCATTGCTTCTCGCGATCAACCGTACCGCCATCGACCTCAGCCGCCTCGGCACCTGCCACGCGCAGGTGATGGCACTTGCTCCGCTGGCCTTCGCTGCCTGGTGGACGGCGGTTCGGTCGGGCCGGGCTGTTCCGTATCTATGGACCGGCGTGCTCTGCGGCCTCTCCTTGTATACCTACAACGCCGGCCAACTGATTCCGGCAGTCTGGTTCACCTGGGTCGTTCTTGCCGCGGTGGTACGTCCGCGCCAAGCGCTATGTTACGGCCGCGGAGCGCTTCTCGCCTTGCTCGTCCTCAGCCTACTGGTTGCGCCCCTCGCCTACAACGTAACCGATGGGTTCAGGTTCGGCGGCACGTGGGAGACGTGGACCGGCCTCGCACGCGATCGACAAGTTCTGTCCCTGCTGCGGGATCACCACGCTGCCGGGAATCCCACGGCGATCAGCGATTTCGTGCGGGAGCAGGTCACCAACACCTGGCTGGGATTCTTCGCCATTCCGTCGAAGGCCTACGAACTCGGCTTCCGCAACGGTGGAATCGCCGACGGTGTATCGAGTGCTCTATTCCTGTTGGGGCTGGCCTTGTGTGCCTTCGGTCGTCGCGGCTCCGGCGGTGCGTTCGTCGCGGTCTGGTGGGCCATCATGGCGATTGCGGCAGGTATTCTCACGCGGGACCCTCCCGTGTTCGCGCGTCTCGTGGCGCTGCTTCCGGCGTTCGCTCTGCTGGCGGCTGTCGCGCTCGACGAGTTGTTCCGCCGGCTGTGTGCCAGTCGCGTCGACTTCCGCGGCGCTTGTGTCGCACTTGTCGTGCTCCTCGCCACGGCGGGGTTCATCAACGGGAGAACGTACTTCGTGGAGTTCGCGAACCAGCGATTGGATTTTACGTCACTGCTGGCACGCCATCTTCACGCACTGCCGCGCGACCGAACGGTCGTCCTCTCCGGTGCCGAATACGTGTGGCATCCTGCGGGGTGGTGGTCCCACGCTCTCAACTTCGAATGGGACCTATTCCCGCTGGACTTCGCCACTTCGACGTTGCGACAAGTCAGCCATCCATCCCGGGTGCTCCCGCTGCGAGGTGAACCGACGGGGCCTGTCACTCTCTTGCTCGGACCTACCCAGCTCGGCCAACTCGAGTCGGTTCTCGAACTGTATCCGGATGCTGTCGTGGTCGAGGTGGGGGAAGATCTCCATCGATTCCTTTCCGTCGACATCCCTGTCGTGGATCTCGAGCGTCAAAGAGGCCTGGAGCTTTCGCTTTCGCGGGACGAGGAGACCCGCCGGCTAGGGACTTTCGATCCGCAGGACCCGGATGCGGAAGCGTTGCGGACGGTCGCGGCGGCGCACCCCGAGTCGGCCGCATTCGAGTGGCAGGGCAGCGTCCATTGGCCGAACAGTGGCGCCGACGACTTCGTGATCGTGTCGCCCGTTCCCTTCGAGGTAACTTTGGCGGGCGCATCCTACCGATCAGCCGGGACACCTCCTCGCGTCTTCGGCCGGGTCGAGCTCGCCGAGGGCTGGCACCCGTTTCGGCTGCGCCAGCGAGGTCGTCCAGGCGCGCCATGGCGCATGCGGATGGGCTCGAACGTGACGCAGGGCGTGGACTTTCGACCGGACCACGACCGACGGGGGCTTATCGCCGAGATTACGGGAGCGCAGGGAGGGGTCATGCGGGTGTTGGATCCGCAGGTCAACTGGCTCGCCGATCGGCGGATCCGCCAGCACAAGGAGGATCCTTTCGCCGTGCCCGCCGAGGTCCAGTGGCGCGGGTGGCTGGCGGTCGAAGCAGAAGGACGTTACGAATTCGCCCTCCGTGCCACCGGCTCCGTCGAAGTCTATCTCGACGGCCAGCCGGTGCTGGCGTCGGCGGAAGAGCACCCGGCCGGGTCCGCAGCGGGAGATCCACAGAGGTTCGCCCGGCATCTCGATCGCGGGCGACATGCGCTGCATGTGTCCTGGAAGGCAGCCTCCGAGCTGGATCAGCCACGCCAGCTGTGCCAGCTCGCATGGACACCACCCGGAGGGCGGGAGCATTTGGTTCCACCGTCACGGTTCGAAGCGGACGCCACGGTCCTCGGGGCGAGAGTTTTACCGGTAGGCCGGCACTGGTGTGCGACCGACTGTGATCAGGACGGGGTATGGACCGTGGACGAGATCATCCTCGTAGCGAGCATTGCTCTGGGAAGTCGGCCCGCCAGGGCCTGTCCCTTCGCGGACGCGTCGAACGATGGGGCCGTCACGGTGGATGAACTCGTCGCGGTGCTTTCCCGCGCGCTCGAGGGTTGTTCGGTCGATTGATGCGCGAACGGCAAAGGCGACGCGGTGCTGGATCGGGAATGAACGACGAAGGGGGGGACCCACCTGATTGCTGACGAGAACCACCCAGGCTTTCGGCGCGCGCACGCACTCGACGGGCGCCAACCTCCCATGGTGCGGATGGCTGTTGGAAGCGTGGCTGTCCCGATGGACCAGTGTCAGGTGTCCGAGGCAAACTCCCGATGCGTCTCTTGACGTACAAGCAAGTTCGCTTTTATACGTCTGGCATGCAAGCCAAACTGACCCTCCGCCTGGAAGATCGGCTGATCCGCCGAGCCAAGAGATTGGCGGCGCAGCGCGGAAAATCCGTTTCCGAAATGGTCAGCGGCTACTTCGAAACCCTGGGTGGGACGGACGGGCTGGAGGAGGGAGACCTGCCACCGCTCACGCGTAAGCTCCGCGGAGCCCTGCGCGACGCCGGGACCGGCGAGGCGGACTACCGGATTCACCTCGAAGAGAAGTACCGGTGATTGTTCTGTTCGACACGAACATCGTGCTCGACGTTCTTCTCGATCGACCACCCCATGCGGGAGCGGCGAGCCGTCTCTTTGCCGCCGTCGAGACGGGCCGGCTCTCCGGGCTCATCTGCGCCACCACCGTAACCACCGTGCACTACCTGGCGACGAAGTCGGTCGGTGATCGCCGCGCCCGTACCGAAATCAGTCGACTTCTCGAACTCTTCAACGTCGCTCCGGTGACGCGTATCGTTCTCGAGGATGCACTAACGATCCGCGGCTTTGCCGATTTCGAAGACGCTGTGGTGCACGAAGCAGCCCGCCACTCCGGCGCAACATCGATCGTCACCCGCAACGGCAAGGACTTCGCCCGTGCCAAGTTGGCTGTCTTCGACCCGCTTGGCTTGCTCGAAGTGCTCGGCGCGTCGGGTACATAGTCGATCGTAAGCGGCCCACTAGTCGACAGCTCCCGCAGCCCCGGAACCTCTTCGTCGTGGGACAGCGGACCGTGACCTTCGGGATCAGGCCGGCGCAAAAGCCCCATGGGACAGCCGTGCGTTAGCGTACAGAGTCCGCGCGCACTCGGCATCGGCGCATACCATTGTCGTATCGAGGAAGTTGGCGGCGACCCTATGCTCCGTGAGTCTCCGACGCCTTTTGCTACCCGAAGAAGGTGGATCAGCGCGATGGTAAACGCCGAATCTCGGTGAATTGATCGAGTTTTCGGAATCTTGTACTGGTCCGACCCCGACCACACGGGACGACCGCCGGCCGGCTCGACGAGCCAGCCGCAGCAGAGGAGGAGAGTGATGTCCGAGGAAGTTCTGCAGGTCGAACGAGACGGGGCGGTGGCGACGCTGACGCTCAACCGGCCGCAGGCGATGAACGCGCTGTCGTCGGCGTTGCGCCGGACGCTGGCGGAAACGGTCGTGGCCCTCGAGGCGGATCCCGACATTCACATTCTGATCCTGACCGGGGCCGGGGAGAAGGCGTTTTCCGCGGGCCTCGACCTCAAGGAACTCGGCAGCAGCGGCGGAGTCGCCGAGGCGGCGGGCAGCGGCGGTGCGGTGCTGGATCCGGTGCGGGCGCTGGCCCGCTTTCGCGGGCCGATCATCGGGGCGATCAACGGCGTCGCCATCACGGGCGGCTTCGAGCTGGCGCTCGCGTGTGATGTGTTGATCGGCACGCCGAACACGCGTTTCGCCGACACCCACGGCCGGGTCGGCATCGTACCGGGCTGGGGGCTGAGCCAGAAGCTGAGCCGGCTCATCGGCATTTCGCGCGCCAAGGAATTGTCACTGACCGGCAACTTCATCGGCGCCGAACAAGCCTGCGCCTGGGGCCTGCTCAATCGTGTCGTGGAAGCTGCCGATCTGCTGCCGGTCTGCCGGCAACTCGCCGCCGACATGGCGACGATGGATCCGGAGTTCCAGAAGGCCTACAAGCAGCTGATCGACGACGGCTACGACATCGCGTTCCGCGAGGCGCTCGCGCTCGAGGCCGAGCGCAACCGCGCCGGCAACGCGGCCGTATCCGGAGCGGACGTCGAAGCGCGGCGCCGCGCCGTGATGGAACGCGGGCGCACGCAGAAGACGTGAAGGGCGGGTCCTGCCCCCCATGAACTGAGCCTGTCGAAGGGAGAGTCCTCCGTTTGGTTTGACCTGCCCCTGGGGCCTCGGGCGAGCGCCGGGCTCCGTTCAGGTTGGAGACGTGGCAGGCCCCGAGCCACCAGCCCCGCTCCCGTAGTCGGTCGAGCAGTTGCCGACCCGGACGTCGCTGTCGACGGCGTCGTACTGGTCGTCGGCGCGGCCCAGGATTCTGCGATCGGGCCAAGTCGGTGCTGCCGAGTCGAGGTTTCGCGATGGCAGCCCGCGAGCGACCCAACGGGGAGCGGCCCGTAGAAGATATGCGGGGCGCAGCCCGCTAGGGTTCCGCGATCGGGCCAAGTCGGTGCCGCCGAGTCGAGGTTTCGCGATGGCAGCCCGCGAGCGACCCAACGGGGAGCGGCCCGTAGAAGATATGCGGGGCGCAGCCCGCTAGTTTCCGTCGTAGCAGCTGTCGTTCGACGCACCGTCGTCGAACGAGTCGCAGTCGAGAAGGAGGTCCTCCGATGCGGCGAGGATCTCGCAGGCCCGGCACGCGGCGCGCGCGTCCACGCATTCGTCCACGAGGCTTCCCACGGCGGAGGAACACAGACCTGGCAGCGCGGAAGCCACCGCCAGGTCGGGACACGTCGAAGCCCTCTTGGACGCCAACTTCGCTGCGGCCTTGACCACCTTCGCGTCGCTGCCAGCGACGGCGAGGCAGGCGTGGAGGTCGTCGGCGTCGTCGGCTGTCGCGAGCGCGGCCCGCTTGCACTTGGCGAAGGCCGCCAGGGTCGCGACCACCCGCTTCGAGGCCGCAGTGTAGACCGCGCTGCGACAGCGGTTGGTCTGCTCGTCGCCCTCGGCGTCGGGCAGCGGCAGGTCGAGGAGATCGCCCGTGAACGCCGCCACCGCAGCCGCCGCCACGCTGTTCACCACGGAGGCCGAACGTGCCGCGAAGGCGGGCTCAGCCGCACCCTGGCAGAGCTTCTCGCCGGCCCCCACCGTCTTGGCGACGGCCTTGGCCGCCTTGCCCTTGGAGTCGGCGACGACACACGCCTCGACGCCGTCCACCTTGCCCTTGGCATCGGCGACGATGCAGCCCGCGATCAGACCCGAGCCCGCGCGAATCACGCCGAGGCCACCCTTGGCGAGGGCCGTCGTGCACTTGGCCTGCTCCTTCGACAGCGGGGCAGCCAGGCTGGAGATCGGGACGAGAATGGCCGCGACGAGCGCGGCCTGCGCGAGGATCTTCATGGATATCTCCCTTTTCGTGGATCGTCCGGGCTTGTATCGCCAATTCTCTCGGGATGCGAAGGTTTGATTTTCGCGCCCGGGGTCGGACCAGCGCAAACACCTGAAATTCCAGACGAATACGTCCCCCGGAGGGTCGTTTTCTTCGCGAAACGCAGCATTTGGGTGGCGAAATCGCAGCCTATGTCTGGCGGGGTCCGACTCGGGGCCGATTCGGAGCCCGGAAATGGGCGCTTAGCGCGGATTCTCGCGTCTGGAGCGGTCGAATGTTCTTTGCCTTCAGTCTTTGCCTTCAGAATGTTGCGCTGGTCCGACCCCGCTCCGGATCAACTGTCTCGAGGAACAAAATTGGTTGAGCCGCAGTTTGCTCGCGGACCGAATGCAGCTCGATTTCATCGTCCGGAACGGCAGTCGACCTCCGCGTCCGAAAGTGGATCCCATCGCTCCTGCCGGCGTGCTCCACACGAACGGCGGTAGGTCCCAGCCATGTGCGGCTCACCCTAGCCGAGGCGTGGGTGTCTCGGGAATCTCCCCAAGGGTGCCGAGAATGGGACGTTCCGAGCGATGACGATCCATGGGACACAGAAAATGGACCACCAAGGCATTGAGGGTACCAGATGAAACACCAAGACGGATGAATGAACGTGGGAACGGGCAAGATCCGACCCCTTGGTGCCTTGGTGGTCGAACCGACGTCCAGTCGTTGGGCGGTCAGCTCGACGTCAGCGGTCGAGGGGAAGATCCAGGCCGAGCGCCTCAATGACCGCATGTCTCACATCGGGCCAGCGCTGTTGCGGGAAGGAGCATATCCAGGGGCCGATCTCGGCCGTCGGAACGACGCGAATCCACTCGGGCTTGAGAACCGACGGTACGTACAGGCCCTCTTCCGGGGAGAGGGTGACCTCCCAAGGGAGGCCGCGCGCATGCGTGGAGATGGGTATCACGGGGGCTTCGGAGCAGGACCGCAGGATTGTGTCGCGCCCGAGGACGAGGACGGGGCGCCGCTTGTCGGGGTGCACGAAGCGGTACCAGCGAATGTCGCCGCGCCTCAGACTGTCTCGTCCGGCCACGGCTCGTCGCCTTCGATCGGCCCTTGCGGCCCTCGCGCCGCCCATTCCAGCAGCAAGTGGCGTTGGTCCTCGGTGGGAAGTTCCGCCGGTGCCGCTTCGACAGGGACCAGGCTGACCCGAACGTGTCGCCCTTCGAGCGGCGGAACCGCGCGATCGAGGGTGATCGTGTTCCCGTGCACGACGCCGGTCACTTCGGTGCTCATGGGGCGGAGCATGCGGCAACGGTTGGGATCATGCAAGCTAGGTTAGGCTCTCTTCGGGGCGTGCTCTCTTCGGGTCGGCTGTCTTCGGGGTCGGACCAGTGCAAAGGCCTGAATCGAGGCCCGCTGCTTGCGGTCCGCGGCGCCTGCGGAAATCCCGCACGCACGCCAACGGCACGTCGCGTGAGTCGAAATCTTCTCGCTCTCTCCGGCGGTGCCGACCCAGAGTTCCGCCTTGGCCGCTTTCCTGAAGGGTCTCCGAAGGGGTCGTTGGCAAGGTCGTTGAGCTCCGAGCGAAGCCTGACGAACTCGACTTCGTCCACTGGCGCCCCCAAGGACTCAGCCCAACACCCCCAGCTTCTCGCGGAACGTTGCCAGGATCGTCCCGCTCACGAACACCGGGTTTGCGCGGTGGATGCGCTCCACAGCTCCATACGCATCCTCCGCGGAGAGTTGGCCGGCCTGGACCAGATCCAGCATCAGCTCGAGCCCCCAGCGCACGGACACTCCGACAGCATCACACGATCTCCGCAATGCCTTGTCGTTGCTCACGCAGGTCCAGCCGTTGTCCCGGCACACCTCCACACACAAGCGGTCCGGCAACGAGAGACGGCCGTTCGGCGGGGCTGCCGCTATCGCCTGCCCGAGAGTCGGCTCGACGACGCGGAAGCCGAGGCGCTCGCACTCCGTCGCGTCGAGCCCGTCGACCTCGGCAAGCACGGTGCTGACGATGTAGACAGTGCCGACGTATCGACTCACCAGAGAGAGGATCGCCAGGCCGGCCGCCTGATAGTCGACTAGGACGTTGGCATCAACCAGCAGGAAGCCGGTTGTCGACATGGTTCATCCGACCCACGATGCGGACAGCGCCCGCATCTCCGTGAGGGGGCGGACTTGAGCGGGGTGGCACCATTCGCGGACTTGAGCGGGGTGGCACCATTCCAATTGCCGGATCGGCTTCGGGAAACGTGTGTCTCGGGGCTCGAATTTCAGCTTGGGGGCTCGGTTTCGGTGACGAAAATCGAGGTGTAGGACCGATAGGGCTCCCGTAGGAGGGAGGTGCCGACGTCGTCGTCGAGGCTACGGTGCCGGCCGCGACTGCCGAGGTCGGGGCTTACGCCCTCGACGAACGCGCAACTGCCCAAGGCGATACTCTCGCTCCACTGCTCGTCGCGTTGCAGCTGCCGCTCGCGCAGTGCGCCCTCGACCCACTCGCCATGCTCCGCCGCGAGATCCTCCAGGTCGACAGCGAGGACTTCCGCTAGTGGGGCCGGATCGACGATACGGAAGCGCGTAGACAGCTGCTGGATCGCGTGGTAGCCGCCGACATCCCTCTCGCGTGGGTGGTCGACCCGCCGGCTCGCGGCGGAAACTCAGCTTGTCTGGGCTATCCGCCCTGGGCTCACCCGCATCGACGTCGCTCGCCCCGCTGATCACCGACGCGGCGAATCCACTCCCAACGCCGCGGACCTTACGCCGCCAATTTCGCCCCCGAAAACGCGCCCCCAAGCTCAGACACAAGCCCCGACACGCGCGCTTCTCCAAACCTGTCGAGCACTTGGAGTGGTGCCACCCCGTTCATCTCCCCCGTTCATCTCCACCGAGATCCCCAACGCCGGTCTCCACAAGGCGAGTGGCATACACTGATACTCCCACTGAGGGCAGATTTGGCGGTCAGGTGTTCTTGCGCCCACAACGTTCGAAAGTGACCTGAATCGAAGCCTCGGCGCCGACCTCCGCAACAATCGCAACTTTCCCTGAGGCACTGACGGTTAAGCCAACCGTGAACGAGGTCAATTCGAACGCGGCGTCATCCTTCTCCGTTCGCGCCTGGAAAAGCTTTTCCAGTTGTTCGGTGATGCGCTCGATGCCGGCCTTGAGATTCTCGACCTTTACCTCGATTTCCGCCGACGGGTTGCTGCGATTCCAGAAAGCCTGCTGCTCGACGCCAGCTCCGGGTGGCGGCCGTAGCGGCTGCGCGTTCGCGTCCGTCCTGTCATCGGCGACGCGAATGAGAATGTAATCGTCGCTTGATTCGCTCATTGGTGAACCTCCAAGCCTGCGTAGTCCTCGAGTTGGTATAGGCAAAGCCCGTAAGCGACTGTGCTCGGGGCGCCGGCGGTTGCAAAAACCTTTAGTGCACCCTGGTGCATTCCAAGGGGCTGTCCAACGGTGCTGTCCATGACGAGCGCGCCCGAATCCCCCTTCGCACTAGAAGCCCAATCGTACGAAAAGCGGATTGGAAACAGCGGGTGGGTGACTACACCCAGACTTACGTCGATATCCAGGACGGTGCAGGAATGCAGAAAACCGAAGCGATCTTCGACTGTAACTGCAGTACCTGGGCCGATGCCTCGGGCGCACCACATCCGCCTGAGTGCCGGCGGCGCTCCTAAACTTGAGTCCACGACAACGGCGTCGATGCATTCGCCATAGTTTTCTACGACCACCCCAGAGCTGCCGTCGTCGAAGACAATGCGAGGGGCGAATCTTCCCCCGGATGACACAGCATGGAAGGGGACGAGCCAGCCGTCAATGCTCTTTCGCGGATGTTGCACCCAGCAAGTTGCGCGGGCTCGACTCGGAGAAACGGTGGCGGCTTGCGGGATGCGTGTGGCGATTCGGACGGCAACAGGGAACTCTCTTCCTGCGGCCTCAATGGACATTCTGCGATCCAACATCTTGCCAAATCGACTTCGGTAGGCGAGGGGGGCAGGGTGGTCGACGTGCGCGATCACACCGAAGTCGGCGGCTCGACCGTCGGCCTCGGGCGTTATGAAGCCAATTGCGAGGCGATCCAGCCATGGGACTTCCGCTGCGACCCGATTGAGCTGTTCCGTCTCCAAGGCGATGCGGAATACCCAGGACAGTGCAGCGAGCTGTTGCCTTACTCCATAGCTCTCGCGTTCATCGCGGATTCGTGAGAAGGCCGTAGCGACGCGCGGGTCAGGGACATTGGTCAAGTCGGCGGCTGTGCCGATCAGTTCAAGCCATTCCTCTTGAAATCTCATGGATAGGCCCTCCCGATTCCGTCTGGTCGCTCGTCGCTGCGCCTCAGCTGACGACCCAGTTAGAATGTGTCACAGCAGTTTGTCAATTGAAGCAAGTGATGATCGACACTCGTTCGGGGGAACATACGTAAGCGGGTGACGAACCCTAACCTTCCTCGGCGAGGAAATGAGGTGGAGTATGCCGTTGGAGGTAAGTCCGATGGCAAGACCGAAGGTGCTTGAAGTGGTGCCACCCCGTTCATCTCAACCGGTGAGAATTACTGAGACACCCCCCGTCCCTCCCGGCGGTGGGGTGTCCTGTGTTGCTCCCTTGCCAGTCTCCTGGCGCTTTCTAGGTGTCCCGCGTCGCTCCAACGGGTACGCACGGTGATGCGCGCGCTACGAACTTTCCGGACAGGAAGAGAGCATGCCGACTCGGGAAAACGCCATCTTCATCTGCTATCGGCGCGCCGATTCTCAAGCCGCGACACACTCCATTTGGGGCACGCTGTCCTCGACCTTCGGCCAGCGGGCGGTGTTCTTCGACCACAAGGACTTCCGTGTCGGTGAGGATTGGCGGCGCGAGACGAAGCCGATCCTCGCCGCAGCCAAGGCCATGGTGGTGATCTTCGATGATCGCTAGGTGGACCTCGCCCCAACGCGACTCGGAGACCCGGACGACGGGGTTCGTCAAGAACTGGAACAGGCTCTCGCGCGCGACGACTTGCCCATCGTGCCTCTGACTATCGGCGCAACCAAAGCACCCGCAAATACGGACGCCGAGTGGTTTTCAATTACTTGGCCTGGTGCCACCCCGCTTGGCCCCGCTTGGACCCCGCGTGGCCCCGCGTGGCGGCTCGTTCCTTGTCCGCGGCACAGCAGGCGGGCAACCGAGCGTGGCCTCATTCGGGCAACCAGGGAGTCAGCCCATGGCGTTCAGCTTCTCGCGGAACGTTGTCAGGATCGTCACGCTCACGAACACCGGGTTTGCACGGTGGATGCGCTCCGCAGCTTCATACGCATCCTCCGCGGAGAGTTGGCCGGCCTGGACCAGATCCAGCATCAGCTCGAGCCCCCAGCGCACGGACACTCCGACAGCATCACACGATCTCCGCAATGCCTTGTCGTTGCTCACGCAGGTCCAGCCGTTGTCCCGGCACACCTCCACACACAAGCGGTCCGGCAACGAGAGACGGCCGTTCGGCGGGGCTGCCGCTATCGCCTGCCCGAGAGTCGGCTCGACGACGCGGAAGCCGAGGCGCTCGCACTCCGTCGCGTCGAGCCCGTCGACCTCGGCAAGCACGGTGCTGACGATGTAGACAGTGCCGACGTATCGACTCACCAGAGAGAGGATCGCCAGGCCGGCCGCCTGATAGTCGACTAGGACGTTGGCATCAACCAGCAGGAAGCCGGTTGTCGACATGGTTCATCCGACCCACGACGCGGACAGCGCCCGCATCTCCGTGAGCGAGATGCGCAGGATCTCCGCCCCGCGGCCGAGGCTGATCTCGCCGGACTCGATCGCGCGACGCACCAGGCCGGCGAGGCGGTCCGCGCGGAAGTCGCCAGCGGAAAGTCGTTCCGGCTCGCCGCCCCCGAGGGCCTCCGGGGCGGCGCTCAAGAACTCGCTGGTGGCGAGCGCCTCCGGCTCATCGATCTTCGCCAGAGACTTGCCGATCACTCGCTTGTAGTCGGTGAGGAAGTGCACCCAGATGCTCGGCGCCCAACCGCGGTAGGTCGGCGCAAGCCGGTACAGGACGGTCCGATAGCTCACCCGGAAGATGCGCTTGACCTTGATCACCCGAGCGACGAGCGGTAGCCCGTAACTCTCGTCCCACTCGCGCCGGAAAACCGCATCCGGCATCAGAAACTCGGCGGCAAACGCATCGGCCTCGCGCTCGTGGGCCTCGTCTTCATTCCCGCCGTCCTGCCCGTAGTCGTCGAGATGCAGGAGGAGGTGGCCGAGTTCATGTGCGGCGGTGAAGATCCAGCGTTCGACGGAGATGCGCTCCCAGGTGTTGACCACGACCGCGGGACCGCCGTCTGACGGGCCTGCCGATAGCCCGAAGAAGCTGTCCGAAGCGACCGGTAAGGGGAAGATCTTGACTCCGGCCGAGTCGAGCAGGCCGCAGATGTCGCGGATCGGCTCGTGCTCGCTGAGTCCGAGGGCGGTACGCGCCGCGCGCGCCGTGGCCACGGCGCGCTCCTCGCCTACCCCGGCCTGCGTGGCCAGGCCCTGAAGCCGAAACGGGCGGTGGCAGTCGAGCAGGTCTTCGAGTCCGTTGTAATCGGCGAGCCAGCGGCCCACGTCGGTCAGGATCTGGCTGCGGGTGCGCAGTTTTTTGAGGGAGCGGAAGCGGACGTTGGTCAGCGGGGTCGCGGGTTCGAGCAGCTCACGCACGGACACCTGAAGGGCGCCCGCGATCGCCTCGAGGTTGCGCACGCGGGGCTGGGCCTTGCCGCACTCGATGTGGCGATAGGCGCCGCGCGACAGGCCGGCCACCTCGGCGACCCGGTCCTGGGAAAAGCCTTTGGCAGCGCGAATTCTCCTGAGATTGGCGGCGACGACGTCGTTGTTCATGGCGCAACCTTCCTTCAGGGAACTAGGCAAAGCGTCGCTGCTCGTCAAGTAGGATTGTTTGAGACGGCGAAACTGCCGGACCGGCTCCTTCCGCCGAGGGACAACGCGGAAATGACGCCGCCGAACCCAACCTCGACATGCCCTTGGGGGCGGGGAGACCGTGATCTTGACGCGTCAAGACAAGCTCCACCAAGCATCCGTCTCCGAGATTGGATGAGTGAAAGTATAGTTTATCTATTTGGTGATTTTAGTTCGGATTCATCGTCCGCGGGGCCTTTGGCCTCCGGTCGCGCCGGGTTCGAGCCGGGTTCATTCGGCTCGAGACGCCACGCGCACCGTAACCAGCGCGCCACGCGGTCGGCGCGGTCTGTCGTGAATGGATTTCGCCACGCAACGCGGTTGCGCCAGGCTGTACCGAACGGGTTTCAGCGCGCAACATGATTGCTCCAGGCCATCGCGAATGGGTTTCAACGCGAGACATGATCGCTCCAGGCCGTCGCGAACGGGTTTCGACGCGGAACTTAATTGCTCCAGGCCGTCGCGAATGGGTTTCGACGCGCAACATGATTGCTCCAGGCCGTCGCGAACAGGTTTCGACGCGCAACATGATTGCTCCAGGCCGTCGCGAACGGGTTTCAACGCGCAACATGATCGCGCCAGGCTTTCGCGAACGGGTTTCGACGCGCAACTTAATTGCTCCAGGCCGTCGCGAATGGGTTTCGCCGCGCGACGCGGTTGCCGCAGGCTGTTGCGAATGGATTTCGACGCGCAACACGTTCGCTGCAGCCTGGATCGGATCGTTCGCAACGATTCTGTCTTCCTCTCCCGGCGGACTCGCGGCGCCAGCCCGTCACTTGGACGGCTGCGCAACGTGAGAGTCATTCCCCGCTCGACGCGCCACGCGGCGGCGCGGGAACACCACGGTCAGCAGTCCCAGCCGTCGAGCGAGGGCGTTCGGTTCGATCTCGGCGTCGGCGGGGCACTCGATCCCGCGCCGCTCCAAGCGACCGCGGAACGATCGGTAGCGCCGCACGAAGTCGAGCTCGTCCTTGCCGACGCGCGGCGTCCACGCCGTCTCGGCGACCGCCAACAGACGCGGAAACGCCTGGTAGTCGAGACGCGCTCGACTCGGCACGAACTCCGTCCACAGCGGCGCCTCGATACCGAGGATGTTGTCGGCGGCCGCGGCATCGAGTTCGCGAAACACGGGTTCGTGGCGATAGGTGCGCGACAGCGGCGTCAGCCAATAGCTGTGGTCGAGGTAGTAATCGAAAAACGGCGAGACGATGATCTTGCACCCGTGGCGTGCCGCTTCGACGACGTGCTCGCGATGGCGCACCCAGTACTGCACCACCGCACCCGGATGCAGGCCCGGCCCGAGAATTTCATTCCAACCGATGGCCCGACGCCCGCGTCGTGCCAGGAAACCGGCCATTCGATTGGTGAAGTACGTCTGCAGCTCACGCGGCGAAGCCAATCCTTCCGTCTGCATGCGGCGACGGCAATCCGGACACTTCTGCCAACGGGCCATCGGCGCCTCATCGCCGCCAATGTGAACGTAGCGTCCAGGGAACAGTTCGAGGACCCGCTCGAGCACCGTCTCGAGAAAGGTGAAGGTCGACTCCTTGCCCGCACAGTAGATGTCGCGAAAGATGCCGAAACGTGTCGGCACGGTGAACGGCCCGCCGCTGCAGCTCAACTCGGGATAGGCGGCCACCGCCGCCTTCGAATGGCCCGGCATTTCGATCTCCGGCACCACCTCGATGTGACGTTCGGCGGCATACGCCACGACCTCGCGGATGTCGTCCGCCGTATAAATGCCGGCGTGCGGTACGCCGTCGTGTCGACCCAACAGCATGTCGACCAGCCCGCGCGCCGTGCCCGCGCGGCGTGAGGCCACCTCCGTCAGCTTGGGAAAGGCATCGATGGCGATACGCCAGCCCTGGTCCTCGGTGAGATGCCAGTGGAAGACGTTGAGCTTGAGCATGGCCATGACATCGAGCAGGTCGAGCACGGTCGCCTTACCGTGGAAGTGGCGTCCCTCGTCGAGCATGAAGCCGCGCCAAGCGAAGCGTGGACGATCGACGATGCGCACGGCGGGGAGGCAGGCATCGAACGCCGTCGCAGCAGCGGGCGCCTCGACAGCCTGCGGCAACAACTGCAGCAGCGTCTGCACTCCATGAAACAACCCCGCCGCCGTCGCCGCATGCAGACGCACGCCGGCGTCCGTCACCTCCAGGCGATAGCCCTCGGCGCCGAGTTCGGTCTCCGCCGTGAGGCGCAGTTCGATTTGCGGCGACGCGGCTCGCCGCGATGCGGTTCCTGCCTGGGCGATTTCGATCGCCTCGCCGACCACCGGCGCCAAGCGCCGGCGCAGATAGGTCGCCACCGACTGCGCCGCATCGTCCGCGGCAATGACCGCACCGGCGCGCAGGCGAAAGACACCGCCGAGGGAGGTGACCGACTCGGGTCGCGGAATCAGCGAGGGAACCTGCATGCAAACCTCCGGACGGCGACGTCACGCCGGCGGCATCATCGACGGGCGCGGCATCATTGCAAGGGCGCAAACCGCCTTGGCGACGGCCATCCCTACCGAAATGACGAAACATTTCGCGTGACCGGCGGCCGCGCACTCTGGTACTTCTTTGAGGCGCCCGGCTTGCGGTCGAGCCGGCGGCTCCTGGGGGGAGGAGTGGCGGCCGCCTACCACCATGCCAGGAGGCTCGCCATGTTCCATGCAGCCGCGATCGTCGACACCGCCATCGCTCCCGGGATCACATCACGCTCCAACCTAGGCGCGCGACGGCTGCGGCTGCTCGTCTTCCTGACCTCCTTCTTGGCCTTGGGATCGATCCCGGTGGCGGCCTACGCCCACGCCTGCGGCGATTGCGGCGGCAACGGGCAACCCGCCTGCTGCCTCTTCGACGGCTGCGGCGGCGCCTGCGACGGCGGCAACCTCGAGGTGACCGGATGCAGCGGCGGCGATTGTGGCTGTTCGAGTTCGCGCTGCTACGCCAAGACCGGCTGCGGCGGCGCCGGGCAACGCGCCTGTTGCGTTGGCGAGGGGGCCGCTTGCAATGGGGGGTTGGTCGAAGTCGCTCCCTGCAATGGTGGCTTGAGCAGTTGCATCTGCGGAGCCTCGGCCGGCGTGGCCGTGCAATCGTCCGGCCGCTGTGTCGACCCGCAATGTGGCGGTAACGGCGAACGCGGCTGCTGCATCGGCGCCGAACGCGCCGCCGAAGGGATCACCGGCGCTTGTCATGGCGGCTTGGTCGAGGTGTCGGGCTGTAGCGGTCCGGATTGTGGCTGCTCGACGTCCCGCTGTGTCGATCCGCAATGCGGCGGCAACGGCGAACGCGCCTGTTGCATCGGCGCCGATCGCGAGGCCGAGGGCATCAGCGGCGCTTGCCATGCCGGCAACATCGAAGTGCTCGGATGCAGCGGTACCGACTGCGGTTGTTCCATTTCGCGCTGCTATGCCCGCACCGGCTGCGGCGACGACGGCGAACGCGCCTGCTGCATCGGCGAAGACCGTTCCACCGAAGGCATCAGCACGGCCTGCCGCTCCGGGTTGATCGAGGTCAGCGGCTGCAGCGACGTCGCTTCATGCCTCTGCTCCATATCCCGCTGCGTCGACCCCAACTGCGGCGCTGAAGGCGAGCGCGCCTGCTGCGTCGTCGAGCAAGCAGCCTTGCTACGGGGCAACTGTGACTCCGGCCTGATCGAGATGAAGGGCTGTGCCGGCGACTGCAGCTGCGTCGGCGGCGCGAGTTCGTCGGGAACTTGCATGCGGCCGAGTCCATGCGGCAACGAAGGACAGCGCGCCTGTTGCGCGCCGGCGGGGGAATCGGCGGAAACGACCGGCCCCGCGCGCGCCTGCAAGTCGGGCTTGACGGAAGTACCGGGCTGTAGCGGCGATTGCTTTTGCGGCAAGAGCCTCACCGCGGTCGTCGACAATGACCTCGCGGGGATGTCGAGCAGTACCTGTGTTCGCTCCGAAGAAATCGACGAACCGTCCCCGCGCGCCACGCCGGCGGCACTGCCGTCGCGCCAATGTACCAACGGCAGTTGTTCCTCCGACGGAGAGCCGTGCAGTCCTGTGGGGGAGAGCTGTTTCAGTGGCCCGTTCGAGGGTCGCTGTGAGGCAATCGCGTGTGCCAACGACACCGCCTGCAGCGGCTTCGGTGTTTGTGGCACGCAGCCGTGTTCGTTCGCGGGCTACGCCGACCTGCACATGCACCTGTTCGGCGACATCGCGCACGGCGGCGGCATCCTCGCGGGTGCGGCCTGTCCGTCGAACGGCGATGAATACTGCCCCGAGGCATTCAGCGGGGGAGACTGCGGCAACACCTACTGCGACGGTTCCGGCGGCACCGACGTCAACGATGCCTTGAAGAACTGTTACGCCAGCGAGCGCGATCTCGTCAGCAAAAACGGCGCGACGATTCCCAGCGCCTCGTGCCCGAGCCTGCCGCTCGACTGCAGCGGCGTCGAGTTCCACGTCAACCACGGTGTGACCGGTGATGTACTCGGCGACGACTTGCTCGGCACACGCGACGGCTCGAAGTCGAACCTCGGCGTGCCCGCCTTCAACGGCTGGCCGCAGTGGAGCAGCACGACGCACCAGCAGGCCTACTACAAGTGGCTCGAACGCGCCTGGCGCGGCGGCTTGCGCTTGATCGTGCAAATGGCCGTGACCAACACCGCGCTGTGCGAATCGAACAAACGCTACCGCGACGTCGACTGTCGCGACTCGATGGCCTTCGTCGACCAGCAGATCCAAGCAGCTTACGACCTCGAGCAGTTCATCGACGACCAAGTAGGGGGAGACGGCTGGTTCCGCATCGTCGAAACCCCCGACGAAGCGCGCGCCGTCGTCGCCGCCGGTAAGCTCGCCGTGGTGCTCGGCATCGAAGTCGACAATCTCTTCAACTGCGGCTTCGCGCGCGACGCCTGCGTCTTTGGCGGTCTACTCAGCGACTCGATCGTCTCGTGTTCCTTCAGCGAAGACACGTCGGCCTGCAAGGACCCGAACGATCCCAGTAAGACCTCGGCCGAATGGGTGCGCGAGCAGGTCGAACACTACTACGCCCGCGGCGTGCGACACATGTTCCCGATCCACAACTTCGACAACGCCTTCGGCGGCACCGCCACCTGGCAAACGGCGATCGAGGTCGGTAACCGCCAAGTCGAGGGTCATTGGTACAAGACACGCGACTGTGCGGCGGAGGGCTACGAGTTCAAGCTCGGCGGGCTCGACGAAGCGGCGATCCTGGCGCTCGGCTTCGGCAGCATCGGCGCGCCGCCCGAACGCCCGGAGACCGCGAGTTGCAACGAGTTCGGCCTGTTTCCGCTCGGCGAAGTGCTGATCGACGCGATGATGGATCACGGCATGATCATCGACATCGACCACATGTCCAGCCGGGCTCTCGACGACACCATCGCCATGGCGCAACAGCGCACACCGGACTACCCGCTCGCCGCCACCCACGTGCTCTTCTCCGATCTCCACACGGGGGATCGCCGGCACGAGCGCATGCGCACCGCGACACAGGTCGCGGCGTTGGACGATCTGCGCAGCGTCGTCGCCGTCATGCTCAAAGACGACGTCCTCGATGGCGACGACCGCGGGCGGCGCAAGACGATCGACTACGGCGCCAGCGGCGTCGTCGACGATTGCCGTCACTCCTCGAAGACGTTCGCCCAGGCCTATCGTTTCGCGGTCGATGCCATGGGTGGACGTGTCGCCATGGGCAGTGACTTCAACGGCGTCGCCGGCCACTTCGGCCCACGCTTCGGCAGTCAGGCTTGCGGCGGAGTCGAGAACCTTCTGCTCGGCGGCGACAATGCGGCCATCGACGCCGAACGCAGCGCGCAGACGCGGCAGAACCAGAAACTCTCCTATCCCTTCACGCTGGCGCCGTTCGGCACCCTCGACAAGCAGATCACCGGCCAAAAGACCTTCGACTACAACGTCGACGGCATGGCGCACGTCGGCCTGCTGCCCGATTTCGTCGCCGACCTGAAAGTCGTCGGCCTTTCCAACGCGGCGCTCGACCCCTTGCTGCGATCCGCGCAAACGTACATCGAGCTATGGGAATTGGCGCGCCGCCAGGCCTCGCCCGGCAATCCTTGCAGCAGTACCCCGGCGCCGACGTTCACGGCGGCCGGCACGCCGACCCGCACTCCAACACGCACGGCGACGAGGACACCGACACACACGCCGACCCGAACGCCGACGCGTACACCGACGCGTACGCCCACGGCGACACCAACCGCCACACCGACGAATACGCCGACAATGACACCGACGTATACGCCGACACCCACGCCGACGATGGCCCACGCGAGTGTCGACGTGAGCCGGGTCTCGATCACGACTTGGCGCGCCAGTGAACGCGACAATGGGTCGCTACGCGTCAGCGGCCTGCTCGACGATCGACGGCAAGGCGGCACCTTCATCGATCGCCTCACGACGCAATCGTTCACGCTACACGTGCGCGATGCCGACGGCTCCTTCGACGTCACGGCTCCGCTGGCTCCGTGCAGCAGGCGGCGCACCGACGAAATCGTCTGCGTGCGCGGCGGCCCACAACCGATGCGCTTCACCCTCGTCCCGGAACCGCGCAAGGCGGCGGCACCGCAGATGTGGCGCTTCCAACTGCGCCTGCGAGGCTTGCCGGACAGCGTCACCGGCGTCCCCGGAACCGACTCCAACCCGATGACGGCACCACTCCAGGTTCATCTCCGGCGCGATGGTGCGGTCGAGTCGGATGCACTCACGACCTGTCGGGTGCACGGGCGCAGCGGAATGACGTGCGACGCGCGCTGACCCGCCGCGGCTCAGCCGCCGACGTGGATCGTGCGGCCGTCGATGTGTACCGGACGCGGGGTGTCGATGCGGCCGCAGAAGGACCGTTGGCCAGGGCGACGGAAGCGCCACGACAAGGCCGCCAGGCCGTCGTCCGTCGGCACCAAGCGGGTGGCGTAGGTATCACTCGACGTGCCCAGCACGACGCCGCTGCCGTTGACCGGCGACCACGGACCGGCGAAGGACGGGGCACACCAGACGTGCAAGCCGGTTTGGGGCGGGCCGCCGCGCCGGGCCCAGTCGCGCTCGTACCAACCGCGCAGCACCGAGAACGTCAGGTAGTGTAGGCCATCGTGTTGGAGCCACTGCGGGCATTCCATCTGGTCGAAGGCACCGGGCGCCAGGAGTGGCGGATGGACGGTCCACGCCAGCATGTCGTCGGAGGTGGCGCGGGCGATACACCCGCGGCCGGCGAGCGGCCCGCGGGGCAGCGGCAGCGGCAACGGCGTGAAGCTGCGCAACGCCTCGGCAACAAAGCCGGCCGCCCAACGCACCTTCGAGGTGCCGGGCGGCAGCGGCAGGCGGGCCGTGATCAACGCGGTGAGCTGGCCGTCGACGACACACAAGAACGGGTCGCGCCAATCCTCGACCGCCAAGAGGCCGCCGCCGAGGGCCGTCTGGTACCAGCGAGAATCGGCGCACAGTACCGGATTGCCGGGATGTTTCTCCCAATGCTCGAGGTCATCACTGACGGCGATACCGATTCTCTGCACGAGAAACTCGTCGCGGCGGCGTCCGGTGTAGAGCATCCAGAAGCGACCTTGCCAGGGCAGGATCGAACCGGTCCACAGACAGCGGTCGTCCCACGCGCCACGCGGGCCGGCGGCGAGGGCGGTGCCGCGGTACTCCCAGTGGCGCAGATCGTCGGAGACGGCGTGGCCGATGGAACTGTGCTGGTGACGCGCATCGGGAGGCAACGAGCGAGGCGCCTGCAAGTGGAACAGGTGCCAGCGTTGCGCCTGGCGCACCAGCCAGAAGTCCCAGGCGTATTGCCCGGGCGGCGCGTACCAAGTGGCGGCTGCCGCGGTCACGCCGCCCCCGCGGTCGACCATGCCTTGCCCGGCAGCCAGGCGGCGCCGCGCACGCCGCTCGAGTCGCCGTGACGCGCGCTCACCAAACGGGTGTCGACACGGTCGGAGAAGACCCACGCGGCCCAACGCGGCGGCACGCGTTCGCACAAGCCCGGCAGGTTGGAGAGGCCGCCGCCGAGAACGATGACGTCGGGGTCGAGCAGGTTGATGACTTGGGCGAGGCCGCGGGCGAGGCGTTCCTCGAAGCGTTCGAGGGTGGCCTGGGCGGCGATATCGCCGGTGGCCGCGGCGGCGGCGATGTCGGGGGTCGCAAGTGTGACGCCGGTGACCCGTGCATGATCGGCGGCGACGCCCGGACCGGAGATCCAGGTTTCGATGCAACCGTGGCGGCCGCAATAACAAGCGGGTCCCGGCGATTCCGCCGGCGACGGCCACGGCAGCGGGTTATGGCCCCACTCGCCGGCGATGGCGTTGGCGCCGATGAGGACACGCCCGTCGATGGCGATACCGCCGCCGCAGCCGGTGCCGAGGATGACGCCGAAGACGACCCGTGCGCCGGCGGCGGCACCGTCGACGGCTTCGGAGAGGACGAGGCAATTGGCGTCGTTGGCGATGGCGACGGGGCGGTCGAGAGCCGCGGCGAGGTCGCGGTGCAGCGGTTTGCCGTTGATCCAGGTGGAGTTGGCGTTTTTGACGAGGCCGGTGGCCGGCGAGATGGCGCCCGGGATGCCGATGCCGACGCTACCGTGGGCGCCGAGTTCGGCCTCGGCGGCACGGATCAGGCCGACGATGGCGGCGAGCGTGGCGGCATAGTCGTGACGCGGGGTGGCGATGCGGCGACGGACGAGAATGTTGCTGGAGTCGTCGAGGGCGACCAATTCGATCTTGGTGCCGCCGAGATCGATACCGAGGTGAAGGTTGGCCATGGTGCGAGATTCCAAGCGGATGGGGTGGTGGTCGATGCGTCGGGCCTGGGGGGTGTGGACTCAGGGACGGACAATTTCGTAGTTTGGGAGAATGGTGAACTACGAGAAACGCGGCAACATTGGAGTCATTACCATCAACCGACCGGACGCGCGCAACGCGGTCAACACGGCGGTGGCCACCGGCATCGAGGAAGCGATCGACCAGATCGAAGCCGACGACGAAGTGTGGGTGGGCATCCTGACCGGGGCGCAGACGGCGAAGGGGTACATCTTTTGCGCCGGCGCCGACCTCAAGCAGATGAGCGTCGATCCGGGCGGCATGATGACCAAGCGTGGCGGCTTCGGCGGCCTGGTGCAGCGCGAGCGTACCAAGCCGCTGATCGCGGCGGTCGACGGCCCGGCCTTGGCCGGCGGCACCGAGTTGGTGCTGTCGTGCGACCTGGTCGTGGCATCGCGCACGGCGGTGTTCGGCATCCCCGAGGTCAAGCGCAATCTGGTGGCGGCGGCGGGCGGCCTGTTCCGGCTGCCGCGCAAGATTCCGCGCAACGTGGCGATGGAGTTGGCGCTGACGGGGCGTCTCGATTTCCCCGCCGAGCGCGCCTACCACTTCGGCTGGGTCAACGTGCTGTGCGACGAGGGGCAGGCGTTGGAGGCGGCGATGAAGCTGGCGGGGCAGATCTGCGAGAACGCGCCGCTGGCGGTGCGTGAGAGCCGCAAGATCGTCATCGAGGCGACGGATCAGCCGGACGAAGTCGGCTGGCGGATGTCGGGTGAGGGCATCGCCAAGATGTTCGGCACGGAGGACTTCAACGAAGGATTGACGGCGTTCGTCGAGAAGCGCGCGCCGCGCTGGAAGGGTCGCTGAAACACGACGAGCGCAGGGGGCGACCCCTGCGCTCGTCATTCTCTTCGGCTGTCGACCGAGGCGTGTGCCGTTGTTGAACGGCACATGGGGCATCAGTCGTAACAGGGGTTGGGGATGAGGCAACCCTCACCCGACTGCAGCACGATCCCCTCGCTACAATTCGGGAGAGTCTGGGCACCAGCGCCGCCGCCGAGCGTCTCGTTGCCGTTGCAGGAGAAGTCGATGGTGACCACGCGAATGGCATTGGTACACTCGTTGGTCAGCGAGCCGCCGTTCGGGAGGTCGGGATCGAACGGGTGCTGGGCGGTGCGATTGCACTCGTCACCGGAAACGATGATCGTCTGCGTCGTGGCGTAGCCGATGCCCGCCAAGGCGCCGACGGCCAAGACCACGGCGAACTGGCTCGCGGCGCTGAACTTGCCGCGCCGCAGCATCCACACCGCACCGGCGCCGAGCCCGGCGCACAAGAGGAGCAGCATCCACGCGTTCAACGTCGGCGCGGGAAAAGCCACCGGGCTGGTGATGATGACGCCGCTCTGCGCCGCGGCGCTGAGGGGAAGCGCAACGATGAGTGCCGCGCCAACCTTACGAATCGTGTTCATCGGGTTCACCTGATTGTCACCTTTCACCGCAAGTCTCGTTCCGCGAACGCCGACCGCCACCGTCAGCAGATCGTGTACAGGCGACAGGCGTCGCCGGGCTGCAACACGGTGCCGACTTGGCAAATGGGCAAGGACCCGTTGCCGCCTCCGGCGCCGCCCGACTCACAGCGCGCCTCGGTATTGTTGCCGTATTCCACGTCGTCGACGATTTGCGCGTTGGGGCACTCGTTGATCACCAGCGGCTCGTCGTAGGAATTGAACTCGTGCGTCGTCTGCTCGAAGCACTCCTCGCCGGAGATGAAAATCGTCCCGGCCGGAACCGCTTGGCCCGTCGTCGCCACCGCCGCCACCAGCAGCGCGCCGGAGACGCCGGCTCCGAGGCGGAGGGCGCCGGGACGCATGGTGCGCACCGCGGCGAACGTCAGCAGACCGACGAGCACCATGAGCATCCACGTGCCCAGGGTCGGCGCGGCAGCCGCGAACGGCGACGTCGTGATGGCTTGGGCGGAAGCCGATTGCGGCATGGTCAACACGAGCCCTGCCAGCGCCCCCACCCACAGATTCATTCGCTTCGACATGAGAACCTCCTCCGCGGGACGAAGCCCGCAAATACCCCAAAATGACGGCGGCACTGTAGCGCGATTTGCTTCGATGGCAAGCAAAAACGTCGAGTTTTCGGCGACCGAAACGACGCGGGCCCGCATCGTCACCGATGCGGGCCCGCGTTTTCCGGCAGCCCGCGGGCTGCCGGAACGATACGTCAGTTCTGCTGTCGCGTGCGGCGCGCCAGGCGCCAGGCACCAAAGAGCACCAGCGATGCCACCATCGCCAGCAACGTCGACGACGACGCCGCCGGCGCCGAGATCGGCTCGACTGCCACGAACGGGAAGTTGTTCATGAACACGTCGACCGAACCGACCGGGATGTCGAAGGTGAAGTAGTAGTCGGTGCAGGCGTTGCTCTGCAGGAAGCCGGTATTGCCGACTTCGCCGAACCCGAGAACGAGCGGACCGCCGCTGTCGGGGACATCGAGGGGCGGCGGATCCTGCCGCGGGCACGACTTGTCGGCCAGCGTGTAGCCCGGGGGCGGCGTCATGGTGATGGTGTAGATGCCCGGGTCCTGCACGAAGAACTGGAAAAAGCCGGTGCTGCCGTTGGCAACGATGGTGACGCCGGCGCTCGGGCTCACCGAAATGCCGCCGCCCGCCAGGATGCGACCGTCGGCTTGATCGTAGAAATAGCCGGTCGGGTCGTAGTCGTCCTTGTTCGGGATGCCGTCGCTGTCGCGATCGCCGTCGCCCTCTTCGGCGTCGGTGGCACCGTCGCCGTCGGTGTCGGCCGTGGTGGCGATTTCGAGCGCCGTCCAGCCGACCGCGGAATCTTCTTCGAACTGGGCTACGCGAAAGGCGCCTTCGGCCATGGCGCTCGAGGCCGCGCCCAGGCTCAACACCAGCCACGTCAGCGCGGCAATCATCCATCTCGGCATAAGCTGCATTGCGGTTCCCTCTTCTTCCGGTGCCCCCTCTAAGGCCACAGTTTCGCCAGAAGATCAACCAAGTTTTCTCGTCGGCGTCCGGCGGGGCGGGATTTCCTCGTACGCGTGAAGCGCGCGCGGCGGCATACGTTGCGTCGCTTTTCCACCGGCTGCTAAGCAGCAGCATGCGCGCCCCCGCCCCTGCCGCCGCGTCGGCGTCACCGGCGCGACGCCGGCTGCTCGCCGTCGCGCCGGCGCTGCTCGCCCTCGCCGTCTACGCCAATTCCCTCGGCGGCGACTTCGTTTGGGACGACCGGCGTCTCATCCTCGACGACCGCGCCATCACCTCGTGGCGCCAGCTCGGCGTCATCTTCACCAACGACTTCTTCTACCGTGCCGAGGACGACCTGCCCTACGGCTATTACCGGCCGCTGACGACGCTCACCTACCTCATCGACTACAGCCTCTGGCGTCTCGACCCGTTCGGCTTCCACCTGACGAACGTCGTGCTGCACCTCGCCGCCGTGCTGCTCGGCGGCGCCCTGCTGCGCCGGCTGGGGTGGAGTCCGACCGCCGCGGCACTGGCGGCGGCGCTGTTCGCCGTGCATCCGATCCACACCGAAAACGTCACTTGGATCTCGGGGCGCACCGACGTGCTCGCCTTCGTCCTGACGCTGGCGGCGCTGTGGCCATGGTCGGATCCGCGGCGCGCGCCCACGCCGGCGGGGCGTGTGGCATCGGTGCTGCTGTTCCTCGCCGCCCTGCTGGCCAAGGAGATGGCGGTGGTGCTGCTCTTCTGGGTTGCGGCGATCGAACGGTGGCGACGCGGATCGAGCTGGCGTGTCGTGGTCGCTCGGACCCTACCGTTCGTCTTGGCGCTGTTGGCCTACGGCGTGTGGCGGTTCGCCGTGCTGGAGATCCACGTGCCCGGAGCGCGCCCTCCCGAACACACGCCGTGGGCGGTCGCTCTCAGCGCCCCGATCACGCTCGTCCGTTACCTCGGCTGGCTCCTCTGGCCGGCGCCGCTGCAGGCCTACGTCATCCATCCCTACGTCACCCAACTCTCCGACCCGCGCCTGTGGTTCGGGCTGGCGGGGCTGACCGGCCTGGCGGTTGCGGCCCTGCGCCTGACCGAAGACGGGCGCCGCCGCTGTGTTGCGGCCATGCTCGCCGCTTCGTTCTTGCCGTTGCTCAATCTGGCACGGGTCGCGTCACCGCACGACATGGGCAACACCATGGCCGAGCGCTTCTGCTATTTCCCCTCGTTTCCGTTCGTGGCCCTGGCGGCCTTGGGGCTCGAGGCGCTGGCACGGCGCGCCCCCCGCGCCGTCGGCGCCGCCGCGCTGGCGTGGCTGCTGGCGGCGGCGTGGCTGACGGTGGCGCGGGCCCACGACTGGCGCGACGAGGCGACCTTCCTCGAGACCACGCTGCGGCAAGTGCCGAACGCAACCTTGCTCTGGCGCAACCTGGCGCGACACCGGCTGGAGAATGAGGAGATGGAGAAGGCGGACGAAGCGATTCGCCGCATCGAGGAACTCGCACCGGGCTCGAACGCGGCGTTGGCGGCGCGGGCGCACTATTTCGTCGTCGCACGCCGCTATGCCGAGGCGGTGCCGCTGCAGGAACGCATCGTCGCCGCCGCACGCCAGTCGGCGGCGATGGCGACCAACAACTTGGCCTTCCTCTATCGCGTCACCGGCAACCCCGACGCTGCCGAACGCCTGCTGCGCGAACTGATCGCGGCGGGGCGGGCGTCGGGCGACGTCTACTTCAATCTCGCCGAAATCGAGCGAGCCCGCGGCGACAACGCCCAGGCGCGCCAGCACCTGCGACTCGCCTGGGCCGATCGACCGCACAACCGGCGCATCGGCGCGCTGCTGGCGACGCTCGAGAGCCAAGCCGGCGACGTCGAGGCGGCCCGCGCCATCTATTTGCGTCTGCTGTCGGTGTTTCCCGACGACCCGCGCCTGCTCAACAACCTCGCCATCGTCGAGTTCCAACGCGGCCAGGCACCCGCGGCGATCGCCGCGTGGCAGCGAGCCCTCGCCCTGGCTCCGGATTACGCCGACGCGGCCATGGGCCTCGCCGAAGCGTTGCGCCGCGCCGGCCAAGGCAATCGGGCACGGCAGGTGCTGCAGCACGCCTTGACCAACACCCGCGACGCGAAGCAAGCTGACGACCTGAGGCGCCAGCTGCAGCAAACCGGCGGCAAAGGAGAGTGAGTCCAGACCGGCGCTGCGCGCCGGAGGCTTAGGCTGAGGCTGAGGCTTAGGCTTAGGCTTAGGCTTAGGCTGAGGCTGAGGCTGAGGCACGGGTCGTCGGCTCGTTTCTCCACCAAACTCCCCGCCACCTCCAACCACCACCCCCGCCTTTGCCTCAGCCTAAGCCTAAGCCTCCCGGCGCCAAGCGCCGGGCCCGGGTTTGACCCGCGGCGGCGCTCTTGGTCAGTTGCCGCGGACCATCGACCGACCGCCACGAAAGGATGCCCGCATGTCCACCGTCGAGATCCACGGCCACTGCGACCCGCGCTTCGAGCGCGTGCGCCAAGCCTTCGCCGCCAACTTCTCCAGCCCCGGCGAAGTCGGCGCCGCCGTCGCCATCACCTACCGGAACCAGCCCGTCGTCGACCTCTGGGGCGGCTGGGCCGACCAGGCCAAGACCCGACCCTGGCAGCGGGACACCCTCGTCAACGTCTACTCCACCACCAAGGCGATGACCGCCCTGTGCGCCCACCGGCTCGCCGAACGCGGCCAGCTCGACCTCGACGCCCCGGTGGCCCGCTATTGGCCCGAGTTCGCCCAGGCCGGCAAAGCCGACTTGCCCGTGCGCTACCTGCTCAGCCACCGCTCCGGGCTCGCCGCCGTCAAAAACATGCTGCCGCCCGAGGCCCTCTTCGACTGGGACGCCATGTGCACCGCGCTGGCGGCGCAAGAGCCGTGGTGGACCCCGGGGACGCAGCACGGCTACCACGCCGTCACCTTCGGTTGGCTGGTCGGCGAGGTGGTGCGCCGCATCGCCGGCAAGAGCCTCGGCACCTACTTCCGCGACGAGTTCGCCACGCCCCTCGGGCTCGACTTCCACATCGGCCTGGCCGACGCCGAGCACGGCCGCGTCGCCGAGATGAGCCAGCTGCCGACCGAACCCGCCCCCGACGCCGAAGGCGCCGACCTCGCCCGCATCATCTTCTCCGATCCCGAGGGGCTGACCGCCCGCGCCTTCATCAACCCGGTGTCGCTCGCCCTCGGGCCGAACAACCCGGAGTGGCGCCGCGCCGAAATCCCCGGCGCCAACGGCCACGGCACGGCGCGGGCACTGGCGCGCATCTACGGCGCTCTCGCCAACGGCGGCTCGGTCGACGGCATCCCCGTGCTGTCGCCCGAGTCGATCGACCGCGCCCGCACCGAACAATCCTTCGGCCCGGATCTGGTGCTGCAGGTCGTCACCCGCTTCGGCCTCGGCTTCATGCTGTCGCGCCCCGAGGAGCCGCACATGCGCTTCGGCCCGCAGCCGGGCGGCTTCGGCCATCCCGGTGCCGGCGGCTCTCTCGGTTTCGCCGACCCGGCCAGCGGCCTCGGCTTCGGCTACGTCATGAACCGCATGGGCCCCTATATCCTGCTCGACCCGCGTGCCGTCGCCTTGATCGAGGCGGCCCACGCCTGCCTCTGAGTCGGGAACCGCCGCATGCCGCACCGCTCGGTCGCCCTCGCCGCCGTACTGTGGTTCCTAACCCCGGCTGCCGCGCCAGCCGCCGGTGTCGCATGGCTCGGCATCGGCGGCGGCGCTGATCCGGGCACGACGCAGGTTTCGCTCGAACAGGATCTGGCCTTGGCGCGCGAGGTCTTCGGTGCCGACGGCCGCATCCTCTTCGCCGGCGGCAACGATGCCTTCGGCGTGCAGGTGCAACGCGACGATCCCGCCGAGGAGGGTCTGCTGCACACCTTGGGCGACATCCTCGACCCGCGCGACGGCCGCCAAGCGCGTTACCGCAAGCCTGCCCTCGCCACCGACGGCCCGGCGACGCCGGAGTCCATCGAACGCGAACTGGCGGCGGCACTGGCCGCCGGCGACGAGCCGCTGCTGCTGTACGTCGCCACCCATGGCGAAATCGGCGACAGCCCGGCCGACAACACCATCGTCGTCTGGGGCGGCTTCACTCTGAGTGCCCGCCGCCTGGCGGAACTCCTCGAGGCGACACCCAGCTCGCGCCCGGTGCGTCTGGTGCTGACCTCCTGTTACTCCGGCGGCTTCGCCGACCTGGCGTTCGCCGGAGCCGACCCGGAACGAGGCGCGACGAGCCAAGACCGTTGCGGTTTCTTCACGTCGACCGAAGCCGACGTCGCCAGCGGCTGCGACCCCAACCCCGATCGCCGGCGCCAAGACGGCTACGGCCTCACCTTCCTGCACGCCCTGCGGCTACAGCAGCGCGACGGCAGCCCGTTGCCGCGACCGGAGGTCGACTTCGACGGCGACGGCAAGGTTTCGCTGCTCGAAGCGCATACGCGTGCCCGCATCGTTTCGGCGTCGTTCGACGTGCCGACGACGACCTCGGAACGCTGGCTGCGCCACGCCACCCAAACCCTCGCGGTGGACGAGGTGAAGGAAGCGGGCAACGTCGTTCTCCCCGAAGAAAGCGCCGTCATCGCGGCAGTCGGAGCCAGTCTGCGGCTCGCCGACGCCGCGGCGGCGAGTGCCCGGCGCGACGCCTTGCAGGCGCAGTTCGAGGCGGCCACCGCGGCTCTCGAAGAAGCCAACGCCGCCGTCGACGAGGCCGCGGCCGACACCCGCATCGCCCTGCTCGAGCGCTGGCCGATGCTCGACGACCCCTGGCACCCCGACTTCGCGGCGACGCTGCTGGTCCACCGCCAGGCCATCGCCGAGGCGTTGCGCAGCGGTCCGGCGGAGGAGTATCGGCGCCGGCTGGCGGCAGCGGAGGAGCACGGCGTGCGTTACGACACGCTCAAGGTGGAGTTGGCGCGGGTGCAGGTTCTCGCGCGAGCGCACGAAACGATTGCCTTGGCCGATCGGCTGCGCCGGGCGGGCGGCGAAGCCTGGAAGCATTACGAGCGGCTGCTCGCCTGCGAACGCGGCTTGCCGCCGCGCCCGACACCCTGACCGGCGCGGGGCTGGAGACGGCGCCGCGCTTGGCGTAAGGAACGCCGATGCTGACCCACAACACCTACTTCGACGGCAAGGTTCAGAGCATCGGCTTCGAGCGCAACGGACGGCGGCAGACCGCCGGCGTCATCGATGCCGGCGACTTTCATTTCGGCACGGCGGCGGCGGAGCGCATGACCGTCGTCAGCGGCTGCCTCGAGGCGCGCCTGCCGGGGAGCGAGACGTACCAGACGTTTCCCGCCGGGACGTACTTCGAGATTCCCGCCAATAGCGGCTTCGACGTACGGGCCCACGCCCCGGCCGCGTATCTTTGCGAATTCCTGTGAAGCGCCAGGCGGATCGCGTCGCCGCAGCCACGAACCCGCCGTCGACCACCCGCGAGCGCATCTGGCTCATCACCTCGCTCGTCTTCGGCGCGGGCTACGTGCTGTCGACCTATCAGCCGCCGCTCGACCCGACTCGGGTCGGCGACGCGACCGCCTTCACTCGGCAATTCCCCACCGTACCACCCGCTTGGGTTGCCGGCAGACTGGGCCTATTGGCCCTGGCCGCGCTGGCGTTCGTGCGTGCCACACCAAGTGTCGTTGCACCGCAGCCGAATCCGCCGCCGACGCGAGCCAGGCCGACGCGGCCTGAGTTCCTCGATGCAGCCCTCGTCTGGGCCGCCGCCTTGTGCCTCCTCAGTCCCGCCGCAGCCTACCTCGGCCCGCTGGGCCAGACGCTGTTCGTCGCCGCCGTGCCGGTCCCGGCGCTGTTGACCCATGGGGGATACCGGCGCCGAGGCTGGCCGAGAATCGAGCCGGCGACGGTCGTCGGCGCACTCCTATGCGCCGGCTGGGTGCTGGCGCGCACCACCTTGTCCCCGCAGGATGCGCGGGCCGCCACCCCGGTGGATACCTGGCTCAACTTCGCCTCCTTCGATGTCGCGGTGCGCGACGGGGGCGACCTGCTACACGAGCGCTTCGAACCCGGCGTCACCAACCTGCTTCACCTTCTGTGTGGCGCGCCGATTCTTCAAGTGATCGGGCGCCGGCCGACGCTCGCGTGGATGGTCGGGGCCAACTTCGTTTGGCTCGGCGTAGCTGCCGCCGCGCTGCTTCACCTCGCCCGACGTCTCGTCGGCTCGCCCGCAGCCTGCGTCGCGATCGCCGCGTTCCTGTTTTCGCCGGCGTCGACCTGGCTCGCGCATGCACCCGTACCCTTGAGCATTCCGATCGCCATCGGAACAGGTATCTTCGCCTTCTTTCACGCCTGGTACACACGACGTTCGGCCGCCGCGCTCGTCGCACTCGCGACGCTGATCGGCGCTTCGCTCATGTTGCTCCATGTCGTCCCGATCGCCGCCTTGATCGGGCTGGCGACGGTGATCGACCTGGCGCGGCGGCGCAACCCCGACGACGCACGCCTCGTCTCCACCGCGGCTCTATCGTTCACGGCGATCGCCATTCCGTTGCTTCCCGACGCGCGCGCGGTGCAGCAAATGCAGGCGGAATACCTTCAGCGCTTCGTTCCGTGGCAGTTGGTCGAATCCGTCCTGCTGGGACAAGTCTCGCCCTATTCCCTGCTCGACGTGACGGCGCAGCAGCGACCGGTCGAAAACGCCCTCGCCGCGCTGCTGTCGCCGGTCGTCACCGCGCGAACGGCACTGCGCCTTTGGGGCGACACTTGGATCGAGCCCGTTGCCGCGGCCCTCGCGCTTCTCGGGGCCATCTCCGGTTGGCGTCGGCGCGACGCCTTCGGGCTGCGCCTGCCGGTCGCGTTTGCGGCGATCGCACTGTTGCCGGCGCTCACGTCCTCGTACGATCGACCGTCGTTGATCCGTGCCGCATGCATGCCGGCGATGTTGAGCGTGCTGGCGGCCGGCGGCGCACGACACGTCCTGACCGTCTTGCAGGCAGGTCGAGGCTGGCCGCCCTATCTCCTCGTGGCGGCGGTCATCGGCGTGAGCGGCACCTGGCTTTTCGACCGTGTCAATCCGCGCATCGTTTCCACCTCGTGGGTGACTCTCGCCATCGAGGCGACGCATGGGGACACTTCCGCGATATTGCTCGACTTTTCCAGCGACTTTCCGCGGCGCTTCCTCCACGTGACCAACATGAGCAACCAGGTCCCCGCCGAGCCGCGGCGTGTCCTGCCTTTTTCCGACGCCGCCCGGATGCGCGACACGCTCGATGTGGCGCGACCGACGTTTCTCTGGAGTCCTGCCCTCGAAGCCGTCGACGACGCCGGCGATCGCCTGTGTGTCGCGTGGCCCGCGTTACGCCGTTTCGAACTCTACGACAGGGCCGGGATCTCGCGCGCGCTGGCGGCCTCGGTCGACCCGACTTGGCAGCCGCACCTGCCGCGACCGCGTTGGCGTGAACTTCCCGGTTGCACCGATCACGCGGACGAGGGCGCCTCGCCCAAGTCGACGCGGAAGACGCTCCACGAGCGGCCGTAGAGCCGGAAGGAACCGGTACGCACGTGCCCACGCCGACGGTATAACTCGAGGGCCACGTGATTGTCGTCGTACACCGTGTGTTTCCAGGCTCGGATTCCTTCGCTCCGCAGCAGTGCCTCGGTGTGGTCGAAGATCCGCAGGCCGATGTGGCGTGCGTGCCATCGCCGGTCGAGCGCCACCGCATAGATCTCTGCGGCAACACCAGGCACATCCGCTGCCTTGGCGTAACGCAAGGTTTCGACGATTCCCTTCAAGAGCCGGGGGCGGCGGCAAAGCGCTTTTGCGACCTCGACGAACAAACCCGGCGAGGCGTGCCGCAAGGTCCGACGAAAGAAGGTCGCATGTTCCGTCGTATAGCAACTGAAGCCAACGACCTGGCCGTCGATCTGGGCCACGACACCGCGTGCCGCCTGCGACGCGAACATGGCGCGGTAGAGATGGAAGAGGAACCGTTCTCCGAACTGCGGCAGGAACCCGTCGGAGAGTTCGTGCGCATGGATCCTCGCGATGTCGCTGCAGTGTGCCGACGTTGCCGGTGTGAACACGACGGCATCGGCTTCGTCCGGCGAGATGCGTGTCGATCGTGACGCCATCGGCCGCTCTCAATCAGCGTCGATCGCGCCGACCGGGTCGGTGACGGATTCGTTCAAGATTCGATCCGCAGCGCACTTCAGCGCAAACCATGCTCGGCATTCCATGAGTTCGATCTCGGGAGATTCATGCCCTCGGCGCGCCAGCGAAGCAAACCACCCATGGCCAGGACGACGTTGGCATCGTCAGGACCCTGTGGTATCGCCGTCGCAGCCCGCCGCCGGTCTCGAATCGCGACGGCGCGTCTGATCCATGGGAATCTTCACGCCAGGAACTCCGTCCGAGAGCGGCCTCCCGCACGAGGGCGCGATGCCGGACGACGTCGTCCCATGTTCGGACGCCGCCCGATGCGCCGCCCTCAGCGTCGTACTGCCTACGTACAACGAATCCGAGTCGATCCTGCGGCTGCTGCGCGAAATCGACACGGTCCTGCGCGGCCACGGAGTGACGTACGAGGTATGGATCATCGACGATGCCAGCCCAGACGGCACGGCCGATCTCGTCGAAACGCAAGCTCCGGCGCGAGCGATCACGCACGTCGTCCGTCGCACGGGAACGCGCGGCCTCGCCCTCGCCTTGCGCCAAGGGATCGGGTTGGCGCGTGCGCCGCTGGTGGTCTGCATGGACTCCGACTTCAACCACGACCCGCAGGCGCTACCACGCCTGCTCGCGGCTCTCGACAGCTGCGAGCTGGCCGCCGGCTCGCGCTTCGTCGCCGGCGGCGGCATGTACAGTCGCACTCGCTGGTGGGGCAGCTTGGCGATGAATTGGATGATCCGCTTCCTGCTACGCACCGGCGTACACGACAACCTCAGCGGCTTTTTCGCCGTGCGTCGGGCCGACCTGCTGCGGCTGCCGCTCGACGACATCTTCACCGGCTATGGCGATTACTACTTTCGCCTGCTCTGGCACGCCCGCCACGCCGGCCTGCGCATCCGCGAAGTACCCGTGTTCTACCGCTCGCGCGAAGGCGGCAGCAGCAAGACACCGCTGTTGCGCACCTCCTGGCGTTACACGCGCGAAACCCTGCGCTTCCGCTCCTCCATCCAACCCAGCCACCACCACCGCGGCTGAAGGACGACGCCTTGGCGCGAGTGCTCAACTCTGGCGAGCATCCTCTCGGCGCCTCAGCGCCTCTGCGTTGAATCCTCCAGCGCCTCCACCAAATCCGCCAGCAACTGCTCGGTGCCGTCGTCGCCGTCGTCGGGAACCGACAGGCCGAGCCGCACCACTACGAGTTCGGCCGACGGAATGACGACGACGTACTGACCGCTATGCCCCTGCGCCGCGTAAGCATCGCGCGGCACGCTCGGCCAAGCGCGCTTTTCGGGATGCTCGGGATCGCCGGCATTGAGCCACCAATGCGCACCGTACTGCCCCTCGGGAGCACGCGGCGTCGGCGTGCTGACGTACTTCACCCACCCCTCCGGCAGCAGGCGTTGGCCGCGCCAGACGCCGTCGGTTCGATGCAACTCGCCGAAGCGCGCCCAGTCGCGCGCCGTCATGAAGACGAACGACGACAGGATCGGCGTGCCCGACGGATCGAGTTCCATCACGACGCTGCGCAGATCGGCCGGGTCGAAGAGTTGCCGGCGCGCCCAGGCCAGCATCGCGGCCACGTCGCCGTCGAAGGAGTCGCGCAGTACCCGCGCCAATATGTTGGAGGTGCCGCTCGAGTACGACCAGACCTCGTCCGGTGCGTGCGCCAACGGGCTCCGTGCGGCGAAGGCGCCGACGTCCGGCGCGGTGAACAGCATGCGCGACACGTCATTGACCGCGCCGTAGTGTTCGTCGAAGTCGAGTCCGCTCGACATGCGCAACATCTGATCGAGGGTGATGGCGCGGCGCGGATCGTTCTCGCCTTGCCATTCGGGCACCGGCACCGGCGCCAGACGGTCGAAGCGACCCTCGCGGATTCCCACTGCCATCAGTGTCGCCAACACACTTTTGGCCATCGACCAGGAGAGCATGGGTGTCGTCGCTTCGTAGCCGGGGGCGTAACGCTCGGCGACGAGACGGCCGCGATGGGCGACGACGATCGCCGTGGTCGCCCGCCGGCGTCCGGGCTCGGCATCCGTCGGTTCGGCGAAGGCCCGGTCGAGAGCCAGGCGCACGGCTTCGGGCGCCTCGGGGGTCGGCCCCTCGCCGTAGGGCCAGGGTTGGTTCGCATCGAGGGGCGGCGCCGTGCGGGGCATCGCTATGGGCGACGCCAATTCCGTCGCCTCGCCTGCCGTCTTCAAGGTGCAGCCCAAGCCCGGGCGATACTCGGCACGCGCCTGCGCCACCCCGGGAACCCATGCATCGACGCCGCGCATGTCGGCGCGCAAGCGCAGGAACGGCCCGAGCGGCGCCACCTCGGAGCTGATGTAGGCGGCATGCACCCGCTGCGGGTCTTGGTCCTCGATGAACCACAACGAGCAGGCGACCTTGGCGGTAAAACCCGTGCCGACGCGCACCGCGATGCCGAACCACTGCAGCGGCAGCGCCAACAGAAGCCCGACCAAAATGACGGCGACGACGACCCGCCGCGCCGCCGCGGCTTCGGCCGCCCTCCCCGATCCCGTCGTATCCGAATGCTTCTTCGTCATGCACACCTCCAGGCTGCCTCGGACATAGCCGCCCGGCTTGCCGGCGTCGATCGTTGCGGCCCGTTCAGCATCCTTGCAGCGCGGCGGTCACGGCCCGCACCAATTCGTCGACGGTGACGGTCGCGTCGGCATCGAGGTCGAACGGCGTACACTCGCTCAGCGGCAGCACCCCGAGGGCGATGCTGACGCCGCGTACGATCTCGTCGACCGTGACGCTGCCGCCGCCGTCACAATCGCCACCACACGGCGATGCCGCGACGGCGACCCGGGCCGTCGCCAAGTTGGAATCGGTCTGCCCGTCGGAGGCAGCGAAGCGGAAGGTATCGTCGCCGGCGAACCCGGGGTCGGGGAAGTAGCGTGCCGTCCGCCCCTGCAAGCCGACGCGGCCATGCTTCGCCTGCTGGACGATGCGCAGTTCGAGGGCGTCGCCATCGGCATCGGTCGCCGCCAAGGCGATGTCGACGTGGCTCGGCTGGCGCGTCGCGGCGGCGGCATCCTGCACCACCGGCGCGCGGTTGCGATTGGCGTCGTCGTCACGTGGCCCGCGGTGGCAGGTGTAACAACCGATTTGAAAGCCGCGCCAGAAGTTCTTGGTTCCGAACTTGGTATTCAGGCTGCGGTCGGCGTGCGATCGCGACAACTCGGTGCCGCGGTCATCGCTGCCGTGGCAGGGCCGGCACGTCTGAACGCCGAGGCGCTCCGCCGCGCCGTCGTGCCGCTCGACCCAAACGGCGCCGACCGGATGCATGCCGTGCGGTCCGCCGTCGACGGTGTCCGGCGCGGTGGCGTGGCAGGCGGTACATTCGGCAAGCGTGCCTTCGTGGTTTTGCAGCGCACGACTCTGCAGGTTGTCGTTGTCGTGCGAGCTGGGGAAGATCGCGTGCGTCGATCCGTGGCAGGCAGAACACGCGAGCCCGCCATGGCCCGTGGAAAAACGGAACAGCGCATAGCCGGGCGCGGGGGTGTCGGCATTGGTGGCGAAGACGTCGACGGCGGGGCGGCGCACGGCACCGCTTTCGTCGAACACGGAGGTGAAGCGGATCGCTCCGGCGTTCTGCGTCGCCGTGCCGGTATGACAGCTCTGGCAGTTCGGTTCATCGAGCCAGCCGACGCGATCACGAGAAGCGACGTCGAGCATCGAGCCGTGACAGCTTTGGCATTGCATCGCCTGGCTGCCGTCGGCGGCGACGGCGGAGCCCATGGCGCCGCGCAAGCAGCGCGTCGTCGACCCCGGATGGCAGCGATAACAGGCCGAGCGATTGTCGTCGGCGCCCAACGCCGTTCCGGTGAGCGGGTCGCGAGCCGAGGCCATGCGGCGATGGATCGCTTGCGTCAGCGGCGGAATGCCGGCGATACCGCTGCCCGGTAAGGCCTCGAAAGAATGGCAGCGGGCGCACAGAACGGCGCCACCGTCGTCGATCACCGTGGCGTAGAGGCCGCGTGGGTTGTAGCCCGCTTGCGCCAATGCCTCTTGGAAGGAGAGCCGCCAACCCTCGAGATCGTCGTGCAGGCGCAGGATGTTGAGACGGTAGTCGCGCTCCGGGTCGTCCGCTTCGACCCATCCGGAGGGTGGTTCCGAGGCGGGGTCGCTATGCGACGCATGGCAGGCAGCACAGCTCATTTCGTCGGAGACCGGCAGCACGATGTCGGTGCTGGCGAGCACGCCACCGACGGCGTCGCGAGCCACCAGGCGCATGAGCGGGTAGCGATGGACGGCGCCGGCGTCATCGCGCGGGGTGATCGGAATTCCGTCGGCGACGAACCACTGGCGCGTCGCGTCGAAGGCCATGGGCTGGGGCGTGTTGGCGGCTCCCGGCATCGCGGCGCCAGCCAGTCCGACGTCGGCGTCGAGGGTCACGCCGAATAGCGACTCGGCGTGCTCCCAGAAGTTGCTCTTGCCCGCCGAGGTGGAGTTGATCGAACCCGTCGGGTCGGCCACCGCCTCATAGGTCACCACGATGCCGTCGGCCTCGGTGACCAGGCTGCCGTTGGGCCGGATCAACTGCGCATGGATGGTGTTGAACGGCGGCAGCAGGGCGAAGACCGAGTAGTCGGCGTCCATGCAGTGCATGCCGAGGTTGTTCCAGCCGATCAGTGTCCAGTCGGATTGAGCCGACGCCGTCGAGGTCAGAAGGAAAAGAATCGCCGCCAGCCCTGGGATCCGTCGCATCGTCCAGTTTTCCGTTTCTCGCACTTGCGTTGCTCCACCGAGGAGCAAAACCGAAACCAGCGTGCATGCGACCACGGCACATGGATCGGCGCGCCGACGAACGTGGGCGAACCTGCAAGATTCGGCAGGGTCCGCGCAGAGAGTTGCAGGCTCGCGCGTCGGTCATCCGTCCGCCCCAGCCCCGTCGACACGTCGAGGCTGGCGAGGCGGCCGCGCGACCGATATAGCGAGCGCATGCCCAAGGTCGCCGCGCTGTACCATCGCACCAAAGAGGTCAACATCTACCCGATCGAGGGGGACCGCTTCCTGATCGAAGCGTTCTTGCAGGACGAGGTGCACGACGTGCACGCCGAGGTCGAGATCCTGCATCCGTCGCTGGAGATCGTCGCCGCTCGCAGCGAGGTCCGCAACGGGCCGTTCACTGCCGTCTGCAACATGACGCACGTCAACATGGAGGGGCTGATCGGCAAGCGGGTCGAACGCGGCTTCACCCTCGACGCACGCAAGCTCGTCGGCGGGCCGGGCGGCTGCCACCGCGTCTCGGAGCTGCTCGTCGAGATCGCGCAGGCGGCGTATCAGCTGCATTTCGTGCGACTGTTCCAGAACGTGCCCATCGAGCAACGCCACAAGGACGACGTGCCGGCCAAGCGCCACGCCTACGTGCTCGACAACGTCCCGGGCATGCGCAACACCTGCTTTTCCTACAACGAAGCCAACCGCGACCTCATCGCCACCAAGGGCACGCCGATCCGGCTGCGCCCGCAACAGATGCCCGAACGGGACCTCCCCGAAGACTGAGCGATCCACCTCGGTGTGATCGTGACCTGTCATCGTCCACCGGAGCGCCGAGTTGTACTCGGCGGGCCCGTCGCGGGCGGAGGGAGTCGTGTCGCAAGGATTCCCGCACCGCGATCCGCGGGGATGTCCCGCGCGGCGCGGGGAGCATGGTGGCGGGCCGCGCCCGGCGCCGGGCGCCGGGCGGTGTCGAGTGCAACTCGA